>JARBUD010000001.1 GCA_029239875.1 Xanthobacteraceae bacterium | reverse complement strand
CCACCAGTCGCCGGAGAACACGAACTCGTTGCCGATGCGCACCAGCGAGCCGAGCGAGGGCTGGGTCGGCGGCAGGCCGACGCCGAGGAAGGAGAGCGTCGACTCGGTAAGAATGGCCAGCGCCAGATTGATGGTGGCGATCACCAGCACCGGGCCGAGCACGTTCGGCAGGATGTGCGAGGCGAGGATGCGCGGCGTGCTCACCCCCGTGACCTTGGCCGCCAGCACATATTCGCGGCTGCGTTCCACCAGCACGAGGCCCCGCACCGTGCGGGCATACTGCACCCAGAAGGAGGCGGCGATGGCGGCGATGAGGATCGGCACCGCCAATTGCTCGTGCAGCTCGCGGGGCATGGCGGTGCGGGTCACGCCATCGATCAGTAGCGCGATGAGGATGGCGGGAAAGCTCAACTGCACGTCCGCCGCGCGCATGATCACGGCGTCGAGCACGCCGCCGAAATAGCCGGCGACGAGGCCCAGCAGCACGCCGGCGACGGCCGCCGCCGCCACGCTGGCGAGGCCGACCATCAGCGAGGTGCGCAGGCCGTAGAGCATGGCCGAGAGCATGTCGCGGCCCTGCGGGTCGGTGCCGAGCGTGTAGTAGTCGCCGAACATGCCCCCGCTCGCCGGCGGCAGGCGGGCATCGGCTGCATTGGCCGCTGCCGGATCGAAGGCGTCATAGGGCGCCAGCACCGGCGCGCCGAGCGCCGCCAGCAGCAAGGCGAGGCCGACCAGCGCCGCGAGGATCGCCACCGGCGAGCGGCGGAAGCGATAGGCGAGATCGCTGTCCCACCAGCCGCCGAGCGAACGGCGCACATCGACGAGGCTCATGTCGCCCTCCTGACGCCACCCGCGGCGCGCACGCGCGGATCGATGGCGACATAGGCGAGGTCCACCGCGAGGTTGATCACCGCGAAGCACAGGGCGATCAGCACAAGATAGGCGGCGAGCAGCGGCACGTCGGCGAACTGGATCGCCTGGATCACCAGGAGCCCGAGCCCCGGCCACTGGAACACCGTCTCGACGATGATGGAGAAGGCGAAGACGTTGCCGAATTGCAGGCCGATCATGGTCACGACGGGAACGAGCGTGTTGCGCAGCGCGTGGCGGTATTCGATCGCGCGGGGCTTCAGCCCCCTTGCCCGGGCGAAGCGGATGAAGTCGGTGCGCATCACTTCCAGCATCTCCGCCCGCGCCAGCCGCATGATCAGCGCGAGCTGGAATATCCCGAGCGTGACGCTGGGCAGCACAAGGGCGCGCAGGCCGCTCGTGGTGAGCAGCCCGGTGCTCCAGCCGCCGATCTGCACGACTTCGCCGCGCCCGAAGGAGGGCAGCCAGCCGAGCCAGACCGAAAAGAACAGGATGAGCGCGATGCCGATGAGGAAGGTCGGCAGCGCCACGCCGATTAGCGAGGCGGCGAGCAGCATCTGCGAGGCCCAGTGGTCGCGGTGCAGCGCGGTCCACACGCCGAGCGGCACGCCGAGGCCGGTGGCGATCAGCATGGAGATCAGCGCCAGCTCCAGCGTCGCCGGGAAGCGCTCGGCGATGAGCGTCGCCACCGGCTGGCCGAAGCGGTAGGACATGCCGAAATCGCCGGTGAGCGCGTTGCCGACGAAGCGGGCGAACTGGACGACGAAGGCATCGTCCAGCCCGAGCGCGGCGCGCATCGCCTCGCGGTCGGCGATGCTGGCGCTCTGGCCGAGCATGTTGTTCACGGGATCGCCGACATAGCGGAACAGCGAGAAGCTGACGAAGGCCGCGACCAGCAGCACGAGGACGGTCTGTCCGAGCCGGCCCAGAACGAAGCTCATGTCGCGGCCCCCTGTTCAGGCGGTCAGTCGAGGCTGACCCACTTCAGTTCGAGGCTGTCGTCGGAGCGCAGCACCACGTTCACGCCCTTGCGGACGCCCCAGGCGAGACCCGCCTGATGCACCGGGATGTGGCCGTAATCCTCCTTGTCCAGCGTCATCGCCTCGAAGATCATCGCGTTGCGCTTGGCCGGGTCGACCTCGACCTCGATCTTCTGCGTGAGCTCGTCGACCTTCGGATTGGAGTAGTTGCCGACATTGTAGGTGCCGACCTTCTCCACCGGCGTGTTCATGGTGTCCTGCAGCGTCGAGTGGGCGTCGTAGCTCAGCGGCTGCCAGCCGATCATGGCGAAGGAGGTGTCGCGGCCGAGCACCTTCTCGAAGAACTTGGTGCGGGTCTGGGCGTTCAGCGTCACCTTCAGCCCGACGCGGCCGAGCATGCCGACGATGGCCTGGCAGATGCGCTCGTCATTGACGTAGCGGTCGTTGGAGCAGTCCATGGTGAAGGAGAAGCCGTTCGGATAGCCGGCCTCGGCCAGTAGCTTCTTCGACGCCTCGGGATCATAGGGCGCGGCGCGGGTGTCGAGCTTGGGGTCGTAGCCGTTGATGCCCGGCGCGATCATGGTGCCGGCGATATGCGAGGTGCCGCCCATGATGCGGTCGCGGATCGCATTCATGTCGATGGCCTGATAGATCGCCTGGCGGACGCGCTTGTCCTTCAGCGGGTTCTTGCCCTTCGCGTCGGAGTTCTGAAGCTCGTCGCGGTGCTGGTCCATGGCGAGCATCATGGTGCGCAGCTCGGCGCCCTTGAGCACCTTGGTGGCCTCGTTGCCTTCGATGCGCGCGACGTCCTGCTGCGGCACGGGGTAGACCATGTCCACTTCACCCGAGAGCAGCGCGGCGACGCGGGTGGCGTCGGACTGGATCGGCGTGAACACGACCTTGGAGACGTTGGACTGCTTCTCGCCCCACCAGTTCGGGTTGGGCACGAGCTCGGTCTTCACGCCGGCCTGCCGCGAGGCGATGGCGAAGGGGCCGGTGCCGTTGGCGTTGGTGGTGGCGAAGTTCTCGATCTTGGCCTTCACGCTCGCCGGCGCGGTGGCGCCGTTCTTCTCCGCCCACGCCTTGCTCATCATGTAGGTGGAGGTGATCTGCACGGGGAGGATCGGGTTCGGCTTCGCCATGACGAGGTCGACCGTGTAGTCGTCGACCTTCTTCATGTCGGTCACCGAGGCCACCGTATAGGCCATGTCGGAGCCGTCCTTCTTCACCCGCTGCAGCGAGAAGATGACGTCGTCGGCGGTGAACGGCGTGCCGTCGGCGAACTTGACGCCCTCGCGCAGGTGGAAGCGCCACACATTGGGCTCCGGCTGCTCCCATTTGGTGGCGAGCGTCGGAACGAGTTCCAGATTCTTGCCGCGCCCGACGAGGGGCTCATAGACCTGGCCGAGCCAGGAGAGCGTGAAGGTCTCGGCCAGCGCGTGCGGGTCGAGCGAGGCCGGATCGACGCGATAGGCGTAGCGGAAGGTCTTGCCCTCCGCCGCGACGGCCTGCGTCGGAACAAGAGCCGGCGCGGCGACGAGGAAGGCGGCGGACAGCGCGGTGGTCAGCAAGAGGGGCAAGCGCATGACTCGGCTCCTGGAAGGGATTTTTTGAATTCATTATCGTGAGGAAAGTCTGCAACAACTAAGTGTTCGCTTAAATGCCAAATAGTAGGCAGCGCGCCGTGTGCGTGCCCCGCGCGCTGCCGAGCGGCGCGCCACCTGCTGCACGATAACTGAGCAGAATCCTTGAATTCGAAACATTCTGCCGGATTGACGAAAGCCGGCGGTCAAGGCAAGACCAAGGGACGGCGGTGAGGTGCGGCACGGACGCGGCCTCGCGGCGGAAGGTCGCTCACAGCTTCGGTCGGATCATTTTTGAATGCAAAATATCGTTCCCTTTCCCCGGCAACTGATCGGCATGCTGACGCCGTCGTCGAATACCGTGCTGGAGCCCTACACCTCGCTGATGCTGGAGCCGCTGTTCCCGCGCGTCTCCGCGCATTTCGGGCGCTTCCGGGTGACGCGGATCGCGCTGGACGACGACGCCTCCGACCAGTTCCGGCAGGAACCCATCCTCGCGGCGGCGGAACTGCTGGCGGATGCGCGCACCGACGTCATCGCCTGGAACGGCACCTCGGCGAGCTGGCTCGGCTTCGACACCGACGAGCGGCTCTGCGCCGGGATCAGCGCGCGCACCGGCGTGAAGGCGACGAGCTCGATCCTCAGCCTCAACCGCCTCATCGCGGAGCGCGGCGTGAAGCGGCTCGCTTTGGTCACCCCCTACACCGAAGATGTCGGCGAGCGCATCGTCGCCAATTACGCCTCCATCGGCGTCGAGGTGGTCGCCGGCGCCCATTGCGGCATGTCGGACAATTTTTCCTTCGCCGAGATCACCGAGGAGCACATCGGCGAGATGTGCGCGGAGGTCGCCACGGCGGCGCCGGACGCCATCGCCGTCGTCTGCACCAATATGCGCGGCGCGCTGGTCGGGGCCGAGGTGGAACGCCGGCTAAATATCCCGGTCTATGATTCCGTCAGCACCACTTTGTGGGGCTGCCTGCGGGAGCTGAACGTGCCGACGACCCCGCTCGCCCGCTTCGGCTCGATGTTCGCCGCGCCTCTCGATCCCGCTCTGGCGCTTCCGGCGGAGTGAACCGGATGGTGGCGCTGGCGCAGGAGATGGAAACCGGCACGCTGCACGAGCAGATCGTGGCCAAGCTGCGCGGCGTGCTGCTCGATGGCGAGCTCGGCGACGGCGCGCGCATCCCGGAGGCGCAGCTCTGCCTGCGCTTCGGCATCTCCCGCACGCCTCTGCGCGAGGCGCTGAAAGTTCTCGCCGCCGAGGGCTTCGTCGAGCTGCGGCCCAATCGCGGCTCCATCGTCGCGCCCATCGATCCGGTCGAGGTTGCACATGTCTTCGAATTGAAGGGCGCGATCGAGCACACGATCGGCCGGCTCGCCGCGGTGCGGGCGACGCCGGAGGATCGCACGCGGATCGAGCAGGCGCATGCCGAGCTCGGCGCCCATCCCGATCCCGCGGCCTATACGGCGCTGAACCAGGAGTTCCACCGCGCGCTGGCGGCCGCTACGCACAACCCGGTCCTCCAGCAGACCTACGACAACCTGCAGAAGCGGGTGCTGCGGCTGCGCTTCGTGGTCAACGAGAACCCGACGCGCGTGGCACAGTCCTTCGTCGAGCACGAGAACATCATGGTCGCCTTCCGCGCCGGCGCGCGGCTCGACCTCGCCGAGCGGCTGGAGGAGCACAACCGTCTCACCGGTGAGGCGGTGATGCGCAGGCTGAAGCGCGAAGGCGCCTGATTACGCTGTCGCGGGCGCGAACGAATCTTGGGCATCGCCTGCCCAAGCGGCATTCATGAGCCGCCTCCGACTCCAAGAATATTCATTAAAACAACACGTTGACCTCGATCGCGATGGTCAATCAATCGGCTTTACGATCCTCTGCGAGACTCTCAAACTAAGTAAGTACTTAATTTGTTATCGCCCTTCCCGCGGAGCGGAGCCCCCCATGCCGATGACTCGCAGAGATTTCACCCGAGTGGTGTTGACCGGCTCGGGCCTCGCCACCGCCGGCACGCTCACCGGCGGCCTCGCCACCCCCGCCAGTGCCGCCGACCGCCTGCTGGTGGTGCAATGGGGCGCGAACTGGATCGAGGTCTCCAAGCAGATCACCGCCGACTTCAACAAGACCAACCCGACCCAGATCGCCTGGGAGCTGCATTCCGGTGGCGCTGCGGCGGTCGTCGCCAAGATCAAGGCGGTGTGGCCGAACACGCAATACAACGTGCTCTCGGTCTGGGACCCGGTGTTCCGCGCCATGATCAAGGAAGACTGGCTGCTCCCCATCGACGAGAGCATCGTCACCAACCTCGCCACCATCCCCGACCAGTTCATCCAGAAGAACGACAAGGGGCAGAAGATGTCGGTGCCGCTGTCGACGGCCGGCGCCTTCTGGGGCTATCGCGAGGACCTGCTGCCGGGCGGCTTCAACTCGGTCGAGGATCTGCTGCGCCCCGAATTCAAGGGCAAGCTCTGCGTGCCCTACCCGATCGGCCTCACCGGCCTGTTCATCGTGAGCTGCGCGCTCCAGCGCGGCGGCAACGAGAAGAATGCCGAGCCCGGCTGGGACCTGGTCAAGGAACTGGCCTCCAAGGGCCAGATCGGCATGATCGCCACCAACAATTCCGAATACATCAACGCCATGTCGAGCGGCGAGTATTCGGTCGGCTTCTGGAACAATGGCGGCTGGTACGCGACCGCCAAGAACTTCCCTGTCAAGCTGAAGAACCGCATGCCCGACAATAAGAGCTTCCTCTACAATGAGGGGTTCTGCGTGCTGAAGGGCTCGCCCGCAAAGGCCGCCTTCGAGTTCGCCAATTTCTTCGCCGAGCCGAAGATGAACGAGCTCTACAATATGAATCTCGGCTCCGGCCCAACCCAGCCTTCCGCCAAGACCAATCCCATGCTGGCGGACTGGTACTACAAGCCCGATGAGCTCTCGAAATACGCTTACTTTGCCGACTTCGCCTATCTCGGCTCGGTGATGAACGAGTGGAACGCCCGCTGGGAACGCGAGATCGTTCCGCTGGTGCGGCGCGGCTGATCGGTCGGTTCAGGTGCGGGCGGCGGCGCGATGAAACGAGGCGGAATGACAGCGGCCCTGCTGTGGCCGGCGCTCGTCATCATGGCGCCGCTGCTGCTCGGCCCGCTCCTCGCGCTGGGCCATGAGAGCCTGAAGCCCTTCACCAGCGGGCGCATCGGCGGCGACGATGCCGGCGCGCTCACCCTCGCCAATTACGCGCAGATCGCCGCGCCGGAATATGCGCGCTACTTCCTCGACACGTTCCGCGTCGGGCTGATCAGCTTGGCCTTCGCGCTGCTGCTCGGCTTCCCGATGGCGCATTTCATCGTCCGCCGGGCGGCACCGGTGACGCGGCGCCTGCTGATCGGCGGGCTGGTCGGTACGCTGTTCCTCAGCATCATCGTGCGCATCTACGCCATCGCCATGACCTTCGGCCCCAACGGCCCGCTGGCCGGGTTCTCGCGCATGCTCGGCATCGCGCCGAGCAGCCCGGACGGGGCCGAGCT
Source organism: Xanthobacteraceae bacterium (assembly GCA_029239875.1). GTDB lineage: Bacteria > Pseudomonadota > Alphaproteobacteria > Rhizobiales > Xanthobacteraceae > Ancylobacter. The sequence goes on along the minus strand of JARBUD010000001.1, from coordinate 218,636 downwards.
GATGGTCGTGCTCGGGCTGATGAACACGACGCTGCCGCTGGTGGCGCTCACCCTCATCGGCACGCTGCAGAACATCAATCCGCGGCTGGAAGAGGCGGCGATGTCGCTTGGCGCGCCCCGCTGGAAGACCTTCTTCCAGGTGACGGCGGCGATGAGCCTGCCGGGCATCCTCTCGGCCGGGATCATCGCCTACGCCTTCTGCATCAGCAATCTGGTGGTGCCGATGCTGGTCGGGCGCGGCTCCATCCTGTTCGTGTCGAACCTGATCTATTTCCGCTTCTCCGAGGTCGCCAACTTCCCGAGCGGGGCGGCCCTCTCCATCGTGATGATGGTGCTGTCGGTAGCGCTGTTCTACGGCCTGCTGCACCTCGTGCGCAGCAACTGGCAGGAGGCCGGCAAATGAGCGGGCTTTCCATCTCGAAGCGCCTCGCCGACGCCCTGTTCGAGGCGGCCTATCTCTCGCTGATCACCCTCTTCATCGCCTTTTCGGTAATCCCGGTGATCGTCGCCGTGGTGCTGTCCTTCGATGCGCGCAGTTTCATCGGCCCGTTCCCGCCGAAGCAGTTTTCGCTGCGCTGGTATGAGAGCTTCCTCGCCGACAGCTATTACCGTGACGGCCTCGTCACCAGCCTGATCCTCGCCACCGTCGCCACCCTCATTGCGACAATCGCCGGCACACTCGCCGCCATAGCACTGAGCCGCGCGACCTTCCGCGGGCGCGCCGCGCTTCAGGCCGCGCTGCTCTCGCCGCTTGTGGTGCCGAACGTCGTGCTCGGCTTCGGCATGCTGATCTTTGCGAGCCGGCTCGGCATCATCGACGGCATGACCCGGCTGATCATGGGTCATGTGCTTATCACCTTCCCCTATGTGATGCGCACCACTGCGGCTTCGCTGGTCGGCATCAAGGCGAGCTATTACGAGGCGGCGCTGAGCCTCGGCGCGAAGCCGTGGAAGGCGCTGGCGCAGGTGACGCTGCCGCTGGCGCGCACCGGCATCCTCGCCGGCGCGGTGTTCGGCTTCGTCACCTCCTTCGACGATGTCGGCGTCAGCCTGTTCCTGACCGACGCCTACACCTTCACCCTGCCCGTCGCGATCCTCGCGCAGATGCGGGCCAATCTCGATCTGACGATCGCCGCTCTGTCGGTCGTCTTCATCGTCGCGACGGTGCTGCTGATCGTGCTCCTCGACCGGCTGGCGGGGCTCGACGCGATCGTCGGACGCGGCGTTTACGGGCGTTGAGCATGGCGGTCCTCGAACTCCAGAACATCACCAAGCGCTTCGGCGCGGCGACCGCGGTCGACAATGTGTCGTTCGAGGTCGAGCGCGGCGAGGTCGTGGCCCTGCTCGGCCCCTCGGGGTGCGGCAAGACGACGACGCTGCGCATGATCGCCGGCTTCGAATGGCCGGACGAGGGACGCATCTTCATCGGCGGCGCCGACATGGAGGTCCGCCAGCCCTATGACCGCAATGTCGGGCTGGTGTTCCAGGACTATGCGCTGTTCCCGCATATGAGCGTGGCGCAGAACATCGCCTTCGGCATGAAGAACCGCGGCGTCCCGCGCGCCGAGATCAGCCGGCGCATCGACGAGGTGCTGGAGCAGGTGCAGTTGCCGGGCATCGCCGGGCGCCGCCCCAGCCAGCTTTCCGGTGGCCAGCAGCAGCGCGTGGCGCTCGCCCGCGCGCTGGTCACCCGGCCGGACATCATGCTGCTCGACGAGCCGCTGTCGAACCTCGACGCCAAGCTGCGGCTGCAGCTCCGGCGAGAGATAAGGAACATCCTGTCGACCTTCGACTGCACCTCGATCATCGTCACGCACGACCAGGAGGAGGCGATGGGCCTCGCCGACCGCATCGTGCTGATGAATAGGGGACGTATCGAGCAGGTCGATACCCCGCACGCGCTCTACCAGAGCCCGAAGACGCTGTTCGCCGCCGACTTCATCGGCCATGCCAACTGGATCGGCGGCACGCTTTCCCGCCGCGGCGGCGGGGCGGGCGTCGTGGAGACCGCGCTCGGCAGCGTCGCCGTCGCGCCGGGGGGCATCGCCGATGGCGCGGTGACGCTCTGCATCCGCCCCGAGCGGCTCGCCCTCGTCGATGGCGAAGCCGGTGCCGACACCCGACTGGACGCCGTGGTCGAGCGGCACGATCCCATCGGCGCGGATCTGCGTATCTGGTCGCGGCTGAAGGACGGCACGCTGGTGCAGTCGCTGGAGAAGAATGTCGGCCGCGACCTGCCGGCGCCCGGCTCAGCCGTTACGCTCGGCTTCCGTGCCGCCGACTGCATCGTGCTGCCCGGAGCAAGGCCATGACGAACGTTCCGAAGAGGCCGCAGGCGATCCGTGGCGGGCTGGTCGCCTTCCCATCCGAAGGCGCGGTCCGCGCCGCCGACCTGCTCATCGAGGACGGCCGTATCGCCGCCATCGTCGTCCCCGGCGAGGTTCTGCCCGACGAGGCCGAGCATGTCGACGCGACCGACCGGCTGATCACGCCCGGTCTGGTGAACGCCCACACCCACAGCCACCTCGCCATCGCCAAGGGCGTCTCGCGCTCCTGGACGCTGGAGCTGCATCTGCATAACGGCCCGTGGACCGGCGGCGGGCAGAATCTCGACGACCGCCATCTGCTGGCGCAGGCGTCGGCTGCCGAGATGCTGCTGAAGGGCTGCACCGCCTGCTACGACCTCGTGCTGGAGCTGCCGACCCCCTCGCCGGACGGCATGTTCGCCACCGCCGCCGGCTATCTCGATGCCGGCATGCGAGCCGTGGTCACGCCCATGCTCGCCGACCGCACCTTCTGGCAGGCCATTCCCGGCCTGCGCGACTCGCTCCCCGAGAGCGCGCAGGCGAGCGTCGACGCCATCCGCCTGGCGTCCTCCGACGTCTCGCTGGCCGCCTGCGAAAGAATCCTTGCCGAGTGGCCGCATGACCGTGCCATGGTCCGCCCCGGCCTCGCGCCCACAATCCCGCTGCATTGCTCGGACGAGTTCTGGCGCGGCGCCCGCGCGCTCGCCGACCGCTTCGGCGCGCCGATGCATGCGCATCTCGCCGAATCCAAGATCCAGGCGATCTCCGGCCGCGCCCGCTACGGCGCGAGCCTGACCGCCCATCTCGACCGGCTCGGCATTCTCGGCCCGGACTTCACCGCCGCGCACGGCATCTGGCTCGACGCGGACGACCTCGCCATCCTCGCGCGCAACGGCGCCAGCGTGGCGCACAACCCGTCGAGCAATTTCCGCCTCGGCAGCGGCATCGCCAATGTCCCGGCCATGGTCGCGGCGGGGGTGCAGGTCGGGCTCGGCAGCGACGCCTGCAGTTGCTCCGACCATCAGAACCTGTTCGAGGTGATGCGCCTCGCCTGCTATCTCTCGCGCACCGCCTCCTTCGATCCCGACGACTGGCTGACCCCGGGCGACGTGTTCGACATGGCGACGCGCGGCAGCGCGCAGGCGCTCGGCATGCAGGACATCATCGGCGACATCCGTGTCGGCCTTGCCGCCGACCTCGTCTTCCTCGACCTCGGCACGGTCAACTTCACCCCGCTGAACGACGCGCTGTACCAACTCGTCTTCGCCGAGGAGGGTCGCAGCATCACGCGGGTCATGATCGGCGGGCGTACCGTGGTGGAGGACGGGCGGCTGACCACCATCGACTATCCCGCCCTGCGCAACCGGCTGAACGCGCGGGCGCAGGAGATCTTCGCCGCCAACGCGCCACGCCGGGCGGAGCTCGCCGCCATCGAGCCCTTCGTGAAGCATTTCTGCGTCGGCCTCGCCCAAGGCCGCATCGAGCTGGCAGGGAGTGCGCAGGCATGACACTCGAATCCATCCTCGCCGAGCTGATGCGCCGCACCGGCGCCATGCGCTGCACGGTGCGCATCGACCATCCCGCGCAGGGCCTGAGCGTCAACGTGCCCTGCGCCGAGGTCCTGGCGCCGGGCGCCCGCTCGATGATGCCGAACAGCGCGGTCGACCATCGCCGCGCGAGGTCCGTGCGTTCCATCGAGGCGAGCCGGCGCACGCTGGTACAGGGCGACGTCTTCGCCGATCCCGCCCTCGCCCCGCCGCCGGCGCTGGTCGAGATCTTCGGCACGCGCAGCCAGATGGTCGCGCCGCTGATCGGCAAGGACGACTATCTGTTCGGCTGGGTTTCCGCGCATTTCACTGAGGGCCCGCGCGACTTCGCGCCATCCGACATCGCCGCCATCGAGGAGGCGCGCGACGCCGTCCTCGCCGTGCCCGGCATGCCGCTGGATATCTGAGAGGAGCCTGCGCCGATGGACCTGATCGTAAGGAATGCCCGCCTGCCAAATCAGCCCGACCGCATGGTCGACATCGGCATCGAGGCCGGGCGGATCGCAGTGATCGAGACGGACCTCGCCGCCCAGGGCGAGGAGCTCGATGTCGGCGGGCGCCTCGTCTCGCCCGGCTTCGTCGAGACCCACATCCATCTCGACAAGTCCTGCATCCTCGACCGCTGCCAGTCGCAGCGCGGCGACCTGCCGGAGGCCATAGGCGAGGTCGCCAAGGCCAAGGCCGCCTTCACGCCGGAGGACGTCTATGCGCGGGCCAAGCGCACGCTGGAAAAATGCCTGATGCAGGGCACGACCCATATGCGCACCCATCTCGAGGTCGATCCCGGCATCGGCCTGCGCGGGCTCGAGGGCGTGCTGCCGCTGATCGAGGAATATCGCTGGGCCATCGACATCGACATCTGTGTCTTCCCGCAGGAAGGGCTGCTCAACAATCCCGGTACCGACGAACTGATGGTCGCGGCGCTGAAGCAGGGCGCGCGCGTGGTGGGCGCGGCGCCCTACACCGACAGCAGCCCGCACGGCCAGATCGACCGGGTGTTCGAGATGGCGCGCGAGTTCGACGTCGACATCGACATGCATCTCGATTTCGGCCCGACCGCCGATACGCTCGACCTCGACTATGTCTGCGAGCTGGCGGAGCGCCATCGCTGGGGCGGGCGCACCGCCATCGGCCACGTCACCAAGCTGGCGGCGGCGAGCCCGACCCGCTTCGACGCGGCGGCCAAGCGCATGCGCGATGCCGGCGTCGCGCTCACCTGCCTGCCCTCGACCGACCTGTTCCTGATGGGCCGCGACTGCGACTGCAACCAGCCGCGCGGCGTGACCCACACGCACAGGCTTCTCCACCACGGCGTGAACTGCTCGCTGTCGACTAACAACGTGCTCAACCCGTTCACGCCGTTCGGCGACTGCTCGCTGGTGCGCATGGCGAACCTCAACGCCAATATCTGCCATATCGGCGCCACCGACGACATCCGCGAATGCTTCAACATGATCACCGAGCGCTCCGCCCGGCTGATCAACGCCCGCGATTACGGGCTCGCTCCCGGCAAATCGGCCGACTTCGTCGTGCTGGACTGCCAGACCAGCGAGGCGGCGGTCGCCGAGCTCGCCCCGGTCCTGTTCGCCTACAAGCGCGGACGACGCACCCTGACGCGGCCCGCCGCGACGCTGCATCGCCCGCCGCTCAACTGAGTTCGAACGCATGCCCGCAGACATCTACGACCGGCCGCCGGCCGACCCCTTCGGCGCCTTCTGCCACGAGAACCATGTCGCCGGCCCGGCCACGGGCGACGGCCCGTTATCGGGGTTGTCCTTCGCGATAAAGGACGTGTTCGACGTCGCCGGCAGCCGCACCGGCTTCGGCCATCCCGCCTGGCTCTCCACGCATCCGGCGGCAACGCGGACGGCGGAGGCGGTGACGCGCCTGCTCGCCTCAGGCGCGGACTTGCGCGGGCGCACGATCAGCGACGAGCTGTGCTACTCGCTGTCGGGCGAGAACTTCCATTACGGCATGCCGATCAATCCGGCGGCGCGCGAGCGGCTGCCGGGGGGCTCGTCCAGCGGCTCGGCGGTGGCCGTCGCCGCCGGGGCGGTGGATTTTGCCATCGGCACGGATTGCGGCGGCTCGGTGCGGGTGCCGGCGTCCTATTGCGGGCTGTTCGGCCTCCGTCCGACCCATGGCCGGGTGTCGCTCGAAGGCGTCTCGCGCTTTGCGCCGCGCTTCGACACGGTCGGCTGGTTCGCCCGCGACGCGGCGCTGCTGAGGCGCGTGGGCGAGGTGCTGCTGGATTCTTCGCGACCGCAGGGCTTCGACCGCGTGCTCGTCGCCACCGACGCCTTCGCGCAATGCGATGCGCAAGCGCGCCCGCTGCTGGACAAGGCGGTGGAGCGGCTCGGCTCGCCGTCACCGCTGCGCCTCAGCCCGGTCGGCCTCGACCGCTGGCTCGACATTTTCCGCACGGTGCAGGCCTGGGAGGTCTGGCAATCGCTCGGGGGCTGGATCGATCAGGTGCGTCCCAGCTTCGGCGACGGGGTCGGCCAGCGGCTGGCGGCGGCCGAGCAGGTCGGCCGCACCGACGCAGAAGCCGCCCGGCAGGACGCCGACGCCATCGCTTTGGGGCTGGACGAGGCCATAGGCGACGCGCTGGTCTGCCTGCCGACGACGCCGGGCGCCGCGCCGCTGCGCGCCACCGCCTCCACCGAGATCGAGAACGCCTATCGCTACCGCGCCATGCAGTTGCTCTGCCCGGCCGGGCTCGGCGGCCTGCCGCAGCTCACCATTCCCGTCGGGACGGTGGATGGCGCGCCGGTCGGATTGTCGATCATGGCGCGACGCGGCAAGGATATGGACCTGATGGATCTGGCGGCGAAAGCCTTCGCCGACCTGCCGACCGCGCCGGGCACATGACGAGAGCGACGAAAGCCGGGGCCGTGGCGCCCGAGGACGAAGCCGGCACCTCGCCCGCGCCGGCGCCCGCGAAGCGCCGCGGGGCGGGCAAGCGCAATGCCGCCGTCACGCGCCAGCGCATCCTCGACGTCGCCATGGCGGAGTTCGCCGAGCACGGCTTCAGCGGCAGCCGGATCGAGCGCATCTGCGCCGGCGCCGACATCAATGTCGGCATGATCTACCACTATTTCGGCAACAAGGACGACCTCTACCTCGCGGCGCTGGAAGCCTCCTACAAGGTCATCCGCGACCGCGAGCAGACGCTGGACGTCGACGCGGCCGAGCCGATGCTGGCGCTGAAGGCGCTGGTCGAGCTGACCTTCGACTTCCTCAGCACCGATCCGTATTTCGTCCGGCTGATCATGAACGAGAACCTGATGATGGGCCGCACCGCGCGGCGCTCGTCCACCATCCCGCACATGACGCGCCCGCTGCTGGATTCGCTGCGCACCATCCTCAAGCGCGGCCAGAAGGAGAAGGTGTTCCGCAGGAACATCGACGCCGAGAACCTCTATGTCTCGATCCTTGGCCTGTGCTTCATCCACGTGTCGAACCGCTACACGCTCAGCAGCATGTTCCAGCACGATTTCTCCGAGCCGGACTGGCTGGCCAAGCGCAAGCTCACCGTCGTCGATGTGGTGAGCAGCTACATCGCCGACCGGAGCGGCGGCTGACCGCCGCTCCGCTGCGCTGTCGTCATGCCGGTGCGAACGCTTTGATCAGCGCGTCGGCGATGTCCGGCACCACCTGCGCCAGCACGGCTTCGCCCTTCTCCGCCGAGGCGGGTTTGGCGGAGGAGAGCACGCCTGTGGGTGGGATGGGGCGCGTGTCGAACGGGTAGATGTCGTAGGGCGGGAAGTTCGCCGCGGGATCGTCCGGGATCAGCTCGGCCCGCACCAGATCGGGGCGGATGTGCAGCATGACGGAGGTCTCCATCACCGCCGCATGCTCCAGTTCCCAGCTCGGGAAGCCGTCCGGGAACAGCACCTTCTCCGTCACCTTGGTGATGAACTCCCAATAGCCGAGCTTGACGATCCGCACGTCGGTGCGCCCCAGCATCGCCTGGTCCCGAAGCGCGAGGTCGGCAGCCTCGACGAGGAACCACTGGTTCTCCATGTGGCCGTCGAACAGCACGATGCGGCGCACGCCGTGCCGCACCAGCTCGTTGACGATGTTGCGCACCAGCCCGATCAGAACGCCGGCATCGAGGCTGAGCGTGCCGGGAAAGTGGTTGCCGCCGCCGGATTTCGGCTGCGACTTGTAGCCATAGGCGACGGGCGGCGCGACGAGGCCGCCGACGCGCTCGGCCACCTGCTGGGCTACGGCCAGCGGCAGCAGCGTGTCGGTCGCCAGCGGCAGATGCGGGCCGTGCTGCTCCACCGAGCCGATCGGCAGGAAGACGATCGGGTCGTCCTTCACGCGCTCGGCGAAGTCGTACCAAGTGAGGTCGGCGATGAGGGTGCTGGCCATCTCAGTAGTTCCCCGCCGGGGTCGCCGGCCACATGTCGCTATTGCCGATGAGGCGGTGGACGCCGATGTCGATCTGGTTGCAGCGGCGGTGGATGGCGTCGAAATAGGGCTCGAACGCCTGGTTCGTACGCTCCACGCCGGAGTGGTACTCGTTGAAGCCCGGCATCGCCGCCCGCAGCTCGGCGAGCAGCGCGGCCTCGTCGATCTTGGTCAGCTTGCCGTTCTCGACCACGATCTCTCCGTTCACCATCACCTTCTCGATGGAGGAGCCGTTCTCGCTGTAGACGAGCTGGTTGAGGATGTCGTGGCGCGGGGTGAAGCACACCGTGTCGAGATTGATGATTAGCAGGTCGGCCTTCTTGCCGGCCTCCAGCGAGCCGGTCTCGTGGCCGATCAGCGCACTGCGGGCGCCGGCCAGCGTGCAGGCGTGCAGCACCTCGGCGGAGCTCAGCCACTGCTTGTAGTCGGGCGTGGTGACCTTGTGGATCAGGCCGCAGGCATGCATCACGTCGAACATGCGCGGCGTGTCGTTGGTGGAGATGCCGTCCGAGCCCAGCGCGACATTGACGCCGGCGTCGAGCAGCTGGCGGATCGGGGCGACGCCGGCGCCGAGCTTCTGGTTGGAGATGGTGTTGTGGACGATGGAGACGCCCGCCTCCCCCATCAGCGCGATGTCGTCGGGCGTCACCCAGATGGAATGGGCGATGGTGGTGCCGGAATGCATGAGGCCGAGATCGGCCATGTAGCGCATCAGCGTCTTGCCATACATGGCGGGTCCGGTGACGCCCTGCACCTTGGTCTCGACGATGTGGGTGTGGAACGGCACCTTCCATTCCAAAGCGAGCTCGTTCACCGCCTGCATCAGCTCGGCCGTGCAGCGCTGCGGCGCGGACGGAGCGAGCATGAAGCGGATGCGCCCGGACCGGCCATGGAAGGCGGCGTAGGCCTCCTTGGCGAAGGCGATGTATTCGTCGGTCGTCGGCGGGACGAGCTTGGCGACCTCGGACTGAAGCTCGGCCGGGACGTGCTCGCGCGAGAACGGGATGGAATCGAGGAAGTCCTTGTCCATCACATGGCCGGAGACGGTCGCCCGGATACCGGCATCGTCATAGGCCTGCACGGCGGCGCCGAGCTGCGCCAGCGACTGGCGCGGTGCCTCGAAGATGTCGTCGGTGAGACATGTGACGCCGGTCTTCAGCGACTCGATGGCGACCACCATGGAGCGCAGATAGATCATCCGCTCGGACAGCGCCTTCGCGCCGAGGATCGGATAGGCGTAGAGCATCCACAATTCGAGCGGCAGGTTGTCGTAACGGCCCTTGAACAGCGCCTCGCCGGAATGAAGATGCGAGTTGATCAGGCCGGGCATCACCAGCTTGCCGGCGCCGTCGATGATGGTGGCGCCCTCCGGGGCGGCGAGGTTGGGGCCGATCTCCTTGATGCGGTCGCCCTCGATGAGCACGTCGCCGACGAAGGGTGTGCTGCCTGTTGCGCCGCCCATGGCCAGCACGGTGGCGCCGCGGATGAAGGTCGACATCGGGTCACTCCATAGTAAGGCTGAAAGGGTGGTCAGGCCGGCAGGAAGAAGCCCTCGGCCTGCGCCCAGCGGGCGAAGACGGCCTGCCCGGGGCTGAGCGGCGTGTTCTCGATCTGGTGCAGCGAGCGCTGGACGCGCAGTTCGGCGCCGCCGGTCGTCTCGAGGAAGACGGTGACGGAGGAGCCGACGAATTCGAGCGTCACCACGCGCGCCTCGACCTCGTTCCCCGCCCCGGAAGGCGCCGCCGCGAGGTCGATGCGGTCGGCGGCCACGACCAGCGTCACCGCCTGCCCGTCGAGGATTTCGACGTCGGTCGGGCGTGGGGCCAGCGCGCTGCCGAAGGGCCCGTCTACCCGGACCATGCCCTCGCCGGCGCCGGACGCCGTGCCGGAGAACAAATTGTTGCCGCCGACGAACTCGGCGACGAAGCGGTTCGACGCACGGCGGTAGATCTCCCGCGGCGCGCCGATCTGCTGCACCCGCCCCTCGCTCATGATCACCACCCGGTCGGCCATGGCGAAGGCTTCCGAATGGCTGTGGGTCACGCAGACGAAGGTGATGCCGAGCTCGCGGTGCAGGCGCACCAGCTCGGACTGCATGCGCACCCGCAAATGCGGGTCGAGCGCGGAGAGCGGCTCATCGAGCAGCAGCATCTCCGGCTCCAGAGCGAGGGCGCGGGCCAGCGCCACGCGCTGGCGCTGGCCGCCGGAAAGCTGATCGACGCCGCGGTCGGCGAAGCCGGCGATGCCGAGCCGCTCCATCCATTCCATCGCCTTGCGGCGGCGCTCGGCGGCGGGCAGGCCGCGCTGCTTGAGGCCGAACTCGACGTTCTTCACCACCGAGAGGAAGGGGAACAGCGCGTAGTTCTGCCAGACGAGGGGAGCCTCGCGCTCCCAGGGCGCGTCCTCGTTGATGCGCCGGCCCCACAGGCGGATCTCGCCGTCGCTCGGCACGTCGAGGCCGGCGATCATGCGCAGCGTCGTTGTCTTGCCGCAGCCGGACGGGCCCATCAGTGCGATGAACTCGCCCTTCTCGATGGTGAAGGAGACGTCGGCGACGGCGACGGTTTCGCCATAGCGCTTGGCGACGCGGTCGATCTCCAGCATGGGCGCGGCGGTGGCTCCCGTCATGGCTCAGGCTTCCTTGGCGTTGCGACGGCCACCGCGTCCCAGAAGCATCTGGGCGGCGACGACCAGGGTCATCGAGACGGCGAAGACGAGGGCGCCGATGGCGTTGATGCGGGGGCTCACCTGTCCCTGCAGCATGGCGAGGACGCGCACGGGCAGGGTCTCGTTCACCCCGGAGACGAACCAGGCGATCATGAATTCGTCGAAGGAGACCGCCGCGGTGAGGAAGACCGAGGCGAAGATCGCCGGCAGGCAGAACGGGATGACGACGCCGGTGATGGTCGCCCAGGGCGTGGCGCCGAGGTTCCACGCCGCCCGCTCGATGTCGGGATCGAGATCGGCGAGGCGCATGCGCACGAGCGCCATGGCGAAGGGCGCGGCCAGCACGACATGGCCGACGGTGATGCCGGTGAGCGTGCCGGAGAGGCCGATGCGCCCCTCGAAGGTCAGCATGGCGACGCCGAGGATGACCACCGGCACGGTCGGCGGCAGGGCGACGATGGAGATGTAGGCCATCTTGCCGAAGAAGCGGTAGCGGTAATCGACATAGGCCGCGGCGAAGCCGAGGAAGGTGGCGATGGCCGAGGTCGCGACCGCCACGATCAGGCTGTTCGCCAGTCCGCGCTGGATGGAGGCGTCGGCGAAGATCGCCTCGTACCACTGCAGGCTGAAGCCGCCCCAGGGCAGGCTGGGGAAGCGGTCGGCATTGAAGGAGAACACCACCGTCGAGACGATGGGCGCGAAGATGAAGACGAAGACCAGCGCGGTGTAGAGCACCAGCAGCGCGCGGCGGGAGGTCGAGGCGTTCATCGCCGTGCTCCCTTGCGGCCATAGGCCAGCGCCAGCATCGCCGTCATCACGATGATCAGCGTGACGATCATCACCACCGCGACCACCGAGGCGCGCGGCCAGTTGTTGCCGGACTTCACCTGGTCGGCGATAAGGATGGAGAGCGTCGGCGGCTTGGAGCCGCCGAGATAGACCGGCGCCACATAGTCGCCGAAGGCCAGCACGAAGGCGAAGGTAGCGGCGACGATCAGCCCGACCCGCGCGGAGGGCACGATCACGGTAAGGATGGTCCGCAGCCGGCCACAGCCGAGATTATGCGCCGCCTCGATGAGCGTGCGCGGCACGTTGCCGAGCGCGAAGGTCTGGAGCAGCACCACGAGCGGCAGGGTCAGCACGAGATAGCCGACCACCGTGCCGGCCGGGCTGTTCAGCACCGAGATCGGGCCGAGGCCGAGCGGCGCGATCACCGCGTTGATGATGCCCTGGGGGCTGAAGAAGATCTGCGTGGAGTAGATGCGGACGGGATAGGAGGTGAAGAACGGCACCACCAGCATGAAGACGAGGAAGCGCCGCGTCGCCGGCTTCAGGAGGAAGGCCATGGCATAGGAGGCCGGGAAGGCGATGAGGCTGGCGAGCAGTGCCGTCAGCCCGGCGAGCCAGAAGGTGTAGATGTAGGCGTTGCGGAAGAAGCCGGCGTTGAGGATGAAGATCCAGTTGGCCAGCGTCGCGTCCGGGGTGAGGCGGAAGCTCTTCACCGACCAGAAGGTCATGGCGACGAGGAAGCCGAGCGGCACGACGAAGAACGCGAGCTGCCAGAGGAGCGGCGGCAGGCCCCAGAACGCGGCAAAGCGTAGCCGGCTCGCCTTCGCCGAGGCGGAGGGCGGCGGCGTCTGGATGGAGGTGGCATCGGACATGGCCGGCTCGCAGGCTGGTTCGGGTCAGGCAAGGACCTGGCGGAGGCGTCGCGCCTCCGCCCGGCCGCTTCTCACATCGACTTGAATTCGGACCAGGCGTCGTTCCAGGTCTCGATGCTCTGCTTCACCGGCGTCTGGCGGATGAAGATCTTGCCGTCCTTGTATTCGTCCATGACGTTGCGCGCGTCATAGGTGTGGCGCAGCGCCTTGGCCTCGGCCGGGTGGTCCTTGATCAGGACGTCCCAGCCCTTCTTGTTGGGGATGGACGCCCAGTAGGAGGGCAGCAGCGCCGAGCGCGCCTGGCCTTCCGGCGAGGAGGCGTACTGAATGAAGGCCTTGGCGAGATCCTTCTTGGTCGAGGACGAGACGATGGACATCGACTCCGTCCACTGGATGCCGCCCTCGTCCGGCACCGCGGCGGAAACCGGCACGCCGTTCTTCTGCAGCAGCAGCACGACCCAGTCGCCGACGCCGGGGATCGCCGCGGCGGTGCCGTTGGTCAGCATCGAGAACTGGTCGGCCATGGAGTAGAAGCCGGATGCCTGCGGCTTCAGCGAGAACACCGTCTCCTTCAGCTTGTCGAAGGCGGCATCCGAGATGTCGAAGGGCGGCTTGTTGCCGTTGTAGAGGCTGAGGCAGCCCATGGTCGGCAGGTACCAGTCGAAGAAGCCAACCTTGCCCTTGATCTTCGGGTCCCAGAGCGCCTTGTAGGACTTTACGTCGGCTTCCGTGAGCATGTCGGTGCGGTAGGCGATGCCGAGATAGCCGAAGCGGATGAGCACGGAATAGAGGTCCTCGCCCACCCAGTGCGGGGCGAACTTCTGGAAGTCCGGCCAGTAGTCGGCGAGCGGGTAATCGGCCGGGTCCATCTTGTCGATGAAGCCACCTTCCTTGAGCATGTGGATGTATTCGGCGTCGGCCAGCACGACGTCGAAGGAGCCGGGGGGCGACTGGTTCATCAGCGCCAGCATGGGCTCGCCGCCGACATATTCCTTGGCGACGACCTTGCAGCCGTACTTCTCCTCGAAGGGCTTCACGAAGGCCGGGTCGCCATGGCCGGGCCAGCTGAGCAGGTTCAGCACCTTGTCCTGCGCATAGGCGGGCTCCGGGGCGCTGGAGGCGCCGACGGCTGCCGCGCCGGCGAGCGCACTGGCGCCCTGCAGGAAGCGGCGGCGGTTGAGCGGATGCAGCAGCGCGCGGAAGTCGGTTATCTTTCCGTCGAACTCGTTCATTGACGATGGCTCCATCTGGGAAGGTTGTTTTTGGGGTCAGTCAGACCTTGCCGACCGGCTCAGCCGGCGCGGGGAAATGTCGGGACATCACTGGTCGGCACGTCACTGGAAGGCGTTGAAGGAGGGCGAGGCTGCCCATTCGTCGAGCACTTCGCGCGCTTCGGAGGCGAGAAGACGTCCGGCGGGAAGGGTGCGCTGCTCCACCTCGGACCGAACCATCTGCTTCAGCGGCTCGAGGTCGAAGCCGATCTCGGTGCAGTCCTTCAGCGTGTTCGCGTAGTACATCCGCGAAATCTTCGCCCAGAACATCGAGGCGACGCACATCTCGCAGGGCTCGCAGGTGGTGTAGAGCTCGCAGCCGGAGAGGTCCCAGCTCTTGAGCCGGCGGCCGGCGTCGCGGATCGCCTCGACCTCGCCATGCGAGGTGGCGTCGTGGTTGTTGACCACGTTGTTGACGCCCTCGCCGACGATCTCGCCATCCTTGACGATCACGCAGCCGAACGGCGCCGAGCCGTCGGAGCGCATCTTCTCGCGGCTGATCTCGATGGCGCGGCGCATGAAGGCTTCGGGCGTGCTCATGGGAGAACCTCGCTCTGGTTTTGGCGCAGGAAGGGCGGGACGAGATCGAATGCGGGCCGGACCCGCTCGACGGCGGCGGCGACGCGCACCACGTCGGCCTCGCCGAGCGCGCGGCCGACGACCTGTAGGCCGACGGGCATGCCGTCCGCGTCGAGGCCGGCGCAGACGGCGGCGGCGGGCTGGCCGGTGAGGTTGAACGGGTAGGTATAGAAGACCCAGCTCACGAGATTCCGGTCGGCAAGATGCGCGGGCATGTCGAGCCCGGCGTCGAGCGAGGAGACCGGCAGCACCGGCGAGACGAGCACGTCATAGCGCTCGAAGAAGCGGCGCATCTCCTCGCGCAGCGCGTAGCGGGCGAAGACGGTCTCGTAATAGGCGCGCATCTCCTGCCCGAGCGCGGCTTCCAGCACCACGGCGACGGACGGGTCGAGCAGGTCGCGCTGGTTCTCGATGACAGTGCGCAGGCGGGTGCCGACGCCGGCATAGAATTCGGCGATCCAGAGCTCGGCGGGGTCGGTGGCGAAGACGGTCTCGACCTCCTCCACCACCGCGCCGAGATCCGAGAGCCGCTCGACCGCGGCTCGCGTGACGCGCAGCACCTCGGGCGAGGGGCGGGCATAGCCGAGCGTCGGGCTCCAGGCGATGCGCATGCCTTCGATGGACCGCCCCACCGCCGCCTCGACGTCCGGCACCGGGCCGGCGACGCTGAACGGGTCGCGCGTGTCATGGCCGGCGATGGCCGCGAACAGCAGCGCGGCGTCGTCCATATTTCTCGCGATCGGCCCGACATGAGCCAGCGTCGGCGTGGCCGAGGTCGGCCAGACCGGCACGCGGCCGAACTGCCCCTTCAGCCCGGCGAGGCCGGAGAAGGCGCAGGGTATGCGGATCGAGCCGCCGCCATCGGTGCCCAGCGCGAAGGGCGTGATGCCGGCGGCGACCGAGGCGGCCGCGCCGGCGCTGGAGCCGCCGGGGGTCTTCTCAAGGTTCCACGGGTTGCGGGTGATGCCGGTGAGCGGGCTGTCGCCGACCGGCTTGCAGCCGAACTCGCTGGTCGTGGTCTTGCCGATGAGGACGGCGCCCGCCGCCTTCGCCCGCTCCACCGCCGGGGCATCGACGCTCGCGACATTGTCCGCCATGGCACGCGAGCCGGAGGCATAGCGTGCGCCCTTCACCGCCATCAAATCCTTGGCCGAGAAGGGAATTCCATGCAGCGGGCCGAGGTCGTCGCCCCGCATCACCGCTTCCTCCGCTGCATGCGCGGCCGCCATCGCCTCCTCCTCGAAGATGAGGAAGAAGGCGTTGAGGCTCGCCTGCGTGGCGGCGGCCGCATCGAGGGCGGCGCGGGTGAGCTCGACCGGGGAAAGCTCCCGGCGCGCTACGCGGTCGCGCGCCTCGCGGGCACCCATCCGGGCAAAGGGGGTTCTCATGGCCGCGGCTCCTCAGCAAGAAGCGGGCCGGGCGGCGAGGCTTCCCGGCCACTTCTCCGTCAGTCGACGAGGGCGAAGGCGCGCACCGGGGAGCCGGAGCCGCCCTTGAACTTCAGCGGCACGCCGAAGAACTGGACCTCGCCCTTGCCGACGAGTTCCTCCAGATTGACCAGCCATTCCCAGTGGCTGATGCCGAGGTCGCGGCAGAGGCGATGCTGGGCGAAGATGTTGTCGGTCGGCTTGTCGGTCGAAGGACCCTCGACGCCGTGCATCTTCGAGCCGCGCTCATGAAGCCAGCGGGTCGCCTCGGCGGTGAGCAGCGGGTTCTTCCACACCGAATCGAGGCCGGGATAGTTGCGCTGGTGGAAGCCGGTGCAGAGCAGGACGATGTGGCCGTCGACCTTCACGCCGGCCTTCTTCTCGGCCTCCTCCATGTCGGCGACGGTGATCTCGCCGAGGTCGGGGATGTGGCGCAGGTCGAAGCACACCGCCTTGCCCATGAACATCTCCAGCGGCATCTCATCGACCGGCGCGCCGTTCGGGTTCACGTGGCGGTAGGCGTCCACATGGGTGCCGACATGGTCGATCATGGCGATGAAATTGGTCTGGAAGGTCATGGCGTCGCCGGGCACGCCGAGGCCGAACGCCTTGGAGCTCTCATGGCTCAGATGGGTGGTGATGACCGGCCGCTGGAAGAGCTTGTGGGCCGGCATGTTGTCTTCGATGAGCAAGCTCAGGTCGACGACGCGAGACATGGTCACTCCTTGCACGTTGATGGCACTGTTGAGCGAGGGGCGCGCCGCGGGGCGCGTTCAGGAAGCGGCTTTCTTCTTTCCGAGGAACGACTCCATCACCTCGGGATCGCGCGCGATCTCGGCGCTCGGCCCCTGCCGCACGACGCGGCCATTGGCGATGACGTAGGCGTGGTCGGCGATGGCGAGCGCGTGCGCCGCCAACTGCTCGACCAGCAGGATGGCGAGCCCGCCTTCGTTGAGCTCGGCGAGCACGCCCATGAGCTGGTCGACGATCTTCGGCGCGAGGCCGAGCGACAGCTCGTCGATGACGAGAAGCTCCGGCTCAGCCATCAGCGCGCGGGCGATGGCGAGCATCTGCTGCTCGCCGCCGGACATCGAGCCGGCCTGCTGGGCGAGGCGCTCCTTCAGGCGCGGGAACAGCGCGAGCACCCGCTCGAAGGTCTGCCGCGCGCGGGCGCCCTTCAGCCCGCCATGCGCATAGGCGCCGAGGATCAGATTGTCCTCGACGCTCTGGTCGGGGAACAGCATCCGGCCTTCCGGCACCATGACGAGCCCCTGCCGTACCTTACGGTGGGCCGGCACCAGCGTCGTGTCGGCGCCGCGGAAGAACACCTGCCCGCCGGCCGGGCGGACGAGCCCGGTGGCGCCGCGCAGCAGCGAGGATTTTCCCGCGCCATTGTTGCCGATGACGGCGACGAGCTGGCCCGGCTTCACGCTCAGCGAGATGTCGCGCACCGCCACGGCGGCGCCGTAACGCAGCTCGAGACTGCGGATGTCGAGGAGCGGTTCGCCCATCGCGCTCATGCCGGCACCTCCGCGGGCGCGTGGGTTGCACCGGACGTGCCGAAATAGGCCTCGATGACGCGCGGATCGGCCTGCACCGCTGCGGGCGTGTCGCTGGCGATGACCTGGCCGTAGTCGAGCACGGTCACCGTGTCGGCCACCGCCATGATCAGCTCGACATGGTGCTCGATGAGCAGGACGCTGATGCCGAGATCGGCGACGCGGCGGATCATCGCCTCGAGGTCGTCGATCTCCTGCGTGGTGAGGCCCGCGGCCGGCTCGTCGAGCAGCAGGAGGCGAGGATTGGCCGCCAGCGCGCGGGCGATCTCCAGCCGGCGCTGCAGGCCGAAGGGCAGGAAGCGTGCCTCCTCGTAGGCGTAGCCTTCGAGGCCGACGAAGGCGAGCAGGCCGATCGCCGCCTGCCGGCAATGGGCCTCCTCGCGGCGCATGGCCGGCGTGCGCAGGATCGAGGCGAGGACGCCGTAGCGCAGGCGCTGCTGGCCGCCGATCATGACGTTCTCCAGGACCGTCATCTCGCCGAACAGCTCGGTGTTCTGGAAGGTGCGCGCGAGGCCGGCGCGGGCGATCTCGTGCGAGGCCATGCCGGTGAGCTGGATGCCGTCGAGCTCGAAGGCGCCGGCGGTCGGCCGGTAGAAGCCGGAGATGGTGTTGATGAAGGTCGACTTGCCCGCGCCGTTCGGGCCGATCAGCGCATGCACCTCGCCCGGCTTCACGCGCAGCGAGGCCTCGGAGAGCGCGGTGAGGCCGCCGAAGCGCACGGTGAGGTCGCGGGCGACCAGTTCCGCCTGCTGCTCGCTTGCCTCCCGCGCCAGCGTCGTCCGGGCGTCGATGCCGTCGGTGGCGGCGATGGCGCGCGCGGCGGGGCGCAGACGGCTCCTCAGCGCGCCGAGCGAGCCCATGATGCCGCGCGGCAGCACGAACATGACGACCAGCAGCAGCGCGCCATAGGCGAATTTCTGCCAGACGGCGAATTCCTGAAGATATTCGGGCAGATAGGTGAGGATGTAGGCGCCGATGACCGGCCCGAAGGTCGAGGCCGCGCCGCCGAGGATCACCATCAGCAGGAAGCGTATGCTGTCGGTGAAGGTGAAGATGTCCGGCGAGATGTAGGAATTGAGGAAGGCATAGTAGGTGCCAGCGACGCCCGCCGTGACCGAGGCGATGACGAAGGCGAGGGTGCGCAGGGCCGTCGGATCGAGGCCGAGCGCGCGTGCCGCCGTCTCGCTCTGCGCCACCGCGAGGAGGCCGCGGCCGTAGCGCGAGCCCTTGAGGTTGTGCGCCGCCGCCACCAGCAGGAACAGCGAGACCGCCAGCACGCCGTAATACGCATAGCCCGACAGCCGCAGGCCGAAGACGTTTGGCGAGGGGATCGAGGTGATCCCGGTGGTGCCGCCGGTCAGCGACTGCCATTCGATGGCGACGTTCTCGACGATCAGCCCGAAGGCGATGGTGACGACCGCCAGATAGACGCCGCGCACCCGCACGGTCGGGTAGGCCAGCAGCGCCCCGAACAGGCCGGCGACGATCGCGGCGGTGAGGCCGGCGCCGACCATGTCGAAGCCGAGCCGCGTGGTGGTGATGGCGCCGGTGTAGGAGCCCAGCGCGAACAGGCCGGCCTGGCCGAGCGAGACGAGGCCGGCGAGGCCGATCAGCACGTTCAGCCCGACCGCGATGATCGCGTAGATCAGGAACAGCATGAACAGCCGCAGCTCGTACTCGTTGTCCGAGGCGAGCGGCACGGCGACCAGCACCGCCGCGAGGGCGAGGAAGCCGATGGCATAGAGGCGGCTCATACCTTGGCCACCTCGCGCTTGCCGAACAGGCCCTGCGGGAAGGCGAGCAGCACCACGATCATCAGCGAGAAGCCGACGATCTCGCGCGCCGCGGTGGAGACGTAGCCCTCGACGAACTTCTCGATGACGCCATAGGCGAGGCCGGTGATCACCACGCCCG
This sequence comes from Xanthobacteraceae bacterium, assembly GCA_029239875.1. Taxonomy (GTDB): domain Bacteria; phylum Pseudomonadota; class Alphaproteobacteria; order Rhizobiales; family Xanthobacteraceae; genus Ancylobacter. The sequence goes on along the minus strand of JARBUD010000001.1, from coordinate 199,286 downwards.
GTGCGGAGGTGATGCCGCCCATGATCGCGACGGCGAAGCCCTTGAGGCCGGGCAGCAGGCCCATGGTCGCCGAGGCTTGCACGACAGGGGCGATCAGCACGCCGGCGGCCGCGCCGAGCAGGCTGGCGAGGGAAAAGGAGAAGGCGACGACGAGATCGACATTGATGCCCATCAGCGCTGCGGCGTTCTTGTTGTGGGCGACCGCCTGCATGGCGCGCCCGATCAGCGTGTGGCGCTGCAGCGCCTGCAGGCCGAGCATGGCGGCGAGCGCGAGGACCGGGATCGCCAGCTCCTGCGGATAGAGGCCCGCGCCGAGGATCTGCACCGACCCGGCGACGCCGGGCGAGGGCAGCGGCAGCGCATAGCCCTGCGTTTCGATGGTGGCGTAGCTCTCCACCATGATGCCGACGGCGATGGTGGTGAGCATCCAGCCGATGGAGTTGGGCTGGTGCGCGAAGGGGCGCACGGCGAGGCGTTCGAGCACGAAGCCGAACAGGCCGCCGACGAGGATCGCCAGGGCGCAGGCCAGCGCCAGCGGCCAGCCGCTCGCCACCAGATAGGCGGCGAGCAGGCCGCCGATCATCAGCGTGTCGCCATGGGCGAAGTTCACCGCGCGGGCGGCCGACCACATGATGTGGAAGCCGAGCGCCACCAGGGCGTAGATGCCGCCGATGGCCAGGCCGGAGAGAACATATTGCGCCACCGTCGACATCGGGTCGCCTCCTCGCTTGGCGAACGGAAGGGGCGCGGCCGGAGGCTGTCCGGCCGCGTCCGCGTCACTTGTCGTAGGGCGAGCCCTTGAAGGGGATCAGCTTGCCGTCGTGCCAGACCGCGAGCAGGTAGTGCTCGGGCAGCAGGGCGTCGTTGCGCTCGGGGTCGGACTTGAGGAAGGCCGGGCGATAGGGCGCGACCAGCCCGTCGCGGTTCACCTCGTAGAGCGCCTTCTGCACCTTCGGCCAGTCATAGGAGCCGGCGATCTTGATGGCGTCGGCGAGGATGTAGACGGCGTCATAGGCGTCGGCGATGCCGGAGGCCGCCTTGATCGAGGCGGGGTCCTTCAGCCCATACTGCGCGGCCAGCGCCGCAAGCACCTTCTTGCCGGTGTCGCTCTGCGGCGTGAGGAAGGAATAGGTCTGCATCACCCGCACGCCGTTGGCGAGCGGGCCGGCGAGCTCGCCGAGATTGCCGCTGATGCCCCAGGCGCCGATGACCGACGGCTTGTAGCCGATCTTGTCCATGGCCCGCAGGATCTGGTTGCCCTCGCGATCGAGCGACCAGACGATCACCACCTCCGCCCCCGCGTCGCGGGCGCGGATCACCTGGGGCGACATGTCCTGGTCGTTCCAGTTGAAGGTCTCGGCGGCGACGAGCTCCTTGCCGCGCGCGGCCAGCGCTGCCTTCACGTCCGGCAGCGCGCCGTTGCCCCAGCCGGTGTTCTCGTAGAAGAAGGCGATCTTGCCGTCCTTCGCCACCTTCAGCGCCTCGTCGACGAGGAAGCGGGCGACCCACTTGTCCTTGGCCGAGACGCGGAACATGAAGTTCGGGTCGCGCCCGTTCTCGATCGCCTTGGTGTTGGCGGCCCAGACGCCGACATAGGGGATGCCGATCTCGTGCACCGGCTCGACCTGCGCCACCGCGACGGTGGAGTGGAAGCCGCCGAGTATGGCGATGCACTTGTCGGCGAGGGCGATGCGGCGGGTGTTGTCGACGCCGCGCGGCGGGGCGCCGGCGTCGTCGTACTGCACCAGCCGCAGCTTCTTTCCGAGCACGCCGCCGCCGGCGTTGATCTCGTCGATGGCGATCTGCGCGCCCATCTTGATCGCCTGGCCGGAAAAGGCCGCCGGACCGGTCACCGCCGCCGAATTGCCGATGCAGGGCTGCTGCTCGGCCTGAGCGGCCGAGGCCAAAAGGCCGAACGCCACCGTCGCCGCCAGCAACTGGCTGCGGGTAAATCCTCTGGAAGACATGTTTAATTCTCCTGTCGGGACCAGGATGAACGTCTTGGATGGGCGTCGCAGGCCCGTCGTTGTCGGATGCAGGGACAGGCTACGTATAAGTCCGGCCTATGGACAAAGATGATTTTCCAATCAGTGATATAGCTAAATCCTATTATAACGAATTATAGGCACGGATGATCGGAATTAGCCGAATATAACCTCTTGAAATTACGATGCTAAAGAGTGCTATATGTCAATAGTTTGTGCATATGGCTGTTTTTTAGTCGTTTGACATTTACTTTCGAGGCGACAGACTTGCGGCTCCGAAAGGTCGCCCCATGGATCTGCGTCAGCTCAAATATTTCGTTCAGATCGCCGAAAGCGGTAACTTCTCGCGGGCCGCCGAGGTGCTGCGCATCGCCCAGCCCTCGCTGAGCCAGCAGATGAAGAACCTCGAGGACGAGCTCGGCGTCGAATTGCTGCTGCGCCATGCGCGCGGCGTGACGCCGACCGAGATCGGCCAGCAGCTCTACGACCATGCAAGGCGCATCCTCGAGGAGGTCGAGCGCACCCGCGACGTCCTGCGCTCGCAGTCGCTCACCCCCTCGGGCCGGGTCTCGGTGGGGCTGCCCACCTCCGCCTGCCGCGGCCTGTCCCTGCCGCTGCTCGCCGCCATGGCCGAGCGCCAGCCCAACATCACCCTGCACATCGTCGAGGCGATGACCGGCTATCTCGACGACTTCATCCAGATGGGCCGGCTCGACGTTGCACTGCTCTACGACCACAAGGCCTTCAAGCACGTGGCGTGGACGGAGATGATGGTCGAGGACCTCATGCTGTTCGCCCCGCCGGACCATCCCGTCGTGGCCCAGGGGAGCATCTCCTTCCGCCAGATGTTCGCGCTGCCGATCGTGCTGCCCGGCGCGCCCAACGTGATGCGCACGGTGATCGAGCAGTTCGCCGCCCGCCACGATGTGGTGCCCAACGCCATGGCCTGCGACAGCCTGCCGACCATCGCGCGCATGGTGTGCTCGCGCCGGGCGCTGGCGGTGATGCCGCATTTCGCCTTCTCCGATGAGATGGCGCGCGGCGAGATGGTCGCCATCCCCATCGTCGACCCCACGCCGTCCTGGCGCCTGTCGGTGGTGGTCTCGCAGCGCACGATGAATGCGCGCGGCAGCGAGGCGGTGGCGAAGGTCATGGCCGACGTCATCGCCGAGATGGTGAGCGCCGGCGTCTGGCAGGCTAAGCTGCGCGGCGACCGCGCGCGGCCCGAGGCCACGCGCGCACCGGCGCGCTGACGCGTTCCCCCGGTTCGTGGGCCTCACCGGTTCGTGCGAACGGGTGCGGTTCGACTTCGCGGCCGGGACGTTGTCATGTTCAGGTGCGGCCGGGACGAAGACCGCGACCGGAGGGAGGAATGGATGGCCGATATCCGCGCCATGTGTGCCATCGGCCTGAGCGGCCAGCTTGGGCTGCGCGGCAGGCTGCCCTGGGAAGGGCGGACGGAGCCGGAATTCGTGGCGGACGTCGCCCGCTTCTTCGACGCCACGCGCGGCCATGTGCTGCTGGTCGGCCCCGCCACCAAGGCCCCCATCCCGGATTTCGCCTATCGCGACCGCACCATCGTCGAGATCCGCTCGACCGACGATCCGGAGGCGACGGTCGCCGCCTTCCCGGGGCGGGCGATCTATATTGGCGGCGGCCCGGCGGTGTGGGCGAGCTACGCCCGCCTGATCCGGCATTGGGACATCACGCGCCTGCCCTATGACGGCGAGGCCGACCGCTGGTTCGACCCGGCATGGCTGACCACCGGGACGGAGCGCGGCTGACGTCACCCTTCTTTCCGGTGGATTTCGGGGGTGGACGCCTCTTTCCCGGCGGCAGAGGAACGCGTTCGCGGCAGGCATCAAAGGCCCGGATGTCGGCAAAAATCTCAAAATGATTCGAAAAACAAACTAAAGCGCGTCGGCCGTAGCGATATGGGATCGCCGATGCTGCTCACGATCAGAGCATATCGGACGGTTATCTCTTTGCCATTTTCCGGACATATTTAGCTATCTTGCAACAATAACTTTCAACATCGTTGCAAGATACGAAAATTATACTGAATACCGTACCTAGTTCAGCTGAGATGTGATCAGGCCTAAGCGGCACAATGCGGCTAAAGTAGCAGGAAATTCTTGCCTGTTTGCACGGCGATTGTTAGGAATTTCGTGCCGCGCTCAAATCTCGACCTGAGACGCGCGCGGAGCGGGAGCCGACCTTGCGGCGCGCGCCCGCTGGTTGCCTTGGGGGGGAAGAATGGCGGTTGCGGGTGGCCCGGGCGGGCAGGGACGGCGCGTTTTCGGTACGGGCGGACAGCGGCGGACATATCTTCTCGGCACCACGGCGATAGCGACGCTCGCCACGGTGCTTTTGGCGGCAGCGCCGGGCGCGCGCGCCGGCACCACCTACAGCACCAATACCGTTACCACGGTCGGCGACCGCTGGACCGAGCCGGCCGGCGGTCTCTCGCTGGAGAACGCCGTCGTCACCGTGAACAGCGGCGTCGTGGTCAGCGGGGCCGGCGTCGGCGTGCGCGGCAATCTGAACCTCAACCCCTTCGCCGTCGACGCCTCCTTCCACAATAACGGGCTCGTCATCAGCACCGTCGCCGGCGAGAACGGCGTCGACGTCGAGGGCTATGCGCCGCTGGGCATCCCGGTGGGCAACGCGACCTATGTCGGCGGGGCCAATTCCAGCGTCGTCGGCGCCGCGAGCGGCATCGTGGCGACCGGCGTGAACGCCTATGTCACCGTCAATGGCGGTAGCGTCACCGGCAATGACGGCGACGGCCTGCTGATCACCGCCGTCGGCGACCCGCTGATGGGCGGCGAGGCCGAGGTCACGCTCGCCCCCGGCACGGACGAGATCCGCGGCACGGTGGATGGCATCGACGTGCTGGCCACCGGCATCGGCACCGATGCCCGCACGGTGATCGGCGTCCAGGGTGGCACCGTCACCGGCGACACCGACGATGACGGGTTTGGCGACGGCATCATCGCCACCGCGCTTGCCGGTGGCGTCGTCGTGCCCCGCGTGGCCTCCAACGAGATCACCGCCTCGGGCGACGTCACCGGTGCCAACGGCATCAACGCCGTGGCGATGAGCGCCAACGGCCATGCCACCAACACCATCGTCGCCAATGGGGACGTCACCGGCACCTATGGCGACGGCATCGTCGCGGTCTCGGCGAGCGCCGACGTGGAGGGCCTCGACGGGCTGGAGCATGTCGAGCTGCCCGACCTGATGGATCTCGGCAGCCTCGACCCGGATGCGCTCGACGACCTGCCGGTCGGCGCGGGCACGGCGAATGTCAGCGTCACCGCCACCGGCAATGTCACCGGCGCCGGCAACGGCATCACCGCGCTTGCCATGGGCCAGAGCGGCGTGGTCGACATCGACACCAGTGCCGGCTCGGTCACCGGCCAGCACGGCTTCGGCGTGATCGGCGCCGCCATCGGCCCGGGCGGTTCCGTCGACATCACCACCGGCGGCGTCTCGGGCGAGTTGGGCGGCGTGCTCGGCCTCAACACCTCCGGCGACACCCATGTCACGGTGAACGGCCTCGTCACGGTCGAATCTGGCGGTCTCATCGGCGTCGGCGCCATCGCCGCGGGCGGCGGCGACGCGACGGTCGACTTCGCCGGCATCATCGATCCGCCGATCATCGGCGCCGGCGCGCTGACGCTGGGCAGCGGCACTGCCACCGTGAACACGGCGGGCCTGATCGACGCCGACGCGATCGGCGTCATCGCGCTCAACATCGGCACCGGCCATGCGGTGGTGAACAACAGCGCCGACGTGCTCTCCAGCAGCGGCATGACGCCGATCCTCGGCGTCGGCGGCGGCAAGATCGGCAACAACAGCGCCACCGGCGCCGAGGACGTGATCGTCAGCAATAGCGGCGACATCTCCGATTTCGCCATCGGCATGGGGGGCCTCGCCATCGGCGACGGAAACGACGTGCTGGTCGAGAACAATGGCGGCACCATCGAGGACGGCTATGTCGGCATCGCCGGCGCGGTGATCGGCAACGGCGCCGGCGGCTCGCTCACCATCAACAACAGCGGCACCATCCAGAACAATCTCGGCGTAGGCATCATCGGCCTCGGGATCGGCGACAGCCATACGATCAGCATCGGCAATACCGGCTCGGTCACCGCCGCCTATGTCGGCGTCGCCGGCGGCATCATCGGCAATGGCGGCTCGCTCGCCATCGACAGCACCGGCCCGGTTTCGGCCGAGTATGTCGGCGTTGCCGGCCTCCTCATCGGCAACGGCAATACCGGTTCGATCGATGCTGCGGGCGGGGCGACGGGCCGCTATCTCGGCGCCGGCGGCCTCGCCATCGGCGACAACAACCGGCTCGCCGTCGAGACCGGCGCCACGAGCGGCGCCGAGGGGCTGGGCGTGCTCGGGCTGAGCATCGGCAACGACGGCGTGCTCGACGTTACCACCCAGGGCGCGGTGACCGGCCGCTATGCCGGCGTCGGTGCGCTCATCATCGGTAATCGCAACAGCACCAACATCGTCACCAACGGTCCGGTGACCTCGACCGAGGGCGTCGGCGTCGCGGGCGCGGCCATCGGCAATCTCACCGCCCTCAACATCACCACGGGCGACGTCAGCGCCCCGCTGGTCGGCGTCATCGGCGCCAGCATCGGCAACGGCTTCGCCACCATCGACGTCGACGGCGCGGTGAAGGCCGACGGCCTCGGCGTGCTCGCCGCCAAGCTCGGCGACGGCGATGTCGGCGTGAATGTCGACGGCTCGATCGGCGGCCTCACCAGCGCCGGGACGGATTTCGCCGGCGTCTTCGTGTTCAACAGCTTCGGCGATGGCCTCGCCAGCGTCAGCACCGGCGCCTCGGCCTCGATCGTCAGTGACGTCGACGCCATCGCCATCCTCAAGCAGGACAGCGACAGCTTCGACGGCACCGCGATCAGCGTGTCCTCCTATGGCAGCCTGACCGCCGGCGAGCACGGCATCGACGTGCAGCACGTCGACGGCGATGGCGCCGTCAACGTCGCCACCTACGGCACCATCAATGCCGGCCATGCCGGCATCTACCTGATCAAGGACCACGGTGCGGGCGACGTGAACATCGTCGCCAGCGGCATCATCAACGCCGAGGACGGCGTGCTCGCCTATGGCGACGGCCAGGACGGCGACCTCAATGTGAGCACCGGTGCGGGTGGGCGGATCACCGCCACCGATGTCGGCATCGTCGCCGGCAAGGATTTCGGCGGCTCGGGCTCGGTCCTCATCGCCACCGGCGCGCTGAGCGTCGTCAGCGCCGCCGATACCGGTCTCGTCGCCTATTCCTATCTCGGCGGCGGCGGCAACGACGTCTCCGTCTCCACCGGCCAGTTCAGCACGGTGACCGCCGGCGTCGACGCCATCTATGTCGAGAGCTGGGACGACGCCACGGTCAGCGTCGGCGACGGCGCCACCGTGCGCGGCGACGTGAACGGCGCCGGGCTCGGCAACGCCATCCACATCGTCAATGCCGACCTCGCCACGGTGAATGTCGGCGCCGGCGCCTTCGTCTTCGCGACGGCGGCGGACTGGGACGACGCGGTCATCTCGGTGACCAGCGACGACGGCGCCACCATCAATATCGGCAGCGGCGCGCTCGTCTCCGCCTGGTCGTACAATGGCAGCACGCAGCTCGACCTCGCCGATGCGGCCGGGCGTGTCGTGATCAATGTCGAAGGCGCCGCGGCGGTCATCAACAATTACGGCACGCTCGTCGGCCTCGTCGGACTGACCGGTAACGCCGACACCTTCAACAATCTCAGCTCCAACACCTGGATCACGGTCGGCGTCAGCGCCTTCGGCGACGGCGTCGACGTCCTGAACAACACCGGCAACATCGTCACCGCCGTACAGGGGGATGTGGCCGAGCAGACGATCTTCGACTCGCTCGAGAGTTTCGTGAACGGCAATCCGGCCGGGTCCGGCGGCGGCGTCATCAGCTCGATCGACGAGACGCCCGGCACGCTGGGAGCGACGGCGGCGCGCGACGTGACCTATGTCAGCGGCACCTTCGCCGGCATCGGCAACAGCGCCATCGGGCTCGACACCTATATTGGCGGCCCCGGCTCGACCTCGGACCGCCTGATCGTCGTCGGCCTCGACGCGACGCAGACGCCGCTGACCGGCACCACGATGAGCGGCACGACCAATCTGCTGATCCACGACGTGAATCCCGGCGCCGCCGCCTACAACACCGAGGGCATCACCCTCGTCCAGCTCGTGAACGGCTCGTCGAACGCGACCTTCGGGCTCGATCCGCGCTCCAGCTACTACTCGCCGCGCTTCGGCGGCGTGCTCGACAAGGGGCTCTTCATCTACGACCTCGTCACCGAGCTGGACGAGAACGGCCAGCCGGAAGTCCGGCTGGTCAGCGCGCCGGACGAGGAGGTGTTCGAGTTCCCCTCCTTCATCTCCGCCGCTCAGCAGATCTGGTACGAGACCTCCGGCGTGTGGCTGGACCGGCAGGCGGATCTGCGCGCCTATGTTCTCGATCCGGCGCTGTCGCGCGGGCCCGGCGGCACGCCGGCCGACGTCACGCCCGGCGTCTGGGGCAAGATGATCGGCAGCTGGTCGACGCGCGACGAGAGCGTGACCCATGTGGGACGCGCCGGCACCTACCAGTACGACACCGGCTACAGCCAGGACACCTACGGCTTCATCGCCGGCGCCGACTTCGGCAAGAGCTCGGGCGACGAGACCTGGATCCTCGGCGTGCTCGGCGGCTATCTGTCGTCCTCGGTCGACATGGAGAAGTCGCTGAACGGCGGCTCCTTCACCGGCGGCACGGTGGGCGCCTACGCCACCTATCTGAACGGCGGCTTCTTCGTCGACGCCCTGTTCAAGGCGGACATCCTCACCTTCGACTACGACGCCGTCGGCCTCTATCTCGACACCAACAAGCAGTCGTCGGACGTCAATTCGCTCGGCTTCACCATCGACACCGGCTATCGGATCAACTGGACCGAGACGCTGTTCGTCGAGCCGGTCGCCACGCTCTCCTATGTCCAGACCAATATCGACGATTTCTGGCTGCCGCCGTCGGCCTCGGTCGACTTCCACGACGGCGAGAGCCTGCGCGCCAGCGTCGGCGCGCGTGTCGGCGGGCGGGTACACGAGACCGAGAACTACGTGTTCGAGGGCTCGGTCACCGGCCGCTTCTGGTACGAGTTCAAGGGCGACAACTACGCCACCTTTACCTCGCCCGGCATCGAGGTGGTGGCGAACGACTCGCTCGAAGGCGCCTTCGGCGAGGTCGGCGCGGCGCTGAACTGGTTCGGCAAGGAGTCGGGCTGGAACGGCTTCGTCAACGCCAACATCAAGTTCAACGGCGACTACACCTCCGGCACGGCCAATGCCGGAATCCGCTACCAGTTCTAGGATGTCCGGGCGGGTGCGGGCGCCGGCGTAAGCAGGCGGGCAAGCGTCAGCACGAGGCCGATAGCGGCCGCGCCGAAGGGCAGCCAGGCCTGGGCGTCGTCCATCGCCCACAAGGTGAGCCCGCTCACGAGGCACAAGAGCAGCGGGATCGGCAACAGCACCGCCAGCCACGCGCCCCGCCCCGCCATGAGCAGGCCGAGCGTCACGATTGCCGTGGGATCGGGCGCGATGCCGAAGACCTCGGCGCTGGTCCACGGACGGGAAAAGACGAGCGGCAACGCCGGATAGAGCAGCAGTCCGGCCAGCGCCAGCAGCAGGCTCGCCCCGCCGATCGCGTCGCGCCGGGCGAAGGCGAGGCCGCGCGGCAGCAGCGCGGCGAGCAGCAGAAGGCCGGCTTGCAGAAAGAAGGCGGGCGCGACATAGGCGACGGCCCAGTTGATGGCGGCGTAACGGTTCATGAGGAAGGACCAGCCGACAAAGGTCCACAACAGGGCGAGGGCGAGCCCCGTCCAGCGTCGCGCTCTATCGGGCCGCCAGAAGATAAGCAGGACGAGCACCAGCCCGGCGGCCACCGTCGCCAGATGCAGCGGCCACAGCGCCGCGTTCTGCGCCTCGAACAGGCGCCAATAGGTCCGCGGCGCGTACAGCAGGAAGTCGTCCAGCCGGTAGGTCCACCACTCGGACATCAGATGCCGCCGATGTGAGCGGCGATCCGCTCCCGCAGTTCCTTGTCCGGAAGCGCGCCGCCCGCCGCGGCGAGGTTCTCGCGCACATGCCCGACCTGCGTGGTGGCGGGGATGGCGACGGTCACGGTGGGATGCGACAGGATGAATTTCAGGATCAGCTGCGCCCCGCTCGTCGCGCCCGCCTCGCCCGCCCAGTCGGGGAGCGGCTCGCCCTCGAGGCGGCGGATCAGCGCCCCCTGCCGGAACGGCCGGTTGACGATGACGGCGATGCCGCGCTCGCCGGCGAGCGGCAGCAGGCGCTGCTCCGCCTCGCGGTCGACGGGGTTGTAGGTGAACTGCACGAAGTCGAGCGGATGGCGGCGCATGATCTCCTCGACCAGATCGTGCCGGCGGCCCTCCGAGGTGGTGATGCCGACATAGCGCAGCCGGCCCGCCGCTTTCATCGCCTGGAGCGTGTCGAGATGCGCCTCCCAGGCGAGGAGATTGTGCACCTGCATGAGGTCGAAGCGCTTCACGCCCCAGAAGCGGCGCGACTGCTCGATCTGCGCGGGGCCGTTCGCGCCGGAAGAGGTCCAGACCTTCTCGGCGGAGAACAGCGCCTGCGGCCGGCCGAGCTTCTCCAGTCCGCGTCCCACCACCGCCTGCGACGAGCCGTACATGGGCGAGGAATCGATCATCCGCCCGCCGCCGGCGAAGAAGGCGGACATGACCTGCGTCGACTCGTCCTGCAGCACCGGGTCGTCGCCGACATTGAAGGTGATCCAGGTGCCGAGCCCGACCGCGGGTATCTGCTCGCCGGAGGACGGGATCGTCCGCATCAGCGGCTCTGCCTGCGCCAGCACCGGCACCGGCAGCAGGGCCGCAGCAGTGCCGAGCGCGCTCGTGCGGATGAGATTCCTGCGGGTGATCCTCACCGGCTCTCCTTCTCCCTAGCCTTTCTTGCCCTCGACCATGCTGCGCACCGCCTCGCCCAGATCGGCGCGCGAGCCGTCGCGCCAGTAGAACATGTGGCCGCCGGGGAAGACCTCCAGCTGCACGCGGGAGGGATCGCCGAGCGCCGGCAACTGGTCGAGCAGCAGCTTGGATTCGAAATAGGGCGTGACCAGATCGGTGAAGCCGTGCGTGACCATCACCTTGAGGCGCGGATCGAGCGCCATGACGTTGCGCAGCTCGCTCATGGATTCGCGGTCGCCGCGGCCCTCGCCATAGTCCCAGCGCCGGCTGACCTCGTCGTTGAGCAGGAAATAGCGCCCCTCGGGCCGCCATTTTAGTTCGTTGGCGTAGTAGTCGAGCATGGCGCTGGTCAGCGGCGCGGTGAGCGCCTCCAGCACCGCGTCCGGCGCGCGGCTGCGGGCGGCATCGGGGTCCGGGTCGAGGCCGGCGACATTGGCGTCATAGGGGCTGCCGACCAGCCCCTTGTCGCGATCGAGCGCGCGCAGGAAAGTGGCGTTGTCGAGCCTGCCGCCGCGGCGCTCGACCAGCTTGGGGTCGATCCCGGTCAGCGCGGCGACCTTGCCGGCCATGCGGTTCACCGCCTCGCGGTCGCGCGGCCCCTTGATGAGGTCGGAGAGATACTCGCCCGTCGCATAGGTTTCGGCCTCGGCCAGCGCCTCGCGCGACAGCTTGCCCTCGCGCTCCAGCCGCGTCGCCGCCATGGTCGGCAGCGCCACCACCCATTTGAAGGGCGAGGAGCGCGCGTCGCGCTGATAGGTGAAGTCGAGCACGGGCGAGAGCATGACGATGCCGGAGACGCCGACACCGTCGCTGGTCTGCAGCTCATGGGCGATCTTCGGCGCGCGGAAGCCGCCATAGCTCTCGCCGACGAGGAATTTCGGCGAGGTCAGCCGGTCGTTCTGCTTGAGCCAGTTGGTGACGAAGCGCGACAGCGACTTGTAGTCGCCTTCGACCGACCAGAGCAGCTTGCGGGCGTCGTCGCCGTCCGAGGCGAAGCGGCTGAAGCCGGTGCCGACGGGATCGACGAAGACGAGGTCGGTGAAGCCGAGCCAGGTCTCGGCATTGTCGACGAGGATGGGCGGAGCCGAGGGGGTGTCGCCCTGCCGGCCGACGGGCAGCCGTTTCGGTCCCATCACGCCGAGATTGAGATAGGCCGAGGCGGCGCCCGGCCCGCCGTTGAAGGCGAAGGTGACGGGCCGCTCAGCGGCGCCGGCGCCGGCCTCGCGGTCCAGCACATAGGCGACATAGGCGATCTCGGCGAGCGTGCGCCCTTCCGTGTCGCGCACCGGCAGCGCGCCCGCGGTCGCGGTATAGCGCAGCGTCCGGCCGTCGAGGGTCAGCTCGTGCCGGGTGACCGAGGCGGGCGGCAGGTCGCGGGACGCGGCCCGCGCCTCCCGCCCCTCCGGCTTCTTCTCCCCGTCCGCGGCATGCGCGACAGGTCCGGCATCCTGCGGCCAGGCGCGGTCCGGCAGGACCAGCGGCGCCGTCAGGAGGAGCGTGGCGAAGGCGAAGACCGGAAGCGCGCGCAGCCGCATGACCTACCTCGTGTCGGATCGATCCCGACACATAACCGGTCAAGGCGGCGAATGTGATGGCTGGGCGCCGCGTTCACGCGATCGGGATGAAGCCGAGGCGCTCATCGCGTCCGCCACATCAGCCAGAGGAAATAGGGCCCGCCGATGAAGGCTGCGATCAGCCCGGCGGGAAGCTGCCAGGGGAAGAACAGCACTCGGCCGCACCAGTCGGCGGCCATCAGTACGGCACCGCCCAGCAGGCCGGAGGCCAGCAGGTGCGGCAGGGCGCGCCGGAAGCCGATGAGGCGCGCCATGTGAGGGCCCACCAGCCCGACGAAGGAGAGCGGTCCCATCACCAGCGTCGCCGCGGCCACCGGCAGCACGATGAGCGCGACGAGCTTCACCCGCTCGCGCCGCGGATCAAGGCCGAGCGCGCGGGCGACCGGGCCGAGCGGCAGGATCTCCAAGGACCGCGCCGCCGCCGGCAGCAGGAGCAGCGTCGCCGCCATGCCGGCGAGGGCGAGGCCGGCATCCGCCATGGTGGCGCGATAGGTCGAGCCGGACATCCAGGCGACGAGGAAATCGAGCCGCAGGTCGCCGCCAGCAAGGACCAGCGCCTCCAGCGCCGAGGCGCCGGTGGCGATGGCGACGCCGGCAAGCAGCAAGCGTTCGCCCGAGGCCGGCTCGCGTCGGCTGACGAGGAACAGCGCGAGCAGCGCAAGCCCCGCGCCGACCGCGGCGGCGAGCAGCATCGGCAGGCGCTCGATGCCGGGCGCGGCCAGCATCAGCACCATCACGCCCAATGCCGCGCCGGGGGCGACGCCCAGCACTTCAGGCGCCGCCATCGGGTTGCCGGTGACGCGCTGCAGGGCGGCCCCGGCCATACCGAGCATCACCCCGGCGGTGAGCGCCACCGTCACGCGCGGCAGCCGCAGGGGGAGGAGGTCGGCGCCCGTCCATCCCCAGCCGGCGGCGTCGCGGCCGAGGCACAGGGCGGCCGCGAGCAGCGCCATCAGCAGGAGCGCGAGGAGGGCCAGCCCTGCCATCCCGCAGCGGCGCTGGGAGGAAGGCGCCGCCGCGCTCTCCTCGATGCCGTGGCGCAGGCTCGGCAGCAGGAACAGCAGCAGCGGCGCGCCGATGAGGGCGGTCGCCGTGCCCGCCGGCACCTCGCCGGCGAAGCCGAGGTGCTGGACCGACTGGTCGGCGAGCCAGACCAGCAGCGCGCCGATGAGCGGCGCGGCGATCATCTGCGCCTTCAGCTTGCGCGCGCCGGCCCGGCGGGCGATGGCGGGCGCGGCGATGCCGATGAAGCCGATGACGCCGATCGAAGCCGCTACCGCCGCACCCAATCCAACCGCGACGGCGAGCACGGCAAGGCGGACGATCACGGGTGGCAGCCCCAGCGCCCGCATCGCGTCGTCGCCGAGCGCCGCCGCCGCCAGCGGGCGGACCAGCAGGAACGCCGCCGGGATGCAGAGCGCGAGCCAAAGCGCCAGCGTCACCGTCGGCGCCCAGCCGTTCTGCACCAGCGAGCCGCTCTGCCAGATGAAGAGGTCGGTGAGGTAGTCGCGCTTCGCCAGCACCAGCAGCGCGCTCGCCGAACCCGCTACCAAGGTCGCGACCAGCCCAGCGAGGATGAGCGCGACCGGCGAGAAATGGCGCCGCCCGGCCACCGCCAGCACCGCCAGCGTGGCGAGGACGGCGCCGGCCAGCGCGATCGGGCCGCGGCCATGGTCGAGCAGTCCGGGCGCATAGAGCCCCGCCAGCGCCAAGGCGAGGCCGGCGCCGGCCGAGGTGCCGAGCGTGGTCGGCTCGGCCAGCGGGTTGCGCAGCACCTGCTGGAACAGCGTTCCCGACAGCCCGAGCGCGGCGCCGGCCAGCAGCCCGACGGCGAGGCGCGGCAGGAAGGCGAAATGGAACAAGAGCTCCTCCGCCACCGCGCCGTCGGGGGCGGTCGCCGCCTGCCACCAGAGGCGCGGTGGCAGCAGGTCGCGGGCGCCGGCCAGGGTGAAGCCGGCGGCGAGCAGCACCGCGCCGGCAAGGGCGAGCGGCAGGAACAGCGGGTGCGTCCCGGCGCGGCCGGTGTCGCGCGAGGCGAGCGCGGCGCTCATGCCGGGACCAGTGCGTCGGCGACAAGGCCGGCGAAGCGGGCACCGGCGGAAAGCCCGCCGAACGGCCAGACGGTCGGGATCATCGCCGGCGTCCCGGCCCGCACGCAGGGCAGGGCCTGCCAGAGCGCGCTGTCGCTCATCATCCGCTCGGCGGCGCGCGAGACCGGCGTGAGCACGATCAGCCGGGCGGCGCCGATGCGGGCGAGCTGGTCGAAGCCGATGGTGGAGAAGCCCCAGCCATTGGTCGGCCCGTCCCAGCCATTCACCAGGCCGAGGCGGTCGGTGACCTCGGTGATCAGGCTGCCGGCGCCGTAGATGCGCAGATGCCGTTCCTCGAACATGCTGACCGCGCAGAAGCGTTGCCCGGCGATCGGCGCCGTCCGCCGCGCTGCCGCAGCGATGGCCGTATCCTGCGCGGCGATGGCCCGGCGGGCCTCGTCGAGGCGGCCAAGCCGTTCGCCGAGGCGCAGCAGCTCGGCCCGGCCCTGCTCCAGCGGCGGCCGTTCGCCGGTGAAGAATTCGAGCTCGAACACCGGCGCGAAGCGGGCGAAGGCGGCGGCCTCGACGCCATAGCCGCGGGTCGCCACGATCAGCTCGGGCTTGAGGCTGGCGACGCGCTCCTTGTTCGGCTCGCCGCGCGAGCCGAGGTCGAGCACGGAGGTCGGCAGCGCCGGCGCCGCTACCCATTCGCGATAGCCGGCGACGTCGGAGAGCGCGAGGGGGACGATGCCGAGGGCCAGCACCAGCTCGGCGGCGGTCCATTCGAGGCAGACGATGCGCGGGGACCCGGCGGCACGCGCGCCGCGCAGGCCGGCCATGCCGGCAAGCGCAGCCGCCAACAAGGCGCGCCGGTCGAGGCTCACGCGCGCCAAGCCTGCAGCCAAGCCGAGCCGCTCACCAGCGGTAGCGCACGGAGGCCAGGATCTTCTGCGGCTCGCCGTAGAAGCAGCCTACGTCCACATTGTAGCAGGAGGCCACGTAGCGCTTGTCGAACAGATTGGTGGCGTTGAGCGCGAAGCGGAAAGCCTTCCACTCGTAGTGGATGGTGGCGTCGAACAGCGTGTAGCTCGGCACTTTCAGCGTGTTCGCGTCGTCCGCCCAGGTCCAGCCGGTGTAGCGCACGCCACCGCCGAGGCCAAAACCCTTCCAGGCACCGTCCTGCACGGTGTAGTCGAGCCACAGGCCGGCCTTGTTGCGCGGCACGCCATAAGGCGTGTTGCCGATGTTCGACGCCACCGCGTCGGCGGTGATCTCGGTGTCGAGATAGGTGTAGGCGGCGCGCAGGTTCAGCCCGTCGGCGAGGCTCGCCACCGCCTCCACCTCGACGCCGCGCGAGCGGATCTCGCCGGTCTGGAACGGGATGCCGGCGATGTCGTAGCGCACCACATTGGCGCGGGTGAGATCGAAGGCCGAGAGCGTGACGAAGGCGTTCCACGCGGTCGGCTGGTACTTGACGCCGATTTCCCACTGCTCGCCGGTCTCGGGCTTAAGCGCGTTGCCGTCGGCGTCGATGCCGATCGCCGGCAGGAAGGACTGGGCGAAGCTGGCATAGGGCGCGAGGCCGTTCTCGGCGAGATAGACCAGGCCGGCGCGGCCGGAGAAGTTCGACACGTCGGAATCGGTGTCGATGCCCTGCAGGGGGTCGCTGGTGTCC
Source organism: Xanthobacteraceae bacterium (assembly GCA_029239875.1). Taxonomy (GTDB): domain Bacteria; phylum Pseudomonadota; class Alphaproteobacteria; order Rhizobiales; family Xanthobacteraceae; genus Ancylobacter. The sequence goes on along the minus strand of JARBUD010000001.1, from coordinate 182,969 downwards.
ATGCTGACCCAGTCCTGCCGGCCGCCCAGCGTCGCCACGAAGCGCCCGAAGGTGATCTGGTCCTGTGCGTAGAGGCCGAGCTGGCTCATCTTGATGTCGGCATCCGACCACTGCTCCATGAAGGCCGGCATCTCGCCATAGACGGGATAGAACATGTCGATCGGGTCCGCCGGCGCGCCCCAGCCGTCGTCGGAATAGTCGTTGTACTGGTAGTCGAGGCCGGCCAGCACGGTGTGCCTAGTCTCGCCGAACTGCAGGTTGGCCTGCAGCTGGTTGTCGGTGGCGAAGTTGCCGAGGCTCGACTTGCCCTGGTCGAAGCTGCGGTAGAGCAGGCTCGGGTCGGCCTCGTCGACGCCCCAGCCGAACACGCCCTTCTGGTCGTTGTGCAGATAGGAGTAGCGCACCTTCTGCCGGGCGGTCAGCGTCTCGTTGAAATTGTGCTCGAGCTCGTAGCCGATGGAGGCCTGGGTCAGGTCGTACTGGTCCCAGCCGGGCTCGCCGACGAAGCGGCTCACCGGGATGAAGCGGCCCTCGTTCGGCAACACGGTGCCGAGCGCTGGCAGGAACTGGTTGCTCCAGCCGGTGGAATCCTCCTGGTAGTTGGCGAGGATGGTGAGGGTGGTGTCGTCGTTCGGCTTCCAGGTCAGCGCTGGGGCGACGAAGACGCGGTCATTGTCGACGAAGTCGACGAAGGTCTCGCTGTCGCGGGCAAGGCCGGTGAGGCGATAGAGCCAGGTGCCGTCGCCGAGCGGCCCGCCGACGTCGAACTGGCCCTGGAACTGCTCGAAGCTGCCGCCGAACAGCTCCACCTCGCCGAACGCCTCCGCCACCGGGCGCTTGCTGACATAGTTGATGATGCCGCCCGGGCTGGCCTGGCCGTACAGCACCGAGTTCGGCCCGCGCATGACGTCGATGCTCTGGGCGCCATAGGGGTCGAGCGTCAGGAAGGAGGCGAACTGCGTGCCGGGCATGGCGAGGCCGTCGCGGAAGAAGGCGTCGTCGCCGGCGTCGATGCCGCGGATCTGGAAACCGTAGCCGCGCGGGTCCATGCCGTTCTGCTCGCTGCTGACGCCGGGTGTGTAGCGCAGCGTCGCGTTGATCGACTGCGCCGCCTGGGCGGCGATCTGATCGGAGGTGACGACGGAGATGGACTGCGGCACCTCGATGATCGGCGTGTCGGTCTTGGTACCGGCGTCCGTGCGGGTGGCGACGTAGCCGTCGGTGCCGTCGCCGGTGACGTCGATGGTGTCGAGCTCGATTGCGCCCTCCGCCGCTCCGCCGGTTCCCACCGCGGCCGGGCGCTGGATGGTCACGGTGTTCTGCGCGGTGACGCCATAGGTGACGCCGGTGCCGGCCAGCAGCGCGGCCAGCGCCTCGGTCGGCGCCAGCGTGCCGGAGACGCCGGGCGAGGTCAGGCCTTCGAGGTCGGCGGTGCGGTAGGCGAGCTGCATGCCGGACTGGTCGGCGAACTGGCGCAGCGCGCGGCCGAGCGGCTGGCGGGCGATGGCGAAGCTGCGCGCCTCCTGCGCCGCCGCCGGGGCGGCGGCGAGGCCGGCTCCGAGAAACCCGAAGCCGAGCGCGGTCGTCATCACCAGCGTGCGTGCGATCGCGCTGCGGTTCCCTGTGGCTCGCCCATTACCCCGCATGCCGTCCCATTCCCTGTTCGTCGGCGCCTGACGCGGCGGCGAGCCGGGGTCCCCACCCCTTCATGAGCGAGACGGACGAGGCGCGGGTGCACCCATAGGGAAGCGTGAAAAAATCACGCGACCAGAATCACGCGACGTAGATGACGATGCCGGGAATGCGCCGCACCGAGAGGCCCTGCGTGCGCGCGAGAGCGAGGATGGCCTCGTTGGCTTGGCGGATGGAGAAGACGGCGCTGACCGGCTCGCCCGTCCGTGCGCTGCCGCCGAGCACGACGCGCTCGGGCACGTAGCGGCCGAGCTCGGCGAGCGCGGCGGCAAACGGCTTGCCATCGAAGATGATGCGCCCGGAGCGCCAGGCGAGCTCGGCGTCGGGATCGAAGGGCGCGGCGCGCGAAGGAGCCGAGCCGGCGCGGTAATGCGTCTCCTGGTCGGGCGCGAGCTCGACCATGTCGCGCGGCGCTACGGGCAGCGCGCCGTCCTCCGGCGCCGGGGCGAAGACCGAGGCGTGGCCGCGCATCAGCAGCACGCGCGCCTCCTCGCCGATGGCGCGCAGCGCCATGCTGCCGGCGCCCATGTCGGTGGCGCCGCCGAGCGCGGCGGCGCGGAAGGGCAGCGGCGCGTCCCGCACCTCGAACAGCGCCTCGCCTCGCAGCAGGCGCACCAGCCGGAGGTCGGGCCAGTAGTGCACGGCGAGGGCGGAATCGGTGTTGAGCGTGGCGGCTGAGCCGTCCGGCAGTGTCACGCTGAGCTGCTCGCCGGGGCCGGTGCGGTAGTCCGCCTGCCACAGCAGCCGCATGTCCGGCGCGAAGGCAATGCCCGCTGCTGCTGCGGCGACCGCCGCGCCGCCGCCGATGAACAGAGTGCGCCGCGAGAGGCGGGCGGGCCTCGCCGGCTCGACCGCCTGCAAGTGCTGCCAGAAGGCGCGCTCGCGGGCGAAGGCACGCTCATGCTCGGACGAGGCCGCGCGCCAGGCTTTCAGCTGGTCCAGCTCGCCCGCGGTCATGCCGCCCGAGGCGAGGCGCACGACCCATGCACGCGCCTGCGCCGAGGCGCGTTCGCCGGGCTCAAAACTCTGTTGGCGATCGACCATGCACGCGGAACCGGGTGGAGCGGGATTCACCCGCAGCTTCTACCCTATAGACGCGCGAGCAGGGCCTTGCGTGCAAAAATACCTCGGAGCATGTTCCGCAAAAGTTGACGACTTTTGCGATGAGAACATGCTCCAGCGGACGAAACGAGAGCACTTTCTTATCGATCAGGTGATTTCACCTGATCGGAAAGGACTCTAGTCGGGCAGCGCGTCGCGGCAGCGCGCCAGCGCGTCGAGCACCCGGCGGATATGGTAGTGCACCGTCTGCTCGGCGATGCCGAGCTCCTGGGCGATGGCCTTGTGGGTCTTGCCGCCGAAGCGGTTCATCAGGAAGATCTCGCGGCTCTGCGCCGGCATGCGGTCGAGCGTGCGGCGGATTTCGGCCAGCGCCTCGCGCCCCATGAGGATGCGCTCGGGCGAAGCCTCGTCGACGCTCTCCCACAGGAGCCCGTTCACCTCGGCGTCGATGTCGGCGCGCCGGCGCTCCTTGCGCAGATGGTCGATGGCGGCGTTGCGGGCGACGCCGCGCACGAAGGCGTGCGGATCGTTCACCGCGCCGACGGCGGGTTCGGCCTCCCGGCCGGCGAGCTTGAGCCAGACGTCCTGCAGCAGGTCCGCCGCGGTGGCGCCGCAACGCACCCGTCCCTGCAGCATCCGCGCAAGACGCGGCTGCTCGTCGCCGAAGGCGGCGAGGATGGGGCGCGGAGGCTTCTTCACTCGAGGCATCCTTTGCGGGAAGCGGCCGCTCGCGGCCGTCCGGGATGCATAGCACCTCGAATATAGTGCTGCAATTTCAATAGTTTATATGTATTCCAAAGAAAAGCCGATCCGCAGGCGTCGGCTCAGTCCCGGCCGGTAAGGGCCTCCTCGCGGAACTGCGCCTGGTGCAGCCGGCTGTAGAGCCCGCGCTTCGCGAGCAGCGCTGCATGCGAGCCCTGCTCGGCGATGCCGTCGGCGGTCACTACCACGATGCGGTCGGCGTCGCGGATGGTGGCGAGGCGGTGGGCGATGACCAGCGTGGTGCGCCCGCGGGCCAATTCGTCCAGCGACTTCTGAATCTCGCGCTCGGTAGGGGTGTCGAGCGCAGAGGTCGCCTCGTCGAGGATGAGGATCGGTGGGTCCTTGAGGAAGATGCGGGCGATGGCGAGCCGCTGCTTCTGCCCGCCCGACAGCTTCACGCCGCGCTCGCCGATCAGCGTCTCCAGCCCATCCGGCAACTCGGCGATGAGGCCGTCGAGCCGGGCGCGGCGGGCGGCGGCGAGGATCTCCTCCTCGGTGGCGTCGAGCCTGCCATAGGCGATGTTCTCGCGGATGGTGCCGCCGAACAGGAACACGTCCTGCTGCACGATGCCGATGTTCCGGCGCAGCGAGGCGAGCGTCATGTCGCGTATGTCGATGCCGTCGATCGAGATGCGCCCCGAATCGACCTCGTAGAAGCGCGGCAGCAGGGAGAGCAGCGTGGTCTTGCCGGCGCCGGACGGGCCGACGAAGGCCACCGTCTCGCCGGCGCCGAGGGAGAGGTCGATATTGCCGAGGATCGGCCGGTCCGGCGTGTAGCCGAAGCGCACGCCTTCCAAGCGAATGTCGCCGCGCAGATGCCCGACCGCCTGCGCGTCCGGACGGTCGGCGATGTCCGGCTCGGTGGCGAGCAGTTCCTGGTAGCGGCGGAAGCCGGCGATGCCCTTCGGATAGGTCTCGATCACCGCGGCGATCTTGTCGAGCGGGCGGTAGAACACCGCGACCAGCAGCAGGAAGCCGACGAAGCCGCCGATCGACAGCGTGCCCTGCACCACGAACCAGCTGCCGGCCAGCATCACCGCGAGCTGGACGATGCGCATCGCCATGTAGTTCAGCGCCTGGCTCGCCGCCATGATGCGGTAGGCGTCGAGCTTGGTGTCGCGGTAGCGCGCATTGTCGCCGGCGAAGAGCTGGCGCTCATAGGCCTCGTTGCCGAAGGCCTGCACCACGCGGATGCCGCCGATATTCTCCTCCAGCCGCACGTTGAAGGCGCCGACGCGGCCGAACTGCGCCTGCCAGTTCTGCGTCATGCGCCCGCCATAGCGGGTGACGACGAGGGCGGTGAGTGGGACAATCAGCGCGGTGAGCAGCGCCAGCGGCGGATGCACCCAGAGCATCAGGAGGAAGGCGCCGATGAAGGTCATCACCGCGATGAACAGGTCCTCCGGCCCGTGATGGGCGATCTCGCCGATCTCCTCCAGATCCTTGGTGACGCGGGCGACGAGGTGGCCGGTCTTGTAGTTGTCGTAGAAGCGGAAGGAGAGTTTCTGCAGGTGGTCGAAGGCCCGCTCGCGCATCTCGGTCTCGATGTTGATGCCGAGCACGTGGCCCCAATAGGTGACGATGGCCATGAGGCCGGTGTTGAGCGCGTAGATGGCGAGCAGGCCGAGGGCGGCGAGGACGATGAGCTGGATGTCGCCCTGCGGCAGCAGCAGGTCGACGAAGGCCTTCATCGCCATGGGAAAGCCGAGCTCCAGCAGCCCGGACAGCACGGCGCAGCCGAAGTCGAGCAGGAACAGCCGCTTGTGCGGGCGGTAATAGGCGAAGAAGGCCTTCAGCATGAGGGGCGCTCCCGGCGCGCTGCGAAGGCCGTCGTCGAAATCGTCATTCCCGATCCTGCTCCTCGGCGGCGGTGTCGCCGCCGCGTCCCAGTCGCCAATAGGCGGCGACGTGGACGTCCTTCTTCGCCATGCCGCGCTCGCCGGCAAGGAAGGCGCGGATCGCCCGCGCCGCCCGGTGCTCGCAGCCGGCCAGTACGTGACCGCTTCCCTCGGCCGGCCAATCCATGGCGCGAAGTGCGCGCTCCAGCAAGTCCGTCGAGCCCGCCGGCGCGTCGTCGCGGTGCAGCCAGGAAAGACGGAGGTCGGCGCGGGAGAGGATCGGCTGCTCCTCAGCGGCGTCCGCCACCTCGACGAGGGCATGCACCCGGCAGCTGGCCGGCAGGTTTTCCGCGATGCGGGCGATGACCGGCAGCGCGGTCTCGTCGCCGGCGAGCACGTACCAGTCGGCCTCTGGCGGCAGGCCGCCGCCGGGACCCATCACCCCGACCGGATCGCCCGGCTGCGCGCTCGCCGCCCAGGTCGAGCCGGGGGCCAAATGGGGTTCAGCGTGGTCGTCCTCGTGCAGCACCATGTCGATGTCGATGCTGCCCGCCGCGCGGTCGACCCGGCGCACGGTGTAGACGCGGCGGATGAGCGCGTCCTCGCCCTTCGGCCAGAGCGTGCGCCCGTCCGGCGCTGCGCTCGGCCAGACCGGCGCGCGACCCGCCGGCGGAATGAGCAGGCGCACATGCAGGCCGGCGCCGTCCTCGAAGGCGGCGACATTGCCGCCAGCCAGCGTGACGCGTCGCATCCTCGGCGTGACCTGCCTCGTGCCGAGAACCCGCATCTCGTGGAAGAAGGGAATGGTGCGTTGCGCCGCCGCCTCGCCCGACCAGGTGAAGGACGGCAGGTCCCCGCTGATGAACATCGCCAGATGCTCGGCCAGCGCGTTGCGCACGACATAGAGCGTGGCGTCGTCATTGGCCTCGGCGCGCAGATGCAGATGCGCGCCTTCCGCCCGCAGCACGGCGCGTCCGAACGGGCTCTCGACCATCCCGCCCGTGTCCGTCAGCGTCACCGTGCCGTGCTCGACGAAATGGGCGCAGAGCTTCTGCGCCATCGCGAGGGGATCGGCGAGCGGCACTCGGGCCTCGGTGACGAGCGGGGATTCAGTCATGGCGCGAGCCTCCGCGGTGGAGCAGCCAGATGAGGTAGGGAGCGCCGATCAGCGCGGCGAAGAGGCCGGTCGGCACCTGATAGGGGAAGACCACGAGGCGGGCGAGCCAGTCGGCGAGGATCAGAAGCGCGGCACCGAGCAGGAGCGCTGCGGCAAGCTGGTCGCGGGCGCGGGAGAAGCCGGTCATGCGGGCGAGGTGCGGTGCCATCAGGCCGATCAGGCTCAAGGGTCCGACGACGAAGGAAGCCGTGGCGGTGAGCAGCGCCGCCAGCACGGCGAGCGTCAGTCGCGCGCTGCGCACCGGCACGCCGAGGCCGCGGCTGGCACGACCGCCGAGCGGCAGGACCGTCATCCAGCGCGTCAGCAGGAACAGCGGCGCGACGAGGACGAGGAGGGCGATGGCCGCCGTCCACGCCTCGAACGGCCCGACCCGGTTGGTCGAGCCGGACATCCAGACGAGCAGCATGTAGGCGGTCATGCCGCCGCTGGAGAGCACGGTGGAGATGATCGCCATGCACAGCGCGCCGCAGGCGAGGCCGGCGAGCAGCAGCCGTTCCGGCCCGAAGCCGGAGCGGGCGGCGACCGTCAGCATGAGCACGAGCACGGCGAGCGCGCCGGCGCCCATGCCGAGCACCAGCATCGGCCCGACCGCGGCGCCGGCGATGAGCAGCGCGGCGAGGCCGACCCCGCCGCCGGCGCTCACCCCGAGCACTTCCGGGCTCGCCATCGGGTTGCCGGTCATGCGCTGGAGGATGAGCCCCGCCGCCGCCAGCATCGCCCCGGCTGAGCCGGCGGCGACGAGGCGCGGGCCGCGGAAGGGCAGCAGCTCCCAGAACACTTCGCCGCTCGCGACGTGCCAGCCCTCGGCGGTGCGGCCGATCATGAGCGCGGCGATCGACAGCAGCAGGGTGGCGAGCGCCAGCAGGCCGAGCGCGACCACCGGCCGGCGCAGCCGGCGGAAATGCGCGGCAGCGGCGGCGGCATGGCGCAGCCGGTCGACTGCGTGGACCTTCGGCAGCAGCCAGAGCAGCAGCGGCCCGCCGAGCAGGGCGGTGGCGGCGCCGGTCGGCGCGAGATCGCGACCGTTCGAGCCGGCGAGCTGCATGAGGCTGTCGGTGAGCAAGAGCACCAGCGCGCCCATCAGCGGGGCGGTGAGCGCGATCTGGCGCGAGGTGCGCGCGCCGGCGAGCCGGGCGAAGGCGGGCGCGGCGAGGCCGACGAAGCCGATGATGCCGACCTCGGCGGTCACGCTCGCCGCCAGCCAGACCGCGACCGCCATCGCCGCCAGCCGCGCCCCGGCGAGGTTGAGGCCGAGGGCGCGGGCGCCGGTGTCGTCCAGCCCCAGCAGCGCCAGCGGGCGCGCCAGCAAGGCGGCGGCGGCGAGGCCGAGGGCGAGGCGCGTGCCGATGGTCACCGCGCTGTCCCAACCCTGCTGGTCGAGCGCGCCGGCGCCCCAGATGAACAGCGAGAGCACATAGTCGCCGCGGGCGAGGATCAGCGTCGCACTCAGCGCCCCGGCGACCAGCGCGATCATCATGCCGGACAGCACGACGGCGACCGGATCGAGCCCGCGCCGCCAGCCGAGCGCCAGCACCAGCGCCGCGGCGCCGGCCCCGCCTGCCAGCGCCACGCCCTCGCGGCTCGTCTCCACCAGCGACGGCGCGAAGGCGAAGGCGAGCGCCAGCGCCAGTTGCGCGCCCGAGGCGATGCCGAGTGTCGATGGATCGGCAATGGGGTTGCGCAGCACGCGCTGGAGCAGCGCTCCGGACAGGCCCAGCGCGGCGCCCGCGAGCAGCGCGACCGCCGCGCGCGGCAGCTCGACCTGCCAGAGGATGACGTCGTCGAGGCCCGGCACGCTCGGGCGCAGCGCCATCGCCGCCACCGCCGCTGCGCCGGCGAGGAAGGCGATGACAGCCCATAGCCGATGGAACAGCACCTCAGCCACGGGTCGCGCCTTGGGCTTCCAGCGCTTCCGCCAGCAGCCGGGCGAAGCGGAGGGAGGACGGAATGGCGCCGAACGGATCGACCGGGCCGAGCCGGAGCACGCGCCGGGCCTTCACCGCCGGCAGCGCCCGCCAGAAGGGGCTGCGCGCCAGCACCGGCTCGACGTCCGGCGGTGTCGGGCCGATGACGGCGATGAAGGCGTCCTCGTAACGTGCCAGCGCTTCGATGCCGACCGGCGCGGTGGCGGAATAGCTGGTCGGCTCGGCCCAGGCGTTGGTGAGACCGAGCCGGGGCAGCGCCTCCCCGATCATGCTGTCGAAGCCGAAGCTGCGGAAATGCCGGGCATCGCCGAAATTGAGCGGCAGCACTGGCCGGGCGACGCCGGAGAGGCGGCGGCGCAAGGCGGTGAATTCGGCTTCCGCCCGGCCGAGCAAAGCGTCCGCCGCCTCGGGCGTACCGAGCCGCGTGGCGATGGCGCGGGTCATCGCGGCCATCGGCTCGAAGGGTGCGCGGCCGGGAAGATAGAGCGCAAAGCTCTCCACCGGCGCGATGCGGGCAAGGCGCGGCTCCAGCGCGACGTAGAAATTGGAATTGAAGATGACGTCCGGCCGCGCCAGCAGCAGCGTCTCGAGATTCGGCAGGCCGCGCAGGCCGAGATCGGCGACGCTGTCGGGCACAGGCGGCTCGACCGCGATGTCGCGGAACTGGACCAGCTCGGTGGCGGCGACGGGGGGATAGCCGAGGGCCAGCAGCGTCTCCAGGATCGCCCAGTCGAGCGTCGCCGCGCGCGTCGATGCGGCCCGGGCGAGGTCCGGCAAAGCCAGCGCGGCGCCGGCGGCGATGAGCGCGCGGCGGCTTATCGGATGAGGAAGACTCACGCGATATAGCCGATCGGCGTGCCGCTGACCGGGTGGGCGAAGACGCCCATGGGCAGGCCGTAGATGGCGGAGAGCAGGTCCGGCCGCATGATCTCGCCCGCCGCCGCGTGGGCGACGATGGCGCCGCGGCCGAGCGCGACGATCTCGTCGCAATAGCGCGCCGCGAGGTTGATGTCGTGCAGCACCACGACGACGGCGAGGCCGCGTTCGTGAGAGAGGCCGCGCACGAGCTTCAGCATCTCCTCCTGATGGGCGATGTCGAGCGCCGAGGTCGGCTCATCGAGCAGCAGCCATTCCGGGTCCTGCGCCAGCATCAGCGCCAGCCATGCGCGCTGGCGCTCGCCGCCGGAGAGCGTGTCGACCGCCCGCTCGGCGAGGCCGCCGAGATCGGTGCGCGCCAGCGCGTCCTCCACCTTCGTCGCGTCGGCCGGCGTGAAGCGCCCGAGCATGCCGTGCCAGGGATAGCGGCCGAGCGCCACCAGTTCGCGCACGTTCAGCCCGTCGGAGGCGGGCGTGAACTGCGGCATGAAGGCGACCTTGCGGGCGAAGGCGCGGTCGCCCCAGTCATCGGTCGGCCGGCCGGCGAAGCGCACCTCCCCGGCGGTGGGGGCGAGGTCGCGGGCGAGCAGGCGCATCAGCGTGCTCTTGCCCGAGCCGTTCGGCCCGACGAGGCCGTAGACGCGGCCGGGCTGAAGACGCAACGAGACCGGGCCGAGTATGGCCCGGCCCGGCACGTCGTAGCGGACATCGGCGAGCTCGAAGGAGGCGAGCCCGGAAGCAGGCGCAGGCATCAGGAGCGCGTTCTCACCATTTGTAGTGGGCCGAGAGGGTGATGGTGCGGGGATCGCCATAGCCACAGACCGAGTAGCCCTGGCAGCCGGCCACATACACCTCGTCGAAGATGTTGCTGACGTTCAGCGCCACGCCCCACGTTTCCTGCTCGTAGCGGATCGCCGCGTCGACCACGGTGGCGCTCGGCACCTTCAGCGTGTTGGCGTTGTCGACCCAGGACGAGCCCAGATAGCGCACACCCGCGCCGACGCTGACGCCCTTGAGCCAGCCGGTGTCGAACTTGTAGTCGGCCCAGGCCGAGGCGAGGATGTCCGGCACCGTCATCGGCGTGTTGCCGATCAGCGTCGGGTCGAGGTCCTCGGTGATCTCCTGGTCGAGCACGGTCAGGCTGGCGAGCACCCGGAAGTTCTTGGTGACGTTGGCCTTGCCCTCGATCTCGAAGCCCCGGACGCGCACCTCGCCGAGCTGCTGGCTGAGGAAGGGCGGCAGCGGATCGCTGACCAGCACGTTCTGGCGGTTGATCTCGAACACCGAGGCGGTGATCAGCGCATCCATGAAGGTGGGCTCGTACTTGATGCCCGCCTCGTACTGGTAGCCCTCTTCCGGCTTCAGGCCCTGGTCGTCGACGGCGCTGACGCCGATGACCGGATTGAAGAAGCTGGACACGCTGACATAGGGCGTGAGGCCGTTCTTGAACTCGTAGCCGAGGCCGGCGCGGCCGGTCCACGCCGTGTCGTCCGACTTGTAGTTCGGCGAGAAGGGCAGCGATGCCGGGCTTTCGGAATCGACGTCGAGATAGTCGTAGCGCCCGTTCAGCGTGACGATCCAGCCGTCGCCGAAACGCATCTGGTCCTGCACATAGGCGCCGAGCTGCTGCTGGGTGAGCTCCTGGTCGAGATAGACGAAGGTCTCGCCCTGCGGCACGCCGTAGATCGGATCGGTGGCGCTGATCGGCGTGCCGCCGCCGGAGGCCTGCAGGTTCGACAGCTTGTAGAGGTTGTAGTCGACGCCGACGAGGAAGTCGTGGTCGACCGGCCCGGTCGAGAACTTCTTGGAGAGATTGTTGTCGCTGGCGAAGGCGTCGACGCCGCTCGTGCCCTCGAAGCCGATGCGGTAGAGCAGGTTGTCGGGCGCGACCGGCGTGAAGCCGTTGCCGAAGCCGAACGGGCCGGGCGCGTAGCCGTAGGGGTACGGGCCGATCTCGTGCTTGTTCAGATAGGCATAGCGCGAGGCCGACTTGAGCACCCAGTCATTCTCGAACTGGTGCTCGAACTCGTAGCCGAGCAGGAATTGCGTGTAGCGGCCATTGTCGAGGTCCGGCTCGCCGAAGAAGGCGTCGCGGGAAATCCTGCCGAAATAGGCCGGCACCACCGTACCGACATAGGGCAGGAAGCCGTTGCCGGTGTGGGTCTGGTCGAGCGCCGAGAACTGGGCGTAGACGTTGATCTTGGTCTGCTCGGACGGGCGGTAGGTGATCTGCGGCATGATCGTGCCGCGCAGGTCCTCGCCATAGTCGGTGTAGTAGTCGCCGCCGGCGAGGCGGCCGGTGACGCGGTAGGCCCAGACCGGGTTGTCGGGCAGGGCGATGGGCGCGGCCTTGCCGGCCATTTCCGGATTATCGGCGTTGCCGCCGCCGACCCGGCCGCCGAACACGTCGTTGATGTCGAACGCGAAATAGGCGTTGCCGAAGTTGTTGACGCCGCCTTCGACATAGCCGAAGCGGTCATCGACGGGGCGCTTGCTGATCATGTTGACCAGGCCGCCCGGATTCGAGCCGCCATAGAGCGCGGAGGACGGACCCTTGAGGATCTCGACCCGCTCCAGCATGAACGGATCGATCTGAAAGCCGCCGAAGGCGTAGCTGGCGAGCGAGAGATTATCGAGGAAGACGCCGGTCTGGGTGGCGTTGAAGCCGCGGATGTAGAACCAGTCGGTGTCGGGGTCGTTGCCGTAGGGCGCGGCGAACACGCCGGCGCTGTAGCGGATGATCTCGTCGAGCTTCAGCGCCTTGCGGTCGTCGATCTCGTCGCGGCCGATCACCGACACGGATTGCGGGATCTCGGTGATGGGAACGTCGGTCTTCATGCCCGTCGTGGTCTGGGTGGCGACATAGCCGTTGACCGGCCCGGTGCCGTTGTCCCCCTCGCCCTGGACCGAGATGGTGTCGAGCTGGACCGTGTTCTCCTCGGAGGACGCCGCCTGCTGGGCGAGCGCCATCCCGCACAGGAAGGGCATGGTCGCCACCACGGTGCCGCTCAGCAGCCAGAGCTTGAAAGACTTCCCATACATTGCAAACGTTCCAAATAATCCTCGCAAGTGACGCTCAGATAAGAAGCATTCAAAAGAGGTATACCCTTCGATGTTCCTCAGATGCGTCCAGCCTCTGGTACCAATCAATGCTTCTGGATGATTGTGCGTGCCTGCCACATCTTGTACGTTCTTGGTCTATTGAAGGCAGGGGCGGCCTGGCAAGTTTATAACGCGCAAAAGGAAGCGAGGAGCAGGGTGTTCGTCCCCAGGATGACGTCGAAGCGCGAGGGCATTTCCGTGCTGGGCGACGGCCATCGCCGCTCGTGGAACGGCGTGCTGGTCGAGCTGTGGGAGGCGGAGGGGGCCGTCGGCGCGCGGGCGGAATACATCTCCGAGCATCCGCGCCTGTTCGTGCTGCTCGACCAGGCCGGCGGCGAGTTCGAGCTGCTGCTCTCGCCCGACCGCGCCGCCATGCCGAGGCGCCACGTGCCGCGCCAGATCAGCTTCATTCCCGCCGGCGTGCCGCTGTGGTCGCGCTTCACCAGCAACACCTATGTGCGCCACCTCGACCTGCATTTCGACATGGAGGCGCTGCGCACTCGGCTCGCCGATGATTTCGCGCCGGCGCCCTTCGAGACGCCGCGGCTGATGTTCAACGACGAGCGGCTGATGACCTTCGCCAACCTCATCGCCGGCGAGTGCCAGAGCCCGGCCGCCTTCCACGAGCTCTATGGCGACAGCCTGACCACGGCGCTGTTCATCGATTTCCTGCGCTCGGCCGAGCGCCGCGACCGCAAGCGCAGCGCGCTCGCGACCTGGCAGCTCAGGCGCGTGGTCGACTACATCGAGGACAACTGCCTGCGGGCGATCCGGCTGCAGGAGCTGGCGGAGCTGGTGAACCTGTCGCCGAGCTATTTCAGCCACGCCTTCAAGGCCGCCACCGGCGTGCCGCCGCACCAGTGGCAGACCAATGCGCGGCTGAAGCGGGCGCAGGATTTGCTGCTCTCGACCGACATGTCGCTGACCGAGGTGGCGGGGGCGACCGGCTTCTTCGACCAGGCGCACCTGACCCGGCTGTTCCGCAAGCAGCTCGGCGCCACTCCCGCCGCCTGGCGCCGCGAGCGGCGCGGCTGACGCGTCCTCGTCCTGGCTCGGCGAGGTGCGGCATTCGCGCCCGCCCGGGGAACCCGGCCCGCTCTGATCGCTTGTTGTGTTGCGCCGCACCCCGTGCGGCTTCACGCAGCGAGGGGAGACGATGCGGCGTCGAGAGGTTCTGCTGGGGGCGAGCGCATTGGCGGCCGCCCCCTTCCTTTCCATGATGGCGGGTGCTGCCCGCGCGCAGGCGGACAAGCCGGTCCCTTTCGATGCCCAGACGGTGCGCCAGATGGCGAAGGAGCTGGCCGGCGCCCGCTTCGCGCCGCCGGACTCGTCGCTGCCGCCCGAGCTCGACAAGCTGAGCTACGACGACTACCGCAACATCCGCTTCAATACCGACCGCTCGCTCTGGCGCGGCCAGGGCAGCGCCTTCGAGGCGCAGCTGCTGCATCGCGGCTTCCTGTTCCGCGACAAGGTAGACATCTACCTCGTCGCCGACGGCCAGGCGCGCAAGCTGCACTACGACCAGAGCCTGTTCCGCTTCGAGCACGGGCTGAAGCCGCCCGACCCCAAGATCGACCTCGGCTTCTCCGGCTTCCGCCTACACAGCCCGATCAACCGGCCGGACTATTTCGACGAGATCGCCGTCTTCCAGGGCGCCAGCTATTTCCGCGCCATCGGCAAGGGTCATGTCTACGGCGCCTCCGCGCGCGGCCTGTCGATCAAGACCGGCGAGGCGGAGGGCGAGGAGTTCCCTGTCTTCAAGGCGTTCTGGCTGGAGCAGCCGCGCGCCGGCGTCGATTCCGTCGTGGTGCATGCGCTGCTCGACAGCCCGAGCGCGGCGGCGGCGCACCGCTTCACCATATCGCCCGGCAGGTCCACGGTGATGGCCGTGGAGATGACGCTCTATCCCCGCGTCGACCTCGACAAGGCGGGGCTCGCCTCGATCACCAGCATGTTCATGTTCGGCCCGAACGACCGCAACGACATCGACGACTTCCGTTCCATGGTCGGCGACTCCGACGGGCTCGCCATCCTCACCGGTACCGGCGAGCGGCTCTGGCGCCCGCTCACCAATCCGCTGCGGCTGCAGATCTCCGCCTTCGGCAGCACCAATGTGCGCGGCTTCGGCCTGATGCAGCGCCAGCGCTCCTTCTTCGACTATCAGGACCTCGAGGCGCGCTACGAGCGCCGCCCGAGCGTCTGGGTCGAGCCGATCGGCAACTGGGGCGACGGCGCGGTCCACCTCGTCGAGATCCCGACCAAGGAGGAGATCCACGACAACATCGTCGCCTTCTGGCGCCCCAAGGAGCCGCTGCGCAAGGGGCGCGAATATGCCTACACCTACCGCCTGCACTGGTGCTGGGACGGCCCGGACAACGCGCCGATCGGGCGCTTCGGCCTCACCCGCGTCGGCGGCACCGAGGAGCGCCGGCAATTCGTTCTCGATCTCACCGGCGACTCGATCAAGAACCTGCCGCCCGAGGGCCTCAACGCCCGCGTCACCGCCAATGAGGGCGAGGTCTCCAACGTCGTCCTGCAGCCGCATCCGGACATAGAGGGCTGGCGCATCGCCTTCGTCTTCGAGCCGAAGGGTGCCGAGGTCGCCGAGCTCAGGGCGGAGATGGTGCGCGGCGAGGAACGCCTCAGCGAAAGCTGGGTCTACCGATGGACCGCGTAGCCGATCCTTTGGCCGACGCGTCGGCCGCCCCGCACGCGCCGGAAGAGGTGGACCGGCCGCGGCTTCCGCCGGCCGTGCCGGGGGAAGCGCCGCTCGCCATGCCCGTGCAGTCGCTGCGCGAGACGCCGGCGGCCGAGCCCCTGCCGGGGCAGCTGGGGCTGCTCGGCCGGCGCGTCTTCGTCATCGGCGGCGCGGGGCTGCTGACGCTGTTCGCCGCGCACGAGATGTATCTCGTGCTCAATGTCGGCGGGCTGACGCTGCTGGAATACGTCGTCCTCGCGCTCTTCGTCGTTCTTTTCGCCTGGATCGGCTTCTCCTTCACCAATGCGCTCGGCGGCGCCGTCGCCATGATCGGCCGGCGCGAGGACCCGCTCGGCATCGATGCCGATCCGCCGCCGCTGACGCAGCGCACCGCCATCCTCATGCCGACCTATAACGAGGCGCCGGCCCGCATCTTTGCCGGGCTGCAGGCGACTTATGAATCGGTGGAGGCGACCGGCGCGCTCGACGCCTTCGACTTCTTCATCCTCAGCGATACCACCGACGCCGACACCTGGATCGCCGAGGAGGCCGAGTTCCTCGCCCTGCGCGCGCGCACCGGCGGCGAAGAGCGCATCTTCTACCGCCGCCGCCCGCGCAACATCGACCGCAAGGCCGGCAACATAGCCGAGTGGGTCACGCGCTTTGGCGGCGCCTACGAGAACATGCTGGTGCTCGACGCCGACAGCGTGATGACCGGCGACTGCATCCTGCGCATCGCCGGCGCCATGGAACGCCATCCGCGCGTCGGGCTGATCCAGACGCTGCCTGTCATCGTCGGCGGGCGCACGCTGTTTTCCCGCATGCAGCAATTCGCCGGCCGGCTCTACGGGCCGCTGATCGCGCAAGGGCTTGCCTGGTGGCACGGGCCGGACAGCAATTACTGGGGCCACAACGCGATCATCCGCACCCGGGCCTTCGCGGGATGCGCCGGGCTGCCGCATCTTTCCGGCCGCAAGCCGTTCGGCGGCCACATCCTCAGCCATGACTTCGTCGAGGCGGCGCTGATAAGGCGCGGCGGCTGGGCGGTGCACATGGTGCCGTGGCTGGAGGGCTCCTACGAGGAGGGTCCGCCCTCGCTCACCGATCTCGCCGTGCGCGATCGCCGCTGGTGCCAGGGCAACCTCCAGCACGCCGCCGTGCTGCCCTCGCGCGGTCTCCATCCCGTGAGCCGGCTGCACCTGCTCACCGGCATCGGCTCCTACATCACCGCGCCGCTCTGGCTGATCATGCTGATCGCCGGCCTGCTCACCGCCCTGCAGGCGCGCTTCGTGCCGCCGGATTATTTCCCCACGGAGTTCTCACTCTACCCCACCTGGCCGGCGCAGGATCCGGTGCGCGCGGCTTGGGTGTTCGTCGGCACCATGTCGGTGCTGATCCTGCCCAAGCTCATCGCCCATGCGCTGATGCTGCCCAGGGGCGCATTGCGCCGCGGCTTCGGCGGCGGCGTGCGCGCCTTCTTCAGCCTGCTCGTGGAGACGCTGATCGCCGGCCTCGCCGCGCCGGTGACGATGGTGGCGCAGTCGGCGGCGGTGGCGACCATCCTCGCCGGGCGGGACGGCGGCTGGCAGCCGCAGCGGCGCGACGACGGCAGCGTGCCGTTTTGGGAGACGGTGAAGCACTACGCGCCGCACACGCTGTTCGGCATGCTGCTCGGCGCCGCGGCGGTCGCGATCTCGCTGCCGCTGTTCTTCTGGATGCTGCCGGTGGTGCTGGGCCTCGTGCTGGCGGCGCCGCTGGTGCTGTGGACCAGCCGGGCGCGGCACGGCCTCGCCGGGCTGCTGCGCACGCCGGAGGAAGCCGTGCCGCCGCCGGTACTGTCGCGGGCGTTAAGCCTCACGCGCGAGATCGGCGGCCGCGAGGACAGCGGCGAGGCGGTGGCGCGCCTGCATGCCGATCCGGCGCTGCTCGCCGCCCACCGCGCCATGCTGCCGGACTATGGCGAACGCATGCCGGGCGACTATGCGCCCGAGCGGCTGGTCGCCCGCGCCAAGGCGCATGACGCGCCGAGCCTCGATGCCGCCCTCGCCTTGCTCACCCCGCGCGAGAAGAGCGCGGCGCTTGGCGACGGCGAGGCGCTCGAGCGCCTGCTCGCCCTCGCCACGCGCCCGGCCACGGACGCCGGCTGAAGCTCACACCATGCCGCGCTGGCGCAGCAGCTGTTCGAGCCGGGAGGTCACGGTCTCGATCACGGCAGGGTCGCCGCTGCTGGCGGCGGCCATGAGCTGGTCGAGGGTGGAATCGATCTGCGCGCGGTCGGGGCAGGTGCCGGCGTTGAGGAACTCGACGGCCGACAGCAGCGTGTCCAGCGTCCGCGGCGGGTTCGACTTCAGCACGATCGGCCGTGCCAGCGGCTTTTCCAGCTTCCCCGGCATGATGCTTCGCTCCTCCGGATGGAGGAGGATAGCCTAACCAGCAGGACGGCCCGACCGCAAGCGCATGAACGTCAGTTCGGCACCAGCGAGCGGAAGGGCGGCAGCAGCGCGATCTCGGCCGCTGTTCCCGAGCGGCGCACCAGCAGCACCGGGTAGGACGTGCCGTCCTCGAGCGTCAGCAGGCCGCGTCCGCCGGGGACGTCGGCAAGCACCCAGCTGTCGGACTCGATATGGCCGGACACCAGCGTCTCGCCGGCCGCGGGACCGCTGTCGCGCCGCTGCACGAGAAGTTCGTAGGTCGCGGTGGCTGACGTAAAGCCGGTCGTTCGGAGCCAGCCGTGCCCCGTGAGGCGGCGCAAGGTCTCCATTCTCATCCCCAAGCACGCACGACGGATAAACTGGAGTGCAACGCACAATGGCGAGGAAAAGTTCCCCAGAGTCAGACGTCGATCTTCGGCTTGCCGCGCCGCACGGCCATGCATCGCGCGGTGTTGACCTCTCGGTCGGAGCACCCATGTCTGGGACGAGCGTCTCCTTCGGCCGCCCGGCCGGTGGGGCGGGTTTCAGGACACGAGCGACATGAGCGAAGACACAGCTCCCCGCAGACCTCGTGTGGTCATCGCCGGAGCCGGCTTCGGCGGGCTGCAGGTGGCGCGCGGCCTGGCCGATGCCCCTGTCGACATCACTCTCGTCGACAAGCACAATTATCATTGCTTCCAGCCGCTGCTCTACCAGGTGGCGACTGCCGTGCTCTCGCCGGCCGACGTGGCTTGGCCCGTGCGCCACATCCTCTCGCGCCAGGACAACGTCACCATGCTGATGGCTGAGGTGACCGGCGTCGACCGCGCCGGGCACGCGCTCATCACCACCGAGGGGCCGATCCCCTACGACTTCCTCGTCCTCGCCACCGGCGCCACCCATTCCTATTTCGGCCATGAGGAATGGGCGCCCTTCGCACCCGGGCTGAAGGACATCGAGGACGCCACCCATCTGCGCCGCCGCATCCTCGTCGCCTTCGAGCGGGCGGAGGCGAGCGGCGACGAGGCGGCGCGCCGGCGCCTGCTCACCTTCGTCATCGTCGGCGGTGGCCCGACTGGCGTGGAGATGGCCGGATCCATCGCCGAGATCGCCCGCCATGCGCTGGCGCCGGACTTCAAGCGGGTCGACCCGCGCACCGCGCGCATCCTGCTGATCGAGGCGGGCCCCCGCCTGCTCCCCGCCATGCCCGAGCCGCTCTCGGCCTATGCGCAGCGGCGGCTGGAGGCGATGGGCGTGGAGGTGCTGACCGGGCGGCCGGTGGTCGACATCGGCGCCGACCATGTCGAGCTCGCCGGCGGCGAGGTCATCCCGGCCTCGACCAAGATCTGGGCGGCCGGGGTGCGCGCCTCGCCGGCGGCGCAATGGCTGAATGCCGAGACCGACCGCGCCGGGCGCTGCCTCGTCGGCCCGGACCTCAGCCTGCCGGGCGCGCCGGAGATCTTCGTCATCGGCGACACCGCGGCGGTCGCCGATTCCGCGGGCAAGCCGGTGCCGGGCATCGCGCCCGCGGCCAAGCAGATGGGCGACCACGTGGCGAAGGCTATCGAGGCCCGGCTCGCCGGCACGCCGGCGCCCGCCTTCCGCTACCGGCACGACGGCGACCTCGCCACCATCGGCCGCAATTCCGCGGTGGTGAAGCTCGGCCGGCTGGAGCTCACCGGCTTTATCGGCTGGATGTTCTGGGGCTTCGTCCACGTCTATTTCCTGATCGGCACGCGCAACCGCATCGCCGTGGCGCTGGCCTGGCTGTGGAACTACGTCACCCACCAGCGCGCGGCGCGGCTGATCACCGGCGGAACGGAGGCCGAGCCGGGCCCTGTCCAGGGCCGGCGTCCCGACGAGCCGCAGACGCCGCCGCTGCGCCAGGTTTCCTGACCCTCAGTTCCCGGCGCCCACTATCGCCATGGAACACGACGCGGGGCGACCGCGTTTCGCCGGTATTGGGCAAGGGGCTCATGGGGAGACTGACATGGAAGACGCGCAGATCGGCTGGATCGCGGCCATCATCATCGGCGGCCTGGCGGGATGGATCGCCTCGGCCATCATGAAGACCGGCACCGGTATCTTCATGAACATCGTTCTCGGCATCATCGGAGCGGCCATTGCCAGCTTCCTGTTCAGCTTCATCGGCGTCGGCTTCGGCGGCTGGCTCGGCTATCTCGTGGCCGGCGTCGTCGGCGCCTGCATTCTCATCTGGCTGGTGCGGGCGATACGCAGCTAACGCCTATCGGCGGAGCTAGGCCGCCGACATCAGGTTTCACATTACCGCGCTAGAACAGGGCGCCCGCGGCGAAGCCTTCGGGCGCCTATCCGCGCGACAACGTCCGAACCGACCGTCCGCCACGACAGGAGGAGCCGTATGATCGACACCCGATGGTGGCAGCGAGGCATTTTCTACCAGGTCTATCCCCGCTCGTTCCAGGACACCGACGGCGACGGCATCGGCGATCTCGACGGCATCCGCCGGCGGCTCGACTACCTCGCCAGGCTCGGCGTCGACGCCATCTGGATCTCGCCGATCTATCCCTCGCCCATGGCCGATTTCGGCTACGACGTCGCGGATTATTGCGGCATCCACCCGATGTTCGGCGACCTCGACGCCTTCGACCGCCTGGTCGCCGACGTGCATGCGCGCGGTCTGAAGCTGGTGCTCGACTTCGTGCCCAACCACACCTCCGACCAGCACGCCTGGTTCAAGGAGAGCCGCGCCTCGCGGAACAATCCCAAGCGCGACTGGTACATCTGGCGCGATCCCGCCCCGGATGGCGGGCCGCCCAACAACTGGATCAGCAATTTCGGCGGGCCGGCCTGGACCTTGGACGAGGCGACCGGCCAGTACTACTACCATGCCTTCCTGAGCGAGCAGCCGGACCTCAACTGGCGCAACCCGGAGGTCCGCGAGGCCATGCACGACGTGCTGCGCTTCTGGATGGCGCGCGGCGTCGACGGCTTCCGCGTCGACGTCATCTGGCACCTGATGAAGGACGCCGATTTCCGCGACAACCCGCCCAATCCCGGCTACCGACCGGAGGATGGCGAGATCGGCCGGTTCCTGCAGACCCATTCCGCCGACCAGCCGGAGGTGCACGACATCATCGCCGGGCTGCGGCAGGTGGTCGACGAGTTCCCGGACCGGGTGCTGATCGGCGAGATCTACCTGCCGATCGACCGGCTCGTCACCTATTATGGCGAGGAGCTCGGCGGCGCGCACCTGCCGTTCAACTTCCAGCTCATCTATGCGAGCTGGAACGCCGAGAGCCTCGCCGCCCTCATCGAGGAATATGAGGGATCGCTGCCGCGCGGCGGATGGCCGAACTGGGTGCTCGGCAATCACGACCGGCCGCGCATCGCCAGCCGCGTCGGCCACGACCGCGCCCGCGCCGCCGCCGTGCTGCTGCTCACCCTGCGGGGCACGCCGACCATGTATTACGGCGACGAGATCGGCATGGAGGACGTGCCGATTCCGCCGGAGGACGTGCACGATCCGTGGGAGAAGAACGAGCCCGGCCTCGGGCTCGGCCGCGACCCCGAGCGCACGCCCATGCAGTGGGACGCCTCGCCCAATGCCGGCTTCACCACCGGCCGCCCCTGGCTGCCGGTGGCGGCGAACTCCGCCCATTGCAACGTGGCGGGGATGCTGAACGACCCGTTCTCCATCCTCGCGCTCTACCGCCGGCTGATCGCGCTGAGGCGCGCGCATCCCGCGCTGCAGACCGGGAGTTACCTGCCGGTGATGGCGGAGGGCGACGTGCTGGCCTATCAGCGCGAGCTCGGCGGCGAGAGCCTGTTCGTGGTGCTCAATCTCCGCGGCGAGACGCAGCGCGGCATCGGCCTGCCGGACGGCGCTGCGGAAGGCCACGTGCTGCTCTCCACCCGCCTCGACCGCGAGGAACTGGTGACGGCGGATCTCCTGCTGCGCCCGCATGAGGGGCTGGTCATCGCGCTGTCCAAGGCGGCGTGAGCGGCCTATTCCGAGCGGCGGATGGCGTAGTCGAGGCTGCCGACGCGGAACCAGCGATAGCCGTAGGGCTCCAGTGTGATGTGGTGGCGACCCTTCTCGTCCGCCTCGCTGTGGTCGTCGGACAGGAGATTGATCAGCTGGTCCGGCTCGCCCTCGGGCGGGCGGGCCCGGAAGCTGATGCTCGCCCCTTCCGGGTGGAAATTGTGCAGCAGCACCATGACGTTGTTGCGCCAGGTGTAGCGCAGGCACAGCACCGCCTTGTTGCCGACATCGACGATGTCGAACTCGCCCCAGCCGATCTCCGGCGTCTCCTGCCGGGTGCGGATCATCCGCTCCATCCAGTTGAGCAGCGATTCCGGATCGCGCCGCTGCTCGGCGACGTTCACCTCCTGGTAGCCGTAGCCGCCCTCGGAGATCACCGGCAGCACCGTCTTCCGCGCCTGGCTGAAGCCGCCATGCTTCTCGTTCGACCACTGCATGGGCGTGCGCGCGCAGTAGCGCTCGGGCAGATCGAGATTGTCGCCCATGCCAATCTCGTCGCCATAGCGCAGCACCGGCGTGCCGGGCAGTGACAGCATCAGGCTGTAGGCCACCTCCAGCCGGCGGCGGTCGTTCTGCAGCATCGGCGCCAGCCGCCGGCGTATGCCGCGATTGTAGAGCTGCATCGACTTGTCCGGTCCGAAGGCGTCGAACACCTTCTGCCGCTGGCGTTCCGATAGCCGGCCGAGGTCGAGCTCGTCATGGTTGCGCAGGAAGATGCCCCATTGCGCCGTGGCATAGTCCGGCCGGGTCGCCTTCAGCGCCCTCACCAGCGGCCGCGTATCGGCGTCGGCCAGCGCATAGAACAGCGACTGGTTGACCTGGAAGTTGAACATCATGTGCATGCGGTCGCCGTCGACGCCGAAATACTTCTTGTCGTCCTCGGGCAGGATGTTCGCCTCGGCGAGGATGATGCTGTCGCCGCAGCGCCATTGCAGGAACTCGCGGAAGACCCTGAGCATGTTGAAGTGTTCGATCGGCTTGCCGTCGACATGCGGGCCCTTCTCGGCGATGACGAAGGGCGCCGCATCCATGCGGAAGCCGGACACGCCGAGCTGCAGCCAGAATCCCATGATGCGCAGAATCTCCGACTGCACCCTCGGATTGGCGGTGTTGAGGTCGGGCTGGAACTCGTAGAAGCGGTGGAAATAATAGGCCTTGGCGACGCTGTCATAGGTCCAGGTCGCCTTCTGCACGCCGGGGAAGACCATGCCCTCATGGGCGTTCTTGGGCTTCTTCTTCGACCAGACATACCAGTCGCGATAGGGCGAGTTGGGATCGGAGCGGGCCGACTTGAACCAGGGATGCTGGTCGGAGGTGTGGTTGATCACGAGGTCGATCAGCACCCGCATGCCGCGCTGCTTGGCGGCGTGGGTGAACTCGACGAAATCGCCGAGCGTGCCGTAGCGCGGATCGACGCCGTAATAGTCGGCAACGTCGTAGCCGTCGTCGCGCCCGGGCGAGACCTGGAACGGCATCAGCCAGATCGCCGTGACTCCGAGGCCGTGCAGGTAATCGAGCCGGCGCATGAGGCCGCGGAAATCGCCGACCCCGTCGCCGTTCGAATCCATGAAGCTCTCGACCGAGAGGCAGTAGACGATCGCGTTCTTGTACCAGAGGTCGGGGATCACGCTGGAGGCTCTCGCTGGAAGGAACGAGAGCGCAACGCGTTCGGCGCCGGAGGCGTTCCCGCCCTCCGCCGCAGTCCTTCGCTAGAGCGGGGTGGTGCGATCGCGTGTGCGGCCGACGCCGGCAGCGATGGCGGCGTAGTCGAGCGCCTGGCCATCGCGCTGCATGGCGAGGCGCAGGAAGCGGATGGGGAAGCGGATCGCCTCCACATTGGCCTCGCTGAGGCCGGAGGAGCGCGCCGACGCGCCCTTCTCGGCGCAGGTGAGCGCCTCGGCGATCTCCTCGCCGCTCAGCATGCCCTTGCGCTTGAGCGCCTCGCACAGTGCCGCCAGCGCGAGCAGCGTGCCTTCCATCTGCAGATTGGCGGTGTTCATCGGCTCCCCTCCGACCACGGGCAGCCCGGCGCCGCCCAGATGAGAAAACCGGAGCGTACCCGCTTGGGTTCCCTGCGGGGAAGCTCAGTTGCGCAGGCCCGGCGCCTCCTGGCCGGTGCGGGCGACATATTCGGTGTAGCCGCCGCCATATTGGTGGATGCCGTCCGGGGTGAGCTCCAGCACCCGGTTCGACAGCGCGGCGAGGAAATGCCGGTCGTGGCTGACGAACAGCATGGTGCCCTCATAGCTCGCCAGCGCGGCGATCAGCATCTCCTTGGTGGCGATGTCGAGATGGTTGGTCGGCTCGTCCAGCACCAAGAAGTTCGGCGGGTCGTAAAGCATCTTCGCCATGACGAGCCGCGCCTTCTCGCCGCCCGAGAGCACGCGGCACCTCTTCTCGACGTCGTCGCCGGAGAAGCCGAAGCAGCCGGCGAGTGAACGCAGCGAGCCCTGTGCCGCCTGCGGAAAGGCGTCCTCCAGCGTCTCGAACACGGTGCGCTCGCCTTCCAGCACCTCCATGGCGTGCTGGGCGAAATAGGCCATCTTCACGCTGCCGCCGAGCGCCACCGTGCCGCCGTCGGGCTCGGTCGAGCCGGTCACCAGCTTGAGCAATGTCGACTTGCCGGCGCCATTCACCCCCATCACGCACCAGCGCTCGCGCCGGCGGACATGGAAGTCGAGCCCTTCATAGATGCGGCGCGCGCCATAGCTCTTATCGACATTCTTGAGGCTGACCACGTCCTCGCCCGAGCGCGGCGCCGGCTGGAACTCGAACGCCACCGTCTGGCGCCGGCGCGGCGGCTCGACGCGCTCGATCTTGTCGAGCTTCTTCACCCGGCTCTGCACCTGCGCGGCGTGAGAGGCGCGTGCCTTGAAGCGCTCGATGAAGGCGATCTCCTTGGCGAGCATGGCCTGCTGGCGCTCGAACTGCGCCTGCTGCTGCTTGTCGGCAAGCGCCCGCTGCTGCGCATAGAACTCGTAGTCGCCGGAATAGGAGGTGAGCGCGCCGGCGTCGATCTCCACCACCTTGTTGACGATGCGGTTCATGAAGGCGCGGTCGTGCGAGGTCATCATGAGCGCGCCGTCGAAATTCTTCAGGAACGCCTCGAGCCAGATCAGGCTCTCGATGTCGAGATGGTTCGACGGCTCGTCGAGCAGCATCACGTCCGGGCGCATCAGCAGGATGCGGGCAAGCGCGACGCGCATCTTCCAGCCGCCGGAGAGCTTGCCGACGTCGCCGTCGATCATCTCCTGAGAGAAGCCGAGGCCGGCCAGCACCTCGGCGGCGCGGCCCTCCAGCGAATAGCCGTCGAGCTCCTCGAAGCGGCCCTGCACCTCGCCATAGCGCTCAATGATGGCGTCCATCTCGTCCATGCGGTCGGGGTCGACCATGGCGGCTTCGAGTGCGCGCAGCTCGGCGGCGATGGTGCTGACCGGGCCGGCGCCGTCCATCACGGCGGCGAGCACGGACTGGCCGGACATTTCGCCAACATCCTGGCTGAAATAGCCGATGGTGATGCCGCGATCGACCGAGACCTGTCCCTCGTCGGGCGCCTCCTCGCCGGTGATCAGGCGGAACAGCGTGGTCTTGCCGGCGCCGTTGGGACCGACGAGGCCGATCTTCTCGCCCTTGAGGAGCGTCGCAGAGGCCTCGATGAAGACGATCTGCTTGCCGTTCTGCTTGCCGATGGAATCGAGACGGATCATGCGCGCGGGAGTTCCGAGAGGGAGTTGCCGCGCGCTTAGGCCATTTGGCGGCCGGAGGGAAGGGCGCCGGCCTGCGGCGTGAGCGCCGTGCCGGCCGGCAAAGGCAATCAGGTCGCTTTGCTTATCCGGCTACGAATTGCGGTAACGGCCGAGGTGGGGCTGGTCAGTACCTCCCAGCCGAGCGCATCCTCGACCGCCGCCTTGGCGCGGGAGGTGGAGAAATGCGCCAGCAGCACCGCATCGCAATGGCGCAGCTTCGGCGCGGCCTCGGCCACCAGCCGGTTGTGCGTCTCGGCGTCGCCGCTCTTGAGCGCGTCCATGGCGCCTGCGACCAGCACCGTCTCCAGCTCGGCATCCGAGCCGGCGGCCTGCGCGGCCTCGCGGAACTCGGCCTCCATGGTCGCCACCGCAGGGCCGAAGGTCGCGAGCATGCCGATGCGCCTTCCGGCGGCGAGCGCCTGGTCGAACATCGCCTCGTTCGGCTTCAGCACGGGGATGGGCAGGCGGCGCGCCGCCTCCTCGATCGCCGGCCCGAAGGCCGAGCAGGTGAAGAGGATGCCGTCGGCGCCGGTCAGCGCGGCATAGTCCGCCAGCATGTTGATGCGCTTCGTCATGCGCGGGGTGAGATCGCCCTCGGCGGCGCGGTCCGGCGAGAGGCTGTCGTCGAACAGGTTGGTGCAGCGCGCCTCCGGCCAGAACCGGGCGAAGGCGGAGGTGATCGGCGCGATGGCGACTTCCACCGCGTGGATCAGGGCAATTCTCGGCGCCATGTCATTCCCCCGTCCGTCGGAGCGCGGCATCGGCGATGGCGGCGGCACGGTGCAGCATGCGCAGCCCGCCGGCGATGGCGAGTTCCGGCGTCTCGCCTTCCGGCGTCTTCATCTCGACGCTGATCAGCGGCACGCGCGTCGCCAGTGGACGCGTCCCGTAGCCGTTGCGCACCAGCGCGTCGAGGAAGGTCACGACGTCGTCGACGCCGACCGCCCCGCCCGGCGCGCCGAAGCGGCAATGCGAATCGCCGAAGGTCGCCGGCACCGCGCGGTCGAGGCCGCAATTGGCGACATGGGCGTGGATCGTCACCTCGCGCGCCGCTGCCACGGCGCCGGCGATGTCCTCGCCGAGCTGCACGATATGGCTGAGGTCGAGGGTGAGGCCGATATTGGCGTGCGTGCGACGCACGCGCTCGACCAGCGCGGCGGCTTCGACCGTCGGGCCGAGCAGGCGCTTCTGGTCGAGCTCGCGGTCGAAATGCTCGAAGGTCAGCCAGAGCGGATCGTGCGGACGCACTGCCTTCGCATGGGCGCACAATTCCTTCAGCACGCCGGCGAGCCGGTCGATGGCGGCGGCGCGCTGGTCGGGCGCGGTGTCGGGGCCGGAGCAGAGCAGCATCATCCGGCAGCCGAGGCCGGCGGCGGTCTCGACGAGCTTCTTCAGCTCCGCCACCGCTGCCGCGCGAGCCTCGGGATCGGCCGCGCTCGGGTCGATGCCCTTGCGGCGCATCATGCCGCCGACCACCATCACCGCGTCCACGCCGGACCAGGCGAAGCCGTCGCGCAGGGCGGCCATGCCGTCCGCGTCCAGCGCCCAGGCGCCCTCGACGGCCGCGAGGTTTGGGTCCCGCAGCAGCCGCTCGGTGGTCACCAGCGGGTCGTGCGGCGTGGTGGCGTAGGCCGCCACATGGACGACGCCCGCGCCGTAGATCTGCTCTCCTATGCGCAGCATCGGCTCACAACGCCCGCATGCTCTTGGCCGCCGCGATGATCGACAGCTCCATATTGGTGGAGCCGGCGATGCCCTTGCCGGCGATGTCGAAGGCGGTGCCGTGCGAGACGGTGAACACCGGGATCGGCAGGCCGCCGATGAAGTTCACGAGATGGCCGAACTCCAGGATCTTGATGCCGGAATTGCCGTGGTCGTGATACATCGACAGCACGATGTCGAGGCCGAGCTTGTCGATGTCGACGAACACTGTGTCGGCCGGGATCGGGCCGATCACCTTGATGCCCTCGGCGCGGGCGTCGTCGCAGGCCGGCCCGATGTCGGTCATCTCCTCGGTGCCCATCAGCCCGTGCTCGCCATTGTGCGGGTTGAGCCCGGAGACGCCGATCACCGGGTCGGGCAGGCCGACCATGGCGAGGCTGTCCTTCAGCACCTTGATCTGGGTGAGCACGCGCTCGCGGGTACAGATGTCGGAGACCTGGCGCAGCGGCACGTGGTTGGTGACGCGGGCGAGGTTGTACTTGCGGCCCATGAGGATCTGGATCGAGCGCTTGGCGCCGGTGTAGTGGCGCGAGATCTCCTCGAAGCCGGTGTGCTCGTGGCCGCCATCCTTCATCGCCCGCTTGTTGTTGGGCGAGACGACGACCGCGTGGGCCTCGCCGGCCATGCCGAGGCTGATGGCGTGGGCGATGCTGGCGCCGCTGTAGCGGCCGGCCTCGGCCGAAACCTCGCCGCGCGGGCACTGCGACAGGTCGAGCCTGTCGAAGGGCAGTATCTCCACCGTGCCCGGCGCGCCGGTGGCCTCGGAGGGACTGGAGAGCAGCCGGATCGTCAGCGGCGCGCCGGCGAGCTTCAGGTCGCGCTCATAGACCTCGGGGCTGCCGACGATGATCGGCGCGGCGGCCTGCCGGACCTCTTCGCTCACCATCGCCTTGAGGGCGATCTCCGGGCCGATGCCGCTCGGATCGCCGTTGGAGATCGCGACGATGGGCTTGCCGTCCTGGGTACGCATGTTCCGATTCTTTCCTTGGATGTTTCCTGTCGAAGCCGCGACGCCGATGACACGGCGTCAGTCCTTGCGGCGTCAGTCCTCGTGGTCCCAGACGCCCTCGAAGCGCGCGATCTGCTCCGGCATGGTGCGCAGCAGCCGGTTGCGCCCGGCGAGGCTGTGGTCGCGCAGCACCTCGGCGATGCGCGAGGGATTGCCGTTCCTCAGCACTTCGAGGATCAGCGCGTGCTCGGCCGATGACGCCCGCACATTGCCGTCGAGGATGAGGGCGCGCTTGCGCCAGATGTGCAGCTCGCGGTCGAGATTCTCGTAGATGCTGGCGAGGTGCTTGTTGCGCGTGAACGCCATGATGCGCGAGTGGAAGCGCCGGTTCAGCACGTAGAACCGGTCCGCCTCGCCCGCGGCCACCGCGGCCTCCATCTGCACATGCATGTCCGCCAGCTCGGCGATCTGCTCGCGGTTGATGCGCCGCGCCAGGATGCGCCCGGCATGGGAGAACAGCGCGGCGCGCACGTCGTAGATCTCCAGCACGTCCTGCAGGTCGAGCACGCGCACGAAGAAGCCGCGATTGGCCTTGAATTCGACGAGCCCGGCTTCCTCCAGCCGGCGGCAGGCCTCGCGCACCGGGCCGCGGCTGATGCCGCGCTGGTCGGCGAGCGCCTTCTCGTTGATGCGGTCACCCGGCTCCAGGCCGCCGTCGATAATCGTGTTCTCAAGCTCGCGATAGATCTTGTCCGCGATCGACGAGGCGGCGGCAGCTTCGGCGTCATAGAGCATCTGGGGATTGGGCATGTGTCGCTCCTCGGCCGCCAAACTTGCTCAAGCCGATGCCAGTGTCAACAATAATGCCGAGATGTCGGCAATCTACCGTTCACACGATTGATTTTGCGCCTAGGTTCGACCGGACGAAGAATTCGTGACGGTGCGGCGATGGCATAAAATCGAGCATTTCCAATGTATATAGGGCTATTTTTCGGAAGGTTCGTCGGAAAATTTTGTGTTGACAATATGCCGGCGCGGCGTTTGGTTAGCGCCCGGAGAGCGCGTTGACGCATCCCAATAAAGGCCTCGGCGCGGTCGCATATGCGGCGCCGACGGCCAGATTTACGCAATGGGAGGAGACAAATGCCGACAATTCGATCGACACGGATTCACCGTTCCGCACCGGCCCGCGCCGGCCTGGTGGCCTCGCTGGCGCTTCTGGCCGCCACCGTAGGCTGGAGCCCCGCCGCCAAGGCCTTCGAGCCGGAGCGCGACGTCACCATCGTCGTCACCTCATCGGCCGGCGGCGGCAGCGACATCATCACCCGCGTGCTTGCCGACACCATCACCAAGCTGAAGCTGACCAAGTCCAACTTCCTGGTCGAGAACCGCACCGGCGGCAGCGGCGCCGTCGGCTACACCTACGCCGCCAAGCGCACCGAGGACCCCTATCTCTGGTCCAATATCGGCGTGAGCTTCTTCACCACGCCGCTGCTCGGCCAGAGCCCAGTCTCCTACAAGGATTTCAAGCCGCTCGCGGCCGTGTCCGAAGACCCGTACATCATGGTGGTGAAGGCGGATTCGCCGCTCAAGACGCTGGCGGACGTGAAGAAGGCCGGCCGCATCGTCTCCGGCACCACCGGCATCGTCTCCGACCCGGCGCTGCTGGCGAAGAGCCTGGAGACCGCGATGGGCATCAAGGCCGACATCGTGCCCTTCGGTGGCGATGGCGAGGTGGTGACCGCCCTGCTCGGTGGCCACATCCAGGTGCAGTTCGGCAATCCCAGCGAAGTGCTGCCGATGATCAAGGACGGCAAGGTGCGCGCCATCGCGGTGAGCACCAAGGAGCGCATCCCGGCGCTGCCGGACGTGCCGACCATCCGCGAGAGCGGCTATGACGTGACCATCACGCAGCTGCGCGGCTTCGTCATGCCGAAGGACGTGCCGGACGAGGTCGTCGCCTACTGGGCCGGCATCATCAAGCAGGCTCTGGCGAGCGACCTCTGGAAGACCAACTATCTCCAGCGCTTCGACGCGGTGCCGCTCTATCTCGCCGGCAAGGACTTCCAGGCCGAGATGGACAAGCGCAACGCCGACTACAAAACGCTCATGACCTCCCTCGGGCTGATCAAGTAGCCCTGTCCCGACACAGCGGGCCGGCACCGGGTGCCGGCCCCGCCCTGCTAAAAGGAGGGATGGCATGGGAACCGCCCTGCTCGACCGCGCCTTCACCCTCGTGCTGCTCGGCCTCGGCCTGTTCATCACGGTCAGCGCGTGGAATTACGGCCTCTATCAGAATGGCATTCCCGGCCCGGGCTTCTTCCCGATCATCGCCGGGCTGATCATGACCCTTCTCGCGGCGGGCCTGCTGCTGCGCGACCTGTCCGGCCGCATGCGGCTCGCCGGGCGGGTCGATCCGGTGGTCATCCTGGCGGTCCTCGCCGTGACCGGCGCCATCGTGCTGTTCGTCTATCTCGCGCCGCTGACCGGCATGGGGCTCGCCGCCTTCGCCGTCATGGTCGGCATCGGCTACGTCACCGAGGAGACCGGACGCCGGGGCCGCGGCTTCCTGCTGCGGCTGGTGCTGGTCTCGGCCGGCACGGTCGTCCTCTGCCACATCCTCTTCGCCAAGGTGATCGGCACGCCGCTCGTCACCGGCACGCTCGGATTCTGAAGGCGGCGCGCCGCCTTCATCCGGAGACAGATCCATGGAAACGCTCGCACTTCTCGGCCATGGCATCGCCAATGCCGCGACCGACCCGGCCATGTTGCTGGCCATCACGCTCGGCGCCTTCGTCGGCCTGCTGATCGGCGCCCTGCCGGGCCTCGGCCCGACGGCGGGCGTCGCCATCATGCTGCCCGTTGCGGTCGGCTTCGAGCCGACGGTGGCGCTCGCCATGCTGGCCGGCGTCTATTACGGCGCCATGTTCGGCGGGGCGGTGACCTCCATCCTGCTCGGCATACCCGGCGACGCGCCCTCAGTGATGACCGTGCTCGACGGCTACCCGCTGGCGAAGCAGGGGCAGGCGGGCCGCGCGCTCGGCCTCGCCACCTATGCGTCCTTCATCGGCGGCCTGATCGGACTGCTCGGCCTGACGCTGATGGCGCAGCTCGTCTCCAACTACGCGCTGATGTTCGGCCCGACCGAGATGACAGCGCTGATGATATTGTCGCTATCGCTGGTCACCGTGCTCGGCACCGACGACCAGCTCAAGAGCTTCCTCTCGCTGGCGCTGGGCCTGTGGCTCGGCATGATCGGCCTCGACCAGATCATGGGCGGGCCGCGCTTCACCTTCGGCTCCATGTTCCTGCTCGACGGCATCGACTTCTCGCTGATCGCGGTCGGCATGTTCGGCCTTGGGCAGATGTTCATGGCGCTGGAGGAGCAGACGCCGGAGAAGATCGGCGCCGCCTCCTATTCCTACCGCTCGATGATGCCGCAATGGCGCGACCTCATCGCCACCCGCACCTCGCTCACCGTCGGTTCGCTTATCGGCTTCGTCATCGGCGTGCTGCCGGGCGCCGGCGCGACCGCCGCCACCATGATGGCCTACGGTACGGCGAAGAAGATGTCGAAGGAGCCGGAGAAGTTCGGCCGGGGCGCGCTTGATGGCGTCGCCGCGCCGGAGGCGGCCAATAACAGCGCTTCCTACGGTAACATGGTGACGCTGTTCACCCTCGGCGTGCCGGGCTCGGCCACCACCGCCGTGCTGCTCGCCGGCCTGCTGATGGTCGGCCTGCAGCCGGGCCCGCGCCTCTTCGAGGAGCAGGGCGAGTTCGTCTGGAATCTGTTTGGCACCTTCTACATCGGCAATCTGGTGCTGGTGTTCATGACCATCCTGCTCACCCCGATACTGGCGGCGGCGATCTTCGTGCAGCGCGGCCTGCTCTTTGCCGGCGTCATCGGCATCGTCATCTACGGCATCTACGGCATCGATCTCGACCTCTCCGCCATCGCGGTGATGGCCGGCTTCGGCGTGCTCGGCTACGTCATGGAGAAGCTGAAATACCCGGCCGTGCCGCTGATCATGGGCGTGGTGCTCGGGCCGCTGCTGGAGCTCGGCGTGCGCCGCGCGCTCATCGCCTCCGGCGGCGACGTGGCGGTGTTCTACCAGCACCCGATCTCCGCCACGCTGCTGGTGGCGAGCGTCGTCGTGGTCGTGCTGCCTTATATCGGGCCGCTGCTGTCGGGCCGCCTGCGCACGGCGAAAATCTAACTCACGCTAATGTCTATACATATCCGGCGGCTTCGCTAGACTGGACAGGCCGTCGGCGCTGTCGCAGGCGGGCAGGAGGCACGCCGGCGTGACAGTCCAGTCCCAGATCGCCGAGCCGGCCGCCAGCCTGCACCAGCGCATCCGCGCCGACATCGAGGCGAGGATCCTCTCAGGGGACTGGCCACCGGGCCATCGCATCCCCTTCGAGCACGAGTTGATGGCGCAGTATGGCTGCGCCCGCATGACCGTCAACAAGGCGATTGCGAGCTTGGTTGCGGCCGGGCTGGTCGAGCGCCGCCGGCGCGCCGGCTCCTTCGTGGCGCAGCCGCGGCTGCACTCGGCCATGCTGCACATTCCCGATATTCCGATCGAGGTGGCTGCGCGCGGCGAGGCCTATTCCTATGTGCTGCTCGGCCGCCGCCGCCGGCTGGCGAACGAGAAGGACCCGGTCGACTTCTCGGAGCAGAGTGAGACCCGCGAGGTGCTGGAACTGTCCTGCCTGCATTCGGCCAATGGCCGCCCGCTGGCGCTGGAGGAGCGGCTGATCAGCCTCGCCAGCGTGCCGGAGGCGGCCGAGGCGGACTTCGCCGCGACGCCGCCCGGCTCCTGGCTGCTGCGCCATGTGCCGTGGACCGAGGCCGAGCACCGTATCCGCGCGGTGGGCGCCAATGCCCGCGCCGCCGAAGCGCTGCGTGTGCCGCGCGGCGCGGCCTGCCTGAGCCTGGAGCGGCGGACCTGGCGCGGCGGCGAGACCGTCACCTATGTGCGCCAGTTCTTCCGCGGCGACGCCTACGACCTCGTCGCGCGCTTCTCCCCGCAGGGGTAGCTAGGGTCGGAGAGGACAGGCGTCATCCCGGCCGGAGGCGTAGCCGGAGAGTCAGGATCGCTCTCCATTCTGGTGACGATCCCGGATACGGCCTTTCGGCCGTTCCGGGATGACGATGGGCGGATATAGCGCGACGAGCGCGCTCAGAAGCTGGCTTCGGTCACCTGGTCCGGCGTTTCCATCTCGGTGCCGAACCACTTCTTCTGCAGCGCCGCCAGGCGCCCGTCATGCTTCATCTTGATGATGACCGCGTCGACCGCGTCCATCAGCGACTTCGAATCCTCGGCCTTGGTGCCGATGAAGCCGAAATAGACCGGCTTGCCGAAGGGCGGCTGCACCACCTCGAACACGTCGGGCTTGGTCTTGGCGAGGAAGGCGATGTTCGGCAGCGAGTTGGCCACCGCCACGATGCGCCCGGCGCCCAGATCCGCATAGGACTGGCTGAAGTCGACATATTCCTGGATCGCCGAGGGCGGCGGGGTCAGCGTCTTGGCGAATTCCTGCAGCTGTGCAAGCTGGGCGGTGGCCTTCGCGCTGCCAACCTTCTTGCCGGCGATGTCCTCCGGCTTGGTGATCGAGGTGTCGCCCTTCTTCTTCAGGATCGCGACCGTCGCATTGGCGATCGGCGAGGAGAAGCGGTAGCGCTCCATGCGCGCCTTGGTGATGGTGGCGGGGCCGGCCACCATGTCGAACTTGCCGGCCTCGAGGCCCGGCAGCACGCTCGGCCAGGGCAGGTCGAGGAAGGTTACCTTCACGCCGAGCTCCTTGCCGATCTCGGCGAAGATTTCCTTGTTCATGCCGGCCTGCTTGCCGTCCTCGACGAAGTCGAAGGGCGCGAACTGCAGTTCGGTGCCGACCGTGAGCTCGCCCTTGGCCTTCGCCTTGGCGAGCACGTCTTCGGCCTTCGCAAGGCCGCTGAAGCTCATGGTGGCCGCGACGCCGAGCGCGGCAAGGCCGGCAAGGCGGGTCACGGCGGACCGCCGGGTAAGCTGCATCATCTGTCTCTCCTGTTCCCTCGGAAGCTTGGGTGACGCGCTCGGTCCCCGCTTGCCTTATGCAGTTAAGTATAGACATAAGCGTTTTCGCGCCGCAACACGCGCGAGGTGCCGCCTCACGGCGCCGGCACCTCGTCCGTCGTCTGCCAGAAGACGTTACGCTCGAAGTAGTTCTGCAGGAACTGGCGCAGGCGCGGGTTCTCCTCGCGGCGGAACACCTGCTCGGGCGAGCCGGAGGCGGCGATCACGCCGTGGTCGATGAAGACGACGGTGTCCGCGACCTGCGCGGCGAAGCCCATCTCGTGCGTCACCACCGCCATGGTCATGCCCTCGCTAGCAAGGTCGCGCATGACCTGCAGCACCTCGCCAACCAGCTCGGGGTCGAGCGCCGAGGTCGGCTCGTCGAACAGCATGATGTGCGGCTCCATGGCGAGCGCTCGGGCGATGCCGACGCGCTGCTGCTGGCCGCCAGAGAGCTGGCTCGGATAGGCCTCGGCGCGATTGGTGAGGCCGACCTTGTCCAGCATGGCACGGGCGCGCTTCGTCGCGTCCTCGCGGGGGATGCCGCGCGCGAGCTTCAGCGGCATCGCGACGTTCTCCAGCGCCGTCATGTGCGGCCACAGATTGAACTGCTGGAACACGAAGCCGATGTTCCGGCGCACCCGTGCCACCTCGGCGTCCGAGACGCGCCGGCGCCGGCCGCCTTCCAGCGCGAAGCCGAGCAACTCGCCCTCGATGTAGATCTCGCCCTCGCTGTACTCCTCCAGGAAGGCGATGCAGCGCAGCAGCGTCGACTTGCCCGAGCCGGACGGGCCGATGATGCAGGTCACCTCGGATTTGCGGATGGCGAGGTCGATGCCCTTCAGTACGTCGACCGTGCCGAAGCGCTTCCACACGCCGCGCACGTCGATGATCGGGCGGGCATTCGGGTTCGTCTTCGCGTTCATGTCCGCCCTTTCAGCCCTGCGTACGCAGCATGAAGCGGCCGACCCGCTTCTCCAGCCGCCGCGCCGCGGCGGTGACGATTTCGAGGAACGCCCAGTAGACGAGTGCGAGGAACAGCAGCGTCTCGGCGAAGGCGAAGGTGGTGGAACCGATCGACTGGATCACCGAGGTGAGCTCGTTCACCGTGATGACCGAGAGCACCGCCGTCTCCTTCGACAGCAGCACCGTCATGTTGGCGAGCGCGGGCAGGATGATCACCAGCATCTGCGGCAATTGCACATGGCGCACGATGGCGAGTCGGGAGATGCCCATCATCCGCGCCGCTTCGATCTGGCCGACAGGGACGGAGAGGAAGCCGGCGCGGAAGATTTCGGAGAAATAGGCGCCGCCATAGAGCGCGAGGCCGGCGACGCCCGCCACCAGCGGCGTCAGGTCGAGGCCGAAGAACGGCCCGCCATAGTAGATGACGAAGAGCTGGATCAGGAACGGCGTGCCGCGCATCAGCGCGACATAGAAGGTCAGCGGCGCGGCGAACCAGCGATTGGTGAAGAGCTGGACGATGGCGACCACGAGGCCGATGACCAGCCCCAGTGCGGTGCCGACCACCCAGATTAGGATGGTCAGCAGCATCCCGTCGAGGATCTCGCGCCAATTGTCGGTGAGGATGGCAGGGTTGAAGCTCATGGGGCGACGCTCCCGCCGATGAGCATCCTTCGAGGCCGGGCTTCGCCCGGCACCTCAGGATGAGGGCCGTCTTTATGAGCAACCTCATCCTGAGGTGCGAGCGCAGTGAGCCTCGAAGGATGCTCGAAGGAGTGCATGCTCATCGCGCCTTCTCCACCCGGAAGCGGCTCTCGGCGAAGTCGCCGGCGAGCGTGATGGCGCCGTTGATGAGGAAATAGATCGCCCCGGCGGTCAGGTAGATCTCCAGCGGCTGGAAGGTCGAGGTGGCGATGTTCTGGGCAAGCCGCGTCAGCTCCAGCACGCCGACCACCGAGATCAGCGAGGAGGCCTTCACCATCATCGTGGTCTCGTTGACCAGCGAAGGGAGGGTGAAACGCACCGCCATCGGCACCTCGATGCGGGTGAGGATCTGCACCCGATTGAGGCCGACCATGCGCGCTGCCTCGATCAGCCCGGCGGGGATGCCGAGGAAGCCGCCGCGCAATATCTCCGCGATATAGGCGCCGGTGCACAGCGCCAGCGTGCCGACCGCCGCGACCGAGGAGGGCACGTTCACCCCGATCAGCGGCAGGCAGTAATAGGAGATGAGCAGCTGCACCAGGAGGGGCACGCCGCGGAAGAAGCTGACATAGAAGGCGGCAAGGGCGCGCATCGGCCTCGATTGCGACAGCCCGGCCGCGCACATCAGCGTGCCGATGCAGAAGCCGATCGCCACCGAGGTCAGCGAATAGACCACGGTCCAGACCGACGCCTCCAGCAGCATCGGCAGGGATTTGACGATGATCGCGGTGTTGAACATCAAGGCACTCTAGCGACTTGCTTCATCTCGTCACAAACCGTCATCCCGAACGGCCGCAGGCCGATCCGGGATCGCGTGCAGAATGGAGAGCGATCCCGGCTCTCGCTGCGCTCGGCCGGGATGACGATGGCAAGGATGTCTGAAGCAAGATGCCCGCCAGTTGAACGCCGACACGCCTCACGAGGCGTCCGCCAGCGCGCCCTTCTGCCGGCGTGCCCGCGCATAGCGGTTCTCCGGCGTCGGCAGGCCGAGATTGGCGCGCAGCGTGGTGCCCTCATATTCCTCGCGGAACAGCCCGCGCCGGCGCAGTTCCGGCACCACCAGCTCGACGAAATCCTCCAGCGCGGAGGGCAGGGTCGGGAACATCAGGATGAAGCCGTCGGCGGCGCGGCCCTCGAACCACTCTTCCATGAAATCGGCGACCACGGTGGGCGTGCCGGTGATGCCGTTGCCGGTGTGCTTCTCGCTGAACAGACGGATCAATTCGCCGACCGTGTGGCCCTTCATCACGAAGTCGGTCAGCTCGTCGAACAGCGCCTTGGAGCCCTTGGGCGCGGAGGGCAGCCGGTCCTTCGGGAAGGGCTGGTCCAGCGGCACGCCGGCGAGGTCCGCTTCGAGGAACTCGGCGAGCATCTGCCGGCCGACATCGGGGTGCAGCTTGTCGGCGAGGAAGGCGACCTTCTCGCGCGCTTCCGCCTCGGTCCGGCCGACATTCAGCACCACGCCGGGCATGACCTTCAATTCGTCCGGCGCGCGGCCGAACTTCGCCATGCGCTCCTTCAGCGTGGCGTAGAAATCCTGGCTGCGCTTGAGGTTGGAGGCGAGCGAGAACACCACCTCCGCCGTCTCCGCCGCCAGTTCGATACCGGCCTCCGATCCGCCGGCCTGCGCGATCACCGGCCGGCCCTGCGGCGAGGCGGCGATGTTGAGCGGGCCGCGCACCTGGAAGTGCTTGCCCTTGTGATGGAGGGTGTGGAGCTTGTCCTTGTCGTAATAGACGCCGCTTTCCCGATCGAGCTTCAGCGCGTCCGGCTCGAACGAATCCCACAGGCCGAAGACGACGTCGACGAACTCCTTGCCGCGCTCATAGCGCAGCGCGTGCGGATCGAGCCCCTCGCGGTTGAAATTGTAGCCGGTCTCGTCATGGTCGGAGGTGACGACGTTCCAGCAGGCCCGTCCACCCGACAGATGGTCGATGGAGGCGAAGATGCGGGCGAGGTTGAACGGCTCGTAATAGGAAGTGGAGGCGGTGGCCACCAGGCCGAGATGCGAGGTCGAGACCGCGAGCGCCGAGAGCAGGGAGAGCGGCTCGAAGCGGTTCATCTTGGTCGGCAGGCGGCACAGCGCCTCGGGATCGCCGATGGCGGCGGCGGGAGAGTCCGCCATGAACATGAAGTCGAATTTCGCCGCCTCGGAAATCTGCGCCACCTTGAGCAAATGGCGGAAATCATTGGCGCCGTTGACGTCGCTCGCCGGGTGCAGCCAGCCGGCCGGATTATAGCCGAAGGTGTAGACGAAGGTTCCGAGCTTCAGCTTGTCCGCGCGGCGCATGGCGGCCTCTCCTGTTCTGCTCGCAGCATCTTATGTCTAGACCTAACTGTCGAGATGCTCAGCCTTCGGCCCACAGCTCGACGAGGAAAACCTCGCCATTGCCGGCGATATTGAGCCGCGCCGGGCCGTCGATCAGCAGTGCGTCGTCCACCCCCAGCCGCACACCGGCAACGGTCAGCCCATCCGCGCGGGCGAGCAGCAGGTTGGTGTCGCCCGTCGCCTCCAGCGCCGCCATCCCGTCCATTACGTAACGCGTCAGCCGATGCGCGAACCGCCCGCGCCGGCTCATCGCGTTGAGGTCTAGGATCGGCCCGCCGAGCAGCCGTCCGACGGTCGGCGTACCGCCCGGAAAGGACGCCGGCGCGCCGTCCCGCGTGACCGTCAGCGCCCCGTGACCTTCGATGTCGAGGGCGATGCCCTCGCCCTTCAGCACCGCCAGCGTGCGGTCGATGCCAGGGAAGGTGGAGAACGGTCCGTCCGCCGTTACACTCGCCATGCTGACGCGCCAGCCGAACTTTTCCAGTCCCGCGCCTTCGGGAAACACCGCGACCTCGGTGGTCGAGCCGCCGCCATTCTTCCACGGCATGACCTTATGGTCGGCCGCGCGGAGAACCCGCATCAGCCGAGAATCCCCGGCAGGTCGAGCTGGTGCTCCCTGGCGCATTCGATGGCGATCTCGTAGCCGGCATCGGCATGGCGCATCACGCCGGTCGCCGGGTCGTTCCACAGCACGCGGGCAATGCGCGCATCCGCTTCCGGCGTGCCGTCGCAGCAGATCACCATGCCGGCATGCTGGGAGAAGCCCATGCCGACGCCGCCGCCATGGTGCAGCGACACCCAGGTCGCGCCCGAGGCGGTGTTGAGCAGCGCATTGAGCAGCGGCCAGTCGGACACCGCGTCGGAGCCGTCACGCATCGCCTCGGTCTCGCGGTTGGGCGAGGCGACCGACCCGGAATCCAGATGGTCGCGGCCGATGACGATGGGGGCCTTCAGTTCGCCCGTACGCACCATCTCGTTGAAGGCGAGGCCGAGCCGGTGGCGATCGCCCAGCCCCACCCAGCAGATGCGCGCCGGCAGGCCTTGGAAGTGGATGCGCTCGGCCGCCATGTCCAGCCAGTTGTGCAGGTGCGGATTGTCCGGGATCAGCTCCTTTACCTTGGCGTCGGTTTTGGCGATGTCCTCGGGGTCGCCGGACAGCGCCGCCCAACGGAACGGGCCGATGCCGCGGCAGAACAGCGGGCGGATATAGGCCGGCACGAAGCCGGGGAAGTCGAAGGCGTTCTCCACGCCTTCCTCCAGCGCCATCTGGCGGATGTTGTTGCCGTAGTCGACGGTCGGAACGCCGGCATGGAAGAAGTCGAGCATCGCCTTCACATGTACCGCCATCGATTCCTTTGCCGCCTTGGCGACGCTCTTCGGGTCGACGGCGCGGCGGTCCTCCCATTCGGCCAGCGTCCAGCCGCGCGGCAGGTAGCCGTTGATCGGGTCGTGCGCCGAGGTCTGGTCGGTGACGATGTCCGGCCGCACGCCGCGCTTGACCAGCTCCGGCAGCACGTCGGCGGTATTGCCGAGCAGCCCGACCGAGAGCGGCTTGCCCTCTTCGCAGGAACGCTCGATCATCAGGAGCGCCTCGTCGAGGCTGGTGGTCGAGGTGTCGAGATAGCCGGTGCGCAGGCGGAACTCGATGGAAGAGGGCCGGCACTCCACCGCGAGGCAGCTCGCCCCCGCCATGGTGGCGGCGAGCGGCTGTGCTCCGCCCATGCCGCCGAGCCCGCCGGTGAGGATCCACTTGCCCTTCAGAGAGCCGCCGAAATGCTGGCGGCCCATCTCCACGAAGGTCTCGTAGGTGCCCTGCACGATCCCCTGCGCGCCGATATAGATCCACGAGCCGGCGGTCATCTGGCCGTACATGGCGAGCCCCTTGCGGTCGAGCTCGTTGAAGTGCTCCCAGGTCGCCCAGCGCGGCACGAGGTTGGAATTGGCGATCAGCACCCGCGGCGCGTCCTTGTGGGTGCGGAACACGCCGACCGGCTTGCCGGACTGCACCAGCAGCGTCTGGTCGTCCTCCAGCGTGCGCAGCGTGGCGACGATGCGGTCGAAGCTCTCCCAGTCGCGCGCGGCGCGGCCGATGCCGCCATAGACCACCAGCTCGCCCGGCTTCTCGGCGACGTCGGGATCGAGATTGTTCATCAGCATGCGCAGCGGCGCCTCGGTGAGCCAGCTCTTGGCCGAGAGTTCGCTGCCGCGGGGCGCGCGGATGGTGCGGCTGTTGTCGATACGCGAGGCTTGGCGGGTCATGAGCGGGCTCCTTGCGAGCGGGCGAAGGCGAGGCACGCCTCGAAGATGTGGACAAGCGCCGCGCGGCAGGGCGCGGCAAAAGCGGGGTCGTAGGGCGTCGGCCAGCTCGCCTCGCCGACCGGGCCGAGCGGCTCGCGCATATAGGCGCGGCAGGCGAGCTCCATCTGCACGGCATGGACGCCGCGTTCCGGCTGGCCGTAGTGCCGGGTGATGTACCCGCCCTTGAAGCGGCTATTGCTGACGCGCTCGAAATCGCTGGCGTCGCAGATCGCCTCGACGGCCGCCTGCAGTGCGGGCGCGCAGCTCGCCCCGGAATTGGTGCCGATGTTGAAGTGCGGCAGCGTACCTTCGAACAGGCGCGGGATCACCGAACGGATCGAATGGCAGTCATAAAGCACGATCGTGCCGTGGACAGCGCGGGCGTGTTCGATCTCGGCCGACAGCGCGGCGTGATAGGGTTCGAAATACCCCGCCTTGCGCGCCGCTACGTCAGGTCCTTTGCCGGCTTTGTACAGGGGTTCGCCGTCGAAGGTGGTGGTCGGGCACAGCTCGGTCGTCGCCTGCCCCGGATAGAGCGAGACGCCGGAAGGATCGCGGTTCACGTCGATGGCGGTGCGCGAGACCGAGGTCCGCACCACGCTCGCGCCGAGGCCGGTAGCGAAATCGTAGAGCCGCTCGATCCACCAGTCGCAGTCCTTGCGGGCGATCCAGTTTGAGGCGAGGTCGCCGGCGATCTCGTCGGGGATGTCGGTGCCGGTATGCGGCAGCGAGACGACGAGCGGTGCCGTGCCGCGGGTGACGGAGATGAAGGCGGGGTGGGTCATCGTCTCACTCCCCGCTGATCGCCGGCAGCATGTCGCCCGCCAGCGCCGCGATGGCGCCGGAGCGGACCAGCGCATTGGCGGCTTCCATGTCCGGCGCGAAATGCCGGTCGTCGTCGAGATGCGGCACGGCGGTCCTCAGCGTCTCCCGCACCTTCTCCAGCACCGCCGAGGAGGCCAGCGGGCTATGGAAATCGCAGCCCTGCGCCGCCGCCAGCAATTCGATGCCGACCACGCATACCGCGTTCTCCACCATCCCCGCCAGCCGGCGCGCGCCATGCGCGGCCATGGAGACGTGATCCTCCTGATTGGCGGAGGTGGGGATGGAATCGACGCTTGCGGGATAGGCGCGCTGCTTGTTCTCGGACACGAGGGCAGCCGCCGTCACCTGCGGGATCATGAAGCCGGAGTTCAGCCCGGGCTTCGGCGTGAGGAAGGCCGGCATGCCCGACAGCGCCGGGTCGACCAGCATGGCGATGCGGCGCTCGCTGAGCGAGCCGATCTCGCAGACGGCGAGGGCGATCATGTCGGCGGCGAAGGCCACCGGCTCGGCGTGGAAGTTGCCGCCCGACAGCGCCTCGCCGTCCTCGGCGAAGATCAGCGGATTGTCGGAGACGCCGTTGGCCTCGGTCTCCAATGTCGAGGCGGCCTGCCGCAGCACGTCGAGGCAGGCGCCCATCACCTGCGGCTGGCAGCGCAGGCAATAGGGGTCCTGCACCCGCTCGTCGCCGACGAGGTGCGAGGCGCGGATCGCCGAACCCGCCATCAGCCTGCGCAGCGCCTCGGCGGTCTCGATCTGGCCGCCATGCTTGCGCAGCGCGTGGATGCGCGGATCGAACGGGGCGTCCGAGCCGCGCGCAGCGTCGGTCGACAGCGCGCCGGTGACGAGGGCCGAGCGGAACAGGTTCTCGGCCTCGAACAGGCCGGCCAGCGCATTGGCGGTGGAGAATTGCGTGCCGTTGAGGAGGGCAAGGCCTTCCTTCGGGCCGAGCTCGACCGGCGCGAGGCCGGCCTCGGCCAGCGCGGTGGCGGCGGGCAGGCGCGCGCCGTCCATGAAGATGTCGCCGACGCCGATCATCGCCGCGGTCATGTGCGCCAGCGGGGCGAGGTCGCCGGAAGCGCCGACCGAGCCCTGGCACGGTACGACCGGCGTGAGCCCCTTCGCGAGCATGGCCTCGAGAAGCGCCAGAGTTGCCGGCTGGATGCCGGAGGCTCCCTGGGCGAGGCTGGCGAGCTTCAGCGCCATCATCAGCCGGGCGATGGATACCGGCATGGGGTCACCGACGCCGGCGGCATGCGAGAGCACGATATTGCGCTGGAGCGTGGCGAGGTCTTCATCGCCGATGCGCACCGTGGCGAGCTTACCGAAGCCGGTATTGATGCCGTAGACCGGCTCGCCCTTGGCGAGGATGTCTCGCACCGCCCGCACCGAACGTTCCACAGCCGGCAAACAGGAGGGATCGAGCCGGACCGAAGCGCCACGATAGACCGCGCGCCATTCGGCCAGCGGGACGGCGCCGGGCTTGAGGACGATCTCGCTCATTGGCCCCTCCAGACGCGCGTGTGCAGCGGGTTGAACCCCATGCGGTAGACCAGCTCGGCCGGCCGCTCGATGTCCCAAATGGCGAGGTCGCAGCCCTTGCCCGCTTCCAGCGTGCCGACCTGATCGAGCCTGCCCAGCGCGCGGGCGGCCTCGCGGGTCACGCCGGCAAGGCATTCCTCGACGGTGAGGCGGAACAGCGTGGCGCCCATGTTCATGGTGAGCAGCAGGGAGGTGAGCGGCGAGGTGCCGGGATTGCAGTCCGTCGCCAGCGCGATCTTCGTGCCGTGCCGGCGGAAGAGGTCGACCGGCGGCACCTTGGTCTCGCGGATGAAATAGAAGGCACCCGGCAGCAGCACGGCAACCGTGCCGGCAGCGCTCATGGCCGCCGCGCCTTCCTCGTCCGTGTGTTCGAGATGATCGGCCGAAAGGGCGCCGAAATCCGCCGCGAGCTTCGCCCCGTGGAGATTGGAAAGCTGGTCGGCATGCAGCTTCACCGGCAGGCCGAGGTCGCGGGCGGCGGTGAAGACGCGCGCAACCTGCTCCGGCGAGAAGGCGATGCCCTCGCAGAAGGCGTCGACCGCGTCGGCCAATCCGGCCCGCGCGATCTCCGGCAGCATCTCGATGACCTTGCCGATATAGGCGTCCTTGTCGCCATCGGCTTCCGGCGGCAGAGCATGGGCGCCGAG
Organism: Xanthobacteraceae bacterium; assembly: GCA_029239875.1. Lineage (GTDB taxonomy): Bacteria > Pseudomonadota > Alphaproteobacteria > Rhizobiales > Xanthobacteraceae > Ancylobacter. The sequence continues at coordinate 139,620 of JARBUD010000001.1, read as the reverse complement.
GAAGGTAGTGGCGACCGAAACCGGTCGGGCCTCGCTCAGCGCGCGGGCCGCGCGCAGGCTCTTCAGCTCCGCCTCTTTGGAGAGTCCGTAGCCGGATTTCACCTCGACGGTGGTGACGCCCTCGGCGATCAGCGCATCGACCCGCCGCAGGGCGGAAGCCGCCAATTCCTGCTCGCTCGCCGCCCGCGTGGCCTTCATGGTCGAGATGATGCCGCCCCCGGCGCGGGCGATCTCCTCATAGGAGGCTCCTGAGAGCCGCAGCTCGAATTCGTGAGCGCGATCACCGCCGAAGACCAGATGGGTGTGGCAGTCGATCAGGCCCGGGGTGATCCAGCGGCCCTCGCAGTCGATGCTCTCCCCCGCCTCGAAGGCCGGCGCCCTGGCCGCCTCGCCGGCATAGAGGATACGCCCGTCCGCCGCCGCGATCAGCCCGTCCTCGACGACGCCGAGGCCCTCGCGGGCCGGGTCGAGCGTCGCCAGCCGCGCCCCTCGCCAGACTCGGTCGCAGCGCATCGGCATCTCCTCGGCGATGGGTGACAGGGGCTGCAATAATGTCTATACATAATCGCACGCCGAACCTCTTGTCCATAGCCTTCCGGAGCGACGCCGCGATGACCCGCCTGTGGTTTGAATCCGCTTTCCTCGCAACGGGTTGGGCGCAGGACGTCGCCGTCACCGTGGAGAACGGCATCATTGCCGCGCTCGATGCCGGCAGTCCGCCCGCGCCGGGCGACGAGCGGCACGCGATCGCCCTGCCCGGCCTGCCGAACCTGCACAGCCATGCCTTCCAGCGCGCCTTCGCCGGCGCCACCGAGGTGCGCGGGCCGACCGGCGACAGCTTCTGGACCTGGCGCGAGGCCATGTACCGCGCGGTCGATCGCATGGACCCGGAGGATGTCGAGGCCATCGCCGCGCAGGCCTATGTCGAGATGCTGGAGGCCGGCTTCACCCGCGTCGGCGAGTTCCACTATCTGCATCATGGCCGCGACGGGCGGCCTTATGCCGACATCGGCGAGCTCTCCGCCCGCATCGCCAGCGCGGCTGAGGCGACCGGCATCGCGCTGACGCTGCTCCCGGTCTTCTACGCTCATGGCAGCTTCGGCGGGCAGGCCCCGAACCATGGCCAGCGGCGTTTCATCAACGATGTCGAGAGCTTCGGCCGGCTGATGCAGTCTGCCGCCCGCGCGCTCGCCCCGCTGCCGGACGCCATGCTCGGCCTCGCGCCGCACAGCCTGCGCGCCGCGACCTCCGAGGAGATCGCCGCGATCCTGCCGCTCACCGAGGGGCCGGTCCACATCCATGTCGCCGAGCAGATGAAGGAGGTCGAGGACTGCCTCGCCTGGAGCGGCCGGCGGCCGGTCGAGTACCTCCTGGACAACGCGCCGGTCGATGCGCGCTGGTGCCTGATCCACGCCACCCACATGACCCCCGACGAGACCGTGCGGATGGCGCGGAGCGGCGCGGTGGCCGGGCTCTGCCCGATTACTGAGGCCAATCTCGGCGACGGCATCTTCCCCGCTCCCGCCTTCGTCGCGGCGGGCGGCGCCTATGGCGTCGGCAGCGATTCCAACGTGCTGATCGACGCAGCCGGGGAATTACGCCAGCTCGAATATTCCCAGCGCCTCGCCCACCGCGCACGCAACGTGCTGGCGATGAGCGAGGGCCGCTCGACCGGCGCGACGCTGTTCGATTCCGCTTTGCGCGGCGGCGCGCAGGCGCTGGGCGGTTCGCCCGGCCTCGCGGTCGGCGCGCCGGCCGACATCGTCAGCCTCGCCATGGGCCATCCCGCACTGGAGGGCCGGCAGGGCGACGGGGCGCTCGACGGCTGGGTGTTCGCGGTGGCGCAGGGCGGGATCGACTGCGTCTGGCGCCGGGGCGAAAAGCTGGTCGAAGGCGGTCGTCATCGCCATCGCGAGGCCGTGCGCCAGCGCTTCCGGGCAGCGCTCGCCAGAATCGTTTCCTGAGCGTCCAGCGCGGCGACTGCCTTGCCGCGCTTAGCTGCCCGGCGGCGCGGTGCTGGCGCGCAGCACCAGCTCGACCGGCAGGATCGTGTCCTCGTCCCTGTCGTCCCCTTCGATCCGGTCGAGCAGCCGCTGCGCCGCCTTCCGGCCGAGCGCCTCGCGCGGCTGGCGGATGGTGGAGAGCGCCGGCGTCATGTGCGACACCAGCTCGATGTCGTCGAAGCCCATCACAGAGACGTCGCGCGGCACCATCACGCCGTGATGCTGCACCTCGCCGATGAAGCCGCAGGCCATGGCGTCGCTGGCGAGGAAGACGGCGGTGGGCCGTTCGGCCGGCGGCAGCGCCAGCCAGGCCGCGCCGGCGCGGCGACCCGATTCCAGCGAGAAGTCGCCGGGCAGCACTATCGGTGCCGGAAGCCCATGCGCCGCCAGCGCCCGCTCGGCGCCAGCGAGCCGCGCCTCGCTCAGCACGTTGCGGCGCGGGCCGGCGACATGGGCGACGCGGCGGTGGCCGAGCCCGATGAGGTGGTCGACGGCCATCATCGCCGCCTCGCGATTGTCGATCTTCACCCGCGGCGCGGCGATGCCGGGAATCCACTCGCAGGCCAGCACCAGCGGCAGCCGTCCGGTAAGGCCCTCCGCCGGCAGCGTGCCGTCGAGCACGATCAGCCCGTCCGCGCGGCTCGGCTCGGCATAGGTGAGGATCGAGCGCCCGCCCTCCGCCCGCGTATCGGCGACCAGGAGATTGTAGCCGACCGGCGCCAGCACCGCCGCCATGCCCGCGAGGATCTGCGAGAAGAACGGATTCGACAGGTTGGGCACCAGCGCCACCACGCCGCCGGTGCGCCTTATGCGCAGATTGCGCGCGGCCTGGTTGAGCCGGTAACCGGTCTGGCGAATCGCCTCCTCGACGAGGCGGCGCGTCTCGGCGCTGACGATCTCCGGATTGGAGAGGACGCGGCTGACCGTGGCGGTGGAAACGCCGGCGAGGCGCGCTACATCCACGATCTTGGGTCTCTGGTGCTGCATCGCCACTCCTTAGACGGGCCAGCGACCGGAAGGCAATGAGCTGCCTCTTCCGCTGCATACCCCCTCTTGCAATCGATTACATAACTCCGCTAGGCTGAATGCAACCGATTACAAGAACAGAATGGTGGGTCGGTACGCACCGGCCGGGAGGAGACGATGCGGACCATCAAGGGGCCGGGCCTGTTTCTGGCCCAGTTCATCGGCACGGACGCGCCTTTCGACAGCTGGGACTCCATCACGCGCTGGGCCGCCGATTGCGGCTATATCGGCGTGCAGGTGCCGACCAACGATCCGCGCATCCTCGACCTCGACAAGGCGGCGGCCTCGCGCAGCTGGTGCGAGGACTGGGCCGGGCAGGGCGAGGCGAACGGCACCGTCGTCACTGAGCTGTCGACGCATCTGCAGGGCCAGCTCGTCGCGGTCCACCCCGCCTATGACGGGATGTTTGACGCCTTCGCCCCCGCAAGCGTGCACGGCAATCCGGCGGCGCGGCAGGAATGGGCGGTCGACCAGGTGAGGAAGGCGCTCACCGCCTCGCGCAATCTCGGCCTCACCGCCATGGTCAGCTTCTCCGGCGCGCTCGCCTGGCCCTATGTCTATCCCTGGCCGCAACGCCCCGCTGGGCTCATCGAGGAAGCCTTCGACGAGCTGGCGAGGCGCTGGCTGCCGCTGCTCGATTTCGCGGATGAGTGCGGCGTCGACATCTGCTTCGAGATCCATCCGGGCGAGGACCTGCACGACGGCGACACGTTCGAGATGTTCCTGGAGCGCGTCGGCAATCATCCGCGCGCGAAGATGCTCTACGATCCCTCGCACTACGTGCTGCAGCAGCTCGATTATCTCGACCATCTCGACATCTATGCCGAGCGCATCGGCATGTTCCATGTGAAGGACGCCGAGTTCAATCCGACCGGCCGCAAGGGCGTCTATGGCGGCTACCAGCCCTGGCTGAAGCGCGCCGGCCGCTTCCGCAGCCCGGGCGACGGGCAGGTCGATTTCGGCGCCATCTTCTCCAAGCTGGCGGCGATGGATTTTCCCGGCTGGGCCGTCGTCGAGTGGGAATGCTGCCTCAAGCATCCCGAGGACGGTGCGCGCGAGGGCGCGGCCTTCGTCAAGCACCACATCATCCGCGTTACCGAGAAGGCGTTCGACGATTTCGCCGCCGCCAGCACCGACAAGGCCGCCAATCGGCGCCTGCTGGGACTCGATCGATGAGCGCCCCTATTCGCCTCGGAATGGTGGGCGGCGGTTCTGGCGCCTTCATCGGCGCGGTGCACCGCATCGCCGCGCGGCTCGACGGCGAATTCACGCTTGTCGCCGGCGCGCTGTCGTCGACACCGGAAAAGGCGCGGGAATCCGCGCAGGCGCTCGGCCTCGCCCGCTCCTATGACGATTACGTCGCGATGGCGAAGAAGGAAGCCCGGCGCAAGGACGGCATCGAGGCGGTGGCGATCGTCACGCCCAATCACATGCATGCCGGCCCGGCCATCGAGTTCCTCAAGCGGGGCATCCATGTCATCTGCGACAAGCCGCTGACCGCCACCATGGCGGAGGCTTCGAGGCTCGCCCGCATCGCCGAGCAGTCGGAGGCGCTGTTCATCCTCACCCATAACTACACCGGCTATCCGATGGTGCGCCAAGCCCGCGCCATGGTGGCGGCGGGCGCGCTCGGCCGCCTGCGGCTGGTGCAGGTGGAATATGTGCAGGACTGGCTGACGGAAGCTGCCGAGCGCAGCGGCTCCAAGCAGGCGGAATGGCGCACCGATCCCGCGCGCTCCGGTGCGGGCGGCGCCACCGGCGACATCGGCACCCACGCCTACAACCTCGCCTGCTTCGTCTCCGGCCTGACGCCGGAAGCGCTGGCGGCGGACCTCTCCGTCTTCGTGCCCGGCCGCGCGCTCGACGACAACGCTCATGTGCTCATGCGCTTCGAGGGTGGCGCCAAGGGCATGCTGTGGGCGAGCCAGGTGGCGCCGGGCAACGAGAACGGCCTGCGCCTGCGCATCTATGGCGAGAAGGGCGGGCTCGAATGGGCACAGGAGGACCCGAACTATCTGTGGTTCACGCCCTTCGGCAAGCCGAAGCAGCGCCTCACCCGCGGCGGCCCGGGCACGGTGCCGGACGCCGCGCGCGTCACCCGCACCCCGGCGGGCCATCCGGAGGGGTATCTCGAAGGCTTCGCCAACCTCTATGCCGAGGCGGCGCGGGCGATCCGCGCCCGTCAGGCGGGTGAGGCCGTTCCCGCGGAGGTGATCTACCCGACGCTGGCCGACGGGCTCGCCGGCATGCGCTTCGTCGAGGCCTGCGTGCGCTCCTCGGGCCGCAACGCCGCGTGGGTGAAGCTGTGACGGCGGCCCCGGTGCTGGAACTGCGGGACGTCCGCAAGAGCTTCGGGCCGATCGAGATCCTGCACGGCATCGATTTTGCGCTCCATCCGGGCGAGGTGCATGCGCTGATCGGCGAGAACGGGGCGGGCAAGTCGACGATCATGAAGATTCTCGGCGGTTTCCTCGAGCCGACCTCCGGGCAGGTGCTGCTCGACGGCCGCCCGGCGCCTTATGCCAGCGGCGCCGAGGCCGAGGCGGCCGGCGTGGTGGTGATCCACCAGGAGTTCAACCTCGCCCCCGACCTTACCGTCACCGAGAACATCTGGCTCGGCCGCGAGCTCGGCCGCGTCTTCCTCGACCACAAGGCCATGCGCGCGGGCACGCAGGCGCTGCTCGACCAGCTCGACACCCATATCAGCCCGGAGGCGCGCATCGCCGACCTGCCCGTCTCCGACCGGCAGATGGTGGAGATCGCCAAGGCCCTGTCGCGCAAGGCGCGGGTGCTGATCATGGACGAGCCCTCTGCCGTGCTCACCCAGCGTGAGGTGGAGATCCTGTTCCGCCAGATCGACCGGTTGCGCGAGCAGGGCGTGGCGCTGCTCTACACCTCGCACCGGCTGGAGGAGGTCACGCGCCTCGCCGACCGCATCACCGTGCTGCGCGACGGCGCCGTGGTGCGCCGGGCCTTGCGCGGGGAACTCACTGAGGACGGCATGGCCACCGCCATGGTCGGGCGCGACCTGCAGGACATCTATCCCGAGCGCCGCCACTCCATGGGCGAGGTGGCGCTGGAGGTGCGCGGGTTCCATGTGCCGCCGCTGGTGCACGACGTGTCCTTCACCCTGCGCCGCGGCGAGGTGCTGGGCATTTCCGGCCTCGTCGGCTCGGGCCGCACGGAACTGGCCGAGGGGTTGGTGGGCCTGCGCCCCGCGACCGGCGATGTCAGGCGAAACGGCGTCGCCGTGCATATCCGCTCGGTGCGCGACGCCGCGCATCACGGCATGGCCTATCTCACCGAGGACCGGAAGGAGCGCGGCCTGCTGCTCGACAAGACATTGCGCGAGAACCTCACGCTTTCCACCCTGCCGCGCTTCGGCACGCCCTTCATCTCCGACGCGCGCGAGGAGACGGCGCTGACGGAGGCGATCGGCGAATTCGACATCCGCGCGCCGCGCCGCGACATGAAGGTGGGCAACCTTTCCGGTGGCAACCAGCAGAAGCTGCTGCTGGCCAAGACGCTGCTGCCGGACCCCGAGATCGTCATCATCGACGAGCCGACGCGCGGCATCGACGTCGGCACCAAGAGCCAGATCTACGCTTTCATCAATGAGCTCGCCTCGGAAGGGCGCAGCGTCATCGTCATCTCCTCCGACATGCCGGAGATCCTCGGCCTGTCCGACCGGGTGCTGGTGATGCGGCAGGGCCGGCTCGCCGGCGAATTGGAGGGCGAGCGCATCAGCGAGACCAATGTGGTCCGCCTGGTGATGGGCACCAGCGAAGGCGCCAACGGCGAGGCCGCCCATGGCTGATCAGGCCGTTTCCCGTCCCGCTTCCTCCTTCCGCCTGCCGAGCCTCTCCGCGCTCGGGCCGCTGCTGGCGCTGATCCTGCTGGTCGCGCTCGGCGCCTTCCTCAACGACAATTTCCTCTCGCAGGGCAACATCACCAACGTGCTGGCGCGCTCGGCCTTCATCGGCATGATCGCGGTGGGGATGACCTTCGTCATCACCTCGGGCGGGCTCGACCTGTCGGTCGGCTCCATGGCCGCCTTCATCGCCGGGGTGATGATCCTCGCCATGAACGCGCTGCTGCCCTCCATGGGCGTCGGCGTGCCGCTGATCCTCGCCGGCATGGGCGTGGCGCTGGCCGTCGGGCTCGCCGCCGGCCTCGCCAACGGCCTGCTGGTGACCCGCGCCGGCATCGAGCCCTTCATCGTCACGCTCGGCACCATGGGCATCTTCCGCTCGCTGGTGACGTGGCTGGCCGATGGCGGGACGATCAGCCTCGACTTCGCGGTGCGCCAGCTCTACCGGCCGGTCTATTATTCCGGCCTGTTCGGCATCGCCTGGCCGATCCTCGTCTTCGCGCTCGTGGCCATCGCCGGGCAGGTCGCCATGCGCCATACCCGCTTCGGGCGCTATTGCGAGGCCATCGGCTCCAACGACAAGGTCGCGCGCTATTCGGCGGTGAGCGTCGAGGGGGTGCGGCTCGCGACCTACGTGCTGCTCGGCCTGCTCGTCGGCCTCGCCACCATCATGTACGTGCCGCGCCTCGGCTCGGCTTCGGGCTCCACCGGCATGCTGTGGGAGCTGGAGGCCATCGCCGCCGTCATCATCGGCGGCACCGCGCTGAAGGGTGGCTATGGCCGGGTCTGGGGCACGGTGGTGGGCGTGCTCATCCTCAGCCTGATCGACAACATCCTGAACCTTGCCGACCTGGTCTCGCCCTATCTCAACGGCGCGATCCAGGGCGTCATCATCGTGCTCGCGGTGGTTCTCCAGCGCGGGAAGAAATCATCCGCCTGAGAGCGGAAGCAACGGGAGGAACATAATGGAACGCAGGACTTTTCTCGCGACAACCGCCGCGGCGGTCGCAGCTGCCGGCCTCGCCACGCCGGCGCTCGCGCAGGGCAAGAAGGCGGTGATCGGCGTCTCGATCCCCTCCGCCACCCACGGCTTCATGGGCGGGCTGAACTGGCACGCGCAGGAGACGATCAAGAGGCTGAAGGCGACCTACCCCAACCTCGATTTCGTGCTCGCCACCGCCGGCGCGGTCGGCAAGCAGGTCAACGACATCGAGGACATGATGGCCACCCGCAACATCGACGCGCTGGTGGTGCTGCCCTTCGAATCCGAGCCGCTGACCAGCCCGGTCAAGGCGGTGAAGGATGCCGGCAAATGGGTGACGGTGGTCGACCGCGGCCTGTCGCAGGAAGGCATCGAGGACCTCTATGTCGCCGGCGACAACACCGCCTTCGGCCGCGTGGCCGGCGAGTACTTCAAGGCCAATCTGAAGTCCGGCGCCAAGATCGTGGTGCTGCGCGGCATCCCCACCACGCTCGACAATGAGCGGGTCGACGCCTTCAGGAAGGCCATCGACGGTTCGGGGATCGAGATCCTCGACATGCAGCACGGCAACTGGAACCGCGACAAGGCCTTCTCGGTGATGCAGGACTACCTGTCCAAGCACAAGAAGATCGACGCGGTATGGGCGGCCGACGACGACATGGCCATCGGCGTGCTGGAGGCCATCTCGCAGTCCGGCCGGCAGAAGGAGATGTGGGTGGTCGGCGGCGCCGGCATGAAGGAGATCGTCAAGCGGATCATGGACAAGGACCCGCAGCTCCCCGTCGACGTCACCTACCCGCCGGCGCTGATCTCGACCGCGCTGGAGATCACCGCGCTACGCTTCGTTTCCGACACGCCGGTCTATGGCCGCTTCATCATCGGCTCGACCCTGATCACCCCGGCGAACGCGGCGCAGTTCTACTTCCCCAACAGCCCGTTCTGAGGGCTCGCAGGCAAACGTCATCCCGGCCGAAGCCGCAAGTGTAGGCCGGGATCGCTTCCAGGGATGGCTCGCGATCCCGGATCGGCCGCATGGCCGTTCCGGGATGAAGCATGCAGGCGGGGTAGCCTCGCCTGCGGCAGCGCGAACCTATTGTCTACTAACTAGAATATACCAAGGCGCATCGGCACACCGTCGATGGCGCCGCCGCCGGCGCGACCTATCTCTCTTCAAGGACGAGGACGCGGATCGCGCGCCCGCAAATGCGGCAGCCCGCTGCCGGGGAGTGACATGATGAAGACCCTTCTGACCAGAGTCCTTGCCGCTGCCGGCTTTGCCGCTGCGCTCCAGCTCGGCGGCGCGGCGGTGGCAAAGGCCGACGACCTCGCCGCCATCAAGCAGGCGGGCGTCATCAAGATCGGCACCGAGGGCACCTATGCCCCCTTCACCTATCACGACGGTTCGAACCAGCTCGTCGGCTTCGACGTCGAGATCGGCCGCGAGATCGCCAAGAAGCTCGGCGTGAAGGCGGAGTTCCTGGAGGGCAAGTGGGACGGGCTGATCGCCGGCCTCGACGCCCGCCGCTACGACGTGGTCATCAACCAGGTCGGCATCACCGAGGCGCGCAAGGCGAAGTACGACTTCTCGCAGCCCTATATCGCCTCCAAGGCGGTGCTGATCGTTGCCGACGGCAATGACGCGATCAAGAGCTTCGAGGATCTGAAGGGCAAGCGGGCGGCGCAGTCGCTGACCTCGAATTTCGGCAAGCTGGCCGAGAAGTACGGCGCCTCGCTCGTCGGCACCGATGGCTTCGACCAGTCGATCCAGCTGGTGCTCACCGGCCGCGCCGACGCCACGCTCAATGACAGCCTGTCCTTCCTCGACTTCAAGAAGCACCGGCCCGACGCCAAGGTGCGCATCGTCGCCGAGGAGAAGGACGCCGATCATTCCGGCGTCATCCTGCGCAAGGGCAATCCGGAGCTCGTGGCGGCGATCAACAAGGCGCTCGACGAGATCAAGGCCGACGGCACCTACGCGAAGATCGCCGACACCTATTTCGGCGCCGACGTCTCGAAGTAAGCCCTCCAAGGCGTCATGATCGTTGCAGGACCGGCCGCTCGGCCGGTCCTGTCGTATCGAGGGATGACCGACGTGCCCCACTGGCTCGACCTGATGCTGCAATCGCTCGGCCCTCTGCTCTGGGCCGGGCTGGTCTTCACCGTGCCGCTGACGCTGCTCTCCTTCGCCTTCGGGCTGAGCCTCGGCTTCCTCACCGCGCTGGCCCGGCTCTATGGGCCGCCGCCCTTGGCCGGGCTGGCGCGCTTCTATGTGTGGATCATCCGCGGCACGCCGCTCCTGGTGCAGCTCTTCGTCATCTTCTACGGCCTGCCGAGCGTCGGTATCCTGCTCGACGCCTTCCCGGCGGCGTTGATCGGCTTCACGCTGAATGTCGGCGCCTACTCGTCGGAGATCGTGCGGGCGGTGATCGCCTCCATCCCCAAGGGCCAGTGGGAGGCGAGCTATTCCATCGGCATGAGCTGGTCGCAGGCGCTGCGCCGCACCGTGCTGCCGCAGGCCGCGCGCACCGCCGTGCCGCCGCTGTCGAACACCTTCATCTCGCTGGTGAAGGACACCTCGCTCGCCGCCGCCGTCACCGTGCCGGAACTGTTCCAGGCGGCGCAGCGCATCGTCGCCGTCACCTATGAGCCGCTGATCATCTATATCGAGGCGGCGCTGATCTACCTGGCGCTGAGCTCGGTGCTCTCGGCGCTGCAGGACCGGCTGGAGAAGCGGCTCGCCCGCTCCAGCGGCCTCTCGGAGGCCACGGCATGATCCGGCTGAGCAAGATTGAGAAGAGCTTTGGCCCGCTCGCCGTGCTGCGCGGCGTCAGCCTGACCGTCGCGGAGGGCAGCGTCACTGCACTCATCGGCCCTTCCGGTTCGGGCAAGTCGACGCTGCTGCGCTGCGTGAACCTGCTGGAAATCCCGGAAGCCGGAGAACTCGTGCTCGGCGAGGAGACCGTGCGCTTCACCGGCCGCGCGCCGGACCGCGAGACCATCCGCCGGGTGCGACTCCAGACCGGCATGGTGTTCCAGAACTTCCAGCTCTTCCCCCACCGCACGGCGCTGGGCAATGTGATGGAGAGCCTTCTCGTCGTGCTGAAATGGCCGGAGGACAAGGCCCGCGCCCGCGCCATGGAACTGCTCGACAAGGTCGGGCTGGCGCACAGGGCCGATGCCTGGCCGGCGCAGCTCTCCGGCGGGCAGCAGCAGCGCGTCGCCATCGCCCGCGCGCTCGCCTCCTCGCCGCGCGTGCTGCTCTGCGACGAGCCGACCTCGGCGCTCGACCCCGAGCTGGCGCTGGAGGTGGTGGAGGTGCTCACCCAGCTCGCCCGCGAGGGCACGACGATGATGATCGCCACCCACGATCTGCGCCTCGCCGCCAGCGTCGCGCAGGAGGCGGCGCTGCTGGAAGCCGGCGAGATCGTCGAGAGCGGGCCGGCGCGCGAGCTGTTCACCAATCCCCGCCAGGGGCGCACCCGCCGCTTTATCTCCACCCTGCGTGCGGAGGCGCCGGGCATCGCGCCGGCGTGAAGCCCGGCCCGCGTCTTTCGCGAATGCCCGCCGCGCCGCCCGTCCGGCGCAGTGCCTTTTCACATCACCTTGTATCCGCTGACGTTGCGGGAGGAGTTGGCGCTGTCCACTTCCTCCCCGATGCGGAACATCCGCGTCGGTGGGAAGGAGATCGCCATGACGACGACCACGATCGATGCCGCGGCCGCGGGCAGCTTCAGCATAGGCGGCCAGATTCCGGTGCATCGCCTCGGCTTCGGCGCCATGCGCCTGACCGGGCGCGGCATCTGGGGCGAGCCGGCGGACCGGGCCGAGGCGCTGCGCACGCTCGAGGCTCTGCCCGAACTCGGCGTGAACTTCATCGACACCGCCGATTCCTACGGCCCCGAAGTTTCCGAGCGCCTCATCCGCGAGGCGCTGCACCCCTATGAGGGCCTCCTCGTCGCCACCAAGGGCGGTCTCACCCGACCCGGTCCGGATGTCTGGATCCCGAACGGGCGTCCCGACTATCTGATCGGCCAGGCGCATCGGAGCCGGGAGATCCTCGGCGTCGAGCGCATCGATCTCTGGCAGCTGCACCGCGTCGATCCGAACGTGCCGCGCGACGAGCAGTTCGCTGCGATCAAGCAGCTGATCGACACCGGCGTCATCCGTTTCGCCGGCCTCAGCGAGGTCCCGGTCGAGGACATCAAGGCCGCGCAGGCGGTGTTTCCGGTGGCGAGCGTGCAGAACCGCTACAATCTCGCCGACCGCGCCAGCGAGGACGTTCTCGATTACTGCGCGGAACAGGGCATCGGCTTCATCCCCTGGTATCCGCTGGCCGCCGGCTCGCTGGTGCAGCCGGGCGGACCGCTCGATGCCGTCGCCCGCAAGCACGACGCCGCGCCGGGCCAGATCGCCCTCGCCTGGGTGCTGAAGCGCAGCCCGGTGATGCTGCCGATCCCCGGCACGTCGAAGCGGGCGCATCTGGAGGAGAACGTCGCCGCTGCCGCCATCCGGCTCAGCGACGAGGAGTTCGCCCTGCTCGACCGCGCCGCCGTGGGTTGACCGGGCGCGATTGCCGTTCGGACGTGCGCTCCAACGGCATCGGGCCGCAGCGGCGGGTTGCCGGTGCGGCCCGAGGAAGCGAAGAGGCTCTCGAAATGCCGCGGCGGCGATGATCAGACCTTGGAATGACCGTTCGTCGACGCAAATTGTTGGCGTCGCCGCGCCTGTCGCAGTGTTCGCGATGGTTTTGATCTACCTTATGCTGAAATATGCTTCCCAGTCGCCGTGAGCGGTTTAGCTTGGCCGTCACATCGCGCAGAGCCGAAGGGGACGGCGCTTGCAGAGGTACCAGAACATCCCGCAAGCCAAGCCCGCCTCCAGCGACGGCGGGTCGGCGGGGTGCGTCTATGTCGTGGACGACGACGCCAGCGTGCGGGCCGCGCTGAGCAGCCTGCTCCGCTCGCTCGACCTCGAAGTCAGGGCCTTTCCCGGGGTCGATCAGTTCCGCGCCGGAGCCGATGGCACCGCGCCTGCCTGCCTGCTCCTCGACGTGCGCATGCCCGGCACGTCCGGCCTCGAATTCCAGGACCAGCTCGCCAGCTTCGCGCCCGACCTGCCGGTGATCTTCATCACCGGTCATGGCGACGTGCCGATGAGCGTGCGGGCGATGAAGGCGGGCGCCGTCGACTTCCTGCAGAAGCCGTGGAGCGAGCAGGCGGTGCTGGACGCCGTGTTCTCCGCCCTCGCGCGCAGCCGGGCCAAGGCGCTGGCGAGTTCCGAACGCGAGGCGCTGGCGAAGCGCGCCGCCACGCTCACCCCCCGCGAGCGCGAGGTGCTGCTGCTGGTGACACGCGGGCTCGCCAACAAGCAGATCGCCTATGAGCTCGGGCTGCAGCTGATCACGGTGAAGATCCACCGCGGCAACGTCATGCGCAAGATGCAGGCCGCCTCGCTGGTCGACCTGGTGATGCAGGCCAAGACGCTCGGCCTCGCCGGCGTGGATTGATCGCTCCATGCATGCGCGGCTACGGGCCGCCCTCAGCCTCGGCGGCGTCTCGAACGCCGGCTAAGTGTTACTACGGATGCCCCTCTCGACGGCGGCTATCGCGCTGGAATGCTTGGATCATCGCGATTTCCGCTCCTTCGACGCGCACCGGATCCGGCCGGACCCCAAACCCGAGTATGATGTGCTCGGGGTGTCCCGACGTCTAAGTTGCATGTCCAACTAGGTAAGGATGGACAAGTGACGTCACTTTCCAACGGCGCGCTCGCGGGACAACCGGTGGTCGCCATTGTCGACGATGAGCCGGATGTCCGTCGCGGCCTCGATCGCTTCATCCGGTCGCTCGATCTCGACACGCGCCTCTATGCCAGCGCCGAGGAAGTCCTGGATGACGCCGAGCTGCTCTCGGCGGTGATCTGCCTCGTCTCCGACGTGCAAATGCCGCGGATGAGCGGGCTCGAGCTGCAGCTGGCGCTGCGGGCCCGCAACTACGGCTTCCCGGTGATCTTCGTCACGGCCTATCCGGACGAGAGTCTCGAGGCGCGGGCCATGGCGCAGGGCGCCTTCGCCTTTTTCGGCAAGCCGTTCAATACGGATGTGTTCGCCGCGACCCTGCTGCGCGCCATCGGCCGCGAGTCGGCGCAGTCCTGAACCGGCCGAAGAGACCGTCTGACAAGCCGGCTTCCCGACGATGAGCCTCAAGCCTTCCGCGGATTTGCGGTCGCTGTCGCGCCGGCCGTGACCGGCATTGGCCCCGCCGGATCGGACGGGAAGCCCGCATGGCAGGCTCGGATCGCGGGCGCGTCCTTCGCCGCTGCGGCGGCGTGAAACCACACCGAGGCGACGCCGACCGTGAGCGCCGCACCGGCGGTGAACGAGATCACGCCGATCAGGATCCCGTGGGTCACGGCGTTGAACTTGCAGGCGTTCATGCGAGGGATCACGGGATGGCACCCAGTCCCCCCGGGGACGGACGGCCGAGCGACGAGCGCCCGCCCCGGGGGCAGTGAGCGGCGGGGGAGGGGAAGCCGCCGCGGGGATCTCGCGTTGCAAAGAGAGTAGGTCGAGAGCGTCGAGCCTGCCGTCGCGCCGTTGCGGCGATCGTCGCCAGATTGAGGTGAAAAGCGCCCTTTCAGGCCATGCCGACAGGCATCGGGCCGCATCGGCGGGTGCCGGTGCGGCCCGAGGACGAAAGGCGGGCTTGCTCAGCGCGAGGAACGCGCGTTCTGCTCGATGCTCTGGGAGATGTAGGGCTCGACGCCGCTGAAGGTCCGGGTGACGGTCGTCGCCGCGTTGCGGCCTTCCACCACGCGGCCGGCGCCGAAGCTCGCCGCATTCGGGTTCCAGCCCGGCTCCTCATGGCGATAGCGGTCGCGGGCATCGGCCGAGCCGGCCGCGGCGAGGACGGACAGGGCGGCGAGGGCAAAGACGATCTTGTTCATGGCTTCATCTCCATCTGGATAGCCCGGCCTGCACCGTGCAGGTCCCGTCGGCCGATGGGATGGAGGCTACGGGAGGGGCGGCCCCGCCGCCGTCCGGCGCTTGCGGCACCTATCGCGATGTTGCGGCTGCATGGGGCGCTGCCTCCGCAGGTCGCCGCAACATCGCGACAGTCGCCACAACAGCCGGACGGCACCGGAGCGGGTGCCCGCATAACCTTCTTCCATCAGCCGACGGGTCCTGCGGGATGCGGGCCGGGCTCACCGATGGAGACTTCTCGTGAACAAGACCCTCACCGCCCTCACCGCCCTCCTCGCACTTACGGTCTCTGCGGACGCCGCCGGCCGCGACAAGACCTGGCAGCGGGGCTGGAAGCAGAGCATCGCTCGGCCGGACGCCGTACCACCGCTCGGCACGATCGAAGGCCGCAATGCGGCGGCGACCCAGCCGAAGTCGGTCGGCGTCGAGCCCTATATCGCCCACGCCATCGAGCAGGACGCCCGCTCCTCGCACTGATCGACCCGCGCGGGCGCCGATTGTGCCGCCCGCGCGTTATCTCCCGAGCCGCCGAACGGGTGACCGACATGAACAAGATCACCTTCGCTCTTCTCGCCGTCGCCATCCTGCTGGTCGGCGGCGCCGCCGAGGCCACGCGCGACCGCTCGCGGCAGGCTTCCCCGGCCGTGTGCGTCCTGCCCGGCGAGACCGCCCCGGTGGTGTTCGAGGGCCGCGGCCTCGCTTTCGTGCCGGGCGGAGGCACCGAGCCGGTCATCGTCCGCCGCATCGTGCCCAAGCCCTGCAGCGTGAGCTGAACCGCGCCGCCGGGCGCGAGGCCACGTAGCGACCCCACCGCTTCACCGAACTCAACGGACCGCTGGCCGAGCCCGACCGGGCGACTGCGGCTGCGCGCCCTGCTGATGAGAAAGAGGGAGCTTTCACCATGTCCTTCACGCTCAACGTCAATGGCACGACCCACGCGGTCGAGGTCGACGGCGACACGCCCCTGCTCTGGGTGCTGCGCGACGTCATCGGCCTGACCGGCACCAAGTTCGGCTGCGGCATCGCCATGTGCGGCGCCTGCACCGTGCATCTCGACGGCATGGCGGTGCGCGCCTGCGTCACCCCCGTCGAGACCGTCGGCACCGCCGCCGTCACCACCATCGAAGCCATCGGCGCCACCGACGAGGGCGCGCGCGTGCAGAAGGCCTGGCTCGACGAGGAAGTCGTGCAGTGTGGCTACTGCCAGTCCGGCCAGATCATGTCGGCCGCGGCGCTGCTGGCGGTGAATCCCTCGCCCAGCGACGCCGACATCGACGCGGTGATGGCCGGCAACATCTGCCGCTGCGGCACCTATCCGCGCATCCCTGCCGCCATCAAGCAGGCGGCGACCGAACTCGCCAGCGGGGAGGGCCGCTGAGATGGGCGTCCTCGCAACCGCCATGGCGGGCCAGTTCTCCCGCCGCTCCTTCCTGATCTCCGCCGTGCTCGCCGGTGGTAGCCTGGTGGTCGGCCCGCGGCTGATCCAGCCGGCCGGCGCGGCCGAGAACACGGCGCTGAATCCCTTCATCCGAATCCCGGCGGCCGGCAAGATCCAGCTGGTCATCCCCTCAGCGGAGATGGGGCAGGGTGTCTATATGGGCATCTCGACCCTCATCGCCGAGGAGCTTGAGGTTGCGCTCGACCAGGTCGAGGCGGTCGCCGCCCCGGCGGATCCGGCGGTCTACGGCCATCCCGTGCTACGCGACCAGATCACCGGCGGCTCGGTCACCATTCGCGGCTTCTACGAGCCGATGCGGCGCGCCGGCGCTACGGCGCGGGTGATGCTGATCGCCGCCGCCGCGCGCGAATGGGGCGTCGATCCCCTGTCCTGCCGGGCCGAGGCCGGGCAGGTGCTGCATCCCTCAAGCGGTCGCCGCCTCGCCTATGGCGCGCTCGCCGCGAAGGCGGCGGAAGGGCCGGTGCCCGAGACGGTCGAGCTGAAGCCGGCCTCCGAGTTCAGGCTGATCGGCAAGCCGCATCTGCGCATCGACACGCCGGCCAAGGTGAACGGCACGGCGAAGTTCGGGCTCGATGCCCGGCCCGAGGGCGTGAAGTTCGCCGCGGTGATGCTCAGCCCGAGCTTCGGCGGCACGCTGAAGACGGTCGACGACACTGAGGCGCTCAAGATCAGCGGCGTGCGGCAGGTGGTGAAGCTGAGCGACGCCGTCGCCGTGGTCGCCGACCATACCGGCGCCGCCCGCAAGGGGCTCGCCGCGCTGCATCTCACCTGGGATGCCGGGCCCAATGGCGGGCTCGACACCGCCGAGCTGGAGCGCCGCATCGAAACCGCCATGGACGGCGAGGCGCTGGTGGCCCTCGACCATGGCGATGTCGCCGCGGCGGAAGCGGCCGGCGGCCCCGGCATCGAGGTGGTCTACCGCATGCCGATCCTCGCCCATTCGGCGATGGAGCCGATGAACTGCACCGTGCATGTGCGCGCCGATTCCTGCGAGGTCTGGGTCGGCACGCAGGTGGTCGCGCGTGCCCGGCAGGGCGCCGCCGCGGTCACCGGCCTGCCGCTCGAGAAGGTGACGGTGCACAACCAGCTCCTCGGCGGCGGCTTCGGCCGGCGGCTCGACTATGACGGCGTCACCATGGCCGTGCGCGTCGCCCAGCAGGTCGACGGGCCGGTGCAGGTGGTGTGGAGCCGCGAGGAGGACATCCGCCACGACAGCTACCGCTACCTCAACCTCAGCCGGCTGAGCCTCAGGCTCGGGCCGGATGGCATGCCGGTCTCCTGGCGCCACCGCGTGGTCGGCCCGGCGGTGATGGCGCGCTTCCTGCCGCTGCTGTTCAAGGACGGCATCGACCTCGACCAGACCGGCGGGGCCGAAAGCCCCTATGACATACCGAACAAGCGCGTCGAGTTCGTCCGCCACGAGGCGCCGCAGGGCATGCTCACCGGCAATTGGCGCGGCGTCGGCCCGACCCGCAACGCGCCGGCCATCGAGGGCGGCATCGACGAGGCGGCGCATCTCGCCGGCCGCGATCCGGTCGCCTATCGCCGCGCCCTGCTCACCAACAATCCACGGCTGCGCGGCGTGCTCGACCTCGCGGCCGAACGCGCGGGCTGGGGCACGCCGCTGGGACCGGATCGCGGGCGCGGCATCGCGCTGATGCCGGATTTCGGCAGCTTCTCGGCCATGGTGGCGCAGGTGCATGTCGGCGGCGACGGCAGGCTCACCGTCGAGCGCATCGTCTGCGCCGTCGATTGCGGGCAGGTGGTGAACCCCAGCGTGCTGCGCCAGCAGATCGAAAGCGGCGTGGTCTACGGCCTCAGCGCCGCGCTTTATGGCCGGCTGACCATGGAGAACGGCGCCATCGTCGAGGGCAATTTCGACGACGCGCCGGTGCTGCGCATCAATGAGTGCCCGCCTATCGAGGTGCACATCGTCGACAGCACCGAATCCCCCGGCGGCGTCGGCGAGCTCGGCACGCCCGGCGTGGCGCCGGCGCTGATGAACGCGATCTTCGCCGCCACCGGCAAGCGCCTGCGCGCGCTGCCGCTCGACACCTCCCAGCTGAAGAGGACCTGACCATGTCGTTCCTCAACCGTCTCATCGAAGTGGTGGTCGTCTCCATGGCGACGGGCACGGTGGTGGCCGGCACCATCCTGCTCGGCCTCGGCGTGGGAGCCGCCGATCCCACGGCCCCTCAAGCCGCCGTCACGCGCCCGCTCAAGAGCGTCGCGGAATTCTCGTCGATCGCGGAGACCGGGGCGCGCTCGCGGGCGCTGTTCACCGAGGCGGCGAAGGTCATCACCGATCCGCGCTGCATGAACTGCCATCCGGCCAACCGCACCCCGACGCAGGGCGACGACATGCACACCCATGTGCCCTTCATCGATGCCGGGGCCTCCGGCATCGGCGAGCGGGGTGTCGTCTGCACCTCCTGCCATCGCAGCGAGAACACGCCGCTTGCCGGCAGCCGGCTGCGTTCGATTCCCGGCGCCACGCCGTGGCTGCTGGCCCCGGCCAGCATGAGCTGGCAGGGGCTGACGCTCGGCGGCATCTGTCGGCAGCTAAAGGACCCGGCCCGCAACGGCGACCGGACGATGGCGGAGATCCTCCAGCACCTCGCCACCGACCATCTGGTCGGCTGGGCGTGGCATCCGGGGGAGGGGCGCCGGCCGGCGCCGGGCACGCAGCGGGAATTCGGCGCGCTGGTCGCCGCCTGGATCGACACCGGCGCCGAGTGCCCGGAATGAACTGCGCCGGCGATCAGAGCCGGCCGGTCTCGAATTCCTCGCAGGAATAGCCGAGCAGCGACAGGCCCTCTTCGAGGAAGTCGCCGATCAGCGGCATACCGAGCAGATAGGCGGCGGTGCGGTCATTGTGTTCGCCCGCCGCCTCCTCGCGCACGCTCTCCCAGTCGCCGGCGTCGTAATCGTCGCGCCCGAGCCAGGCCAGCGCCACGAGGTCGATCTGCTCGTCTTCCGACAGCGCGTCGATGAAGCCGGTCAGCTCTTCGACGACCGGGTCGTCGCCGTGATCCTCCAGCACCGCTATGTCGTTGTCGTCGGTCGGGTTGGAACCGGGATCGGGCTCAGTCAGCTCGTCCTTGGCGTCGAATTCCTTCGCCTTGATGATGATGAAGCAGACCTTCTCCGGCGAGATGGTCAGCGGGGAGGCGTCATCCGTCCCCTCGTCGTTCCCTGGCGGTTTCGCCATGCTGCGTCTCCTCAATCCGGCAATGGTCGACAGGCCCAGCCGGCCGACGATCCCGGAACCCGGCGGCCGAAGCAAGTCACTTTCGGTTCCCCGACAAGCACCACCGGGGTCCATCCGGGTTGCGGAGCCAGGGCACTCCGTTGGGCGAAGGCGCGACATCGATGGCGAGGTAATTTTCGATAATACTTTTGCAAAAATACTTGGATCTGCGATGGCGGATAGGTTTTCAAAGTATGCGTGGTCGTTTATGCGGCCCTAAACCTCGGTATGGGAGACAGCGCCGCCGCGCAGGGAAACAATGGGCGGATTCCGCTGCACTGTGACCATGCGGAAATTCCTTCGGTCGCAGTGGTGTGAAGACCCTTTGCAATAATTTGCATACAAACGAACAGCATTTGCGTATGCTCCCGGTGCCCGCTGAGGGATGCATCGGAGGTCGAGATGGTGATCGCAGCATCCGCCGATGGCGAGGGGTCCGCCGGCCGCACCGGCAAGGCCCGCCGCCCGCCGCGAAAGGGCCGTGCCGCCGGCGGCAAGGCGAAGGCGCAGCGCGCCGCCGAGAACGGCGCCGGCGGGCCGGCCGGCCATTCGAATGGCGGCCCCGGAGGCGGGCAGCCCCGGCTGCAGATCGTCAACGCCATCACCGCCATCCTGCTGCATGCCGAGGTGGTCCGCCGGCAGGCGGATGGTGCCGCGCCCGCCGATTCCGATCTCGCCCTCTCGTCCCGGCACATCGCCGACAACGCCCGGCGGCTGTGGCGCGTGCTCGGCGAGCCCGGCCCGCGCGAAACGCCGGCGGGCGCCGCGACGGACAGTCCATAGAATGATGATCCAGGCCATCCTCCTGGCGCTGGCGCCCGTGTTCTTCGTCATGGCGCTGGGCTACGGCGCCGGGCGGTTCGGCGTCGTCGACAACCGCCATGTGGACGGCCTCAATGCGCTGGTGATGGACTTCGCACTGCCGGCGTCCATCTTCGTCGCCACCGCCTCGGCCCCGCGCGACGAGACGCTGGCGCAGGCGCCGCTCTTCGCCATCCTCGCCGGCATCATGCTGGCGGTCTATCTCGGCTGGTACGCCTTCGCGCGGATCAGGGGCGGCGCGGCGGATGCCTCGCTGCAGGCCCTGACCATCGCCTTCCCCAACCTCGCCGGCGTCGGCCTGCCGATCACCGCGGCGGTGCTCGGGCCGTCGGGAACGGTGCCCGTCGCCATCGGGCTGGCGGCCGGTTCGCTGATCGTCAGCCCGCTTACGCTGGTGCTGGTGGAGATGAGCACGGCGAAGCAGGGCGCCGCCGGTTCGTCCTCGGCACTGATCCTGCGGGCGCTGGGGCGCGCGCTGCTGAAGCCGATCGTGCTGGCGCCGGCGCTCGGCATCGCGCTGTCGCTGTCGGAGATCGAGCTCGGCCGGGTCGCGGACGCATGTCTGCAACTGATCGGGGATGCTTCCGCCGGCGTGGCGCTGTTCCTCACCGGGCTGATATTGTCGGCGCAGGCGTTCCGGCCGGACTGGAAGGTGATCGGCGCCACTGCCGTCGGCGACATCGTGCGCCCGCTGCTTACCGCTGCTGTGGTGTTCACCCTGCCGGTACCGATCGAGACCGCGAAGGTGGCGGTCCTGCTCGCCGCGGTGCCGTCGGGTTTCTTCGGCATCCTGTTCGCGGTGAGCTATCGGCTGGATTCGGCCACTGCCGGCTCCATGGTCATCGCCAGCACCGTGTTCAGCGCCGTGACGATGGCGGTGGCCATCGCCCTGCTGTCGCCGTTCTAGAAAAGCAACGGCCGCCCCGGCGAGGGGGCGGCCGCATTCTCGATGCTTGCCGGCTCAGCCCTTGATGAAGGCGAGCAGGTCCGGGTTCAGCACGTCGGCATGGGTGGTGAGCATGCCGTGCGGGAAGCCCGGATAGATCTTCAGCGTGCCGTTCTTCAGCAGCTTGATCGACTTGTGGGCCGCGGCCGCGATCGGCACGATCTGGTCGTCGTCGCCGTGCATGACCAGCGTCGGCACGGAGATCGCCTTCAGGTCCTCGGTCTGGTCGGTCTCGGAGAAGGCCTTGATGCCCTCGTAATGCGCCTTGGCGCTGCCGATCATGCCCTGGCGCCACCAATTGTCGATCGCGCCCTGTATGACCTTGGCGCCCGGACGGTTGAAGCCGTAGAACGGCCCGGCGGGCACATCGATGAAGAACTGCGCGCGGTTGGCGGCGAGCGCGGCGCGGAAGCCGTCGAATACTTCGAGCGGAAGGCCTTCCGGGTTGGCCTCGGTCTTCAGCATCAGCGGCGGCACGGCGGAGACCAGCACCGCCTTGGCGACGCGGCCCTGCGGCTCGCCGAACTTGGCGACGTAGCGGGCGACCTGGCCGCCGCCGGTCGAGTGGCCGATATGGACGGCGTTGCGCAGGTCGAGATGCTCCACCACCGCGCTGGCGTCGGCGGCGTAGTGGTCCATGTCATGGCCCTCGCTCACCTGGGCCGAGCGGCCATGGCCGCGGCGGTCGCTGGCGACGACGCGGAAGCCCTTGCCGAGGAAGTACAGCATCTGGGCATCCCAGTCGTCCGAGCTCAGCGGCCAGCCGTGATGGAAGAAGATCGGCTGGGCGTCCTTCGGGCCCCAGTCCTTGTAGAAGATCTCAACGCCGTCCTTGGTGGTGACGTAGCCCATTGTACTGATCCTTTTGCTGTCGGAATTGGCGTAGGCGCTGGGAAGTGCGGGCCGCCCCATGCCGTCGGAGTGCGTCGATCGCCTCGACGCTCGGCATGCTGGGCCCGAAGTGGAAGGCTCGAAAGGCTTCTGCGGTCCGCTCCGTGCTCTTAACCGCGTTGTGCGTCACTTGTGGGACGCCGCAGGCCAAGGGCCGCGGCGCTCCCGCACGGGTCAACTGCCGCCGAGCTGCAGGGCGAAGGGCAGCAGGAACAGGCTGCTGCTGATGAGGCACGCGTCGACGGCGACGAAAGCCACCAGAACCCATCGGCGCGGCGTCGAGACATTGGCGATCAGCGTGCCGCCGACCGTCAGCAGCAGGAGCCCTGCGAGCAGATTCACGACGGCGATGGTGAGAGGCATCCCCTGCTCCCGCTGCTGTGCGAAGGACGAAGCGGCAAGGGCCTCTCGTCTTTCGCACCGGTTCGACTGTTCATCCCACAATTACTCTATTACGGCCGAGTCTCTGCCGCACGGTCTCATGCGTATGCGCGGTCTATACTCTGGTATAGGACCGGGCCCGGCCGCGCGGGGGCGCCGGGCCCGTGCTTTCAGTGCCCGCCGCTGCCTCCCCCGCCATAGCCGCCGTCGAGATGCACGGTCTTGCCGCGGAACACCCAGTAGGCGTGCGTCTGGTAGGCGAGGACGATGGGCAGGATGATCACCAGCCCGACGGCGATGAAGGCCAGCGACTGCGGGTCGGAGGTGCCGTCCCACACGGTGACGTGGCGCGGCACGACATAGGGCCAGAGGCTGACCACCAGACCGATCAGGCCGAGCGCGAACAGCGCGATGCCGAGGATGAAGGTGCGCGCCTCGGCCCTGCCCCAGATGCCGCGCCAGGCGGAGAGGATGACGGCGAGCGTCACCAGCGGCACGGGGGCGAGGAACAGTAGGTTCGGCCAGGCGAACCAGCGCGCGGCGACTTCGGGAACGGTGAGCGCACTCCACACGCTGACCAGCGCCATCATGGCGCCGGTGAGGATCAGCGCCGCATGGGCGATCTCGCGGGCGAAGACCTGCGTCGCGCCGTCGGTCTTCCAGATCAGCCAGCCGGCGCCGAGCAGCGCGTAGCCGCCGACGAGGCCGACGCCGCACAGTATGCCGAGGATGCTGAGGAAGCTGAACGGCCCGCCGGAGAACATCCCGTTCTCTACCGGCACGCCGCTGATCAGGCCGCCGAGGATGAGCCCCTGGCAGAAGGTCGCGAGGATCGATCCGGCGGAGAAGGCGATGTCCCAGACGAGGCGGAACTGCGTCGCCTGAAGCCTGAATCCGAAGGCGACGCCGCGGAAGATCAGCGCGAACAGCATGAACATGATCGGCAGGTAGAAGGCCGGAAGCAATATGTAGTAGCCGGCCGGGAAGGCGGCGATGAGCAGCGTGCCGCCCATCACCAGCCAGGTCTCGTTGCCGTCCCAGACCGGCTCGATGGAAGCCATCATCAGGTCGCGGTCCTGATCGCGCGGGGCGACGAGGAAGATGATGCCGACCCCGAGGTCGAGGCCGTCAGCGAGCACGTAGACGGTGACGCAGAAGGCGGCGAGCGCGCCGAAATAGAGCGGAACATATTCCGCCTGCATGAGCTCGGTCATGACGTGGCTCCCGCCTGCTGGGCGCCGCCAATGGCCGGCGCGGAGGTGTCGCTGTCGAACAGGCCCGCATTGGTGCGGTCGATGCCGGGATGCTCCAGCGCCGGCGGCGAGGTGTCGGCCGGGCCCTTCAGGGCGACGCGGCCGGCGAACCAGATGAAGGCGAGCATCAGCACGTTGTAGACGACGAAGAAGATGATGAGGCTCGTCGTCACCGCGCCCGCCGTCACCGGCGCCACGGCATCGGCCGTGCGCAGATGGCCGTAGATGACCCAGGGCTGGCGCCCGGCCTCGGTGGTGGTCCAGCCCGCGAGCACGGCGATGAAGCCGAGCGGCGTCACCGCCATGGCGAGGAGCTGGAACCAGCGCGTCTCGAAGAGCCGTCCCCGCAGCCGGAGCACGAAGCCCGTGATCGCGGTCGCCAGCAGGATCATGGCGATGCCGACCATGATGCGGAAGGCAAAGAACACCACCGGCACGTTGGGCTGGTCGGCGGGCGGCACCGCCTTGAGGCCCTGCACCTCGCCGTCCCAGCTATGGGTAAGGTAGAGGCTGGCGAGATGCGGGATCTCGACGGCGTAGAGGTTGCGCTGCTCGTCCTGGTCCGGCCAGGCGATCACGGTCATCGCCGGGCCCTTGGTGGTGTCCCACAGCCCTTCCATCGCCGCGAGCTTGGTCGGCTGATGCACCAGCGTGTTGCGCCCGTGCAGGTCGCCGATGAAGGCCTGCGTCGGCGCCAGCACCAGCGCCAGCCACATCGCCATGGAGAACGCCTTGCGGCTCGCCGCCAGGTGCTGCCCGCGCCACATGTGGAAGGCCGAGACGCCGGCCACCACGAAGGAGCCGGTGAGGAAGCTCGCGCACACCATATGGGCGAGGCGATAGGGGAAGGAGGCGGTGAAGATCGCCTGCCACCAGTCGACGACGTGGAAGATGCCGTCGGCATCCGCCACCGCACCGGCCGGCGTCTGCATCCAGCTGTTGGCGGCGATGATCCAGGTGGCGCTGAACATGGCGCCGACGGAGACCATCAGGCAGGCGAAGAAATGCGCGCCCTTGGACACGCGCCCCTCGCCGAACAGCATGATGCCGATGAAGCCGGCCTCTAGGAAGAAGGCGGTCAGCGTCTCGTACATGAACATCGGCCCGAGCACGTTGGCGACCGAGCGCGAATAGCCCGCCCAGTTGGTGCCGATCTCGTAGCTGAGCACGATGCCGGTGATCACGCCCATGCCGAAGCCGAGGGCGAAGATCTTCAGCCAGAACCGCATCAGGTCGCGATAGATCGTCCTGCCGGTGCGCCACCACATGGCGCTGAGGATGGTGATGAACCAGGCGATGCCGATGGTGAAGGTCGGCCACAAGATGTGGAAGCCGATGGTGAAGGCGAACTGGAGCCGGGCGAGATCGACCGCGTCCATGTCAGTGGGCTCCCTGTTCGGCCGCCGCCTTGACGAGGCGGACCGGCACGCCCTTCGAGGCGGGGGTGAAGCTCTGGGGATCGTGCGCGTAGAGCGGGACCAGCGGGTTGGCCTCCGGGTAGTAGGCGGCGCAGCTCCCATCCGGGAACGTGTAGGGCACGACCTTGAACGCCCGCACCGCCCGCTCCAGCCCGTCATCCGACAGGGTGACGATGTCGACCCGGTCGTCGGCCTTCAGCCCGCGCTTCTCCATCTCCTCCTCGTTGAGGAAGATCACGTCGCGCTGGCCGTAGACGCCGCGATAGCGGTCGGAGAGCGAGTAGAGCGTGGTGTTGTACTGGTCGTGGCTGCGAATGGTGGTGAGCCAGAGCATGTCCGGCTCGGCCGGGCGCGGGTCCTCGCCGAGCTTGCCATAGACGAGGAAGTTGGCCTTGCCGGAGGGCGTCGCCCAGATGCGCTCGCGCGCCAGCGAGGTGAGATGGAAGCCGCCCGGCACCTTGATGCGGGCATTGTAGCCGTCGAAGATCGGGAACACCGCCTCGATGTCGTCGCGGATCAGGTCGTAGTCGCCGATCAGCCGGTCCCAGTCGACCACCGAGCGCGCGCCGAGCGTCGCCTTGGCGATGCCGGCGATGATCGCGGGCTCGCTCTTCAGATGTTCGGACGCCGGCGTCGCGCGTCCGGTGGAGGCGTGGACCATCGACATGGAGTCTTCCACCGTCACCGACTGCGGGCCGCCCGCCTGCATGTCGAGCTCGGTGCGCCCGAGGCAGGGCAGGATCAGCGCGTCGCGTCCATGCACGAGGTGCGAGCGGTTCAGCTTGGTCGAGATGTGGACGGTGAGGTCGAGGCTGCGCAGCGCCTTATGGGTCAGTTCCCAGTCGGGGATCGCCGCGGATATGTTGCCCCCTAGGCCGACGAACACCTTCACCTCGCCGCGCACCATGGCTTCCAGCCCGGTGACGACGTTGTGGCCGTGCTTGCGCGGCGGCTCGAAGCCGAAGCGGTCCTTCAGCCGGTCGAGGAACTCGGCCGTCGGCACCTCGGTAATGCCGACCGTGCGGTCGCCCTGCACGTTGGAATGGCCGCGCACCGGGCACAGGCCGGCGCCGTCGCGGCCGATATTGCCGCGCAGCAGGGCGAGATTGGCGAGCTGCTGGACGTTCTGCGTGCCGTGGCGGTGCTGGGTGATGCCCATGCCGAAGACGAGGATGGCCCGCTCGGCCTTGGCGTAGGCGGCGGCCGCCTCCTCGATGTCGTCACGCGGCAGGCCGGAAATCGCTTCGATATCCGCCCATTGGGTGGCGTCGAGGTCGGCGATCAGCGCCTCGATGCCGACCGTGTGGCCGCGGATGAACTCCCAGTCGAGCACCGGCCCGCGATCCTCATGCTGGGCGCGGCGGTCGGCCTCGACCAGCGCCTTCATCATGCCCTTGAGGAGGGCGACGTCGCCGCCGACCCTGACCTGGAACAGGCGGCCGGAGATCGGGGTGGAGGTGAGCGTCGCCATCTCCACCGGGTTCTGCGGCGCCTGGAAGCGCTCCAGCGCCCGCTCGCGGAACGGGTTGAACGACATGATCGTGCAGCCGCGCCGCGAGGCGTTGCGCAGGTCGGTCATCATGCGCGGCGAGTTGGTGCCGGGGTTCTGGCCGAAGATGAGGATCGCGTCGGCCTTCTCGAAGTCGTCGAGCAGCACCGTGCCCTTGCCGACGCCGAGCGACTGCGGCAGCCCGACGCTGGTGGCCTCGTGGCACATGTTGGAGCAGTCGGGGAAATTGTTGGTGCCGTATTCGCGGGCAAATAGCTGGTAGAGGAAGGCCGCCTCGTTCGACGCGCGGCCGGAAGTGTAGAAGTCCGCCATGTCGGGGTTCGGCAGCGCGTTGAGGTGCCGGCCGACCAGCGCGAAGGCGTCGTCCCAGCTCACCGGCTGGTAGGTGTCGGTTCCCGCGTCGTAGCGCATGGGGTGGGTGAGGCGGCCGACCATTTCGAGGTCGTAGTCGCTCCACGTCTCCAGCTCGCTGACCTTGTGCGCAGCGAAGAATTCCGGCGTGCAGCGCTTGACGGTGGCTTCCCACGCCACCGCCTTGCCGCCGTTCTCGCAATATTCGAAGGGCGAGGTGTGCTTCGGATCGGCCCAGCCGCAGCCGGGGCAGTCGAAGCCGCCCGGCTGGTTCATGCGTGCCAGCAGCGCCATGCCGGAAACGGCGATGCCCTGCTCGGTCAGCGCCGTGCCCATGGCCTTGAGCGCGCCCCAGCCTCCGGCCGGCTCGTGATACGGCCTGATTGTCTTGACGATACCCATGGCTCTCTCCTGTCGCCCGTGGTCACGGCATGGATCGGAAGGCGGCGGTCAGGCCGGCTGGATGCCGGCCTGGCCCCTGGGGAACTTCGCGATCACCGCGGGGTCGATGTTGAGATGCTGGGCGACCAGTTCCGGCGGCGCATGGGTCAGCCAGTCGGAGAGGTCGACCTCCTGGTATTCCGGCGCCCTGAAGACCGCGAGGACCTGCACGTCCTCGTCGCCGGTGTTCTCGATGTAGTGGCCCTGGCTCTTCGGCACGACGCCGAGGTCGCCCGCCTGGAAATCGATGGTCACGGCGCGCGGGCCGGTGTTGAACACCGTCATGCGGCCCTTGCCCTTGATCCAGTACTGCCATTCGTCAGCGTTGGGGTGCCAGTGCATGCGCCTGAGCGCGCCCGGCTTGATGGTCTCGATGGCCGCGGCGATGGTCGTCGACGCCTTGAAGGTGCGGCTGTCGGCGAGCTGGATCTGGCCGCCGGCGTTCTGCTTGATCGGCTTGGAGCCGCCGAGCGAGAAGGTGAAGGGCTCGGCCGGCGCACCGGCGCCCGCCACCGCGGCGAGGTCCACCGCCAGCGGCGGGGGCTGCTGGCCCTGGAAGATCCAGAGATCGTGCAGCGGGATGTTCTTGAAGGTTTCGACCGGCACGCCGAAATTCTGCGCCAGCACCTCCGGCGGGGTGTGGGCGAACCAGTCGGTCAGCAGCAGCGTGTTGTATTCGGACTGGTAGGCGTCGTCGAAGACCAGCAGGAACTCGGCGCCCTCCGGCCCGATGCCCTGCAGCGAATGCGGGCAGCCGGCGGGGAAGAACCACAGGTCCCCCGGGCCGACATCGGCGATGTAGGGATGGCCGTACTGGTCGAGCACGGTGATGCGGCATTGGCCGTTGGTCATCAGCGCCCATTCGCCGGCGAGGTGCCAGTGCATCTCGCGGACGCCGCCCGGCCCGAGGCGCATGTTGACGCCGGAGACTTCCTTGGCGGCGGGGAATTCGGTGTTGGTGATCTGCCGCGCCCAGCCGCCGGCCTGCACGCGCTTCGGCATGATGTTGAAGGACGACCAGAACATCGGCGAGTTGCCGACATCGGTCGCGGGCGGGTTCTGGAAGGCCGGGATCTGCGCTTCCAGCACGGGATTGTGCGGGCCGGGCTCGGACAGGGCGCCGGGCGTCGAGTTGACCGCGCCTTCCGCCGGCTCGTCCGGGTTGCCGAAGGTCGCCGCGTTGGCCGCGCCGGCGGCAACGGCAACGCCGCCCGCAGCACTCAGCGCCAGCAGGGTACGCCGGGAAAGGTCATCCATCTTCCGCTCTCCTTGATTTGCTGCCTCCCGCCCCATCGGCCCGGCCCGAAGCGAGGGCGCGTCGCTCTGGACGCGGCATCTCGTGGGTCGGCGTGGCGGCTGGTGGCGCCTAAATTCGGGGGGCGGACGCGCGATGTCTTCCGCGCAAGCATGGTGGAGAGGGTCCGGGAGCCGGGCGGTTAGGAAAGAAACGAGCCTTGGGTCTGGCGGATGCCGACCAAGGTATCGGCCGGCGAGACGCGGGAATCTCTCCAGCGCGTTGCCGCCGCAACCCATATGTCGGTCCCGCGGGTCTGCCCTCCGTCCCGCCGGCGTCGCGAAGGAAGACGAAATCGGCTAAGCATGGAAATTACCAGCGACCACCATGGGTTGTGACGAGCGACGGGGACGATGGACGAGACCGGGTCCGGCGAAAGGCCGAAGGGGCCGCAGCCCCGCGCCACGATCAGCGACGTGGCGCGCCGCGCCGGCGTGTCGATCGGCACGGTGTCGCGCGTGCTCAACAAGGCGCGCAACGTGCAGCCGGCCCTGCAGCGCCGCGTGCTCGACGCTGCCGCGGCGCTGGACTATCGGCCCGACAGCTTCGCGCAGGGCATGCGCTCGAAGAAGACGCACGTCCTCGGCGTCATCGTGCCGGACCTGCGCAACCCGCTCTCCTCCGAGGCCGTCGCCGGCGTCGAGGAGGAGCTGACCCGGCAGGGCTACACCTTCTTCCTCGCCAATTCGCGCTATGAGCGCGAGCGCGAGGAGAACATCATCAACGAGTTCGCCCGCCGCCGCGTCGACGGCATCATCGCCATCCTCGCCCGCGACCGCGACCCGCGCACGCTCGATCAGCTGCACCGCCTGCCGATGCCGGTGGTGCTGCTGGAGCGCGAGATCGGCGACGCGTTCGACGCCGTGCGCACCGACCAGATCGCCGGCACCTATCGCGCCACGCGCTACCTGCTGGCGCTCGGACACCGGCGCATCGCCCTCGTCACCGTGCCGGCCGACAACATGTCCGGCCGCTATCGCCTGCAGGGCTATACCGAGGCGCTGACCGACATGGACGTGCAGGTCAACGAGGAGCTAGTGCGCATGGACGGCTACACCCGCGACTATGCGGTGGACGCCGCCTATGGGGTGCTGTCGATGCGCGACATGCCGACCGCGCTCGTCGTCTCCGGCGGCATGCTGTCGGGCGCGCTCGACGCCGCCCGCCAGCTCAACCTCGCCATTCCCGACCAGCTCTCGCTGGTGGTGCTGGGCGACACCGAGCTTGCGGCGCTGATGCGGCCGGGCATCACCGCCATACGCTACGACTGGGCCGAGGCCGGGCGGGTGGCGGCACGGCTGGCCATCGCCCGAATCGGCGGCAGCCAGACGCCGTCCGAGAAGGTCATCGTGCCCTATGAGTTCGTACGGCGGGAATCGTGCCTGGAGCTGGCTCCCGTTGGTTGAAGCCGGAGGTGGCGGGATGGGGGTTGCTACCGCTGCGTGCAGCGCGATCGTCGACAGAGTGCCGGCGTCCGGGTAGATTGTTTGTAGACATATCTTTGCAGGCCGCGCCGGTGCGCAACGCGAGAAGGCAGCAATTCTCTTGGAGAAGATGGGTCTCGAGCGGGCGGATTCCTGGATCGCGACGACGCCGTCCAGCCAGTCCGCGTCTTTCCTCAACGCGGTGCTGGTGGTGCGGCGGATCGTGGCCGAGCACCACGACCGGCCGTCTCTGGTCTCGCGCCTCGCCTGCGAGCTCGGCGCCGAGATCATCGAGAATATCCGCCAGAGCGGCGAGGATTTGAGCTCGGTGGAGCTCGCCGAGCGCTACGAGACCAGCCGCACGCCGATCCGCGAGGCCTTGCTGCTCCTGGAGAAGGAGGGGCTGGTGCGCATCCCGCAGCGGCGGCGCCCGCATGTGGCGGTGCTCGACATCGGCGAGGTGCGCGAGATCTATCGCGTGCGCGCGGTGCTGTTCGGCACGGTCGCCTCGGATGTGGCGCTGCTGCGCAGCGAGGGCGACCTCGCCGCGCTGCGCGAGGTGGTCGGCCAGCTCGGCGCGGCGCATGAGGCGCAGGACCTTTCCGCCTATCTCTGGGCCAATGTCGAGTTCTACAACCGGCTGACCTTCGCCGCCAACAACCACACGGCCAAGCGCATCCTCGACTCGCTGCTGTTGCGCACGCTCAGGTTGCGCCGGCTGTCGCTGTCGCAGCCCCGGCGCCGCGAGAAGTCGATGGCGCACCATGTCCAGCTGATCGCCGCCCTCGAGGAGCACGACGCCCCGCTCGCCGAGGCGCTGGTCCGCTCGAACCATCTGCAGGCGCTGGCGACGCTGGAACAGCTCTTCGCCGATGGCGACGTGCCCTCGCCGACCCGCTCGCGCCGCCGCCGCCGGGCCGCGGCCGACTGACCCGGGCTGGCCGGCGGGTCGCGTCAGCGCGGCCGGCCGGGCGAGGGGGGTGGCGGAAGAGAATGGGAGTCGAACCCACCAAGGACCGGCTCGCGGCCCCTCCCGGATTTGAAGTCCGGTCCCATCACCGGATGAGACGCTCTTCCAGATGCCGGCGACGTCGCCGTCGCCGGGCCATTGTCGTCGATCGCGCCGAACAGGTCCAGCCGGTGCGGGTTGATGCGGCGCAGATCGCCCCGGCGCAGCGTGACGCCGTGCCGGTCGAAGAATTCGAGGATCTGGATCGCCACCTTGCGCCCGACCGCGTGCTCGTCGCGCTCGATGCGGTCGCGGAAGGCGCTGGCGGCGAACTGGCCGTCCGGCGCGGCGGCGGCGAGCTCGCGCGCCATTGCCACCATGCCGGCGACCACCGAGCGCAGGAAGAAGTGGTCGTGCGCCACCTCGTCGACCCTTCCCATACGGCTCAGCAATTTCATGAGCCGGCGAATATCCGTCTCCGCCTCGCCGGTGAGGCCGGCGAGGTCGCGCACGCGCGGCGGGCGGAAGCGCTCTGTGCCGGACAGTTTCGGCTCGATCAGCTCCCAGAGCAGCTCGTCGGCGCGGGTGAGGCGCACCTCGTGGCCGGCGAGCCGGACCCAGGCGCCGTCCAGCGCCAGCGCACCCTCATTGGCGAGGCGCCGCAGCGCTTCAGTGAAGACCGGCTTCGGCAGCCGCGGCGGGATGGCGAGGCGCAGCCGCTCGGCACCCATGCCGGGCAGGTCGGGATTGGCGTCGTGGAAGCGTTCGAGCTCGACGAGCAGCGTCGTGCGGAAGATCTTCCAGCGCTCGGCCGAGAGCGCGGTGAGCGTGCCGCCGGCATTGAGCGTGACAAGCCCGAGCCGCTCGACGATGCCCGCCGCCGCCTCCACACCCAGCGCCCTGTCGCGGGCGAAGGCGGAGAGATCGAGATGGAACGGCTCGCCGGCGAGCAGCAGCGCCACGGCGGCGTCCGGGTCCCGCTCTCCCATCGCCCTGAGCTGGGCGAGGCGTTCCGGCGTGCGGCGCTTGCGGCCGGGCGCGCGCAGGTCGATCAGCTTGCCGCCGCCGATGGTGCGCTGGGCCGAGGTGTCGCGGATGACGTAGCGGTCGCCCGCCGCCGCGGCGATCGGGCGCTCCAGCACGATCTGCACCAGCCCCTCGCCGCCGGGCGGGATCGAATCGTCCGACAGCGGCACCAGCCGCGCGCCGACTTCGACCGAGCCGTGATGGAAGCGCACCGGGAACCACTGGCCCAAGGGTTTCGGCTCACCCGCCAGCACGCGCAGCGAAGCGTCGATGCGCTCGGTCGGCGCATGCAGCGCCGCGTCGAGCACCATGTCGCCGCGATGGATCGCCTCGTGCGAGACGCCCTCGCCGGCAAGGTTGAGGGCGCAGCGGTCACCGGCGCGGCCTTCCTCGGCCTTGCGGTTCTGCGCGTGGATGGAGCGCACGCGCGCCGCTATCCCCGAGGGCGACACTATAAGCTGGTCGCCGACCCTCACCCGTCCGGACAGTACCGTTCCCGTCACCACCGTGCCGGCACCGGCGAGCGTGAAGGAGCGGTCGACGGCGAGGCGGAAGCGCCCTTCCGCCGCGCGCGCGGAAAAGTCCCTCCCCGCCGCGACGAGCCGGGCGCGCAGATCGTCGATCCCCTCGCCGGTCACGGCCGAGACCGGCACGATCTCCGCCCTTTCCAGCGAGGTGCCGTCCAGCAGCGCGGCGATTTCCGCCTCCACCTCGGCGCGGCGGTCTTCGTCGGCGAGGTCGGTCTTGGTCAGCGCGACGAGGCCGCTGGAGATGCCGAGCAGATCGAGCAGCGCGAGGTGCTCGCGTGTCTGCGGCATCACCCCGTCATCGGCGGCGACGATGAGCAGTGCGAAGTCGATGCCGCTGGCCCCCGCCAGCATGGTGTGGATGAACTTCTCGTGGCCGGGCACGTCGATGAAGCCGAGCGTGCCGGCGTCGGTGGGCAGATAGGCGAAGCCGAGGTCGATGGAGATGCCGCGGGCCTTCTCCTCCTTCAGCCGGTCGGTATCGACGCCGGTGAGCGCGCCGACCAGCGCGGTCTTGCCGTGGTCGATATGCCCGGCCGTACCGATGATCATGACGGCCCCGCGCGTTGCGCCAGATCGATATGATCGAGGCTGTCGATGAAGCCGGCCTCGTCCTCGAGGCAGCGCAGATCGAGCAGCAGGGCGCCCTCGGCGATGCGGCCGATGATCGGGATGGGCAGGGCGCGCAGCGCGCCGGCGAGCGCGTTGAGCTGCCCGCCCGACGCCTCGCCCGCCGGGCGGATGGCCAGCGCCGCACTCGGCAGCGTCTCCAGTGGCAGCGCGCCGGAGCCGATCTGGCTGGCGCAGTCGACCACATCGACGGTGAAGGCGCCGTCCAGGATTTCGGCCACCGGCCCGGCGAGATCGGCGGCGCGGGCGGCGATCTCTTCCCGAGTCCGCGCCAGCAGCCGCAGGGTCGGCAGGCGATGGGCGAGGCGTTCCGGGTCGCGGTAAAGGCGCAGCGTCGCCTCCAGCGCGGCGAGGCGGATCTTGTCCACCCGCAGCGCCCGCTTCATCGGGTTCCTGTTGATCTTCTCGATCAGCGCGGCGCTGCCGACGATGAAGCCGGTCTGCGGCCCGCCGAGCAGCTTGTCGCCGGAGAAGGTGACGATGTCGGCTCCTTCAGCCACCGCCTCCCGCACGGTCGGCTCGTGGGTGAGGCCGAGGCGGACGAGGTCGATGAGCGTGCCCGAGCCGAGGTCGTTGACCAGCGGCACGTCGCGCGCATGGGCGATCTCGGCCAGCTCGCGCGCCGGCACTTCCTTGGTGAAGCCCTCGATGCGGTAATTCGAGGTATGGACCTTCAGCACCAGCCCGGTCTCGGCGGTGAGCGCGCCGGCATAGTCCTTCGGGTGGGTGCGGTTGGTCGTGCCGACCTCGACCAGCTTCACCCCGGCGCGGGCCATGATGTCGGGCATGCGGAAGGCGCCGCCGATCTCGATCAGCTCGCCGCGCGAGACGACGGCTTCCTTGGCCAGGCCCAGCGTGTTCAGCACCAGCAGCACGGCGGCGGCGTTGTTGTTGACGACGGTCGCGTCCTCCGCCCCGGTCAGCTCGATCAGCAGCTCGCGCACATGGTCGTCCCGCTCGCCTCGCTTGCCCGACGAGAGGTCGAATTCCAGCGCCACGGCGGAGCGCATGGCGGCGGTCGCCGCCGCGACGGCTTCCTCCGCCAGCAAGGCGCGGCCGAGATTGGTGTGCAGCACCGTGCCGGTGAGGTTGAAGACCGGACGGAGGCTCGAGCGGGCGCCGCGTTCCAGCGTGTCCATGGCGGCGGACGCGACATGGTCGGCCGAGGGCAGGGCGGCGAGCTGGCCGGCGAGGACGCAGGCGCGCACCTCCTCGAGCGCGGCGCGGATGGCGGCGGTGGCCGGCGCGCTGCCGAAGCGCTCGGCGGCGTGGAGGCCCGCCGGCGTCTTCAGCACCTGGTCGACGGAGGGCAGGTCGCGGAGCGAGGGGCGGGGTCCGGCATCCATGGCCGCGCCCTCAATAGCCGAGCAGGAACGGGTTGAAGGCGGCGCGGCGGTACGGCCCCTCGCGCATCATCAGGTCCAGCGCCAGCGTGCCGATGTCGTCCGCCACCGGCTCGATGGTGACGTCCTTGTTCTGGTACATCACCTTCACATAGGTGCGGCACTCGTCGCAGGTCTCGGCCTTGATGGTGCCGGGGCTGTCCTCGATCTCCTGATAGCCGATGCCCTTGGTCGAGCCGCAGGAGCAGCAGCGGATGCGGACATAGTTCCACAGCGTGGAGCAGAGCGAGCAGGCGCAGAAGCGGTTGCCGTGGGCGTTCGGCCATTCGACGATCAGCGAGGCGACCGGCGGGCCGCCGCAGGCCGGGCAGACGCCGTCGCCGACCGGCACCAGCCGCTTCGGGTCGAGGCCGGCGGCGAGGCGGGCGAAATGCACCTGAAGGGCGCTCGCGACATAGACATGCTCGGCCAGCGCCTCCATCGGCATGGCGTGGGCGAGCACGTCGCGCACCATCTGCGCGCGCTGCACGCCGTCGGCGAGGCGCACGCGGGTGAGCGCCTCGCCCGCCTCGTCCGGCATGGCGACGTTTGCCGCGGCGTCGAACAGTGCGTCGAGCGTCGCTTCCACCGTGTCGTCGAGGGTGAAGTTGGAGCGGTCGAGCGGCGGCATCTCGAAGGAGCGGGCACGCTCGACGGATTCCGCGTCCGGCAGCTCGACCGGCGGCAGTCCGGGCACGATTGTCCCCTGCGCCTCGACGAGGCCGGCGACGAAGTCGAGATAGGGCTTGAGCGGGCTCACCGCCGCATAGGTTCTGAGCCTATCGGCCCGCGTGGCGAACAGCGTCGAAGGGTCGGGGAGAACCGCGAAGGGCGGGGTGGAGACGTTGCCGATCACAGTGGGATCGGGCTGAAGCTCAGCGGACATACTTTCCTCACGAACCGCACGGGCCACGTGGTGACGCGATCTCGGTCAAGCCGCCGGGAGCGGCGGGCCACCCCCGGGGGTGGTCTGGATATGGGGCGGCGTGGCGGCCCTTCGAGGCCGCCACACCGTGCTTCACTGCATCGTCATTCCGCTGGCGCGCGCGGCGGCTTCTTGCCCACCAGCTCGCGCAGCCATTTGCGGTGGTGGCGCCATGCCCAGCCGCCGGTCACCTTGCCGCGGGTCATGGCGCCGATGGTGCCCTTCACCCAGATGGCGGCGTAGACGTGGATGATCCACACGCAGATGATGCACACCGCCGCGATCGCGTGGACGAGGATGGCGATGCGCTTCTGCTCGATGGTGGTGAGGTCGTAGAAGTACTGGTCCCACATCACCACGCCGCTGGCGATCAGCACGATGATGAGGCCGGACATCGACCAGAACACGAATTTCTGGCCGGCATTGTACTTGCCGACCTCCGGCATCTTCTCCTCGCGCCCTGCCAGCAGGTCGGCCGAATGCGCCACCCAGGTGACGTCCTCCCGCGCCGGCAGGTTGGCCTTGAAGAAGCGTACGAACAGCAGCAGGAAGGAGAAGAACAGGACGACGCCGATCCACGGATGGATGGCGCGCGTCCACTGTCCGCCGCCGAACAGGCTGGTGAGGAAGAACAGCCTCGGCGTGAACAGCGCCATGCCGGACAGCGCCAGCAGCACCAGGCTGGTGGCGGTGATCCAGTGGTTGATGCGCGCGCCGACCGTGTAGCGGTCCACCGTCACCGGGTGGCCGGGATGCACGGCGTCGCCGGGCTCGACATCGTCCGGCGTCTCGGGCTTGTGGTCGTAGGCCGTGGTCATGGCGTACTCCCGTGCTGCGTGTTGCCCTGGCTCTGCGCCGGGTCGGGCGGCGGAGGCGCCGTGCCCTCGGTGAGCTTCTCGGCGTTCTCCTCGTCCTCGGCCGAGACCTTGTTCGGCCCGGCGACGACGTAGTGCAGGAAGCCCGCCGCGGCGGCGAAGCCCATCACCGCGAGGCCGACATATTTCGTCACGCCCTTCCAGGCGTCGACGATCGGCGAGATGGTCGGGTTGTCCGGCAGGCCGGCATAGATGGACGGCGTGTCGGCATGGTGCAGCACATACATCACATGCGTGCCGCCCACCCCCTGCGGGTCATAGAGGCCGGCATTGTCGAAGCCGCGCGACTTCAGGTCCTTGATGCGGAAGTCGGCCCAGTCCTTCATCTCCTGCTTGGTGCCGAAGACGATGGCCTGGGTCGGGCAGGCCTTCTGGCAGGCCGGGCCCTGGCCCACCGCCACGCGGTCCGAGCACAGCGTGCACTTGTAGGCCGTGTGGTCGACCTTGGAGATGCGCGGGATGTTGAAAGGACAGCCCTTGATGCAGTAGCCGCAGCCGATGCAGTTGGCGTGCTGGAAGTCCACGATGCCGTTGGAATACTGCACGATGGCGCCCGGCGCCGGGCAGGCCTTGAGGCAGCCCGGATCCTCGCAATGCATGCAGCCGTCCTTGCGGATGAGCCATTCGAGATTCTCGGTCTCGGGGTTCTCCCACTCGGTGAAGCGCATCAGCGTGAAGGTGTTCGGCGTCAGGTCCATCGGGTTCTCGTAGACCCCGTGGTTGAAGCCGATCTCCTCGGTGAGGTTGTTCCATTCCAGGCACGCGGCCTGGCAGGCCTTGCAGCCGATGCACTTGGTGACGTCGATCAGCTTCGCCACCTCGGTCAGCCGTTCGGCAGGCGGCGTGACCTCAGAAGCGGAGCGGCGGACGATGTCCTTCTCGCCGAAGCGCGGCTTGGCCGCATCGGGAGCGACGGAGGGGTTTGGGATAGGTGGAAACATCGCGCCGCCCTCCTACGCTACCGGTCCGGTGGACGCTTCGATATTGACGAGGAACGCCTTGAACTCCGGCGTCTCGATGTTCGCGTCGCCCACGAAGGGGGTCAGCACGTTCGCCGGGAAGCCCTTGCGGGCGGCACCGACGAAGCCCCAGTGGATGGGGATGCCGACGACATGGACGGTCTTGCCGTCGATGGTCATCGGCTTGATGCGCTTGGTGACCACCGCCTTGGCGAGAATCTCGCCGCGTATCGACCACACCCGCGCCCAGCCGCCCTTCTCGATGCCCTTCTCCCGCGCCAATTCCTCGGAGATCTCGACGAATTGCTGTGGCTGCAGGACCGCGTTCACGTGGTTGTTCTTGGTCCAGTAGTGGAAGTGCTCGGTGAGGCGGTAGGTGGTCGCCGCATAGGGGAAGTCCGGCGTGCCGGTCTTGGCGAACTGCTTCCAGTCGTCCGGGAACACGCGCGCCACCGGGTTGCCGACGATCTTCGGCGCGATGACGTTGGCGACCGGGCTCTCGAACGGCTCGTAATGCACCGGGAACGGCCCGTCCCGCATCATCTTGCGGGCGAACAGGCGTCCCGTGCCCTCCGCATTCATGATGAAGGGGCCGACGTCCTGCGGCTTGGCGGTCGGCGCGATGTCCGGCACGTCGTAGCCGGTCCATTTCGAGCCGTCCCACTCGATCAGCTTGCGTGAGGGATCCCACGGCTTGCCGTCGAGGTCGCAGGAGGCGCGGTTGTAGAGGATGCGCCGGTTCGCCGGCCAGGCGAACGCCCATTTGAGATAGGCGCCGGTGGCGTCCGGGTCGGAATTGTCCCGGCGCGCCATCATGTTGCCGGCCTCGGTATAGCTGCCGGAATAGATCCAGCAGCCGGCCGCAGTGGTGCCGTCGTCGCGCAGCACGCCGAAGCCGGAGACCAGCTTGCCCGCCTCGAGCACCTTCTTGGTCGGGTCGACCGGGTCGAGCACGTCGACCAGCGCCGAGCCGTTCATCTCCTTGGCGAGCTCCTCCGGCGAGGGCTCGCCGGGGTCCTTGTAGTTCCAGCTCAGATTGAGGATCGGATCGGGGAAGGCCCCGCCCTCCTTGGCGTAGAGCGCCTTCAGCCGCAGGAAGATCTGCGACATGATCCAGGTGTCGTGCTTCGCCTCGCCGGGAGGCGAGCCGCCCGGCCAGTGCCATTGCAGCCAGCGGCCGGAATTGACCAGCGAGCCCTCGTCCTCCGCGAAGCAGGTGGTGGGCAGCTGGATGACTTCGGTCTGGATGCTGGCGGGGGTCGCCTTGTTGAAGACGCCGTGATCCTCCCAGAACCGGGCGGTCTCGGTCTGCAGCGGGTCCATGACCACGAGCAGCTTGAGCTTCGACAGCCCCTCCGCGAGCTTGGCCTTGTTGGGGAAGGCCTGCAGCGGATTGAAGCCCTGGCAGAAGTAGACGTTGATCTTCCCCTGCTTCATCAGGTCGAACATGCGGAGGATGTCGTAGCTCGGCACGTCGAGCTTGGGCAGGTAGTCATAGGCCCAGTTGTTCTCCGCCGTGGCGGCGGAGCCGTACATGGACTTCATGAAGCTGACGAAGAACTTCCTGTAGTTCTGCCA
The DNA here is from genome assembly GCA_029239875.1 of Xanthobacteraceae bacterium. Classification (GTDB taxonomy): domain Bacteria; phylum Pseudomonadota; class Alphaproteobacteria; order Rhizobiales; family Xanthobacteraceae; genus Ancylobacter. The sequence goes on along the minus strand of JARBUD010000001.1, from coordinate 100,465 downwards.
GTAGCTCATCTGGTTCGGCCGCAGCGGCTTGAAGCCGCGGGTCGACATGTAGACGTTGATGTCCGTCTCCTTGTCGGTCGGCAGGTTGAGATAGCCGGGCAGCGAGTTGGAGAGCAGGCCGATATCGGTCAGCCCCTGGATGTTGGAATGGCCGCGCAGCGCATTCATGCCGCCGCCGCGCACGCCGATATTGCCGAGGATGAGCTGCAGCATCGCCATGCCGCGGATGTTCTGCGCACCCTTGGAATGCTGGGTCCAGCCGAGCGCGTACATCGAGGTCATGGTCTTGGTCGGCGAGGAGCACTCGCCGATCATCTGCGCGATGTGGAGGAACTTCTCCTTCGGCGTGCCGCAGATGCGCTCCACCATCTCCGGCGTGTAGACGGAGACGTGCTGCTTCAGCAGGTTCCATACGCAGCGCGGATGGGTGAGCGTGTCGTCGACCACGGCATAGCCGTCCGGCCCGATCTCGTACTCCCAGGTGTCGCGATTGTAGTCGCGCTTGCTCTCGTCATAGCCGGTGAACAGGCCGTCCTGGTACTCGAAGCCTTCCTTGACGATGAACGTCGCGTTGGTGAAGGCCTTGGTGTAGGCCCACTGCACCTTGTCGTTGCTGATGCACCAGTTGATCAGCCCCATCAGGAAGGCGATGTCGGTGCCCTGGCGGATCGGCGCGTAATAGTCCGCCACCGACGCCGAGCGGTTGAAGCGCGGGTCGACGACGATGAGCTTGGCGCCACGGTTGGCTTTCGCCTCGGTGACCCATTTGAATCCGCACGGATGCGCTTCGGCGGCATTGCCGCCCATGATGATGACGAGGTCCGTGTTCCGAATGTCGGTCCACGAATTGGTCATTGCACCACGGCCGAATGTTGGGGCGAGACTCGCCACCGTCGGGCCGTGTCAGACACGCGCTTGGTTGTCGAACCCCAGCATGCCTGTGGAACGCACCACCTTGTAGGTGCAGAAGGCCGTCTCGTTGGTCGTCGCCGAGGCCGCCAGGAAGCCGGTGCTCGTCCAGCGGTTGACGGTCACGCCGTCCTTGTTCTTGGCGATGAAGTTGGCGTCGCGATCGTCCTTCATGGCGCGGGCGATCTTGTCGAGCGCCGCGTCCCAGGAGATCGGCTCGAACTTGTCCGAGCCGGACTTGCGCACCATGGGCTGGGTGAGGCGCGTCTCGGACTTGACGATGTCGCGCAGCGCCGCGCCCTTCGGGCACAGCGTGCCGCGATTGGTCGGGTGGTCGGCGTCGCCCTCGATGTGGACGATGTCGGCCTTCTCGCCCTTCCTGAGGTCGCCCTTGGAATAGATGATGATGCCGCAGGCGACCGAGCAGTAGGTGCAGGTGTTTCGCGCTTCCGTGGTGTTCACCAGGTGGAACGGCTTCACGGCGGCGGCCACGGCGGCCTCCGCCTCGCTGAAGCCGAAGGCACCGAGCGTGGTGCCCGCGATCCCCGCACCCGACGTTTTCAGAAACGTGCGGCGCGAGAGCTCCATGTTCATCGAGGACCTCCCGAGTTACCTCTGCGAAGCCCGTCAACCGATAGGCTCCCTCGATGGAAAGGCTATTTTTTAGCTCCTCCAATGTCAAACAGACGAAAGGCTTAGACGGGACAAAAACCCGTGTCTTTCCAAGCAATTCGGGATGCCGCCGTGCGGTTTCGCAATGCTGCGTCGCAATACGCAAGGGAACCCGCCCTAGGTCCGATTGACGATTACACGGCTTCGTCGCAGCATCGTCATCGTGCTTGCGCCAGAGGCTCCCGCGTGCCGGGGCACGGTAACTCGGTATTACAGCAGTGTTCTCGCTGCCCTAGCGTTAACTACGCTGGGGAGCGCGCCTGTCGTTGCGCTTGAGCCGCCTTTGCCGCTCGGACAAGGGGTGCCTCTGCTGGCCTCGAGTTCGCTCGCGCATGGCCCACAGGACCTTGCTGCACTGCAAGGGAAGGTCGTCCTCGTTCACTTCTTTGCGACGTGGTGCGAGCCCTGCCGGGAGGAAATGGCGGGCCTGTCGCGGCTCGCCGGGCGCCTGCCGGATAGTTCCTTCGCGGTGCTGGCGGTGGATGTCGGCGAGGTCGAGCTGCGCGTGCGCCGCTTCTTCGACGCCCATCCCGTGCCCTTCCCCGTGCTGCTCGACGAGGACCGCGCCGCGCTGAAGGCGTGGAAGGTCGTCGGCCTGCCGTCGAGCTTCGTGCTCGATCCCTCCCATACGCTGCGCCTCTATGCCGGCGGCCCGGTCGACTGGGACGCCCCGGAGGCCGTGCGCCTTCTCGAAAGCCTCGCCGATCCGGCGGGCGCGACCGCCGGTGGCAGCCTGCCGCCCCTCGACGAATGAAGAACCCACCCGGGAGCCAAGCCAATGACCAGTCGCCGTGAGTTCCTGAAAGCCGGTGCCGCGCTCGCCGCCGTGGCCGCCGTTCCCCATCATGCCCTGGCGCAGGCCACAGCTCCCGCGGGGGCTTCCGCCGGCGCGGTGTTCGCGCCCAAGCCCGGTCCCTGGCGCAACTTCGCCGTGGTGACGCGGCTCGACGTCACCGCCCCCGCCGGCAAGTCCGGCCCGGCCCAGGCCTGGGTGCCGCTGCCGGCCTTCTCCGCCGACGACTGGTTCAAGCCGGCCGGCAGCGAGTGGAAGACCAATGCCGCGACCGCCGAGGTCGTGAAGGACCCGGCCTATGGCGCGCAGATGCTGCATCTGACCTGGAAGGAGGGCGAAGCCGCGCCCACGGTCGAGATCACCTCGAAATTCGCCACCCGCGGCCGCGCCGCCGACCTGTCCAAGCCCGGCAGCGTGGCCCCGCTCTCGGCCGACGAGCGCGCCTTCTTCCTCAAGGCGACCGACCTCATCCCCACCGACGGCATCGTCAAGGCGACGTCCGACAAGATCACCGCCGGCAAGGCAACCGACGTCGAGAAGGCCCGCGCCATCTATGAATGGGTGGTCGACAACACCTATCGCAACGCCGCCACCCGCGGCTGTGGCACCGGCGACGTCGCCTCGCTGCTGGCGAGCGGCAATCTCGGCGGCAAATGCGCCGACCTCAACGCGCTCTATGTCGGCCTCGCCCGCGCCGCCGGCATCCCCGCGCGCGACCTCTACGGCCTGCGCGTCGCGCCCTCCGCCTTCGGCTACAAGAGTCTCGGCGCCAACTCGCCGACGGTGAGCAAGGCGCAGCACTGCCGCGCCGAGGTGTGGCTGGACGGCTTCGGCTGGACCGCCGTGGACCCGGCCGACGTGCGCAAGGTCGTGCTGGAGGAGCCGCCGGGCAAGCTTGCCGTCGACGACGCCAAGGTCGTCGCCGCGCGCAAGGCGCTGTTCGGGTCGTGGGAGGGCAACTGGCTCGCCTATAATGACGGCCACGACATCGCCCTGCCCGGCTCGAACGGGCCGAAGCTCGGCTTCCTCATGTACCCGCAGGCTGAGGTCGCCGGCCTGCGCCTCGACTGCCTCGACCCGGACAATTTCAAATACACGATCACGGCGACCGAGGTTTCGGCCTGAGCGTTCTGCGTGCTTCGAGACGCGGGGCTGCGCCCCCGCTCCTCAGCATGAGGACGGACCGAATAGATCAGAGGACCGGTCCTCATCCCGAGGTGCCCCGGCGAAGCCGGGCCTCGAAGGACACAGGACATGGCCGCGTTCACTCGCGCCGCCAGGAAACGCGGCGCGTCTCAGGGATACCCATCATGCTCGACAAGCCCACCGAGACCCCGCCCTTCCGCCTCACCAGCCTCGCCCATGGCGGGGGCTGCGGCTGCAAGCTCGCGCCGTCCGTGCTGCGCGAATTGCTGGCGGAGCAGCCGGCGGCCGGGCCGTTCGAGAAGCTGCTGGTCGGCACCGAGACCGGCGACGACGCGGCGGTCTACCAGCTCGACGACGATACCTGCCTGATCGCCACCACCGACTTCTTCATGCCGATGGTGGACGATCCCTATGAGTTCGGCCGCATCGCCGCCACCAACGCCATCTCCGACGTCTATGCCATGGGCGGCAGGCCGCTGCTGGCGCTCGCCATCCTCGGCATGCCGCTCGGCAAGCTGGCGCCGGAGATGGTGCGCGAGATCCTGAAGGGCGGCGCCTCCATCGCGGCGGAGGCCGGCATCCCCGTGGCCGGCGGCCATTCCATCGATGCGCCCGAGCCGATCTACGGCCTTGCCGTCATCGGCACGGCGAAGCCCGAGAACATCCGGAAGAACAGCACCGCCAAGCCCGGCGACGCGCTCATCCTGACCAAGCCGCTCGGCGTCGGCATCTATTCGGCCGCCTTCAAGAAGGAGGCGCTGCCGAAGCCCGCCTATGAAGAGATGATCGGCTCCATGACGCTGCTCAACCGCATCGGCGCCGAGCTCGGCAAGGAGGCGGCCGTGCACGCCGTCACCGACGTCACTGGCTTCGGCATACTCGGCCATGGGCTGGAAGTGGGGCGCGGCTCCAATCTCGCCCTGGAGATCGCGGCCGATGCGCTGCCGGTGCTGGATGAGGCCGGCGCGCTGGCGCAGGCGGGCTACGTCACCGGCGCCTCCCACCGCAACTGGGCCAGCTATAGCGAGGCGGTGCACCTGCCCGCGGAGTTCCCCGATTGGCGCCGGCATTTGCTGACCGACCCGCAGACCTCCGGCGGCCTGCTCGTCGCCTGCGCCCCCGAGGCAGCCGAACGGCTGCTCGCGCAGATCCGCGCCGCCGGCTATCCGCGCGCGGCGATCATCGGCCGGGCGGTGGAAGGCGAGCCGGCGGTGACGGTGGTTTGATCGGCTGGCCCAGTACCCCTCATCCTGAGGTGCGAGCGCAGCGAGCTTCGAAGGATGGTTGCTCAAGCGCGCCCGGGTGAGGATCCTTCGAGGCTCGGCCGTTGGCCGAGCACCTCAGGATGAGGTCGACCAGAATTGCAGGGTCATTCCGAGGCACCGCTCCGCGCTTCCCGACTTTCCCTCGCCGTCGCACCGGTTTATGACCGCGCCCCAGCGGGATATCATGATCCCTGACCCGCCCGCCGGTTCGCAGGCGGGGCGGCCGTCCCCATAGGGACGCGGACAGCTTCTAAGGAGCGATCATGCACGGAACGGCTCTGGAACTGGCTTTCGGACGCGGCGCGCTGCCGCTCAACCTGCCGCCGAAGGCGAGGCCGACCGTGCTGCGCAAGGCCGAGCTGCCGGCGCTGCCGGACGGCGTCGCCGCCATCCGCAACGCCTTCGCCAATCCGGTGAATTGCGCGCCGCTCGCCGAGCTGACCAAGGGGCGCAGGAGCGCCTGCATCCTCATCTGCGACATCACCCGCCCGGTGCCGAACAAGCTGTTCCTGCGGCCGATGATCGAGGCCATGATCGAAGGCGGCATCCCGGCCGAGGAAATCACCGTGCTGGTCGCCACCGGCCTGCATCGCCCCAACGAGGGCGAGGAGCTGGCCGAGCTGGTCGGCGACCCGTGGGTGCTGGAGACGGTGAAGGTGGTCAACCACTTCGCCCGCGACGAGGAGACCCATGTCGACCTCGGCCCGACGCCGACCCGCGGCACGCCGGTGTTCATCGATCGCCGCTTCGTCGAGGCGGATCTGCGCATCGCCACCGGCCTGGTCGAGCCGCATTTCATGGCCGGCTGGTCCGGCGGGCGCAAGGTGGTGGCGCCGGGCGTCGCCGGGCACCAGACCATCCGCACCTTCCATTCCGCCCGCTTCATGGAGGACCCGCTCGCGGTCCAGTGCAACCTCGTCGGCAACCCGCTGCACGAGGAGCAATTGGAGATCGTGCGCAAGGTCGGCGAGATCTACGCGCTGAACACGGTGCTGGACGAAGCGCGCAACCTCGTCTTCGTCTCCTTCGGCGAGATCATCGCCAGCCACCTCGCCGCCGTCGATTATGTCGAAGCCTCGACCATCATCGAGGTGCCGCGCCGCTTCCACACCGTGGTGACCTCCTCGGCCGGCTACCCGCTCGACAAGACCTACTACCAGACGGTCAAGGGCATGGTGACGCCGATCGACATCCTCGAGCCCGGCGGCACGCTGATCATCGCCTCGGAATGCTCGGAAGGCTTCGGCAGCCACGAGTTCCGCGAGGCGCAGGCGCGCCTCGTCGAGCTCGGCCCGGAGCGTTTCCTGGCGACGCTCACCGCGAAGACGCTGGCCGATGTCGACGAGTGGCAGACCGAGATGCAGCTCAAGCCCATGCGGGTCGGGCGCATCCAGCTCTACACCACCGGCCTGACCGCCGAGGAGCGCCGCATCACCGCGGTGGAGATCGTCGGCGACCTCGACGCCGCCATCGCCGCCTCGCTGGCGCGCTACGGCGACGACGCGGTCGCGATCATCCCCGAGGGCCCCTATGTGATTCCCGTCTATCGGGAACGGCAGGCCGCGGCGTGACATCCGGCGGCGTGAGGCGAATCCATCTCGATCCGGTCGGCGGCGTCGCGGGCGACATGTTCGTGGCGGCGCTGATCGATGCGTTCCCGGATCTGCGCGACCACGTGCTTGAGGACTGCCGCGCCGTGCTGCCGGAAGGCGCGGGCGAGCCTTTCCTGACCGAGGGCGAGAGCGGCGCCGTGCGCGCGTTGCGCTTCGGGCTGGCCCCGGCGACGGGGCATGGTCCCGAGCATGCTCATTCGCACGCCCACGCCCACGCCGAGGCGCACGCTCATTCCCATGATGACGCCCACGCCCACGTGCACGCGGAGGCGCACGCGCATCACGTGCATGAACATGGGCAACACGATCACGGCCACGGCGCCGGCACCTATCTCGACATGCTCGCGCGCATCGAGCGGGCGACGCTGCATCCGGGCACGGCCAAGCAGGCGAGCGCGATCCTCGGCATCATCGCCCGTGCGGAAGCCGCCATCCACCGCGTGCCGGTGGAGGAGGTGCATTTCCACGAGATCGCCGACTGGGATTCGCTGCTCGACGTGGTCGCCGCCGGCAGCCTCGCCGCCGCGCTCGACGGCGCGCAGTGGACGGTGGCTCCGCTCCCGCTCGGCGGCGGCATGGTGAAGACCCAGCACGGGCTGCTGCCGGTTCCCGCGCCGGCGACCGCCGCCATCCTCGAAACCTATGACTGGCGCGACGACGGCCTCGCCGGCGAGCGCGTCACCCCGACCGGGGCGGCGATCCTCCGCCATCTGGCGAAGCCCGGCCTGCCGGCCTCCGGGCGGCTGGTGGCGTCGGGCACGGGCGCGGGCACGCGCCGCCTGCCGGGCATGCCCAACGTGCTGCGCGTGCTGGCGTTCGAAGAGGACGGCATCGAGACGGACCGCGTGGCGGTGATCGAGTTCGAGATCGACGACATGACCGGCGAGGAGATCGGTACCGCCATCGACCGCCTGCGCGCGGAAGCGGGCGTGCTCGATGTCAGCCTCGCCCACCGCTTCGGCAAGAAGGGCCGGCCCGTCGTCTCGCTGCGCCTGCTGGCGAAGCCGGAAGCGGCCGACGCCGTGGCCCGCGCCTGCTTCGCCCAAACCTCGACCATCGGCCTCCGGCTGACCGAGGCGCGGCGGCTGACGCTGGCGCGGGAGGCCGACGAGGTGGACGGCGTGGCGGTCAAGCGCGTGCAGCGACCCGGCGGCGCCACGTCGAAAGCCGAGAGCGACGCGCTCACCGGCGCGACGCTGGCCGAGCGGCGCGCCGCCAAGCGGCGGGCGGAGCAGGGCGATGAGTGATGCGGCCCTCATGGAGCGGGCACCGGCTACTGACCGGCCGGGCGATGCGCTCGCCCGCGTGCTGGACCGTTTCCCCGCGCTGGCGGTGGCGGTGAGCGGCGGCGTCGATTCGATGACGCTCGCCACCTTTGCCCATCGCCGGGGCATGCCGGTCACGGTGATCCATGCCGTCTCGCCCGCCGTGCCGGCGGAGGCGACGGCGCGGGTGCGCCGGCTGGCGGCGGTGGAGGGCTGGGACCTCCTCGTCACCGGCACCGGCGAGTTCGACGATCCGCGCTACCGCGATAACCCGGCGAACCGCTGCTATTTCTGCAAGACCAACCTCTATGACCGCATCGCCGGCCTGACCGAGCGGCCGATCGCCTCCGGCGCCAATCTCGACGATCTCGGCGACTACCGGCCGGGGCTGATCGCTGCCGCCGAGCGCAAGGTGGTCCACCCGATGGTAGAGGCCGGCATGAGCAAGCGCGACGTGCGTGCGCTGGCGCGCAGCCTCGGCCTCACCGACATCGCGGAATTGCCGGCGCAGCCCTGTCTCGCCAGCCGGGTCGAGACCGGCATCGCCATCGATGCCGGCGACCTCGCCTTCGTCGAGAAGGTGGAGACCCTGCTCGCCGCGCTGGCGCCCGGCGGCACGCTGCGCTGCCGCATCACCCATCAGGGCGTGGTGGTCGAGTTGGGCGAAGCAGAAATGGCGCATGCCGAGGCGGTGGAGGCCGTCGCGCAGCGGCTCTGCACTGAAGCCGGCCGCGTCTATGCCGGCACCCGCGCCTATCGCCGCGGCGCCATGTTCGTCAGGACGTAAGGCCATGGAATTCCAGATCGACTGGCAGCGCGCGGGGCGCACCGGCGTGCCGGAAGCCATTCTGTGCAGCCGCAAGACGCCGGCGCAGCTCGCCGCCATTCTTGCCGAGGCCAGCGGGCGCGGCGCGCGGCTGCTGCTGACGCGGCTGGATGAGGCCGCCTTCTCGGCGCTGGACGAGGCCACGCGCGCCGGGCTCGACTACGACCCGGCCTCACGCACCGCCGTGCTCGGCGGACCGCTGCCGCTCGTCGCCGGAAGCGTCGCGGTGGTCGCAGCCGGCACCTCGGACCTGCCCGTCGCCCATGAGGCGGTTCGCACGCTCGCCTTCTGCGGCCATGAAGCCCTGCTCGTCGCCGATGTCGGCGTCGCCGGGCTGTGGCGGCTGATGGCGCGCATCGAGGAGATCCGCGCCCATCGCGTGGTGATCGCGGTCGCCGGCATGGAGGGTGCGCTGTTCTCCGTGATCGGCGGGCTGGTGGTGGCGCCGGTCATCGCCGTGCCGAGCTCGGTCGGCTACGGCGTGGCGGAAGGTGGGTCGGCGGCGTTGCACTCGGCGCTCGCGAGCTGCGCGCCCGGCGTGGTGGCGGTGAACATCGACAACGGCTTCGGCGCCGCCTGCGCCGCCATCAAGATGCTCGGCGTCCCGGCGCCGGCGATAGGTTAGCGCCGCGAAAGGCTTGGCGCTGCCGCACCGTCACAATAAGGTCGGCGCAGCTTTTCGCCGGATCGCCTTGCCCATGCAGTATCGACCCGAGATCGACGGCCTGCGGGCCGTCGCGGTTCTCCCCGTCATCCTGTTCCATGCGGGCATCGCGCCGTTCTCCGGCGGCTTCGTCGGCGTCGACGTGTTCTTCGTCATCAGCGGCTACCTGATCACCACCCTCATCGCCGCGGAGATGGAGGAGGGGAAGTTCTCGCTGCTGCGCTTCTACGAGCGGCGGGCGCGGCGCATCCTGCCCGCGCTGTTCCTGGTCATGGCGGCCTGCATCCCCTTCGCCTGGATGTGGATGTTCCCCTCGCAGTTCGAGGAGTTCGCGCTCTCCGTCGTGGCGGTGGTGCTGTTCGTCTCCAACATCCTGTTCTGGTCGCAGGTCGGCTATTTCGCGCCCGTCGCCGAGGAGCAGCCGCTGCTCCACACCTGGAGCCTGGCGGTCGAGGAGCAGTTCTACATCGTCTTCCCGCTGCTGCTCCTCGTCCTCTGGCGGTTCGGCCGGCAGCGCATGCTCGGCTTCGTGGTGGTGCTGTCGCTGGCGAGCCTGTGGCTGGCCGAGCACGGCGCGCGTCACCATCCGGAGGCGAATTTCTACCTCATCCACACCCGCGCCTGGGAGCTCGGCGCCGGGGCAATCTGTGCATTGGTGATGCGCGGCGGGCCGCCGCGTCCGCACACGCTGCTCTCGCTCGCCGGGCTCGGGCTGATCCTGTTCTCGGTCTTCGCCTATGACGCGGCGACGCCCTTCCCCTCGCTCTATGCGCTGGCGCCGGTCGGCGGCACTGCGCTGATCATCCTCTTCGCCGGCCCCGCCACGCTCACCGGGCGGGTGCTCTCCCTGCCCGTGTTCGTCGGCATCGGGCTGATCAGCTACAGCGCCTATCTCTGGCACCAGCCGCTCTTCGCCTTCGCCCGCATCCGGAGCCTCGATCCCCCCAGCCTGGGGCTGATGCTGGCGCTCTCCGTCCTCTCCCTCGGCCTCGCCTATCTCAGCTGGCGCTTCGTCGAGCGCCCCTTCCGCGCCGGCGGCACCAGGCGGATCGGCCGGCGCGCGGTGATCGGCTCGGCCGCCACCGCGGCTGCTCTGCTCGTCGGCTTCGGCGCCTTCGGCTATCTCGACGACGGCGCGCCGTTCCGGCTGCCGGACAAGGCGGTGGCGCTGCTCGCCTATGAGGACGACGTCGAGGCCACCGACGACGTCGAGCCCTGCCGCTTCAACGCCGCGCGCGGGCTGCAGGCGCAGCCGGTCCCCGCCTGCAGCGGCTACATGGTCGACGGCAAGGCCGATGTGGTCTTCATCGGCGACAGCCATTCGGCGGGGATCTCGCCGGCGGTGCAGGAGGCGCTGAAGCAGGAGGGGATTTCCTCCTATGCCACCTCCTATGCCGGCTGCATCGGGCTGCCCGGCTTCTACCGCGTCGGCCTGCCGCGCCCGGAGGAGTGCGACAAGTACAATCGCGACATGATCGCCTTCGCCAAGGCGCATGGCGCCAAGGTGGTGGTGATCACCTCGCGCTTCGCCGCCTATGCGGAGGGGCGTGGCTTCGACAATCGCGAAGGCGGCGTCGAGACCCGGCTCACCCTGCCCACCGAGCTGATCGGCACGACAGGCCGCAACGCCTGGACCGACCCGGACCGGAAGGCGCGCATCGTCGGCGCGCTGAGGCAGAAGGTCGAGGCGGTCGCGGACGAGATCGACGTGGTGCTGGTCTATCCCATTCCCGAAGCCGGGTGGAACGTGCCGCGGCGCGCGGCGCGGATGGCGATCGCCGGCGAGGGCGACGCCTTCGCGCTCACCACCTCCTACGACGTCTACCGCACGCGCAATGCCGACGTCGTCGCCGCCCTCGACGCGGTCGAGCGGCCCAACGTCTTCCGGGTGCGGCCGGACGGCGTGCTCTGCGACGCGGCGAGCGGGCGCTGCCGCAACGCCGACCAGGACGTCGCTCTCTATGCCGACGGTAACCATCTTTCGGATGCCGGCGCGCAGCTCCTCGCGCCGGAGATCGTCGGCCAGATCAAGAAGGCGATGGCGCTGGGCGAGGACTGGAAAATGGCGCGCTGACAGGTCGCGCGGCGGATCCTTCCCATCCGCGTCGTGGCTCCTTCAGCGGAAGTCCCGTGGCCTCGGAGGGCCGGCGCATCACGCTGCGGCGCATGGCGCCCGCCGGGACGGCACCCATATGGAGCCGGGGCACGCACGGAAGGGATTGGTCTTGGCGAAGGTTCTGGTCACCGGCGGCTCCGGCTTCATCGCCGCCCATGTCATGCTGCGGCTTCTCGCGGAGGGCCACGAGGTCCGCGCCACGCTGCGCAGGCTCTCCCGCGCCGAGGAGGTGCGGGCCATGCTCGCCGCCGGCGGTGCGCCGGACGCGAAGGTCGAGTTCCACGCCGCTGACCTCACCGCCGATGCCGGCTGGTCCGAGGCGGCGGCGGGCGCGGACTATGTGATGCACGTCGCCTCGCCCCTGCCGGCGGCGATGGCGGGAACCGACGCCGAGCTGGTCGGCCCGGCGCGCGACGGCACGCTGCGCGTGCTGCGGGCCGCGCGCGAGGCGGGCGTGAAGCGCGTCGTCGTCACCTCCTCCTTCGCCGCCGTCGGCTATGGCCATGTGCCGGGCAAGCCGCGCTATGACGAGACCGACTGGAGCGACCCGGACGGGCCGGGGGTGGATGCCTATGTGCGCTCGAAGACGCTGGCCGAGCGCGCCGCCTGGGACTTCGTCGGCCGCGAGGGCGGCGGCATGGAACTCTCCACCGTCAACCCGGTGGGGGTGATGGGGCCGGCGCTCGGCACCGACCTTTCCGCCTCGCTGGACCTCGTCAAGTCGCTGCTGGACGGGGCGCTGCCGACGGTGCCGCGGGTCTATTTCGGCATCGTCGACGTGCGCGACGTCGCCGAGCTGCATCTGCGGGCGATGACCGAGCCGGCGGCGGCGGGCGAACGCTTCCTCGCCACCGCGAGCGACGCGCTCTCGCTGCACGAGATGGCGCAGATGCTGCGGGCCGGCCTCGGCCCGGCGGCGCGGCGGGTGCCGCGCTTCGAGATGCCGGACCTGCTGGTGCGCCTCGCGGCACTGGCGCTGCCGCTGGCCCGCGCCGCGGTGCCGCGGCTCGGCATCGTCCGCAGCGCCAGCAACGAGAAGGCCAGGCGCCTGCTCGGCTGGAACCCGCGCCCGCCGGAGGAGGCGATCCTCGCCACCGCCGAGAGCCTGATCCGGTTAGGGGTGGTGAAGGGGTAGTCCCTCCGCCCGCGCCCCGCCCTATTCGCCGCCATCCCGGAATGGCCGCAGGCCATATCCGGGATCGCTGTCAGGACGAGAGCGGCACGCGATCCCGGCTCGCGCTTCGCTTGGCCGGGATGACGCTGAAAGCCCGCCCCTACCCCGCCCGGCCCACCGGCTGCTGCTGGGTGATGCAGTGGATGTTGCCGCCGCCGAGGACGATCTCGCGCGTCGGTACCCCGACCACCTGCCGGTCGGGGAACAGCTTCGCGAGGATGGCGCGGGCGTCCTCGTCATGCGCCGGATCGAGCAGCGGCATCAGGACGAAGCCGTTGCCGATGTAGAAATTGGCATAGGATGCCCCCAGCCGCTCGCCGATGCCGCGCGACATGGAGCCGGCGGCGGGGCCGATGTCGATCGCCTCCTCCGGCGCGCGGTAGAGCGGGCCCGGCAGCGGCAGCTTGACGATCTCGATGCTGCGCCCGCGTGCGTCCGTCATCGCCGAGAGCCGCTCATGCGCGTCGCGCGAGATGGCGTATTGCGGGTCGAGCGGGTCCTCACACCAGGTCAGCGCGACGACGCCCGGCCGCACGAAGCAGGCGAGGTTGTCGATATGGCCGGAGGTCTCGTCGTCGACGAGGCCGGCGCCGAGCCACAGCACCCTGGAGCCGCCGAGATAGTCCTTCAGGTACTGCTCGATGTCCTCGCGCGAAAAGTCGGGGTTGCGGTTGGGGTTGAGCAGGCATTCCTCGGTGGTCAGCACCGTGCCTTCGCCGTCGACATGGATCGAGCCGCCTTCCAGCACCAGCGGCGCGGCGTAGCGCGGGGCGCGCTCGGCCTCCAGCATCTTGGCGGCGATCAGCTCGTCCTGGTCGGACGGCTCGTAGAGCCCGCCCCAGGCGTTGAACTGCCAGTCGACGCCGCGCAGCCGGCCGGCGGCGTCGGTGAGGAAGGTGGCGCCGCTGTCGCGACACCAGGAATCGTCGCTCGATGCCTCGACCAGCCGCACGGAAGGCGGCAGCAGCGCGCGGGCATTGCGCCATTGCCGGGCCGAGACCAGCATGGTCAGCGGCTCGAAGCGGGCGATCGCCGCCGCCACCTCGGCGAAGGCGGCCTGCGCCGGGGCGGCGCCCTCGCGCCAATTGTCCGGCCGTTCCGGCCAGATCATCCAGGTGCCGGCATGCGGCTCCCATTCCGCCGGCATGCGGAAGCCGTCGGCGGCGGGCAGGCTCGTCAGGGTCTCGGTCATGATGGTCAGCCGGCCTTTCGCGTGAGCGCGCGCCCGTCGAGCGAGAGCAGCGGGGCGTAGAGCTCCGGCCGGCGGTCGCGGAACACGCCCCAGCTGTGGCGTTGGTGGGCGATGGCGTCGAGGTCGAAGGTCGCCGTGAGGACGGTCTCCTCCGTCCGGCCCGCCTCGGCCAGCTTGGCGCCGGTCGGGTCGGCGATGAAGGAGGAGCCGTAGAAGGTGATCGAGGTGCCGTTGCGCCCCTGCTCGGTGCCGATGCGGTTGGAGGCGATCACTGGCATGAGGTTCGCCCCCGCATGGCCCTGCATCACGCGCTGCCAGTGGCCGGAGGAATCCAGGCTCGCATCCTGCGGCTCGGAGCCGATGGCGGTGGGATAGAGCAGCACCTCGGCGCCGAGCAGCGCCATGGTGCGCGCGCATTCCGGGAACCACTGGTCCCAGCATATGCCCACCCCGATGCGTCCGACCGCCGTGTCCCATACCCGGAAGCCGGTATCGCCGGGCGAGAAGTAGAATTTCTCGGTGTAGCCCGGCCCGTCCGGAATGTGGCTCTTGCGGTAGAGGCCGAGGATGGAGCCGTCGGCGTCGACCATGGCGAGGCTGTTGAAGGCGGCGTTGCCGGCGCGCTCGAAGAAGCTGACGGGCAGCACCACGCCCAGTTCCTTCGCCAGCCCGGCGAAATGCGCGACCAGCCGGTTGCCCTCGAAGGGGGAGGCGAGCTCGAGGAAGTCGTAGAGCTGGTCCTGGCAGAAATAGGGGGTCTCGAACAGCTCCTGCAGCAGGATCAGCTTGGCGCCGCGGCTGGCGGCCTCGCGCACCAGCGCCTCGGCGCGGGCGATGTTGCCTTCGATATTCCAGTCGCAGTGCATCTGGGTGGCGGCAACGGTCAGGTTGCGCATTCTCGTCTCCGGTGCATCACAGGTCGTGCGCGCTCAGTTTACCGCACGCAGCGGCTTTTCCAGCACCGCGATGACGCGGGCAAGCTCGTGGCCGCGCTTGAGGATGAGGCCGGTCTGCGACACCACGGTGTAGGCGCCCTGCTTGCGGGCGAGACGCGGGTCCTTCTCGATGCGGTAGATCGGCACCTCGGTGGAGCGCCGGAAGATGGAGAAGATGGCGCGGTCCCTGGTGAAGTCGATGGCGTAGTCGCGCCATTCGCCCAGCGCCACCATGCGGCCGTAGAGATCGAGGATCCGGTCGAGCTCGCGCCGGTGGAAGGTGACGAGGTCGGCACGACCTGCGACCGGCAATTGTATGGGGTCGATTTCCGCCACGCGGCTCCTCCGGCTTGGCCATTCCGGGCTGCTCACGCCCCGACGATGGCCGGTCACCCGGACTCACTTAGTCATTCATCCGTCATGATCCACCGCTTGGCGGGCGCCTTCAAGCGGCTTTCATGGGCTTTACCCCGCCTTGTTCACGGCCTCGTCAACCGAAATCACAGAGCTGCCCGAATTCAGCCGTTGCGCTGCCAATTGCGGCTTCCAATCTCTTAACCATAGCGTTGGGCCGGTTCGTGTGGCGCATCGGTTTCCCAGCCCCCCAGCCCCCCGCGGCGCTCATGGGCCGGCCTGACGTTATGTTCTAGGTTCAATCCCCGAATTGCTCTTAGGGCCGGCTCTGCCGGCCCTTTTCTTTTGCCGTGAGGGGTTGTGGTTGGGGTCGGCTCAGCCGGTCTTTTGCCTTGTGGCGAGGGAAACGTTGCCGCTGCATTTCCCCTCGTAGCCCCATTGAGGGGATTGTCGAGGCGATCCTCAGGGGTCGTCACAAACTCCGCTTTCAGCAGGGATCAACCTCATCCTGAGGTGCCCGACCAAAGGTCGGGCCTCGAAGGATGCTCGTCCGGGTGCACGGTGCCGACCATCCTTCGAGGCTCGCTGCGCGAGCACCTCAGGATGAGGGGGCTTTGCGGTTGGACCTTCAGGGCGTTCAGTGCAAAGGCTGCAGCGTGGCGCCGAGGATGGCGCCCGGCTCGGTCGAGGAGCCCGACTGCACGAACACCGCCACGGCGTCCGTGGGATCGTCCGGCAGGCGGCGCAGCGTCGCCTCGAAGCTGGCCTCGCCGCCGTTCCAGTCGCCGAGCTTGGTCCAGCCGCGCACCACATTGTGGTAGGTCATGCTGGTGCCTTCGTTCTCGCCGCGGCCGATGTCCACCTTCATCCGGCTCGCCACCGGGCAGAGCCATACCTCGCCCGAGCCCGAGCCCGGCGCGGCGCCGATCCTGATCTTCAGCTTCTCGCCGTCGCTGTCGATCGCCACCGGCACGGTGGGCCGGGCGATGGTCGAGAGCGTGCGCTCCAGCGTCGAGCGGTCCGAGCCGATGGCCATGACGCGCCCGTTCACCACCGCCTGCGGGGTGAACATCTTGCCGTCGCCGCGCATGCGGGCATAGGCCTTCTGGCGCAGCGAATGGCCGTGCTTGGCCAGCGTGTCCTTCCAGCCGAGATAGTCCCAGTAGTCCACCGCCAGGGTGAGGGCGATGACGTCCGGGCGCTCCGCCAGCTCGCCCATCAGCTTGTCGGCGGGCGGACAGGCCGAGCAGCCCTGGCTGGTGAACAGCTCCACCATCGCCTTGGGGGCGGAGACGGGCTTGACCGAGGCGTCCTCGGCATGGGCGGCGGCCGGCAGGATCAGCACCAGAGCCAGCAGCACGAACCCGATCCGCGCCACCCGGTCGCCACCTGGAAGGGCGGCACGCATGGGCTGGGGCGGGGCGGTAACGGCGTTGGGGGCGAGCATGTCGAGCGGATCGTCCTCGGCGCGAGCACAAAAAGAGAGGCTGGAGCCCACGTCGGCCGGATCGCCTCCGATCCGGCACGCGGTCTCGTCGCACAGCTCTGAGACGGATCGCCGATACGGGCCAAGATCCCGCCGGGCCAAGATCCCGCGGGCCAAGATCCGATCGCGTCCGGCCCTAGGCAATAGGACGCCGTGGACGTCGGGACCAGTCACATTCGGGTGTCGCCGTGCACGCAACGGTGAGGCGTCGCCGCCGCGCCACGGCGGATAGCGGACCGGCGCGGCTTTCCGATTCCGCGCCGATCAACCTCATCCTGAGGAGCCCGGCGTAGCCGGGCCTCGAAGGATGCTCATCCCGGCGCGCTTGAACAACCATCCTCCGAGGCTCGCTGCGCGAGCACCTCAGGATGAGGGTGCATTGTGGATCGGCGCACCCGGCGTGCCCTCCTTCGAGGCTCCCCCGGATTAGGTCCCGGGGGAGCGCTCCAGGATGAGGGTGCGACAGGCTCTAGGTCACGCCGCGAGGTTGCGCAGCACGTAGGGCAGGATGCCGCCGTTGCGGAAGTAGTCGAGCTCGTCGAGCGTGTCGATGCGGCAGGTCAGCGGCACGTTCTTCACCGTGCCGTCGCCGAAGGCGATCTCGGCGATCAGCGTCTGCCGCGGCTTGAGGTCGCCCTCGATGCCGCGCAGCGTGACGATCTCGTCGCCCTTGATGCCGAGCGACTGCCAGGACTCGTCGTTCTGGAACACCAGCGGCACCACGCCCATGCCGACCAGGTTCGAGCGGTGGATGCGCTCGAAGCTCTGGGCGATGACGGCGCGGATACCGAGCAGCTTGGTGCCCTTGGCCGCCCAGTCGCGCGAGGAGCCGGTGCCGTATTCCTTGCCGGCGAAGACGACCGTCGGCACGCCTTCCTGCTTGTAGAGCATGGCGGCGTCGTAGATCGGCATCTCCGTGCCATCAGGCCAGTGCGTGGTGAAGCCGCCTTCCTTGCCGCCCAGCATCTGGTTCTTGATGCGGATGTTGGCGAAGGTGCCGCGCATCATCACCTGGTGGTTGCCACGCCGCGTGCCGTACTGGTTGAAGTCGGCCGGGCGGACCTGATGGTCGCGCAAATAGTGGCCGGCGGGGCTGGCTTCCTTGATCGAGCCGGCGGGCGAGATGTGGTCGGTGGTGATGGAGTCGAGGAACAGGCCCATCACCCGCGCCTTGATGATGTCGGTGACCGGCTCCGGCTCCATCTTCATGCCCTCGAAATAGGGCGGGTTCTGCACATAGGTGGAGCGGTCGTCCCAGGCATAGGTCTCGCCGGTGGGAATGGCGATCTTGCGCCAGTTCTCGTCGCCCTTGAACACGTCCGCGTATTTCTCCTGGAACATCTTCTTGGTGACGTTCTCGCGGATGAACTTCGCGATCTCCTGGTTGGACGGCCAGATGTCCTTCAGGAACACCGGCTGCCCGTCCGAGCCCGTGCCGAGCGGCTCGGTGGTGAGGTCGATCTGCAGCGAGCCGGCGATGGCGTAGGCGACGACGAGCGGCGGGGAGGCGAGGTAGTTCGCCTTCACGTCCGGGTTCACGCGGCCCTCGAAGTTGCGGTTGCCGGAGATGACGGCGCCGGCGACGAGGTCGTTCTTGTTGACCGCCTCCGAGATCGGCTCGGGCAACGGGCCGGAGTTGCCGATGCAGGTGGTGCAGCCGAAGCCGACCAGGTTGAAGCCGAGCTTGTCGAGGTCGGGCTGCAGGCCGGAGGCGTTGAGATAGCCTTCGACCACCTGCGATCCGGGCGCCAGCGAGGTCTTCACCCAGGGCTTGGAGGTCAGGCCTTTGGCGGCGGCGTTGCGGGCGAGCAGGCCCGCGGCGATCAGCACGCTCGGGTTCGAGGTGTTGGTGCAGGAGGTGATGGCGGCAATCGTCACGTCGCCATGGCCGAGCGTGTAGTCGGCGCCTTCCACCTCCACGCGCTTGGCCGCTTCGCCGGGCTTCTTGAACTCGCCTTCGAGCGCGGCGAGGAAGCCCTGCTTGGTGCCGGAGAGCAGCACCCGGTCCTGCGGGCGCTTCGGGCCGGCGAGCGAGGGCAGCACGGTGGAGATGTCGAGCTCGAGCACGTCGGTGAAGACGGGATCGGAGGTGCTCGCCTCGCGCCACATGCCCTGCGCCTTCGAATAGGCCTCGACGAGGGCGATGCGCTCGTCGGTGCGGCCGGTCTCGTCGAGATAGGCGATGGTCTCGCCATCGACCGGGAAGAAGCCGCAGGTGGCGCCGTATTCCGGGGCCATGTTGCCGATGGTGGCGCGGTCGGCGAGCGAGAGATGGTCGAGGCCGGGGCCGAAGAACTCGACGAACTTGCCGACCACGCCCTTCTTGCGCAGCATCTGGGTGACGGTGAGCACGAGGTCGGTGGCGGTGATGCCCTCGTTGAGCTGGCCGGTCAGCTTGAAGCCGATCACCTCGGGGATGAGCATGGAGACCGGCTGGCCGAGCATGGCCGCCTCGGCCTCGATGCCGCCCACGCCCCAGCCGAGCACGCCGAGGCCGTTCACCATGGTGGTGTGGCTGTCGGTGCCGACGCAGGTGTCGGGATAGGCGACGGTCGCCCCGTCCTCGTCCTTGGTCCACACCGTCTGCGCCAGATATTCGAGGTTCACCTGGTGGCAGATGCCGGTGCCGGGCGGCACGACGCGGAAGTTGTCGAAGGCCGACTGGCCCCATTTCAGGAAGCGGTAGCGCTCCTGGTTCTGCTTGTACTCCTCCTCGACGTTCTTGCCGAAGGCGGCGTTGTTGCCGAAGAAGTTGACGATCACCGAGTGGTCGATGACGAGGTCGACCGGTACCAGCGGATTGATGCGCTTGGGGTCGCCGCCGAGATTGACCATGGCGTCGCGCATGGCGGCGAGGTCGACCACGGCGGGAACGCCGGTGAAGTCCTGCATCAGCACGCGCGCGGGGCGGTAGGCGATCTCGCGCTCGGCCTTGCCGCGGTTGAGGAGCCAGTCCTTGATGGAGATGATGTCGTTCTTGGAGACGGAGCGGCCGTCCTCGAAGCGGAGCAGATTCTCCAGCAGCACCTTCATGGAGAAGGGCAGGGCCGAGACGCCTTCGAGGCCGTTCTTTTCGGCCTCCGGCAGGCTGTAATAGACGTAGGTCTTGGTCCCGACGGTGAGAGTTTTCCGGCTTTTGAAGCTGTCGAGCGACGTCACGGCTGACTGATCCCCGCTAACGGTGTGGCAGGATGCGCCGGGCCTTGGAGGAGGGAGGGCTGGCGGGCTATAGCTCGCGCTGCCCTGTCGCGGCGCGGGGCGCATCGTTCAGAATTCTATATAGAGCCATTTCAAACTCCGATCCTAGAGGGCACGACGCGATGCATCGGAAATTTGTGCGCTGCATCGCCTGCGGTAACGGGTGGATGCGCTGATGCGCCTCGTCGTGGAGGGTCTGGCGTGCCGGCGCGGGGCGCGGCTGCTGTTCGAAGGGCTCGGCTTCAACCTGGAATCGGGGCGGGCGCTGATCGTCACCGGCCCGAACGGCACCGGCAAGTCCTCGCTGCTGCGCATATTGGCGGGGCTTTCGGAGCCCGCCGCCGGGCGCCTGCGCCTCGAAGGCGCCGCCGAGCCGGAGGATTTCGCGGAAGGGATCCATTATCTCGGCCATCTCGACGCCCACAAGGCGGCGCTGTCGGCCGAAGAGAATCTCTCTTTCTGGCGCGCCATGCTGGGCCGGCCGGCGCTCACCGTCGGCGAGGCGATGGAGGAGGTCGGGCTCGGCGGGCTCGGCGGGCTGCCCGTCGCCGTGCTCTCGGCCGGGCAGAAGCGGCGCCTCGCGCTCGCCCGCCTTCTGGTCGCCGAGCGCCCGCTCTGGCTGCTGGACGAGCCGACCACGGCGCTCGACGTCGCGGCGCAGGCGCGGTTCGCCGCCCTCGCGCGTGCGCATGTGGAGAAAGGCGGGATGATCGTCGCCGCCACCCACGCCCCGCTCGATCTCGGCCCCTCCGATGCGCTCGACCTCGGCGCCCGGCGCCCGGCGAGCCCGATTGCGGCGGTGGTCGCATGAGCCGCGCCTTCCTCGCCTTGCTCCAGCGCGATCTGCGGCTCGCCATCCGCGCCGGCGGCGGCGCCGGGCTCGGCGTCGTGTTCTTCCTTGCTGTCGTCGTGGTGACGCCCTTCGCCATCGGCCCGGACCTTGCCCTGCTCGCGCGCATCGGCCCGGCGATATTGTGGATCGGCGCGCTGCTGGCCTCGCTGATCGGCCTCGACCGGCTGTTCGCGGCGGACGCCGAGGACGGCTCGCTCGACGTCATGTCGATGCTGGAGCTGCCGCTGGAGCTGATCGCCGCCGCCAAGGGGCTGGCCCACTGGATCGCCACCGGCCTGCCGCTGGTCATCGCCGCGCCGGTGCTCTCCCTGCTGCTCAACCTGCAGCCGGCCTCGATCGGCGCGCTGACGCTGACGCTGCTCGTCGGCACGCCGGCCATCACCTTTCTCGGGCTGATCGGTGCGGCCTTCGCCGCCGCCTTCCGCCGCGGCGGGCTCTTGGTGGCGGTGCTGGTGATGCCGCTGACCATCCCCGTGCTGATCTTCGCCGTGGCGGCGACCGGGACGGCGCTGGGCGGCACCGTGCCCTTCGGCACGCCATTCCGCATCCTCGCGGGGCTTTCGCTCGCCGCGATGGTGCTCGGCCCGATCGCGGCGGCGGCGGCGCTGCGGGCGACCCGCGACTGACCTTCCCTGGCATGCCAGAGGCGCGCCGAGCCGGCGCGACACGCCCGCGCAGGGGCGCGCGGGACGCGATCTGACGTTGCGTCACGACGGTGGTGCAGCAAAGCGCCGCAGGCGGGGCAAAGCCTTGGCGTGACTGGTTTGCCGGCGTTTGAAGGTGCTACGGGGCCGCTACGTCATTTGGCCCCCGCAATCCCTCACGTCCCCGTGTTGCAGCGTTCAAACAGCCGTGTTAGGGAACCGCCGACTTCAGGGGCGGGCACTAAAGTCCGGTCCTCCTTGAGTTTGAACCTTTCCCGTCCGCGAGCCGGCGCCGTTCTGGCGGGCATCGCTTCGGACAAGTCCCGAGAGAGGCACAGTGGCCGAGACCTACGTATCCGGAGTGGCAGGACGTTACGCGACGGCGCTCTTCGAGCTTGCCCGCGACGCCAATGCCGTCGATGCGGTGAAGGCCGACCTCGACAGGTTCGCCGCCCTGATCGCCGAGAGCGACGATCTCAAGCGCCTGGTGCGCAGCGCCGTCTTCTCCTCCGAGGAGCAGGAAAGGGCGGTCGCCGCCATCCTCGACAAGGCCGGCATCGGCGGCCTCGCCGGCAATTTCTTCAAGACCGTGGCGGCCAACCGCCGCCTGTTCACGGTCGAGGCGATCATCCGCGCCTATGAGGCGCTGGTCTTCGCCTACAAGGGCGAGGTGATGGCCGAGGTCACGGTCGCCCAGCCGCTCTCCGATTCCCACGCCGCCACGCTCAAGCAGGCGCTCGACGCGATGACCGGCAAGAACGTGAAGCTCGCCGTCGAGGTCGATCCCTCGCTGCTCGGCGGGCTCAAGGTCAAGCTCGGCTCGAAGCTCGTCGACGCCTCGCTCAAGACCAAGCTCAATTCGATCCGCACTGCGATGAAAGAGGTTCGCTGATGGATATCCGCGCCGCTGAAATTTCCGCGATCCTCAAGGAGCAGATCAAGAATTTCGGCCAGGAAGCCGAAGTCTCCGAGGTGGGTCAGGTCCTCTCCGTCGGTGACGGCATCGCCCGCGTCTACGGCCTCGACAACGTCCAGGCGGGCGAGATGGTCGAGTTCGAGAACGGCACGCGCGGCATGGCGCTGAACCTCGAAATCGACAATGTCGGCATCGTCATCTTCGGTTCCGACCGCGAGATCAAGGAAGGCCAGACCGTCAAGCGCACCGGCGCCATCGTCGACGTGCCGGTCGGCAAGGGCCTGCTCGGCCGCGTCGTCGACGCCCTCGGCAACCCGATCGACGGCAAGGGCCCGATCGAGGCCACCGAGCGCCGCCGCGTCGACGTCAAGGCGCCGGGCATCATCCCGCGCAAGTCGGTGCACGAGCCGATGCAGACCGGCCTCAAGGCCATCGATGCGCTGATCCCGATCGGCCGCGGCCAGCGCGAGCTGATCATCGGCGACCGCCAGACCGGCAAGACCGCGATCGCGCTCGACACCATCCTCAACCAGAAGCCGATCAACCAGGGCACGGACGAGAAGGCCAAGCTCTACTGCGTCTACGTCGCGATCGGGCAGAAGCGCTCGACCGTCGCGCAGTTCGTGAAGGTGCTGGAGGAGCAGGGCGCGCTGGAGTACTCCATCGTCGTCGCCGCCACCGCTTCCGACGCCGCGCCGATGCAGTTCCTGGCGCCGTTCTCCGGGACCGCCATGGGCGAGTTCTTCCGCGACAACGGCATGCACGCCCTCATCATCCATGACGACCTGTCCAAGCAGGCCGTGGCGTACCGCCAGATGTCGCTGCTGCTGCGCCGCCCGCCGGGCCGCGAAGCCTATCCGGGCGACGTGTTCTACCTGCACTCCCGCCTGCTGGAGCGCGCCGCCAAGCTCAACGACGAGAACGGCGCCGGCTCGCTGACCGCCCTGCCGGTCATCGAGACCCAGGCCAACGACGTGTCGGCCTACATCCCGACCAACGTGATCTCGATCACCGACGGCCAGATCTTCCTCGAGTCCGACCTGTTCTTCCAGGGCATCCGCCCGGCGGTGAACGTCGGCCTCTCGGTGTCGCGCGTCGGCTCCTCGGCGCAGATCAAGGCGATGAAGCAGGTCGCCGGCAAGATCAAGGGCGAGCTCGCCCAGTACCGCGAGCTGGCCGCCTTCGCCCAGTTCGGCTCGGACCTCGACGCCTCGACGCAGAAGCTGCTCAACCGCGGCGCCCGCCTGACCGAGCTGCTCAAGCAGTCGCAGTTCTCGCCGCTGAAGGTCGAGGAGCAGGTGGTGGTGATCTACGCCGGCACCAACGGCTATCTCGACGCCATGCCGGTCTCCAAGGTGCGCGAGTTCGAGAACGGCCTGCTGCTGTTCCTGCGTTCGAAGCACGCCGACATCCTCGACACCATCCGCACCTCCAAGGAACTGTCGAAGGACACCACCGAGAAGCTCGTCAAGGCGATCGACGCCTTCGCCAAGACCTTCGCCTGAGCGCATCGGAGCATCGGGGTAAATGGCCAGCCTTAAGGATCTGCGCAATCGCATCGCTTCGGTGAAGGCGACGCAGAAGATCACCAAGGCGATGCAGATGGTGGCCGCGGCCAAGCTGCGGCGCGCCCAGCAGGCCGCCGAGGCCGCGCGTCCCTATGCCCAGCGCATGGAGAGCGTGCTCGGCAACATCGCCACTGCCGTCGCCCCCGGGCCGGACGTGCCGGCGCTGCTCACCGGCACCGGCAAGGACGAGACGCACCTGCTGCTCGTGCTCACCGCCGAGCGCGGCCTGTGCGGCGCCTTCAACTCGTCGATCGTCCGCATCGCCCGCGAGCGGGCGCTCGTGCTGATGAACCAGGGCAAGACGGTCAAGTTCTACTGCGTCGGCCGCAAGGGCTACGAGCCGCTGCGCCGGCTGTTCCCGAAGCAGATCGTCAAGCTGGTCGAGCTGCGCGCCAACAAGGGCGTCACCTTCGCCGACGCCCAGGCGATCGCCCACGACCTCGGCGACATGTTCGCCGCCGGCGAGTTCGACGTCGCCACGCAGTTCTTCAGCCGCTTCCAGTCGGTCATCTCGCAGGTGCCGACCGCGCAGCAGCTCATCCCCGCCACCTTCCCCGAGCAGCCGGCGGCTGCCGCCACGGGCGCCTCGGCGGTCTACGACTACGAGCCGGGCGAGGCCGAGATCCTCGCCGACCTGCTGCCGCGCAACCTCGCGGTGCAGATCTTCAAGTCGCTGCTCGAGAACGGCGCGTCCGAGCAGGGCGCGCGCATGAGCGCGATGGACAACGCCACCCGCAACGCGGGTGAGATGATCAAGAAGCAGACTTTGACCTACAACCGCACCCGCCAGGCGATGATCACGAAGGAACTGATCGAGATCATCTCCGGCGCCGAGGCGCTGTGAGGCACGGACCGGAAAAGGACGACAGACATGGCTAAGGTCGGACGCATCACGCAGGTCATCGGCGCCGTCGTGGACGTGCAGTTCGAGGATCACCTCCCGGAGATCCTGAACGCGCTCGAGACCACCAACAACGGCGCGCGCCTCGTGCTCGAGGTTGCCCAGCACCTGGGCGAGAACACCGTGCGCACCATCGCCATGGACTCGACCGAAGGTCTGGTCCGCGGCACCGAGGTGAAGGACACCGGCGGCCCGATCTCGGTGCCGGTCGGCGAGGCCTGCCTCGGCCGCATCATGAACGTCATCGGCGAGCCGGTGGACGAGGCCGGCCCGGTGGTCGGCACGACCACCCGCGGCATCCATCAGCCGGCCCCCTCCTATGCCGAGCAGTCGACCGAGGCCGAGATCCTCGTCACCGGCATCAAGGTCGTCGATCTGCTGGCGCCCTACTCCAAGGGCGGCAAGGTCGGCCTGTTCGGCGGCGCCGGCGTCGGCAAGACCGTGCTCATCATGGAGCTCATCAACAACATCGCGAAGGCGCACGGCGGCTATTCCGTGTTCGCCGGCGTGGGCGAGCGTACCCGCGAGGGCAACGACCTCTACCACGAGATGATCGAGTCCAAGGTGAACGTCGATCCGCACGAGAACAACGGCTCGGCCGCCGGTTCCAAGTGCGCCCTCGTCTATGGCCAGATGAACGAGCCGCCGGGCGCCCGCGCCCGCGTCGCCCTGACCGGCCTCACCGTCGCCGAGTATTTCCGCGACCAGGGCCAGGACGTGCTGTTCTTCGTCGACAACATCTTCCGCTTCACCCAGGCGGGCTCGGAAGTGTCGGCGCTGCTCGGCCGCATCCCCTCGGCGGTGGGCTACCAGCCGACGCTCGCCACCGACATGGGCGCACTGCAGGAGCGCATCACCACCACCACCAAGGGTTCGATCACCTCGGTGCAGGCGATCTACGTGCCGGCCGACGACCTGACCGACCCGGCCCCGGCCGCCTCCTTCGCCCATCTCGACGCCACGACCGTGCTGTCGCGCTCGATCGCCGAGAAGGGCATCTACCCGGCGGTGGACCCGCTCGACTCGACCTCGCGCATCCTCTCGCCGCTGGTCATCGGCGAGGAGCACTACAACGTGGCGCGTCAGGTGCAGCAGACGCTGCAGCGCTACAAGTCGCTGCAGGACATCATCGCCATCCTGGGCATGGACGAGCTGTCCGAAGAGGACAAGACGACCGTCGCCCGCGCCCGCAAGATCGAGCGCTTCCTGTCGCAGCCCTTCCACGTCGCCGAAGTCTTCACCGGCTCGCCGGGCAAGCTCGTCGACCTCGCCGACACCATCAAGGGCTTCAAGGGCCTGGTGGAAGGCAAGTACGACCACCTCCCGGAGCAGGCCTTCTACATGGTCGGCACCATCGAAGAGGCGATCGAGAAGGGCAAGAAGCTGGCTGCCGAGGCGGCGTGATCCTCTTCGCCCGGCGCCCCTTGAGGGCGCGGGGCGGTGATCGCTCAAGCTGACGCATCCTCTGGAGGACCCATGGCCACCTTCCCGTTCGAACTCGTCTCGCCCGAGCGCCTCGTCTATTCCGGCACGGTGAGCGAAGTCGTCGTCCCGGGCACCGAGGGCGAGTTCGGCGTCCTCGCCGGCCACGCGCCCTTCGTCTCGACGCTGAAGCCCGGCATCCTGACCATCAAGGGCGACGGTGCCCCCCGCAAGCTGTTCGTGCGCGGCGGCTTCGCCGAGGCGAACCCGCAGGGCCTGACCGTGCTGGCCGAGACCGCCATCCCGCTCGCTGATCTGCGCGCCGAGAACCTCGCGCAGATGATCAAGGACGCGGAAGAGGACGTCGAGGACGCCAAGGACGAGACCACCCGCAACCGCCGCCTCGTCTTCCTCGAGCAGGTGAAGTCGGCGGCCGCGGCGGTCGAGGCCGATGCGCGCACGACGCATTGATCGGCACTTCCCGCCACAGCCACTATGATCCGGGCCGCTTCGACAGCGGCCCTTTTCATGTCCGGAGACCATGCCGATGAGCAGCGACGCGACGAGCTTCAGCGCCTCCACCTTCAGCGCGCATGCCTGGGGCCGGAACCTGCCGACCTATGAGGCGATCCGCACCATGCCGTTCAACGCCGCGCTGGCGGACGGCACGCTGTCGCTGGAGCGCTTCCGCCACTACATGGTGCAGGACGCGCATTACCTCATCGCCTTCGGCCGCGGCCTCGCCATCGCCGCCGCCAAGGCGGACGACCCGGACGGGCTGGTGCAGTTCGCGGAGGCCGCCAAGGTCGCGGTGGTGGTGGAGCGTTCGCTGCATGCCGACTTCTTCGACAAGTTCGGCCTCGGCCCGGACGAGTTCGCGCGGACCGAGATGTCGCCGGTCTGCCACCATTATTCGAACTTCCTGATCGCCGCCGCCTATGCCGAGCCCTATCCGGTGGTGCTGGCGGCGCTGCTGCCCTGCTTCTGGATCTATGCCGAGATCGGCCGCGACATCCTCGGCCGCGCCGTGCGCCCGAACCCCTACGACGCGTGGATCGACACCTATGCCGGCGAGGAGTTCCACGAGGCGGTGCGCGCGGTGATCGCCACCACCGACCGCGCCGCGGCCGGCGCCTCGCCCGAGGTGCTCACCCGCATGCACGCGGCGTACAAGCGCGCGACCCAGCTCGAATGGATGTTCTGGGATTCGGCCTGGCGGCTGGCGGACTGGCCGGTCTGATTCCTGCATGACCCGGCCCGACGCCGCATGGCGCCGGCGGGGGAAACATGCATGAATGGCCGGACCGCGCAGGCCGGGATTGTACGGGCCGAGACGCCATGGGCCGACACGGCATGAGCCGGGACATGCACGAGCTGACCACCGACGCGCCGGCGGCGGAGCGGGGCCGCTCCGAGGCGCTGATCCGCGCCCGCATCCTCGAGGCGATCTTCGAGCGGCGGCTGCCGCCGGGCGAGAAGCTGACCGAGGACCGGCTGGCGGAGCTGTTCGGGGTCAGCCGCACGGTGGTGCGCCAGGCCCTGGCGCGCCTCGCGCAGGACGGCATCGTCGAGCAGCATCCCAATCGCGGCGCCTTCGTCGCGGCGCCGAGCCGGGCCTATGCCCGTCATGTGCTCGCCGCCCGCGCCGTGGTGGAGCCGGAGATCGCGGGGGCGGCGGCGTGCAGCTGCGACGATCACGCCCTGGCCCGCCTGCGCCGGCACATCGCCACCGAGGACGAAGCGCGCGCCGCCGGCGACCGGGCGACGCTGGTGCGCCTCACCGGCGAATTCCACGTGGTGCTGGCGGAAGTGGCGGGAAACCCGGTCTTCGTGCGGCTGCTCACCGAGCTGCAGGCGCTGAGCTCGCTGTCGATCCTGCTCTATGCCCGCGGCGAGTATTCCGCCTGCCCGCCGGACGAGCACTCGCGCATCGTCGCCGCCATCGAGCGCGGCGCGTCCGTGGAGGCGGCCGAGCTGATGCGCGGGCATATCGCGCATGTGGCGGCGGACATGGACTTGAGCGAGCCGGCCGGGCGGCCGGAAGGACTGGCGCAGGCGCTCGGCTTCGCGCCGCGCGTGCGGCAGCCGCGCTGACCTCCTGCGAGGTCAGCGAATCAGCGGCGGCGGCCGGGCGGCGGGCGGCGCTGGCCGGAACCGATCGGCGGGGTGGGGCCACCGGTCTTGTGGCGGAAATTGATGCGCCCGCGCTCCAGGTCGTAGGGCGACATCTCGACGACGACGCGGTCGCCGACGATGGTGCGGATGCGGTTCTTCTTCATCTTGCCCGCCGCATAGGCGAGTATCTCGTGTTCATTGTCGAGCACGACGCGGAAGTTGCCGTCGGGCAGTACTTCCGTCACGGTGCCGTCGAACTCGAGCAGTTCCTCTTTCGCCATTAATGGCTCTCCTCGTACAGACTGCCGCTAGGCAAATACCCTGACGGCAGGCTTTTGTCTCGCCTAGATATTGCCGCGCTGCGGCGGAAACGACTTCCGCCGCTCATCAAAGCCCGTGCGGCAGGGCCGGGAGCTCGTCCCGGCCCTCCGGGGACCTCAGTTCGCCGGGCGGAAGGACTTGCGACGCGGCGGGCGACCGCCTTCGCGCGGCGGGCCGTCGCGGCGCACGCCCTCGGGCCGGGCGCCTTCATGGCGGTGACCCTCGTGGCGATGGCCTTCGTGACGATGACCGTCCTGGCGCTGCCCTTCCGGACGCGGCCCGTCGTGACGATGGGCGTCCTTGCGGTGGCCGTCATGCGGACGCTCCGGGCGGAAGCCGCGCTCTTCGCTGCGGGCCTCGCCGCCGCGATGATCCGGGCGGGGACCGCGATGGAACGGGCGCTGCTCGCCCTCACGGCGCGGGCCGCGCTGCTCGCGCGGGCCACGGTTCTCGCGCGGACCGCGCTCCTCGCGGAAGCTGTTGTCCTCGCGGCCAGCCACCGGCCGGGTGGTGCCGTCGCGGCGGGTCTCGCCGCGGCGGTCGACGGAGGGGATGGTCAGCTTGATCAGCCGCTCGATGTCGCGCAGGAAGGCGCGCTCCTCGCCGTCGCAGAAGGAGAGGGCGATGCCCTCGCGGCCGGCGCGCGCGGTGCGGCCGATGCGGTGGACGTAGCTCTCCGGCACGTTGGGCAGGTCGTAGTTGACGACGTGGCTGACGCCGGGCACGTCGATGCCGCGGGCGGCGATGTCGGTCGCCACCAGCACCTTCACGACGCCCTGCCGGAAGGCGGCCAGAGCCCGCTCGCGCTGCGGCTGCGACTTGTTGCCGTGGATCGCCTCGGCCTGGATGCCGGCGGCGATGAGCCCCTTCACCACGCGGTCGGCGCCGTGCTTGGTGCGCGAGAACACCAGCGCGCGGTCCATGGCGGCATCGGACAGCACCTCGACCAGCAGGTTCGGCTTGCCGGCGCGGTCGGTGAAGAACACCTTCTGCTCGATCTTGTCGGCGGTCTTGGCGACCGGGGTCACCGCCACGCGCACCGGATCGGTCAGCAGCGTGTCGGCGAGCTTCTCGATCTCGCGCGGCATGGTGGCGGAGAAGAACAGGTTGCGGCGCTTCGCCGGCAGGCGGGCGACGATGGAGCGGATGGCGTGGATGAAGCCCATGTCGAGCATCTGGTCGGCCTCGTCGAGGACCAGGACCTCGACCATGTCGAGCCGCACCGCATTGTTCTCGAGGAGGTCGACGAGGCGGCCGGGGGTGGCCACCAGCACGTCGACGCCGCCGGCCAGCGCACGCGCCTGCCGGCCGATCGGCACGCCGCCGATGGCGAGCGCGGTCGAGGGGCGCACATGCTTGCCGTAGAGGCGGAAGCTGTCGAGGATCTGGCCGGAGAGCTCGCGGGTAGGGCTCAGCACCAGCGCGCGGGCCGAACGGCGCTCGGGGCGCAGGCGCTTGGTGACGAGGTGGTGCAGGATCGGCAGCGCGAAGGCGGCGGTCTTGCCGGTGCCCGTCTGGGCGATGCCGACGAGGTCGCGGCCGGCGAGCACCTGCGGCACGGCCTGGGCCTGGATCGGGGTGGGAGTGGAATGGTTCGCTTCCGCGAGGGCTTTCAGGATCGGCTCGGCGAGGCCGAGCTCAGGGAAAGTGTTCAAGTAGCGTTCTTTCATGGGCTATCGGGTCCGCGCGCAAAGGCAGCGCGAACCGCGAATCACGGGGGTCGCAGACACCCCGCGTGGCCTGGGACGTCAAAGTTTTCGGATGATCAGGGGCCGAAGACTGCCGCGGCTAAACCGAAGCGGAAATCGTGCAACGCGGCCCCGAATACGGACGCTTGGCCCGCATGCTGCGCATATGTGGCCTAAAAGGGTGGTGATTTCAAGGCGTCATCCGCCCGGCTATAAAGTTGCGCTCATGTATCCCGATGTGGTCGGCCTTCGCAGCTTCTATGCCCAGCCGCTCGGCGTGGTGACGCGCCGGCTGGTCGGGCGCGCCGTCCGCGCGCGCTTCGACAATGTGCGCGGCCTGTCGATGCTCGGCATCGGCTATGCCACACCCTATCTGGGCATGTTCCGCGAGGAATGCGAGCGTTCGCTCGCCTTCATGCCGGGCGCGCAGGGGGTGACGCGCTGGCCCTCCGCCGCGCCGACGCTGGCCGCCCTCGTCGACGAGACCGAGCTGCCGCTGCGCGACGGCATGATCGACCGCGTCATCGCCGTGCATCTCCTGGAGATGACGCCGGACGCGCAGGAGGTGCTGCGCGAGGTCTGGCGGGTGCTGGCGCCGGGCGGGCGACTGCTCTGCATCGTGCCGAGCCGGCGCGGCATCTGGGCCCGCACCGAGAACAACCCGTTCGGCCATGGCCGCCCGTTCTCGCGCACGCAGATCACCGACCTGCTGCGCGGGGCGCTGTTCACGCCGGTGGGCTGGGACGAGGCGCTCTACATGCCCCCCGTCGCGCGCAACTGGTTCCTGCGCTCGGCGGTGGCGTGGGAGCGGGTCGGCTCGACGCTGTCGCTGCCCTTCGCCGGCGTGCACATCGTCGAGGCGACCAAGCAGGTCTACAAGCCCGTCGCCAGCAAGCGCCGCTCGCGCCTCAGGGTGCTCAAGCCGGTGCTGGAGCCGGTGCTCGCCCCGCGCCCGGCCGGGTGAAGGTCGGCCTTCTTGTCGGACCGGATTCGGACTATATTCGGTCCTGAAGGATGGAGCGGACCATGAAGCTTTCCGAACGCATCAAGCCGATCAGCTATCTCAAGGCCAACGCCGCCGAGGTGATCGCCAAGCTCGCCGAGCATCAGCAGCCGATGATCATCACCGTCAATGGCGAGGCCAAGGCGGTGCTGCAGGACATCGACAGCTACGAGGAGATGCAGGAGGCGATCGCGCTGATGAAGATCATCCAGATGGGCCAGAAGGAAATCCGCGAGGGGAAGGTTCTGCCGCTGGACGAGGCGTTCAAGCGTATCCGCGACGGTTCGCTCGACTGATGCCATGCGCTACGAGGTCGAGCTGACCATCGGTGCCGCGCGCGACCTCGCCGAGATCCGCGTCTTTCTTACCGACACGGAATCCGCCGCTCGTGCGGAGCACGTTCTTTCCGCGCTTCAGGAGATGCTGGGCACGCTCGCCGAGATGCCCCGCCGCGGCAACACGCCGAAAGAGCTGGCCTTGTTCAGCACCGTGGAGTTTCGGGAACTGCACCACCAGTCCTACCGGATGATCTATTCGATCGAGGGCGGCACGGTTTCGATCGTCGCCGTCGCCGACGGCCGGCGCGACATGCAGGCGTTCCTGCAACGTCGACTCACCCGCTGAGACTTTGCGCTGAGCCGCCCGTCCTCATCCCTTCCGCGACAGCAGGAACACCGCCTGCTCGCCGAGCAGGTTCCACACCGCCCAGGGCAGGTTGAACCGCACGGGATGGCCGGAGGCGTCGAGCGCCACCGCCCGCTCGATGCCGGCGCCCACCTCGTCCACCAGGTCGACGAAGTCGCGGATGGTGCAGAAATGGATGTTCGGCGTGTCGTGCCAGCGGTACGGCAGGTTCTCCGTGCTCGGCATCTTGCCGTTGACCAGCAAATCGAGCCGCATGCGCCAGAAGCCGAAATTGGGGAAGGAGACGATGGCGCGGCTGCCCACCCGCAGCATCTGCTCCAGCACCCATTTCGGCCGCCGCGTCGCCTGGATGGTCTGCGACAGGATCACATAGTCGAAGGCGTTGTCGGGATAGTCGGCGAGGTCGATGTCGGCATCGCCCTGGATCACCGCGAGCCCGCGCGCCACGCCGGCGTTCACCCCCTCGCGCGAGAGTTCGATACCGCGCGCATCGCAGCCTCGGGTGGTGGCGAGCAGCTCCAGCAATTCGCCGTCGCCGGAGCCGATGTCGAGCACGCGCGAGCCCGGCCGCACCATCTCGGCGATCAGCAGCAGGTCGACGCGGGCGCCGGAGGAGGCCCGCGCCGCCTCGCGCATGGTGAGGTCGTGGGTCTTCAGGTCCTTGATGGCGAGATCGCGCGGCGACATCAGTTCACCCCCACGGCACGGGCGGCGGCGTCGATGAAGCCGCGCGTGATGGCGAAGAATTCCGGCTCGTCGAGCAGGAAGGCGTCGTGGCCCTTGTCGCTCTCGATCTCGGCGAAGGAGACCGGCGCGCCGGCGGCGTTGAGCGCGTGCACGATGTTGCGCGAATCCGCCGTGGTGAACAGCCAGTCCGAGGTGAAGGAGACCAGGCAGAACCGCGTCTTCGTCGCCTTGAACGCGTTCGCCAGCACGCCGCCATAGTCCGCCGCGAGGTCGAAATAATCCATCGCCCGGGTCATGTAGAGATAGGAATTGGCGTCGAAGCGGTCGACGAAGGCCTCGCCCTGGTAGCGCAGATAGGACTCCACCTGGAAATCCGCGTCGAAGGAGAAGGTCCGCCCCTCGCGGTCCTGCAGCCGCCGGCCGAACTTCCGGTGCAGCGATGAATCGGACATGTAGGTGATGTGCGCGGCCATGCGCGCGACGGCGAGGCCGCGCCGCGGGCTGCTGGCGTCGGCGAGATAGCGCCCCGCACGCCACTCCGGATCGGCCATGATCGCCTGCCGGCCGACCTCGTGGAAGGCGATGTTCTGCGCGGAATGGCGGGCGGCGGTGGCGATGGGGAAGGCTGCGAACACCCGCTCGGGATAGCTCGCCGCCCATTGCAGCACCTGCATGCCGCCCATGGAGCCGCCGACCACCGCCAGCAGCCGTTCGATGCCGAGATGGTCGACCAGCATGGCCTGCGCCCGCACCATGTCGCGGATGGTCAGGATCGGCAGGTCGAGCCCGTAGGGCGCGCCGGTCGCCGGGTTGAGCGAGGACGGCCCGGTCGAGCCCATGCAGCCGCCGACGACATTGGTGCCGATGACGAAATAGCGGTCGGTATCGATCGGCTTGCCCGGCCCGACCAGCGTCTCCCACCAGCCCGGCTTGCCGGTGACGGGATGCACGTTCGCCACATGCTGGTCGCCGGAAAGCGCGTGGCAGATCAGGATGGCGTTGGAGCGTGCGGCGTTCAGCGTGCCATAGGTCTGGTAGGCGATCTGGAACGGCGTCAGCACGCCGCCGGCGTCGAGTTGCAGCGGCATGTCCGCGCCGAAGCGCAGAACCGCCGAATGGGGATGGTCCGCTTCCCCGCGCGCGGGCTCGAAGGCCCGGATCTCGCCAGACGTCGTATCGCTGTCAGACATGGGAACCGACTTACCGTACGAAGAGTTCGTTATACCGGACGATCCGATGATCCCACAGCGGCAACTTGTCAATATCGCGCGGGATGAGATTTTGGTTTGCGCCGCGCGCGGGGAGCGCTACGAACATCGGCCGATGAACAAGAACGCCACCAGCCCGGCCCCGGTGCAGGCCGCCGCCGCTCCGGCCTCGACCGAAGCGGTCGTGGACCTCGCAGCGCTGCGCGGGGAGATCGACCGCATCGACGCCAGCATGCACGCGCTTTTGATCGAGCGCAGCCAGATCATCGACCGGCTGGTTCAGGTCAAGCGCGCGCGTGGCGCCGAGGGCGGCTCGGCCTTCCGCCCGGCGCGCGAGGCCTCGATGATGCGCCGCCTCGTCGATCGCCATCGCGGCATCCTCCCCCTCGACACGGTGGAGGGCATCTGGCGCGTCATCATCTCGACCTTCACCTATGTGCAGGCGCCCTATGCGGTGCATGCCGACCTCGCCTCGGGCGAGGCGGCGATGCGCGATGCCTCGCGCTTCCATTTCGGCTTCACCGTGCCGTTCATCGGCCATATGGGCGCCTCCGGCGTGGTGGCCGCGGTCGCCCGCTCGCGCGGCGATCTCGGCCTGGTGCCGGCCTTTGCCGCGCCGGGCGCAGGAGCGTGGTGGACCGCGCTCGAAGGCGAGCACGCGCCGAAGATCATCGCCCGCCTGCCCTTCGTCGAGCGCGCCGACCACCCGGCCGGCCTGCCGGTGTTCTGCATCGCCCATCCCGTCACGGACGGCGCCGTGACCGAGGTGGAGGCGTGGAGCCTGCACGTCTCCGGCTGGAATGCGCAGGCCGCCCGCGCGCTGGCCCCGCTCGCCGAGGTCGTCGCCGTGCCCGACCGCGGCCTCGACGGCGCGGCCCTGCTCGCCTCGATTCCGGTCGGCGGCGAGCGGGTGAACGACGTCAGCCTCGACACCGTGCTGGCGGCGCTGCGCGCTTCCGGCGCCTCGGTGCGCGCGGCGGCTCTCGTCGGCAGCCACGCAAGCCGCTATACCCACCAGCCGCAGGGCTGATCCTACCGTCTTCCGATCACCTCCTGACAACCGCCGACCATCCGCCATCGGAGCCTCGTCATGTCATCCGCCGCCCGTCCGACCCGCCCTGTTCCGCGCGCCAACGTGCTGGAGATCGAGGCCTATGTGCCGGGCAAGTCGCATGCGGCGCCGGGCGTGAAGGTGCACAAGCTCTCCTCCAATGAGAGCCCGCTCGGCGCCAGCCCGAAGGCGCTGGCGGCCTTCCAGTCCACGGATGCGCTGGAAATCTATCCCGACGGCTCCTCGACCAAGCTGCGCGAGGCGATCGGCGCCACCTATGGCCTCGATCCGGCCCGCATCGTCTGCGGCACCGGCTCGGACGAGCTGATCAACCTCATCGCCCACGCCTATGCCGGGCCGGGCGACGAAGTCGTCTACTCGCAATACGGTTTCCTCATCTACCGCATCGCCGCGCTGGCCGCCGGCGCGACCCCGGTGGTCGCCCCGGAGAAGGACTACCGCACCGACGTCGACGCCCTGCTGGCGGCGGTGAGCGAGAAGACGCGCATGGTCTTCCTCGCCAATCCCAACAACCCGACCGGGACCTATCTGCCCTTCGACGAGGTGAAGCGGCTGCAGCGCTCGCTGCCGGCCCATGTGCTGCTGGTGCTCGACGCCGCCTATGCCGAATATGTCCGGCGCAACGACTATGAATCCGGCATCGAGCTGGTCGCCACCTGCACCAACGTCGTGATGCTGCGCACCTTCTCCAAGATCCACGGCCTCGCGGCGCTGCGCGTCGGCTGGCTCTACGGGCCGGCCGAGGTGGTGGACGCGCTCAACCGCATCCGCGGCGCCTTCAACATCTCGGCGCCTGGCCTCGCCGCGGCGACCGCGGCCATCGGCGACGTTGCCCATACCGAGGCGGCGGTGGCGCATAACGAGACGTGGCTGCCCTGGCTGACCGCCGAGCTCACCGCGCTCGGCCTCGACGTCACGCCGAGCGTCGCCAACTTCCTCTTGGTGCATTTCCCCGACGTGCCCGGCCGGACCGCGGGGGACGCCGACGCCTTCCTCATGCAGCGCGGCCTGATCGTGCGCCGGGTGGACGCCTATGGCATTCCCGGCGCGCTGCGCCTCTCGGTCGGCACCGAGGAGGCGAACCGCCTGCTGGTGGCGACGCTGGCCGAGTTCCTCGGCAAAACGAGCAGCGGCCATGGTGCTTGATCCGCCGCTCGCCAGCCCGATCGTCGGCCGGCTCGTCGTCATCGGCGTCGGCCTGATCGGCTCGTCGATCCTGCACGCCGCCAAGGCGCGCGGCCTCGCCGGCACGCGCGTCGCTTATGACGCCTCGCCGGCTGTGCGCGAGCGGGCGCAGGCGCTCGGCCTCGCCGACCTCGTCGCCTCGACGCCCGAGCAGGCGGTCCGCGATGCCGACATTGTCATCCTCTGCGTGCCGGTCGGCGCCATGGGCGCGGTGGCGAAGGAGATCGGCCCGCACCTCAAGCCGGGCGCCATCGTCTCCGACGTCGGCTCGGTGAAGGGCGCGGTGCTCGCGGCGCTGCGGGCACACCTGCCTGAGGGTGTCCACATCATCCCCGGCCATCCGGTGGCGGGCACGGAATATTCCGGTCCGGACGCCGGCTTCGCCACGCTGTTCAAGAACCGCTGGTCGATCCTCACCCCGCCCGAGGACGCCGATCCCGCGGCGGTGGCGAGGCTCGTCGAGCTGTGGACCGCGATGGGCGCCAATGTCGAGACCATGACGGCGGATCACCACGATCTGGTGCTGGCCATCACCTCGCATGTGCCGCACCTGATCGCCTACAACATCGTCGGCACGGCGGCGGACCTCGAGACCGTCACGCAGTCCGAGGTGATCAAGTACTCGGCCGGCGGCTTCCGCGACTTCACCCGCATCGCCGCCTCCGACCCGACCATGTGGCGCGACGTGTTCCTCAACAATCGCGAGGCGGTGCTGGAGGTGCTCGGCCGCTTCACCGAGGACCTGGTCGCCTTGCAGCGCTCGATCCGCTGGGCCGAGGGCGACAAGCTGTTCGACCTGTTCACCCGCACCCGCGCCATCCGCCGCTCGATCATCGAGATCGGCCAGGAGACCGCGGCGCCGGACTTCGGCCGCGCCCACGACTGAGCACGGCCGGTCCTGTTTGCCGGCTACATGTCGTTGTCGGAGGCGTAGACCCGCAGGCGGTGCCCGTCGGGGTCGAGCGCCACGAAGCTGCGGCCGAAATCGAGGTCGGTCGGCGGCAGCGCGATCGGCACGCCCTTGTTCGCCCAGCACTCATACTGGGCGTCGACCGCGGCGGCATCCGCCACGCGGAAGCCGATCTCGTTGCCGCCGGAGCGCAGATGCGGCAGCGGCTTCACCCCGTCGCGCCGCCACAAGGCGAGCGACATGCCGGGCGCCAGCTCCAGCACGGCCACGCTGGCGGTTTCCTTGATGGGTTCGCGCTCCAGCAGCGAGCCGTAGAAACGGGCGCTCGCCGCGGGATCGTTGACGTAGAGAAGGATCTTGCTTGCGTCGATCATGGTGCCCCCGATCGGTTCGTCAAAGGACGACCCTAGCCGACGCTGCTGCCAATTTTCGTCAGCATCATTCGGCGGTGTGCACCTCATGCGCGGGCTGGGCGTGCTTCACCTGCTTCCACTGCTTCAGCAGGTCCGCCCGCCGCGTCGGGTAGCGGGTCTCCATCATCTCCACCGTCGCGATGCGGTCGGTGCGGAAGCTGCGGAAATCGTCGCGCAGCTCGCACCAGCTGATCAGCAGCCGCACCTGGTCGAAGAAGGCCAGCGCGAAGGGCCAGACCACCCGCTCGCTCGGAGCGCCGTTGGCGTCGCTGTAGCCCAGCAGCAGCTTGTTCTCGGTGCGGATCGCCTTGCGCAGGATCGCCGCGTCGATGGCATCGGCCGGGATCGGCGCGCCCGGCGCGATGAACAGCGCCGAGCCTTCCATCTCCTCGCGCAGGTCCGGCGGCAGCACCGCGCCGATGCGCGCCAGCGCCGAGCGGGCGGCCTCGGCGAGCCGGCCGTCGGCGCGCCCGGCCACCCAGCGTGAGCCGAGCACCAGCGCCTCGATCTCCTCGGGCGTGAACATCAGCGGCGGCAGCAGGAAGCCGGGCCGCAGCACATAGCCGACGCCCGCTTCGCCCTCGATGGTCGCGCCCTGCGCCTGCAGGCTGGCGATGTCGCGGTAGAGCGTGCGCAGGCTGACGCCGATCTCCTCGGCGAGCGCGCGCCCGCTCACCGGCCGGCGATGGCGGCGCAGCACCTGCAGGAGGTCGAAGAGACGTTCGGAGCGCGACATGGGCGGATCATAGCCGCAACGCTGCTGACGGATAGTGGCAGGCAGCAGCCCATGTCGCGCCGCCCCCTTCCTCACCCCGTCGTCGGCATGACGAACTGGGCGCCTTCGCGGATGCCGGTGGGCCAGCGGGCGGTGGTGGTCTTCATCTTGGTGTAGAAGCCCACGCCCTCCATGCCGTAGACGTTGCGGTCGCCGAAGATCGAGCGCTTCCAGCCGCCGAAGGAATGGAACGCTACCGGCACCGGGATCGGCACGTTGATGCCGATCATGCCGGCCTTGGCGTCGCGGTCGAAGGCGCGCGCCGAGTCGCCGTCGCGGGTGAAGATGGCGGCGCCGTTGCCATATTCGTGGTCGTTGACCAGCTTGAGCGCCTCGTCATAGCGGTCGACGCGCACCACGGAGAGCACCGGGCCGAAGATCTCTTCCTTGTAGATCTTCATCTCCGGCGTGACGTCGTCGAACAGGCAGCCGCCGATGAAGTAGCCGTCCTCGTAGCCCTGCAGCTTCAGTCCGCGGCCGTCGACCACGAGCTTCGCGCCCTCGGCGACGCCGGTGTCGACATAACCCGAGACCTTGGCGAGGTGCTCCTTCGTCACCAGCGGACCCATCTCGCTGTCCGGATCCATGCCCGGCCCGACCTTGAGCGAGCGTACCTTCGGCACCAGCTTCTCCATCAGCGCGTCGCCGACGCCGCCGACCGCGACCGCCACCGACACCGCCATGCAGCGCTCGCCGGCCGAGCCGTAGCCGGCGCCCATCAGCGCGTCGACGGTCTTGTCGAGGTCGGCGTCGGGCATCACCACGAGGTGGTTCTTCGCCCCGCACAGCGCCTGCGCGCGCTTTCCGTGGGCGCTCGCGGTCCTGTAGACATACTCGCCGATGGCGGTGGAGCCGACGAAGCTGACCGCAGCGACGTCCGGATGCGTCAGCAGCGCGTCCACCGCCTCCTTGTCGCCCTGCACGACGTTGAACACGCCGGCCGGCAGCCCGGCCTCGCCGAGCAACTCGGCCAGCATCAGTGAGGGGGTGGGATCCTTCTCGGACGGCTTCAATACGAAGGAGTTGCCGCAGGCCAGCGCCACCGGGAACATCCACATCGGCACCATGGCCGGAAAGTTGAATGGGGTGATGCCGGCGACCACGCCGACCGGATGGCGGGCGGAGAACACGTCGACGCCGCGCGCCACCTGCTCGGTGAAGTCGCCGCGCATGAGATGCGGGATGCCGCAGGCGAACTCGACCACCTCGATGCCGCGGGTCACCTCGCCCTTGGCGTCCTCGAAGGTCTTGCCGTGCTCACGGGTGATGGCGGCGGCCAGCGCGTCGATGTCGCGCTCCAGCAGCGCCTTGAACCTGAACAGGATTCTCGCGCGCGTCAGCGGCGGGGTGTCCGCCCAGGCCGGGAACGCCTTGGCCGCGCTGGCGACCGCCTCGCCCACCGTGGCGGTGGAGGCGAGCAGCACCTCGCCCGACTGCGCGCCGGTCGCGGGATCGAACACCGGCGCCGAGCGACCGGAGGTGGTGACGGCCTTGCCGCCGATATAGTGACCGATGACCGCCATGCGCCTGTCTCCTTAGCGAGTGTGCCGACGGTTGTGCTTGTCGAAGAAGCTCACTTCAACGACGATGCCCGCCCATCCGTTGTGCGCGGATTGGCTAAAGGGCATCACATGGACTGGGATCACCTGCGCATCTTCCTCGCCGTGGCCCGGGCCGGCCAGATGCTGGCGGCGGCGCGTCAGCTCGGGCTCGACCACGCGACGGTGGGGCGCCGGCTCGGAGCGCTGGAGGCGAGCCTGGCGACCCGGCTGATCGAGCGCCGCACCACCGGGAGCGCGCTCACCCCGGCCGGCGAGCGCCTGCTCGCCCATGCCGAGCGGGTGGAGACCGAGATGCTGCAGGCGCAGGCGGCGCTCGGCAATGTCGATCTCGCTCTGGCGGGGACGGTGCGGATTGGCGCGCCGGACGGCTTCGGCACCTATTTCCTCGCCCCGCGCCTCGGCCGCCTCGCCGAGGAGCATCCGGGCCTCGCCATCCAGCTCGCGCCGCTGCCGCGTAGCTTCTCGCTGCCCAAGCGCGAGGTCGACATCGCCGTGACGTTGCAGCGGCCGAGCGAGGGGCGCCTCGTCGCCCGCAAGCTCACCGACTACACGCTCGGCGTCTATGCCTCGCGCGACTATCTCAAACGCACGGGCGCGATCGCCGAGACGCGGGATCTCGCTGGCCGGCTGCTCGTCACCTATGTCCCCGACCTCGTCTATTCGCCGGCGCTCGACTATTTCGAGGCCTTCCGCGAGATCGAGGCGCGTCGGCTCGAATGCGCCAGCGTGGTCGGGCAGATGGAGGCGGTGCGGGCCGGCGCAGGGGTCGGCATCCTGCACGACTATGCCGCGCGTACCCATGCCGAGCTCGTGCAGGTGCTGCCGGAGCTGAGCTTCCGCCGCTCCTATTGGCTGGTCACCCATGCCGACATCCGCGACCTCAGGCGCATCAGCGAGGTCGAGGATTTCATCGCCGGGGCGGTGCGCGAGGCGCGCGCGAGCTTCACGCCCGCCGCGGAGCCCGAACGGCTCACATCCGGAGCTGGTTGAGCACGGTGCGCATCCGCGCCGTCTCCTCGCGCAGGAAGGTGCCGAAGGCGGCGCCGGGGAGATAGTCGCCGATCCAGTTGTAGCGGAACAGGGTCGCCTTCCAGTCCGTGCCCGCGACGATCCGATCGGTGAGCGCCACCAGGCGCTGGGCCTCTGCCGGGGCGAGGCCGGGCACGGCGAAGACGCCGCGCCAGTTGCTGAGCTCGATGTCCAGTCCCTGCTCGATGAGGGTCGGCACGCCGCTGCCGGGCAGCCGTTGCGGCGAGGAGACGGCGAGCGCCCGCAACTGGCCGACGGCGAGATGCGGCTGCAATTCGCTCAGTGCGGCGACGACCAGCATTTCGCTGCCCCGCAGTGTCGCCTCGATGGAGCCGGTGCCTCCCAGATAGGGGTTGTAGCGGAACTCTCCGATCCGTGCCTCCCGGGCGATCATGCTGGCGAGCAGATGGTCCATGGTGCCGATGTTGCCGCCGCAGAACTCGACGCCAGCAGGGGCCGTGGCCATCGCGTTCAGGAACTCGGCGAGCGAGTAGTAGGGCTGTTCCGGCCGAACGGCGACGACGAGATATTCGGTGGTCAGCCGCGCCACCGGGGTCAAGTCGTCGATGCTGCTGGAAAGCCGCTCCATCAGTGCCCTGACGATCAGGCTGGCGCCGCTCACCATCAGCGCCTCGCCCCGCCCGGCATAGTCGCGCAGGAAGCGCCTGAGGCCCGAGGACGCGCCGTGCGGTTCATAGACGAGGACGGCCTCGATGTCCGTCTCGCGCAGGCTGCTGGCGAGGGCTCGCGCCAGCATGGACCAGCCGGCCCCCTCCGGCGCCGGCGAGAAAAGCGTCAGACGACTGCCGGCGCCGGCCGAGCCCGTGACACGGGCCTGCGCCGCCTTGAGCGGAAGGCAGCCGGCCGCGAGGCCGGCGATGAACTGACGACGATGCATCGGATCCGCGCACCAGGCAGATTGCCGAGAAAATATTTCTAATATCGAGACAGTTTCCGCCGCAACCTGCCGGAAGAGCGCAGAACATCCACGCTGCTGCTTCTACGTAAGGTGTTACTCAGGAACCACGCCCCCGATCGTCGAAAGGTATCTTGCCACCTAGGGATTGCATTGGCGAGACGGCTCGCCTCATGCGGGGGGCAGGGAGGTGAAGAATTACTGCCCGAACGCAGCCGGCTCGGCCGGACCTTCATGGAACCGGCACTCGCCATGGTCGGCGAGGATTTCGATCACCCGGCACTCGCCGACGTGGCCGTGCGAGCAGCCCTCGACCATGCGCTCCAGCTCCGCCTTCAACGCGGTGAGGCTGGCGATGCGCCGCTCCACCTCCATCAGACGGTCGCGGGCGATGGCGTCGGCGGCGGCGCAGGACTGGTCCGGCTCGTCCTGCAGCCTCAGCAGTGTGCGGATAGCGTCGATCTCGAAGCCGAGTTCGCGCGCATGGCGGATGAAGGCGAGGCGGCGCATGTCCTCCGCGCCATAGGCGCGGCGCCCGCCGTCGGTGCGCGGCGGCGAGGGCAGCAGGCCGATCTCCTCGTAATAGCGGATGGTCGGCACCTTCACGCCGCTCGTCTGCGCGACCTCGCCGATGCTGAACTGCGCCTTCGGGGCTTTCGCCATTTCCGCTTGCTCCTCTAGTCGCTGGAGGAATTAGGCTCACCGCAACGCTGAGACAAGAGGTGTTGTGATGTCCGCCCTGAAGACCCGCTACCGCATCGAGGGCATGGATTGCGCGGCCTGCGCGACCAAGATCGACACGGCGGTGCGCCGCGTCGACGGGGTGGCCGAGGTGTCGGTGTCGGTGACCGCCGGGACGA
Source organism: Xanthobacteraceae bacterium (assembly GCA_029239875.1). GTDB lineage: Bacteria > Pseudomonadota > Alphaproteobacteria > Rhizobiales > Xanthobacteraceae > Ancylobacter. The sequence goes on along the minus strand of JARBUD010000001.1, from coordinate 58,164 downwards.
TGACGGTGGAGCATGACGGCGCCGACCTCGCCGTTCTGGAGAAGCGCGTCAGCGGGCTCGGCTACGGCATCGCCCTCCTGCCGGCGGCGGCGACCCCGTCGGTGGCGCCCGCCCTGCCGGAAGCGAAGGCGCACGATCACGCGCACGATTCCTGCTGCGCCGGGCATGACCACGACCACGACCACGCGCATGGGCACGAGCACGACGATTGCCGCGGCCACGATCATGACCATGCGCACGACCATGACCACGCGCATGATCAGGGTCACCACCACCCCGATGATGGCCACCGGTGGCAGCGCGAAAGTCACCATTTTGGTCACCAGCTAGAGGCCGCTTCCGCGGCGGCTCCGGCCGTCCCGGCCAGCCCTTCCTGGCTGCCCGGCCGCAAGGCGCGGCTGACCATAATCTGCGGCGCGGCGCTGGTCGCGGCCTATGTCCTCGGGCACTTCCTGCCGCAGCTCAACCCGTGGATCTTCATCGCCGCGCTGCTGGTCGGGCTGATTCCGATCGCCCGCCGCGCCGTCGCCGCCGCCTTCGCCGGCACGCCCTTCTCCATCGAGATGCTGATGACCATCGCCGCCGTCGGCGCGGTGATCATCGGCGCCTCGGAGGAGGCCGCCGCCGTCGTTTTCCTCTTTCTTGTCGGTGAGTTGCTGGAAGGCTTCGCCGCCGGCCGCGCCCGCGATTCCATCCGCGCGCTGACCGCTTTGGTGCCCAAGACCGCCCGTCTCGTCGAGGGCTCCGGCACTCGCGAGGTGCCTGCGGAAAGCCTCAGGATCGGCGACGTCATCCTCGTGCGGCCGGGCGAGCGCATCCCCGCCGATGGCGAGGTGCTGGAGGGCATCGGCGCGGTGAACGAGGCGCCGGTGACCGGCGAGAGCGTGCCGGTGGCCAAGCAGGCAGGCGATCCGGTCTTCGCCGGCACGGTCAACGCCGAGGCGGCGCTGACCATCCGCGCGACCACCGAGCCGTCCGACAACACCATCGCCCGGGTGGTTCGGCTGGTGGAGGAGGCGCAGGAGAGCAAGGCGCCCACCGAGCGCTTCATCGACCGTTTCTCGCGCTACTACACGCCCTTGGTCGTGGTGCTGGCGGCCCTCGTCGCCGTGCTGCCGCCGCTGGTTGCCGGCGCGCCGTGGGACGAGTGGATCTACAAGGGCTTGGCGATCCTGCTGATCGGCTGCCCCTGCGCGCTGGTCATCTCCACCCCGGCGGCGGTGGCGGCGGGCCTCGCCTCCGGCGCCCGGCGTGGCCTCCTGATCAAGGGCGGCGCGGTGCTGGAGATGCTGCGCACCGTCACCGCCGTCGCCTTCGACAAGACCGGCACGCTGACCGAGGGCAAGCCGAAGGTCACCGATCTCGTCGTCTTCGCCGGCGACGAGGCGGCACTGCTCGCCCGCGCGGCCGCGCTCGAGGCGGGCTCCACCCATCCGCTGGCGAGCGCCATCCTTGGCGACGCGGCGGCGCGGGGAATCGCCTCTCCGGCGGTGAGCGGGGCCGGCGCGCTCGGCGGCGAGGGTGTCACCGGCATGGTCGAGGGCCGGGCGCTGTTCCTCGGCTCCCCCAAGGCCGCGGCGAAGCGGGCCTCGCTGTCGGAGGCACAGCGCACCGCCATCGGCAAGCTCAACGACGAGGGCAAGACCGTCGCGGTGCTGCTGGTCGACGGCGTGGTGGAGGGGCTGATCGCCATGCGCGACGAGCCGCGCGCCGACGCCGCCGAGAGCCTCGCGGCGCTGAAGGCGGCGGGCATCCGCACCATCATGCTCACCGGCGACAATGAGCGCACCGCCAAGGCGATCGGCGCCGATCTCGGCATCGAGGTGCGCGCCGGGCTGATGCCGGCCGACAAGCAGCGCATCGTCGGCGAATTGAAGGCCGAGGGCTTCACCGTTGCCAAGGTCGGCGACGGCATCAACGACGCCCCGGCGCTCGCCGCGGCCGATGTCGGCATCGCCATGGGCGGTGGCACCGACGTCGCGCTGGAGACCGCGGACGCCGCCGTTCTGCACGGGCGCGTCGGCGATGTCGCGGGCATGATCGATCTTTCCCGCGCGACCATGCGCAACATTCACCAGAACATCACGCTGGCGCTGGGCCTGAAGGCGGTGTTCCTCGTCACCACCATCGCCGGCATCACCGGCCTCTGGCCGGCTATTCTGGCCGACACCGGCGCGACGGTGCTGGTGACGGCCAACGCGCTACGGTTGCTCGGTCGGAAGGCCGACTGACGGTCAGCCTTCCTTCGCCAATTGCTTCAGCCAGCGCCTCGCCTGGGCCCGGACGTTCTTCGGCGCGGTGCCGCCATAGGAGATGCGGCTCTCCACCGACTTCACCACCGACAGCACGCCGAACACGTCCTGCGTGATGCGCGGCTCCACCTCCTGCATCTCGGCGAGCGAGAGCCGGTGCAGCGGTGTGTCCTTGGCCGCGGCGATGGCGACGATGCGCCCGGTGACGTGGTGCGCCTCGCGGAAGGGCAGGCCGAGCACGCGCACCAGCCAGTCGGCGAGGTCCGTGGCGGTGGAGTAGCCCGCGCCCGCTGCCGCCTTCATCTTCTTCTCGTCCGGCACGAGGTCGCGCACCATGCCGGCGGTGGCGGCGATCATCAGAGACAGGGTCGAGAAGGCGTCGAAGGCGCCTTCCTTGTCCTCCTGCATGTCCTTGGCATAGGCCAGCGCCAGGCCCTTCATCACCATCAGCAGCCCCGAGAAGGCACCGGCGATGCGGCCGATCTTGCCGCGCACCAGCTCGGCGGCGTCCGGGTTGCGCTTCTGCGGCATGATGGAGGAGCCGGTGGTGAAGCGGTCCGACAGTTTCACCAGCGCCACCAGCGGCGAGGTCCAGATGACGATCTCCTCGGCGAAGCGGGTCAGGTGCATGGCGCAGATTGAGGCCGCGGCCAGCGTCTCCAGCACGAAGTCGCGGTCGGAGACCGAATCGAGCGAATTCGCCGTCGGCCGGTCGAAGCCGAGCGCGCCCGCGGTGGCGAAGCGATCGATCGGGAAGGACGTGCCGGCGAGCGCCGCCGCGCCGAGCGGGCATTCGTTCAGTCTCTTGCGTGCGTCCGCGAGACGTCCACGGTCGCGTCCAATCATCTCGACATAGGCGAGCAGGTGATGGCCGAAAGTCACCGGCTGCGCGGTCTGGAGGTGGGTGAATCCCGGCATCACCGTGGCGGAATGGATCAGCGCCTTCTCGGCCAGCGCCTGCTGCAGGTCCTTGAGCTGCGCGTCGAGCGTGTCGACGGTGTCGCGCACATAGAGGCGGAAGTCGGTCGCCACCTGGTCGTTGCGCGAGCGGGCGGTGTGCAGGCGCCCGGCGGCGGGGCCGAGCAGGGTGGCGAGGCGCGATTCTACGTTCATGTGGATGTCTTCCAGCGCTCGCTGGAAGGTGAAACCGCCGGATTCGATCTCTGACAGGATCGTGTCTAGACCGGCGACGATCTTTTCGGCATCAGCCTTGTCGATGATGCCCTGGGCCGCCAGCATCGAGGCATGCGCCTTCGAACCCGCAATGTCCTGCGCGTACAGGCGCTGGTCGAAACCGATGGAGGCGTTTATCTCCTCCATGATCGCATCGGGACCGGTCTCGAAGCGGCCACCCCACATCTTGTTGCTCATGTTCGACTTTTCTCCGCGAGGATGGCCATGACCGAACGACCTGAGGACGCGACGCCACCCGAGAAGTCGGGTTCGGCGCGCCCCGGCCGGTTCGCCCTCGTCGTGGCCGCCGCCGTGATCCTGGGCGCCATTGCCGGGCTGGCAGGCGTATACGGGATCGGGGGCGGCACGCGCAACGCCGTTGCCACCCTGCCGCCCTCGGCCGCCGGCGACGCTGCCGCCACTGCGCCGGCTGCCGGGGCGGATGCCACCTGCACTGCAGCGGCCGACACCGCCAAGCGCATCGCCGGTCTCGCCAAGGGCGAACTCGCCGCCTTCGCCCCGACGCAGAAGCCGACCCGCCTCCCCGACCTGGCCTTCCTCGACCCCGAGGGCAAGCCGGTGAAGCTGTCTGAGGTCGGCGGCGACGGGCTGAAGCTCGTCAACATCTGGGCGACTTGGTGCGTGCCCTGCCGCGAGGAGATGCCGGCGCTGGACGAGCTCCAGGCCGAGCTCGGCGCCAAGGACGGCGGCAAGCCGGGCTTCGAAGTCGTCGCCATCAACATGGACACGCGCGACCCGGCGAAGCCGAAGGCGTTCATGGACGAGACCGGGATCAGGAACCTGGCGCTCTACACCGATCCGAAGGGCCAGACCTTCCAGGAGCTGCGCGCCGTCGGCCGCGGCTTCGGCTTGCCGACGACGATGCTGATCGACGCCAAGGGCTGCGAGATCGGCCACATCGCCGGCCCGGCCGAATGGGCGAGCCCGGACGCGCTCGCTCTGCTGCGCGCGGCGCTGGCGGACGGCGGGCCGAACAGCGGCGCCAATTAGCGGCGCCGCCACCCGGCGGCGGTCAGGTGCAGTAGTCGATATAGCCCAGCAGGCGCGGCATGGCGATCTTCCGGCTCCTGCGCCGGAACACGCCGTACCCCTCGCGCGAGCCGCCATTGTTGGTATTGCCCTCGAGCGTGAGCAGCGTGCCGCGCGCGCCGTCCACGTCCTCGACGATGCCGGCATGTCCCTTGCCGCCACCGGTGTCCAGCGTGAACACCATGCCCGGGCGCACGGTCCGGGCATTCGCCCTGTCCGGCTCGACGATGGCCGTCGAGCCGATCTTGCGCTGTTTCCAAAGCGCGTGGACGCCGGCCGTGGGGTAGAGCGGCGAATTGTCGAAAGCTTGCCTGAACACCCACTGGACGAAGGAGACGCACCAGGGATGGTCGCCGCTGCTCGGGTCGAGCCCGGCGGCGCGATGATAGGCGTCGACCTGCGGCCCCCGGTTCGAGCCGACAGGAATCTCGCACACGCCGATCTGCGAGCGCGCGATGGCGAGCACGCGCCCGCGCGTGTCTCCGGCGGCCGGCTTGGTGGCGCCGACGCTTTCCGCGCCGAACAGCGCTGCCCAGGATTCCGGCCCGACCCGGCCGTCGACCTCGATCTCCATGCCGGTCGGATCGGCGTAGCGCGCCTGGAACAGGCGCACGGCGTCTTCGGTGGCGACGCCGAAATCGCCGTCTTCGACGAGGGCGCTGCCAAGCACGTCGTTCAGTCGCGCCTGCAGCAGGCGCACCTCCGGCGAGCCCAATATCCCATTCTCCAGGACGAGACCGGCATAGGTCGGCGATTGAGAGAGCATGTCGTTCATGGATATTCCCCCCGTGCGGGTGATCCGCACGCCTGAGAGGAAATCACTAAATTACACAACTTAAAAGAGTATAGGCCGTGATTGCGCGTTCTGCGTGATGGCATGGCGGCATCAACGAAAACGGGTGGAAATTTCGCAGCGGAAAGCCTATGTCGCGGCTCTCGCGTTGCAGGAGCCTGCGCATGTCCGCCTCCGAGCCCGTCGCCCGCACCGGGCTCGCCGCGTCCTCTCCTGCCGCCGGCCCGCTGCCCATGGCGACCTCCGACTGGGCGGCGCTGGTGCTGTTGTCGATGATCTGGGGCGGCTCCTTCTTCTTCGGCAAGGTCGCTATCGCCGAGATCCCGCCGCTCACCATGGTGCTGGGCCGCGTCGGCATCGGCAGCGCGGCGCTGTTCGTCATCGCCCGGCTGAGCGGGGTCAGCGTGCCGCTGAACGGCAGGCTCGTCGCCGAATTCGCCCTCATGGCGGTGATCGCCAATATCATCCCCTTCGGGCTGATCGCCTGGTCGCAGCAGCACATTCCGAGCGGCCTGTCCTCGATCCTCAACGCGGCGACGCCGCTCTTCACCGTGCTGGTGGTGCAGGTGTTCAGCCGCGAGGAGAAGCTCACCGCCGGCAAGCTTTTCGGCGTGCTGCTGGGCTTCGCCGGCGTCGCGGTGATGATGGGGCCGTCGCTGCTCGGCCAGCTCGGCGGGCACCATCTGCCGGCGCAACTCGCCGCCATCGGCGCGACCATCTCCTACGGCTTCGCTGCGGTCTATGGCCGGCGCTTCCGGCATCTGCCGCCGCTCGGCGTGGCGCTGCTGCAGCTCGCGGCCTCGGCCATCCTGCTGGCGCCGGCGGCTCTGCTCCTGGAGCGGCCATGGGAGCTGCCGGTGCCCTCGCTGCACGTCATCGGCGCGCTCATGGGCCTCGGCGTGCTCTCCACCGGCATCGCTTACATCCTTTATTTCCGCATCCTCGCCCGCAACGGCGCCACCAACATCTCGCTGGTCACCTTCCTGGTGCCGGTGAGCGCGATCCTGCTTGGTGCGCTGATCCTCGGCGAGGAGATGGAGCTGCGCGAACTGGTCGGCTTCGCCATCATTGCGCTCGGCCTCGCCGCCATCGACGGCCGCCCGGCGCGGTGGGTGGCGAACGGTTTCGGCCGCGCCTGACGTGGATCAGCCCAAGGTCGTCTTGAGCACTGCGTGCACGCGCTCGATGACGCGGCGCACGGGGGTGAGGAAGCGGTCCTCGTGGTGCGTGACCAGCCATTGCTCGTGCTCCAGTTCCTCGATGGGAGGCCCGAGCCGGTGAAGGCCGGTTTCGGCGTCGCCGATGAAGGTGGGCAGCACCGCCTTCGCCGCTCCCGCCCGCGTCAGGTCGAGCGCATTGCGTGGATGCGTCACCTCGATGGCCGCGGAGGTGCCGGCCTGCTGCTTTACCCAGAGCGCGGAGGGCGTCGTGCCGATGACTCGCGCCCACACAGAGGCGCCGGCATCCGCCGCATAAACGGCGAATTGCACGCGGCCCGCCCGCCGATAGGCGAGGCCCGGCTGCTCGGGTCGCCGGTTGCGGATGCCGATCACCGCCTCGCGATGCGCGATGTCGAGCACATGGTCGGCCGCGATGAACCGCAGCGCCACGGCGTCGTTGGCGGTCAGCGTTGCGGCGTGCGCACAGAGCAGATGGGTCACCCAGCTCCCTGCCGAGACCTTCACTACTGGTGGCGCGCCATTGTTCCGCGCCTCGGCGAGCGGGGCGATGCGGCCTTCGAGTTCGATCGCACGGGAGAGGAGTTCCTTACCCTGATCGGTCAGTGCGTAGCCGCGCGGCTGCCGCTCGAACAGCTCCAGCCCGAGCCGGCGCTCCAGCGCCAGCATGCGCCGGCCCAGCGTCGGCGCGCTTTTCCCGGTGGCTTGCGCCGCCGTGGCCAGTCCGCCATGCCGCGCCACGGCGAGGAACAAGCGGAGGTCGTCCCAGTCGAAGCCACTTTCATCCATGAAACGATCATTACAGTATATTTCATGGATGAAGCGACGCCCATCTGGCCTAGTGACGTGGTCCGCAACGCGAGAGCCACGATGAAACTGCTTGATGTCGAGATTGCGCCGCTGGGAATGGGATGCTGGCCGATTGGCGGGCCAATGTTCGCCGGCGCGCAGCCGCTGGGCTACACGAATGCCGACGATGGCGAGTCGATCCGCGCTATCCACGCTGCTCTCGGGGCGGGCATCACGCTGTTCGATACCGCGACGGTCTATGGCGCCGGCCATGCGGAACGCTTGCTGGCACGTGCGCTGAGGGGGCGGCCGGAGGCGCTGGTGACGACGAAGATCGGCATCGCCATCGACGAGGATCGGCGGCAGCTTCTGGGCGAGGAAACCGATCCCCGGTCGGTGTCTCCGGCCATAGACCGCTGCCTCACGCGGCTGGAACGCGACAGGATCGACGTGCTGTTCCTGCACATCAACGACCTCCCCGTACCGCAGGCGGAGCCGCTGTTCGAGGCGATGGAACGAGCGTGGCGTGCGGGCAAGGTGCGCGCCTATGGCTGGAGCACCGACCTGTCGGCGAGCGTGCGGGCGGTGGCCGACCGGCCCGGCTTCATGGCGGTCCAGCACGCCATGAACATCTTCATCGACGCGCCGGGGATGCAGGCGACGGTTCAGGAGAAAGGGCTGCACGCCTTCATCCGCTCGCCGCTCGGCATGGGCCTGCTGACCGGGAAATATGACGCGGTGTCGGTCATGCCCGTCGGGGACATTCGCGCGACGGCTAATACCGTGACCGGCTACTTCCGCGATGCGCGGCCCAATCCGCTCTTCCTCGCCCAGCTCGACGCCGTGCGCGACCTTCTCACCATTGCAGGCCGGACGCCGGCGCAGGGCGCGCTGTCGTGGCTATGGGCGAAATCGGAGCGCAACATCCCGATTCCGGGCGCGCGGACCGTGGCGCAGATCGAGGGCCTCGCCGGTGCGCTCGCCTTCGGGCCACTTCCCGCCGACGTCATGGCCGAGATCGAAAGGGTGCTGGCGCGACAGCCGGAGGAGGAGCGCCCCCGCTAGGGCGCCCCGCGCTCACCGCGTCGGGACCGGCTTTTCGCCGCGGTAGTCGTAGAAGCCGCGCTGGGTCTTGCGGCCGAGCCAGCCAGCCTCGACGTACTTCACCAGCAGCGGGCAGGGCCGGTACTTACTGTCGGCCAGCCCCTCGTGCAGCACCTGCATGATCGATAGGCAGGTGTCGAGGCCGATGAAGTCGGCGAGCTGCAGCGGGCCCATCGGGTGGTTGGCCCCGAGCCGCATGGCGGTGTCGATGGCGTCCACCGAGCCGACGCCCTCATAGAGCGTGTAGATCGCCTCGTTGATCATCGGCAGCAGGATGCGGTTGACCATGAAGGCCGGGAAATCCTCGGACACCGCATAGGTCTTGCCGAGCCGGGTGACGAAGCCCTTCGACAGCTCGAAGGTCTCGTCCTCGGTGGCGATGCCGCGCACCAGCTCGACGAGCTGCATCAGCGGCACCGGGTTCATGAAGTGGATGCCGATGAAGCGCTCCGGCCGGTCGGTGGAGGCGGCGAGCCGGGTGATCGAGATCGACGAGGTGTTGGTGGCGAGGATCGCCTCCGGCTTCAGGAACGGGCAGACCGTGTTGAAGATCTTGCGCTTGATCTCCTCCTTCTCTACCGCCGCCTCGATCACGAGGTCGGCGTCGGCGAGGTCGGACGTCTGGTCGGTGCCGTGGATGCGGGCGAGGGCGGCCTTCTTCTCGTCCTCGTCATACAGCCCCTTGGCCACTTGGCGCGCCATGTTGCCGTTGATGGTGGCGAGGCTCGACTTGATGCGGTCGGCTTCGAGGTCGTTCAGCACCACGTCGTAGCCGGCGAGTGCGCACACATGCGCGATGCCGTTGCCCATCTGGCCGGCGCCGATGACGCCGATCCGCTTGATCTCGAAACCCATCGTTACGCCCGTTTCCCCCACGCTGATCGGCTGAGTATACCGGCCTGTCAGCCTTTTGCCTTAGCTATTTCGGCCTGCAGCGCCGGGACGATCTCGAACAGGTCGCCGACCAGGCCGTAATCCGCCACCTGGAAGATCGGCGCTTCCTCGTCCTTGTTCACCGCCACGATGACCTTGGAATCCTTCATGCCGGCGAGGTGCTGGATGGCGCCGGAAATGCCGAGCGCGATGTAGAGGTCGGGTGCCACCACCTTGCCGGTCTGGCCGACCTGCCAGTCGTTCGGGGCGTAGCCGGCATCGACCGCCGCGCGCGAGGCGCCGACCGCCGCGCCGAGCGCGTCCGCCAGCGGCTCGACCACCTCGTGGAACTTCTCCGCCGAGCCGAGCGCGCGCCCGCCGGAGACGATCACGCGGGCAGCGGTCAACTCGGGGCGGGCGCTGGCGGCGATCTCCTCGCCGACGAAACGCGAATGCGGCGCAGATTCAGTGACTTGGACGCTTCGGATCGGCGCGGAGCCGCCTTCGCCCGCCGCGGCGAAGGAGGCGGTGCGGATGGTCAGCACCTTCTTGCCATCGGTGGCACGCACGCGCTGGATGGCGTTGCCGGCATAGATCGGTCGGTCGAAGGTATCGGGGCCGATGACGGCGATGACGTCGGAGACCTGCATCACGTCGAGCAGCGCGGCGATGCGCGGCAGCACGCTCTTCCACACGGCGGTGGAGGGCGCGACGAGCGTGTCATAGTCCTTGGCCAGCGCGACGCCGAGCGCGGCGACCGGCTCGGCGAGGCGGTGGGCGTAGGACGGGCCGTCGGCGACGAGAACGTCGGCGACGCCGTCGAGCTTCGCCGCGGCCTCGGCGGCGGCGCGGCAGTTCTCGCCGACCACCAGCACATGCACCGGGGCGCCTAAGGCCTTGGCGGCGCTCAGTGCGCGGGCGGTGACGGGGTTGAGATGGACGTCGTCATGTTCGGCGAAAAGCAGCGTCGTCATGTCAGAGCACTCCCGCCTGCTTGAGATGGGCGACCAGCTCGGCGGGGGAGCCGAGCTTGATGCCGGCGCTGCGCCCAGTTGGTTCCGTGGTGGAGATCACCTCGAGCCGCGGCGCAACATCGACGCCGTAAGAAGCGGGCGACTTCTCGTCGATCGGCTTCTTCTTCGCCTTCATGATGTTGGGCAGCGAGGCGTAGCGCGGCTCGTTGAGGCGCAGGTCGGTGGTCAGCACGGCGGGCAGATCGAGACTGAGCGTCTGCAGGCCACCGTCGATTTCCCTGGTGACAGAAATGGTGACATTTCCGTCGCCACTGGTGGCATCGCCGACCACCACCTTGGAGGCGAAGGTCGCCTGCGGCCAGCCGAGCAGGGCGGCGAGCATCTGGCCGGTCTGGTTGCAGTCGTCGTCGATCGCCTGCTTGCCGAGGATGACGAGGCGGGGCGCCTCCTCCTCGACGACCTTCTTCAGCAGCTTGGCGACGGTGAGCGGCTCGATCCCGGCTTCCTCGGTCTTCACCCAGATGCCGCGGTCGGCGCCCATGGCGAGCGCGGTGCGGATGGTCTCGTCGGTCTTCACCGGGCCGATGGAGACCGCGATTACTTCGCTCGCCTTGCCCGCTTCCTTCAGTCGCAGCGCCTCCTCGACGGCGATCTCGTCGAAGGGGTTCATCGACATCTTGATGTTGGCGAGCTCGACGCCGGAGCCGTCCGGCCGGACGCGGATCTTGACGTTGTAGTCGACCACCCGCTTCACGGGCACCAGGATCTTCATCACATATCTCCCGCCCTGCGGGGCGTGAGGCCCCGCTCGTGGCAGCCGCATTCACAGGAAGGCGATGTCGCGGCAAGGCCGGGCGATGAGCGTGGAATCGGGCGCTCGGGAGCGGCGCTTGGGGTCGGCATCGGCCCGCGGAAAACGCCGGGGAAACTATGGTTCGCCCCCCGGCCTGTCAACGCTGACGGTAGGCCGATTTCACACCGGCGGGCGTCCGTCGGGCGTGCCGTCGCGCGTCATCACCCAGAGCGGCACGCCCCGGCGGCGCATGAAGACGATGAGCACCGCGCCGGTGACGAGCCCGCCGATATGCGCCCACCAGGCGGTGTCCTGCTCGCCGGACATCGCAAGGCTCCAGAGCTGGAAGGCAATCCAGGCGCCGAGCGGCCAGATGGCGGGGATGCGCAGCGGTACGCGCAGGAAGAACAGCACCCAGATGCGCACATTCGGGTGCAGCATGAGATAGGCGCCGACGAGGCCGGATATGCCGGCCGACGCGCCGACCAGCGGGGAGGCCGAATCAGGCATGGCGAGGGAATGGGCGAGCCCGCCGGCGATGCCGCAGATCAGATAGAAGGCGAGGAAGCGGGCATGGCCGAGCGCGTCCTCGACATTGTCGCCGAACACCCAGAGGAAGGCCATGTTGCCGGCGAGGTGCATCCAGCCGCCATGCAGGAACATGTAGCTGACCAGCGTCAGCTCCGGCGGCAGGCGAACATATTCGGCCGGCAACACGGCGGCATGCGTCACCACCGCCGGAATGGCGCCGAAGCCGAAGGCCGAGGCGACGTCGATCTCTGCTCGGTAGCCGTGCTGGACAGCCAAGAAGACCAGCACGTTCGCCGCGATCAGCGCCCATGTGACATAGGCGTGGGTGATTCCTTCGAGCGGGTTGTCGTCATTGAAGGGAATGAGCATCGCCGTCAGCCGCCGCGGCCGGCGGCAGGCACCCACAGCACGTCGCCGCCCATTTGGCCCTCTGCGCGGGCGTTCGCCGCCCGGCTCATGACGAAGAGCAGGTCGGAGAGGCGGTTGAGGTACTTCACCGCTGCCGGCGAGACGATTTCGCCTTCGGTGCGCGAGAGCTCGACCACGAGCCGCTCGGCGCGCCGGCACACGGTGCGGGCGACGTGCAGATGCGCCGCCGCCGGGGTGCCGGCCGGCAGCACGAAGGAACGAAGAGGCTTGAGTGGGGCGTTCAGCCGGTCGATGTCGCGCTCGATCCCGTCCACCTGCGCGGCGACGATGCGCAGCGGCTCATAACCGAGTGGCTCGCCGGTGTCGGGCACGGAGAGGTCGGCACCGAGGTCGAACAGGTCGTTCTGGATGCGCGCCAGCACGGCGTCGATGTCGGCGAGCGCCGGCTCCGCCTGCGTGGCGAGCCGGGCGACGCCGATGGCGGCGTTGGTCTCGTCCACCGTGCCATAGGCCGATACGCGCAGGTCATACTTCGCCCGCCGCTCGCCGCTGCCGAGCGCGGTGGAGCCGTCGTCGCCGGTGCGCGTGTAGATGCGGTTGAGCACGACCATGGCCGATGCGCCCTTTTGCCCTCAGCCCTGGTGCATCAGGATGATGGTGAGCAGCACGAAGCAGAGCGCCACCGCCTGCAGGAGCACGCGCCACTGCATCAGCTTCTGCGAGCGCAGCGGCGAGCCGCCGCGCGCCATGTTGGCCAGGCCGAGGATCAGCACCACGGCGACCGCGCCCAGCGCGATCGGCAGGATGATGAACTTGGCGATGGTGACGAGGTCCATCGAGGTCTCCGGCGGCCCTTGCGGGACCGACTCTAGTTCAGCGCGAGAATGGCAGCATTCAGCGCCGTCGCATAGGACACCCACAGGAGATAGGGGGTCAGCAGTCCGGCCGCCACGCGGTCAATCCGCGCGGCCGCCCAGATCGTCGCGGCGATGGCGAGCCACAGCACGAGGATGACGATAAGTGCCGCGCCGATGGCCTCCATGCCGAAGAACACCGGCGACCACAGCGCGTTGAGGGCGAGCTGGACGAACCACAGCCCGATGGCGAGGCGCCGCTGCGGCGAGGGGCGGTGCAACTGCCAGAGCCGCCACAGCGCCACCGCCATCAGCACGTAGAGCGTGGTCCAGACGATGGGGAACGCAGCGTCCGGCGGCGTCCATGCCGGCTTGGCGAGCGCGGCGTACCAGGTCGGGATCTTCGGCGTGGTCACCAGCGACCCGACGGCGCCGACCATCAGGCACAGGCCGACCGCGAGCACGAGGCGGAAGAAGGACAGGGTCTTCATGCGGCTCCTTCACGATGCAACCGATCTGCACTATGCCGCGATCGGACTGCCAAATGCATCAGCACCTGCGCCGTATCCGGCCGTCATCCCCGGGCTTGTCCCGGGGATCCACGTCTTGGGGCCGGGCACGTGGTGGCATCCGAAGTCGTGGATGGCCGGGCCAAGCCCCGGCCATGACGTCGCTTGAGCGAGCCGCCATCCCTCACGCCGGCTGCGGCGCGCCGCTTGGGGTGGGCGGGCGCTGGGCGAGGTCGCGGAAGGCCTTGGAGGTGGAATCGAGCCGCGCCGTCCATTCGGGGTTCGGCGTCTGGCCGCGTATGGCGAGGTCGTAGGCCTGCAGCAGCGCGGCGATGCAGAGCGGCTCGATCAGCGCCGCGTTGAGCGCCCAGGCGGTGACGGCGGCGAAGACGACGCCGAAGCCGGTGAGCCCACCCGGCATCGCATAGGCGAGGCCGACCGCCGGGCCGAGCACGACGAGGAAGATCGTGATCACCGCCGCGAGCTCGAACAGCACGATCCAGACGGCGTTGCGGATCATCGTGCCGCCGTTCTGGGCGTAGAGCACCAGCCCGTCGCGCGCCGCCTCGGCCGGGGGCGTGTCGCCGCGGCGGATGATGTAGGCGAGGATGATCTCGTCGACGAGGCCGAGCGCCACCTTGAGCACGGCGTTGACGAAGTCGTTGAGCGTCTTGAAGCCGGGAATCCATGCGGTCAGCATGTTCAGCAGGCCGACCAGCGCCCGCACCACGCCGCGGATGAGGATGTCGATGCCGAACAGCACGTTCACTTCGAGGAAGCGGGCCTTCACGGTGGCAACCGCATAGGAAATCTGTGCCTGCCCGCCGGGAATCTCGCCGCCCTGCAGCAGCGCGTCCATCGCCGCCACGTGGCCGGCCTTGACCAGATAGATCAGATATTGCCGCACCCACCACAGCACGCCGCAGACGAGGCCGAAGCCTATGAGCCCGCCGATCAGCGCGCCGGTGATCTCGCCGTCACCGCCGAAGCCGAGGCCGACGGCCCAGCCGACACCGGTGCCCAGCGCGATGCCGATCACGAAGCCGGCGGCGATGGCGCAGTAGACGACGAGCCGCAGCAGCACGAAGGGCCAGGTGCGCGCCACCAGCCCGATGGCCGTCCCAATGGAGAAGTCCCACATGCCTTGCCCCCAAAGCACTACCCCCGTCCCAACGGCGCTGGAACGGGGGTAGCGTAGAACCCTTTCGGGCGAAGGGAAATCGGCTGTTTCGCGCAGGCCGCGTCTCCGGCCCGCCGTCTCAGGCCGCGAGATGCTTCTCGATCTCGTAGACCGGCAGCCGCACCATGTCGCGGTCGACCTCGGCGGCCACGGCCTCGCCGAGCTGCTTGCTGTAGAGCGGGCGCAGCACCCCGAGCGCGCGCGGCGCGGCGACGACGACGATGGACTTCACCTCGCCCGCGCCCACCGCGGCGTCGAGCCGGGCGGCGAGCATGCGCATGAAGTCGCGCTCGGCCTCCTCGTGCCAGTCGGTCGGCTCGACCGATGAGCGCGCGGTGGAGGCGGATTGCTGCACGCGGCCGGGCGCGTCGGTGCCCTGTTCCCTGGTCGAGGGATTCTCCTGCTCGTGCACCTCGTGGGTGCGCAGATTGGGGAAGGCGGAATCCCCCTCATTGCGCAGGATGAGCGCCTTGCGGCCGTCGCAGACGACGACCCAGGCGCCGTTCTCGATTCTGATCTTGTCGTAGCTGGTCATTCTCCGCCTCCTTGCAGCGTCACGGTCATTCGGCGCCGGCCGGTGCCGGCGCGCCTTGATGAAGGTCAAGGAAGAAGAGGGGGCGTGGGTTCCCGGTTCAGAGCCGCCCTTCGCGGGCGCGCCTTATCGCGGCATTGAGTTCGCCGCCGTAAACGAAGATCGAGGCGGTGGTGTAGAGGAAGACGAGCGCGATCATCACCGAGGCGAGGCCGGCATAGGTGGTGACGTAGTTGCTGGCGAACTCGGCGAGGTAGCGTCCGAAAGCCGCGCCCGCCGCCAGCCACAGCCCCAGCGTCACCAATATGCCCGGCGCCACCTCGGCCAAGGTGCGCCGTCCCGCCGGCAGCCACACATGCGCCACCACCAGCGCGACGATGAGGATGGCGGAGGTCGCGGCATAGCGCAGGAAGGTGATGACCCAGCCGAACGGCTGCAGCGCCGGCACCCAGCGCACCGCCGCCAGCCACAGCACCGGGCCGAGCACCACCAGGAAGGACAGCGCCAGCAGGCCGGCGGCGCCGACCACGACATAGCCGATCGATTCGAGGCGCAGCCAGTACCAGGCGCGGCTCTCGCGCACGCCATAGGCGCGGTTGAGGCCGATGCGCAGGCTCTCTATGCCGTTCGAGGAGAAGTAGATCGCCAGCACCACGCCGATGGTCAGCACGTCCGTGCGCACCTGGGTGAGCACGTTGCGGATCTCGTGGCCGATGGGCTCGGCCACCTGGGCGGGCCAGGCCTCCAGCATGAGCTGCACCGTCTCGTCCGCGAGGTTCTTGAAATCGAAGAACGCCGCCAGCGCGGTGACGAAGATGAGGAAGGGGAACAGCGACATCAGCGCCGACAGCGCGATATGGCTGGAGATCGCCCAGCCGTCGTCCTCGACGAAGCGCCAGAAGGCGTCCCAGGCGATGTCGAAGGCGCGCAGCAAGAGTTCCGGTCTCCTCGGGGAAGCGGACGGAAGGCGGGCAGGCGAAGCGCCGAGCGGTCGACGCCGCGGGTGACATCGGATGTCGCCGGCCAAATGGCAAGCCTTTCCCGCCGGCTATGGTAAAGGCGGCGGCGCGTCGCCATTTCCTTTTGGCGCCCACGAGTTTGCTTGTGGTAGATAAGGCGCCCGTTTTCGTGACCCAGTTTTGTGACCAGCGAGTGAAGCCCATGTCCGCCGCCTCTTCCCTGCGCGCCGTATCCGCCGCCGAGACCCGTCTCGACGCGCCGGCGCCGCGCGAGGACGGTTCGGACGTGCACGCGGTCATGCTGGAGATCGGCCGGCGCGCCCGCGCCGCCGCCCGCACGCTGGCGCTGGCCTCGGCCGAGGCCAAGACCGCCGGGCTGAAGGCCGCCGCCGCTGCCATCCGCGCCAATGCCGCCGCCATCCTCGCCGCCAATGCGGAGGACGTCGCTGCGGCCAAGGCCTCCGGCATGAGCGCCTCCATGCTCGACCGGCTGACGCTGAACGAGGCGCGGCTGGAGGCGACCGCGCGCGGGGTGGAGGAGATCGCCGAGCTTTCCGATCCCGTCGGCAAGGTGACGGAGAGCTGGGAGCGGCCGAACGGGCTGCGCCTCGAGCGCGTGCGCACGCCGCTCGGCGTGGTCGGCGTCATCTATGAGAGCCGGCCCAACGTGACCGCCGACGCCGGCAGCCTGTGCCTGAAGGCCGGCAACGCCGTGATCCTGCGCGGTGGGTCGGACAGCTTCAATTCATCCCGCGCCATCCATGCCGCGATGGCCGAGGGGCTGACCAGCGCCGGCCTGCCGGCCGACGCCATCCAGCTGGTGCCGACCCGCGACCGCGCGGCGGTGGGCGAGATGCTGGCCGGCCTTTCCGGCAACATCGACGTCATCGTGCCGCGCGGGGGAAAAAGCCTCGTCGCCCGGGTGCAGAGCGAGGCGCGGGTGCCGGTCTTCGCGCATCTGGAAGGCCTCGTGCACATCTATGTCGACCGGGCCGCCGACCTCGACAAGGCGCTCACCGTGGTGAAGAACGCCAAGCTGCGGCGCACCAGCGTCTGCGGCGCGGCGGAGACGCTGCTGGTCGACGAGGCCGGGGCCGGCGCGATGCTGGCGCCGCTCGTCACCATGCTGCTCGACGAGGGCTGCGAGGTGCGCGGCGACGCGGCGGCGCAGAAGGTCGACGCCCGCGTGAAGCCGGCGACCGACGAGGACTGGCGCACCGAATATCTCGAGGCGATCATCTCGGTGAAGCTGGTCGACGGGTTGGCGGCCGCCATCGACCATATCGAGACCTACGGCTCGCACCACACCGACGCCATCCTCACCGAGGACGCGGCGGCGGCGGAGCGGTTCCTGTCCGAGGTCGATTCGGCCATCGTGGTGCACAACGCCTCGACCCAGTTCGCCGATGGCGGCGAGTTCGGCTTCGGCGGCGAGATCGGCATCGCCACGGGGCGCATGCACGCGCGCGGGCCGGTCGGCGCCGAGCAGCTCACCTCTTTCAAATACCGGGTGCGCGGCACCGGCCAGATCCGGCCGTGAACGCCGCGCCCGGCGCGTTCCGCGCCGACCTCTCCCCGTCGGGGAGAGGTGAAGGGTTCACGCCCGACACCCGCATCCCTCCGCTTTTCCCGGGCATGCGCATCGGGCTCTATGGCGGCAGCTTCAATCCGGCGCATGCCGCCCACCGCGCAGCGAGTCTTCTCGCGCTCAAGCGCCTGCGGCTCGACAAGGTGTGGTGGCTGGTCACGCCGGGCAACCCGCTGAAGGACAATCACCGCCTGCCGCCGCTCGCCCTGCGGGTGGGGCAGGCACGCAAGGTCGCCGATCATCCGGCGCTGGTGCCGACCGGGCTCGAGGCCGGGCTCGGTACGCGCTACAGCTACGACACCGTGGCGGCTCTGGTGACGCGGTTCCCGGAGGTGCGCTTCGTCTGGCTGATGGGGGCGGACAACCTCGCCTCCTTCCACCGCTGGGGTCATTGGCGCGAGATGGCGAACCTCGTGCCGATCGCCGTCATTGACCGGCAGGGCTGCACCTTCCCCGCCATGGCCGCCCCGGCGGCGCAGGCGCTGGCGCGCTGGCGCCGGCCAGAGAGCGAAGCCGGGCGCCTCGCTTCGCTGCCCGCGCCGGCCTGGACCTTCCTGCACGGGCTGAAATCGCCGATGTCCTCGACGCAGCTGCGCGCGAAGGGCGGGGCGTAGGCAGCGGTATTCGCCGGCCGATTCGCGGCAGGATCGAACGCTTCGGCGCGACGGCCGTTCACACGGGAGTGTCATCTCTGCGTGGCAGGTTGTGCCGATGTCGGAAGGTTCGAGGCGCGTGGGTTCCCGGCCGCTTTACGTCGTGTTCAATCCGCTTTCCGGCTCGGCCGCCGCGCTCGGCCTGACCGCCGAGGCGCTGGCGGAGAAATTCCGCGCCGCCGGACTTGAGGTCGAGGTCGACGCCGACGGCGAGCGGCCGCTGGAAGCACGGGTGGCGGAAGCCCTTGCGAGCGACGCGGAAGTGATCGTCGCGGCCGGCGGCGACGGCACCATCACCGCGCTCGCCCATGCGCTGGTCGACACGCCCAAGACGCTCGCCCTGCTGCCGCTCGGCACCGCCAACCTGCTGGCGCGCGACCTGAAGATCCCGCTCGACCTCGACCGGGCCATCGCCGAGCTCGCCACCATGACGCCCTGCCGGATCGATGTCGGCGACGTCAATGGGCGCATCTTCCTGCACAAGGTGGTCATCGGCACCATTCCCGGCATCGCCGCGGCGCGCGAGACCATACGCGGCAAGGCCTCGCTGCGCGCCCGGCTGGATTTCGTCCGCTACTTCCTGCAGCGCCTCTCCAATCCCCGGCGGATCGCCCTGCACATCCACCCCGCGGACGGGGCGAGCCGGGTCGAGCGGGTGCGGGCGGTAGCGGTCGCCAACAACGCTTATGACGAGGGGCTCGGCCGCTTCTTCGCGCGCGAGCGGCTCGACCGCGGCACGCTGACCCTCTACGTGCTCAAGCGGCTCGGTCTCTCCGACACGCTGCGCCTGACGCTGGCCATGCTGATAGGCCGCTGGCGGCAGGACAGCGCCCTCGCCCTCGAACCGGTGGAAGGCGTGGTGCTGCACATGAAGAGGCGGGACGTGCGGGTGATGATCGACGGCGAGGTGGTGCGCATGGACCCGCCGCTCACCTTCCGCATCCGGCCGCAGGCGCTGTCGATCCTCGCGCCGGCGGCGGTGGTGGCGTTACAGGCGGCGGGGGCCGGCTGAATGCGCATCGTCCATCTCTCCGACCTGCATTTCGGCCGCCACGACGCGGAACTCGCCGAAGGCCTCGCCGCGGAAGTCTCGCGCCAGGCGCCGGACCTCGTGGTGGTGAGCGGCGACTTCACGCAGGTGGGTTCAGTGGCGGAGTTCATGAGCGCCCGTCGCTTCATCGATCAGTTGAGCGTGCCGGTCTTCGCCGTGCCCGGCAATCACGACGTGCCGGCCTGGAACCTGCCGCTGCGCCTCATCGATCCCTATCGCCGCTACCGCCGCCATATCCACCCCGAGCCGGAGCCGTTCCTGAACCTCGAAGGCATCGCGCTCGCCGGCATCAAGACCTCGCGCCGGCTGCGCGCGGGCCTCGACTGGTCGCACGGCTCGATCAGCCGCCGGCAGCTGGAGCGGCTGGAGGCGCGGCTTTCCGGCGTCCACAAAGACAAGCTGCGCATCGTGGTGGCGCATCATCCGCTGATGCAGCCGGAGACGCCGATGGCGCGGCCGATGCGGCTGGTGGATCGCGCCGACAGGGCGCTCGCGACCTTCGCGCGGCTGGATGTGCGGCTCGTGCTGTCCGGGCACTTCCACATGTCCTATGTGCGCCATCACCACCGGGTGGAAGGCGAGCGGACCGGCCCCATGCACGCCGCAGTCGCGCCGGTGCTGGTGGTGCAGGCCGGCTCCACCATCTCCACCCGCCTGCGCGACCACCGCAACGGCTACAACGTCATTGACATCAGCGACGGGAAGATCGCGGTGGCGGTGCGGGAGTGGAGCGGGAAGGAGTGGGCGGCGCGGGTGTCGCAGCCGGGGCATGAGGGCGCGACGGACGTTCCGCATGCATCTGGGTGAACCTCATCCTGAGGTGCTGGCCGTGGGCCAGCCTCGAAGGATGCTCGTCCGGGCACGCTCGATGACCATCCTTCGAGGCTCGCTGCGCGAGCACCTCAGGATGAGGATCCATTGTGGATTGGCCCCCGAGGCAGCGACACCTGCCGTCGACGCAACGCAGGACGACGTGAATCGGCTATGATCGCCGCACGCCATGAACGGACGGGAGCCTGTCGATGGCCGCGGTCCTGCTGTTCCACCACGCGCAGGGGCTGACGCCGGGCCTGCGCGCCTTCGCCGACGAATTGCGGGCCGCCGGCCATGCGGTGATCGCGCCGGACCTCTTCGAGGGGCGTACCTTCGCCAGCATCGACGACGGCCTCGCCTATGTCGGCACGATCGGCTTCGACGCCATGCTGGAGCGCGGCGTGCGCGCCGCCGACGTCCTGCCCGCGGGCCTCGTCTATGCCGGCTTCTCGCTCGGCGTGCTGCCGGCGCAGAAGCTGGCGCAGACGCGCCCCGGCGCGCGCGGGGCGCTGCTGTTCCACGCCTGCCTGCCGCTCAGCGGGGAATGGACCTTCGGCCCCTGGCCGGCGGGCGTGCCGGTGCAGATCCACGGCATGGATAGGGATCCCATCTTCGTCGGCGAGGGCGACATCGACGCCGCCCGCGAGATCGTGGCGCAGGCCGAGGACGCCGAGCTGTTCCTCTATCCGGGCGACCAGCACTATTTCGCCGACAGGTCGCTCCCCTCCTATGACGCTGAAGCCGCCGGGCTGCTCACACAGAGGGTGCTGGAATTTCTCGGCCGCGTCTGACGCAGGGGGCGGGCGAGCGGCTATGATCCGGCAACGGGCGGGGACGAGGGGCTGATGTCGACCGCGATTTCCATCCTCGGCGGCGTCGGGCTGTTCCTGCTCGGCATGACCGTCATGACCGACGGGCTGAAGGCGCTGGCGGGCTCGGCCCTGCGCAGCGTGCTCGGCAAGGCGGCCGCGACGCCGCTGTCGGGCGCCTTCTGGGGCGCGATCATCACGCTGCTGGTGCAGTCGTCGAGCGCGGTGACGATGACGACGATCGGCCTCGTCAGCGCCGGGCTGCTGACCTTCCCGCAGGGCCTCGGCCTCGTCTTCGGCGCCAATGTCGGCACCACCGGCACGGGCTGGCTGGTGGCGCTGATCGGCGTGCGCGTCTCGCTCTCAGCCTATGCGCTGCCGATGATCTTCATCGGCGCGCTGCTGAAGCTGCTGGCCGGCGGGCGGATCGCCGCGGCGGGCGGCGCGCTCGCCGGCTTCGCGCTGGTGCTCTACGGGCTGACCAATCTCCAGCAGGGAATGGGCGGCCTTGCCGAGACCCTCCACCCCTCCGACCTGCCCGCCGTGCTCGGCATGCTGGGGGTCGGCTGGGCGGCGGGGTCGGTCGGGCTGATCACGCTGATCGCCGTCGGCCTGGCGATGACCGCGGTGATGCAGTCCTCGACCGCCGCCATCGCCGTCACCATCTCGGCCTTCTTCGCTGGGGCGGTGAGCCTTGAGCAGGGCGCGGCGCTGATCATCGGCCAGAACATCGGCACGGCGACCAGCTCCGCCCTCGCGGCCATCGGCGCCAGCGCGACGGCCAAGCGGCTGGCGCTGGCCTATGTGCTGTTCAAGCTCATCGCGGCGCTGATCGCGATCCTCGCCTTCCCGTTCACGGCGGCGCTGATGCAGGCCCTGAGCGACACCGCCGACGGCACGACGCTGCTCGCCGCCTATCACACGGCCTACAATGTCGTGGGCGTGGCGGTGCTGCTGCCGGCGACGCAATGGTTCACCCGCGTGGTGGAGCGGCTGCTGCCCTCACGGGAGACCGCGCTCCAGCGCGCGCTCGACCCGAGCGCGCTCGCCAACCCGGTGATCGCGGTCGAGGCCGCCCGGCGCGTGGTGGCGGACGTCGTCGCCACGATGGCCGCCTCGGTCGCGGTCGGGCTTTCCGGCCGTGCCGGCCCGGCGACGCGTGACGGCGTGACGGCCGCCGCGACGATCGAGGAGGTGCGAGACTTCCTGTCCGAACTGAAGGAGCCGCCCGAGACGGAGCCCGAGCGGCTGCGCCTGACCAGCACGCTGCACGCGCTCGACCATGCCGGGCGGCTGGCGGAGGTAGTGGCGGGCGGCGTTCCCGCCGGGCAGGGCGCCGCGCAGGATGCTCGCGCCGCCGGCCTGTGCGCGCAGGCCATGCGGGCGGCGCAGGCGGTCGGCGGCTCGATCACCGCCGAGACCGCCCTCAGCACGCAGGCCGCGCCCATCGGCTGGAAGGTCGCGCCCAAGGTCGCCGCGGCGCTCGGCGAGGCGGAAGGGGCGGCACGCGCGCTCGACGCGCTCCAGCGCGGCCATCGCGCCGCGACGCTGGCCGCGGTCGCGCCGGGCGAACTGACCGCCGCCGACGCGCTGGCGCGGATCGACGTCGTGCGCCAGCTCGACGCCCTCGCCCATCACGCCTGGCGCGCATCGGCGCATCTGGTGGGGAGGGGTGGGTAGGGGTTTCCGGATCGGATCTGGCGTGACGTGAGCAAGCGAGCTTTGGGAGGTTCAATCTGCGGAATCGAGCGCTGATGTTAGTTTTGACAAGTAAGACTCTCGAATGATCTCAAGATCATCAGTTGTTAACTGCGCAATTGCTGTAGGGACACGAATATATGCTTGTGCCGATCTGTTTGAATAGATCGAGACGATGATTTCAGTTCCAACGTATCTCATAACAAATCCCAACATGATATGGATGCGCGTGTCGCGAGAGTACAAGAATCCGGTCTCATAACTGAGAGAAGCTTGACGCACATCCGCATGGGGAACCGGGCCGCCTAATCTGCTGACCGCTCCACCCAATTCCTCGAGCATCCGATCGCAAAGCCCATCAATCTGAACGCGCATTGAATGCAGTTTGTCCATCATGACTTGGCTCTGCATCGCTGCGGCGCTTCGTGTATGCTGAAGTATCCGGCGCTGGAGTAAGTCGGCTTTGGTGCCTGAAGGCGCGGGTTCTAAAGTTTCACGAAGCGCATCCCTCAGGGACTCAGCCGATTGAAATCGCTGATCGAGGTTAAGTTGAAATACTTGATCAAAAAGTCGTATCAATCGTTCAGGTCGCGGAATATTTATCGTTTTGCAAAGAGATGTATTATCCAGTCGTTGATGAAGAAATCTTCCCTTTTCATCGAGGAGAACACGTGGATTTTCCTGTGTCAGTAGGAAAAATAGGACTCCTACAGCTAGCGTCAGATCAGTTCTAGGGTCGTCTTTATTCGCGCTATCCGAGCGAAGTTCGGGTACGCGGAGAAATCTATTTCCGATCTCCTTCCCTATTGGCGTGTCGAAGCCATCTTGCTTGTAGACGTTGGACGATAGCCCAAAATCGACGAGGTGGAACTTTCCATCGCCGTCAATAATGCAGTTTTCTGGTTTGATATCGCGGTGACGGATGCCGGCCTCTCTGCACAATCGTAGAATTTCGCAGAGACTCACTATCCAGTGGATTGCCTGTTCGGGCGCGTAGGAAGCTTTGGGAAGTTCGCGGAGGGTCTTGCCCGGTATGTAGGTGGAAACTGCATAGAGTTGATAGGCGCGATCCTTGTAGTGCCGGGCGTTAGTTTCGATCAGTCGCGGAACACCCTCGATCTCAAGACTCTCTAGCGTCGCCGCCTCGCGATAAAATCGCTGACGGCGTTCGGTTTGAGTTTGTTGAGTCAGGATCTTGATGAAACCTGGTTCCACAGTTGTGTTGCGGCGGCGTCCGATCTTCGAGGAGGCTTGCCCTCCCGAGGGACCAGTGGACAATGCTTCCCACAGTTCGTCCCAAGAACGTGCATCCGAATGGATGGATCCGATCATTTCGAACTCCCAGCGCATCACTTGACGATCGCGGCTACATCATAGTGGTTCGATACTCGTGCAAGTAGAAGGTCGGACTCCAATGCGATCTAGCTGGTGATCTCTACGGAGTGCTTTACCGGTCGGGATTCATGTCACTTCCCTCCCCCCGGTTGAAAAACACCCCCCTTACGCACTATCTTAAGAACGTATGAACGACGCGGAATCTCCCGCGCGTTCCCGTGGCCGTAATGACGAGAGGATCAGGACCCCTGTCCATCATGGCGCTTGCAGCAGCCGCCCCCAGCCCGGCGACTGCGCCCGTCTCCGAAGCGTCTTTCGACGCCGAGGAGATGCTAGCCCTCGTTCTCGCCCGTCTCGAAGATGACAAGGCCGAGGACATCGTCTCCATCGAACTTCGCGGCAAGACGACCATCGCCGACTACATGGTCGTCGCGTCCGGGCGCTCCCAGCGCCATGTCGGCGCCACCGCCGAGCACCTCGTCGAGGCGCTCAAGGCGCGCGGCGTCAAGGGCGTGCGCGTGGAAGGCATGCCGGCCTGCGACTGGGTGCTGATCGATGCGAGCGATGTCATCGTCCACATCTTCCAGCCGGAAGTGCGCGGGTTCTACAACATCGAGAAGATGTGGTCGGGCGCCCTGCCGGGCGGCTCGCCGAAGATGACGCGCGGCTAAAGCGCGTTGCGGCTGGTGATCATTGCCGTGGGCCGGCTCAAGGCCGGGCCCGAGAGGGAGCTTTGCGCGCGCTACATGGACCGCGCGGGCAAGAGCGGGCGCTCGCTCGGCCTGTCCGGTCCCGACGTGGTCGAGATCGCCGAGAGCCAGGCGCGCCGTCCCGAGGACCGCATGACCGATGAAGGCGCGGCGATCATCGACGCCCTGCCCGATCCCGGCGCGATGATCGCGCTCGACCCGCGCGGGCAGGAGATGACCAGCGAGCAGATCGCCGCCGACATCGCCGCCCTGCGCGACCACGGCTCGCGCGCGCTCACCTTCGTCATAGGCGGAGCGGACGGGCTCGGCGGGAATGTGCGGGAATATGCCGACCGGACGGTGTCGTTCGGGCGTGCCACCTTTCCCCATCAGCTGGTCCGCGTCATGATGGCCGAGCAGCTCTACCGCGCGACGACCATCCTTTCCGGCCACCCCTATCACAAGGCCTGACGGGCCGGGCGTCGGGCGGCGCTAACCGAAGATTAACCACGCTGGCGCCTCCTGTGCCGATGCCCACCCGCCGCACCGTCCCGATTGCCCCGCGCCGCCCGCTCCTCGGGGCCGGCTGCGCCTTGCTCGTCCTTGCCCTGGCGGCCCCGGCGCCCGCCCAGAACGCACCCGCCCAGAACGCCCCAGCATCGGGGGCGCCCGCCGAGCGTGCCGCCGGTCCGAGCCAGCCGCCGAAGGACCGCGCCGCGCAGCAGCAGCGCATGGAGAAGATCAACGTCGAATTGAAGGATTCGACCGCCGCACAGCAGCGGCTGATGGCGGAGATCGAATCCATCAAGGGCGACCGCGCCAAGCTGAACGCGGCGCTGCTCGACACCGCCATCCGGGTGCGCGAGGTCGAGGCCAAGCTCGACACCAGCGAGCAGCGGCTGCTCCAGCTCGGCCGCGAGGAGGCGGACATACGGGAATCGCTGGCCTCGCGCCGCGAGGTGCTGGCCGAGGTGCTGGGCGGGCTGCAGCGGCTCGGCCGCCGTCCGCCGCCGGCGCTGCTGGTGCGCCCCGACGACGCGCTGCAATCGGTGCGCTCGGCCATGCTGCTCGGCGCCGTGCTGCCCGAGCTCAAGGCGGAGACCGACCTTCTGGCGAGCGAGCTCGCCGCCCAGCAGCGCGTGCGCCAGGAAACCGCGCGCGAGCGCGACGCTCTCGCAGAATTGAAGCTTACCCTCGCCGACGAGCGCCGCCGCACCACGGCGCTGGTCGAGGAGAAGAAGAAGTCGCTGGCGCAGGGCGAGCAGGCGCTGGCCGACGAGAAGAACCGCGCCACCGCGCTCGCCGCCGAGGCGGGCAATGTGCGCGAGCTGATGCAGCGCATGGAGACCGAGATCGCCGCCAGCCGCAAGGCGGCGCAGGAAGCGGCGCAAACCAAGCCCGATCAAGGCCCCGCGGCGCATCTGGCGGCGCTGAAGGATCCCGGCCGCCTCTCCCCCGGCATTCCCTTCGACGAGGCCAAGGGCATGCTGCCGCCGCCGGTGGGCGGTGCGGTGCTGAAGGCCTTCGGCACCGAGGACGGCTATGGCGGGCAGGAGAAGGGCGTGTCGTTCGGCACGCGGACGGAGGCGCAGGTGGCCGCGCCGAGCGACGGCTGGGTGGTCTATGCCGGCCCGTTCCGCTCCTATGGACAACTATTGATCATCAATGCGGGCGGCGGATACCATATTCTTCTGGCAGGAATGGATAAGATCACCGTCGAGTTGGGTCAGTTCGTACTGTCCGGCGAGCCGGTCGCGGTGATGGGGCGCGGTCCGCAGCTTGTGTCGTCGGTCAGCCTTGGAACCGCCCAACCTATTCTTTACGTCGAGTTCCGTAAGGACGGGAATTCGATCGACCCAACCCCTTGGTGGGCGACGAGCGAGAGCGAGAAGGTACGCGGATGATGCGTAGGACGTCAGTATTTCTCTTCGGTGCGGCGGCCGGCGCCATTATCGCCGTGGGCGCCACCCAGCCGCGGCTGCTGCTTCAGCCGACCCAGGCGATGGCGGCCGCCTCGGACACGTATCGCCAGCTGAACCTGTTCGGCGACGTGTTCGAGCGGGTGCGCGCCGACTATGTCGAGAAGCCGGACGACGGCAAGCTGGTCGAGTCGGCCATCAACGGCATGCTCTCTTCGCTCGACCCGCACTCCACCTACATGGATGCGAAGGATTTCCGCGACATGCAGGTGCAGACCCGCGGCCAGTTCGGCGGGCTCGGCATCGAGGTCACGATGGAGGACGGCCTGGTGAAGGTCGTCGCCCCGATCGACGACACCCCCGCCGCCAAGGCCGGCGTGCAGGCCGGCGACCTGATCGCCAAGCTCGACGGCGAGGAGGTGAAGGGCATGACCCTGAACCAGGCCGTCGACAAGATGCGCGGCGCGGTCTCCACCCCGATCAAGCTGACCATCATCCGCAAGGGCGCGGACAAGCCGCTCGAGCTGACGCTCACGCGCGACATCATCAACATCAAGTCGGTGCGCGCCCGGGTCGAGTCCGACGACATCGGCTATATCCGCATCACCTCCTTCAGCGAGCAGACCGGCGAGGGGCTCAAGAAGGCGATCGCGGACCTGACCAAGCAGATCGGCGAGGACAAGCTCAAGGGCTTCATCATCGACCTGCGCAACAATCCGGGCGGCCTGCTCGACCAGGCGATCGACGTCTCCGACGCCTTCCTGGATCGCGGCGAGATCGTCTCCACCCGCGGGCGCAACCCCGAGGAGACCGAGCGGCGCAACGCCCGTCCGGGCGACCTCGCCACCAACAAGCCGGTGATCGTGCTGGTGAACGGCGGCTCGGCCTCGGCGTCCGAGATCGTCGCCGGCGCCCTGCAGGACCACAAGCGCGCCACCATCCTCGGCTCGCTCTCCTTCGGCAAGGGCTCGGTGCAGACCGTGATCCCGGTGTCCGGCAACGCCGCGATCAAGCTGACCACGGCGCGCTACTACACGCCGTCGGGCCGCTCGATCCAGGCCAAGGGCATCCAGCCGGACATCGAGCTGGTCCAGGACGTGCCGCAGGACGTCAAGGAGAAGGCGGAGGCCGCCGGCGTCGAGACCACGCGCGGCGAGGCCTCGCTCAAGGGCCACCTGAAGAACGGCGAGGACGAGCAGACCGGTTCGCCGGCCTATGTGCCGCCGGATCCGAAGGACGACACCCAGCTCAAGCTCGCCGTCGACCTGATGCACGGCGTGCAGAAGAACGCCGCCTATCCGGCCGATCCCAAGGCCGCCGTGCCGAACTGATCGAAGCTTCACAGCCGGCGCCGCCGGCTGTGGCCGAAAAGCAACGAGCCCCGCTCTTCCGCGAGAGCGGGGTTTCGTTTGCGCGGATGCCGCCGGGCCAGCCCGATTTCGCCCCGATCCCGCCTTGGTCGGCGCCGACAACGCCGGTCATGGAACGTTCGCCACCGCTTCGCACGCCGATCGCCGCGCCGCCCGCCGGAACCTTGCCGGGCAGCGACGCCGGGCGCGACAGCGCGCTGCACTATGCGGCGGTGGGCATTTTCGCCCTGGCCGGCATCGCCGTCCTCGGCCTCGCCGGCGGTGTGTGGCTCTCGCGCGGTGCCGGGCCGGAGCCCGAGGACGCGCTGTTCTCCTTCGATCCAGGGTTCTCCGCCGGCGTCGCCCTCGACGCCCCGGTGCTGCGGCCGGGCTTCGGCGCCGCGGACAGCATCGTCGTGTTCGACGGCGCCACCGGCCAGAGCGAGGTGATGAGCGCGCCTCCCGCGCTCGATGCCGCCGACACCGCCCTGCTCGGCCGCGAAGGCGGACCGCTGCTGCGCTGATCAGGCTTCTCGCCGGCGGCGAGCGGCTTATATCGGGCTGTCGTGATGGCCTATCATGATGCCTGCCTCTCCCCCGATTCC
Source organism: Xanthobacteraceae bacterium (assembly GCA_029239875.1). Classification (GTDB taxonomy): domain Bacteria; phylum Pseudomonadota; class Alphaproteobacteria; order Rhizobiales; family Xanthobacteraceae; genus Ancylobacter. The sequence continues at coordinate 29,742 of JARBUD010000001.1, read as the reverse complement.
GGTGCCGCCATGATCCCCTTCGACCAACTGCCCTACCGCCCCTGCGTCGGCGTGGTGCTCGTCAATCGCGACGGGCTGGTGTTCCTCGGCCAGCGCGTCGGCGGCCCGGAACATGTCGACGCGCATCATTCCTGGCAGATGCCGCAGGGCGGCATCGACGAGGGCGAGAGCCCGGAGGAGGCGGCCCTGCGCGAGCTCTACGAGGAGACCAACGTCTCCTCGGTCGAGCCGCTGAAGACCGCGGCGGAATGGTTCGCCTACGACCTGCCGGAGCCGATCGCCCGCGAGGCCTGGAAGGGGCGCTATCGCGGCCAGAAGCAGAAATGGATCGCGCTGCGCTTCCTCGGCGAGGACGGCGAGATCGACATCCACCAGCCGGGCGGTGGCCGCCACAAGCCGGAATTCACCAATTGGCGCTGGGAGCGGCTGGAGCGCACGCCCTCGCTCATCATCCCTTTCAAGCGCTCGGTCTATGACCACGTGGTGCAGGAGTTCGCCCCCGTGGTGGCGCCTGCCGAATAACCGGCACGCACCAAGATTGCCGCATTAAGGTTGACGACGGCATTCGTGCCGGCGCGGGCGCCGCTGCGCTAGGATGGCGCGGTAATCGGCCGGGCGGCGTACGCATTCCGCAACGCTTCGCAACACAACGACGCCGGCCTGAAAAAGGCGGGAAACATTTCAGCGCAAGGGTCGGCGGCGCCGGCGCGGGAGACGACTCCGTGATGAGAACGAACGTTCGTTCTTGACATGCGACCCTGGGTCAATCTACATGCGAACGAACGTTCGCTCCAACTTTGGATGCCCATGCCCGCTCCTGCGCCACGCGCCCGTGCCGCCCTTCCCAAGACCGCCGGCTCCCGCGCTGCCAAGGCCTCCGGCGCCAAGGCCGCCGGCACGCCTGCGCCGGTCGCCGCCCCGCAGGAGGCGCGCCGCGATCCGCGCCGGCGCGTGCTGGACGCGGCCATCGCCTGCTTCACCCGCTCGGGCTTCCACGGCACCTCGATGCACGAGGTCTGCACCGAAGCCGGCATGAGCCCGGGCGCGCTCTACCGCTACTTCCCCTCCAAGGAGGCGATCATCATCGCCATCGTCGAGGAGGAGCGGGCGGCGCGCGCGAGCCTGCTGGAGCGCCTCGACGGCGCCACGGGCTTCGTCGAGGGCCTCGCCGCCATGGGCCATGCGCTGTTCTCCGGCGAGATGCCGATGGTCTGCGTCGAGCTCGGCCCGGAGATCTCCGCCGAGGCCTCGCGCAACCCGGTGCTGAAGGCGAAGTTCGACGAGGTCGAAGCGGAGATGACCGACGCGATCCGCCGCGCCTTCGTCGCGGCGCAGGCGCGCGGCGAGATCGACCCGGCGCTCGATACCGACGCGGCGCTCGTCATGATCAACGCCATCGGCGACGGCCTGCTGCTGCGCCGCCGCCTCGAACCCGAGCTGCCGCTCGCGCAGATGATGCCGGCGCTCGGGCACCTCATCGGCCGCATGTTCGCGCCGGCTCACCGTTCCGTTCCCTCGGACAAGGCTCCATGACCGACAAGTCCTCTTCCTTCCGCCGGCGCGTGACGCTCGCCATCACCATGACCGCCGTGGTGGTGGGCATCGCCGGCTATGCCTTTCGCGACCGTATCGTCGCGGGGCTGAGCCTCGGCGAGCCGGCGCAGGCCAACGTCGCCGCGCCCGAGCCCCAGCAGGTGCGCGGCATCACCATCTCGGTGGTGCCGGCCGCCCGGCGCGAGGTGATCGAGACCCTGCCCGTCACCGGCACGCTGGTGGCGCGCGAGGAGATCATGGTCGGGCCGGAGATCGACGGCCTGCGCATCACCGACATCCTCGTCGAGGAGGGCGACCGGGTGGAGAAGGGCCAGGCGCTCGCCCGCCTGTCGCGCGACACTATCGACACGCTGCTGGCGCAGAACACCGCCAACGCCGCGCGGGCGCAGGCCGCCATCGCGCAGCAGAAGGCGCAGCTGCAGCAGGCGACCGCCCAGCATATCGAGGCGAAGGCCTCGGTGGAGCGCGCCCGCACCCTGATCAAGACCGGCGCCACCTCGCAGGAGGTGCTCGACCAGCGCGAGCGCGCGGTCAAGGTCGCGGAGGCGCAGGTGACCGCGAACGAGGAGGCGGTTGCCGCCGCGCAGGCCGATGCCGCGCAGATCAAGGCCAATCGCGACGAGTTGGAGGTCCGGCTCGCCCGCACCGACATCAAGGCGCCGGAGGCCGGCATCATCTCGTCGCGCTCGGCCCGCATCGGCGCCATTGTGCTCTCCGCCAACACCGAGCCGCTGTTCCGCATCGTCAAGGACGGCGCCATCGACCTCGACGCCGAGGTGCCGGAATCGGCGCTGCCGCGCATCACGCCCGGCCTGCCGGTGGCGGTGACGCCGGCCGGCTTCCAGTCGCCGCTGGCCGCGAAGGTCCGCCTGGTCGGCGCCAATGTCGAGCGCGCCACGCGCCTCGCCCGCGTCGCCGTGGCGCTGCCCGAGGACGAGCGGCTGCGCCCCGGCGCCTATGGCCGCGGCATGATCGAGATCGCCCGGCATGAAGGCGTCGCGCTGCCGCAGTCGGCGGTGCAGTTCACCCCCGAAGGGGCCTTCGTGCTCGTGGTCGAGGGCGAGATCGTCCACCGCCGCGAGGTGAAGACCGGCCTCAAGGGTGAAGGCTATGTCGAGATCGTCGAAGGCGTGAAGCAGGGCGAGAGCGTGGTCGCCCGCGCCGGCGGCTTCCTGCGCGACGGCGACCGGGTGACGCCGGTGCCGCTCACCGAAGCGAAGGGCGGCGTCTGATGGCTCTCAACATCTCCGCCTGGGCGATCCGCAAGCCGGTGCCCTCCATCGTGCTGTTCGTGGTGCTGACCGCGATCGGCCTCTACACCTTCGACCGGCTGCCGATCACGCGCATGCCGAACATCGACCTGCCCATCGTCTCCGTCACCATCGTCCAGCCGGGCGCCGCGCCGAGCGAGCTGGAGACGCAGGTGACCAAGATCGTCGAGACCTCGGTCGCCGGCGTGCAGGGGGTGAAGCACATCACCTCGACCATCACCGAGGGCACCTCGCTGACGGTGGTCGAGTTCCAGCTGGAGACGCAGGTCGACCGCGCGGTCAACGACGTGCGCGATGCGGTGACCAATGTCCGCTCGGAACTGCCGCAGGACATCGAGGAGCCGCTGATCCAGCGCGTCGACGTCGAGGGCATGGCCATCGACACCTATGCTGCCTCGGCGCCGGGCATGACGCCGGAGGAGCTGTCCTGGTTCGTCGACGACACGGTGATCCGCTCGCTGCAGGGCGTGCGCGGCGTCGCCCAGGTCAAGCGCGAGGGCGGCGTCGACCGCGAGATCCGCATCTCGCTCGATCCCGACAAGCTCGCGGCGCTCGGCGTCACCGCGGCCGACGTCAACCGCCAGCTCGTCGCGACCAATGTCGACCTCGCCGGCGGGCGCGGCGAGATCGGTACGCAGGAGCAGTCCGTGCGCACGCTGGGCGGCGCGCTCAGCGTCGCCGACCTTGCGGAGACCCGCATCGCGCTGCCGGCCGGCAGCGACGGGTCCGCGCGCTATGTGCGCCTCGCCGATCTCGGCAGCGTCACCGACGGGGCCGCCGAGCCGCGCATCTTCGCCCGCCTCGACGGCAAGCCGGTGGTCGCCTTCGGCGTCTACCGCGCCAAGGGCTATTCCGACGTGGTGGTGGCGGAGAACGCGGAAGCGGAGCTGCGCAAGCTCGAGGCGGCGCATCCGGACGTGCAGATCACGCTGATCGACTCGACGGTGAAGTACACCAAGGCGGACTACGAATCCGCCATGCACACGCTCATCGAGGGCGCGGTGCTGGCGGTGATCGTGGTCATGCTGTTCCTGCGCGACTGGCGCGCCACCATCGTCACGGCGCTCGCCATACCCCTGTCGATCCTGCCCACCTTCTGGGTCATGGACATTCTCGGCTTCTCGCTGAATGGCGTCAGCCTGCTCGCGGTCACGCTGGTGACCGGCATCCTGGTTGATGACGCCATCGTCGAGATCGAGAACATCGTCCGCCACATGCGCATGGGCAAGTCGCCCTATCGCGCCGCCATCGAGGCGGCGGACGAGATCGGCCTCGCCGTGGTGGCGACGACGCTGACCATCGTCGCGGTGTTCCTGCCCGTCAGCTTCATGGGCGGCATCGCCGGCCAGTATTTCCGCCAGTTCGGCATCACCGTCGCCGTGGCGGTGCTGTTCTCGCTGCTGGTGGCGCGCCTGCTCACGCCGATGCTCTCCGCCTATTTCCTGCGCGATCACGGCCATCGCGAGGTCAAGGACGGGGCGCTGATGCGCTTCTATGTCCGCCTGCTGCACGCCTCGATCCGCCACCGCTTCCTCACCGTGGCAGCGGGCATCCTGCTGTTCATGGGCTCGATGTGGCTGTCGACGCTGCTGCCGTCGGGCTTCATCCCCAACTCCGACGTCTCGCGCTCGGTACTGGCGCTGGAGCTGCCGCCCGGCGCGACGCTGGAATCGACGCAGCGCGTGGTCGACGAGGTCTCCGCCAAGCTGAAGGCGCAGCCCGAGGTGGAGAGCGTCTTCGCCACCGCCGGCTCGGGCTCGACCAGCGGCCCGGCGGGCGCGGCCGGCGAGGTGCGTAAGGCGACGATCATCGTCAACCTCCTGCCGCGCAGCGAGCGCGAGGCGACGCAGAAGCAGTTCGAGATGCGCATGCGCGACGAGATCGCCAGCGTGCCGGACCTGCGCTTCAACTTCGGCGCCTCCGGCGGCGCCGGGCCCGGCCAGCGTGAGTTCACCGTCATCCTCTCCGGCTCGAACGGCGAGGAGGTGGAGAAGGCGGCGCTGGAGCTGGAGCGCGAGGTGCGCGCCAATGTGAAGGGCCTCACCAACGTCATGACCAGCGCCGCGCTCGACCGGCCGGAGCTGCGCGTCGTGCCCAAGCTCGCCGAAGCCGCCGAGCTCGGCGTCTCCGTCGCCGACATCGCCCAGACGGTGCGCATCGCCACCATCGGCGACGTGTCGCAGAACCTCGCCAAGTTCTCCGCCGGCGACCGGCAGGTGCCGATCCGGGTGCAGCTCGACGAGCGGGCGCGGGCGGACCTCTCCACCTTCGAGACGCTGAAGGTGCGCACCGCCTCGGGCGCCTCGGTGCCGCTGTCGGCGGTGGCCGACATCTCCTTCGGCACCGGCCCCTCCAGCCTCGACCGCTACGACCGCGCGCGGCGCATCGCGCTGGAGGCGGACCTTGCCGGCAACACCCAGCTCGGCGAGGCGCTGGCCCAGGTCTATGCCCAGCCGGTGGCGAAGAACCTGCCGGCCGGCGTGGTGCTGAAGGAGACCGGCGACGCCGAGATCATGTCCGAGGTATTCGGCGGCTTCGCCGACGCCATGCTGGCCGGCGTGATGATGGTGCTGGCGGTGCTGGTGCTGCTGTTCGCCAACGTGCTGCAGCCGATCACCATCCTGATCGCGCTGCCGCTGTCGGTGGGCGGCGCCTTCATCGCGCTACTGATCACCAACAACGCCATGACGCTGCCGGTGGTGATCGGCTTCCTGATGCTGATGGGCATCGTGACGAAAAACGCCATCCTCCTGGTCGACTTCGCCATCGAGGCGGTGCATGGCGGCGTCGAGCGCACCACGGCGCTGATCGAGGCCGGCCGCAAGCGCGCCCAGCCGATCGTGATGACCACCATCGCCATGACGGCGGGCATGGTGCCCTCGGCCATGGGGTTGGGCGAGGGCGGCGACTTCCGCGCGCCCATGGCGATCGCGGTGATCGGCGGCCTGGTCGCCTCGACCGTGCTGTCGCTGGTGTTCGTGCCGGCGGTGTTCACGCTGATGGACGATTTCGGCCACTTCCTCTCGCGCACCTTCGGCCGCTTCATCGGCGAGCGCGACGAGCCGGACGAGCACGAGGTGCCGGCGACGGTGCTGGCCACCGTCCACGCGGCGCGGCCGGACCCGCACTCCACCCCCCGCCCGCCGATGGCGGCGGAGTGAGGGCTGCTCCCTCTCCGGGGGAGAGGGATAGTCAAGCGGCAGCAAGAAGCTCGTCATCCCGGACGCCGCGTAGCGGCGATCCGGGATCGCTAAATCGTTCTGGAACCTGAAGGCGATCCCGGCTCTTCGGCTGCGCCTCCGGCCGGGATGACGGCCTGGCGGGGACGGGATCCGGCTCGAAGCGGCTATTGCAGCGAGCCGTCGCCTTCGCCGCCGGTGCGGGCCATCGCCATCTGCGTCACCGCGATCAGCATCTCCGCGCGGGCCGCCAGGCTCGGCGCCTCCAGAAGCGCCTGCTTCTCGCGCGGGCCGAAGGGCGACATCATGGCGAGCGCGTTGACCAGCGCCTCGTTGGGCGCGTCCTTGATGCTCTCCCAGTCCGCTTCCAGCCGGTTGGCGTCGAGATACTCCGCCAGCGTGCGCAGCAGCGCGCCGCGGTCCACCGCGTCGGCGCCGAGATTGGGCTTGAAGTCGTCGGCGAACGGCTCGTAATCGACCGTGGCCTGCCGATAGGGCGTGCCCGCATCGACCTCGGAGACGATGCGGAAGCGGCTGACGCCGCTCAGGTTCAAGAGGTAGCGTCCGTCGCCGCTCTCGGCGATCTCGGTGATGCGGCCGACGCAGCCCACCGCCAGCAGCGCCGCGCCGCCGGCCATGGCGTGGCCGGTGGGATCGAGCGCCGGCTGCACCATGCCGATCAGCCGGCTGCCCGCCAGCGCCGCGTCGATCATCGCCAGATAGCGCGGCTCGAAGATGTTGAGCGGCAGCTGGCAGCGCGGCAGCAGCAGCGCGCCTTCCAGCGGGAAGAGCGGGATGATCGGCGCCAGTTCCGACGGCCCGGTATAGGGATGGTTGATCGCCATCGGCGCTCCTTGGCCGTTGTGCAGCGTCAGGCGAACAGGATGGAGGACAGGCGCCGGCGGCCGGCGATCGTGTGCTCGTCGGTCGGGCCCCAGGCCTCGAAGAACTGCACCAGCTGCTTGCGGGCGCCGTCGTCGTTCCAATTGCGATCCTTGCGCACGATGGTGAGCAGCTCGTCCACCGCCTCCTCGCGCTTGTCGTGCGCGGCGAGCGCCACGGCGAGGTCGAAGCGGGCCTGATGGTCGAGCGGGTTGGCGGCGACCTTGGCCTCCAGCTCCTTCACGTCGCCGAGGCCGGCGGCGGCTTCCTCCAGTTCGATGGCGGCGCGCACGGCGGCAAGGCCGGCATCGTTCGCCGCGCTCTCCGGGGCCAGCGCAAGGGTGGCCTTGGCCTGCTCGGCATTGCCGGCGGAGAGCTGGGCGCGCGCGAGCCCGGCGATGGCCTTGAGGTTGGCGGGCTCCTCGGCGAGCACGGCGGCGAAGATCTCCGTCGCGCCGACGAGGTCGCCCTCGGCCAGCGCCGCCTCGCCGGAGGCGACCACCTCGGCCATGTCGTCAGCCCCGCCGGCGCCGGCGACGAGCCGGTCCACCAGCGCCTGGATCTGGGTTTCCGGCTGCGCGCCCATGAAGCCGTCGACCGGCTGGCCGTTGACGAAGGCGTAGACGGTGGGCAGCGACTGGATGCCGAGCTGCTGGGCGACGGCGGGATGCTCGTCGGTGTTCATCTTGGCGAGGCGCACCTTGCCCTTGGCGCCGCGCACCACCTTCTCGATGATCGGGGTGAGCTGCTTGCAGGGGCCGCACCACGGCGCCCAGAAATCGACCAGCACCGGGCGGCGGCGGGATTCCTCCACCACGTCCTGCATGAAGCTCCGGGTCGTGACGTCGATCACGACATCGTCGCCGGCCGGGGCGTCGCCGCCATTCTGGGCCGGGTTGGCGGGCTGGTTCAGCAGCATGGGTCGTCCTCGCGATACTCGGTCGTACGAAACGAAGCTATTCGCCGCATAAAATGGTCTGCCGCGCCGCGAATGCAACGGGCAAGAAGGGGCGGGAAGGCTCAGCCTTCCTCTGCGGCGTCGGTCCGGCGCGGCACCGTCATGATCCGCGGCTCGTGGCCGGTGGCGCGCAGGAAGCGGATGAGGTCGGCGCTGCGGATGGCGGTGGTGGCGGTGTTCACCAGCGGGTGGCAGTTGATCGTCTCGTGCGCCATCAGCTCCTCGTCGAGCACCACGGTGACGCGGCCCGCCGTGTCGTTCACCGGGCCGAAGGCGGTGACCGCGCCCGGCTTCACGCCGAGCACCTCTTCCAAGAGCTCGGCGCTGCCGAAGGAGAGCCGGCTCGCCGCGCCGAGCGGCTGGTGCAGGCTCTTGAGGTCCACGCGCGTCTCCTCCTCGACCACGACGAGGAAGATGTTCCCCTTCTTGTCCTTGAGGAACAGGTTCTTGGTGTGCCCACCGGGGATGTCGCCGCGCAGCGCCTGCGAATCCTCCACCGTGAACAGCGGCGGGTGCTCGACGGTGGTCGTCTCGATGCCGAGCTCGGCGAGCCGGGCGAGCAGGTCCTGGGCGGTCAGCGGCATGGCGGGCTCGGGGAAATGAAGGGAGGCGCCGCGTTCTAATGCGGCGCAGGGCCGTCCGGCAAGTGTGCGTCGGGAAGCGGGCCGGCCGGTGCGGGCTCCTGCGGCGGCGCGCCGCTCACCGTCGCCGTGGCACCGCGCTTGCCGGCGCAGGGGAAGAAGCGCTCGGTCGGGGCGTAGATCAGGATGTCCGGCTTGAAGCGCGCGATCATGCCCTGGTCGAAATTGCAGAGTTGGTGATGGGTCCAGACATAGGCCGAGCTGCGCGCCGCCAGCAGGCCGTGCCAGAAGCCGTTGGTGAAGGAGTCGCCGATCACCATGATGCGCGGCCCGTCATGCCCGGTGGTGACCGCCCGTGAGGGGAAGAGCGGATTCTCGTCGCCGACGATGATGCCCGGCATCGGCGCGAGGTCCTCGCGCGGCGCGAAGGGCGGCGTCCACGGATAGCGCGTGTCCGGCGGCTCGCGCTGGTCGAGCCCGCCGAGGCGTAAGAGGTCGCCGCCGAGCTTCACCTGCGCCGGGCCGAGCGCCTCCTGCGGGGGGATGGCGAGATCGGGCCGGCCGGCGGCGTCCATGGCGGCGTTGAAGGCGAGGAGCGCGCCGCGCTCGTTCCAGTGCGTGTCGTAGCGGAAATAGACCCGGCCATCCTTCTTCGCCTGCGCGACCAGCGGGCGCAGGTCGACGAAGGGGATGCCGTCCGCCTTCATCCGCGCGGCGACGAGGTCGTATTCCGTCGGCGCCTTCTTCTGCCCGCGCGCATAGGCCGGGAGCTCGTCGAAATTGGCGGTGTGGCTGTTGGGTGGGATCAGCGCGACGAAGCGCCCGCCGCGCGCCTTCATGTCGGCGTCGAGCTCCCTGGCGAGGCCGACGAAGCCGGCGACGGCGCCGGGGCGCACGAGCTGGCCGAGCGACTGTTCGAGCGCGTCGTTGTCGCGGATGAACAGCGTGCCGTTCTCGCCCTGCAGCACCCGCTCGCCCTGCGGCTCGTCGATGAAGCGCAGATAGGAGCGGTGGGCGGCGAGCACCGCGCCGCGGAAGCCGAAGACGTTGTTGATGTAGGGATCGAGGCGCCTGGAGGCGTCGTGCCACCAGTGCTGCTCCGGCGCCAGCACGGTGCGCATCGGCGCCGGCAGGTCGGGCGCCACCAGCCCGATGGTCGGCAAAGCGAGGATGGCGACGAAGAGGATCGCCCACCAGCGGCGGAAGCCCATCAGCAACGGCATCGGCGCGCCTCCCTCAGAACCGGAAATACAGGAACGGCGAATAGGTCGCCGCGCCGACGGAGAGGATGCACAGCGCCAGCAGCACCGCCACCGCCGCCGTGTCGGCGAAGCCGTAGAGCGCGAGCCGCAGCTTCTGCGGCAGCTTGTGCGCGCCGGGCCGCGGCAGGCCGAACATGGCGAGCGGCCAGGCGAGGATCAGCACCGCGATGGTCATCGGCTTGAGCTCGGCCATCAGCGTGACCGAGAGCGGCCCGCCGCCGTTGAGCCCGGCGAGGCCGGCGAACAGGTCGAGCGCCTCGGGAAGCGAATTGGCGCGGAACCACACCCAGGAGGTGAGCACCACCAGCAGCACATAGGCGTGGCCGAGGATGCGCGGGCCCGCCTTCAGCGCTGCGCCGAGGCGGGTGCGCTCCAGCACCAGGAAGGTGCCGTGGTGGACGCCCCAGATGACGAAAGTCCAGCTCGCCCCGTGCCAGAGGCCGCAGAGCAGGAACACCGCCCACAGATTGACCGCGGTGCGCAGATGGCCGTGCCGGTTGCCGCCGAGCGGGATATAGAGATAGTCGCGGAACCAGCTCGACAGGCTCATGTGCCAGCGGCGCCAGAAATCGGTGATCGACAGCGCGCCATAGGGCAGGTTGAAGTTGCGCGGGAACTTCAGCCCCATGGCGACGGCGAGGCCGATCGCCATGTTCGAGTAGCCGCCGAAGTCGAAATAGATCTGCAGCGCATAGGCGGTGACGCCCACCCACGCCTCGGCGAGATTGGGCGTCGAGGTGCGGTCGAAGATGACGGCGACGACGGGCGCCACCTCGTCGGCGATCAGCACCTTCCAGGAAAGGCCGATGACGAAGATGCGCAGGCCCGCCGACACCCGCCCGAGCGTGGTGCGCCGGGTGTGGATGCGGTGCGCGATGGTCGAGTAGCGCACGATCGGCCCGGCGACGAGCTGCGGGAACATGGTGATGTAGACCGCGATCTCCTCGAAGCGCCGGCTGGCGCGCGCCTTTCGCCGGTAGACGTCGACCAGGTAGGAGATGGCGTGGAAGGTGAAGAAGGAGATGCCGAGCGGCAGCGCCGGATGGACCACCGGCAACTGGAAGCCCGCCGGCAGCACGAGGTTGATGTTCTCCGCCAGGAAGCCGGAATATTTGAAGGCGATCAGCCCGGCGAGGTTCACCGCCACGGCGAGTGCCAGCACGCGCAGCCGCCAGGGTTCGGAGCGCGGATCGATCAGCAGCGCTAGAAAATAGTTCGCCACCATGGAGACGGCGAGCACGACGACGTTGGCGAGGCCGCCCCAGGCGTAGAACACCAGCGAGAAGGCGAGTAGCACGAGGTTCTTCGCCCGCACGCCCGGCATGGCGAAATAGCAGATCAGGAAGACCGGCAGGAAATAGAACAGGAAGGAGACGGAGGAGAAAACCATGAGGCCCTGGCGGCGCGGCGTGTCCCGATGAATGCAGCCGCCTTCATACACGATGAGGGCCGGCGCGGAAGCATTGCGGGCCGTCGTGCCTCATCAAAGCGTCACGATGACGTTGGTCCGTCACGTGAGAGGTATTTCAATGCCTCGTCGCGCCGTGCATGGCGGCCTCGCGCGGCCTGCGCATTGACAGGCGCCCGGCGCCGATCCCACATCAGGCCGAACGATCAGGAAAGGCATCATGCGTCCAGTCATCGGCGTGATCAGCGACGTGAAGGCGAGCGGCGGCCATGTCGTGCATGGCGTCACGGAGAAATACATCTATGCGGTGGCGCGCGGCGCGCAGGCCATGCCGGTGCTCATCCCCGGCACCATCTCGGCCGTGGACGCCGACATGGCGCCGGAGCGGGTGGTGATCGAGGAGATATTCGATCTCGTCGACGGCATCTTCCTGCCGGGCAGCCCGTCCAATGTCGGGCCGCAGCATTATGGCGACGCGGCCTATGACCCGCCTCTGCCGGCCGACCCGCACCGCGACGACATCTCGCTGCCGCTGATCCGCGCGGCGCTGGAGCGCGGCGTGCCGCTGTTCGGGGTGTGCCGCGGCTTCCAGGAGATGAACGTGGCGCTGGGCGGCACGCTCTACCAGAAGCTCTACGAACAGGCCGGCCGCTTCGACCACCGCGAGGATTCGACGAAGGACATCGACACCCAGTACGGGCCGGCACACGACGTGGCGCTGGAGCCGGGCGGGCTGCTCGCCGGCATCGCCGGCGCCTCGACCTGGCGCGTGAATTCGCTGCACGGGCAGGGCGTTGCGAAGCTGGCGCCGGGCGTCGCCGTCGAGGCCCGCGCCGAGGACGGCACCATCGAGGCTTTCCGCGTGCCGGATGCGGCGGGCTTCAACATGGCGATCCAGTGGCACCCGGAATGGCGCTTCTGGCAGGACAGGCTGTCGACCGGCATCTTCACCGCCTTCGGCGCCGCCGCGCGGCTTTACGCCGAAGGCCGCTCGGGCAAGCCCAAGCTCAAGGCGGTGGGGTGAGGCGTCCTTTCAAAAGTCGCCATCCTTCATAGACAACGTCATGGCCGGGCTTGTCCCGGCCATCCACGTCTTTGGGTTCCACGCGGCATGAAGTCGTGGATGCCCGGGCCAAGCCCGGGCATGACGGTGCTCTTGTGAAAGGCGTCATCCCGGACGGCCCCAGCCTGCACCACGTCATCCCCGGGGTTTGACCCGGGGATCCATGTCTTCCCGCATGCACCCGGTCCAAGTCGTGGATGCCCGGATCAAGTCCGGGCATGACGGTGTTCTGCGTGGACCGCGCGATGTAGTCCGGCTGGCTACCCCAGCTTCTCCATCAGATGCCCGATGCCGTCGCGGATGTCGGCCTCGATGGCGCGGCGCAGGGCCGCCTCGTCCTTGGCCTCGAGCGCCATCAGCGCCTCGGCGTGGCGGTCGACAGGGTAGTGGCGGTGCAGGTCGGCCAGCGCCATGCGCATGAAAGGGCCGATCTGCAGCCAGACCGATTCGATCAGCGGCAGCAGAACATTGTCCGGCCGGTCGCCATAGAGCGCGGCGTGGAAGGCGAGGTTGGTCTCGATCATCGCCTCGGTGTCGTCGGCCTCCACCGCCGCGTCGGAAGCGCGGTTGAGCGCGTCGAGCCGGCGCAGGAAGTCGCGGTCGGCATGGGGCAAGGCGCGGGCGGCGGCCTCGCCCTCCAGCAGCGTGCGCGCGGCGACCAGCTCCTCGAAGCGGCGCGCCGTCATCTCCGGCACGCGCACGCGCCGATTGTCGAGCAGCACCAGCGCCCGCTCGGCCACCAGCCGGCGCAGCGCCTCGCGCACCGGCATGGAGGAGACGCCGAGCGCATCGGCGAGCCCGCGGATCGTCACCGCCTTGCCGGGCGGGAAGCGCCCGGTCATCACGGCGCGGCGCAGCTGGCGGAACACCCATTGCTGAAGGGTCTCGCCGTCGAGGCGCGGCTCGGGCGATAGGGCCGGGGCGAGGTCGGAGGCGGATTGGTCCATGTCTTTCCGCGGGCGCACGTGTCGGAACGGCGACGTGAGAATGTCAGCTTGCTGCGCTATATAGCCGGAAACCACCGATCCGGTCGCCCGAGATTGAGAGAACGCAATGGCCGAGAAATCCGACACGCCCGCCGCCCGCTCGGGCCACGAGATCGATCCGAAGCTGCTGGAGCTGCTGGTCTGCCCGGTCACCAAGGGGCCGCTCGACTATGACCGCGCCGCGCATGAGCTGATCTCGCGCCAGGCGCGCGTCGCCTACCCGATCCGCGACGGCATCCCGATCATGCTCGCCGACGAGGCCCGCCCGCTGACCGAGGAAGAGCTGGCGGGACGCTAGAGCGTCTCGCCGCGCAGCAGCTTCGGCGCCTTTCCGCCGATGCCGGCGGCGTCGCGGATGAAGAAGGACTTCATCGCCGGCAGCCGCTCGACGAGGCCGAGGCCGACGTCGCGCACGAGGCGCACCGCGTCCGAGCGGATGCCGAACAGCCGGTTCAGACCGTCCGTCGCCATGCCCATGGCCAGCGTGTCGAAGCGGCGCCAGCGCTGGTAGCGCGCCAGCACGTCCGGCGAGCCGATATCGAGGCCGAGCCGGGCGGCGTCGGTCACCGCCTCCGCCAGCGCCGCGACGTCGCGCAGGCCCATGTTGATGCCCTGGCCGGCGATGGGGTGGATGGTGTGGGCGGCGTCGCCCACCAGAGCGAGGCGGTCGGCGACGAAGGCGCGCGCCATCTGGAAGCCGAGCGGGAAGGCCTTGGGCTCGTCGAGGATCTCGATCTCGCCGAGCTCCAGCCCGAAGCGGCGCTCCAGTTCGTCCTTGAGCAGCACCCGCGGCAGGGCGAGCAGGCTCTTCGCGGTCTCGGTTGCCTCGGTCCAGACGATGGAGCAGCGGTTGCCGGTGAGCGGCAGCATGGCGAAGGGGCCGGCGGGCAGGAAATGCTCGACCGCCTTGCCGCCGTGCGGGCGCTCATGGCCGACCGTCATCACGATGGCGGACTGGCCATAGGGCCAGCCGGTCACGCCGATGCCGGCGAGGGTGCGCAGCTTCGAGCGCGCGCCGTCGCAGGCGGCGAGCAGCGCGGCGGAGGCTTCGCTCCCGTCCGAGAAGGTCAGCGCGACGCTGCCCGGCTTCGCGGTGAAGCTTGCCACCGGGGACGCCAGCAGCTCGATGCCGCGTTCGCGGGCGAGCTCGGTCATCGCGTCCTGCAGCAGCGCGTTCGGCACCATGTGGGCGAAGGGCTCGCCGGGCTCGACATCGCCGTCGAAGGACAGGAACACCGGCCGGGCGGCGTCGCCGAGCTTGGAATCGGTGATCTCCATCGACAGGATCGGCTCGGCCTCGCCGGCGATCTCGTCCCAGACGCCGAGCGCCTCGAACAGGCGCCGCGCGCCGGCTGCGATGGCGGAGGCACGCATGTCGGTGCTGTGCGGCTTGGCCGCGACGAAGGCGGGGTCGGCGACCGCGAGGCGCGCGCCATCCCCGAGCCCCTGGCGCAAGGCGAGGGCGAGGGAGAGACCGGCAAGGCCGCCGCCGGCCATGACCGCGTCGTAGCGCCTCACTTCACCCATGGTTCCCACCCCTCGCGCCCGCCATCCAAAGCGGCATTGTGTGAGCGGCATCATATGCCTTAGCTAGGCTCAGGGGACAATCAGCGCGCAGTGCGTCCGCCGCAGTGCAGGGGAACTGGAACCGCATGTCGACCACCGCCGAACTCATCGACCTGCTCGATCTCGAGACGCTGGAGGTCAACCTGTTCCGCGGCAACAACCCGCCGCTGTCCTGGCCGTTCCGCAACCGCGTCTTCGGCGGGCAGGTGCTGGCGCAGGCGCTGGTGGCGACGCAGCGCACGGTGGAGGGCACGGCCCCGGCCATGACCGCCCACTCCATGCACGCCTATTTCCTGCTCGGCGGCGACCCGCAGATCCCGATCATCTACGAGGTGGAGCGGGTGCGCGACGGGCGCAGCTTCGCCACGCGGCGCGCCGTCGCCATCCAGCACGGGCGGCCGATCTTCATCATGTCGGTGTCCTTCCATCGCGAGGAGGAGGGACTGGAGCACCAGCTTGACCTCGACGAGCCGGTGCCGCCGCCCGAGGACGTGCCGAGCGTCGCCGATCTCCCGGCCGACATCGTCGCCACCCTGCCGCCGGGCGTGCTGGACTACTGGCGCCGCCCGCGCCCGATCGAGCTGCGCCCGGTCGGCTTCGGCATGCGCGGCGTGGCGCCGCGCCGGGCGGTCTGGTTCCGCTCGACCGACGCGCTGCCGGACGATCCCGCCCTGCACCAGGCGGTGCTGGCCTACGCCACCGACATGACCCTGCTGGAGACGACGACGGTGGTGCATGGCCAGAGCGTGCTCGGCCATACGCTGCAATCGGCCAGCCTCGACCATGCGCTGTGGCTGCACCGGCCGTTCCGCGTCGACGAATGGCTGCTCTATGCGCAGGACAGCCCGAGCGCCTTCGGCGCCCGCGGCTTTGCCCGCGGATTGATCTATGACCGCGCCGGCCGGCTCGTCGCTTCGGTGGCGCAGGAGGGCTTGATCCGCCCGATAGTGCCTTCGGCTTCGGCATCTGCCTGAAAATTAATCAACTCGTGGCAATTGTTTGGCGGCGCGTCACCCCATGCGCCGCCGTCGATGAAGAATTGGGCAGCCGTGCGGGGCCGTCGCGGCTCGCTTTGGCGCCGGCTCACGGCTTCGCGAGCACGGGCCGCCTGCGCGTTTTCGCCGAAAAAACCGTTGGCCCCGCAATGTTGGCACGCGAATTGATTCCCCCTAGCCCGGCTTGACCGAAGGGTCGGAAACAATCCGCCTGGCCGAGTCCGACATGAAACGCCCAGAACCCAAGCGTGCCAAGGGTTAGGGGCCAAGCGGGGACAGGAACCATGAAGATCGTCATGGCTATCATCAAGCCTTTCAAGCTTGAGGAAGTCCGGGATGCGCTCACCGGGATAGGTGTGCATGGACTGACCGTCACGGAGGTCAAGGGATACGGCCGCCAGAAGGGCCACACCGAGATCTATCGCGGCGCGGAATACGCGGTGAGCTTCCTGCCGAAGCTCAAGATCGAGGTCGCCGTGCCTTCCGATCAGGTTTCCAAGGTCATCGACGCCATCACCACCTCGGCCAAGACCGGCCAGATCGGCGACGGCAAGATCTTCGTCTACGCGATCGACCAGGCCGTGCGCATCCGCACCGGCGAAACCGACGCCGACGCGCTGTGAGCCAGCATTGATCCCGACATTTTCCGATTGCGACGGAGCATTGAAACCATGACGACGAAGAGTTGGATACGCGCGGGCCTTCCCGTGCTGGCGACGACGGCGCTGATCGCAGCCGCCGCTTTCGCCCAGGATGCGCCGGCAACCGGCGCCGAGGCGACCGCCGAGGCCGCCGCCGCCGTGGCCACCGTGGACAAGGGCGACATCACCTGGATGATGGTCTCCTCCATCCTGGTGCTGTTCATGACCGTGCCCGGCCTGGCGCTGTTCTACGGCGGCCTGGTGCGCGCCAAGAACATGCTGTCGGTGCTGATGCAGGTCACCGTCATCGCCGCGGTGATGATGCTGATCTGGGTGTTCTACGGCTACTCGCTGGCCTTCACCTCCGGCAACGCCTTCATCGGCGGCTTCGAGAAGGCCTTCCTCGCCGGCGTGACGACGGAGAGCCTGGCCGACACCTTCTCGGCAAACGTGAAGATCCCCGAGTACATCTTCATCGTCTTCCAGATGACCTTCTCGGCGATCACCCCGGCGCTGATCATCGGTGCCTTCGCCGAGCGCATGAAGTTCTCGGCGATCGTGCTGTTCTGCGTCCTCTGGGTGACCTTCGTGTACTACCCGATCGCCCACATGGTGTGGTTCTCGGAAGGCTACCTGTTCGCCATGGGCGCGCTCGACTTCGCCGGCGGCACCGTGGTGCACATCAACGCCGGCATCGCCGGCCTGGTGGGCTGCATCATCATCGGCAAGCGCACCGGCTACGGCAAGGAGCTGATGCCTCCCCACTCGCTGCCCTTCGCCATGGTCGGCGCCAGCGTCCTGTGGGTCGGCTGGTTCGGCTTCAACGCCGGTTCCAACCTGGAAGCCAATGCCGGCACCACCCTCGCGGTGATCAACACCTTCGTCGCCACCGCCGGCGCGATCGTCGGCTGGAGCCTCATCGAGTGGATCGCCAAGGGCAAGCCGAGCATGCTGGGCGCGGTCTCCGGCATGGTCGCCGGCCTCGTCGCGATCACCCCCGCCGCCGGTCTTTCCGGTCCGCTGGGCGCGATCGTGCTGGGCTTCGTCGCCTCGATCATCTGCTTCTTCTTCTGCACCACGATCAAGAACGCCATCGGCTATGACGACAGCCTCGACGTGTTCGGCGTCCACGGCATCGGCGGCATCGTCGGCGCCATCGGCACCGGCATCGTCGTCTCGCCGGCGCTTGGCGGTCCGGGCATCGCCGACTACGTCATGGGCCACCAGGTGTGGGTGCAGGTGCAGGCGGTTGCCGTCACCATCGTGTGGTGCGGCGTCGTCTCGGCGATCCTCTACTTCATCGTCAACATCCTCGTCGGCCTGCGTCCGTCGGTGGAGAAGGAGCGCGAGGGTCTCGACATCACCGAGCACGGCGAGCGCGCCTACCACAGCTGATCCGACGGCGCGCCCCGCGCGCGCCGCCTCTACTCCCGCAGCCTCCCGCTGCCTTGAGACCCCGGCCTCGGCCGGGGTCTTTTTCGTTCCGGGTACGGAGCCACGGGCTTTTCCGCCACGCCGCCATTCTCTCTCCATGGTTAAGGACGCCTTTACCGCGGCGGTCCTATCCTGGGCCGAGACGCCGCATTCCCGCGGCATGGCGAGACCCTTACGTGCCCGAACCCCGCCTCAAAGGCGCAGACGAGACGATGCCCGCCGCAGCGCCCGATCCCGGGCCGGCCGCGCGCTCGCCCTTCGTGCGCCTGACCGAGCTCCTCGCCGGCATCACGCCGGGCAAGCCGCCGCTGAGCCTGGCGGTCGGCGAGCCGCGCCACGCCATGCCGGACTTCGTCGGCGGGGTGCTGGCCGCCCATCTCGATGGTTTCGGCCGCTACCCCGCCGGCAAGGGCCTGCCCGAGTTCCGCCGCGCCGCCGGCGAGTGGTTCTCCCGGCGCTACACGCTGCCGCGCGCGCTCGATCCCGAGCGCGCGGTGCTGGTGCTCAACGGCTCGCGCGAGGGCCTGTTCTTCGCCGCGCTGATGGCGCGCCGGCTGATCTCGCCGAAGAAGCGCGCGCGCCTCGCCGGGCGCGAGCCGGCGGTGCTGCTGCCCAACCCGTTCTACGCCGCCTATGGCGCCGGCGCCGAGGCGGCCGGCTGCGAGAGCGTCGACCTGCCCCTGCCGCCCGGCGGCGGCTGGCTGCCCGACCTCGACGCGCTCGGTCCCGACCTGCTCGACCGCGCCATCGCGGTCTATTTCGCCTCGCCGGCCAACCCGCAGGGCACCATCGCCCCGCGCGCCTATCTCGAGCGCCTCGTCGCGCTGTGCCGCGCGCATGAGGTGATGGTCTTCGCCGACGAGTGCTATTCGGAGATCTGGCTCGGCGAAGAGCCGCCGACCGGCATCCTCGAAGTCGCCGGCCCGGATTTCGAGGGCGTCGTCGCCTTCAACTCGCTGTCCAAGCGCTCCAGCCTGCCGGGCCTGCGCTGCGGCTTCTGCGCCGGCGACGCCCGCTTCATCGAGGCCTTCGGCGAGTTCCGCAACGTGGCGGCGCCGCAGGTCCCCGAGCCGCTGCAATGGGTCGGCATCGCGGCGCTTGCGGACGAGGCGCATGTGAGCGCCAGCCGCGACCTCTACAAGGCGAAGTTCGACGTCGCCGACGCCGTGCTCGCCGGGCACTTCGGCTATGAGCGGCCGGATGGCGGCTTCTTCCTCTGGCTGGACGTCGGCGCGGTCGGCGGCGGCGAGGAGGCGGCGAAGAAGCTCTGGCAGCGCGAGGGGCTGCGCACCGTGCCCGGCGGCTATCTGTGCCGTAGCGGCGCGGACGGGCGCAACCCGGGCGCCGACTATCTGCGCATCGCGCTGGTGCAGGACCTCGTCACCACGCAGGCGGCGTTGCCCCGCCTGCTGGCCGGGCTGTCCTGAGCGGGGATCGAGGGGCGAGGGGAACGGTATGGCCCGGCAGACGCAGACGATGAGGGCGCCTCGGCTCGAGGCCGCGCCGAGCCGCGCCGGCGCCGGCCGGTCCGCCGCGCTCGGCAAGGCGGGCGGGAAATCCGGAGCCAAGGGCTCGGCCGGCGGCGTCCGCGCCTCCGCCCGTCGCCGCGGCTCGCCCGGCGCCTTCCTACCGGACGAGGTGAAGGGCGCGCTCAGCCGGCGCGCGCAGGAACTGATCGGCCTCGCCCTGCTCGCCGTCTGCGTGCTCATGCTGGTGGCGCTGGTGAGCTGGTCGGCGGACGATCCCAGCCTGTCGCGCTCCAGCGCCGCGGCGCCGTCCAACTGGCTCGGCCTGCCCGGCGCCGTCTTCGCCGACCTGTTGATGCAGCTCGCCGGCATCGCCGCCCTGGCGCTGGTGCTCCCCGCCGGCGTCTGGGGCTGGCTGATGCTCACCCATCGCCGGCCGAAGCGGGCGCGCGCGCGCCTGTTCGCACTGGTCGCCGGCGTCGTCTTCGCCGCGGGCTTCGCCGCCTGCCTGCCGCGCTTCGGCGGCTGGCCGCTGCCGAGCGGCCTCGGCGGCGTGCTCGGCGAGGGCGTGCTGGCGGTGCCCGGCACCTTCCGCTCCACCTGGCTCGCGGCCATCGACTACGCCATCGTCGGCGCCATCTGCCTGTTCGGCGCCGTCGTCTCCCTGCCGATCGCCGTCGGCGCCGGGCTGAAGAACCCGGTCGAGGAGGAAGACGAGGCCGCCGGCGATCCGACCTATGAGGACGACGAGGAATCCAGCCGCTTCGCCTTCATCATCGGCATGCTGGCGCATGCGACGCTGTCGCTGAAGGCGCGGCTGGCCAGCGATGCGCCGCGGCGCAGCTATCACCGCGAGCGCCCGCGCGGGCTGGTGGCGCGGCTGCGCGCCGCCTTCGGCCTCGACGAGGACGAAGACGACCTGCCGGCGCTGCGGCGCGGCCGGCACGAGCCGAATTTCGGCGGCCGCGAGGTGATGGACGACGAGGACGCCGAGGCCGGCTTCGAGAGCGCCGACGACGATGTGCCCTTCGACGAAGAGGAGGACGAACCCGCCCCGCCGCCCGCCCGCGCGGGCAAGCGCCCGCCGCTGCGCTCGATCAAGGGCGGGCGCACCTCGCTGGAGGAGCAGCGCCGCCGCTACACGCTGCCAGGCCTCGACCTGCTCACCCCGCCGCCGCCACGCGGCGGACCGGCGCTGCCGCGCGACCAGCTCGACCAGAATGCCCGCGACCTCGAAGGCGTGCTGGACGATTTCGGCGTGCGCGGTGCCATCGTCAATGCGCGCCCCGGTCCGGTGGTGACGCTCTACGAGCTGGAGCCGGCGCCCGGCATCAAGTCGAGCCGCGTCATCGGCCTCGCCGACGACATCGCCCGCTCGATGAGCGCCATCTCCGCCCGCGTCGCGGTGATCCCCGGCAAGAACGCCATCGGCATCGAATTGCCCAACCCGAAGCGCGACAAGGTGCTGCTGCGCGAGATCCTCGTCGCCAAGGATTTCGGCGAGGCCGCGCACAAGCTCGCCATCGCGCTGGGCAAGACCATCGGCGGCGAGCCGGTGATCGTCGACCTCGCGCGTATGCCGCATCTGCTGGTCGCCGGCACCACCGGCTCGGGCAAGTCGGTGGCGATCAACACGATGATCCTGTCGCTGCTCTACCGCCACCGGCCGGAGCAGTGCCGCCTGATCATGATCGACCCGAAGATGCTGGAGCTCTCCGTCTATGACGGCATCCCGCATCTGCTCACCCCCGTCGTCACCGATCCGAAGAAGGCGGTGGTGGCGCTGAAATGGGCGGTGCGGGAGATGGAGCAGCGCTACCGCAAGATGTCCAAGGTGGGCGTGCGCAACATCGACGGCTTCAACGCCCGCATCGTGGAGGCGCAGGTCAAGGGCGAGACCATCGTGCGCACGGTGCAGACCGGCTTCGACCGGGAGACCGGCGAGGCGATCTACGAGCGCGAGGAGATGGACCTCTCGCCCATTCCCTACATCGTGATCGTGGTCGACGAGATGGCCGACCTGATGATGGTGGCGGGCAAGGAGATCGAGGGCGCCATCCAGCGCCTCGCGCAGATGGCGCGCGCCGCCGGCATCCACCTGATCATGGCCACCCAGCGCCCTTCGGTCGACGTCATCACCGGCACCATCAAGGCGAACTTCCCGACCCGGATCTCCTTCCAGGTGACGTCGAAGATCGACTCGCGGACCATCCTCGGCGAGATGGGCGCCGAGCAACTGCTCGGCCAGGGCGACATGCTCTACATGGCCGGCGGCGGGCGCATCTCGCGCGTTCATGGCCCGTTCGTCTCCGACCAGGAGGTCGAGCGCATCGTCGAACACCTGAAGGCGCAGGGCGCGCCGGCCTATCTCGACGAGGTCATCACCGACCTCGACGAGGAAAGCGAGGACGGCGCCGTGTTCGACAAGGGCAGCTTCGGCGGCGGCGAGGAAGGGGGCGACCTCTACAGCCAGGCGGTGGCGGTGGTGATGCGCGACAAGAAGTGCTCGACGTCCTACATCCAGCGCCGGCTGCAGATCGGCTACAATCGCGCCGCCTCGCTGGTCGAGCGCATGGAGAAGGAGGGGCTGGTCGGCCCCGCCAACCATGCCGGAAAACGCGAGATACTGGTCGAAGCGGACGGGGCGGAAAGCTATTGAATCGGGGGTGGTCCCGGCCTGCCTCCGGGGGTGACGCTGCGGCGGGGCCACAGGATCGCCACAGCGGCGCGGTACCCGCATCGATGAAACCGAGATTCGCGCCGCGCCCGGATGTTCCGCGCCCCGCGCCCACCGAGACGTGCTCCATGCGCCATCTGATCCGCGTCTGCGCCGCTTCCGCCCTTCTCGTCCTGCCGCTCGGCGCGGCGTTCGGGCAGGTGGCGGGCCAAGTGGTGCCGCTCGCCAACGTGCCGACCCCGCCGAAGAAGCCGTCGCAGGCGGCGATGACGCGCACCGCGCAGGCCGCCCAGCCGCAAGCGGCGGCGCCGAGTGCTGCGGCCCCGAGCCAGCCCGGCGCCGATCCGAACATCCAGGTGGCGGCGGTGGCGAACCGGCGCGCCGCGGCCGACACGGTCCAGCGCATCAACGCCTATTTCAACAGCTTCAAGAACATGACCGGCAACTTCGTGCAGGTCGACCCGGACGGCACGCGCCGGCAGGGGCAGTTCTTCATCCTCAAGCCCGGCCGCGTGCTGTTCGAGTACGACCCGCCGAGCCGGATCGAGCTGGTGGCGGACGGGCGCTCGGTCGCGGTGCGCGACAAGCGGCTGAAGACGCAGGACATCTCCCCGCTCTCGGCGACGCCGCTGCGCTTCCTGCTGTCGGAGAATTTCGACCTCGCCCGCAACGCCAACGTCACCGGCGTCTACCAGGACGACCTCTTCGCCACCGTGGTGATCGAGGAGAAGCAGGCGATGACCGGCACCTTCAAGCTGATGATCATGTTCGACGCCAAGACCATGCAGCTCAAGCAGTGGACGGTCACCGACCCGCAGGGCTACGACACCACGGTCGCGGTCTCGAACCTCGACACCGGCGAGCGGCCGGACCCGATGCTGTTCGTGATCAACCGCGATTGAGGCGGGAACGTCGGCGCCGCATGAGGATCGTCATGGCCGGGCTTGACCCGGCCATCCACGTCTTTTGCGGTGGAGCGTGTCCAAGTCGTGGATCCCCGGGTCAAGCCCGGGGATGACGGCGTACTTTGGGGCGGCGGCGGGCACAGGGAGCCCGTTCACCTTCGGCGGCACATGCTCTAGGGTCGCGGCCTCATTCCGCCGACACCCCGCACAGGTCCCCCCGCTTTGCCGCTCACCATCGCCACCTGGAACATCAATTCGGTGCGCCTGCGCATCGGGTTGGTCGAGAAGCTCGCCGCCGAATACCAGCCGGACGTCATCTGCCTGCAGGAGACCAAGACGCCGGACGACCGCTTCCCGCTGAAGGACGCGGCCAAGTTCGGCTATCCGCACGCCGCCATCCACGGCCAGAAGGGCTATCACGGCGTCGCCATCCTCTCGAAGCGGCCCTTCGATCAGGTGAGCCGGCAGGGCTTCTGCGACATCGGCGACGCCCGCCACATCTGCGTCACGCTCGGCCGCGAGGCGGGGCTCGATGCGCCGCTCAGCATCCATAATTTCTACGTGCCGGCCGGCGGCGACATTCCCGACCCCGCGCTGAACGAGAAGTTCCGGCACAAGCTCGCTTTCCTCGACGAGGCGACGACGTGGGAGCAGCTGCACCCGGAGGACCCGGCCGCGCGTTCGGTGCTGGTCGGCGATCTCAACATCGCGCCGCTGGAGACCGACGTGTGGAGCCACAAGCAGCTGCTCGACGTCGTCAGCCACACGCCGGTCGAGGTGGAGAAGCTCGACCGCCTGCAGGCGGCCGGCCGATGGGTCGACGTAATGCGCAACTTCGTGCCGCCGGACGAGAAGCTCTACACTTGGTGGAGCTACCGCGCGGCCGACTGGGAGGCCTCGAATCGCGGGCGCCGGCTCGACCATGTCTGGGCCACGCCAGCCTTCGCGCCGACCGCCCGCGCCATGAGCGTGGTGCGCGCCGCCCGCTCCTGGGAGCGGCCGTCCGACCACGTGCCGGTGGTGGTGACGTTCGACGTGTGACGCATAATACGCAGCGTATTAGATGTGCGCATTAATGCGCGTCATTCTATACGCGTGATGCGCAATGTATTGGTCAGCTCTCGCGTTTCGCGGCACCGCGTTATAGGTTGCGGCTAACGCCGAGTGACCCAGAGTCGAGGAAGCCTCCTTGTCCCGCCGATCCCAGCCCCGTCTCTCCCGCATCCTTGTCGCCTCGCTGATCCTCGGCGGCGCGCTGGCGCTTGGCGGCTGCGGCGTGAAAGGCCCGCTGGAGCCGCCGCCCGGCACCGCGCTCGGCACCCCCGGTCCGGACGGCAAGATGCCGAAGGACACCGGCCCCGTGCGGCCGAAGCAGCCCTTCATCCTCGACGGTCTGCTCTGACCTCTTAGGACTTTCAGGCCCCGCGCCATGCACCATTTCGCCTATCGCGACGGTCTCCTCCACGCGGAGGACGCCAGCCTCGTGGACATCGCCCACGCGGTCGGCACGCCGTTCTACGCCTATTCCACCGCCACGCTGGAGCGGCACTACAAGGTCCTCACCGAGGCCTTCGCGGATGCGCGGGCGACGCTGTGCTACGCGCTCAAAGCCAATTCCAACCAGGCGGTGATCGCCACCTTCGCCAAGCTCGGCGCCGGCGCTGACATCGTCTCCGGCGGCGAATTGAAGCGCGCGCTGGCGGCCGGCATCGCCCCGCACAAGATCGTGTTCTCCGGCGTCGGCAAGACGCGCGAGGAGATGGCCGCGGCGCTCGACGCCGGGGTGATGTGCTTCAACGTCGAGAGCGAGCCGGAGCTTCTCACCCTCTCCGAGGTGGCGGTGAGTCACGGCGTCGCCGCGCCGATCTCGATCCGCGTCAATCCGGACGTCGACGCCAAGACTCACGCCAAGATCTCCACCGGCAAGTCGGAGAACAAGTTCGGCATCCCGATCTCGCGGGCGCGGGAGGTCTATCGCCACGCCGCCGGCCTGCCGGGCCTGCGCATCACCGGCGTCGACATGCATATCGGCAGCCAGATCACGGATCTCACGCCGTTCGACAATGCCACCGCGCTGCTGGTCGAGCTCGCCCGCGACCTGATGGCGGACGGGCACCGGCTGACCCATCTCGACCTCGGCGGCGGCCTCGGCGTGCCCTATGTCGCCGGCGAGCCGGAACCGCCGCTGCCGCTGCACTATGCCGAGCTGGTGAAGCGGCACACGCACAATCTCGGCCTGGGCCTCGTCTTCGAGATCGGCCGCATGCTGGTGGCCAATGCCGGCATCCTCGTCACCCGCGTGCTCTATGTGAAGGAAGGCGAGGGCAAGCGCTTCGTCATCGTCGACGCGGCGATGAACGACCTCATCCGCCCGACGCTCTACGACGCGCATCACGAAATTTTGCCCGTGCGCGAGGCTAAATCGGGCGAGGGCCAGATCGTCGCGGACGTCGTCGGTCCGGTGTGCGAATCCGGCGATTTCCTGGCGCTGGGGCGGCGGCTGCCGGCGCTCAAGCCCGGCGATCTGGTGGCGGTGATGACCGCCGGCGCCTATGGAGCGGTGCAGGCCTCGACCTACAATACCCGCGCGCTGGTGCCGGAAGTGCTGGTGAAGGGCGGGGAATTCGCCATCGTGCGCCCGCGGGTCGATGCCGATGCGCTGATAGCGCTCGACCGCGTGCCGGACTGGCTGGCCTGAGGCGGCTTCCGGGCTCCGCCGCCACAATTCGGCGGGGCCTGAGCATCACAATCTGATGATGAACTGGGCACGCCTAATACCGCGGCAGGGGTGGCGTGCCCGTCTCCCCATGTTAAGCTGACGCTGGGGCTGGTGTCAGACTTCGTGCGTCGGAGGCTCGAACGCGTGACGGCAACACCGGAAGGCATGGACGGCGGCGAGCCGCGCCCGGAAGCGGGCGGATCGGCACGCACCGAGAGGATGCGCACCGAGGTGCGCCGGGTCGAGCAGCGCATGGGCGCCGCTCTCCAGCGCGCCTGGGCGTCGCTGATGTGGGAGCGCGTGTGGCCGGCGCTGGCCGCCGCGGGCGCCGCGGTCGGCCTGTTCCTCATCGTCTCCTGGCTCGGCCTGTGGCTGGTGCTGCCGCCCTATGCCCGTGTCATCGGCGTCGTCCTCTTCGTGGCGCTGTTCGCGCTCGCACTGATCCCCGCGCTGCGCATCCGCCCGCCCTCCTCGTCGGAGGCGCTCTCGCGCCTCGACCGCGAGAGCCGCATGCCGCACCGGCCGGCGACCGCGCTCGCCGACCATCTCGCCAGCCGGCCGGATGACCCGGTCGCCGCCGCGCTGTGGCGCGCGCACATCTCCCGCATGTCCGGCCAGCTCGGCCGGCTGCGCGCCGGACTGCCCTCGCCGCGCCTCGCCGCGATCGACCGCAAGGCGCTGCGCGCGCTGGTGATGCTCGGCGTCATCGCCACCTTCTTCATGGTGTCGGGCGATCATCTGCGGCGGATCGGCGCCGCCTTCGACTGGCACACGCTGGTCCCGCCCAAGCCCTACCGGGTCGACGCCTGGGTGACGCCGCCCGGCTATACCGCCCGCCCGCCGGTGATGCTGCCGGGCCTGCGCTCGCAGGAGACGGCGCAGAGCGGCTCCGCCGCGGCGCAGGAGACGGCGCAGGCTCCCAGTTACGAGGCGACGGCGCTGACCGTGCCGGCCGGCAGCGCGCTGGTGGTGCGCATCATCGGCCTCGACAATGCGCAGCTGACCACGCAGGGCGGCATCGCCCCCGAGCCGGAGAAGAAGGACGAGGACGGCAAGCCGGCGACCGGCAAGACCGCCGCGGCCAACCCGCCGCCTGCCCAGACGGCCGCCACGCCCGCTGCGCCGGCGGCCCAGCAGGGCGCAAATGGCGAGGAGCGCCGCTTCGTCATCGCCGCCGACGGCTCGGCCCGCATCGAGGGCCCGGACGGGCGCTTCGTCTCCTGGCATTTCCGCGCCCAGCCCGATGCGGCCCCGACCATCGAGCTCACCAAGGAGCCGCAGGGTTCCGGCAACACCGCGCTGGCGCTCAGCTACAAGGCCGAGGACGATTACGGCGTCGTCGGTGCGCAGGCGAAGTTCGTCGCCGTGCCGCCGCCCCCGCCGCTGCACGCGCTGAAGAACGCGCCCAAGCCCGCGCCGCCCCGTCCGCTGGTCGAGGCGCCGGACTTCCCGCTGCCGCTCAGCGGCGGACGCAGCCGCACCGCCACCGGCCAGACCACCAAGGACCTCGCCGAGAGCCCGTGGGCGGGCACGCGCGTGACCATGACGCTGGTGGCGCGCGACGAGGCCGGCAATGTCGGCCGCTCGCGCCCGCGCAGCTTCGTGCTGCCCGAGCGCTCCTTCTCCAACCCGCTCGCCCGCGCGCTGATCGACGAGCGCCGGACGCTGGCCTTCGACGCCAATCAGCGCGAGCGGGTCGAGGCCGGCCTCGACGCACTGGCCATCGCGCCGGAGAAGTTCACGCCCGATCCCTCGCACTATATGGGCCTGCGCAGCGCCTATTGGCGCCTCGCCAACGCCAAGAGCGACGAGGATCTGCGCGGCGTGGTCGCCTATCTCTGGGAGATCGCCGTCCGCATCGAGGACGGCGACCTGTCCGACGTCGAGAAGAAGCTGCGCGACGCGCAGCAGGCGCTGCAGAACGCGCTCGAGAACAATGCCAGCGACGAGGAGATCAAGCGCCTGACGCAGGAGCTGCGCGACGCGATGCAGGAGTTCATGCAGGCGCTGGCCGAGGAGGCGCAGCGCAATGCGCAGGCCGACAGCGACCAGCCGATGGACCCGAACACCCGCATGGTGCGCCCGCAGGACCTGCAGAAGATGCTCGACCGCATCGAGGACATGGCGCGCAACGGCGCCCGCGATGCGGCCAAGCAGATGCTCAGCGAGCTGCAGAACATGCTGAACGGCCTGCAGGCCGGCCGCCAGCAGCAGCGCCGGCAGGGCCAGAACCAGATGTCGCAGGCGATGGACCAGCTCGGCGACATGATCCGCCGCCAGCAGCAGCTGCGCGACCGCACCTTCAAGCAGGGCCGCGAGCAGGGTCAGCAGGGCGAGCAGGGTCAGCAGGACCAGCCCTTCGGCGACCTGAAGCAGAGCCAGGAACAGCTGCGCGAGCAGCTCCGCCAGCTGCGCGAGAAGATGCAGCAGGCCATGCGCGGCCGCCAGCAGGGCCAGGGCGAGCAGGGCCAGCAGGGTCAGGGCGAGCAGCAGGGCCAGAACGGCCAGGGCCAGCAAGGCGAGCAGGGGCAGGGCCAGCAGGGCCAGGGCATGCCCGGCGAGGGCGGCCTCGGCGAGGCCGAGCAGGCAATGCGCGAGGCCGAGCAGGCGCTCGGCCAGGGCGACGGCACCGGTGCCGTCGACGCCCAGAGCGAGGCGCTGCAGGCACTGCGCAAGGGCGCCCAGCAGATGGCCGAGGCGATGCAGCAGCAACCCGGTCAGGGTCAGGGGCAGGAGCCCGGCGGGCCTTCCGGCGAGACCGCCGAGCGCAACGACCCGCTCGGCCGGCCGATGCGCTCGCGCGACTATGGCGACGACGTCACGGTGAAGGTGCCGGACGAGATCGACATGCAGCGCGCCCGCCGCGTGCTGGAGGAGCTGCGCCGCCGCTTCGGCGAACCCGAGCGCCCGCGCCTCGAGCTCGACTATCTCGAGCGCCTGCTGCGGGACTTCTGAGGCGGCAGCGATCCCCGTCCCGACAACGTCATCCCGGAACGGCCGTGAGGCCGTATCCGGGATCGTCTGCGGAATCGGAGAGCGATCCCGGCTCTCCGCTTCGCTTCGGCCGGGATGACGCGGCAACGGGAATACCCCCTCACGTCTCCGCGTCGGGGATGTAGCCGATGAAGGGCAGCTGCCGGAACGCGTGCGACACGTCCATGCCGTAGCCGACGACGAAATAGTCCGGGCATTCGAAGCCGACGAAGTCCGCCTCGATCTGCACCGCCCGCTTGTGCGCCTTCTCCAGCAGCACGCAGACCATCACCCGGCGCGCACCGCGTGCGGCCAGGAGGTCCTTGGCGAAGGCCAGCGTCCGGCCGGATTCGAGGATGTCGTCGACCAGCAGCACGTCGCGCCCGCGCACGTCGCTCTCGACGTCGCGCAGCACCGTCACCTGGCCGGAGGAGATGCGCGCGTCGCGATAGCTCGACAAAGTGATGAACTCCACCTCCGGCGCCAGCCCGGCCGCGTGCATGGCGCGGATCAGGTCGGCGGCGAAGACGAAGCTGCCCTTGAGCACGGCGATCACGATCAGCTTCTCGGGCTTGGCGGCGACCACCTCCTCCACCAGCTCGCGGTTGCGGGCGGCGATGGTCTCGGCGTCGAACAGCACCTCCACCTTGGCGTCGCGATAGGGCTGCGCGTCCTGCCCGTCCCCCTCCGTGGTGGTGCCGTTTGAAGTGGTCTGCGTCATGTCGTTCCTCACGCGGCGCGATGCGCCTCCCAGAGCGCAGGATGGACCTTCCGGCGGGTCGCCGTCCAGCCGGGCATACGCCGGAGTTCCCCGGGCTGCGGTTGCGCGCCGCATCCTTGTGGCCGTCTTTTGCCCGCTGGCGCACACGCTATGTTAGGGAGGCTGCGCCATCAGAATCAGCGCGGCGCGTCGGGCCAGCCTGAAGGATAGAGACTTGGTTCGTTTCGAGAATGTCGGCCTGCGCTACGGCATGGGGCCGGAAGTGCTGCGGGATGTCACCTTCGGCATTCCCGCGCGCTCCTTCCAGTTCCTCACCGGGCCGTCCGGCGCCGGCAAGACGACGCTGCTGCGGCTGCTGTTCCTTTCGCTGCGGCCGACGCGCGGGCTGATCAGCATCTTCGGCCGCGACGCCGCCAAGCTCGACCCGAACGAGACGGCGGCGCTGCGCCAGCGCATCGGCATCGTGTTCCAGGATTTCCGCCTGCTCGACCATCTCTCGAC
>JARBUD010000028.1 GCA_029239875.1 Xanthobacteraceae bacterium | reverse complement strand
CCGCGACGCCGCCAAGCTCGACCCGAACGAGACGGCGGCGCTGCGCCAGCGCATCGGCATCGTGTTCCAGGATTTCCGCCTGCTCGACCATCTCTCGACGTACGAGAACGTCGCCCTGCCGCTGCGTGTGCAGGGGCGCGAGGAGGCGAGCTACCGCGCCGAGGTGAGCGAACTGCTGGGATGGGTGGGGCTCGGCGAGCGCATGCACGTGCTGCCGCCGGTGCTCTCTGGCGGCGAGAAGCAGCGCGCCGCCATCGCCCGCGCGCTGATCAGCCGGCCGGAGATCCTGCTCGCCGACGAGCCGACCGGCAACGTGGATCCCAGCCTCGCCCGGCGGCTGCTGCGCCTGTTCCTGGAACTGCACAAGAGCGGCACCTCCGTGCTGATCGCCACCCACGACATCGCGCTGATGGACCAGTTCGACGCGCGCCGGCTCGTCATCAATCAGGGGCGCCTGACCGTCTATGATTGAGATGAAGCGGAAAGCACGTGCGATGCTGGCGATCGTCGCCGGCCGACTGCCCCGGCTGCCGGCGGCGCGGCCCGCCACGTCCCCGGCCCCGGCGGCGGGACGCGGAGCCCGGCCGGCTGCGGATGCCGCGGCGAAGGCCGCGGGCAAGCCGGCGCCCCGGTCGGCGGCCGCGAAATCAGCGGTGCTGCGCCCGATCGTGCCCGGCGCCACGGTGACGGCGCGGGCGCTGATCGCGGTGATCGCCATCATGACCTTCCTTGCCGGCATCACGATCGGCGCGGTCTCGGCGGTGAGCAACGTCGCCTCCGAATGGACCTCGGACATCGCCCGCGAGACCACCGTCGAGATCAAGCCGGGCGACGGGCTCGACGTCCCGGCGGCGCTGGCCAAGGTGGTCGCGGTCGCCAAGGGCACACCGGGGGTCACCGACGCGCGCGCGCTCGACGAGCGGGAGACGGCGGCGCTGCTGGAGCCGTGGCTCGGCAGCGGCATCGACGTCGCCAACCTGCCGGTGCCGCGCCTCGTCGTGGTCAGCCTTTCGGCCGGGGCCGACGCGCAGACGCTCGCCACCCTGCGCGCGTCGCTCGCCGAGCAGGTGCCCTCCGCCAGCCTCGACGACCATCGTCAATGGGCGGAGCGGCTGTCCTCCACCGCCCGCACCGCGATGGCGATAGGCTTGAGCGTGCTGGCGCTGGTCGCCGCCGCCACCGTGCTGTGCGTCACCGTCGCCACCCGCGCGGCGGTGGATGCGGCGAGGGCGGTGGTCGAGGTGCTGCATTTCGTCGGCGCGCGCGACAGTTTCATCGTCGGCGAGTTCCAGCGCCATTTCCTCACCGTCGGCATGAAGGGGGCGGCGATCGGCGGCGGCGCGGCCATGGCGCTGTTCTTCCTCGGCTCGACGCTGCCCTCCTGGGTCGATCTCGACCGCTCGGTCGACACGCTGGTCGGGGCGCTCGGCATCGACGCGCGCGGCTATGGCGGCATACTCGGCGTGGCCGTGCTGGTGGCGCTGGTGACGACGCTCACCTCGCGCGCCACCGTCTACCGCACGCTGCGCGGCATCAGCTAGGCGGTGGCGGTGAGCGAGGTTCCCACCCCGGAGACCCCGGCCGCGAGCCCGGCCCCACGTCGCCGCTGGCTGCGCCTCGGCGGCGTGCTGCTGCTGGCGCTGATCGTGGCGCTGCTGGCCGGCTTCGGCGTTTTCGTCGCAGGCCTCCAGGGCCGCGAGGCGCAGACCACGCGCCGCGCCGACGGCATCGTCGTGCTGACCGGTGGGGCGGAGCGCATCACCGACGCCACCAACCTTCTGGTCGAGGGCCGCGGAACCCGCCTGCTGATCACCGGCGTGCACCCCGACACCACGCTGGCCGAGATCGGCCGCACCGTGCCGGCGACGCGGGAATCGCTGGAATGCTGCGTCGAGCTCGGCCGCGCCGCGCTCAACACCCGCGGCAACGCCATCGAGACGGCGGAGTGGGCGCGCGAGCACCGCTTCCGCTCGCTGCTGGTGGTGACGTCGGCCTGGCACATGCCGCGCGCCCTGGTCGAGCTGCGCCGCGCTCTGCCGGATGTCGAGCTGGTGCCCTATCCGGTGGTGCCCAAGCGCGGCCCCGAGGGATGGGAGGCCTCGCTCGCCAATGTCCGGCTGCTCTTCGTCGAATATGTGAAGTTCATCGGCGCCTGGATGGGCGTGCGCTCCTGGCCGGCGCTCAGCACGCAGCTCGGCGAGGGCCGGACGGCCGCGCCCTAGCCGGCCGGCGCCCGGCATCGGCGCCGTCAACGGAACATTCAGCATGTTCGCGGATTCCCACCACGAGGCGAGTTGACGCCCCGTGTGGATGTTCTAGATTTGTTCTCATGATGATGACACGCGAAACCCGATCTGCTGATTCGCTGCGGGATGACGGCCCGCTCAGCGCCACCGGCCTGCTGGCACGGCGCTTCCGGCTGTGGCGCGGTCCGGACGGGCGGCGCCAGGTGTTCTCCGTCTATGCCGCCGACGAGGCGCCGGACTATCCGGACGCGGTGGCCATCGCCGTGCGCATGGAAGGCACGCGCCGCATCCCGGTCTGGACCGGCCCGGCCGGCGCCAAGGCCCGCACCGCGGCGCTCGCCACCGGCGCGCAGGAGATCCACCTGCGCATCCTGCCGGAGACCGAGAGCGGTTCGCTGGCGCCGCTGTGAGGATGATTCCGGGACAGACCTCATCCTGAGGTGCTTGGCCCTTGGCCAAGCCTCGAAGGATGTTCGTCCGGGAGCGCTTGAAACACCATCCTTCGAGGCTCGCGGAGCCTGTCCTCGGGCTTGCCGAAGGCAAGACCCGTGGGCTCGCACCTCAGGATGAGGCTGTGCGGGGCCTAGTTCTCAGAGGGTGATTGCCGCCAGAGCGACCGGCTCCCTCTCCCCGTGGGGGAGAGGGTGGGGGTGAGGGCTTCTGCGACTCCGCAATCGTGTCGCCCCTCACCGACCCGCTTCGCGGGCCACCTCTCCCCGACGGGGAGAGGGAAGTAAGGGCTCGGCTCTCAGGATAAGGACGCGGCGCGGCCAAGCCGTGGGGATTGCCCTACAGCCGCTCCACCAACCAGCGCAGCTCCTGGTCGCGTATGCCGAGCTCAGCGAGGTGGCGGGCGGTGGCCTGCACATAGTCGGCGTTCGGCCCGCCGATGCCGTGGCCCTGGCGGATGAGGTGCAGCCGCTCCTCGGCGGTGAGCGTCCCGGCATATTGCGCGTGGCCGCGATCGACCAGGAACACCACGGCCGGCACGGCGCGTTCGCTGCCGTCCTTCAGCCAGACCCGGCGGGTCGCCTCACGGTAGATGTTGGTCACCTGCTCGCGCTCGCGCAGATAGGCGAGCGTCGCCTCGGCGTGACGATGGGCGACGCGGAAGGCGATGCCGACGCAGGCGCCGCCGCGGTCGAGCCCGAGCACCAGCCCCGGCCTTTCCGGCGTGCCGCGCCAATGCACCGACTTCACGCAGAAGGAGCGGTGCGCGCCGATGAGCTTGCCGGGCACGCGCTCGGCGAAGTCGAAGCCGGGATTCCACATCAGCGAGCCATAGCCGAAGACCCAGAGGTCCTCGGGGTGGGTGGACGATGCGGCGGTCATGGCGGGCCTTCGGTCCTGCGGTGCGGATGGCGAGATGCGGGCTCCATGGCTTTGCCCGCGCCGCGCGCCCGGCGCAAGGGGCCGGGCCAGCGATCGGGCTCATGGTTGCAACGGGCGGTGGCAGCGCTACAAGCGATGCCTTAAGCCTGCCGTATGGCCATCCGAGGGTGCGCCGCCTTCGACCCGTGGAGCTGCCGCATGAGCCTGTCCGACACCCCCGCGCCGACGACCGGGACGCCCGCCAAGCGCCGGCGCTGGCTGATCGCGCTGCCGGCCGTGGCCCTGCTGCTGGCGGCGGCCGGCTGGTCGGTCGCCTGGTTCTACGCCGCCGGCCGCGCCCAGACCGAGATCGACGCCTGGATCGCCCGCGAGGCGACCGAGGGGCGCAACTGGAGCTGCGCCAGTCGCGAGCTCGGCGGCTTTCCCTTCCGCTTCGAGCTGATCTGCGCCGAGCCGACGGTGAGCTTCGCCGGCGCCGGACAGTGGTCGGCGCGGATGGGGCGCGCCCATGCGGTGGCGCAGGTCTGGAACCCCAGCCACATCATCGCCGAGTTCCAGGCGCCGGCGACGCTGACCGAGGCGACGAGCGGCCGGGAGGTCGTCGCCAACTGGTCGCTGCTGCAGGTGAGCGGCGTCGGCCGTGAGGGACGCGCCGAGCGCCTCTCGGTCGCCGCCAACGACTATTCGCTGGCCGAGGGCGGCACGACGCTGTTCTCCGCCCGCCATGCCGAGCTGCATGTGCGCCACCATCCCGGCGAGGCGGCGGGCACGCTCGACATCGCCGCCGGCTTCAAGGGCGCGGCCGGCGTGGCGCCGGGTGCACCCGTGCGGGCCTCGATGAGCAATGCGCCGGGCACCAGGCCCGCCGTCACCCCCGCCGCGGCTCCGGCCGCCTCGACCGTCGATGCGGAATTCGAGGCGACGGTGACCGGCGTGCCGCCCTTCCGCTCCATGCCGCCGGCGCAGCGCCTCGCGCTGTGGCAGCAGGCGGGCGGGCGGGTGAAGCTGCTGCAGGCCGAGGTGAGCGGCGGCGGCGGCGCGCTCAGCGCCTCGGGCGATCTCGGCCTCGACGCGCTGCGCCGGCCGGACGGCAAGCTCGACCTGTCGCTGGTGAAGGCGCAGCAATTGTTCACGGCGCTGGCCTCGGCCGGGCTGATGCCCGACTTCATGGCCAACCTCGCCCCCGCCATGATGATGGCCGGCCTGCCGACGACGGTGGACGGGGCGAAGGCGAGCGCCTTCCCCTTCGTGTTCCGCGACGGCCGCGTGGCACTCGGCATCCTGCCGCTCGGCAAGATCGGGCCGCTGTACTGAGCTGATTCGCCCGTCCCGGCGGAACGCATCGTCTCAATAGGCCCTCATCCCCGGGCTTGACCCGGGGACCCAGACTTTCCGCATGCACCCGGTCACTGGGTGGCCGGGTCAAGCCCGGCCATGAGGGCGCTCGAGGGGGCCACCGTTTCAGGTAGTGCGCGCCCTCACACCGCGAAGATCGTCGCACCCGTATCCGCCGTCCCGACCGCGGCGCGGAACGAGGCGAAGAGCTCGCGTCCCACCCCGACATGGGACGGGGCGAGATTGGCCGGGGCGGGCGCGCGCTCGGCCCACACTTCCGGATCGACCAGCACGGTGAGCGTGCCGGCGACCGCATCGACGCGGACCAGGTCGCCGTTGCGGATCAGCGCGATGGCGCCGCCATCGGCCGCCTCCGGCGTGACATGGATCGCCGCCGGCACCTTGCCGGAGGCGCCCGACAGGCGGCCGTCGGTGACGAGGGCGACCTTGTTGCCGCGGTCCTGCAGCACGCCGAGCGGCGGCATCAGCTTGTGCAGCTCGGGCATGCCGTTGGCCTTCGGCCCTTGGAAGCGCACCACGGCGACGAAATCGCCCTTGAGGTCGCCGGCCTTGAAGGCGGCCTGAAGCTCCTCCTGGCTGTGGAACACGCGCGCCGGCGCCTCGATGACGTGGCGCTCGGGCGCGATGGCGGAGGTCTTGATCACCGCCCGGCCGAGGTCGCCGGACAGGAGCTTGAGCCCGCCGGTCGGCTGGAACGGAGCGGCCGCCCCGCGTACCACATTCTCGTCGCCGCTGGTGGCGGTGCCGTCGCGCCAGGCGAGGGAGCCGTCCTCGGCGAGCATCGGCTCGCGCGTATAGGCGTCGAGACCGCCGCCCCAAACCGTCTCGACGTCGCGGTGCAGCAGGCCGGCGCCGAGAAGTTCGCGGATGACGAAGCCCATGCCGCCGGCGGCATGGAAATGGTTCACGTCGGCCTTGCCGTTCGGATAGACGCGGCAGAGCAGCGGGGTGATGTCGGCGAGCTCGGAGAAATCGTCCCAGGAGAGCTTGATGCCGGCCGCCGCCGCCATGGCGACGACGTGCAGCGTGTGGTTGGTCGAGCCGCCGGTGGCGTGCAGGCCGACCACGCCGTTCACGAACACCTTCTCGTCCAGCATGCGCCCGACCGGCACATAGTCGTTGCCCAGCGCGGTGATGGACATGGCGCGCTCGGCGGCAGCGGTGGTCAGCGCCTCGCGCAGCGGCGTGTTGGGATTGACGAAGGAGGCGCCGGGCAGATGCAGGCCCATGATCTCCATCATCATCTGGTTGGTGTTGGCGGTGCCGTAGAAGGTGCAGGTGCCCGGCCCGTGATAGGCCTGGGACTCGGCCTCGAGCAGCGCGTCGCGCCCGACCTTCCCCTCGGCATAGAGCTGGCGGATCTTCGCCTTGTCGTCGTTCGACAGGCCCGAGGTCATCGGCCCGGCGGGGATGAACACCGCGGGGAGATGGCCGAAGGAGAGCGCGCCGATGACGAGGCCGGGGACGATCTTGTCGCAGATGCCGAGGAAGACGGCGGCGTCGAAGGTCTGGTGCGAGAGCGCGACCGCCGTGGCGAGGGCGATGACGTCGCGCGAGAACAGGGAGAGTTCCATGCCGGCCTCGCCCTGGGTGACGCCGTCGCACATGGCCGGCACGCCGCCGGCGACCTGCGCCACGCCGCCCATGCGGCGGGCGGCGGTGCGGATCAGCTCGGGGTAATTCTCATAGGGCTGGTGGGCCGAGAGCATGTCGTTATAGGCGGTGACGATGGCGAGGTTGGCGCCCGCGCCCTCGCGCAGCATGGTCTTGTCGTCGACACCGCAGGCGGCGAAGCCGTGCGCCTGGTTGGCGCAGCCGAGCTTGGCGCGGCTCGGGCCGCGCTCGGCGGCCGCGGCGATCCGTTCCAGATAGCGCTGGCGGGTGTCGTAGGAGCGCCGGGCAATGCGCTCCGTGACCTCACCGAGTCGGGCGTTCACACCCCGGGCGTTCACGCTGGATGGAATGGCGTCGGCCATGCGGCTCTCCCTCAGGTCAACGGCCGGAGCGACCCGGCCGGTCGTGGTGGACGGCGCCCCGGCGGCGCCGCTGGAAAGGATGGACTCCTTAAGGAGCCCAGAAGATGTCGAGCGGGCGAGGTGCCCGCAGCACGGCGCGGATCGGCATCTCGGTCGCCGGGCCCTCACCCTGCGCCTTCGTCAGAACCGCGCGCTTATCCTCGCCCTCGATATGCAGCGCGAGCGCGTCGGCCGCCAGCAGCACGGGGAGGGTGAGGGTGATGCGCGGCTCACCGGCGGCGGGCGCGTGCATCGGGATCAGGCCGAGGCTGCCCTCGGGGTCGATGGCTTCGTCCAGATGATCGCCGCCCGGGAAGAAGGAGGCGGTGTGGCCGTCGTCGCCCATGCCGAGCACGGCGGCGGCCAGCGGCCAGGACAGGTCCTCCAGCGCCTCGTTGACGGCGAAGAGCCCGGCTTCGGGGGTCGGCGCGTCATTGGCCAGCGGCACGAACTTCGCCGCGGCGGCGCGGTTCCTGAGCAGATGATGGCGCACCAGCGCGGCATTGGAGCGGTCCGAGGTCTCGCGCACCCAGCGCTCGTCGACCAGCGTGATGGCGATCTTATCCCAGGGCAGGTCGCGGGTCGACAGCTCCTCGAAGAAGGCGGTCGGCGTGCGCCCGCCCGACACGGCGAGGCTCGCCACGCCGTCGCGGGCGACCCGCGCGGCGAGCGCCGCTCCGACAAAGTCCGACAGGGCTTGCGCCAATCCGGCCCGCTCCGTGAATTCATGCATGCTCGGCCCGCTCACGCGTCGTCTCCCCAATTGAACCTTTGCCGGCTCGGTGGCCGGCTTTGTCGCCTCGCCGAATATAGGGCCCGTTCAGGCACTGTCCTTCAGCTAACGCTCCCGCGTCACCCGCACCACCTCATCCTGAGGTGCCCGGCCGAGGGTCGGGCCTCGAAGGATGTTCGTCCGGGTGCGCTCAAGCGAGCATCCTTCGAGGCTCGCTCCGCTCGCACCTCAGGATGACGTCGCGTATGGATCAAGCATTCACGCGCCGTCCTCCAGCCAAAGGCGCGTCTACGCGCCGTCCTCCAGCCACGTCCGGCCGTCGCGCTCGATGAGGGCGATGGAGGCGGACGGGCCCCAGGTGCCGGCGGTATAGGGGCGCGGCGGCTCCTTGGCGCTGCGCCAGGCTTCCAGGATCGGGTCGACCCAGCGCCAGGCCGCCTCGACCTCGTCGCGGCGCATGAACAGCGTCTGGTTGCCCCGCACCACGTCGAGGATCAGCCGCTCATAAGCGTCGGGGTTGCGCACCTTGAACGCCTTGGCGAAGCTCATGTCGAGCGGCACATGGGTGAGGCGGATGCCGCCCGGGCCGGGATCCTTGATCATCAGCCAGAGCTTCACGCCTTCATCCGGCTGCAGGCGGATGACCAGGCGGTTGGGATCGATCGGGCCGACCGATTCGTCGAACACCGAATGCGGCACGGGGCGGAAATTGACCACGATCTCCGAGACGCGCGACGCCAGCCGCTTGCCGGTGCGCAGGTAGAACGGCACGCCGGCCCAGCGCCAGTTCTCCACCTCCGCCTTCACGGCGACGAAGGTCTCGGTCTGGCTGCGCGAGGAGCCGAGCTCCTCGAGATAGCCGGGCACCGCGCCGCCCGCCGAGGCGCCGGCGCGGTACTGGCCGCGCACGGTGACGGTCGCCATGTTGTGGTCGTCGATGGGCTTGAGCGCGCGCAAGACCTTCAGCTTCTCGTCGCGCACCGCGTCGGCGTCGAGCGAGGAGGGCGGCTCCATCGCGACGAGGCAGAGCAGCTGCAGCATGTGGTTCTGCACCATGTCGCGCATGGCGCCGGCGGTGTCGTAATAGCCGGCGCGCTCCTCGACGCCGAGCGCCTCGGCGACGGTGATCTGCACATGGTCGATATGGGCGTTGTTCCAGAGCGGCTCGAACAGCGCGTTGGCGAAGCGCAGCGCCATCAGGTTCTGGACGGTCTCCTTACCGAGATAGTGGTCGATGCGGTAGACGCGGTCCTCGGGGAAGATGCGCCCGACCTGCTGGTTGAGCGCGATGGCCGACTTCAGGTCCTTGCCGATCGGCTTCTCGATGACGACGCGGCCGTTCTCGGCGAGGCCGTACTTGCCGAGCTTCTCGCAGATCGGGCCGAACAGCGCCGGTGCAGTGGCGAGGTAATAGACCGGGACGTGGTCGGCCTGCGCCGCGACGCGGCTTGCGAGCTCCGACCAGCCGGGCTCCGCGCCGGCATCGGCGGCGACATAGGAGAGCCGGCCGAGGAAGCGCTCGACCTCCGGCCCCTGCAGCTCGGCGGCGGGGATGTGGTCGTTCAGCGCCTGCCGGGCGAAGCCGCGGAACTCGTCGTCGCTCAAGGGGCGGCGCGAGACGCCGATGATCGTCGCCTCGTCCGGGATCTGGCCATCGAGGTCGCGATGGAACAGGGCCGGGATCAGCTTGCGACGGGAGAGGTCGCCGGTCGCGCCGAAGACGGTCAGCGTGAAGGGGGCCACCGGAATCACGCGGCTGGTCATGGAGCAGTGTCTCCTCGTCTCGTGGCTCGTCTCATGGGCGGGCATCCGGGCCATCATATCCGTCCGCATCGCGGCCGGATTGCGGACGCGAACGCAGGCCGTGCGCTCAAGTCCTAGCAAAAACGATTCCGCACCGCGACAGGAGCCGGGCACGGTCGCCGGAACTGTCGCGGCACTGTGCGACGGCGCGATGATGAGGTGCGGGTTACCTCCGGCCATGGCTCGTCTTCCAATGTTGCGACGCAGCAATACGGCGGAAATGCGGACGAGATGGGGGTAAAATCGGGCAGGGTCGGTTGTGCAAAGTATTCCTGTCGCTGCACTTGCACAGCGCGCTCGACCGGCGCTACTTGTGCTCGACCTGCCACGAACCGGTGCGGAGTCCGCACGCCAGCCCGGGACGCTTGATTAAAAAGGCTTCCTGATCAACGGTTTACTTAATAAGATATGCGTCCGTACATTATTAGATATAAATTATTCCAAGTTTGGTATGCCAGATACATTATAATATAAATACGTAATACCAGCTTACGTTGCGTTGCAGCAACGTAGTTTAGAAATTGCGCTTGGCTTTGATGCCGTCTTGGTACAAGTTATTCCACAGAATATCCGGTGAGAGACATAACAAGGTCGCCGGCTATCAGGCTTCGCCCGGTCACGGACAAGCGGCGCAGCCCAACCAGAAAGCCGACCAAAAGAGTCGGTCGTTCGCCACACCCCTTTGGGAAGGAAACGCCAAATGAAACACTTCCATGCTCTCGGCCTCGGCGCGGCGACAGCGCTCGGCATGACGGCGCTGTCCATGCTGCCGGCCTCCGCGGCCTGGCAGCCGACCAAGCCGGTCGAGTTCATCGTGCCGGCCGGTACCGGCGGCGGTGCCGACCAGATGGCCCGTACCCTTCAGGGCATCATCGCCAAGCATGAGCTCATGCCGACCCAGCTCGTCGTCATCAACAAGTCGGGCGGCGCCGGCGGCGAGGGCTTCCTCGACGTGAAGAGCAACAAGGGCAATCCGCACAAGATTGTCATCACGCTCTCCAACCTGTTCACCACCCCGCTCGCGACCGGCATTCCCTTCAACTGGAAGGACCTGACCCCCGTCGCCATGCTCGCGCTCGACGAGTTCGTGCTGTGGGTGAACGCTTCCGAGCCCTACAAGACTGCGCAGGAATACGAGGCGGCGATCAAGGCGGCCCCGGACAACACCTTCAAGATGGGCGGCACCGGCTCCAAGCAGGAAGACCAGATCATCACCGTCGCTATCGAGA
Source organism: Xanthobacteraceae bacterium (assembly GCA_029239875.1). GTDB lineage: Bacteria > Pseudomonadota > Alphaproteobacteria > Rhizobiales > Xanthobacteraceae > Ancylobacter. The sequence continues at coordinate 46,599 of JARBUD010000028.1, read as the reverse complement.
AGGCGCTCGGCAAGAAGCTGACCTACATCCCGTACAAGGGCGGCGGCGAAGTCGCGGTGCAGCTCGTCGGCGGTCACGTCAACTCCACCGTGAACAACCCGATCGAGGCGGTCTCCCAGTGGCGCGGCGACAAGGTGCGTCCGCTCTGCGTGTTCGACTCCAAGCAGCTGCCGTATACCGACAAGATCCAGGGCGATCTGTCCTGGTCGTCCATCCCGACCTGCAAGTCGGCTGGCCTCGACGTTGAGTATCTCATGCTGCGCGGCATCTTCATGCCCCCGGGCGTGACCCAGGAGCAGGTCGATTATTTCGTCGGCGTCTTCAAGAAGGTCCGCGAGACCCCCGAGTGGAAGCAGCTGATGAAGGACGGCGCCTTCAACCAGACCTTCATGGCCGGTGACGAGTTCAAGGCCTGGGTCGAGCAGGCCGAGAAGACCCATAAGGGCCTGATGCAGGACGCCGGCTTCATCGCCGCCAACTGACGCCGGCTGACGGCGTAAGCCCGAGCACGGCCGGCCTCTCGTGCCGGCCGCGCGATCCTCGCCGGATCGCGGCAAGCGTGGCTGCGGGGCGCGCAAGCGTTCCCGCCCACCGCCTCCGGGCGAGACAACAAGAAACCTCTAGAGCGGGCTGGCGCCGAGCGTGCCGCCGGCGGTTCATCCGCCGGACGGTCTCTTGCGCGGGTTTGCCTTTGCGCGGATTTTCGGAGACATCGTCATGGAACAGGCTCATGGAGCGGGCGGCGCAGGACCGAAGCAGCGTGCCGTCGAGATCGGCACCGCACTGCTGACCCTTCTGTTCGGCCTTATCGTCGTCTACGGCAGTTATCTCGTCGGCGTCGGCTGGGGCTCGGACGGCCCGCAGGCCGGCTTCTTCCCCTTCTATATCGGCGTCATCATCCTGGGCTGCAGCCTGATCAATCTCGTGCAGGGGCTGCGCGAGGAGGATCGCACGCTGTTCGCCGAATGGGGGCAGCTCGGCCAGGTGCTGAAGGTGCTGATCCCCTCCTGCATCTACGTCGCGCTGGTGCCGTTCCTGGGCATCTACCTGCCGTCCGTGCTGCTCATCCTTCTCTTCATGATCTGGCTGGGCAAATACGGCTGGCCGCTGGCCCTCGCCGTGGCTCTCGGCGTCCCGGCCTTCTTCTACATGACGCTCGAGCGCTGGTTCCTGATCCCGCTCCCCAAGGGGCCGATCGAGGCGATGCTCGGACTGTGATCACCGAAAGATAAGGTGGGGCCGGCTGCGGCCGCCTCCCAGGGAAAGCGCCCATGCTCGAGAATTTCATCAACCTCTATCACGGCTTCTACATCGCCGGCGATCCGTTCAACATCCTCCTGATGGTGATCGGCATCCTGCTCGGCGTGATCATCGGCGTGCTGCCGGGCCTCGGCGGCGCCAACGGCGTCGCCATCCTGCTGCCGCTGACCTTCTCGATGTCGCCGACCTCGGCGATCATCCTTCTGACCTGCATCTACTGGGGCGCGCTGTTCGGCGGCGCCATCACCTCGGTGCTCTTCAACATCCCGGGCGAGCCCTGGTCCGTGGCCACCACCTTCGACGGCCACCCCATGGCGCGATCCGGCCGGGCGGGCGAGGCGCTCACGGCGGCCTTCACCTCGTCCTTCGTCGGCGCCTTCTTCGCGATCGTGATGATCACCATGATCGCGCCGCTGGTCGCCCAGTTCGCGCTGCAGTTCGGTCCGGCCGAGAAGTTCGCGGTCTACTTCCTCGCCTTCGCCTCCTTCGTGGGCATGAGCAAGGAGCCGCCGGCCAAGACCATCGTGTCGATGATGATCGGCTTCGCGCTCGCCGCGGTCGGCCTCGACATGGTGACCGGCCAGCTGCGCCTGACCTTCGGCTTCTCCGAGCTGCTCAACGGCTTCGACTTCCTCATCGCGGTCATCGGTCTCTTCGGCATCGGCGAGATTCTGCTGACCATGGAAGAGGGGCTCGAATTCCGCGGCAAGGCGGCGAAGATCGATCCGCGCGTGGTGTGGAAGACCTGGAAGACGCTGCCGAAGTACTGGATGACCTCGCTGCGCTCCTGCATCATCGGCTGCTGGATGGGCATCACCCCGGCCGGCGCCACGCCCGCCTCGTTCATGTCCTACGGCATCGCCAAGCGCGTGTCGAAGAACGGCAAGAACTTCGGCAATGGCGAGATCGAGGGCGTCGTCGCCCCCGAGACCGCGGCGCACGCCGCCGGCACCGCGGCCATGCTGCCGATGCTGGCGCTGGGCGTTCCCGGTTCGCCGACCGCCGCGGTCCTGCTGGGCGGCCTGCTGATCTGGGGCCTCCAGCCCGGTCCGATGCTGTTCGTCGAGCAGGCCGAGTTCGTGTGGGGCCTCATCGCCTCCATGTATCTCGGCAACATCGTCGGCCTCATCCTCGTGCTGACCACGGTGCCGCTGTTCGCCTCGATCCTGCGCATCCCCTTCTCGATCATCGCTCCGGTGATCCTGGTGATCTGCGCCATCGGTGCCTACACGGTGAACAACAACGTGTTCGACGTGCTGATGATGATGGTGTTCGGCGTCCTCGGCTATCTGCTGAAGAAGACCAACTACCCGCTGGCGCCGCTGGTGCTGGCCATCGTGCTCGGCGACAGCGCCGAGGAAGCCTTCCGCCAGTCGCTGCTGGCGTCGGGCGGCTCGCTCGCGGTCTTCTGGTCGAACGGGCTGGTGTCGTCGATCATGGGTCTCGGCGTCGTGGCCGGCCTGTGGCCGCTGATCGCCATCCTCTTCAGCAAGCTGCGCGGCCATTCCGCCCAGCCGGCCTGAGGTCGGTCAACCACTACCCGCCGCGCCCATCGCGCGGCGGGTTTCGGCCGAAGCGGCATTGCCTTTCGTAATGTCGGTCGGCGCCCAGGCGAAGGGCGGGGTCAATCGCCCTTCCGCCGAATCCCTCGCCCCCGGAGAGGGAGATCGGGCAATCAGCGGTCGCGGACATCCCGTTGCCAGAGCCACGCAGAGAAGGTGGCCGGCAAAGCGGGGCGCGTACCGGTGCTTTCGGGGACGGGAGGCAACGCCAATGTTCTATGCCGATATCAGGCTTCATCCCCGACAGGGCGGGTTCGTTCCCGCGGCCGGGCTCGGGACGGAAGCGTCATGATGAGCGTGGAAAGCACCATCCGCCGGGTCAACGGCGGCGCCGCCAAGCTCTCCGTGGCGCCGCTCGAGGACACCTCGACCTTCAAGAACCGCGCCTATGCCGCGCTGAAGGAGGTCATCGTCTCGCTCAACATCTACGACCAGCCCAACGAGGTGCGCCTCGACGAGCGCCAGCTCGCCCAGAGTCTGGGCGTCAGCCGCACCCCGGTGCGCGAGGCGATGGCGCAGCTGGAGCGCGAGGGCTTCGTGCACTCGGTGCCGCGCCGCGGCATCTATGTGGTGCGCAAGACCAAGCGCGAGGTGATCGAGATGATCCAGGTCTGGGCGGCGCTGGAAAGCCTCGCCGCCCGGCTGATCACGCAAAATGCCAGCGATGAAGAGATCGGCCGGCTGCGGCAGATGTTCGCCTCCTTCGAAGAGGGCGACGAAGCTCCCCATGCCAAGCTCGATGAATATTCCGAGATCAACATCCAGTTCCACCAGACCATCATCGCCATGGGCGGCAACGGCATCCTCGAGGGCCTTGCCGAGAACCTGTTCACCCATATGCGCATGATCCGCCGCAAGACGATCGGCGAGGAGGACCGGGCGGACCGCTCGATCCAGGACCACCTCGCCATCATCCAGGCGCTGGAGGCGCGCGAGACCGACGCCGCGGAGGTGCTGGTGCGCAACCACGCGCTCGGCCTCGCCGAGCACGTGGCCCGCTTCGCCGACTATCTGGAATAGGCCGGCCCGGCGCGGGCGACGGACCGCGCCGCGACGACACGTCTTTCTCCAACCTCTCCCCCGGCGGGTTCCTCGACCCGTCGGGCGCTTTTTTGGGATGCACCCGCCGCGGACGGCGCGGCTGTCGCGAACGCCTGATCATGTGTGGCGCCCTTGCACCGCAGCACGGCGGATATATCGCGCGCGGGGCGGCGGCCGTTGCGCCGTGCCGGCGATTACGTTAGGCACGACTTGAGGCCCGGTCGCCGGGACCCCTTTCCTTTTTCGCCTGTCCGCCACGCCGCAGGGGAGCCCGCCGGCATGCTGCGCTCGTTGACCGATTTCATCGCCGAGATCGCCGGCGGCAACCGGGCGACGGCGTTTGCGGAGAACGATTACCGTCTCGCCGCGGCGGCGCTGCTGGTGCACGTCGTGACCATCGACGGGGTGATCGGTGCCGACGAGATGGGCAAGCTGCGCCGCCTGCTGGCGGAGCGCTTCACCCTGAACGAGGCCGATGCCGAGAAGCTGCTGGAAGCGGCGATCGCGCGCGACGCCGAGGCGGTCGACCTCTACGCCTTCACCAGCGTGCTCAACCGCGCCATGGACGATGAAGGCCGCAAGCGCGTGGTCGAGATGATGTTCGAGGTCGCCTATGCCGATGGCGGGCTGACCGAGTTCGAGGACAATCTGGTCTGGCGCGCGGCCGAGCTGCTCAACATCTCCTCGCGCGACCGCGTGCAGATCCGCAAGCGCGTGCGCGACGATTTCGACGACTGATCATGTTCCGCAAAAGTTGTATGACTTTTGCGATGAGAACATGATCCAACCCGCTGAATCCCAAGATCGCACAGCGCCGCCGCGCGGCGGCTTGAACGGCGCGCCGATCCGTGGCGTCATCCTTGCTTGCCGGAATAGGCTCGCTTGCTGAGTCGCCCGTCCATCCCTCCGGCCCGTGCCTGACGCTGACCATGGCTTCCGCTTCTCATCCGCTGCCCGTCCTGATCGTGCTGCACCAGGAGCATTCCTCGCCCGGACGGGTGGGGAGGCTGCTCGTCGAGCGCGGCTACCGGCTGGACGTCCGGCGCCCCTGCCTCGGCGAGGCGCTGCCGGCGACGCTTGAGGGGCATGCCGGCGCGGTGATCTTCGGCGGGCCGCAGAGCGCCAATGACTGCCATGACTATGTGCGCGCCGAGATCGACTGGATCGGCGTGCCGCTCAGCGAGGGCAAGCCGTATCTGGGCATCTGCCTCGGCGCACAGATGCTCGCCCGCCACCTCGGCGCCCGCGTCGCCCCGCATCCGGAAGGGCTGGTGGAGATCGGCTACTACCCGATCCAGGCGACCGGCGCCGGCGCGGCGCTGCTGGCCGGCGCGCTGGAGGACGAGGCGGCGGCCGGCGGGCTGTGGCCGGACCATGTCTATCACTGGCACCGCGAGGGCTTCGAGCTGGCGGCCGGCGCCGAGCTGCTGGCCGAGGGGCGTACCTTCCCCAACCAGGCCTTCCGCTACGGCCCGGCCGCCTATGGGCTGCAGTTCCACCCGGAGGTGACGCATCACATGATGTGCCGCTGGACGGTGCATGGCAGCGCGCGGTTCGACCTGCCGGGCGCGCGGCCGCGCGGTGCGCATTTCCTCGACCGGCTGCAGCATGACGGGCGCATCCGCCTGTGGCTCGACGCCTTCCTCGACCACTGGCTGGCCGGGGGCGCCGTCCCGGCGCGTTGAAACCATCTGGACCGAAATAAAAAGCCGCGCTGAGCGAATCAGCGCGGCTTTTTATTTCTCCGGGCGTCGGCCCGATTCAGATGTACGTCACGCGACCTTCTTGGCGCGGCCGCGGCCCTTGGCCGGAGCGGGCGCCACCGGCTTCTTGCGCTGCTGGCCGAGGCCCATCTTCTTGGCAAGGTTCGAGCGGGCCTCGGCATAGCTCGGAGCGACCATCGGATAGTCGTTCGGCAGGCCCCACTTCGCGCGGTATTCTTCCGGCGTCATGTTGTACTTGGTACGCAGATGACGCTTGAGCGACTTGAACTTCAGACCGTCCTCAAGGCAGATGATATATTCCGGCGTGACCGACTTCTTGACCGGAACGGCGGGCTTCAGAACCTCCTCGACCACGGCCGGGGCCGGGGTGGAGAGACGAAGCAGCGCGCCATGCACCTTGGCGATGAGATCGGGAAGCTCGGTGGCTGGAACGGAATTATTGCCGACAAAAGCGGCAACGACATCAGCGGTGAGGCCGAGATAGTCGACCGATGAGCTATCCTGATCCGACATTTATTTCCTCCATTGAGAACGACACGGATTTAGCACCAAAATGGGAAACGTCAATAAGCAATCATAGACCAATGCGGCCTGAGAAAAGTTAAAAACTCGACAGGTAAGCCGAATTTACCGTTCGATTGCTGATGCGTTCGTGATCTTCCCGGTGCGATGCCTGTGTCGACCTGCTCAAGGTGAAGATGCCGTGGCCTTTCGCCAGTGGTGTGCATTATCCCTGCCGGGACGACATTCATTTCAGAATATTTCTGGCGTTCGAGCAATTTGCCGGCGTGCAACCCTGCGGGGCATGCGGAGGCTTCTTCACAATAGAGTGCGGTGTACGCATACGAACTATGCGCTGGATGCAAGATGAGGCCGCGCCGCTCCGCACGACCATTGCCGGGCAATGGTCGTAATTGCTGGCGCGGCGATCACTTCTGCTTTAGTCGTAGATGTGGTCGAAGAAGGCGCGCTCCAGCGCCACCGCGCGCTTGAAGAAGGCGCCGGCGCGGGCCCGGCGCGCCTCGTCGCTCGCCGCGCCGACGCGGTCGAGCTCGCCGCGCAGCCAGGTCACGAAGGCGCGGAAGCCGTCATTATTGTGCAGCGTGATCCATTCGGCATGGACGAAGCCCCCCGGCAGCGCCACGCCCGGCCGGTCCGCCCAGCTAAGATACAGCCATTCGGCCACGGTGAGCACGGCGAGGCAGCTCGCATAGTCGTTGGTCTCGGCAGCGTCCTTCATCAATTGCTGGAAGCCGGCGGTCGGCGCGGTGATGACCGGATGAACGCGCTCCGCCGCAGGCACGCCGAGGGCGTCGAAGGCGCGCTGGAAATAGGTGTTCTCGTCCGAGGTGATCATCGCCGCGAATTGCGAGAAGCGGATGCGCGATTCAAAGCGGTCGGCGGTGGCGATGGCCATGCCGAGCAGGGCGACGAAGCGGTCGACGAACTGGTAGTCCTGCGTCAGGTAGCGGCGCATCACGCCGGGATCGACCGCACCGGCGAAGATCTCGTCGACGAAACGGTGCCCGACCGCCGCGTTCCAGTCCTCGGCGTTCTCCGCGCGCAGTTCTTCGCTGAAGCTCATCCCTCGTCCTCCATTCCCGGTTTCGCCGGGGTTCTAGGGCGAGGGAGGGGGCGCGTCGAGGGCGAGGCGCCGGCTTCTACATGCGCACGGTCTGCCCGCCATCGACCACCAGCTCGTGGCCGTTGACGAAGGAGGCCTCGTCGGAAGCGAGGAACACTGCCGCCGGGCCGATCTCGTGCGGCCGGCCCCAGCGGCCGAGCGGCACGCGGACATCGACGAAGGCGGAGAAATCCGCATCCGCCACCAGCCGCTCGTTGGTCTGCGTGGCGAACATGCCGGGCGAGATGGCGTTCGACGTCACGCCGGTGCGGCCATACTCCACGGCGAGCGCCCGCATCAGCCCGGCAAGGCCGGCCTTGGCGGCGGTGTAGATGGGATCGCGCGGCAGGGCGGCCTGGCCGGCGATGGAGGTGACGAAGATCAGCCGCCCATGCCCCTGCGCCGCCATGATCTCGGCAGCCTCGCGCGCCAACATGGTCGGCGCCACGAGGTTGGTGGCGACGATGGCGGCCGCTTCCTCTGCGGAGAAATCGCGCAGGGGCCGGCGGTCGCGCACGCCGACATTGTTGATCAATATGTCCAGCCTTCCATGCTCGCGGACGATGCCGGCGAGCGCCTCCTGCCCGGCGGCGATGTCGGCGACGTCGAAGGGGGCGCTGCCCGCCTGCCGCCCGGTCGCCGCGCGTATCGCCTGCGCCGCCTCTTCCAGCCGGCCCGCGTCGCGCCCGTTGACGATCACGCTCGCCCCGGCGCTCGCCAGCGCCTTCGCCATCTCCAGGCCGAGGCCGCGGCCGGCACCGGTGACGAGGGCTACGCGGCCGTCGAGGCGGAAGGGACGCGGGAGGCTGGGTTCGGTCATGGGCGATCTCACGGAGGGGGCGAATCGCCGCCACTGTCGCGCGCGTCGGCGGGCGGCGCCACCCGGTTCCGGCGCTCCTGCGCGCCCAGCCTTTTGGCGGCTTTCGGACCGGGCGGTCGGCATGCCACAGTGACCGTGCCGGCGTGCGTCGGGAGCGCTGGCATCGGTTTCGCATGGCGGGCCGAAGCAACGGGCAGTGACAGGGGGAGACGAGGCCATGCCGCTCATTCGCAACAGCTACGGCAAGGGCCGCGTGCGCATCATGCGGGTGAAGCGCGACAGCGCCCGCCACGAGGTGCGCGAGCTCTCGGTGCAGGTCATGCTGAGCGGCGATTTCGACACCGCCTATACCGATGGCGACAATTCGAAGGTCGTCGCCACCGACTCGATCAAGAACATCGTCAACATCGTCGCCCGCGACAATGTCGGCGCCGAGAACGAGGAATTCGCCGGCTTCCTCGCCAAGTATTTTCTCGACCGCTACGACCATGTCACGGGCGTCGACATCACCGCCACCGAGACGAAATGGACGCGCATCGCCGTCGACGGCGCCCCGCACGACCATGCCTTCGTGCTCGACGGCAACGGCAAGCCCTTCGTCGAGCTGTCGGCGACGCGCGAGGCCTCGCGCCTCGTCTCCGGGATCACCGGCCTGACCTTCCTGAAGACCACGCAGTCCGGCTGGGAGAACTACTGGTTCGACGAGGCCACGACCTTGAAGCCGACCGCCGACCGGCTCTTCGCCACCGCGATGGACGCCTCCTGGGTCTGGTCGGGCGTGCCCGCCTCCTATCCCCAGGCCAATGCGGCGGTGCTGGCGGCGGCGCTGAAGGTGTTCGCCGGCACCTACAGTCCGGGCGTGCAGAACACCATGTATCTCATGGGCGAGGCGGTGCTCGCCGCCGTGCCGGAAGTGGCCGAGATCAGCATGGCCTGCCCGAACAAGCACTATCTTCCCATCGACCTCTCGCCCTTCGGCCGCGGCTTCAACGGGCAGGTGTTCACCCCGACCGACGAGCCGCACGGCCAGATCGAGTGTACGGTCGGGCGCGGCTGAGGCACAAAGCGTGGATCTCAACACGGTCACGGAGGTTCTGCGGCCCCGCGCCCGCGCCGAGCTCGGCGGCTTCGATGCCGGCGACGCCTTCCTCGCCGGCGGCACCTTCCTGTTCTCCGAGCCGCAGCCGGCGGTGCGCCGGCTCATCGACCTGACCGACCTCGACTGGGCGCCCTTGCTGGCGGGCGAGGCGGGGCTGACGATTTCCGCCACCTGCACCATCGCGCAGCTCCACGCCTTCGAGCCGCCTTCGGGCTGGAGCGCGGCGCCGCTGATCCCGCAATGCTGCCGCGCCTTCCTCGCCTCGTTCAAGATCTGGAACATGGCGACGGTGGGCGGCAATATCTGCCTCGCCTTGCCGGCCGGGCCGATGATCTCGCTCTGCGCCGCGCTCGACGGCACCTGCCTCGTCTGGTCGCCGGATGGGCAGGAGCGGCGCGTGAAGGTGGCCGATTTCGTGCACGGGCCGCGCGAGAATGCGCTGGAAGCGGGCGAGATCCTGCGCGCCATCGAGCTGCCGGTCGAGGCTCTGATGCGCCGCGTCGCCTTCCGCCGTTGCTCGCTCACCTCGCATGGCCGCTCCGGCGTGCTCGTCATCGGCACGCTCGCGCGGGACGGCGGCTTCGCGCTCACCGTCACCGCGTCCACCCGCAGGCCGGTGCGGCTGGACTTCTCCGCGCTTCCGGACCGGGCGGCGCTGGCGGAGCGGCTCGCGCGGGCGATTCCCGACGCGCTCTATTACGACGACATCCACGGCCGGCCGGATTGGCGGCGCCACATGACCGGGCTGTTCGCGCAGGAGATATGCGCGGAGCTGGCGGAGGGGGCGGCGTGAACCTCACCGTCAACGGCCATGTGCAGGAGATCGCGCCGCGGCCCGGCCAGTGCCTGCGCACGCTGCTGCGCGAACTCGGCTGGTTCGGGGTGAAGAAGGGCTGCGACGCCGGCGATTGCGGTGCCTGCACCGTGCATCTCGACGGCCGGCCGGTGCATAGCTGCCTCGTTCCCGCCCACCGCGCCGAGGGGCGGGCCGTCACCACCATCGAAGGGCTGGCCGCGACCGCCGAGGGGGATGGCCTGCACCCGATGCAGCAGGCGTTCCTCGATGCGCAGGGCTTCCAGTGCGGCTTCTGCACCGCCGGCATGGTGATGACCGCCGCCAGCCTCGACCAGGGCCAGAAGGCGGAGCTTCCGGTGGCGCTGAAGGGCAACCTGTGCCGCTGCACCGGCTATCGCGCCATCGCCGACGCCATCGCCGGTGTGCGGGATGCCGAGCCGAGCGTGGCGGCGGCGGGCGGCAACCTGCCGGCGCCGGCCGGGCCGGCCATCCTTACCGGCACGGCGCGCTACACGATGGATGTCGCGCCGGAGGGCGAGCTCGCCGGCCTCCTGCACATGAAGCTGCTGCGCTCGCCGCACCCGCATGCGCGCATCCTGCGCATCGACGCGTCCGCCGCGCTGGCGCTGCCCGGCGTCGTCGCCGTGCTCACCCATGAGGACGCGCCGGCCCGGCATTTTTCGAGCGCGCGGCATCACCACTACATGGACGACGTCGACGATACGCGCGTGCTGGACGATGTCCTCCGCCATGTCGGCCAGCGCGTCGCCGCGGTGCTGGCGACGAGCGAGGCGGCGGCGGAGGCGGGACGCGACGCGCTCGTGGTCGAGTACGAGGTGTTGCCGGCCGTGTTCGATCCGGAACAGGCGATGGCCCCCGGCGCGCCGCTGGTGCATGGCGGGAAGAATGCGGATTCGCGCATTGCCGACAAGGCACGCAACATCGTCGCCGAGCTGCATGGCGAGGTCGGCGACATCGCCGCCGGCTTCGAAGCGGCGGAAATCATCCACGAGGCGACCTATGTGAGCCAGCGCGTGCAGCACGCGCATCTAGAGACGCATGGCTGCATCGGCTGGCGCGCCGCCGACGGGCGGCTCACCCTTCGCACCTCGTCGCAGACGCCCTTCCTCACCCGCGATGCTCTGTGCACGCTTTATGACCTGCCGCGCGAGCAGGTGCGCGTCTTCACTGAGCGCGTCGGCGGCGGCTTCGGCGGCAAGCAGGAGATGCTGGTCGAGGACATCGTCGCGCTGGCGGTGCTGAGGACCGGCCGGCCGGTGAAGCTGGAATATACAAGGCCCGAACAGTTCGCCGCCTCGACCAGCCGCCATCCCATGCGCGTGAGCGTGAAGCTAGGCGCCACGCGCGACGGGAGGCTCACCGCCATCTCCATGCGCATGCTCTCCAATACCGGCGCCTACGGCAATCACGCCGCCGGCGTGCTGTTCCACGGCGCCGGCGAGTGCATCGCGCTCTATCGCTGCCCGAACAAGCGGGTCGACGGCCATGCGGTCTACACCCACACGCTGCCGAGCGGCGCCTTTCGCGGCTATGGGCTGAGCCAGACCAATTTCGCCGTCGAATCGGCGCTGGACGAGCTGGCGGGAAAGCTCGGGCTCGATCCCTTCACGCTGCGCCGGCTCAACGTGGTGACGCCCGGCGACGCCATGGTGTCGTGGTCGCAGACGCACCATGACGTCGAGATCGGCAGCTACGGCCTCGGCCAGTGCCTCGACGCGGTGGAGGAGGCGCTGTCGAGGCCGTCGCCCGAGCGATTGTCCGACGACTGGCTTATTGGCCGCGGCATGGCGGCGGCGATGATCGACACCATCCCCCCGCGCGGCCATGTCGCCCAGACGCGCCTGCGCCTCACCACCGAGGGCCGCTACGAGTTGCTGACCGGCACCGCCGAGTTCGGCAACGGCACGACGACTGTGCATGTGCAGATCGCCGCTACCTTGCTCGGCGCATCCGCCGGGCAGATCGCCGTGCGCCAGTCCGACACCGAGCATGTCGCGCATGACACCGGCGCCTATGGCTCGACCGGCACGGTGGTCGCCGGCGAGGCGACGCGCAAGGCGGCCGAGGCGTTGGCTGCAACGATCCGGCAGGCGGCAGCGGCGAAGCTCGGCGTGGCGGCCGAGCACTGCCGCATCGAGGGCGGGGACGTGATCGCCGGCGCGCGGCGCGTGACGCTCACTGATCTGGCGCCGCTGGAGGCTATCGGCGATGCCGCCGGCACGCCGCGCTCGGTCGCCTTCAACGTCCAGGCCTTCGAGGTCGCCGTGCATCGCCGCACCGGCGAGATCCGGATTTTGCGCTCGCTGCACGGCGCCGATGCCGGCACCGTCATCAACCCCATGCAGTGCCGCGGGCAGGTGGAGGGCGGCGTGGCGCAGGCGATCGGCGCGGCGCTCTACGAGAAGCTGGTGATCGACGAGGACGGCGCGGTGGCCAATCCGAGCTTCCGCGGCTACCACATCCCCGCCTTCGCCGACGTGCCGCGCACCGAGGTGTTCTTCGCCCGAACCCATGATTCCATCGGCCCGCTGGGCGCCAAGTCGATGAGCGAGAGCCCCTATAATCCGGTCGCCGCGGCGCTGGCCAACGCCATCTTCGACGCCACCGGCGTGCGCCTGCGTGAGACGCCGTTCACCGCGGATGTGCTCTACAAGCTGCTGCCCGACCAGAAGGACGCTGAATGAGCGCCGACAAGATCACCGTCCTGCGCGGCCCGGCGGCGACGCTGGTCGACGATCCGTTCGACAAGCCGTCCCGCGCCTGCCTCGACTATCACGCCGACGCGCTGGTGATCGTCGAGGACGGCGTCATCCGCGCCTTCGGCCCCTATGCCGAGCTGCGCGGCAGCGTGCCCGAGGGCGTCGAGCCCGTGCACTATCCCGACCATCTGATCGTGCCCGGCTTCATCGACGCGCATGTGCATTATCCGCAGTTGCAGATGATCGGCGCCTTCGGTGCGCAACTGCTGGAATGGCTGGACACCTACACCTTCCCGGCGGAGCAGAGCTTCGCCGATGCCGGCCATGCCGCGCGGGTGGCGAAGCTCTTCCTGCGCGAATTGCTGCGCGCCGGCACGACAACGGCGATGGTCTACTGCACCGTGCATCCGCAGTCGGTGGAGGCGTTCTTCACGGAATCCGAGCGATTCAACACCCGCATGATCGCCGGCAAGGTGCTGATGGACCGCAACGCCCCGGCCGCGCTGCTCGACACCGCCCAGCGCGGGCATGACGAGAGCCTCGCGCTGATCGAGCGCTGGCATGGGCGCGGGCGGCAGCTCTACTGCGTCACCCCGCGTTTCGCCCCGACCTCCACCGAGGCGCAGTTGGAGGCCGCCGGCGCGCTTTTGAAGAGCCGCGACGGGCTCTTCCTCCAGACCCACCTGTGCGAAAATCCCGGCGAGATCGAATGGGTGCGCGAGCTCTTTCCCGCGCGTTCCTCCTATCTCGACGTCTACGCCCATGCCGGCCTCGTCGGCCGCCGCTCCATGTTCGGCCACGGCGTCCACCTGCACGAGGGCGATTTCTGCACCTGTCATCAGAGCGGCGCGGCGCTGGCGCATTGCCCGACCTCGAACCTGTTCCTCGGCAGCGGGCTGTTCCGCCTGTTCGACGCGGTCGATCCGCGCCGGCCGGTCAAGGTGGGACTCGGCACCGATGTCGGCGCCGGCACCAGCCTGTCGCAGCTCCAGACCCTGAACGAGGCCTACAAGGTCGCGGCCATGGCCGGGCACAAGCTCGACGCGGTGCAGGGGCTCTACCTCGCCACGCTCGGCGGCGCGCGGGCGCTGTGCCTCGACGACCGGCTCGGCCGGCTGGCGCCGGGCTGCGAGGCGGATATCTGCGTGCTCGACCCGAAGGCGACGCCACTGATGGAATTCCGCGCCGGCTATTGCGACTCGGTCGAGGAACTGCTGTTCATGCTGATGACGCTGGGCGACGACCGGGCGGTGCGCGCCACCTGGGTTGCCGGCGCCTGCGTCTACGACCGCGCCCGTCCGGGCGACCCGTTCCTTCCCGCCGACGCCGCATGAGAAGTGAGATCGCCGTGTCCGACCGCATCAGCCTCGACGACCTCAACGCTTCCGACAAGGCCGGCTTCGTCATCGCGCTGCACGACGTCTTCGAGCATTCGCCCTGGGTGGCGGATGGGGCCTATCGCGAGCGGCCCTTCGCCACCGTCGCGGCGCTGCATGCGGCGCTGATGGGCGTGGTGCGGGCGCGCGGCGAGGCCGAGCAGGCGGCCTTCGTCTCGATCCATCCCGACCTCGCCGGTAAGGCGGCGCGCGCCGGCGTCATCGCCCCGGCCTCGGTCTCCGAGCAGGCGGGGCTCGGCCTCGACCAGCTCTCCGAGGAGGAATATGCCCGCTACGAGGCGCTCAACACCGCCTATCGCGAGCGCTTCGGCTTCCCCTTCGTGATCTGCGTGCGCCGGCAGACCCGCGACGCCATCCTCGATGCGTTCGAGCGGCGGCTGACCAATGACCGCGCCGCCGAGCTCGCCACCGCCATCGACGAGATCGGCCACATCACCCGGCTGCGCCTCGCCGAGCGCGTGGACGGGCCGGGCCTGCCGGACATCGCCGGGCGGCTGTCCACCCATGTGCTCGACACCCACAAGGGCGGGCCGGCGGCGGGCGTGCGGATCGAACTGTTCGAGCTCGGCGCCTCCGGCCGGGCGCGGCTCAAGGAGGCCGTCACCAATCAGGACGGGCGCACCGATGCGCCGCTGCTCGCGGGCGCGCCGCTGCGCATCGGCACCTACGAGCTCGTCTTCCACATCGGCGCCTATTTCGCCGAGAGCGGCGTGGCACTGCCGCACCGGCCGTTCCTCGGCGAGGTGCCGGTCCGCTTCGGCATCGCCGAGCCGGAGGGGCATTACCACGTGCCGCTGGTGGTCACGCCCTGGAGCTACTCGACCTATCGGGGGAGCTGAACCCTTCCCTCGTCATCCCGCAGTCGCCATCCCGGCCGAGCGCAGCGAGAGCCGGGATGGCTCTCCCAATCGGGTCACGATCCCGGATCGGCCTTTGGCCGTCCGGGGTGACGGCATTGCATGAGGCCTTCACTTGCGCGGCTCCACCACCACCGTCGCCGACATGCCGGCGGCGAGCTCCACGCCGGGCGGCAGCGTGCCGATCCTGATCCGCACCGGGATGCGCTGGGCGAGGCGGATCCAGTCGAACTCCGCGGGCACGTCGGCCAGCAGCCCCCGGCTGTCGGTGGTGTTGGCGATGGCGCGGCTCATGCCCTCCACCACGCCGTCGAGCACTACATTGCCGGCCATCAATTCGATCCGGGCGCGATCGCCGTCGCGGATCGCCGGCAGCTTGGTCTCCATGAAATAGGCGTAGACGTAGAAGGAATCGCTGTCGACGAGGGCGAGCACGCTCTCGCCGGCGGTGGCGTAGTTGCCGACGAAGATGTTGAGGTTGGTGACATAGCCATCGACCGGCGTGCGCACCTGGCTGCGGGTCAGGTTGATCTGTGCGGTGGCGAGCGCGGCGCGGGCGGCGTCGAGCTCTGCCTGCGCCTCGCCCGCGGTGGTCGTGGCGCGCTCGGTCGACTGGATGGAGATCGCCTCATTGTCCTGCTGGCCGAGGGTGACGTCGCGCTTGGCGGTATCCTCGGCATATTTCAGCGCCTGCACCTTCAGTTCGACCTGCGCCTGCGCCTGCTGCACCGCGACCTGGAAGCGCTCCTGGTCGATGACGAACAGCACGTCGCCCTTGCCGACCCGCTGGTTGTCGACGACGTTCACCTTGCTGACGAGGCCGGAGACGTCCGGGGCGATCTCCACCACGTTGGCCAGCACCCGCGCGTCGCGGGTCCAGGGCGAGAGCGTGTAGTAGATCCAGAGCTGCCAGCCGACGGCGAGCGCCGCGGCCACGGCCAGAAGCGTCACGCCGACGCGCAGCACGGTTCCCGCAACGTTCATCCCATTCCCCCCGCAAAGGCCGGCAGGCTGAACATCACCGCGCCGAGCACGATGACATAGAGCGCCGCGTCGAACAGCGACCGGTGCCAGACCAGCCGGTAGAAGCCGCCGCGCTTCAATCCCCAGCGCAGCAGCAGGAAGGGCGGCACCGCCAGCAGGCACCACACCATCAGCGGCGGCAGATAGAAGCCGAACGCTTCAGGCGTGTGAAAGGCGATCTGCGAGGAAAACAGCACGTTCACTCCTCGTCGAAGGACCGGGTGAGGAAGGCCCGGTCGATGTCGAACCGGTCGGCGATGAAGCGCAGCGAGGCGCCCGCCCGCAAGGTCAGCGCCGCGCTCGCCGAGCCCGGCTGCAAGGGCAGGGCGGCGAGGCCGGAGCGCGCCTCATGCACGATCGCTTCGGCCGCGTCGACCTTCCGCGCGATGTCCCGGCCGGCGCGCGGCAGATGCTCGATGGCGGCGGCAAAGCGGGTGAGGAAGGGCGTGATGATCGCCAGGGCAGCGGGCGGCAGGTCGGCGTTGCGCCGCACCCGGTTGAGGCGGCCGAGCTCGAGGCTCATCGACGCCGCGCCGAGCGTGCCGCGCAGGAAGTCTTCCTCGCGCTGCAGGTCGAGCGAGAGGCGCGGCAGCAGCGGGGCGAGCATGTCGACGATGTCGCCGAGGACCTTGCGTTCGTGGCGCACGCCGCGCGCCGCCTCCGGCAGCAGGCGGCCCATCACCGCCGTCCAGATGCGGTCGCGGTTCGCCTGCGAGGTGACCGGGAACAGCGCGAGATAGACGAGGCCGGCCGCCATCGAGCCGATCAGGGCGAGGTTGGAATTGAGGAAGGCGAGCTCGTTCGGCCGGAAGACGTTGCCGGTGCCGATCTCATCGCCGATGAAGCCGGCGAGGAAGATGCCGGCCCAGGCATATTGCGGGGTGCCGGCCATCAGCCCGCTGGGGACCAGCGCGATGATCAGGAACACCGCCAGCGCCTCGTAGCCTTCGAGCCGCGGCAGCACGAAGACCATCGCCGCATAGGCGACGAGGACGGCCGAGATCGACGCCAGCAGCACCGGCACGGCGGACTTGCCGGGGCGGTCCTGATTGACCGCGAAGAACAGGATCAGCGCGAAGCCGGTGGCGGCGGAAAGGCCCTGCGTCCATTCGGTGGCGGCCCAGAGGCCGCAGACGAGGACGATGCCGAGCGCCGCGCGCAGGCCGATCAGCGCCGCTTCGCGATGTGCGCCGGGAGGCGGCGGAGGAGGCGGGCGCCGCACGCCGGAAGAGCGGGCGCGCAGGCTCGCCTGCTCGCTCACCATCACCATGGACAGCCCGTGCAGCAGGTCGCCGGCGCGGCGCAGGATGAGCAGGCCGTTGGCGAGCGGGTCGAACGGCACGCGGCCGGCCATCGCCTCCAGCTCGGCGGTGGCGGCGCCGAGCCCGGCGCGCGCCGCCAGCAGCTCGGCTCGCACGCGGCGGGGATCGGCGAAGGCGTTCGGATCCGCGGCGATGCGCTCCAGCGTCGCCGTGGTCGTCTGCGCCGCCGGGCGCAGCCGGTCGAGGACGGGGCCGGCGCCCTCCACCTGGAAATCCTCGATGCGCACGAACAGGCCGCGCGCCACGGCGAGCACGCGCAGGAACTCGCGGGTGACGCGGCGCAGCAGCACGTCGTCGGCGCGCAGTTCCGGCGCCTCGAACACGGCATAGGAGCGCAGCGCGTCGAACTTGGTGACGCCGTCGACCATGGTGCGGCGCAGCGCCGAGAAGGTCGCCATCGGCACGTTCGGATGCAGCGCGGTGGCGCCGAAATGGCAGAGCTGGCCGAACAGCTGGGCAAGGGATTCGCGCAGCACCACGCCGGCATAGCGCGGCAGGATGAGCACGCTCGCCGCGGTGCCGCAGACGATGCCGATGATGATCTCGCCGGTGCGGTCGGCGGCGATCGACCAGGCTCCGGTCGGGTTGGCCGCGCCTTCGAGCGCGATCAGCATCGCGGTGTAGCCGGCGAGCATGAAGGCATAGGCGGTGTAGTTGGTGAGCCGCGCGCCGAGATAGAAGCAGAGCCCGACCAGCAGCGCCACGCTGCCGACGAAGGGGATCGGCGCCTGCGACCAGAGGCCGAGGATGACGAGGCCAAGGGAGGCGCCGCCGATGGTGCCGATGACACGGTAGGCGCTCTTGGCGATGGCGGCGCCGGCGGTGGGCTGGGCGAGCAGGTAGACGGTCAGGATCGACCACTGCGGATCCTGCATCTCCAGATAATAGGCGATGGCGAGTGCCGTGACGCCGGCGAGCGCGGTGCGCAGCGCGAAGACGAAATTGCGCCAGCTCAGATCGATCGGGAAGGACGACAACGGCCTGGGACGGACGACACCGGCCGCGCTCATGAAGTCTCCGGGCTCCCGACGCCATGGATGGCCCGCATGTGCGAAGCGGCGCGGGCATGCGCATTATCGCCGCCCCGGCCGGGGCAGGCAATTGCTCATGCCGGTGAAGAGGCGCGCATCACTTGTGAGCGTAGGCGTTGATGGTCTCTTGATAGCGTATGGCGGCGTCGCCATTGATCGCCGCCTGGTTCATCGCCCCGCCCGGCAGGTTGTAGGGGCGCTGCCATGGGAAGGTCGGCGCTCGCCAGCCCTGATATCGCGGCTGGCCCTCGTAATAGCGCTGTGCGGCCGCCGGCGTGGCGGGCGCGCCGAAGGCGAGAAGTGCGGCAAGCGCCGCGAGCGTCGTCCTCGTTCTCATGATGGCGTTTCCGGGGTTCGGGGTCAGTCCCGACCGCGGATTATCGCCGAGCGGCACCCGGCCGGCATTCACATCCGCGGCAAGCCGACCTTCCTCACCGTGACTTGAAACCTCAGGGCATGGTCAGTCGCCGCACGGCGTCGCGCCAGCCGGCGAGCTTCTTCTCGCGCGTGGAGGTCGGCATGGAGGGGACGAAGCGCCGCTCCAGCCGCCAGGAATCGGCGAAGCGCTTGGGCTCGGGCAGGATGCCGGCATGGTAGCCGGCGAGATAGGCGGCCCCGAGCGCCGTGGTCTCGCGGATCACCGGCCGGTCGACCGGCGCCGCCAGCAGGTCGGCGAGGCGCTGCATGGCGAAGTTCGAGGCGACCATGCCGCCGTCGACACGCAGCACCGGCGCGGCGCGGGTGCCGCCCGACTGTGCCCAGTCGTCGCGCATGGCCTCGATCAGGTCGGCGGTCTGGTAGCAGACGCTCTCCAGCGCCGCGAGGGCGAACTCGGCCGGGCCGGAGCCGCGGGTGAGGCCGAACATGGCGCCGCGCACGTCGGGGTTCCAGTGCGGCGCGCCGAGGCCGACGAAGGCCGGCACCAGATAGACCTGCTGCGCGGGATCGGCGGCTTCCGCCAGCGCCTCGCTCTCGGCCGAACTCTTGATGATGCCGAGCCCGTCGCGCAGCCACTGCACCGCCGCGCCGGCGACGAAGATCGAGCCTTCCAGCGCGTAGGTCCGCTTGCCGCCGAGCTGGTAGGCGATGGTGGTGAGCAGGCGGTTGCGCGACGCCACCGCCGTCGTGCCGGTGTTGAGCAAAGCGAAGCAGCCGGTGCCGTAGGTCGACTTGATCATGCCCGGCTGGAAGCAGGCCTGGCCGACGGTGGCGGCCTGCTGGTCGCCGGCGATGCCGCCGATGGAAATCGTGCCGCCGAACAGCTCCGGCAGGGCCGCGCCGAAATCGGCAGCGCAGTCGCGCACCTCCGGCAGCATGGAACGCGGCACGCGCAGCAGCGCCAGCAGGTCGTCGTCCCACTCGCCGGTGTGGATGTTGAACAGCAGCGTGCGGGCGGCATTGGTGGCGTCGGTGGCGTGGACCTTGCCGCCGGTGAGCTTCCACAGAATCCAGGAGTCGACCGTGCCGAAGGCGAGCTCGCCGCGCTCCGCCCGCGCCCGCGCGCCGGGCACATGGTCGAGGATCCAGCCGATCTTGGTGCCGGAGAAATAGGGGTCGAGGATCAGGCCGGTGCGCTCGCTCACGAGCGGCTCGTGGCCTTCCTCGCGCAGTCGGGCGCAGCGCTCGGCGGTGCGGCGGTCCTGCCAGACGATGGCGCGATGGATGGCGGCGCCGGTCTTGCGGTCCCACACCACGGTGGTCTCGCGCTGGTTGGTGATGCCGATGGCGGCGATGTCGCCGGCCTTGGCATCGACCTGGGCGATCGCCGCGCGGCAGGTGGCGAGCGTGGTGCGCCACAAATCCTCCGCCTCGTGCTCGACCCAGCCGGAGGCGGGGAAGTGCTGCGGGAATTCCTGCTGTGCCTGCGCCGCGACGGAAGTGTCCGGGCGGAACAGGATGGCACGCGAGGAGGTGGTGCCCTGGTCGATGGCGAGGAGGTACGTCATGACCTAGGCCGCCCGATCATGCGGAATGGCGATGCGGCGATGGCGAATGTTTCGCGGGCGATGGGTCACGCAGGTCCTCCACCTGAAAATGGCGGAGCTTGAAGTTTCGTTTTCCCGCCTGGCCAGAAGCTACATGCCTCGCATGGTCGGATTCAACGGTTCAAATGAAAGTCCCGCGCTTTCACATCGGCACATTCCGCGCTCAGCGGGGCCGCAGCGCCGCCCGCCCGCGCGCCTTCAGCTCGTCGATCGAGCGCATGCCCATCAACCCGAGCGTGAGGCTCACCTCTTCAGTGAGATGGGCGAGGATGCGGGCGACGCCGGCCTCGCCGGCCGCCGCCAGCCCGTAGACATAGGCGCGGCCGAGCAGCACGCCGGAGGCCCCTAACGCCAGCGCCTTGACGATGTCCGCCCCGCGCCGGATGCCTCCGTCGAACAGCACCTCGATGCCGCCCCCCACAGCGTCCACGATCCCCGGCAGGGCGGCGATGGTGGAGGAGGCGCCGTCGAGCTGCCGCCCGCCATGGTTCGACACCACGATGGCGTCGGCACCGGCGGCGCGGGCGGTCAGCGCGTCCTCCGGCGAGAGGATGCCCTTGAGCACCAGCCGGCCCGGCCAGCGGGCGCGCAGGGCGTCGACGTCCCTCCAGGAGAGCCGCGTGTCGATGCGGCGCGACAGGTGGCTCGCCTGCTCCAGCACGCCCTTGCCGAATTCCGGTCGATGGGCGACGGCGCCGACCTCCGGCATGCCGGCGCGCAGCATGTCGAGGCACCAGAGCGGGCGCGTCATCAGCCGCGCGCCGAGGCCGGGGGAGATGCGGGTGAGCGAGCGGAAGCCGTTGCGCACGTCGCGCTCGCGCACCGAGGTGATGGCGGTGTCGACGGTGAGGAAAAGAGTGTCGACGCCGGCCTCGCGCGCCTGCGCCAGCAACTCGTCGCCGATGGCGCGGTCGCTCATGACGTAGAGCTGGAAGGCAAGCGGCCCGGTGGTTGCCTGCCGCAGCTTCGCCAGCGAGGCGATGGAGAAGGTCGACAGGCACAGGGGAATGCCCGCCGCATGCGCCGCCTTCGCCGCGGCGATCTCGCCGCCTCCGGCATAGAGGCCGAGGAAGCCGACCGGCCCGAGCATGAAGGGCAAAGGATGGTCGGCGCCGAGGAAGCGTGTGGCGAGGTCGCGCGTCGAAACGTCGTTGAGCACGCGCTGCACCAGCGTCCAGCGGGCGAAGTCGGCGCGGTTGGCGTGAAGCGTCTCCTCGCCGAAGGAGCCGCCGTCGATATAGTCGAAGAAGATGCGCGGCAGCCGCCTTCGCGCGGCCTCGCGTGCGTCCTCGACATTGACGATCTTCATCGGCGGGTTCCGGGGCGGGATGGGCGGGGCGACGATTGTAATCGTAGCGACATACCCCGATCCAGACCGTCATCCCCGGGCTTGGCCCGGGGATCCACGACTTGGGGCGTCCCGGCGCAATGCAAAGACGTGGATGGCCGGAACTCGGGCCTGCCCGAGTTCCGTTTCAAGCAGACCGAAGTCGGCAAATGCCGACTTCGGGTCAAGCCCGGCCATGACGGCCTCTTGCTTCAGGACCTTGGCCTCACGACCATCCTTCGAGGCTCGCGGAGCCTGTCCTCGGGCTTGCCGAAGGCAAGACCCGTGGGCTCGCACCTCAGGATGAGGTTGTTCAGAGAGGGAAGAGGAGAAGGCTCACCCCTCCGGCGTGCCGGCGACCGCGTGGTAGCGGCGGCTGAAATAGATCAAGCCCTCGCGCCCGCCGCCCTCGGCGAGGCCGACGACCTCGCAGAACAGCACGTCATGCGTGCCGACCTCGACCGTGCGCACGATGCGGCAGTCGAAGGCGACGACCGCGCCGACCAGGATCGGCGCGCCGGTGGCGGAAGTGTGCCACTGGCCGGCGGCAAAGCGCTCCTCTGCCGGCGTGCGGCCGCCGAACAGGTTGGACAGCGCCTCGTGGCCGGCGGCCAGCGTGTTGACGCAGACGACGCCATTGGCGTGCACCGCATGCGCGGCGGACGAGCTCTTGTTGAGGCAGACGAGGAGCGTCGGCGGGCTGTCGGTGACCGAGCACACCGCCGAGGCGGTGAAGCCGGCGCGCCCGCCCGGCCCGTCCGTGGTGACGATGGTCACCGCCGCGCCGAGGCGCGCCATGGCGTCGCGATACTGCTCGCGGCTGATGGCCGGCGCCTTGGCGGAACCGGAATTCGTCTCGTCGAGCGGCGCCGATCTGGCCATGCCCGTCTCCTCCTGCCGGCCTTCGCCGGCCTGTCACGCGGGGCGCGGCTCAGGCGCCCCGCCTCGCGTCAGAACTCGCGCAGATTGTCGCGCAGCAGCTGGTGCTTGTACTCGGTGCGCACAAGACCGCGCTGCTGCAGCTCGGGCACCAGCCCGTCGCAGATCTCGGCGATGTAGCGGCGCGAGACGCGCAGCACCGGCGTGGTGATGAGGAAGCCGTCGCCGCCGACCTCCGCCATTGCCTCGCCCATCTTCTGCGCGACCTGCGCCGGCGTGCCGATCAGCTCCATGGAGGAGACGAGGCCGCCGCCGCCATCGGCGGCCAGCTGGCGCAGCGTCTTGCCCGAACCCCACTGCTGGAACTTGTCGAGCGTGCCGGATTCGCCGTTGGTCACCAGCTTTTCCGGCAGCGGCTTGTCGAGGTCGTACTGGGCGAAGTCGATCTCGGTGATGGCGGAGATGGAGATCAGCACGTCGGTGGCGAAATTGTCCGACATGGTGACGTTCTCATAGCGGGCGCGCGCCTCGGCCTCGGTCTCGCCGAGGCTCGGCGTGATGCAGAAGAACACCTTTATCTCGTCCGGGTTGCGGCCGATCTTCTCGGCGCGCGCGCGGATGTCGGCGCGGAACGCCTTCATGCCCTCGACGCCGTTCGCCACCGAGACGATGGCGTCGGCATGCTGGGCGGCGAAGTCGCGCCCGCGCGGCGAGGCGCCCGCCTGCAGATAGACCGGGCGGCGCTGCGGCGAGGGCACGGTGTTGAGCGGCCCGCGCACCTTGTAGAAGCGGCCGTCATGGTCGACGGTGTGGACCTTGGAGCCGTCGGCATAGATGCCGTTCTTGCGGTCGAGCACCACCGCGTCCGGCTCCCATGAATCGAACAGCTTGCCGACGACTTCCATGTACTCGTCGGCCATGGCGTAGCGGTCCTCGCGCGGAGGCAACTGGTCCATGCCGAAATTCTTCGCCATCAGGTCCTCGGCCGAGGTGACGACGTTCCAGCCGAAGCGGCCCTTGGTCAGGCTGTCGATGGTGGAGGAGAGCCGCGCCAGCATGAAGGGCGGGTAGGCCATGGTCGACATGGTGGCGACCACGCCGAGATTCTTCGTCGCCATGCCCATGGCGACGGCGAGCGGGGCCGGGTCGGCCTTCGGCACCATCATGGCGTGCTTGAGCGAGAGGTCGCGGGAGCCGCCATAGGTCTCCGGCACCATCAGCTTGTCCTCGATCATGATGAGGTCGAAGCAGGCGCGCTCCATCGCCTGGGCCATCTCGATGTAGAACTGCCCGTCCCACGGATTGCCGCCCTGCCCGAACGGCTCGCGCCACTCGTCGGGCGTGAAGTTCATGAACCAGGCGAGGTGGAAGCGCTTGTCGGCCATTGCAGTCAGTCCTTCACGAGCGCCGGGACGAGGGCGTCGTCCTGCGGCAGGGAATGTCCGGAAACCAAAGTGAGGCGCATCCGCTCGCGCTCCGCCTCGAACAGGCGGGATTCGCGCACGCTGCGGCACTTGGCTTCGAAGTCGGAGACGATGGTGGCGCCGAAGCGCTCGGGCGCCTGCGGGTCGGTGCGGCGGCGATCCACGGCGACGACGCGGGTGCCGAGCAGGAAGGCCTCGGGAAGGTCGTGCGTGACCATGACGATGGTCATGCGGTTCTCCTCCCACAATTCGCCGACCAGCTCGTGCATAGACTTGCGCGTGCCGGGGTCGAGCGCGCCGAAGGGTTCGTCGAGCAGCAGCACCTTGGGCTTCATGATCAGCGCCTGTGCGAGGGCGAGGCGCTGCTGCATGCCACCCGAAAGCTGCGCGGGGTACTTGGCGGCGTGCTCGGCGAGGCCGACGCGCGCCAGAAGCGCCATGGCGCGCTCCTCCAGCGCCCGGCGGCGGGCGCCGAACAGCCTCCCGAGGATCGGCGAGGCCGCCCATTGCGGGCCCATCATCACGTTGCCCAGCACGGTCCGGTGCGGGAACACGGAGTAGCGCTGGAACACCACGCCGCGGTCGGCGGTCGGCTCGGCGGCGATCGGCTCGCCGTCGATCAGTATGCGGCCGCGCGTCGGGATTTCCTGGCTGAGCAGCATGCGCAGGAGCGTGGTCTTGCCGACCCCCGACGGGCCGATGATGACGAGGAACTCGTGGTCGTCGAGCGCGAGGTTCACGCGCTCGAGCACGATGTGCTCGCCATATTCCTTCCAGATGTTGTCGAAGACGATCGTGGTCATTCAGGCCGCCTTGATCCGGTCCCAGGGATAGGCGGCGTCCGCGAGCCTGCGCAGGCCGTAATCCATCAGGAAGGCGAGCAGGGTGATCCAGGCGACATAGGGGAGGATCACGTCCATCGCGAGATAGCGCCGTACCAGGAAGATGCGGTAGCCGAGCCCGCCCTCGGCGGTGATCGCCTCGGCGGCGATGACGAACAGCCAGGCGGCGCCGAGCGAGAGCCGCACCGAGTCGATCAGGCGCGGCATCACCTGCGGCAGCACCACGCCGGTGATCATCTGCCAGGTCGAGCCGCCGAGCGTCTGCGCCTTGATGATCTGCTCGGTCGGGATGGCCGCCACCCGCAGCATCACGTCGCGGATGATGAAGGGAGCGATGCCGAAGACGATGAGCACGATCTTCGACACCTCGCCGAGGCCGAAGATGATGAACAGGATCGGCAGCACCGCGAGCGGCGGGATCAGCGAGAAGGCGGCGAAGAACGGCTCGAAGGTCGAGCGCAGATAGGGGATGAAGCCGACGACGATGCCGAGCACGAGGCCCATCAGCGCGGAGATGCCGAGGCCGAGGAACAGCCGCTGCAGGCTGAGCCAGGTGTCCCACCACAGTAGATACTGCTTGGTGGCGACGTCGATGGTGGTCGCCATGCGCACGATGGTCGCCCAGAAGGAGGCGAAGGCCGGCATCAGCTTGTCGGCCGGCTCGACCGCGAGGCGGGCGTTGGAGGCCAGCAGATAGGCCACCACCACGAGGATGAAGGGCAGGGCGGCGAGGATCAGCCGGACGCCCGGGCGGGGCGCGTAGTTGATGATGCGGCGCATGGGCGGGCCTTCCGTGAGAACGGTGCCGGAGCCTTGGGATGTCGAGGGCGGGAGCGCCGGGCCGTCAGGCCGGTCCGGCGCTCGTCATGACGCGCGGCGTCAGAGCTTGCCGTCGGCGGCGGCCTTGGTGGCGGTGGCGTTGACCCGCATCTTGATGTTGGCCTTGTCGCCCAGCACCGTGCCGTCGGCGACCTCGATGCCGATCGAATCCACGCTGGTGGCGCCCTGGCCGAACAGGCCCTGCTGGAAGCAGAAGGTGCGGATGCTGTTCCAGATCTTCGCGTTCTCCGGCGAGAGCAGGAAGTCCGCGGCCTCCTTCGGCGTGTAGAAGAAGTGGGTGGTGTCGAGCTGCGACTGCAGGCCGCCCGCATCCGTGCCCATGGCGCTGGTCATCACCGCGCGCATCTCCTCGCCCTTCGGGCCGCCCTCCTTGAGGATGGCGAGGGCCTCGTACCAGGCGCCGACCACGGCCTTGGCGAAGTCGGGGTTGTCCTTCAGCGTCTGGGTGTTGCCGATGAACACGTCCATGATCTCGCCGGGAATCTTCGAACTGTCGAACAGGTTGGTGGCGCCCTTGACCTTGAGCATGTCCTCGGTCAGCGGCTTCCACGACACGGCGTGCTTCATTGCGTCCTGCGAGACGAAGGCGGCGGAGATCTCGGCGTCGGAGATGTTCACCGTCTTGGCGGCGGTCGGATCGTCGATGCCGGCCTGCTGCAGGGCGCGGTTCAGCAGATAGTGTGAGACGCTGTACTGGAGCAGATAGACGTCCTGCCCGGCGAGCTCCTTCACCGTCTTGGCGGTCTTGGACAGCACGATGTCGTTGCCGTTGGAATAGTCGGTGATCAGGAGGATCGAGGTGTCGACCCCGCCGGCCGCCGGCATGGTCAGGCCGTCCATCGAAGCGACGCCGACTGCGTCGATCTCGCCGGCGATGAACTGGTTGATCGAGCCGACATAGTCGTTGGCCTGGATGATCTCGACGTCGATGCCGTACTTGTCCGCCCACTTCTTCATGATCCCGGAGGACTTGAGATAGGCGAAGGGCATGAAGCCGATATAGACGGTGTAGGCGACCTTGAAGCTCTTCTTGGAGGCGGCCTGCGCCGCCGGCATTCCCGCGAAAGCGGCGGCGGCGAGGCTGGTGAGCACGACTGCGGCCCTGAGAACGCGCATCGGACGGAATAGGCGCTTCATGAGAGGTGGCTCCGGTCGCTGAATGGGCTGGACCGGGCTATTAAACGGTGACTTAATATAGTCTGCAAGCCCAACAAATGGGCATGCATAGCACATGAGCAAGGCACAGAATTCCGTACAAATACGGAGGAAACTCAATGGCTTCACGTCCCGCCCGCAAGCGCCTCCAGCCCGCCGAGCGGCGGGCGATGATCCTGGAAGAGGCATTGCGGCTGTTCGCGGAGCGCCACTTCTCCGTCGTCACCGTGCGCGACATCGCACTGGTCTGCGACATCAATGTCGGGCTGCTCTACCACTACTTCGACAACAAGGACGATCTGGTGCGCCGCGCCCTCGGGCACGCCATCGAGCAGCTCGTCGCCGGCTACGAGGAGCGCCGCGCCGCCCATGGCGAGCCGCTCGAGGAGATCATGGCCTGGCTCGACACCCATATGGAGCTGGCGCCGACGCTGGCGCTGATGGTCAAGCTGATGTCCGACTATGCGAGCTCGGGCCTGCGCGACGAGGAGGTGGACGGGCTGATCGCCGGCTTCTATTCCCGCGAGCAGCGGCTGCTCGAAGGGGCGCTGACGCGGGGAGTGGCGTCGGGCGCCTTCGCCCCGGTCGACATCCCCCGCACGGCCCGGCGGATAGGCCTGATCCTCGACGGCATCTTCTACTCCTCCGCCAGCCGCGGCGATGACCGCATGGCCGAGGATGTGCGCGACCTCGCTCATTTCGTGCGCACCACGCTCGGGGTCGAGGCAGCGGCGACCGCCTGACCGGTGGATCGGGCCGCCGGCGCCCGTCGCCCTGCTACTTTTGTAATGGTTCCAGGCAGCTCACGGTCAGGTGATTAGATGACGGCCGTCATGAAGCTTAGCTTCATAACCGGAGCGCAGAAGGCATAGCAGAGGGGGGCGGCCGGCATCGCCGGCTGCCATGTCGTCTTGCGTCCTCATCCCGATTGGAGAGGGCAAGAGATGAAATTCACACTCAACGGAACCGAGCGGACGGTCGAGGCAGACGGGCAGATGCCCCTGCTCTGGGCGATCCGCGACATTGTCGGTCTGACCGGCACCAAGTTCGGCTGCGGGGCCGCGCTCTGCGGCGCCTGCACGGTCCATGTGGACGGCGCGCCGGTGCGCTCGTGCCAGACCGCGCTGGCCGATGTCGAAGGCAAGAGCGTCACCACCATCGAAGGCGTCGCCGCCACCGGTGAGGTCGGCGAAGCCGTGGTCGCGGCGTGGCGCAAGCTCGACGTCGTGCAGTGCGGCTACTGCCAGTCCGGCCAGATCATGTCGGCGGTCGGCCTGCTCAGCGACAACCGCAAGCCGAGCGACGCGGACATCGATGCGGCGATGGACGGCAATGTCTGCCGCTGCGCCACCTATCAGCGCATCCGCGCCGCCATCCACGAAGCCGCCGCCAACCTCGCGTGAGCGCCATGCACATCATCACCCCCGAGCAATACGGCAAGATGCTGGCGAGTTTCGGTACCGCCACCACGCCGTCCCGCCGCGGCTTCCTGCAAGGGATCGCCGCCGTCTCCGGTGCCCTCGTCATCGGCGTGCACCTCGCGCCGGGCAAGGCGTTCGCCGCCGCCGCCACCGACGGGCCGATGCCGAACGCCTTCGTGCGCATCGCCCCCGACAGCACGGTCACCGTGCTGATCAAGCACCTCGACATGGGCCAGGGCGTCACCACCGGCCTGCCCACCATCGTCGCCGAGGAACTCGACGCCGACTGGAGCCAGATGCGCGCCGCCTTCGCGCCCGCCGACGCCAAGCTCTACAACAACATCGCCTTCGGCCCGGTGCAGGGCACGGGCGGCTCGACCTCGGTCGCCAATAGCTGGGAACAGCTGCGCAAGGCCGCCGCCGCCGCCCGGCACATGCTGGTCACCGCGGCCGCCGAGAAATGGGGCGTGCCGGCCGACAGCATCGCCGTCGAGAAGGGCGTGCTGAAGAGCGGCAGCCATACCGGCTCCTTCGGCGAATTCGCCGAGGCCGCCGCCAGGCTCGACGTGCCGAAAGAGGTGAAGCTGAAGGACCCGAAGGACTTCACGCTCATCGGCACGCGGCTGCCGCGCCTCGATTCGTCCGACAAGACCGACGGCAAGGCGGTCTACGCGCTCGACATCCGCCGCCCCGGCATGCTGACCGCGGTGATCCGCCGGCCGGACCGCTTCGGCGCCACGGTGAAGAGCTTCGACGCCGCTGCGGCCAAGAAGGTGCCGGGCGTGGTCGACGTCGTCACTGTTCCCGCCGGCATCGTCGTGCTGGCGCAGAACACCTGGGCTGCGATCCAGGGCCGCGACGCGCTCGACAAGATCGAGTGGGACGAGGCCTCGGCCGAGACGCGCGGCACCGCCGAGCTGCTCGATGAGTACAAGAAGCTCGCCACCACGCCCGGCCGGGTCGCCGCCCAGCGCGGCAACGCCGCCAAGGGCATCGAAGGCGCGGCCAAGACCATCGAGACCGAGTTCGCCTTTCCCTATCTCGCCCACGCACCGATGGAGCCGCTGAACTGCGTGATCGAGAAGACCGGCGACGGTGTCACCATCTGGACCGGCTCGCAGTTCCAGACGATCGAGCAGGCGGTGACCGCCGGCATCATGGGGATCAAGCCGGAGCAGGTGAAGATCGAGACGGTATGGGCCGGCGGCTCCTTCGGCCGGCGCGCCAACCCGCCCGCCGACTATGTCGCCGAGGCCGCCTCGATCCTGAAGGCCACGGACGGCAAGGCGCCGATCCACCTCGTCTGGACCCGCGAGGACGACATCAAGGGCGGGTACTATCGCCCGCTGTTCTACCACAAGGTCCGCGCGGGGCTCACCGCCGACGGCAAGATCGCCGGCTGGGAGCAGCACATCGTCGGCCAGTCCTTCATGGCCGGCACGCCCTTCGAGGCTTTCGCCATCAAGGAAGGCGTCGACGGCACCTCGGTGGAGGGCGCCTCCGACACCAATTACGACATCCACGACTTCTTCGTGGACCTGCATTCGCCGCAGGTGAAGGTGCCGACGTTGTGGTGGCGCTCGGTCGGCCACACCCACACCGCCCATGTGGTGGAGGTGACGATCGACGAGCTCGCCCGTGCCGCGGGGCGCGATCCGGTCGAGTTCCGGCTGGAGCTGCTGAAGGACGAGCCGCGTCACAGCGCGGTGCTGAAGTTCCTGGCCGAGAAGGCGAGCTGGGGTCCCAAGGCCGGTCCCGGCAAGGGCCGCGGCATCTCGCTGCACGAGAGCTTCAACAGCGTGGTCGGCAGCGTCATCGACGTGTCGGTGGTGGACGGGCAGATCAAGGTCGACAAGGTGATCTGCGCCGTCGATTGCGGCATCGCCGTCAACCCGGACGTCATCGCCGCGCAGATCGAGGGCGGCGTCGGCTTCGGCCTCGGCGCGGCGCTGCATGACGAGATCACGATGGACAAGGGCGTGGTCCAGCAGGCGAACTTCGATAGCTACATCCCGCTGCGCATGTCGGAGATGCCGAAGGTCGAGGTCTACATCCTGCCCTCCGCCAACGCCCCGACCGGCGTCGGCGAACCCGGCGTGCCGGGCGTCGCGCCGGCGCTGTCCAACGCCATCTTCGATGCCACCGGCCAGCGGCTGCGCTCGCTGCCGTTCCGGCTGGAGGACTTCAAGGCCTGATCGAGGCTGCGAGCTGAAAGACGAAAGGCCGGCGCGAGCCGGCCTTTCTGTTTTGGGGCCGGGGCGACTCTTCACAGTCGCGCGGCTTTGCGTTTTGATGGGCACTTGAGCGTCCACTAGTGGACATTGGGCCCGGAAAATCTGTGTTAAGCCCCTTAACATGCGTCAGACAGAAGAAACAGCCAGACGGATTTGCGCGCTCGATCTGCGCGCCAGGGGAATCGCCGAGAAGGACATCGCGGCATTGGTCGAGCGCTTCTGGCCGGTGCTCGCCAACGAGATCCGCCAGGGCATCGTGGTCGGCGAATGGCCGTTCCACGCCACGGACATCGAGCAGCTGACGCAGGAGTACCAGGACCTGCTCGGCCGGCGCTGAAGGGCGCCCGTCGGGCGCCCTTCACTTAGCCGGCTTCAGAGCCCGACGCAGAGATATTTGACGTCGACATATTCGTCGATGCCGTATTTCGAGCCCTCGCGGCCGACGCCGGATTCCTTCACCCCGCCGAAGGGCGCCACCTCGGTGGTGATCACTCCCGCATTGATGCCGACCTGGCCGTAGCGCAGCGCCTCGGCGACGCGGAAGCTGCGGGCGAGGTCGCGGGTGTAGAAATAGCAGGCGAGGCCGAACTCGGTGTCGTTGGCGAGGCGCACCGCCTCCTCCTCGGTCTCGAAGCGGAACACCGGCGCGACGGGCCCGAAGATTTCTTCGCGGGCGAAGTTCATCTCGGAGGTCGCATCCGCGATCACGGTCGGCTGGAAGAACTGGCCGCCCAGCGCATGGCGCCCGCCGCCGCTGACGACGCGGCCGCCCTTGGCGAGCGCGTCGGCGACGAAGCTCTCGGTCTTCTCCACCGCCTTGCCGTCGATCAGCGGGCCCTGCACCACGCCGTCCTCAAGCCCCGAGCCGACCTTCAGCTTGTCGGAGGCCGCGGCCAGTCTCTCGACGAAGGCGTCGTAGATGCCGGCCTGGGCGTAGAAGCGGTTGGCGCAGACGCAGGTCTGGCCGGAGTTGCGGTACTTCGAGGCGATGGCGCCCTCCACCGCCTTGTCGAGGTCGGCGTCGTCGAAGACGAGGAAGGGCGCGTTGCCGCCCAGCTCCATCGACACCCGCTTCACCGTGTCGGCGGCCTGCTTCATCAGCACCTTGCCGACCGGGGTGGAGCCGGTGAAGGTGATCTTGCGCACGGTCGGGTTGGAGGTGAACTCGCCGCCGATGGCCGAGGCCGAGCCGGTGAGGATGTTGACGACACCCGCCGGATAGCCCGCCTGCTCGGCAAGCACGCCCCAGGCGAGGCCGGAATAGGGGGTCTGCGTCGCCGGCTTCACCACCGAGGTGCAGCCCGTCGCCAGCGCCGGGCCGATCTTGCGCGCCAGCATGGAGGAGGGGAAGTTCCAAGGCGTGATGGCGGCGACCACGCCGACCGGCTGCTTGACGACGAGGATGCGCCGCTCGCCCCAGGGCGAGGGGATGACGTCGCCATAGACGCGCCGCGCCTCCTCGGAGAACCAGAGCACATAGGCGGCGCTGGCGCCGACCTCGCCCATGGATTCGGCGAGCGGCTTGCCCTGCTCGACGGTGAGCAGCTCGGCGAGCGCGCGCTGGTTGTCCATGATGGCGGCGTGCAGGCGGCGCAGCATCCTGGCGCGCTCGTCGGCGGTGGTGTGCGAGAAGCTCTGGAACGCGCTCTCGGCCGCCTCGATGGCGCGGCGGGCTTCCGCGGCGCCGGCGTTCGGCACGGTGCCGATGACCTCGCCGGTGGCCGGATTGGTCACGTCGATGGTGCCGCCGCCGTCGGCCCCCACCCATTGGCCGCCGATGAAGTTCGCCTCGCGCTTGAAATCTGACCAGCTCATGTAGGCCTGCCTCCGCAACGCACGGTGCGGGCCCTCATGGCCGGCGCCGGGTGAGGCTATGTACTGCCCGCGCCCCGAGGCGGGCAAGGCCACCGGGCGCGAATGGGCTGCATTGCGGTCTCCTTGCGGACGGTGCGGGCGTGGCCGGGGAGACTAGTTCTTCGCCATGTCGACGATCGGCGCGAAGCCGCCGAAGATCATGCGCTGGCCGTCGAAGGGCGGGGTGTCGCCCATCTCCTTCAGGCGCGGGTCGTCCATGAAGGCCTTCATGCCGGCATCGCGCACGTCCTTGGACGGCCAGACGATCCAGGAGAACACCACGGTCTCCTCCGGCGTCGCCTTCACCGCCATGCGGAAGTCGGTGACCTTGCCGTCCGGCACGTCGTCACCCCAGCATTCCATCACGTGCTGGGCGCCGTGGTCGATGAAGATCGGCGCGCATTTCGCGGCCAGCGTGCGGTAGTCGTCCTTCTTCGCGCTCGGCACGGCGAGGACGAATCCATCGACATAGCTCATCGTTTCCTCCTGTGGTTCTTGATTGGGATGAGGACGTGGATCAGGCCGCTTCCGCCCCGCCGGTGTCGACGGCCTGCATGTCCATCCAGAACGCCTCCCAGGTGTGACCGTCCGGGTCCTCGAGGCTGCGCGAATACATGAAGCCGAGGTCCTGCACCGGGCCGGGATCGGCCTTGCCGCCGGCGGCGACGGCCTTCGCCACGATGGCGTCCACCGCCTCCCGGCCATCCATCGAAAGCGCGATCAGCACCTGGCTCGACGCATGCGCGTCGGCGATGGGCTTCGGCGTGAACTGCGCGAACTTCGGATGGGTGAGCACCATGACGAAGATGGTCTCGGAGATCACCATGCAGGCGGCGGTGTCGTCGGAGAATTGCGGGTTCTTCGTCGCCCCGATGGCCTCGTAGAAGGCGATGGCGCGGTCGAGGTCGCGCACCGGCAGGTTGACGAAGATCATCTTGGGCGGGGCGGGATTGGGCTGCGTGTGAGACATGGCGATCCCTCGCTTGTGCGCCTGCCGTTACGGCAGGTGTCGATGGGAATAAGGGCGGCGACCGGTTGGGGCAACCACGGCCGCCGATGAAAATATCTGATGCGAACATCACCGCCGCGCGAAAGGGCGGGCAGGAAAAAACAAAAAAAAGCCCCGGCTTGCGCCGGGGCTTCGTCGTTCAGGCCGTCCCGAAGGAGCGTCAGTTGTTGCGGTTGCCGAACAGCTGCAGCAGCATCAGGAACAGGTTGATGAAGTCGAGATAGAGGGTGAGCGCACCCATGATCGCCTTGCGGCCGGCCACCACGTCGTCGTCGCCGGCGAAGTACATCTCCTTGATGCGCTGGGTGTCGTAGGCGGTGAGGC
Organism: Xanthobacteraceae bacterium; assembly: GCA_029239875.1. Classification (GTDB taxonomy): domain Bacteria; phylum Pseudomonadota; class Alphaproteobacteria; order Rhizobiales; family Xanthobacteraceae; genus Ancylobacter. The sequence goes on along the minus strand of JARBUD010000028.1, from coordinate 13,029 downwards.
CGGCGAACACCAGCACGCCCACCACCGAGATGACGAACTGCAGCATCGACGAGCCGAGGAAGATGTTCACCAGCGACGCGATGATGATGCCGATCAGGCCCATGATCAGGAACGAGCCCATGCCGGACAGGCTGCGGGTCGTGGTGTAGCCGTAGAGGCTGAGGCCGCCGAAGGTCGCCGCGGTGATGAAGAACACCCGCACGATGCTCTCATGCGCGAAGACCAGGAAGATGCTGGCGAGCGACACGCCGACGAGGCCGGCATAGAGCCAGAACACGCCCTGGGCGGCGCCGACGCTGAGGCGGTCGACGCGGAAGCTGAGGAAGAACACCGCGGCGAGCGGGGCGAGCATCACCACCCAGCGCAGCGGGCTGAAGAACATGGCGACGCCGAACTGCGTGAGATAGACGCCGGGCGCGATGGCGGCCTGGGTCGGCACGTCGGAGACGGCGAGCATGTAGATGCCGAGCGCCGCGGCGCCGGTGATGGCGAGGCCGAGCGTCATGTAGTTGTAGACGCGCAGCATGTAGGCGCGCAGGCCCAGGTCGATCTCGGCCTGCGTCCGCGCCGCCGTCGCCCCGAAGCGCGGCACGGAGACGTTGCGGTTAAAGTCGGACATGGTCGGATCCTCTCCCGATAACCCCTTGTTCCGCGGCGCCCGACGGAGTGCCGGACGGCCGAACGGAAAATCATGTGGAATATGAGGGGCCCTCCGCCCTGCCGCAAGTGAAGTTTGCGACAGGAATGACCCAGCGGCAGAAGCGGCGTGCGATCTAGAGATGCCGCAGGATGCGCGCCGGCTTCTGGCCGAGCGCCCGCCAGGTGCCGATCAGCCCGAAGCCGATGGTGAGTACCAGCGCCACGCCCACCGCGCCGAAGGCCGCGGCGCTGGACCAGCCGAAGGCGAGTTCCATCACCATCACCACCACGACATAGGCCGCCGCCGTGCCGGCGCCGACGGCGACGACGGCGGTGACGAGGCCGAGGGCGGCATATTCCAGCGCATAGGCGCCGACGAGCCGCAGGCGGGTGGCGCCGAGCGTCTTCAGGATCACGGCGTCGTAGACGCGGTGGTGCTGGCCCGCCGCCAGCGCGCCGGCGAGCACCAGCACGCTGGCGAGCAGGGCGACGAGGCTGGCCGCCCTTATGGCGATGAGCAGGTTGGAGACGATCTCGCCGATGGTCTCCAGCGCCTCCTTCACCCGCACCGCGGTGACGGCGGGGAAATCGGTCGCCACGGCGCGGGCGATGGCACGCTCGGCCGCCGGGTCGCCCCCGTCCGGCACGGCGAGCGTGGCGAGCGAGGTGTGCGGCGCACCGGCGAAGCTGTTCGGCGAGAACACCATGACGAAGTTGATGGCGAGCCGCTCCCATTCCACGTCGCGCAGATTGGCGATGGTCGCGGTGATGGAGCGGCCGAGCACGTTGACCGTGACCTTGTCGCCCACCTTGAGGCCGAATGCCTCGGCGATCTCGCGCTCGAAGGAGACCAGCGGCGGGCCGGCATAATCCGCCGGCCACCACTCGCCGGCGGCGAGCACGGAGCCTTCCGGCAGATCCTGCGAATAGGTGATGCCGCGGTCGGAGGAGAGCACCCAGGCGAATTCCGGCGGCGGGGTGATGTCCTCGGCCGCGCGGTCGCCCAGGGTGATGATGCGCCCGCGCAGCATGGGCACGACCTCGACCTCGCCCTGCGGCGCCTTCTCCTTGAGATAGGCGGCGAAGCGGTCGGTCTCGCCGCTCTGTATGTCGAGGAAGAAGAAGCTCGGCGCTTCGTGCGGCAGCCGGGAGGTGAGCTCGCGGGTCAGGCTGCGGTCGATCAGCGCCAGCGTGACCAGCAGCGTCAGCCCGAGGCCGAGCGAGAGCACGATGGTCGGGGTCAGCGCCGCCGGCCGGTGGATGTTGGCCAGCGCCAGGCGCAGCGTGGTGGAGCGCGGGCGCGGCAGCCTTCGGGCCAGCGCCATGATGCCGAGGCCGACGAGGCGAAGCAGGACCAGCACGCTGGCGGCGGCGGCGAGATAGTAGATCGCCACCCGCCGCTCCTCGGAGGCGGCGATCGCCAGCCCGGCGAGAGCCAGCACGGCCAGCGCGGTCAGCACGAGATAGACGAGGCGCGGCCGGCGGCGGCCGGTCTCGACCTGATCGCGGAACAGGCCGGAGACCGGCACGTCGTGCGACATGCCGAGCGGCCACATGGCGAAGGCGAGCGCGATCAGCACGCCATAGGCGAAGGCGAGGGCCAGCGCTATCGGCTGGATGGTCGGCTCGATCGGGATCGGCAGCAGATAGCCGAAGGCCGCGTTGGCCGCGAAGGGCAGGGCGGAGCCGACGACGAGGCCGATGGCGATGCCGACCAGCGCGATCAGCCCGACCTCGGCGAGATAGATGGCGAACACCGTGCCGCCGGGCGCGCCCAGGCTCTTCAGCGTGGCGATGACGCTCCGCTTGGCGTCGAGATGGCTTTTGACCGCATTGGCGACGCCGACGCCGCCGACCAAGAGCGCGGTGAGGCCGACGAGGGTCAGATACTCGGTGAAGCGCCGGACATTTGTTTCCAGCCGCGGTGCGGCGGCCTCGCGGGTGCGGACCTCGAAGCCGGCCTCCGGCGCGCCCTGCCGTACCTGTTCGACGAAGGCGGCGAGACCCGCCGGATCAGTCATCTTCACCCGGTACTGCCAGCGCACCAGGCTGCCGGGCTGCAGGAGATTGGTGGCGCGCAGCGCCTCGAGCGAGATCATCAGCCGCGGGCCGAAGCCGATGCCGGTGGAGAGCGCGTCGGGCTCGCGCACGATGGTGGCGGCGAGCGTGAGTTCGGCGTCGCCGACGTGGAAGCGGTCGCCGGGCTTGAGGCCGAGCCGTTCCGCCAGCGCCGGATCGGCGACGGCGCCGAAGGTCCCGTCGCGCGGACGCAGCGCCTCGGCGAGCGGCTGCGCCGGCTCGAGCTCCATCGCGCCGACCATCGGATAGGCGCCGTCCACCGCCTTCACCTCGGCCAGCGTCGCCTCCAGCCTGTCGCCCTCGCCGGACCGCGCCATGGCGCGGGTGGTGGCGACGGTCGAGACCTGGCCGCCAGCGGCGATCAGCCGGTATTCCTCCGGGCTCGCCTCGCGCTGGACCAGGGCGAAGGCGGCGTCGCCGCCGAGCAGCGCCGCGCCTTCGCGGCCCAGCCCGTCGGTCAGCGCCCGAGAGAAGGCGCCGACGCCGGCGATGGCCGCGACGCCGAGCGCCAGGCAGGCGAGGAACACGGCGAAGCCGCGCAGGCCCCCGCGCAATTCGCGCAGGGCAAAGCGCAGGGCGAGCGAGGAACGGGCCGGCAGGCCGGGCGCCGCCGGAGGATTGTCCTCGGCGGTCGAGGAGACGCGGGCCAGGCTCATGCGAGCGTTCCGGGTGCCAGCGCCTCGGCGGGCGTGCCGTCCGTCTCGATGGCGCCCGAGCGCAGCCGAACCGTGCGGTCGCAGCGCTTCGCCAGCGTCGGGTCATGGGTGACGATGACCAGCGTCGCCCCGCGCCGCGCCTGCGCCTCGAACAGGAGGTCCATGATCTGCCGGCCGGTCGCCTCGTCGAGATTGCCGGTCGGCTCGTCGGCGACGAGGATGCGCGGCTCCGGCGCCAGGGCGCGGGCCACCGCCACGCGCTGCTGCTCGCCGCCGGAAAGCTGGGCCGGATAATGATCGAGGCGGGCGCCGAGGCCCACCGCGGTCAGCTCGGCCGCCGCGCGGGCGAAGGCGTCGGGCCGGCCGGCCAGCTCCAGCGGCACGGCGACGTTCTCGATCGCCGTCATGGTCGGGATGAGGTGGAAGGCCTGGAACACGATGCCGACATGCCGCCCGCGGAAGCGGGCGAGCGCGTCCTCGTCGAGCCCGGTCAGCGCCTGCCCGGCCACGGTCACGGTGCCGGAATCGGCGCGCTCCAGCCCGGCCAGCACCATCAGGAGGCTCGACTTGCCCGAGCCCGACGGGCCGATGAGGCCGACGGCCTCGCCCTGGCCTATGGTGAGCGACACGCCCTTGAGTATATGAACGCGGGCCGCGCCGGTGCCGAGGGAGAGCTCCACCTTGTCGAGGCGGATGGCGGGCACAATCTCGGAGTTGGACGGCATGTCTTCCTTTTCGCTTCTCGGCCTGCGGCGGCACTTTGCGGCACCATATGCTGCGCTGCGGCGTTTCCGGAAGGGTACGGCCCGCTCACGATTGCTCCACCTCGCCGCCGCTCTCGCAGGATTGACCATGATGGCGCTGCCCGCGAATGCGGCGCCGCTGCGCCTCGTGGCGCTGGGCGACAGCCTCACCGCCGGCTACGGCCTGCCCGCGAGCCAGGCCTTCCCCACCCGGCTGCAGGCGGCGCTGAAGGCCGCAGGACACGATGTCGTGATAGAGAATGCCGGCGTCTCCGGCGACACCACCAGCGCCGGCCTCGCCCGGCTCGACTGGTCGGTGCCGGACGGCACCAATGGGGTGATCCTGGAGCTCGGCGCCAACGACATGCTGCGCGGGCTCGATCCCGCCATCGCCGAGAAGTCGCTCGACGCCATCCTCGCCCGGCTCAAGCAGCGCGGCATCCCCGTGCTGCTGGTGGGCATGCAGGCCGCGCCCAATCTCGGCGCCGCCTACAAGCAGAGCTTCGACGCCATCTATCCGCGGCTGGCGGAGAAATACGGCGTGCAGTTCTACCCGTTCTTCCTCGACGGCGTGGCCGGCCAGCCCAGCCTCAACCAGCCGGACGGCCTGCATCCGACCGCCGCCGGCGTCGATCTCATCGTGCAGCGCATTTTACCGGCGATCGAAGGCTTTCTTGCCACGCTGCCGGGAAAAGCGAACTGACGGCCGGGATCATCTCCCGCACGCTCTCGACGTCCCTACGTCTCTACGCTAATGACGTTTTACAAGGACTTGATTGCTGCTGGCGCTTATTGCGTGCCCTGAGGTAATATGAAGTATAGAAGCGAGATCGATGGTCTTAGGGCCGTCGCCGTCGTTCCCGTCATCTTGTTTCACGCCGGCTTCAAGGTCTTCAGCGGCGGCTATGTCGGCGTCGACATTTTCTTCGTCATCAGCGGCTATCTGATCACCGTCATATTGCTGACGGAGATCGAGCGCGGCGAATTCTCCATCGCCCGATTCTACGAACGACGAGCGCGACGTATTCTTCCCGCGCTGTTTCTCGTCATGGCGGCCTGCATCCCCTTCGCCTGGCTCTGGATGATTCCCGAGCAGCTGAAGGATTTCGGCCGCAGCATCGTCTCCGTCGTCTTCTTCGTCTCCAACTTCCTGTTCTGGCGGGAGGAGGGCGGCTATTTCGCCGCCGCGGCCGAGCTGAAGCCGCTGCTGCACACCTGGAGCCTGGCGGTGGAGGAGCAGTACTACCTGTTCGCTCCGCTCACCCTCGCCGCGTTCTGGCGCTTCGGCCGCCGCACCCTGTTCTGGAGCGTGGTCGCCGCCGCCGTGCTCAGCCTGCTCGCCACCGAATGGGGCTGGCGCCATGCGCCGGCGGCGAATTTCTACCTGCCGCAGTTCCGCATCTGGGAGCTGCTCATCGGCTCGATCTGCGGCTTCATCGCCACCAGCCGCGCGCCGCGGCCGAACAACCTGTTGAGCGCGCTCGGGCTCGGGATGATCCTGTTCGCGATCTTCCGCTTCGACCGCTACACGCCCTTCCCCAGCCTCCTGGCGCTCGTGCCGGTGGGCGGGGCGGCGCTGGTCGTGCTCTACGGCCACCAGGGCACATGGGTCGCGCGCCTGCTTTCGGTGCCGCTCTTCGTGGGCATCGGGCTGATCAGCTACAGCGCCTATCTCTGGCACCAGCCGATGTTCGCCTTCGCCCGCATCCGCAGCATGGGCGAGCCGTCGGAGATGCTGCTGCTCTCCCTTGCGGCGCTGTCGCTGGTGCTGGCCTATCTCAGCTGGCGCTTCGTCGAGCAGCCGTTCCGTCGCCGTCCCATTCCGCTGCTGCCCGGCCGGCGCACGGTGTTCGCGACGGGTTCCGTGCTCGGCGTCGCCTTTGCCGTGCTGGGAGTTTACGCCAGCGCGAGCGGCGGCGTTCCCAGCCGCCTCGCCAATCCCGAGCTCGGCAGCCGCGAGGCCCGGCTGCTGGCGTCGGTGCGCACCCATGCGCTCGGCGCCAAGTGCCGGCGTCCGGGCGATCTGGCGACGCGCGCCGATCTGTGCCCGATCTACATGCCGAAGGACCCGAAGCTGCGCATCCTGGTCATCGGCGACAGCCACTCCTACGCCATCCTTCCGGCCTTCGCCGAGATCGGCAAGGAGAACGCCGTCTACCATTTCGGCGTCGGCAGCTGCCCGCCGATCAACCGCACCTCCGTCCAGCGCGGCGTGTTCGACATCGGCGTCTGCGAGGACGTCACCCGGCGGCAGATGCAGGAGGTGCGGAACGGCCATTACGACGTCGTCGTGCTGGTCGCCCGCTGGTCGCTCTATCCCGGGCGGGACGACGCCGGGACGGCCCGCTATTTCGCGCTGGCGCCGGAAGGCGACCCCTATTTCCCCTCGCTGGCCGTCTCGCGCGAGACCTTCGCGTCGCATATGCCGGCCACGGTGAAGGACTATCTCGATCTCGGGCTCGCGGTGGTGGTGATCGAGCAGATGCCGGAACAGCAGGTGTTGCCGCAGAAGATCCTGCAGCAGGTGGCCCTGCTCGGCATCGGCAGCGGCCTGACCGACGAGCAGTTCGAGGCGGCGATCTTCGACACCTCGACCGGCGTGGAAGCCAACGAGAAGCTTCAGGCCTTCTCCGCAGGCGTGCTGGAGAAGCTGAGGGGCGACAGGGTGTGGGTGCTGTCCTTCGACGAGGCCTTCAAGCGCGACGGGCGCTATATCTGGGGCGACCGCAACGGCAGCTATTACATGGACCGCGATCACATCTCCGCCTATGGCGCCACCTTCCTGGCGCCGGCGATGACGGCGGCCTTCGCCGACATCGAGGACAGCCTGCGCAGCCAGCAGGCGGCGGGGGCGGCGCCGAAATCGCGGTTGTAGAGCCCGCCCGGCTCGGCTTCCGGCATCTTGTCCGGTAGTGGCCGCGGGCCTACGATCGGCATCCTTCCACCCCCGTATCTTCCGAAAAATCACGACATGCACTACCGCCCGCTCGGCCGCACCGGCCTCGAGGTCAGCACCATCTGTCTCGGCACGATGACGTTCGGCCAGCAGAACACCGAGGCCGAGGGCCACGCGCAACTCGACTATGCGCTCGACCACGGCATCAACTTCATCGACACCGCCGAGCTCTATTCCATCCCGCCCAAGCCCGAGACCCAAGGCTCGACCGAGCGCGTCATCGGCAGCTGGTTCCGGGCCCGTTGCAACCGCGACAAGGTGATCCTCGCCAGCAAGGCGTGTGGGCTGTCGGAGATGACCTGGTTCCGCGACGACGGGGCGCCGGCGCGCCCGACCCGCGGCCAGCTGCGCGAGGCGATCGACAAGAGCCTGAAGCGGCTGCAGACCGACTATATCGACCTCTACCAGCTACACTGGCCGGGCAGGCCGGTATCGGGCTTCGGCTCCAACCCGACGCGCTGGAAGTCCGCGCCGGGCGAGGAGACGCCGATCGCCGAGACGCTCGACGCCTTCGGCGAGCTGATCAGGGAGGGCAAGGTGCGCCATTTCGGCCTCTCCAACGAGAGCGCCTGGGGCACGATGACCTTCCTCGCCGAGGCCGAGCGTTCGGGCGGGCCGCGCGCGGCGTCGATCCAGAACGCCTACAACCTGCTCAACCGCACCTATGAGACGGCAATGGCCGAGGTGAGCCTGCGCGAGCAATGCGGCCTGCTGGCCTATTCGCCGCTGGGGCAGGGCTATCTCACCGGCAAATATCTCGGCGGCGCCCGTCCGGCCGGCGCGCGCACCACGCTGTTCGAGCGCGGCCAGCGCTACGAGAAGCCCGGCGTGGACGCGGCGATCGCCGATTATGTCGGCATCGCCCGCGAGGCGGGGCTCGATCCGGCGCAACTGGCGATCGCCTTCTGCCTGTCGCGCGAGTTTGTCACCTCGGTGATCATCGGTGCCACCACCATGGAGCAACTTGTCACCGATATCGCCACCATCGATGTCACCATCACGCCGGAGCTGGAAGAGAAGATCGACGCCGTGCACCAGCTGCGCGGCAATCCCAGCCCCTAGGCGGCGCGGCGGCCTTATTCTCCTGGTTTTTCAGCCGGTTCGGCGTTGTGCCGCGTCATCAGCGGCACCTGCGCCATGGCGAAGATCAGCGTCAGCGGCAGGTAGCCGAAGGTCTTGAAGGCGACCCAGGTGTTGGTCGAGACGCTGCGCCAGACGACCTCGTTCAGCACCGCCATGACGAGGAAGAACACGCCCCAGCGTATGGTGAGCTCGCGCCAGCCCTGCTCGGTGAGCACGAAGACGTCGCCCAGCACATAGGGCAGCAGCGGCTTGCGCAGCCATAGCCCGCCCAGCAAGGCGAGGCCGAACAAGGCGTTGACGATGGTCGGCTTCATTTTGATGAAGTGGTCGTCCTGCAGCACGATGGTCAGCGTACCGAACACCAGCACCACCCCGGCCGAGACCAGCGGCATGACCGCGATCTTGCGGGCGATGATCCACATCAGCGCCAGCGCCACCAGCGTGGCGACCATGAAGGCGCCCGTCGCGACATAGATCCCGCCCCGCCCGTTGGCGACGAAGAACACCACCAGCGGGCCGAGCTCCAGGACGAACTTCATCGCCGGATGCATGCGGCGAAGGGGCGTGCTTCCGGGCGTGTTTTCGGCGGGCGCGTCGGCCATGTTCAGCTCTCCAATCCGACGATGGCGCGGGCGAAGTCGCGGGCCGCGAAGGGCTGCAGGTCGTCGATGCCCTCGCCGATGCCGATCATGTGTACCGGCAGGCCGTATTTGGCGGCGATGGCCACCAATATGCCCCCGCGCGCCGTGCCGTCCAGCTTGGTCATGACGAGGCCGGTGACGCCGGCCACGCGGCGGAACGCTTCGACCTGCTGCAGCGCGTTCTGCCCGACGGTGGCATCGAGGGTCAGCACCACGGCGTGCGGAGCGGAAGGGTCCTGCTTCCTGATGACCCGGACCACCTTCTCCAGCTCCGCCATCAGCTCGGCACGGTTCTGCAGGCGTCCGGCGGTATCGATGATGAGCACGTCGGCCCCGTCCGCGCGCGCCTGCTGCAGCCCGTCGAAGGCGACGCCGGCGGCATCCGCGCCCGGCGCGCGGGCGACGATGGCCGCGCCAGTGCGGTCGGCCCAGACCTTGAGCTGCTCGATGGCCGCCGCGCGAAAAGTGTCGCCGGCGGCGAGCACGACCTTCTTGCCCTGCGCGCGCAGCGTCGAGGCGAGCTTGCCGATGGTGGTGGTCTTGCCGGAGCCGTTGACGCCGACCATCAGCAGCACGAAGGGTTTTTCCGCCGCGTCGAAGGCAAGCGGCTTCGTTACTGGATTCAGCACCGCCTCGATCTCGGCGGCGACGAGGTGGCGCACCTCTTCGGGATCGATGCCCTTGTCGTAGCGGCCCTTGCCGACCGCCTCGGCGATGCGGGCGCTGGTCTCGACGCCGAGATCGGCGCGGATCAGCACGTCCTCCAGCTCCTCCAGCGTCGTGGCGTCGAGCTTGCGCTTGGTGAAGAGGTCGGTGATGCCGGTCGACAGGCCGGACGCGGTGCGGGTCAGGCCCTGCGTCAGGCGCTTCCAGAAGCCGGGGCGCGATGTGGTCTCGTCGTTCATGTCGGTCATGCCGCGATCAGCCGCGCGCCGTCATGGCCGGCGATGCGCACAGTGGTGAGGGTGCCGGGCGCCAGCGTGCGAGCCAGCCGGACGGGAGTGAAGCCAGCGGTGCGGGCGATGCCGCCGCGCTCGGCCAGCACCTCGCGCCTTGAGCCAACCTCGCCGGCGAGGTGGCGCAGCAGCGCCTCTGCGCCCTTCTCGCGCAGGCGGCGGGCGCGCTCACGGACGACGTCGCCGGCGACCTGCGGCATGCGCGCGGCCGGCGTGCCGGAGCGCGGCGAGAAGGGGAAGACGTGCAGATGCGTCAGCCCGCATGCGTCGACGAGGTCGAGCGACGCGCGGAACTGCGTCTCGGTCTCGGTCGGGAAGCCGGCGATCAGGTCGGCGCCGAACACCATGTCCGGGCGCAGGCGCCGCGCTTCGGTACAGAACGCAATGGCATCGCGGCGCAGATGGCGGCGCTTCATGCGCTTGAGGACGAGGTCGTCGCCGGCTTGCAGCGAGAGGTGCAGATGCGGCATCAGCCGCTCCTCCTCGGCCAGCGCCCGCAGGAGGTCGTCGTCCGCCTCGATGGAATCGATGGAGGAAAGGCGCAGCCGCCGCAGTTCCGGCACGTGCTTCAGGAGGGAACGAACAAGTGCGCCGAGGCGCGGCGTGCCCGGCAGGTCGGCGCCCCAGGAGGTGAGGTCGACGCCGGTCAGCACCACCTCGCCGAAGCCCTGCTCCACGAGCACGCGCACGCGCTCGACCACCGCGCCCATCGGCACCGAGCGCGAGTTTCCTCGGCCATAGGGGATGATGCAGAAGGTGCAGCGATGGTCGCAGCCATTCTGCACCTGCACGAAGGCGCGGGTGTGCCCGTCTATGGTGTCGGCCGGCCCGTCGACGAGGTGCGGCGCGGTCTCGCGCACCGCCATGATGTCGCCAACGAGGATCTTCTCCTCATTGCCGATGCCGAAATCGAGCGGAAAATCGAGAGCTTGGCGCGTCGCCGCCCAGCTTGCCGGCGACAGCTTTTCCTCATTGCCGAGCACGCGGTCGACTTCTTCCATGCGGGCGAAGCTTCCCGGCTCGGTCTGCGCCGCGCAGCCGGTGACGACGATGCGGCGCTCGGGATTCTCGCGCTTCAGCCGGCGGATCGCCTGCCGCGCCTGCTTCACCGCCTCGCCGGTGACGGCACAGGTGTTGACGATGACGGCGCGCTCCAGCCCGGCGGCGCCGGCCATCGCCCTGGCGGTGGCGGAATCGAGCGCGTTCAGCCGGCAGCCGAAGGTCACGACCTCGACGGTGGAGGCTTGCGACATCAGGCGGCGCCGACGCCGGTGGGCGCGTCCAGCATGGCGGCGGTGAGCCGGCCGTCGAACTCGAACACGGCCGGGCCGGTCATGAGGATGTGGTCATCGCTCTCGCGCCAGTCTAGACGCAAATCGCCGCCGGGCAGGGTGACGGTGACGCGCCGGCCGGTGAGGCCGAGGCGGGCCGCCGACACGGCGGCGGCGCAGGCGGCCGAGCCGCAGGCGCGGGTCAGTCCGGCGCCGCGCTCCCACACCTTGAGCACGATATGCTCGGGCGAGACGACCTGAGCCGCCGAGATGTTGGCGCGCTCGGGGAACACCGGATGGTGCTCCAGCTCCGGCCCGTAGCGGCCGAGATCGACCGCCTCGACGTCGTGCACCCAGAAGATGGCGTGCGGGTTGCCGACATTGACCACGGAGGGCGCGCGCAGCACCGGCGCCTCGGTAGGGCCGGCCTGCAACTCGATGGCGCGGGTATCGGCCACCGGGCCGGCGAGCGGGATGTCGTGCCAGCCGAAATGCGGCACGCCCATGTCGGCGGTGATGCCCTCCGGCGCGACGATGCAGTCGAGCAGGCCGGCGACGCTCTCGAACACGACATGGTTGTCGCCGGTGCGGCCGGCTTCGTAGAGCGCGATGCAGCGCGTGCCGTTGCCGCAGGCGCCAGCCTCCGAGCCGTCGGCATTGATGATGCGCACGAAGGCGGCCGTGCCCTCGGTCTTCGGCGGATAGAGCGCCATGATCTGGTCGAAGGGCAGCACGCTCTCGCGCGCCAGCGCTCGCGCTTCCGCCGGCGGCACGGCGAGCGGCGCGTCGCGCAGGTCGAGGACGACGATCTCGTTGCCGAGGCCGTTCATCTTGACGAAGGGGCGATTTTCCAGCGCGGCCATGACGGTTGCGGCTTCAGACCTGTGGACCAACGGGTTGCCGCCCTTATATGGCGAAGCGCCAAGGATTGGCCAGACTTGTCGGCCAGAATCAGCCTGTGTTCGACGGTGTCGCCGGCGGTGCGGGCGGCGCTGGAGGATGCTAAGAGAGCGGCTGCGTTCGCGCTGTTTCCGGTGACCCGAGATGATCGACCTACCGCCCGCTCGCGTGCTTGTGCGACGGCTGACCGTGCTGCTCGTGCTCGCGATTCCGCTGGCGCCGGCGGGGCTTCACGCCCAGAGCGCCCCTCCCGCCGACCCGCCGGCCGCGGCCCAGCCCGCGCCGCAGGGCGCACCGGATGCGCCGCCGCAAGAGACGCCAGACCAGGCGCCCGACCAGGCGCCGTCCGGCGACGACAGCATGGTGGCGCCGCCGGTGGTCGATCCCAAGGGCGTCGATACGCAGGCCGTCGCACCGAGCACCGACCCGCTGAAGCGGCCGGACGGCTTCGGCGACCCGGCCGAGATGAAGCCGGTGCCGGTGCTGATGAAGAAGGCGCACGCGACCTGGGACGAGGCCTTCCCGACCATCGTCGCCACGCTGAAGGAGATCGACGCCGAGATGGCGCGGCTGAAGCTGAAGCCGGCCGGTTCCTCCTTCGTCATCTACACCACGACCGACGACCTTGGCTTCGACTTCGAGGCGGCGGTGCCGTTCGAGGGCGCGACGACCGAGAAGCCGCAGAACGGCGTCGAGTTCTCCGCCTCGCCCGCCGGCAAGGCGCTGCGCTTCACCCATCGCGGCCCCTATGACGCGATGGACCCGACCTATGAGCAGATCGCCAACCTGCTCGACGCCAAGGACCTCGAGGCCGAGGACCTCTATGTCGAGGAATACCGCTCCGACCCGCGCACAACCTCGCCGGACGATCTGGTGATCGACATCTGGGTGCCGTTGAAGTGAAGGAGTAGCAGAGCCTTCGTGGAGCAACCGCTTGTACCCGCTCCCACCGATCAGTGAGCTCAATTTTCTCCTGAGTGGAGAGATCATTCAGGTGGCGCGTGGTCCCTATACCCTGCACATCCATTTCGTTGGTGAGAGGATGGTCGTAGCGGAGGGGATTGTCGAATATATTGATGAAATCGGACGCGTAGACAGGCACGAC
>JARBUD010000027.1 GCA_029239875.1 Xanthobacteraceae bacterium | reverse complement strand
ATCGGCGCGTCGGTTGGTTGAATGAAGGCTTGCACCACCTTTTCACAATCGGTGCAGGCGACCGCCGGAGTGTCCGCTCCGGCGCCCCGCACGCCCTTCCCTCGAAGGGCGACCGAAAGGCCCGAACCTCCGCACCGAAAGATGACGGGGCGTTCTGGTGCGTCTACTCCCCCTCCCTCCCGTACGTCCTCATCCTGAAGCACCCGGCATAGCCGGCCTCGAAGGAGGCTCGTCCGGGTGCTCTACAACGACCATCCTTCGATGCCCGCTGCGCTCGCATCTCAGGATGAGGTCCATCAGATATTGGAGGAAAGCCATATCGGCGCTCGGGAGCAGGCTTCCCCGCTCCCGATGCAGGCCCCATCCGCACCGCCCCCTACTTGTGGGAGAGCCGCCATTGGCGCAGGAATCGCGGATGCTGGCCTGACTACCGTTGCGCGAAGGCTCGGCCGAGGGGGCGCCATGGACGAGATGGAGATGTTCCGGCGCATGGCCGTAGCCATCGCGATCGGCGCGGCTGTCGGGGTCGAGCGTCACTGGCGCGAGCGGGACGAGGAGGAAGGCGCCCGCACCGCCGGCATCCGCACCTATACGCTCATCGGCATGTTCGGCGGCGTCGCTGCGCTGCTCGAGCGCTATCTCGCGCCTACCGGCACCCCGACGGGCCTGGTTCTGGTCGGCTTCCTCGTCACCCTGTCGGCGGCCTTCGTGCTGTTCCAGTACCGCGAGGAGATGGCGGCGAACTCGTTCAGCGCAACCGCTGTCGTGGTCGAGATGATGACCTTCGCGCTCGGCGCCCTCGCCGTCCTCGGCGACCTCACTTTGGCCTCGGCCGGCGGCGTGGTGCTGGTGGCGATACTGGCGAGCCGCGAATTCCTGCACGAAGCGATACGCCGGCTGCGCTGGGCCGAGCTGCGCTCCGCCCTCATCCTGCTCACTCTCACCTTCGTCATCCTGCCCATCGTCCCTACCGCTCCGGTCGGCCCCTTCGGCGGCGTGTCCCCGGCCAAGATCCTCATCATGGCAATCGTGCTGGCGACGATCTCCTTCTGCGGCTACATCGCGGTCCGGCTTCTGGGGGACACGCGCGGCGAACTGGTGGCGGGAACGATCGGCGGCGTGGTCTCCTCGACCGCCACCACCGTCGCCAATGCGCGGCGCTCGATCGGTCAGGAGGCGGTGCTGCCGCTCGCGGCCGGTGCGATCAGCGCGGGCGGCGTGTCCCTGGTCCGGACCGGCTTCCTGGTATTCACGCTCGCCCCCTCGCTCGCCACGACGCTGATCGTCCCCCTCCTCGCCGGCGCGGCGGTGATGTTCGCCTATGCCCTGCTGCTGGCCCGGCGCCCGGCGCAGCCGCGCGAGGAGAAGCCCACGCCGAAGAACCCGTTCGATCTCGACTCGGTCATCAAGATGGCGCTGCTGCTGGTCGGGGTTGCGTTCCTCGCCCGCGCCGCCAGCGAGGTCTGGGGCGCGAGCGGGCTCTATCTCGCCTCGGTGCTGTCCGGCTTGGCGGATGTCGACGCCGTGACGGTGACCGTGGCGGGGATGCTGACAAGCCTCACCGAACAGACGGCTGCCACGGCGATCGGTCTCGCGATCCTCAGCAACATGGTGGCCAAGGCCGCCTATGCGGCGATGTTCGGCGCGAAGGGGTTCGTCGTGAACCTGTGGATCGCCTCGGCCCTCGCCATCGCCGTGGCGATCGCGATGTTCGGAGTGGTCAACGGATGGCTCGCCTGAGCGCGGCCGCGGCATCCTATCGGATCGCCCAGCGCCAGGCGCACTCCTCGCACATGGTCCCGTCGGTCCTGTGCCGGCACGGCGACGACACTTGCCCGATGAAGGGATGAAGCAGCCAGCGGAGCACGGCGGAACGGCGCTGCTTTCGACGCGACCGGATTGCCTCGCATCGCAGGCGCAGCACCGGCCCGACGACCTCATCCGTGGCCGCACAGGCTCCCGTCGCGCCGAAGCGCATATCGCTTGTCATGGATCGTTCCTGGCGTTCACACGGGTAAACGGGCGCGCCTGAGGGGCAGAGCGCGCCCGCTCCCGGAAGCGGGAGGTCAGCGGAGCGTGGGATGATCCGCCTCTTCCGGCCCCTCCGGCCCGAAAGGACCGAAGGAAGCGGGGGTCGCGAACGGCCGTGCGCCCGGCGCGCCGGCGCAGGAGACGTCGACGACCCTGACGGTCTCGACCTGTCCGGCGATCGGTGCGCGGTCCTGCAGCTTCGTGGTAATCCGGCCGTCCGCCGAGGTACTGGCGGCGACGAGCGCGCCACCCAGCAGCGAGGCCGCGACGGTGATGAAGGCGAGTTTCAACTCCCGCTCCTGTCTTCGTTGTCGATCGAAGGCAGGTTGGAGCGGCTCTGTTGCCTCCAAAGGTCCCGGCATTTCCGGCGGTGGGCGTTTTGTATCCCAACGTTGCCAAGGCAGCCTCAGCAACACTGAGTTGCCATTCTTTCCGGCGAGAAGCGCCGATATCCGCTAGGCAGCGCCCAAGACATCGTGCTTTCGGGACGAAATTCCGTGGAGAACAATCCGCACGTGCTCGTGGTCGACGACGACCAGGAGATTCGCAAGCTGCTCGGGCGCTATCTTCAGGGGCAGAGCTTCCGCGTCTCGCTTGCCGAGGACGGGCGCAGCGCCGAACGTTGCCTCGCCGCCGGGCGCATCGACCTCGTCGTCCTCGACCTGATGCTGCCGGACATCTCGGGGCTGGATCTGTGCCGCTCGCTGCGGGCGCGCTCGCGCGTGCCGATCATCCTGCTCACCGCACTGAAGGAGGATGTCGACCGCATCATCGGACTGGAGGTCGGCGCCGACGACTATCTCGGCAAGCCGTTCAATCCCCGCGAGCTGGTGGCGCGCATTCGCGCGGTGATGCGGCGGACCGCGGCAGTCGAGACGGTCGGCGCGGCGCCGCAGCAGAGCTTCCGCTTCGGCGGCTTCAGCGCCAGCCCGGCCACCCGCAGCGTCCTCGACGCCGGCGGCATCGAGGTTCCGCTGACCGCGGCCGAGTTCGACCTGCTGATGGCCTTCCTCGAGCGGCCTGGCCGCATGCTGTCGCGCGACCAGTTGCTCGACATCACCCAGGGCCGCAATGCCGCAGCCTTCGACCGCTCGATCGACGTGCTGATGAGCCGGCTGCGGCGCAAGCTCGGCGATGCCGGCAGCTTCCAGATGTTCAAGACGCTGCGCAATGGCGGCTACCAGCTGGCGGTGAAGGTCGAGGCGGACGAGCCGCGCACCAGTCACGGGCGGGACGCACCGTGAACACGCTGCGTGCCAAGCTCACCGGCGTCCTAGTCGGGTCCGTCGTGCTCGTGGTGCTGCTGGCGACGGGCTTGTCCTTCGCGCTGTTGTCGCCGCCGCATTTCGAGGCCGCCGAGGATGCGCTCGCCGCCCAGATCGTGCTCCTGGCCGAGCTGATCGAGGAGCGCGCCGATGCGCCGTCGATCCCGCAGGGCGCGTTCATCGGCGTGAAGGCCTCGCCCGCCGGCGGACCGGTAGCGGAAGCTCCGACGCGTGGGGTCAACGCCGCGCTCTCGCGTATGGGCGACACCCGGCAGGTCGTGGTCAGCGACCCGCCCGGCACACAAGGGCCGGTCATCTCCTCGCAGCTTGCCGACGGCCGCTGGCTGCTCATGCCCATACCGATGATATTCGCGCCGGAGGACCAGGGCCGGGCGCTCGTGGGGTGGGCTCTGATGCTCGCCCTCGGCACCACCGCCGTCATGATATTCGCCGTCCGGCGCCTGACCGCCCCGCTCGCCTTGCTGGAGCGCACCGCTGCCGCGATCGGCCCGCATGGCGAGCTGCTTCCGCTTCGCGAGGAAGGCCCGACCGAGGTACGGGTGGCGGCGCGCGCCATCAACCTCCTGTCGTCGCGGTTGAAGAGCGCGATGGAGAGCCGGATCCGCGTCGTCGCGGCGGCGGGGCACGACCTTCGCACTCCGATGACCCGCATGCGGCTGCGGGCGGAGTTCCTCGACGAGGAACAGCGTGACGCCTGGATCGCCGATCTCAACGAGCTCGATCACATCGCCGACGGCGCCATCCGCCTGGTTCGCGAAGAGGTCGAGACGCCGGCGCAGACGTCGGTCGCGCTCGACGCGCTGGTCGACGAGGTGGTGGCCGAGCTGCGCGAGATCGGCATGCCGCTCACGCTCACCACCTCGACGCCGGTGACCGTGATCGCCCGGCCGCTGGCGCTCAAGCGCGCCATCCGCAATCTGGCGATCAATGCGGCGACGCACGGGCGCGAGGCGCGCGTCTCGGTCGGCGCCTGCGAGGGCCGGGCCTTTGTACGCATCGAAGACCGCGGGCCGGGCATTCCGCCGGAAATGCTGGATCGCGTCTTCGAGCCGTTCTTCCGCGTCGACCCGGCGCGTAGCGCCCTGCCCGGCGCGGGTCTCGGCCTCGCCATCGCGCGCGAGATCGTGGTGAACCACGCCGGCACGCTCTCGCTCGGCAACCTGCCCTCCGGCGGGCTGGAGCAGCGCGTCAGCCTCCCGGCGCTGCAATAGCGGGAGGCAGCGCGCCCCCGAGGGCGCCCGCCGGACGAGTCCCGGCTTGCCGAGCGGTCCATGTTTCGGCGGCTGGAGCTGCTGCTGCGGATACGGAAAGCTGCTAGAGTTCACCATGGTCTTCGGGGGGAGGAAAACCATGTCTCGGGCTGCGACGCGGACGGTTTCGCTGCTTTTCGTCCTGCTTTTTTCCAGCGGTTTATCCGCGCAGCAATTCGGTTCGGCCCAGGAGGCCCGAACGATGCTGGAACGCGCCGTCGTGGCGATAAGGACAGACCGCGCGGCCGCCTTGGCAGCCTTCAACAAGGGCACCAATGGGTTCCGGGACCGCGACCTCTACGTGTTCTGCAACAGCCTCGACGGCACGTCGCTGGCGCATGCCAATCCGGCCATGCTCCGCGGCAATCTCAACGAGCTCAAGGACGCCACCGGCAAGCCGTTCGGCAAGGAAATTATGAGCAGCGCCAAGGAGGGACAGATCACCGCGGTGTCCTATGCCTTCCCGCGCAGCGGTGAGACCCAGCCGGTCGCTAAGGAAAGCTATGTCACCAGGATCGGCGATCTCGTCTGCGGCGTCGGCTACTATAAGTAGCGCGACAGGCCGACATCGGCCCGCAGCAGGTCGCTCACAGCGATGCGCGACAGCGAGCGCTCGCGTGCCAAGATGTTGATGTCATTGAGAGATTGGCTGGGGGACCAGGATTCGAACCTGGACTAACGGAGTCAGAGTCCGCAGTTCTACCGTTAAACTATCCCCCACCGAAGCACTTGGAAATACGAGCAAATTCAGCTCGACTCATCCAATGCCGGCGGCCGGTCTGCAAACCCGGCGGCGAACGCGGGGGATATAGCGTCTCATTCGAGCGCGGTCTAGCCCCGTGTGGATTTATCTGCCGGCTCTCATTCGGCCGTCACCGGCGGCGTAGCGAATCTCGAACCTGCCCCTTCAGCACCGCCGATTTCGCTCCGACCCGAACTCTACCGTCTCTTCCAGGTCGACGAGCCACAGCGCGAAAATCCGCCCATGCCGCAGCGGCAGGCCCCACCCGCTGTTAAAGCATAGCTCGAAATCAATCAGAGGCTGCGCAGCGAGTCCGCACACGCTATTTTTGCCTACTAAAATACCTTTATCATGGTTAATCCGTCATTAATCGAGGGAGTGTCCCGGAAACGGGGCTATGTCCGACCCTACGACCCATGCGTCAATCTCAGTGCTGTCATGCAGCATCCGTTCTTTTGCAATGCGAAGAAGGGTCTATATTCCTGGCATACAAGATACCGACCTAGGCTTGGAGGCCCAGATGAACACCGCTACCCTTACCCGTCATTCTTCGCCGGACTTCTTCTCCCGCTTCGCCGCTGGCGTCGTCGCCTTCTTCGAGGCGGTCAGCGAAGGCCACCGCATCGCCCGCCGCTACGAGAGCCTGTCGCGCCTGTCCGACGCTGCCCTCGCCAAGCGCGGCCTGACCCGCCAGGACATCGCCCGCGTCGCCGTCAGCGGCCGCTGAGCAGTCCCGTCGTGCCGGCAGTATCTGCCGGCTCGCGAATACGTAAGCTGACGCTGTCACTCGCGCCAGCGGCGTCCATGACGGTCAGGCGCACGAAACCCGCGCCCGACGGCTGCCAGAAATAGGTGGCCGCCTGTGCGGGCTCGCCGGCCGGTACGCCATCGACGAATATGGTGAGGCGGCCCTTGCCGCCACTCACCTTCAGCGCTAGCGGCTCGCCCGCCAGGTGCTCGAGGCTCGCCCCGTCGGGCGGGAACGAGATTTTCGGCCCGCCATTAGCGCCGTCCTTGCCCGCCATTCGGCCGAACTGCCGGAGAGGCGGCGGCAAGCCGGCGTTTTGTGCGTCCAGCGCCTCGCGCGGCGCCGGACCGAACGGCGCGGGCCGCGTCACCAGCCGGGCGAAGGCCTCGAACAGGATCGGCGCCGCTGCCTCGCGTCCGATCATCCCAGGCACCGGCTGTCCGTCCGGCCGCCCCACCCACACCGCGATCGTCCTCCGCCCGTCGAAGCCGACTGCCCAGGCGTCGCGATAGCCGAAGGACGTGCCGGTCTTGAAGGCGATGCGCCCCGCCCGCTCGTTGCGCGGCGCCGGCGTACCGGCCAGCGCCTGGGCGAGATACCAGGCCGCAACCTGACTCATCAGCCGCCGCGTCCCCTCCCCTCCCGTCGCTGCACCGTCCATGCGGTCACGCAGAGCATGCACCTGCCCGCCATTGGCGACGCCGGCATAGAGTCCGGCCAGCGCGTCGAGGCTCATCCCCACGCCGCCGAGCCCGACCGCCAGCCCCGGCACCTCACCCGGCGGCAGGCTCAGCGCGAAGCCCGCCTGTCCCAGCCGGCTGGCGAGGCGCTGCGGGCCGACCGCCTGCAACAGCACGACCGCCGGCACGTTCAGCGACAATTGCAGCGCCTGCTTCACCGAGACCGTACCCTGATAGTCGCGGTCGAAATTGCGCGGGCGATAGGCGCCGAAGCGCGCCGGACGGTCCTCGATCAGGGTCTCGGGATGGGCGAGGCCGTCCTCGAATGCGAGGCCGTAGATGAAGGGCTTCAGCGTCGAGCCGGGTGAGCGGATGGCACGGGTGAGGTCGACCGCGCCGGCGCGCGCGGCGTCCAGCGGATCGGCGCCGCTGACCCGGGCCAGAACCTCGCCGCTGCCATTGTCCATCATCACCATGGCGAGCGACACGCCGGTGCCGAGCTCGCGTACCCGTTCGCGCGCCAGTTCCTCCAGCCGCATCTGCGCCGCCGCGTCGATGGCAAGGCGGTGCATCTGCGCCGCCGGGCGCTCGCGCCGCGCCGCCTCCGCCGCATGAGCGGCCAGCATGGGCATGGCGAGGCGTGCACGCGGGATCGGCTGGCGCGCGGCGAACTCCGCCTCCGGCGCATTGTAGAGATCCGTCGCCTTCAGCCGCATCAGAACATGATCGCGCGCCCAGGCGGCGCGCTCCGGGTTGCGGTCCGGCCTGCGCGATTCCGGCGCCTGGGGCAGCGCGACCAGCAGCGCGGCTTCCGCCAGCGAAAGCCGGCGCGGCTCCTTGCCGAAATAGGCGAGGCTCGCCGCCCGCACGCCCTCGATATTGCCGCCATAGGGCGCGAGAGCGAGGTAGAGCGCGAGGATCTCGCGCTTCGACAGCCGCGCCTCCAGCTCAATGGCGCGGCGCATCTCGCGCAGCTTGGCCGGAAAGGTGCGCGCCGCCCGCGGCTCCAGCAGGCGCGCCACCTGCATGGTCAGCGTCGAGCCGCCGGAAATGATCTCTCCGTGCAGCAGCATCTGGCCGGCGGCGCGGATGAGCGCCAGTGGATCGACACCGGGATGCGAATAGAACCGCTTGTCCTCATAGGCGACCAGCATGTCGAGGAAACGCCGGTCGACATCGCCGGGCTCGACCTGCAGGCGCCAGCGCCCATCGGCGAGTGCGAAGGGACGCAGCATCCGCCCTTCGCGGTCCAGCACCTCCACCGAAGTGGCCAGCACGGGCGCCGGTGGGGCTGCCGCGCGCACGCCTGCGAGCCAGGCATATACGCCGCCCGCCAGCAGCATCGCGCCGAGGAGCGCGATGCCGGCCATGCAGGCGAGCACCCGTCTCATTTGCCCGGTCCTGTCACCTCGGTCGTGCCCGCCTCGGTGCGGGCATAGCGGCCGGGGCGGTACATGTCTTCGACGATCGCCGGCGGGTGGGCATAGGTGCCCGGCGAGACGGCACGCACGATATAGGCGACGCGCAACACGTCACCCTCGTCCTCCTCCACGCCCTGCGTCAGGTCGAAGGCGGCGGCGAAGAAGGCGTCGCGGAATTCGGCATGCGAGGGCTGGCTGGTATCGCCCAGCCAGGCCAGCGCGCCGGCATCGGAGCCGACGGCGAGGCTCGGATTGTCGATCTCGAAGCCGGCGGGCAGATGGTCGACGAGCAATACATGGCTCTGCGCCGCCTCGTCCTCCTCGACCTCCAGCACCACGACCAGCCGCTGGTTCTGCGCCACCTTGGCCGGGTCCGCCGGTGTGCCGTCGAGCGTGTAGTAGCTGCGGGTCAGGGTGAAGCCGTCCTCCGCCGCCGGCTCCGGCGAGCTCGGCGGGCCGTCGATGGAGACGACGACGTCGAGCGGCGCGGTGCCGCGATTGGTCAGCACGATCGGCTTGGCCAGATCCTCCGGCGTCAGGGAGCGCTCATAGATGCCGGAATGCGCCACGCCGTCGATGTCGACGGCGATTCCCTTACCCTCGCGTGCCGCGCGGGCGGCGAGCAGGAGCCAGGCGTCCTCCTGCGTCGAGGTCGGGCCGGCATCGACGAAGGCCGTGGCGAGCCGCGCCCGCGCCGTGCGCGCCGTGCCGGTGAAGCCGGCTTCCGACGCCAGCGTCGCCACGCTCGCCGCATCGCGCAGGATCGAGCCGAAGTCCGGCCGGCCGGAGGTGACCGCCTCCGGTGCATCGGGCAGCAGCTTCAGCGCCGCGCCGAACACGGTCTCGGCGCGCTTCTTGTCGCCGAGCATGGCGAGCGCGGCGGCGAGCTGGCCGCGCGCCATCGGGCTCTCCACCGCGTCGAGCTTGGCGTCGGCGACATAGCGCAAATCGCCGAGCGGCGCCCTTCCGTTCCGCGCCAACACATAGATCGCATAGGCCGTGCCGTCGTCGGTCGCGCCCTCAGTGGCATAGGCGAGCGCGTTGCGCAGCCGGTCCAGCGCCATGGAGAAGGGCTGCTCCGGCACGTCATAGCCCTTCTCGCGGGCGCGGGTGAGGAAGTCGGTGACGTAGGAATCGAGCCAGAGATCGTTGCCGCCGGCTTCCCACAGGCCGAAGGAGCCGTCCGAGCCCTGCCGGGCGACCAACCGGGCGATGGCGCTTCGGATGGTCTCGGCGGGCTCCTGCTTCAGCCGGAACCGCTCCGATCCGCCGAAGTCGCTCAAGTAAAGCAACGGCAAGGCGCGGCTGGTGAGCTGCTCCGAGCAGGCGAAGGGATAGCGGTCGAGCGCGCCGATCAGCGCCGGCGTGTCGAGGGCCGGGTCGAGGCCAGCGAAGACGGTGACACCACCGGTGCCCGGCACGAGGTCGGCGACGAGGTCGCGGCTGAGCGTGATCGAGGCGCCGGGCGCGATGCTCTCGACATTGCGGCGGGAGATCGGCGGATAGGCCGGGCGCACGTTCAGCCGGTAGTCGCGGACGACCGACAGCCCGGCCGGACCGGAGAGCCGCACCGAGACCTTGGCCTCGCCCAGCCCCGTGCCGGCCAGTTGCAGGTTGAAGCCCTGCCGTCCGCCCTTGGTCAGCGGCACCGTCTTCGGCGCGCTGGGAACCGAGACCGGGCCATCGGTCACCACGTCGAGCGCATAGTCGCCCGCCTCGCCGTCGACATTGGCGATGGCAAGGTTGAGCGTGGATTTGTCGCCGGAGGCGAGGAAGCGCGGCAGCGTGGCGGTGAGCACCACGGGATCACGGATGACGACGTCCTTCTCGGCATGTCCGACCGCCGCGCCGGACCACGCCACGGCCATCAGCTTGCCCGTCCCGTCGAAGGGCGGGAGGGCGAAGTCGACCGCGCCCTTGCCCTCGGCATCGAGCTTCACCAGACCCGAGAACAGAGCGAGCGGCGGCTGGGTGGGCGGCTCGGCTTGGAGGCCGGCGTCCATCGCGTCGCCGCCCGAACGCAGGCGACCGCGCGCGCCGAGCATGCCGTCGATCAGCTGGCCGTAGAAGTCGCGCACCTCGGTGCCGAGCGCGCGCTGGCCGAGATAGAAGCCGTCCGGGTCGGGCGTCTTGAAGCCGGTCAGGTTGAGGATGCCGACATCGACCAGCGCGACCGTGACGAAGGCCTCGCTGCCGCGTCCCGGCCCCGAGACGCTGACCGGCACCGACAGCGTCGTCTCCGGGCGCGCCAGCGACGGCGCGTCGAGCGCCACGTCGAGCACGCGCTGGGCGCGATCGACGCCGAACCAGGCGAGACCGATGGCGCGGCCCGGATTGCGACCGGCGGCCACATCCAGCGGCCGGTGCAGGAAGGCGAGCGCATAGGCGCCCGGCCCCCAGCCGGCCTCAACCGGGAATTCGACTGCGCTGTCGCCGGCCGGCACGTCCACGCTCTTCGAGGCCAGCACGCCGTCGCCGACGATCAGCACCGTCGCCGAGCCGGCATAGCGGCTGGTGAGGTTCACCTTCATTGATTCGCCGGCGGCGTATTGCGCCTTGTCGAGGCCGACCTCCAGCCGGTCCGGCGCATCGGCGGTGGCGCCGCCGCCCCAGCCCGCCTCGAAGCGCAAGGCGGTAGTGAGCTTGCCGTCTGTGACTTCCAGCCGGTAGCGGCCCCAGCCGACCGGCACGTCGAGCCGTGCCGGCGCGCCGGCGGCGAGATCCACCTTGCCGTCGGCAACCTTGGCGATCGATTCGACCGGCTCGAAATCCCAATTGCCGCCGAGCCGATACCATTGGTAGCGCGTCTCGATGCGGTAGAGCGCCCATTGCGTGCCAGAAACCGCGACCGGCTTGCCGGCGGCGTCGAAGCCCTGCACCTCGAAGCCGGCCTGCGAATTCTCGCCCGGCCCCTTGCCGTCGAAGAGCGGCTTCACGCCGATACCGTTGCCCGCGGGCTGGACCGGCAGCACCAGCGAGCGGCGCACCGCCCGCCCGCCGCCTTCGTCCAGCGAGACGAAGATTTCCGCCTCCAGCGGCCGCGCGGTCGGGGGCAGCTGCGGCAGCGCCACCGAGAGGCTGGCCTTGCCCTGCGCATCCGTCACCGGTGCGTCAGCCAGCGGCTCGCGCACCGTGGTGTAGCCGTCATCCGCCCGGCCGAAGCGCCAGCCGGGCAGGCCCGGGCGCGCATCGGTGATCCGCACCTCGATCTCGCCGGAGACGTCGAGCCCGGCCGCCGGCGGGCCGAACAGCCAGCGCCCGTCCGCCGCGACGCTCATCGGCGTCTTCGGCGCGATGGCGGTGGCGGTGGTGGAGAGGTCGAGCGCGAGGCGCTCGGGCACATAGTCTTCCAAGAGGAAGGTGGTGGACCCCACCGGTGCGCCGCGCGGATCGACATAGGCCTCGACCCGCCAGGTGCCGGTCATGGCGTCGCCCATCAGCGCGAAATCGACGGTGCGCCCCCCGGCGCTGGCGTCCTCGGCAAGCACGCGGCGCTCCTCGACGCCGTCCGGCCGCTTGAGGATGAGGGTCAGCGGCACGCCGGTCACTGCCTGCACCTGCGGGTCGCGCAGCAGCGCCGTGACATGCACCGTCTCGCTGGAGCGGTAGACGCCGCGCTCGGTGGTGACGAAGGCATCCATGCGCTCGGGCACGGCGCGCCCGCCGACGCCGCGGTCGGTGAGGTCGAAGGCCTGGTCGTCCAGCGACAGGAAGGCGTAGTCGCCCTCCTTGGCCTGCGCGACGATCACCGCCGGGGAGAAGCCGTCCTTGCCGCGCACCAGCCCGGCATCGAACTTCACCGCGCCGGTCGCATCGGTGCGCGCGGTGGCCAGCACCTCGTTGGACTTGGCGAGCAGCCGCAGCTCGACGCCTTCCAGCGGCTGCGCCGTGCCGAGCGCGCGCACCATAACGGTCAGGCCGTTGCTGCCGGACAGCGCCGTGAGCCCGAGGTCGGAAACGACGAACCACTGCGTCGAGCGCGTGCCCCACTCGTCATTCGGGTCGAGCGCCTCGCCGGCCGGCCGCGCGGCCAGCACATAGACGCCGGGCGACAGCGTAGGGGCCGCCTCGTCGACCGGGAAGGAGGTGGTGACGTCCTCGTTTAGCGGCGAAGCGGTCTCCAGCTCCCCCTTGAACACCAGCTCGCCGCGACTGTCCTTAAGCTGCTGCAGGTCGTAGCCGCCGAGGTCGCGGCGGAAATCGCCGTCAATGGCGTTGGGGATCAGGCTGCGGTCACCGATGCGGTAGAGCTCGACCCCAACGCGCGTGGTGTTGACCGACACGACGGGAATCCCGCGCGGGCCGCTTCGCGGCAGCACATAGTTACGGCCGGTGAAGCGCACGCCCGGCTTGCGGTCGCGCACATAGATGGTGAGGTCCGCCGTCTCGCGCAGCGGCTCGGCGGCGACGGAGGACGGCAGCCCCTGCCGCAGCTTCACGTCGTAGCTCTCGCCGTGCTTCAGCCCCTCGACGCAGAGCTGGCTTTCCTCCGCCGTCACCGCCGGCTTGTCGACCGGCCCGTTCGGCCCCTTCAGCGTGACATAGGAGGAGAAGTCGAGCCCGCCGGCGGCCAGCGGCTCGGAGAACTGGACGCAGATGCGCGGGTTGGAGGCGTCCGAATCGACGCTGTAGTCGAGGATGCGGAACCCGCGCTCCTCGCGCAGCTTGTCGTAGAAGGCGCGCTGCTCCGGCACGTTGGCATAGGTCAGCGCGGTGGCGAGCGTGTCGAGCGCCGGGCGCCACAGCGAGCGCTGGTCGTAGAAATGACCGATCGCGAACAGCGCGTCGGCTTGGCTGACGCGCGTCGTCGCGTTCCGATAGGCGAGGAAGGCCGCGGCCTGCGCGCGCTCGATGAACGTGTCGGCGCTTTCATTGTCGTTCGGCTTGATGCGGGCGAGCGCGCGGGCAAAGCGCAGCCAGGCGCCGGCATCGGTCGGGGTGGCGTGGGCGAGCTTGCCGTAGATCTCGGCGGCGGTGCGGGCGTCCCCGGCGGCCAGCGCGGCGTCGGCGTCCTTGCGCAGCTGCGCGGTGGGCTTGCCCAGCGGATCGCGGTCGCGCTGCAGCAGCGCCTGCAGCCGCCGTGCCGCCTCGACCAGGTCGGGCCGCGAATAGGTCTTGGGCAGCGCGTCCTGCACCGGTTGCGCCGCGGCCGGCGTCGCTTGGGCAGGCTTGGCCGGCTGGACCGCCGCCGCGCCCTGCTTCACCGTCTGCTTGACGGGCGGGGCCTGGGCGATCGCGGGGGCGGCGAGGAGCGCCAGGAGGAGGGAGCCGCCGAGCCCCCGCGCAAGCTTTGAGAAGGCCGAGGAAGACGCGACCATGATACCACCCCTACGACCGATGATCCGACCGATGCCGGAACGATAGGACGGAATCTGCCGCAGGGCCATGACGATACCCTTGGCGACGCGCTCCGCGGGCCGCATCCGGGGCGTCGGCATGGATGTCACACAGCCGAGGATTGCCGCGCCGCCGCCATTGAATAGCCGTCCGCGCTTAGGTATACGGGCCGTCATCCATTTGGGGGCCTGTCGTCGCGGGAGCGGCGGGAGAACCAGTTCACCCCGGCCGGACGCGGCCGCCGAGACTAGAGGCATTTCATGTCGACCACGTTCGAGACCGTTGCCAATATCATTGCCGAGACGTGCGACATCCCGCGCGAGAACATCACGCCGGAAAGCCACGCGATCGACGATCTCGGCATCGACAGCCTGGACTTCCTGGACATCGCCTTCGCCATCGACAAGGCGTTCGGCATCAAGCTGCCGCTCGAGCAGTGGACGCAGGAAGTCAACGAAGGCAAGGCGACCACCGAGCAGTACTTCGTGCTCAAGAACCTCTGCGCGCGCATCGACGAACTGATCGCCGCCAAGACCGCCTGATCGGCGGTTCGGACGACGGGTGTTGCGGGAAGGGTAATGCGGCTCGAATATTTCCAGATGATCGACAAGGTGCTCGAGCTCGACCTCGAGGCGCGCACCTTACGGACCGCCAACACCGTTCCGGACGAGAGCCCGATCTTCGAGGGCCACTTCCCCGGACACCCGCTGCTGCCGGGCGTGCTGCTGTTCGAGATCATGGCGCAGAGCTGCGGCATGCTGTTGCTGCGCCTGCACAATTACGACCGCATGGCGTTCCTCGCCTCGGTCGACAAGGGCAAGCTGCGCACCTTCGTCACCCCGGGCCAGATCATCGAAGTGTTCGCCCGCATGGAACATGACGGCTCGGGCTACGCCCGCCTGAAGGCCGAGGGGCGGGTGGAAGGCAAACTGGTCTGCAACGCCGACATCACGCTGAAGACCATGCCGTTCCCGGCGCCCGAGCTGCGCGGCTACCTGCTCTCCACCGCCGAGCGCATCGCCATGCCGATGGGCGACGCGGCGGGCAATGAAGCGGCCGGCGAGGCGCGCTCAGGAAATCTAACGCATGTCTAATCGTCGTGACGTCTGGATCACCGGCATCGGGCTCGTCTCCTCGCTCGGTGAAGGTCTGGAAGCCCATTGGCAGGCGCTTTCCGCCGGCGCCCGCCCGGTGATCGACGAGACCGGCTTCGCCCCCTACGTCGTGCATCCGCTCGCCAAGATCGAGTTCGACGCGCAGATCCCCAAGAGGGGCGACCAGCGGCAGATGGAGCCGTGGCAGCGCATCGGCACCTATGCGGCCGGGCTGGCACTGGATTCGGCCGGCATCAAGGGTGACAAGGACATTCTCGGCACCACCGACATGGTGGTGGCAGCCGGTGGCGGCGAGCGCGATCAGGCGGTCGACGGCGCCATCCTCACCGAGATCGAGAAGCAGTCGAACCCCGACGTCTTCCTGAACGAGCAGCTGCAGTCGAACCTGCGCCCAACCCTGTTCCTGGCGCAGCTCTCCAACCTGCTCGCCGGCAACATCTCCATCGTCCACGGCGTCACCGGCTCCTCCCGCACCTTCATGGGCGAGGAGAGCTCCGGCACCGACGCCGTGCGCATCGGCTTCTCGCGCATCGCCGCCGGCACCAGCGAGATCGCGCTGGTTGGCGGCGCCTACAATGCCGAGCGGCGCGACATGCTGCTGCTTTTCGCCCTCAAGCGCCTCGCCATGCACGCGCCCTGGGCCCCGGTGCTGGCCGATCCCAAGGGCGTGCCCACCGGCTCGGCCGGCGCCTTCCTGGTGCTGGAATCGCCCGAGCATGCCACCGCCCGTGGCGTAAAGCCCATCGCCAAGCTGTCCGGCGTGTGGTCCGAGCGCGCCAAGCGCGGCAACGCCGGCGCCGTCGAAGCGGTGCTGGAGCAACTGGTGAAGGAAGCCCAGGGCAGCGGCACGGAGCCCGGCGTCACCGACGGAACCGCCATCTTCTCCGCCGCCTCCGGCGCGCCCGAGCCGACCAAGGCGGAAGCCGCCGTGCTCGCCCGCACCGGCCTGCCGGTGCGCTCGGTCACCGACCGCGTCGGCCACAGCCTGGAAGGGCAGTTGCCGGTCGCGCTGGCGCTTGCCGCGCTCGCCGTGTCGCAGGGCGAGCTTTTCGCCCCGCTCGCCGGCGAGCCGCTGGAAAAACCTTTCGAAGGCACGCTGTCCCGTGCCATCGTCACCGCAGTGGGGCATTGGCGCGGAGAAGGCGTCGCGCTCGTCGAGCGCGCCGGCTGACCCCCGCAACCGGGAGCGCTTCGCTTCCGAGGAGCAGATCATGGCTTCCTATACCGACAAGGCCGGCAGGCCGGTCGTCGTCGTCACCGGCATGGGCCTTGTCACCTCGCTCGGCCAGGGCAAGGACGACAACTGGGCGAAGCTGACCGCCGGCACCTCCGGCATCCACCGCATCACCCGCTTCCCGATCGACACGATGCGGACCACCATCGCCGGCACGGTCGATTTCCTCCCCGAGAGCGGGCGCACCGCGCCGGACCTGTCCGAGGAACTGGCGCAGCTGGCGGCGGAAGAGGCGATCGCCCAGTCCGGCATCGGCTCAAAGGGCAACTTCCCCGGCCCGCTGTTCTGCGCCGTGCCGCCGATCGAGCTGGAATGGCCTCAGCGCCGCATCCTGGCGCAGGAAGCCGCGCCGAATGCCGCCGTCACCTATGACGACCTGCTGCGCGCCGCCGAGGCCAATGGCCACGACGCCTGGCACGAGCGCTTCCTCTACGGCTCCATCGCCGATCACCTCGCGGACCGTTTCGGCACGCGCGGCCAGCCGATTTCGCTGTCCACCGCCTGCGCCTCCGGCAACACCTCGATCCAGCTCGGCGTCGAGGCGATCCGCCGTGGCGATTGCGACGCGGCGCTCTCCATCGCCACCGACGGTTCGGTGACGGCCGAGGCGCTGATCCGCTTCTCGCTGCTCTCGGCGCTCTCCACCAATAACGAGGTGCCGGCGGCAGCCTCGCGGCCCTTCGCCAAGAACCGCGACGGCTTCATCATCGCCGAGGGCGCCGGCGCGCTGGTACTGGAGAGCCTGGAGCACGCGCTGGCGCGCGGTGCGAACATCATCGGCGTGGTCGAGGGCGTCGGCGAGATGGCCGACAGCTTCCACCGCACCCGCTCCTCGCCAGACGCCAAGCCGGTGATCGGCTGCATGCGCGCCGCGCTCGCCGATGCCGGCGTCACGCCGGAGGACATCGACTACATCAACGCCCACGGCACCTCGACGCCGGAGAACGACCGCATGGAGTTCACCGGCATGACCGCCGTGTTCGGCGAGCGCCTGCCGAACATCCCTCTGTCGTCCAACAAGTCGATGATCGGCCACACGCTGACCGCCGCCGGCGCCATCGAGGCGGTGTTCTCGCTGCTCACCATCCAGAATGGGCGTATCCCGCCGACCATCAATTACGAGATCCCGGACCCGGCGATCCCGCTCGACGTAGTGCCGAACGTCGCCCGCGACGCCAAGGTCAACCGGGTGATGTCGAACTCCTTCGGCTTCGGCGGCCAGAACGTCGCGCTGGTGCTCACCGGCGAGCCGGCGTGAGGACCTTCTCCTCTCCCCGTCGGGGAGAGGGTTGGGGTGAGGGGCTTTTTGCGACTGATGCTCCCCCTCACCCGGCCCTGCGGGCCAACCTCTCCCCCACGGGGAGAGGTTAAGAGGCGCCCACCGTCGCACTAGCCATAAGGCGCCGAGTTCGCTATCCACCCTCGTCCTTTCCGGAAGGTCGCCGCCTCTCCCACTCGCACCGGGATGAAGGCGGCCGCCGCCGCATCGTCTCGGAGTTCTTCATGCGTGCGCTTCAGCTGGTGTCCGACCGCGAACTGATCCTCACCGACCTGCCGGAGCCAGGCGCGCCGGAACCGGGCGAGGTGCAGGTCTCGATCAAGGCGCTGGCGCTGAACCATATCGACGTGTGGGGCTGGCGCGGCATGGCCTTCGCCAAGCGCAAGATGCCGCTGGTCGTCGGCGCCGAGGCCGTCGGCGAGGTCACCGCCATCGGCGAGGGCGTCACCCGCTTCCGGCCCGGCTCGAAGATCGCGATGTATGGCGCGCTGACCTGCGGCCAGTGCCGCATGTGCAAGTCCGGCCGCGACAATCTCTGCGAGGAAGTCGCCGGCGTCATGGGCTTCCATGTCGACGGCTTCGCCCGCGACAAGCTCAACATCAAGGAGCGGCTCTGCGTGCCGATCCCGGACGGCATCTCCTGGACCGACGCCGCCACCGCCCCCGTCACCTTCTCCACCGTCGAGCACATGCTGTTCGACAATGCGAAGCTGGAGCCGGGTGAGACGGTGCTGGTGCATGCCGCCGGCTCGGGCATCGGCACGGTGGCGATCCGCATGGCCAAGGAAATCGGCTGCACCGTCATCACCACCGCCGGCGACGATGAGAAGTGCGCCAAGGCGCTGGCGCTCGGCGCCGACCACGCCATCAACTACCGCACCGACCGCTTCGAGCACGAAGTGCGCAAGATCACCAAAAAGAAGGGCGTCGACGTCGTCTTCGAGCATGTCGGCGCCGAGACCTGGAACGGCTCGCTGCTCTCCATGCGTCCGGGTGCGCGCCTCGTCACCTGCGGCTCGACCTCGGGCGTGTCGGTGAACATGAACCTGATGCAGCTCTTCCAGCGCCAGTACCGCATCATCGGCTCCTTCGGCGCGCCGATCCGCGCCATCGCCGATGGGCTGAAGCGCATGGAGCGCGGCGTGCTCCCGGTGATCGATTCCGAGTTCCCGCTGGAGCAGTTCGGCGCCGGGCTGGAGCGTCTGGAGACGCGCCGCGTGTTCGGCAAGGTCGTCATCATCTTCTGAGGATGTCGGTGTCGGCTGCCCTCCCTCCCGATCCCGCTCCCCTCCCCGACGAGGAGGAGGCGGAGGCGCTCGCCCCCGCGCCCGCGAAGATCAGCCGGTATGACCGGGCGCAGGAGAAGGAGCCCTCCGCCCCGCGCCGCCCGTCGCTGGTAATGCGCGTGCGCGACGCCGCGCTCTCGGCCAGCGTGTGGGCCCTGATGCGGGTCATGCGGCTGCAGCCGGCCTGGTTCGCCTCCTGGCAGGGCGGCTTCTGGGCGCGCAAGATCGGGCCCCTCACCCCGATCCACAAGGTCGCGCTGAACAATCTGCGGCACGCCTATCCGGAGAAGACGGAGGCCGAGCGCCAGGCTATCGCGGTCGGCATGTGGGACAATCTCGGCCGCATGGCGGGCGAGTTTGTCCACCTCGACCAGATCTGGCAATACAATATGTGGGAGCCGTCCAAGAGCCGCATCGAGACGACGGGGGTGTCCAACTTCGTCGCCATGCGGGTCGACGGCAAGCCGGCCCTCGTTTTCACCGCCCATCTGGGCAATTGGGAACTGCCGGCCATCGCCGCGGCGGCACAGGGGCTCGACAGCGCCGTGCTGTTCCGCGCGCCGGACAACTCGTTCTTCGCCGACCTGTTGTTCGAGATGCGCAGCAAGGTGATGGGCGACCTCGTCGCCGCCTCGCATGTCGCGGTGTTCGAGCTCGCCGCCGTGCTCGACCAGGGCAAGCATCTCGGCATTCTCGTCGATCAGGTGCGGCTCGGCGGGCCGAAGGTGAATTTCTTCGGCCGCCCCTGCTCGGCCAACCCGACCATCGCCCGCCTCGCCCGGCTCTACGAATGCCCGGTGCATGGCGTGCGGGTGATCCGCCTGCCCGGCGGGCGCTTCCGCATCCAGTGCACCCCGCCGCTCGACCTGCCGCGCGACCCCGGCGGCAAGATCAACGTCAACAAGTCCATGCAGATGATCACCTCGGTGGTCGAGGAATGGGTGCGCGAATATCCCGAGCAGTGGACCTGGTTCTACAAGCGCTGGCGGTGACCTTCGCGCCACGCAATGAAAAAGGCGCCCGGTCTCCCGGGCGCCTTTCGTGTTTTCGGGCCGTCTCAGGCAGTCACTTACCGCGCTTGAAGTCGCTCCAGGTGCGGGTGACGACGCGCTGCACCTTCTGCGGATAGGTGGTGACGGTGAACAGCTTCGCCTGCGTCTCCTTGTCCGGATAGATCGCCGGATTGTCGAGGATCGCCTTGTCGATGAACTTCTGCGCGCCCTCGCTGCCGCTGGCGTAGGAGATGTAGTTGGCGTTCTTCGCCGCGATCTCCGGCTTCATCATGAAGTTGATGAAGGCCAGGGCCTCTTCCGGATGCGGTGCATCCTTCGGGATGGCGAAGTTGTCGAACCACATCAGCGCCCCTTCCTTGGGGATGATGTACTCGATGTTGACCGGCGGCTTGCCGGTCTTCTCGGCGGCTTCCTCGGCACGGGCCTTGGCCTGGAACACGTCGCCCGACCAGCCCGTGGCGAGGCAGATGTCGCCGCCGGCGAGCGCGTTGATGTAGCCCGAGCTATCGAACTTCTTGATGGACTTGCGGATCGGCGCCAGCAGCTTGCCCGCCTCCTCGATGTCCTTCGGGTCCTTCGAGTTCGGGTCCTTGCCGAGATAGCGCAGGGCGGTGGGGATGATCTCCTCCGGGCCGTCCAGCATGTAGACGCCGCAATCCTTCAACTTGCCCAGGACCTCCGGCTTGAAGACGATGTCCCAGCTGTTGAGCGGGGTGTCGCCGAGGCGTTCCTTCACCTTGTCGATGTTGAGGCCGATGCCGGTGGTGCCCCACATGTAGTTGACGGCGTACTCGTTGCCCGGATCGTAGACCGCGAGGCGGTCGGAGATCGCCGGCCACTGGTACTGCAGGTTCGGCAGCTTGGACTTGTCGAGCTTCAGGAACACGCCGGCCTGGATCTGACGCTGAAGGAAGGAGCCGGTCGGCACCACCACGTCATAGCCGGTCTTGCCGCCGAGCAGCTTGGTCTCGAGCACCTCGTTCGAGTCGAAGACGTCGTAGCGGACCTTGATGCCGGTTTCCTTGGTGAACTCCTCCAGCACCGACTCGTCGATATAGTCGGACCAGTTGTAGACGTTCACGACCTTCTCCTGCGCCGACGCCGGCGCGATCGCCAGCGCGGACAGCAGGCCTGCCGCGATTGTCGTTAGGAGGCGGGACATCCTCTATTCTCCTCGGAAGTGGGTTTGTTGAAGTGCCGTCGGGAACGGTGAGAAGCACTCTTTTCCAAGGCTAGAGCGTCGCTGAGTTCCGCTCAAGCCTTGGCCACGCTCACAAATAGGTCTCGTATTCCAACGGATTGATCCGCCGTTCGAAGGCGGCCAGCTCAGCCTCCTTCATGATCGCGAACACACGCTGATATTCCGCGCCGAAGGCCCGCGCCACGAAGTCCGAGCGGGCGAAGGCGGCGATCGCCTCCCCCATGTCGTAGGAGAGCCGCGGCGCTTCCTGCTCATAGGCATTGCCGGTCAGCGGCGGCGGCGGCTCCATCTCCTTCTCGATGCCCTCCAGCATACCGGCGAGGATAGCCGCCAGCACGAGATGCGGATGGGCGTCGGCCCCGGCGATGCGATGCTCGAGACGCCGCGCCTTGGCCGGGCCGTTCGGCACCCGCACCGCCACGGCGCGGTTGTCATAGCCCCAGGAGACGCTGGTCGGCGCGTAGCTGCCCGGCACCAGCCGGCGGAAGCCGTTATAGCTCGGCACGTACAACAAGGCCGTGTCGGCCATGGT
Organism: Xanthobacteraceae bacterium; assembly: GCA_029239875.1. Lineage (GTDB taxonomy): Bacteria > Pseudomonadota > Alphaproteobacteria > Rhizobiales > Xanthobacteraceae > Ancylobacter. The sequence continues at coordinate 68,246 of JARBUD010000027.1, read as the reverse complement.
GGCGAGCAGCCCGGCGGCGCCGTGGCGCAGCAGGCGGTCGCCCGCCTCGCCGGCCCCGAAGGCGTTCGCTCCGTCCCTGTCGGTCAGGCTGACATGGACGTGCATCCCGGAGCCGGCAAAGTCGAGGAAGGGCTTGGGCATGAAGCTCGCCCGCACACCGTGCTTGCGCGCCACGCCGTCGATCAGCCGGCGCAGCAGTATGGCGTCGTCCGCCGCGGCCAGGGCTTCCGTGCGGTGATAGAGGTTCACCTCATACTGGCCGGGCGCGGCCTCGGATATCACCGTGTCGGCCGGCAGGCCCTGGATGCGCGCAGCCTCGCGTATGTCGTGCAGGAGCCCGGCATAGGCGTCGAGGTCGGACATCGAATACATGTTCTGCCGCGCCGGCCCGTTCGCCGAGGCGGGGAACACCGGCTCCGGCACGCCGCCGGGGCCCGGCGCGGGCTTGAGCAGGTAGAATTCCAGCTCAAAGGCGACGCAAGGGTAGAGCCCGCGCGCGGCGAGGCGCTCCAGTTGCGTCGTCAGCCTGTGGCGCGGGTCGAGCTCCCACGGTATCTCGCCGCTCAGCGCGTTTGGCTCGTACATGGACAGCATCACCTGCGCCGCCGGCCGCGGCGACCACGGCACCGGCTTCAGCGTGCCCGGCACCGGCCGACAGATGCCGTCGCGGTCGCCGGTCTCGATGTGGACGCCGGTCTCCTCGACCTCCCGCCCCCAGATGTCCAGGCCGAAGATGGACAGCGGTATGGCGACGCCGTCGCCCCAGATCTTCGCGCCCGCCCCGCCGGGGATCCATTTGCCGCGCAGCACGCCATGAGTGTCGGGCAGCAGCACCTCGACGATCTCCGGCGCGCCGTGGGCGGCGACATAGGAGCCGAACTCGTCATGGAGAAGGTCGTTTTCGGGCTCAGTGGCCGTGACGGGCTTCACGGCTTCAGGCAATGGCATGATCCACCTGGTAAAAAATCAGTCGTGGCATCGATTTGGTCATGGCAGCCCCGGACCGGTCAAGCAGCCGCGAGGTTTCCGTTGCAGCCCTTGTGCCATGCCGGATAGCTTGACGCACGCAAAATGTGATCACATTCTGCGCTGTCACCTCTCCATCCCGCGAGCGCTCCGATGTCCCTGCCCTCCTCTACCGCCGAGATGCGCGCGCTCGACGCCGCCCATCACCTGCACCCTTTCAGCGACATGAAATCGCTGAACGCCGAGGGCTCGCGCATCATCGTCAAGGCCGAGGGGGTATGGCTGACCGATTCCGACGGCAACCGCATCCTCGACGGCATGTCGGGCCTGTGGTGCGTCAATGTCGGCTATGGGCGGCAGGAAATCGTCGATGCCGTCGCCCGGCAGATGACCGAGCTGCCCTACTACAACACCTTCTTCAAGACGACGCACAAGCCGGCGATCGAGCTCGCCGCCAAGCTCGCCGAGCTCACGCCGCCGCAGTTCAACCGCGCGTTCTTCACCGGCTCGGGCTCGGAATCCAACGACACGGTGATCAAGCTGGTCCGCCGCTATTTCCAGATCAAGGAAAAGCCGGAGAAGAAGATCATCATCTCCCGCCGCAACGCCTATCACGGCTCCACCGTCGCCGCCGGCAGCCTCGGCGGTATGGCGCCGATGCACGCGCAGAGCGCGCCGATCCCCGACATCCTGCACATCGCTCAGCCCTATTGGTGGGGCGAGGCGCGGCAGGGCGAGACGCCGGAAGAGTTCGGCCTTCGCGCCGCGCAGGCGCTCGAAGCCGCCATCGACGCCATGGGCGAGGACCGCATCGCCGCCTTCATCGCCGAGCCGATCCAGGGTGCCGGCGGCGTCATCATCCCGCCCGCAACCTACTGGCCGGAGATTGCCCGCATCTGCCGCGAGCGCGACATCCTGTTCATCTCCGACGAAGTAATCTGCGGCTTCGGTCGCACCGGCTCCTGGTTCGGCTGCGAAACCTTCCACACCGAGCCGGACATCCTCGTCATGGCCAAGGGCATCACCTCCGGCTACATGCCGCTCGGCGCCGTCATGGTCGCCGACCGCGTCGCCGAGGTGCTGCTGGAGGGCGGCGACTTCAACCACGGCTACACCTATTCCGGCCATCCGGCCGCCTGCGCCGCCGCCATCGCCAATCTCGACATCATGCTGCGCGAGGATCTGGTCGGCCATGTCGCCAACGATGCCGGCCCCTATCTCAAGGCCGGCTGGAGCGCGCTGGCGGACCATCCGCTGGTCGGCGAGGCGCCGATGACGGGTCTCATCGGCGCGCTGGAGCTGACACCGGACAAGACCGGCCGCACCAGCTTCGCCGATGTGGGCAAGGTCGGCACGCTGGCCCGCGACTTCTCGTTCAAGAACGGCCTCGTGATGCGCGCCGTGCGCGACCGTCTCATCATCGCCCCCCCGCTGGTCATCTCCCATGGCGAGATCGACGAACTCGTCGCCCGCGCCCGCAAGACGCTCGACGACACCTATGCCGAGCTCAAGCGCTGGGGCTGGGTGCGGTGACAGCAGCGTGCCGTCCTTGCCCGATGGCTATGAGATCTCGACCGACCCGGCGCGGCTGAACGTCGACGTCATCCATCAATACCTCGCCAAGGACAGCTACTGGTCGCCGGGCATCGCGCGCGAGATCGTGGAGCGCTCGATCGCCAATTCTCTGTGCTTCGGGCTCTACCACGACACCGCGCAGGTCGGCTTCGCCCGCGTGGTGACCGACCGGGCGCTGTTCGGGCTACTGGCGGATGTGTTCGTGCTGCCGGCACACCGCGGCAAGGGGCTCGCCAAGGCGCTGATGCAGTGCATCCTGGAGCATGAGGACGTGAAACGGCTGCGGCGCTTCCAACTCGTCACGGTCGATGCCCACGACCTCTACCGCCAGTTCGGCTTCGCCGAGATCACCGGTGCGTCGCGCTACATGGAAATTCTTCACCCCGACGCCCATCGGTCGCCCTGATCGCCGGAACGCGCTAATCTCCACGCCTTCCGGCCGGAGCCGAGACATGAACCTGAACGTCGCGCCCGACATGGCGGCCGGCATCGCGCCTTCCCGCACCGCCGCCCTGCGCGCGGAGGCCGAGGCGCTCTATCTCGGCACCCGGCCGAAGACCCGCGCCGCCGCCGGCGCCGCTGCGCATCTGCTCGACGGCGTGCCGATGCATTGGATGGTCGACTGGTCGACACCGGTGCCACTTGTCATCGCCGAAGCCACCGGTGCACGCCTCGTCGATGTCGACGGCCACGCCTATGACGATTTCTGCCTCGGCGACACCGCCTCGCTGTTCGGTCACGGCCCGGCGCCGGTCGCCGAGGCGCTGGCGCGGCAGGCGCGGGCGGGCCTCGCCACCATGCTGCCGAGCCCGGACGCGGCCATCGTCGGCGACCTGCTCAGCGCCCGCTTCGGCCTGCCCTACTGGCAGGTCGCCACCACCGCCACCGATGCCAACCGCTTCGCCCTCCGCGCCGCCCGCGCGACGACCGGGCGGCCGCGTATCCTCGTCTTCGACGGCGCCTATCACGGGGCGGTGGACGAGACCTTCGTCGAGATCGGCCCGAACGGGCGCACTGCCAACCGACCGGCGCTGATCGGTGAGCCGCGTGACCTCTCCATGCTCACCCGTGTCGTTCCGTTCAACGACCTCGACGCGGTGGAGGCGGCCCTGGCCGACAACACCGTGGCCTGCGTCATCGCCGAGCCCGTGATGACCAACTGCGCGATGGTGCTGCCGCAACCCGGCTTCCACGAGGGCCTGGGCGAGATCACCCGCCGGCACGGCACGCTGCTGCTGATCGACGAGACCCACACCCTCTCTACTGGCCCCGGTGGCTATACGCGGGCCTACGGTCTGCAGCCCGACATGTTCGTCGCCGGAAAGGCCATCGCCGGCGGCGTGCCGGCCTCGGTCTGGGGCATGAACGAGGAGACGGCGGCACGCTTCCGCGACGCCAAGGCCAATCGGCCGGACGGGCATTCCGGCATGGGCACCACGCTATCCGGCAGCCCGCTCCAGCTCGCCGCGCTACGCGCGACGCTGGAAGAAGTCGCGACCGAGGACGCCTTCGCCCATATGAACCGCCTCGCCGACCGCATGGAGGCGGGCCTGTCGGCCGTGCTCGCCGAGGCCGGCCTGCCCTGGCATGTCGCCCGCTGCGGTGCGCGGGTGGAGGTGGTGCGCGCTCCCGCCCCGCTCACCGACGGGCGTCAGGCGAAGTCGGCGCATTACCCGGCGCTGGAGGCAGCGATCCACCTCGCGCTGCTGGTGCGCGGCGTGCTGATCTCGCCCTTCCACGACATGATGCTGGCCTCGCCCGCGACCACGGGCGAACAGGTCGACCGCCTCGTCGCGGCGACGCGCGACGTGATGCGGCGGCTGGTGGGCTGAACTCAGCCCTTGTCGGTCGGGAAGCCGGCTTCCTTCCAGGCGAGGATGCCGCCCGCCATGTGGCGGTGCAGGTCGTAGCCGGCCGCCTGCGCGGCGGCGGCGGCCTTTTGCGAGCGTTGGCCGGAGCGGCAGGAGAACACGAGCGTCTTCTCGCCGGGATCGGGCAGCGCGGCCGCATCGAAGGTGGAAAGCGGAAACTCGACAGCTCCGGGAATGCGCTCGACGGCCGTCTCGTTAGGCTCGCGCACGTCGACCAGCAGGATGCTCCCGTCCTCGAGGCCGGCCTTGACCTCCTCGACCGAGAGATGCTCGATCACGCCACCGAACGGGTTGGGCTGGGACATGGATTGCGCTCCTTCGCTACGGTCAGGAGGTAGACCCGCCGCCGCAGCTCCGCAAGGGGCTTTTCAGGCGCGCCGGCCACCCGGCCGGGCGGTGGCGACGCCCGCCACTACCAGCGTGCCGCCGATGATCACCATCAGCGAGGGGATTTCGCCGAACAGCAGCGCGGCGAAGGTCACGCCGACGACGATCTGCAGCAGCAGCACTACGGAAATCAGTCCCGCCGGCAGCCGGCCGAGCGCGAAGGTCGTCAGCCCCTGCCCGGTGGCATGGGCGACGATGCCGAGGCCGACCACGGCCAGCAGGCCCTGCACGCTCTGCGGCACCAGCACCTCGCCGGTGGCCACCGCCCAGATCAGGCAGGTCACCGCGCCGGTCGCGGTGGCGACCAGCGCCGTCATGCCGCCGCCGAGCGCCGCCACGCCGTTGCTGCCGGCACGCCGGACGACGCGCGTCATCAGCATGTAGCCCGCGTAGAACAGTGCCGCCGCGACGCACAGCATGTCGCCGAACACGCTCACCGCGCGCGGGCCGGCGCCATGGCTGTGCCCGACGCTGCTCAGGATGATGAACAGCGTGCCGGCCAATGCGGTCGCCAGCGCCAGGAGCAGCCCGCGCGTCGGGCGTTCGTCGAGGAACAGCCAGCCGAACACGAGCACGAACACCACGGCGAGGTTGCCGAGCAACACGCCGTTGGCGGTGCTCGTGTTGGCAAGCCCGACATGGAAGGCGATGAGATCGGCACCGAAGAACACGCCGGCGAGGGCGGCGAAGGCATAGGCACGGATCGGCAGCAAACGCGGCGTGGCGGATGCCGCGAGGCGCCGGCGCTCCGAGCGATGCTCGGCCCAGGCCCACAGCGCCGTCGGGCCGAGGGCGAAGAACAGGCGCCAGAAGCCGATGGCGGCCGGGCCGGCATCGCCATAGCGCACCAGCACCGGCGAGAAGCCGATGCAGAACGCTGCCAGCAGCACGGCCAAAAAGGCCTGCCGGCGCAGCCGCGCCTCGTTCACCGCCGAAGAGGAGACGGACTCGACGGCGGCGTCGAGCGAAGTGGACATCGCGACGGAAGCGGGGGGCGGGGCCATGCTGGACTCGAAGGGCACAACAGTTTCGGTCGGCGACGCGCTCGGCCGCGCACGAGTCAATTCTCTGATCGTGACTGAACGCCGTGTACACCCGCTCCTGACATCGGGAAAGTGAATTTATTTTGTCGTTTCATCGTAATTTCTGATATGAACGATCTCGTGGCTCCAAGGTGCCACGACCCCTCCAGCGGGAAGGAGGCCCCGATGCGCCATCTCGACACCGAATCCCTCGGCATGCTCATCGCCATCGTCGACACCGGTGGCTTCACCGCCGCTGCCGAGCGTGTTGGCCGCACCCAGTCCGCGGTTTCGGCGCGCATCGCCCAGTTGGAAGACAGCCTCGGCGTGCGGCTGCTGGAGCGCTCGCGGCGCGGCATCTCGCTGACCGAGACCGGTGAGCGTCTCGTCGCCCATGCCCGTCGCCTGCTCTCCTATGAGAGCGAGGCGCTGGCCGACCTGAAGGGCGGCACGCCGGAAGGCAGCGTGCGCCTCGGCATGCCGGACGACTATGTCGACGCCTATCTGACCCCGACCATCGCACGTTTCGCGGCCGCCTATCCGCGGGTCGAGATCTCGATCCGCTCCGACCTGTCGAAGAACATCGAGCCGGAAGTCGAGCGCGGCCATATCGATGTGGCGCTGCTCACCCGCGACCATTCCCGCCCGACCGGCGAGTTGCTCAAGCGCGAGAAGCTGCTCTGGCTCGCCGCCCGCGGCCACCGGCCGGAGAAGAACGACCCGCTTCCCCTCGCTTTGTTTCCCACCGGGTGCCGCGCCCGACCGCACATCTCCGCGGCCCTGGACAAGGCGGGCCTGAGCTGGCGCGTCGCCTGCACCTCCTCCTCCCAAGGCGGCATCGCCGCGGCCATCGAGACCGGCCTGTGCATCACCGCCATGCCGGAATGCGCCGCGCCGCCCGAATGGCGCCGTCTCGGCGCGGCCGAAGGACTGCCGCCGCTGCCGGACATCGAGATCGGCCTGCTGCTGGCGCCCGCCGCCTCCGCCGCCGCCCGCCGCCTCGCCGAAATGCTGCGCGGCGCGCTCGCCATGCCCTCGGTCGTCGCGGCGGCCTGAGGCCGTCATCGAAAATTCGCATGCATCGGCCGTGGTGGTGCGTTAACGCTGGCGCGTCATGATCGATGCACGCACCGACGAATCCACCGTGTCCCCCTATGCCGGCGCGCCGCGCGAGGTGCTCGGCGTCTTCCTGAAGCTCGGGCTCACCTCCTTCGGCGGGCCGGTGGCGCATCTCGGCTATTTCCGCGAGGAGCTGGTGCGGCGCCGGCAATGGCTGAGCGAGGAGGCCTACGCCAATCTCGTCGCGCTGTGCCAGTTCCTGCCCGGTCCCGCCTCCAGCCAGGTCGGCATGGCGATCGGGCTGATGCGCGCCGGACCGCTGGGCATGACCGCGGCCTGGTTCGCCTTCACCCTGCCCTCCGCGCTGATCATGCTCGCCTTCGCCTACGGCGTGACGCATGCCGACGCGGCGGGCATCAGTGGCGGCTGGCTCGCGGGCCTGAAGGTCGCCGCCGTCGCCATCGTCGCCGACGCCGTGATCGGCATGGCGAAGAACCTCTGCCCGGACCGGCAGCGCCGCAGCCTCGCCCTCTTCGCCGCCGCGGCCGCCGCATTGGTGCCGGGCGCGATAGGCCAGATCGGCGTCATCGCCGGCGGCGCGCTGATCGGCCTCGCACTCATCCGGCTCGATGCCGTGCCGGCGTCGGAGCCCGCCGGCCATCATCTGCCGAGTCGTACCGCGTCGCTGGCCGCGCTCGCCCTCTTCGCGCTCCTGCTGGTCGCGCTCCCCCTGCTCGCCCAAGCGAGCGGCAACGCCGGCGTCGCTCTGTTCGACACGCTCTACCGCGCTGGCGCGCTGGTGTTCGGCGGCGGCCATGTGGTGCTGCCGCTGATCGAAGCCGAGCTGGTGCATCCCGGCGGGCTGACGCGCGAGGCGTTCCTCGCCGGCTACGGTGCCGCGCAGGCGGTGCCGGGACCGCTCTTCACGTTCGCCGCCTATGTCGGGGCGATGATGCCCAACGCCCCCAATGGCGTGCTCGGCGCCGCCGTCGCGCTCATCGGCATCTTCCTGCCCTCGGCGCTGCTGGTCTTTGGCGCGCTGCGCTTCTGGACCCGGCTGGCGGCGGAGAAACGCGTGCGCGACGCCATGGCCGGCGTCAACGCCGCCGTCGTCGGCCTCCTCGGCGCCGCCTTCTGGGACCCGGTCGTGGCGTCCAGCATCACCTCCGGCCGCGCCTTCGCGCTCGCCCTTCTCGCCTATCTGGCGCTGGCACTATGGCGGGTACCGGCCTGGGCGGTGGTGATCGGCGCCGCGCTCGGCGGCGCCGTATTGCTCTGAACCTCAACCTCGCGAGACCTTGAACGGCGAGAAGCTCTGGCAGGTCGCGAAGGCCTGGATACGGTTGATGTTGACGTGCCGCGGCAGGGTCGCGGCGAAGAACACCTGCTCGGCGATATCCTCGCCGCTCATCGCCTGCGTGCCGGCATAGACATTGTCCGACTTCGCCGCGTCGCCGTGGAAGCGGACCAGCGAGAACTCAGTCTCCACCATGCCCGGCTCGATATTGGTGGCGCGCACGCCGGTGCCGGCGAGGTCGGCGATGAGGTTGAGCGAGAACTGCTTCACGAAGGCCTTGGTGGCGCCGTAGGTGTTGCCGCCCGGATAGGGATAGTCGCCGGCCACCGAGCCGGTGAACAGCACATGCCCTTCGCGGCGCTCGACCATGGCCGGCAGCGTCGCCCGCACCGTGTAGAGCAGGCCCTTGATGTTGGTGTCGACCATGTCGTCCCAGTCCTTGAGACTGGCGGCATTGGCCGGTTCGAGCCCCAGCGCCAGGCCGGCATTGGCGAACACCACGTTGAACGGGGCAAAGGGCTCCGCCACCTTGGCTAGCGCCTCGGTCAGCGCCGCATTGTCGCGCACGTCAACCTCCAGCGGGTGGAAGTTGGCACCCAGCTCGTCGCGCAGCGCGATCAGCCGGTCGGCGCGGCGGCCGGTGCCGACCACCTTGGCGCCCGCCAGCGCGAAGCGCCGGGCGGTGGCGGCGCCGATGCCGGAGGTCGCCCCGGTGACGAGGACACGGAGGGTGGAAGGATCCAGCATCTGATACATGGCGCAGCTCCTCTTCGCTGCGTCGCACATAAAGCAGTTTCGATGAAAACTGAACGCTGCTTTACGCCGGACCGCGATGCGGTCACGTCAATGCAGTTTCGCGCGGCGGGGTGACGCCGCAGAGATGAACCGCCGTCGACTTTCGTTAAGTTTTCGTTGAGCATAAGCATGTCAGTGCTTGTGGATCAGGACTCTGCCGCGGTCGGGTCACGCTCGTGCCACGATCCTTGGGGAAACAGAGTCCGCGTGCGAATGCCTGATCGCGTCGCGCCGCATCCATCTGGGGCAAGCGTCCGGACTCTTCGGAAAACCGGGCGGGGAGTGCAGGGCCGATGAAGTTCTCCGCCGTCGTGGCCACGACCGCCGCAGCCCTTCTCACGGGTGGTTGCAGCACCGTCCTCGATGGATTCCCGGGGACGAATGCCGCCCCCATGGAGACCAGCCAGATCACCCCTGCGCCCTCCGGCTCGGTGGAAACCTCGCCCGTCCCCGCTCCCGGCATGCCGGCCACCGGCGCCTCGGCCGCGACCGCCGCCGCCGCCGTCACCCCTCGCCAGCCCGCGAGCCAGGTCGCCCTCGCGCCGCCGCCGGCCACCGCTCCGGGCGGTGTCGCCTATACCGAGCCCGGCGCGACCCGCACGCAACTCGCCGGCACCTGGCGATATGGCTGGGACAACGGCCAGAAGACCTGCAAGGTCACGCTGTCGACCGATCGCGGCATGTCCGGCTTTGCCGCCAATGCGGACGTCGACTGCCCGAACGACATCTTCATGACCAAGGGTTGGGACGTCTGGGGCAACGAAATCGTGCTGCAGAACCATCTCGGCAAGGTCACGGCGCGGCTGCAGCCGGCCGGCAGCGGCCAGTATGACGGCGTCGCCACCGGCGACGGCGGCAAGGTCACGCTGACCCGCTCCTGAGGCAAAAGCGTCCGAATGACTGGATCGATCCGGTCATTCATAGGAAATTCCGCTATCGCGATACCTTCAGCAGCCTCCGCTCTGCCAGCGGGAGGTCGTGCGGACAGGGAATAACTGTTCGAAATCTGAAATATTGGCGACTTGTCTTCGTATTGTCTCGGATAGAGCCGACAGTGACACGGTGAGAACTTGCTCGGGTGCGCGTTCACAAGAACGGGAACCTGAAAATAGTTCGTGCGTTACGGGCGCAAGCACCTCATTGTGTGCATGAGGAAAGCTGATTGATTCGCTTCTGCGATCGGAGGCTATTGTGATGCTGCAGACAGCAAGCGTGGCAGTGAAGACCTCGTCCTCCGCCCCCCTGCGCGAGAGCGAACGCATCTCCTATGCGCGGCGCGAGACGGCGTCGGTTTCCCAGCTCATGTCGCAGCATCTCGACCTCGCCCGCCCCGGCTCGGATGCCGAGGCGTTGCGCCTGCTGCGCCAGGCCTTCCCCGGCGCCCCGCTCACCGCCCGCGTCGAGGCGATGATGCGCCGCGCCCGCTGACGGCGCTTCCCTTCAGTTGAGATGGCGTCGCCTTAGTTGAGATGTCGCCCTTAGTTGAGATGACTTGGGCGGTTCTCGCCGTCCGCGGCGGGAGTGCCGGCATGCATGTCGGCATGGCCGGCAGTGGCGAGGCGCTGCCGATATTCGCGCGACAGCCGCGCATAGCGCATCGCCGAGAAGGGCAGCATGGCGAGATAGGCGATGCACAGCACCGACAGCATCACCCAGGGCCACGTCACCAGCACGGCGACGAACAGCACCACGCAGACGAAAAGCGGCATCACCTGCTCGCGCGGGATGCGCGAGCCAAGCCGCTTGCCGGACCAGGCCGGCACCTTCGAGACCATCAGCAGCGCGATGCCGAAGCAGTAGGCCGCCGCCACGGCCGGCGAGGCGACGAGGCGCGGCAGGCCGACCAGCTCCAGATAGACCGGCAGCAGCACGCAGATCGCCCCAGCCGGCGCCGGCACGCCGGTGAAGAAGTCGCCGGCGAAGGGCGGCTTGTTCGGGTCTTCCAGCATCACGTTGAAACGGGCGAGGCGCAGCGCCGCGCAGATGGCGAAGGCGAGCGCGGCGATCCAGCCGACCGAACCCAGCGTCTCCAGCCCCCACATGTAAAGCACCAGCCCCGGCGCCACGCCGAAGCAGACGAAGTCCGACAGGCTGTCGAGCTCGGCGCCGAAGCGGGAGGTACCCTGCAGCATGCGGGCGAGCCGCCCGTCCATGCCGTCGAGCACGGCGGCGAGAACGATGGCGCCAAGCGCTAGTTCGAGCCGCCCCTCGATCGCCATGCGGATGCCGGTGAGCCCGGCGCACAGCGCCAGCAGCGTCACCAGGTTCGGTAGCAGCAGCCGGAGCGGCACCGCCTGGAAGCGGCGGCGGCGCGGCTCGGGCACATCCGGGCCGGCATCCGGATCGAAGGGGGGGAACAGGTCGGCCATGGCGCGCTCGCTGCTGAATTTCTCAATCAACGCGGTAGGTAGGCTCCGGGCCCTCGCTGGCAAGATCGGCCAGGATGGTCTCGCCGGCAATGGCCCGCTGGCCCTCGGCCACGGCGGGGCGCGCGCCAGCCGGCAGATAGACGTCGACGCGCGAGCCGAAGCGGATCAGCCCGAAGCGCTGGCCCGGGGCCAGGCTGTCGCCCTCGCGCACGAAGCTGACGATGCGCCGCGCCACCAGCCCGGCGATCTGCACCACGCCCACGGAGCCGATGGCGGTATCCAGCACCATGCCGGAACGCTCATTGTCCTCGCTCGCCTTGTCGAGGTCGGCGGAGAGGAATTTCCCCGGCCGATAGGCGATGCGGGTGACACGCCCCGCCAGCGGGGCGCGATTCACGTGCACGTCGAATACGTTCATGAAGATGCACACGCGCGGCAGCGCCATCTCGCCGAGGCCGAGTTCGACCGGCGGCACGGCGGGACCGACGAGGCAAACCCGCCCGTCCGCAGGCGACACTACCAGCCCGGGTCGCACCGGCGTCACCCGCTCGGGATCGCGGAAGAAATAGCAGATCCACAGCGTGATCAGCACGGCGATCCAGCCAAGCGGCGGCACCAGCCAGAGCAACAGCACCGACGCCGCCGCCCCGATCAGGATGAACGGGTAACCCTCGCGGTGGATGGGCGCGAGGCCGCTGCGGATGGAATCGATGACGGACATGCGAGATTGTTTCCCGAGTGCTATCGCCCGGTGGCGGGCACGGCAGAGGTAGGGCTCTGTCGTGGCGCCGTCAAATGGCTTCCGAGCGCCTGCCAGACCGGAAGGCGGCCAGGAGCTAACCTTCGGTTATACTACTGCCTCGCTGGTCTTATCGTGCAGGTCGACGGCTTCCTCCGCCGCCTCGGCCTCCTTCAGCGTCTCGCGAGCGCGCTCGGCCTCGCGCTGGCGCTCCCACATGGAGTGGTAGAGGCCTCGGCGCGCCATAAGCTCGGCATGGGTGCCGCGCTCGGCGATCTCGCCATGGTCGAGCACGATGATCTCGTCCGCGCCCACCACCGTGGAAAGCCGGTGCGCGATGACGAGGGAGGTGCGCCCGCGCGAGACCCGCTCCAGCGCGTCCTGGATCTCGCGCTCGGTGTGGCTGTCGAGCGCCGAGGTCGCCTCGTCGAGGATGAGGATCGGCGGGTCCTTCAGGATGGTGCGGGCGATGGCTACGCGCTGTTTCTCGCCGCCCGAAAGCTTCAGCCCGCGCTCGCCGACCTCCGTGGCATAGCCCTTCGGCGTGCGCCGCACGAAGCCGTCGATCTGGGCGAGCTCGGCCGCGCGCGCGACCTCCTCGTCCGAGGCGCCGGCGCGGCCGTAGCGGATGTTGTAGGCCAGCGTGTCGTTGAACAGCACCGTGTCCTGTGGAACCATGCCGATGGCGGCCCGCAGGCTGTCCTGTGTCAGCTCGCGAATGTCCTGCCCGTCGATGGTGATGCGCCCGGCATTGACGTCGTAGAAGCGGAACAGCAGCCGCGAGATAGTCGACTTGCCGGCGCCCGACGGGCCGACGATGGCCACCGTCCGCCCCGCCGGCACCTCGAAGGAGACGCCCTTCAGGATCTCGCGGTCGGGATCGTAAGAGAAGCGCACATCCTCGAAGCGCACCGTGCCGCCGGTCAGGTCGAGCCTGTGCGCGTCCGACACATCCTTGATCTCCGGCGCGCGGGCGAGGATGGCGAACATCGCCTCGATGTCGATCAACGACTGCTTGATCTCGCGGTAGATCATGCCGAGGAAGTTCAGCGGCTGGTAGAGCTGCACCATCATGGCGTTGACCATGACGAAGGAGCCGACCGACTGCCGCCCGGCGCGGATGTCGAGCACGCACAGCACCATTACCGCGGTGAGGCCGAGGGTGAAGATCACCGCCTGCCCGGCGTTCAGCCAGGCGAGCGAGGTGTGGGTGTGGACGGTCGCCTTCTCGTAGCGCGCCATGGAACGGTCGTAGCGCTGGGCCTCCCAGCGCTCGGCGCCGAAATACTTCACCGTCTCGTAGTTGAGCAGGCTATCCACCGCCTTGGCGTTGGCGTCGGTGTCGCTCTCGTTCATCGCCGCGCGGATCGACATGCGGTACTCGGTCATCACGAAAGTGAAGACCGTGTACGCAACGATCATGCCCACCGTGGCGGCCACGTAGCGCCAGTCGAACTGCCAGAGCAGCACGACGATCACCATGGCGAATTCCAGGATCGTCGGGCCGAGATGCAGCACCAGCATCCGCACGATTGTCTCGATGCCCTCGCGCGAGCGCTCGAGGATACGCGTCAGCCCGCCGGTCTTGCGCTCCAGGTGAAAGCGCAGCGAGAGGGCATGCATATGCTCGAAGGTCTCGAGCGCGAGGCGCCGCACCGCATGGATCGCCACCTTGGCGAACAGGCCGTCGCGCCACTGCGTCAGCCCGGCCATCACGATGCGGGAGAAGCCATAGGCCAGCGTCAGCATCAGCGGCGCGGCGATGATCAGGCTGATCGCATCGGTAGAGATGCGGGCGCCCTCGCCCTCCGCCGCCGCATCGGTCGCCCATTTGAAGAAGAAGGGCGTCGTCATGGTGGCGATCTTGGCCAGCACCAGCAGCAGCACGCCCCACATGACGCGCGCGCGAAGATCCGCCCGGTCGACCGGCCAGAGATAGGGCCAGAGCCCCTTCAGGGCGACGAGCAGGCTGCCACGCGGATTGATCTCGGAGGCTTTGGCGGGACGCGCAGGCGCGGCCCCGCCCTCGGATGCGGACATGCGACTTCCAGTTCGTTTCTTGCTCGGGCGTTTGCCGCCCGGTTCCCGATATGTGTCGTCGTCTAGATAAGCGTTGCGCCGCCTTAGACCAGCGCGTCCTCTCGCGTGTCAGGGCTGCGGGCGGCACCAGGCTCGCCACCTTCGCCGGCCAGATGCGCCAGCAGCGGGCCGAGCTGGCGCGCCAGCATCGCGAAGGTGCCCCGGTCGAGGCAGTAGCAGGAGCGTGGCCCCTCGATGGTGCCGGTGATCAGCCCCGCCTCCTTCAGAACCTTCAGATGCTGTGAGACGGTCGACTGCGCGAGGGTGAGCCCGCGCACGATCTGCCCGCACTGGCACCTTTCGGCCGCCGCAAGCGCCCGCAGGATCGCGAGCCGCGCGGGATGCGCCAGCGCGCGCAGGCGCAAGGCGAGCAACTCGTCGTCGGCCCCGGCGCAGACGGGGGTAGCAGCATCAGCGTTGGACATTTTCATCGTTTATCGTCGATAGACGATGACGGCAAGACAAATGTCCGTAGCGTTTCCGTGAATTGGCCGGATCGAACCATTTCCGGTCCGCCGCGATTTGCACCCAATCTCGGGCGATGCCATGTGAGGAATCCAGAGTGGCTTGAACCCGCCTGTGCTGCGGTGCAACATGTTGTCCATGACAAAGATCAAAAGCGTATGTGTCTATTGCGGCGCGGCTTCAGGGGCCGATGCCGTCTATCTTCAAACCGCCATCGAGCTCGGCCGCATGCTGGCCGCCGAGAACATCCGCCTCATCTATGGCGGCGGAGGCGTAGGCCTGATGGGCGCCACCGCCCGCGCCTGCGCCGAGGCAGGCGGCAACGTCACGGGCATCATCCCGGACTTCCTGATCGGCAAGGAGCAGGCCTTCGACCATGCCCATGAGCTGATCGTCACCAAGGACATGCATGAGCGCAAGCGGCTGATGTTCGAGCGCGCGGACGCCTTCCTTGCTCTGCCCGGCGGCATCGGCACGCTGGAGGAACTGGTCGAGCAGCTCACCTGGGTGCAGCTCAACCGCCACGCCAAGCCGGTGATGGTGCTCAACGTCGCCAATTTCTGGGATCCGCTGCTGGGACTGATCGATCACATGCAGGCGACCGGCTTCGTCAATGTCGTGCGGCCGGTGAAGCTGCTGGTGGCGCACAACGTCCGCGCCGTGCTGCCCAAGCTGCTCACCGCCGTCGCCCATATCGGCGAGGCCGAGCTGCACGGTGCCGCGGCGGAGAGCGTGCTGGACCGGATGTGAGGCGCGGAGGCTGAGTGCTTTCCCACATTGCGCCGTCATCCTGAGGTGCGAGCGTAGCGAGCCTCGAAGGATGGGCTCCTAGGTGCACCCGGACGAGCATCCTTCGAGGCCCGGCCTAAAGCCGGGCACCTCAGGATGACGTTCCTATGGCTGAGAGCGGCAGATTGGAGAGCGATTTCGGCTCTGCGCTGCCTTCAGCCGGCATGACCGGTTCGTCTGAGGGGAACCGCCCTTCTCAATGGACGGTGCCGCCGCCCTCCTCCAGGTTCTTCTCCATCGTTGTATTGCCGAGCCACACACCGCCGCGCGGCACGGTGTTGCGGTGGCGAGGCACGTAACCGCGCTTCTGGAAGAAGCCGAGCGCAGTGTCGCTCGCATCCACCGTCAGGCTCTTAGCGCCGCGAGCCGCGGCCAGCTTCTCGATGGCGTCGCAGAGCAGCGCGCCGATGCCCTGCCCCGCCACCTCGGGATGTACATAGAGCAGGTCGAGCTCCCGGTTGTCGGCTAGCGCGATGAAGCCGACGGGATCGCCGCCGCGCGTCGCCACCAGCGTCAGGCGTCCCGCTAGGCGTTCGGCCAGCGCCGCCTCATCGTCGAAGCCGGCGGCCCAAGCCTCCTGCTGGTCCTCGTCGTAATCTTCGCCGGTCAGCTCCATGATCGCCGCCGCAGCAATAGCCGCGAGCACCGGCACGTCGGCCGGCAGCATCGGGCGCAGGGCCGCGGCAGGTGCCGTGCTCACCGCTTCGGCTCCCAGCTCGTGGTGCCGTCCTTGTTGTCCTTCAGCGCCACGCCGAGGGCCATCAGTTCGTCGCGGATGCGGTCGGAGGCGGCCCAGTCGCGGTTGCGGCGTGCCTCGATGCGCTCGGCGATGCGCTCCTCGATTTCGGCCTCTGGGATGGTCAGCTCCGGCGCCTGCGCGGCCGCCCATTCGCGGAACGGACCGGGCTCGAAGCCAAGGAAGGAAAGCGTGCCGGCCAGCGCCTTCTTGCCGGCATGGTCCTTCAGCGCATGCATCTCGGCGATGGCCCTGGGCGTGTTGAGGTCGTCCGCCAGCGCCTCCAGCACCGCCGAAGCGGGACGCGGATAGGCGCCCGGCGCGGCGGCGTCGAACCACTGCTCCAAGGTCTTCACGCTCTCCTCCAGCCCCTTCACCGTCCAGTCGATGGGTTGGCGGTAATGGGTCTTGAGCATGTTGAGGCGCAGCACCTCGCCCGGCCAGTCAGCCAGCAGCTCGCGGATAGTGACGAAGTTGCCGAGCGACTTCGACATCTTCTCGCCTTCCACCTGCAGGAAGCCGTTGTGCATCCAGACCTTGGCCATGATGTTGGCGTGGAAGGCGCAGCGCGACTGCGCCACCTCGTTCTCATGGTGCGGGAAGACGAGGTCGATGCCGCCGCCATGGATGTCGAAGGTCTCGCCGAGGTGCTTCCACGACATCGCTGAGCATTCGATGTGCCAGCCCGGTCGCCCCGGCACGGCGATCCCCGCCGGCGAGGGCCAGCCCGGCTCGCCGGGCTTGGACGGCTTCCACAGCACGAAGTCCATCGCGTCCTGCTTGTAGGGCGCGACGTCGACGCGGGCGCCGGCGATCATATCCTCCAGCGGCCGGTGCGAGAGCTGACCGTAATCGGGCATGGACGGCACGGAGAACAGCACATGGTCCTCGGCGACATAAGCGTTGCCGGAGGCGACAAGCCTCTCGATCAGCACCCGCATCTCGGCAATATGCTCGGTCGCGCGGGGCTCGACGTCAGGGTGGAGCACACCGAGCGCCTCGAGGTCGTCATGGAACTGCGCCTCGGTGGTGAAGGTCACCTTGGCGATGGCCTCGTTGAGGTCGAGCCTGGGGAATTCGGCGGCCGCGCGCGCGTTGATCTTGTCGTCCACGTCGGTGATGTTGCGCACATATTTGACGTGGTCGGCGCCATAGAGGTGGCGCAGCAGCCGGTAGAGCAGATCGAACACGATCACCGGGCGCGCATTGCCGATATGGGCGAAGTCGTAGACCGTGGGGCCGCACACATACATGCGCACCTGCGACGGCTCCAGGGGGACGAAGGTCTCCTTGGCGCGGGTGAGCGTGTTGTAGAGCTTCAGTTCGGGAAGCGACTGCCCGTTGGTGGCCGACATAAATTCTCGCCTTTGGATGCGCCCTCGCCCGGCGGCGGGCAACGTCGCGTCTGTCCTCGGTTTGGCCCGCCACGTCAAGCCGGGCGGCTGCTAGCGGTCCTGTTCTGCGCATTCGCACGGATGGCGGCGCGTTCGCACGCTGCCATGATCCTGCCTACCAGAGGATGGTTGACGCCGCGAGGGGCGCGGCGCTATCTCCCGACGCCGTCGGAAGCAGCGCTTTGGTGGAATTGTTAAGGCTCGATTCAAACCTTTTCGCCACATTCGCGTTAATCCCGCCGAAACGCCTCAACGCCACCAACCGAACGACCCATCCCATGTCCGCGCCGCGTCATTTCAGCCGTCTCCGCTCGGCCCTCCTTGCTGTCGCCTTCATCGCGGCGCCCGGCCTCGCAGCGGCGCAGGAGCCCACGGCGATCTTCGTCGTCGACACGTCGGACGGCTACGGCATCGACAACTGCGTCGCTTCGGGCGCGTCCTGCGGCCAGGCCATGGCGGATGCGTGGTGCCGGGTGCATGACTATGAGCGCGCCGTCAGCTTCGGCACGATGAAGTCCGATGCGACGCTGAGCAGCGCCCGCACCGCCCCGGTGCGCACCGCCTGCTACGGCGGAACCTGCGCCGAGACCGTCGCGATCACCTGCAGCAAGTAAGCCGCCGCCTCACTTCAGATAGTCGGCGCATTTCGGCGCTTCACCGCTCGTGCCCCAGGGCATGATCGGCACGCTGGTGGTCGAGTTCTTCGGGCTGCCCTCGATCAGCCTGTCCGAATAGACGATGTAGACCAGCACGTTGCGCTTCGCGTCGCAGCCGCGCACGATCTGCATCTTCTTGAAGATGAGCGAGCGGCTCTCGCGGTAGACCACGTCGCCCTGATCGAACTTGCCCTCGAAGCTGATCGGCGCCACCTGCCGGCAGGCGATGGAGATGTCCGACACCTCCTCCGCGACGCCGAGCATGCCCTTCACGCCACCCTTCTCCGGGACGGTGTAATAGCAGGCGACGCCCTGCACGAGCGGATCGTCGATCACATAGGTCGCGAGCTTGTCGTCCGGGGTAAGAAATTTCCAGACCGTCGATTTCTTGAAGATGAGCTCGGGCTCCTGCGCCTGCGCCGCACCGGCGAGACCGAGGATGCAGACGAGGACAGGAAGGACGCGGACGAAAGCGCGGATCATGCAGCGGCTCCGGATCAGGACCGCCCGCATATAAGCGCGTGCAGCGCCGCCGCAACATGCCTCGTCTTTCCGCAGCCGCCGCAGCGGTAGGTTGGGATTGGTTCAAACTTTCGACAAGCTCGCCATGCTCATTGCGTCCATCGGCGGTTTCCGGCAAACCGCGCTTACGAGACGCCAGACATTCCGGTTGATACAGTCGCCATCGATGATGCTTACCCGCCCTCGCCTCGCCTCCTGCCTCGCCACCGTGCTGCTTGTCGCCTCCGCCGGCGTCGCGGCCGCGCAGGACATGCCCCCCGGAGCAGTGGGTGGCGGCGGCGACCGTTCGGCCTGCATCCGCCTTGAGGGCCAGCTCGCTGCGCTCGATAACGGGCAGGCGCCGCAGGGACAGCCCAACCTCGGCGCCACCATCGCCCAGCAGCAGCAAGACGTCGCCAATCTCTCCGAGCAGGTGCGCCAGATCGGCTGCGACAAGCGCGGCTTCCTCATCTTCCAGCCACAGCTGCCGCCGCAGTGCGAATCGCTCAACCGCCGCCTCACCCAGGCGCGCTCGGCGCTCGACCGCACGATGATGCAGGCGCGCGGCCAGCAGAGCGGCACCGACGAGCAGCGCCGCCAGCTCATCTACGCCCTGGCGCAGAACAATTGCGGCCCGCAGTACCAAGCCGCGGTCGGCCAGGGGGGTGGCGGAGGTGGCGGCGTCTACGGCAACATGAACCGGCGCCCGCGCAACTTCTTCGAACAGCTCTTCGGCGTGCCGCGGACGATGGACGAGGAGGCTGGCCCGCTCGACGTGCAGCCGCTGGAGATGCCGAAGGTCTCGACCTATCGCACCGTGTGCGTGCGCACCTGCGACGGCTTCTTCTTCCCGATCTCGTTTGCCGCCACCCCGGCGAAGTTCGGCTCGGACGAGGCGGTCTGCCAGCGCCAGTGCCCCGGCACCGAGGCACGGCTCTTCGCCTATCGCAATCCGGGCGGGGACATCGAGCAGGCGGTCGCCGCCAACGGCCAGCCCTACATGTCCCTGCCCAACGCGCTGCTCTACAAGAAAAGCTTCGTGCCCGCCTGCTCCTGCCGCCCCGCCGGCATGAGCTGGGCGCAGGCGCTGTCGCAACAAGAAGACGCCACGCTGCGCAAGGGCGACATCGTCGTCACCGAGGACGCCGCCCGCGAGATGTCGCAGCCGCGCCCGGCCATGCCGCCGGCGGGCAAGAAGCCCTGAGGCTCAGGCTCGCTTGCCCTGCAGCCGCGCGGCGGCCTTTTCCCGGCCGATGAGCGGCAGCAGGGCCTTCAGCTCCGGACCGCTCTCCTGTCCGGTGAGCGCGAGGCGCAGCGGGTGGAACAGCGCCCGCCCGGCCCGGCCGCTCGCCGGCTTCACGAGGGCGATCCAGCGAGGATAGACGTCCTCGCCACATTCTGCGGGAAGCAGATCGGCGGCGACGGCGAGGAAGTCGGCATCCTCCGGCACGAAGACCGGCTCGATCGGCCCCTCCACCACCCGCCACCACAGGGCGGCGTCCGGCAGCCGCGCGAGATTGCCGCGCACCGCCAGCCAGAACGCCTCGCCTCCCCCGACGCCTAGCGCCGCGAGCCGCTCCGCCACCGCCGCGTAGGGCAGGTGATGCAGCGTCGCGGCGGTGAGGGCCGAAAGCTCTGCGGGATCGAAGCGCGCCGGCGCGCGGGAGATCTTCGAGAAATCGATCTTCGCCGCCAGTGCGTCGAGGCTGTCGACCGGCTCCACGGCCATGGAGGTGCCGGTCAGCACGGCGAGCGCGGCCACGGCCAGCGCCTCCTCCCCCTCTTCGCGCAGCGCCTTCAGTGAGAGATGGCCGAGCCGCTTCGACAGCCCCTCCCCGCTCGGCAGTGTCAGGAGGTTGTGATGGGCGAAGCTCGGCGTCGTGCCGCCCAGCGCCTCGATGATCTCGATCTGCACGCCGGTATTGGTGACGTGGTCCTCGCCGCGCACGACATGGGTCACGTCCATCTCGATGTCATCCACCACCGAGGTCAGCGTGTAGAGATAGGAGCCGTCCTCGCGCACCAGCACGGGATCGGAGAGCGTGGCGGTGTCCACCGTCTGGTGGCCGCGGACCATGTCCTCCCAGGCGACGACGCCCCCGTCCAGCCTGAAGCGCCAATGCGGCCGACGGCCCTGCGCCTCCAGCGCCGCGCGATCGGCATCCGTCAGCTTCAGCGCCGCGCGGTCGTAGAGCGGCGGCAGGCCGCGCCGGCGGCGCGAGAGGCGGCGCGTCTCCAGCTCCTCCTCGCTTTCATAGGCCGGGTAGAGCCGGCCCGACGCCTTCAGCCTCTCTACCGCAGCGTCATAGCGGGGCAGCCGCGCCGACTGGTGTTCGACCCGGTCCGGGTTCAGGCCGAGCCACGCCATGTCCTCGGCAATGGCGTCGGCGAATTCTCGCGTCGAGCGCGCCGTGTCAGTGTCGTCATAGCGCAGGATGAAGGTGCCGCCCTCGCGCCGCGCATAGAGCGCGTTGTAGAGCGCCGTGCGGGCATTGCCGACATGCAGCAGCCCGGTCGGCGACGGAGCGAAGCGGAGGATCGGGGCGGGGTGCGACATGGGCCGCTTATCGCCGAGGCGGGAGCGCGGGGCAATGGGCGCTCGTCATTGTGCCGCTCTGCTTGAGCGTCCTTCGAGGCCCGGCTTTGCCGGGCACCTCAGGATGAGATCCATCTGTAAGAACAACCTCATCCTGAGGTGCGAGCGCAGCGCGCCTCGAAGGATGCTGAAACAAGGCGACAGGGTTCTCCCATGTCATCATCCCGGCCGAAGCGCAGCAGAGCCGGGATCGGGGCCGTCCGGGATGACGAATGGGGCGGCTATGCCGTCTCGCGGAACCTGTTCGTCACCGGATAGCGCCGGTCGCGGCCGAAATTGCGCGCCGTCACCTTCACGCCGGGCGCCGCCTGCCGGCGCTTGTACTCGGCGATGTTCAGCATGCGCTCCACGCGCGCCACCAGCGCCGCGTCGTAGCCTTCGGCCACGATATCAGCCACCGGCAGCTCGCGTTCCACCAGACGCTCCAGAATCGCGTCGAGCACGTCATAGGGTGGCAGGCTGTCCTGGTCCTTCTGGTTCTCGCGCAGCTCGGCAGTCGGCGGCTTGGTGATGACGTTTTCGGGGATCACCTCGCCGGAGGGGCCGAGCGCATGAGCCGGCCTCCAGCGGTTGCGCAGGTGGCAGAGGCGGAAGACCTGCGTCTTGTAGAGGTCCTTCAGCGGGTTGTAGCCGCCGTTCATGTCGCCATAGAGCGTGGCGTAGCCGGTCGACATCTCCGACTTGTTGCCGGTGGTGACCACCATCGCGCCGAACTTGTTGGAGATCGACATCAAGAGCGTGCCGCGCACGCGCGACTGTAAATTCTCCTCGGTCACGTCGCGCGGGCGGCCGTCGAACATCGGCGCCAGCACCTTCTCCAGCGCCTCGACGCCATCCGCGATCGGCACGATGTCGTAGCGCACGCCCAGCGCCTCGGCGACGGCGGCGGCATCGGAGAACGACTCGTTCGAGGTGTAGCGATAGGGCAGCATCACGCAATGGACCCGCTCGGCCCCGAGCGCATCGACCGCCATGGCGGCAACGAGCGCGGAATCGACGCCGCCGGAAAGGCCGAGCACCACACCGGGGAAGCGGTTCTTCTCGACATAGTCGCGCAGACCCATGACGCAGGCGGCATAGTCCGCCTCGTCCTCCTGCAGCAGCGGCGAGCGAGCGCCCTCCTCGCAGCGCCAGCCTTCGGCCCAGCGCTCCCAGCGGGTGAGGCGGATGCGCTCCTGGAAGTTCGGCATCTGCACGGCGAGCGAGCGGTCGGCGTTGAGCACGAAGGAGCCGCCGTCGAACACCAACTCGTCCTGCCCGCCGACTTGGTTCACATAGGCGAGCGGCAGGCCGCTCTCGACCACCCGCGCCACCGCGACGTTCATGCGCTCGTCATAGACCGTGCGGCGATAGGGCGAGCCGTTGGGGATGAGCAGGATCTCCGAACCCGTCTCGGCAAGGCATTCGATCACGTCCTGCGACCAGATATCCTCACACACCGGCACGCCGAGCCGCACGCCCCTGAACGGGATCGGCCCCGGCATCGGCCCCAGCGCGAAGACGCGCTTCTCGTCGAACACGCCGTAATTCGGCAGGTCGACCTTGTAGCGGGCGGTGACGACCCGGCCGCCGTCGAGCAGCAGCACAGCATTGTACAGCCGGCCGCCATCGGCCCAGGGAGAGCCGATCAGCACCGCCGGCCCGCCATCGGCCGTGTCCTTCGCGAGCTCCTCCACCGCCACGCGGCAGGCGGCCTGGAAGGAAGGCTTCAGTACGAGGTCTTCCAGCGGATAGCCAGCAATGAACAGCTCGGTAAACAGCACCAGCTCGGCGCCCTGCTCGGCGGCCTGCGCGCGGGCTTCGCGCGCCTTGATGAGGTTGCCGGCGATGTCGCCGACGACCGGATTGAGCTGCGCGAAGGCGATGAGAAGCTGGTCGGCGGGTTCTACGGACATGTTCGTGATGTAGCCTCAGCCTTGCCCCTCGGCAATCGATGCGAACGCGGCGTGGATCAGTCCCAGTCGGTGCCCGGCACCCGCACCGCGGCCACGGTAAAGCCGGCCTTGCGCACCACCATGGGCAGCAGCCGCTCGATCCCGTGCAGCACGGTGCCGTCCATCGGGATCGGCTCGACCGGGTAATCGCCCCATTTCAGGTCGAGCGCCAGCACCGGCGCCAGCGCTGCCGGGCGGATAGCGAACATGTTGCCGACCGGGAAGTCGACATAGGTGCCCATCGGCTCGGTCAGCCCCATGTCGCGCCGCAGTTCCTCGACCACGCGGCCGTTGCGCGCCCAGTCGAGCAGATGGCTGTCCTCGGGATAGACGAGGCCGACAGTCGGATGCGCCGCCATATGGGCGAGCACCGCGTCGAGCATCGGGTGCTCGCCGCCGATCAGGTTCTCCCACAGGAAGTTGCGCCAGGGATCGCCGATCGCCCGGCGCCGGCCCTTGGTCTTCTTCCCGTGGAGGTGGAGAAGGACGTCGTACTCCCCGCTCGTCAGCACGTCGCGCAGCGCGGTGAGGAAGGGGCCGATGTCGCGGCCGCTATTCGGTACGACGTCGATGCGCACCTTGGCCGTCCAGGTGGCGGTCAGCGCGCGCAGCTCCTCCACCTTGGCCGGCGTATCAGTGGTGAGGAAGAGGTCCGGCCGCGAGGCGTTAGGCGCCAGCCGCTCCAGCAATTCGGGCAGCAGGTCGGGATAGAAGAAATGGCCGTGCAGCCCGACCCTCAAGGGGCTGGCGACGGGCGCCGCCAACGGGCCGAACACCGGCACCGCCCACGGACCTTCCGGCCGGCCCTTCTCGATCCAGTGCGACAGCGGGTAGCGCCGCTCGTCGAAGCAGGCGACGGGATGGTGCTCGGCATAGATCAGCGGGTGGAAGCCGGAATAGGGCCGGCGCAGCGGCGGGCGGTTCGGGTGGCGCCTGAGCAGCGCCTTGCGTCGCCAAGCGGCGATGAGGCTCGCGAGCCTTGCTGGCACGTCGATCTCGCCTGGCGGGTCGCCGTCGCGCGGGATGGCCAGCACTTCCAGCCGGGCGGGATCGGTGGCGAGCACCAGCGCCAGCTCGTTGTCGAGCTCCGCGCCGATCTCACGGCCGATCGCTTCGACGTCTTCCGGAGCATCGCCGACGACGAGGTGCCGCCGGCCGGCACGGTGCGGCAGCAAAGAGAGCGCTGCCTGCTTCGCTGCGTCGGAGGGGAAGGCGACGGCACTCGCACGCTCCAGCACGACGTCCAGCGCCTCAGCGAAGTCGGCATAGCCCTCCGGCGCGCCGGCGAGCGCCACCACGGGAATATTGCGCTGTTCCATGATGTCGGCGGCATCGGCCGCACAGAGGCCGATTGCGACGGCGAAAAGCGGCTCGTAGCCGGCGGAGCGCTGCGCCAACGCGTCGAGCAGCACGGGGCGCGGCGCGCGCGAGCCGGCAATGTCGACCGGGATGACCGCAACCGGGAAGCCCGAAGGCGCCGCGCCGTCGAGAACGAGCAGCATCACCGCGTGGCGCTCCGCCAGCGTCCGCACCAGCGCCTCGGCCGGCGCGGCATCGCCCTGCGCGACGACGATCACGGGGCGACGTCCCTCGTCCTTCAACGGGAACGGCAGGTGGCGCACCAGCGGCGGTAGGGTGTCGTCGGCATGGGTCAGCCAGCCGGCGAAGGGCCGACGCGGACGGCCCGGCTCCTTGAAGACGACGCCCTCCAGCCCCGGGCGCGGGCGCTGATAGGCGTCGAACAGCAGCGAGCGCAGCCAGGGCCGCGGCCGGCTCTCGGCGTCAAACAGCAGCCGGCCGATCGAGCGGCCGGTCTTCTGACTGGCATTGGTGAGCCACTGCCGCCACTTGCTGCGCCGCTTGGGCTCGAAATAGCGCCGGTTCGGCGACGGGCTGGCGGGATGCGCCGGGCTGGTCATAAGCGGGTCCAAGGTCTCGACGGCACGTCTTCTACCCAGCCGGACCGCCGAAGGCCAGCGTCCCGCGGCGTCACTCGGCGGCGACGTCGAAGGCCTGCGTGTGCCGCTTGCCCCAATCGTGCAGGACCATCACCGCCGGACGCAGCGCCTCGCCCTCCGCGGTGAGCTGGTAGCCGACCTGCGGCGGCACGGTGGGATAGACGGTGCGCGAGATGACGCCATCAGCCTCGAGCTCGCGCAACGCCTTGGCGAGGATGCGCTGGGTCACGCCCGGCATGCGCCGGCGCAGCTCGCTGAAGCGCAGCTCGCCGCCGAGCAGTTGGTAGATGATGCCGCCCTTCCACTTGGCGCCGATGATCTCCAGCGCCGCCTCGACCGCGCAGCCCGTACGCGAATAGTCCTGATGGCGCCTGGCCATGTTCTCTCTCCCGATCGGGGGTCGCCGGAATCTAGGTAAATCCGGCAGCGGCGGGAAGAGGATTACAATTTCGATACCTGCCGACAAATTCGTGCGTTCTTGCGCTTTTGCGCGGCATTGCGACATCTGCGCCAACACGGAAACACGGCGCGCCACGCGCGGGAGATGATCATGAAGGCCATCGGCTATAGCGAACCCCTGCCCATCGGCGAGGAACGCTCGCTCTTCGACTTCGAGACCCCGGCGCCTACGCCCGGCCCGCACGACCTGCTGGTGCGGGTGAAGGCTGTCTCGGTCAATCCGGTCGACACCAAGGTGCGCCGCCGCCGCGCCGGCACGCCGGAGGCCCCTGTCATCCTCGGCTGGGACGCCGCCGGCGTGGTCGAGGCGGTCGGGTCCGAGGTGAGCCTGTTCAAGGCCGACGACGAGGTGTTCTACGCCGGCGACCTCAACCGGCCCGGCACCAATGCCGAACTGCACCTCGTCGACGAGCGCATCGTCGGCCACAAGCCGAAGAGCCTCGGCTTTGCGGAGGCCGCCGCCATCCCGCTCACCGCCGTGACCGCCTGGGAAGGGCTGTTCGACCGGCTGGAGGTGCCGTTCAAGGGCAAGGGCGGCACGGATGCGAAGCTGCTGGTCGTCGGCGCGGCCGGCGGCGTCGGCTCGCTGGTGGTGCAGTTCGCTCGCCAGCTTACCGACCTCACCGTCATCGGCACCGCATCGCGTCCCGAGAGTCGTAAATGGGTCGAGGAGCGCGGCGCGCACGCCGTCATCGACCATTCCCGTCCGCTCTCCGAGGAGATCGCGGCCGCAGGGCTCGGCGAGATCGACTACACCTTCACCCTGACCAACTCGGACAAGCACTGGGCCGAGATCGTCAAGGCGGCGAAGCCGCAGGGCCGCATCGCCATCATCGACGACCCGGCGAGCCTCGACGCGATGCTCCTGAAGACCAAGAGCCTGTCGCTGCACTGGGAGCTGATGTACACGCGCTCCATGTTCCAGACGCCGGACATGATCCGCCAGCACGAGATCCTCGACGAGGTCGCCCGGCTGATCGATGCCGGTACGGTGCGCACGACGCTCGGGGCGAATTTCGGTGCCATCAATGCGGAGAACCTCAGGCGCGCGCACGCGGCGCTGGAGAGCGGCACGTCGATCGGCAAGGTGGTGCTGGAAGGCTGGGGCTGAGAAGGCTCGTCATGGCCGGGCTTGGCCCGGCCATCCACGACTTGGCTTGGCGCCTCCGAAAGGTCGTGGATCCCCGGGCCAAGCCCGGGGATGACGATCTACCGAGGGTGTCGGCACCCCGGACGATCATCCTTCGAGGCCCGACCCATGGCCGGGCACCTCAGGATGAGGTTGTCGTGGATTGAAACGCCGCCGCTCCCAGCCGGCGGTCGAGCAGATGCTCGATCACCACATAGCGCAGCCGGCGGAAGATGCCGGTCTTCTTGCGCCGGCGCATCTTCTGGTAGGTCGCGGACGTCGTGCGCTGCTGCCACAACCGCGCCTCGAAGGCAGCGATGTCGAAGCGGTTCTCGGCGATGTCGAGCACCGCGCTCTCCAGCATGCCACACTCCTGCACATAGGCGATGGAGGCGTGGCCGCTGAAATAGATGCGCACCAGGTCGAGCTCGGCTTCCTTGCGCAGGCGCCTTATGTGCCGGCGATCCTGGTTGAGCGGATCGTAGAAGACGTATTTCACCGCTTCCTTGCGCGGGAGCTGGCGGTCCCAGAGCAGCGACTTGCCCTCCGAGCTCCAGCGCCGCTCCCACCACACCCGCCAGTGGTCGACGCTGTATTGCGGCGAGAAGGCGATCACCGCGTCGGCGGCGAGCGGCTCGGAGAAGCGGTAGGCGGCATAGGCGCCCATGCTCATGCCGTAGGTGATGACCCGTGTTCCCACCGGGATGTCGGCGCGCACGGCGACCAGCGCCGCCTCCATCTCGGGATAATGATACCACTCATTGGCGCGCGGCATGACGTGGTAGGCGGTGAAGCCGCGATGGTGGAAGAACTGCTCGCCGAAGCCGCGACGGTCGGGCCTGCGGGTCGGGATCATCGATTCGAACGAGACGAAGACCACGTCCTCGCGATGCCCCGGCATCTTGAAGACCGACACGGCCTCGCTTTCGAACACGCTCTGCCGCAAGGGCGGCCTCCTCAACCGGATCGGCCGCAGGGCCGGGCGGCGAAACTAACTGCGCCGCCGCCTCCGCAGCAATGGGTTCCGCCTAGAGGGCGGCGGTGGCGAAGTTGCGGCGCCTCAGCCGAACAGGTCGACGAGGTCGGCACGCAGGCGGCGGAACAGGCGACTGCGGCTGCGGGCGCGCTTGGCGACATAGAGCGGCGAGCGGTCGATGCGGGTCTTCAGCTCGCGCTCGCAGGCCGCCACATCGAAGCGGTTCTCGCCGATGGCGAGAACCGCTTCGCCAAGCATGCCGCATTCCATGAACACGGTGATGGTCGCGTGGCCGGCATAGGGCACGCGGACGGGCACCACGTCCGCCTCGCGCGCGAGCATCCGTACATGATGGCGGTCCCGGTTATGCGGGTCGTAGAACAGATAGACCGGCACGCCGCGCGGCGTGGTCAGGTGTTCCCACAGCACTTGGCGCGGGCGGTCGAACAGCCGGTCCCAGCGCCTGTCCCAGGGGATGCGGGCCTTGTCGATGCTGTATTGCGGCGAGAAGGCGATCACCCGCGCGGCGCCGAGCAGCCCGGCGAAGCGAAAGGCGGCATAGCCGCCCATGCTCACCCCATAGGCGACGATCTCCGGCCCCGCCCCGACATCGGCCCGCACCGCCGCCAGCACCTCCTCCATCTCCGGGTACTGGAACCAGTAATTGTCGCCAGCGAGCAGGTGATAGGAGGTGAAGCCGTTGTCCTGCAGGAACTTCTCGCCGAAGCCTTTGCGATCGAGCGGGCGCTTCACCTGATGCGCCTCGAAGGTCACGAAGACGACGTCCGTGCGGATGCCGGGCGTGCGCACGACGCGCACGTTCTCGCTCTCGAAGATGACCTGTCTCTCGAAGATAGCTTGCCGCACCAGCGGCTCCTCACAAAGGAAAACACCGCGGCCGGTTAAGCCGCGGTGTTTCCATATCCAAGCTTAGGCAGTGCGAAAACGCTTTTCGCGTTTCCGAAGATTACTCGGCCGCCTCGGTCACCGGACGCACGCGCCCGGCCCGCTCCTGCTTCAGCAGCTCGGCGACGAGGAAGGCCATCTCGATGGCCTGCTCGGCGTTGAGCCGCGGGTCGCAATAGGTGTGGTAGCGGTCCTTGAGGTCCGCATCCGAGATCGCCCGCGCGCCACCGGTGCATTCGGTGACGTTCTTGCCGGTCATCTCCAGATGCACGCCGCCGGCATAGGTGCCCTCGGCCGCATGGACGGCGAAGAAGTCCTTCACCTCGGAGAGGATCTGGTCGAACGGCCGGGTCTTGTAGCCGGACGCCGCCTTGATGGTGTTGCCGTGCATCGGGTCGGACGACCACACCACGCTGCGCCCTTCCCGCTTCACCGCGCGCACCAGCGCCGGCAGGCTGCCGGCGACCTTGTCGGCGCCGAAGCGACCGATCAGGGTCAGGCGACCCGGCTCGTTCTCCGGGTTCAGCGCGTCGATCAGGCGCAGAAGGTCGTCCGGCTTCAGCGACGGGCCGCACTTCAGGCCGAGCGGGTTCTTCACGCCGCGGCAGTACTCGATATGGGCGTGATCGAACTGGCGGGTGCGATCGCCGACCCAGATCATGTGGCCGGAAGTCGCGTACCAGTCTCCGCTCGTCGAATCCACGCGGGTCAGCGCCTGCTCGAAGCCGAGCAGCAGCGCCTCGTGCGAGGTGAAGAACTCGGTCGAGCGCATCTCCGGATGTGTCTCCGGATCGATGCCGATGGCGCGCATGAAGTCGAGCGCCTCGGTGATGCGGTCGGCGAGCGCCTGGTAGCGGCCGGACTGCGGGCTATCCTTGATGAAGCCGAGCATCCACTGATGCGCGTTGCCGAGGCTGGCATAGCCGCCATTGGCGAAGGCGCGCAGCAGGTTCAGCGTCGCCGCCGACTGGCGGTACGCCTCGAGCTGGCGGCGCGGATCGGCAATGCGCGACGCCGGCGTGAAGTCGATGTCGTTGATGATGTCGCCCCGGTAGGACGGCAGCTCGACGTCACCCACCCTCTCCATCGGCGCCGAGCGCGGCTTGGCGAACTGGCCGGCGATGCGCCCGACCTTCACCACGGGGGAGGCGCCGGCATAGGTCAGCACCACCGCCATCTGCAGGAAGACGCGGAAGAAATCGCGGATGTTGTCGGCCGAATGCTCGGCGAAGCTCTCGGCGCAGTCGCCGCCCTGGAGGAGGAACGCCTCGCCGTTCGCCACCTTGGCGAGCTCGCGCTTCAGCCGGCGGGCTTCACCTGCAAAAACGAGCGGGGGAAACGAGGCGAGCTGACGCTCCACCGAAGCCAAAGCTTCGGCGTCCGGATAGTCCGGGACCTGCTGAATGGGCTTGGCCCTCCAGCTATCCGGCGTCCAGCGTTCAGACATGACTGCCTCCAAGAAACCCCAATAGACCGCGCGAGGCTCATCCCCGGCGGGAAAGGCGGGCCTTATACACCCAAGGTTCGCGACCGCGCCAGTATGCTCCCGCAGCGGCTTCATTGCACGATTGCCCGGAAGGCGTAGACGGCCCACGCCCCGCGGCAGCTTCAGATCGCCGGCGTCGCCTCGGCGGAGACCTCGGGGATCACCTTGTCACTGGTGGCGTGCTTGGTGCGCAACGTCACCAGCTCCTCGGCGCTCGAAGGGTGCAGCGCCATGGTGCGGTCGAAGTCGGCCTTGGTGGCACCGATGTTCAGCGCGATGGCAGCGATCTGCACGATCTCCGCCGAGCTCTCGCCGATCAGGTGGACGCCGAGCACCTTGTCGGTGGTCTGGTCCACGACCAGTTTCATGAAGGTACGCGAGGTGCTGCCCGACAGCGTCGCCTTCAGTGGGCGGAAATCGGTCTTGTAGATGTCGAGCTTGTAGCCGCGCGCCCGCGCCTCCTCCTCCGACAGCCCGACCGTGCCGATCTCCGGCTCGGTGAACACGGCGGTCGGGATGTTGTCGTAGTCGACCTCCCACGGCCGGCCGCCGAACACCGTATCGGCAAAGGAATGGCCCTCGCGGATGGCGACGGGGGTGAGGTTCACGCGGTCGGTGACATCGCCCACGGCGTAGATGGAGGGGATGTTGGTGCGCGAATTGGCGTCCACCGTGATGGCGCCGGCCTCGTTCAGATGCACCCCGACCGCGTCGAGACCGAGGCCGACCGTGTTCGGCACGCGGCCGATGGCGAGCATCACCTCGTCGGCGAACAGGTCGCGCCCGTCGTTCAGCCGGATACGCTTTTCGCCTTCGCGTTCAGCCACTTGGATGCTCTCGATGGTGGCGCCGAACTCGAAGGCGATGCCGCTGGAGGCGAGCTCGGCGGCGATGCGCTCCTGCAGCTCGCCCTCGAAGCCGCGCAGCACCTTGTCGCCGCGGTGAACCACCGTGACCTTCGAGCCCAAGCCGTTGAAAAGGCTGGCGAATTCCAGCGCGATGTAGCCGGCGCCCTGGATGACGATGCGCTCCGGCAAACGCTCCAGATGGAACGCCTCGTTGGAGGTGATGCCGAGCTCGCGGCCGGGCAGATCGAGGCCGATATTGGGCCTGCCGCCGGTGGCAATAAGTATGACTTTCGCGGTGACACCGGTGGCATCGGCGAGGCGCACAAGGTGCGGCCCCTCGATCACCGCGCGCTGCTTCACGATCTCGACGCCCGAGCGTTCCAGATTGGCGCGATAGGCGCCCTCCAGCCGCGCGATCTCCTTGTCCTTGTTCGCGATCAGCGTCTTCCAGTCGAAGCTGACGCCCTCCACCGTCCAGCCGAACCCGGCGGCGTCGGCGAAGTCGTGGGCGAACTGCGCGGCATAGACCAGCAGCTTCTTCGGCACGCAGCCGCGGATCACGCAGGTGCCGCCCAGCCGGTACTCCTCGGCGATCATCACCCTCGCGCCGTGGTTGGCGGCGATGCGCGCGGCGCGCACGCCACCCGAGCCCCCGCCGATGACGAACAGGTCGACGTCGAATTGGTCCATGATGCGCGTCCCCGCTGCCTCAGCCCGATCCCAGCGCATGTCGCCCCGCGCGGCGCGAACGTCAAGCCGGCGCATGGCTGGCCTGCGCGGCCACCGTGCGAAAGCCTTAGCCTTCCGTGGAACTCGACAGGGTTTGTATCGCGCTCTAGCTTCCAAGCCGCGTGCCCATTCGCCGCGTGCCAAATCCCGCGTGCCAAGCGGCGGCCAGCGTTCAACGCGCCGCCGTTCATCCCTTGGAGGAAACGATGAATCACATGTTCCGCGGAGCGCTGCTCGCCGCAGCCCTCGCTGCCGCGCCGCTCACTGCTGCCTCCGCTCAGGTCAGCGACCTCAAGATCATCGCCCCGGCCGCGCCCGGCGGCGGCTGGGACCAGACCGCCCGCGCGCTGCAGCAGGTGCTGCAGTCCGAGAAGCTGGTGCCCAACGTGCAGGTGTTGAACGTGCCGGGCGCCGGCGGCACCATAGGCCTCGCCCAGTTCGTCAACGGCAACAAGGGCGATCCGAACGTGCTGCTGGTCGGCGGCTACGTCATGGTGGGCGCCATCATCACCAACAAGTCGCCGGTGAACCTCACGCAGGTCACGCCGATCGCCCGCCTCACCGGCGAGTATGAGGCCATTGCCGTGCCGGCCAATTCGCCGCTGAAGTCGATGGCCGACCTCGTGGCCGCGCTGAAGGCCGACCCGCAGAAGGTCTCCTGGGCCGGCGGCTCGGCCGGCGGCACCGACCACATCACCGCCGGCCTGATCGCCAAGGCGA
Source organism: Xanthobacteraceae bacterium (assembly GCA_029239875.1). Classification (GTDB taxonomy): domain Bacteria; phylum Pseudomonadota; class Alphaproteobacteria; order Rhizobiales; family Xanthobacteraceae; genus Ancylobacter. Next base: position 35,805 of record JARBUD010000027.1, on the reverse strand, counting down.
TCGGCGTCGACCCGACCAAGGTCAACTACATCGCCTTCTCCGGCGGCGGCGAGTCGCTCGCCTCCATCCTCGGCGGCAAGGTCACGGTCGGCATCTCCTCGCTCTCGGAGTTCGACGCCCAGGCCAAGGCCGGCAAGCTGCGCATCCTCGCCGTCTCCAGCCCCGAGCGCCTGCCCGAGGCCAAGGACATCCCGACCTTCAAGGAATCGGGCGTCGACGTCGAGATCCAGAACTGGCGCTCGGTCTCGGCCGCGCCGGGCATCACGCCCGAGCAGAAGAAGGCGCTGTCCGACATCATCGCCAAGGCAGTGGAATCGAAGGCCTGGAAGGACATGCTGGCGCAGAAGGGCTGGGTGAACACCTATCTCGCCGGTCCGGAGTTCGAGGCGCAGCTCGCCAAGGACATCGCCGCGACGCAGACCATCCTGAAGGATGTCGGCCTCGCCAACTGAGCCGAGGCCTCCGTCCCGATCACCGTCGTCCCGGAACGGCCGCGAGGCCGTATCCGGGATCGCGCTGGTAGCTCTTCTTCCCTCTCCCCGTTGGGGAGAGGTGGCCCGCGAAGCGGGTCGGTGAGGGGTAGCGACGCTGCAGAGCGGAAGAGCCCCTCACCCCAACCCTCTCCCCGACGGGGAGAGGGAGCAGCTTCATCCTCCACCTGATCGCGGCAGCCCCCCGCCCACCCGCTCCCCGGAATGCCTGACATGAGCGACCAGCCCTCCTCCTCCGCCCGATCCGCCGACAGGGCGGGCCTCTTCATCGCCCTCGGCCTCGCCGTGCTGGCGCTCGTCGTCGGCTGGGACGCCTGGCGCCTCGCCAGCGTCAACGCCCATTCGGCGGTCGGTCCCGCGGCCTTCCCGACCATCATCGCCGCCGGCCTCGCCATCCTCGCCGTCGCCACCGCGGTGGAGGCGATCCGCGAGGGCGCCATCGCCCGGCCGCGCGACGAGGCCGGACCGATGGTATGGGTGCTGGCCGGCCTCGTCGGGCAGATCGTGCTGCTGCCTTTCCTCGGCTTCTCCATCGCCACCGGCTGGCTCTTCGCGGCGACCGCCAGGGGCTTCGGCCGCGGGCCGGTCTGGGCGCATTTCCTCGCCGGCACGGTGATGTGCTTCATCATCTACCTGATCTTCGCCAAGGGGCTGCAGCTCTCGCTGCCGGCCGGGCCGCTCGAGCGGCTGATCTGAGGAGCGGCACCGATGGATACGTTCGCCGCCCTCGGCCAGGGCCTCTTCGTCGCCCTCCAGCCGATCAACCTGCTCTTCGCCTTCGTCGGCGTCATGCTCGGCACGGCCGTCGGCGTGCTGCCGGGCATCGGCCCGGCGCTCACCGTGGCGCTGCTGCTGCCGATCACCTTCAAGCTCGATCCGGCCGGCTCGCTGATCATGTTCGCCGGCATCTACTATGGCGGCATGTATGGCGGCTCCACCGCCTCCATCCTGCTCAACACGCCGGGCGAGAGCTCCTCCATCGTCACGGCGCTGGAAGGCAACAAGATGGCCCGCGCCGGGCGCGGCGGGCCGGCGCTCGCCACCGCCGCCATCGGCTCCTTCGTCGCCGGCACCATCGCCACCATCGGCCTCGCGCTGATCGCCCCGACCGTGGTCGACATCGCCATCTCCTTCGGGCCGGAGGACTATTTCGCGCTGATGGTGCTGGCCTTCACCACCGTCTCCGCCGCCTTCGGCTCCTCGGTGACGCGCGGGCTCACCAGCCTGTTCATCGGCCTTTCTCTCGGCCTCATCGGCATCGACCTGCAAAGCGGGCAGGCACGGCTCTCCTTCGGCGTTCCCGACCTGCTCGACGGCGTGGAGGTGACGACGCTGGCGGTGGCCCTGTTCGCCATCGGCGAGACTCTCTCCGTCTGCGCCGCGGGCTCTCGTGCCGAGGAGGTCATCGAGCCGGTGAAGGGCTCGGTGTTCATGAACAAGGAGGACTGGAAGCGTTCGTGGCGGCCCTGGCTGCGCGGCACGGTGCTCGGCTTCCCCATCGGCGCCATGCCGGCAGGCGGGGCGGAGATCCCGACCTTCCTGTCCTATGCGCTGGAGAAGCGGCTCTGCAAGAAGCAGGACGAGTTCGGCAACGGCGCCATCGAGGGCGTCGCCGGCCCGGAGGCAGCCAACAACGCGGCCGCCGCCGGCGTGCTGGTGCCGCTGCTCACCCTCGGCCTGCCGACCTCGGCGACGGCGGCGATCATGCTGGCCGGCTTCCAGCAGTACGGGCTCAATCCCGGCCCGCTGCTGTTCACCACCAATCCGGACCTCGTCTGGGGCCTGATCGCCTCGCTGTTCATCGCCAACGGCATGCTGCTGATCCTCAACCTGCCGCTGGTCGGGCTGTGGGTGCGCCTGCTCGCCATTCCCCGGCCGTGGCTCTATGGCGGCATCCTGGTCTTCGCCACGCTGGGCACGCTCGGCGCCAACCCGTCGCTGGTCGAGCTCGGCATGCTCCTGGTCTTCGGCCTGCTCGGCTATGTGCTCAGGCGTTACGACTACCCCATCGCTCCGGTGGTGGTCGGCCTGATCCTCGGCCCGCTGGCCGAGCAGCAGCTGCGCCGGGCGCTCGCCATCAGCGTCGGCGATCCCATCGTGCTGTTCCAGTCGCCGATCGCGCTGACGCTCTACGCGCTGTCCGCGCTCGCTTTGTTCGGGCCGCTGCTCTTCTATCTCGCGACCGGGCACCGCGCCCCGGTCGGCGCCGACGAGGACTGAAACGAAAATGCCCGGCGCGAGCCGGGCATTTTTTCTTCGTCGGGAGGCGGCGGCGTCAGATGGTGAAGCCGCGCTTCTTCATCTCCTCGCGCACCTTGCCTTCCATCTCGCGGGAGAAGGCCGCGCTCCACTGCTGGATGCCGCGCAGGCCGGCGTCGAGCAGCTCCTGGCGCTTCTCCACCAGCTTGCGGCCCACCGGCGAGCGGTAGAACACCAGCAGCTCCTGCAGCTCGGCGGCGCTGAACTGGGCGGCATAGGTGCGGGCGAGGATCTGCACCACCTCGGTGCGGCGGCCCTCATATTGCGGCACCAGCTGCTTGGCCACCTCGCGCAGGTCGCGGATGAGGTCGGGGTTGGCCTGGACGAAGCTGGCCGCCGACTGCTCGATGACGTTGGGGATGATGGCGTCGAAGCTCGACGCCTCGCCATTGGCGATCAGCAGCTCATTGGCGAGCTTCATCTGCTCGGCGCTCGGCTCGGCGCCGGGCTTGGCCTGAGCCATGTTGAACGGCGCCTGGTCCTGCGCCAGCGCGGGGGCCGCAGCTGCGAGCACGGCGAGCGCGAGGGCCGCTCCCGTCAGCCGTCCTGCAATATCCAGCATGAATGTCTCCCTGACGAATCTGCTCACGCGCGGTCGATCACCGACACGCCGCCGGCGCCCGCGAGGATGACGCGGCTCGCCAGATTGATGAAGAGGCCGTGCTCGACGACGCCGGGCACTTCCGACAGGCGCGCCGCGAGCGCAGCCGGGTCAGTGATGCCGTGATAGGCGGCATCGAGGATCAGGTGTCCCTGATCGGTGACGAAAACATGACCGTCCGGACGGCGCCGCAGCGTCAGAAGCCCTTCGCAGCCCGCCGCGCGGGCGGCGCGGTCGATGCCGCGGCGGATGGCGGCGACGCCGAAATCCACCACCTCGATCGGCAACGGGAAGGTGCCGAGCCGGTCCACCTTCTTGGAGGCGTCGACGATGACGATCATCTGCTGCGCCGCCGAGGCGACGATCTTCTCGCGCAGCAGCGCGCCGCCGCCGCCCTTGATCAGGGTGAGGTCCGGCCCGACCTCGTCGGCGCCGTCGATGCACAGGTCGAGCACCGGATGATCGTCGAGCGTGCCGAGCGGCACGCCGAGGCTTTCCGCCTGCGCCCGCGTCGCCTCGGAGGTCGGCACGCCGACCACCTCCAGCCCCTCGCCCACCCGCTCGGCGAGCAGCTCGACGAAATGCCTGGCGGTCGAGCCGGTGCCCAGCCCGAGCTTCATGCCCGAGCGCACATATTCCAGCGCGCGGGCCGCGGCCTGGCGTTTAAGAGTCTCAGCTTCGGTCGACATGACGTGGTCGGGGCTCAGCCTGTAGGTCTTCCAATCTCAACGCTGCCTAGCGCCGTTGCGGCGCCGGGACAAGTCCGGCGCCGCGCGCAAGGTTCAACGCGACGGCGCGGTGCAGACCACCGCCGGCTCGGTGCCGCCGCCCTCCTTCGGCATGTCGCGCACATAGCAGGCGGTGCAGACCACCGCCGGCTCGGTGCCGCCGCCCTCCTTCGGCATGTCGCGCACATAGCAGACGCTCATCTGCCCGGTCTGCGCGTTCACGCGGAAGATGCCGGTCTCGCCGGAATAGCGGGTCGACATGATGTCGTAGGTGCCCGGCTCGCCGGCGCCGGCGCTGGCGTCGCGGCGGAAGCAGCGGGTGACGCCGACGAGGTTGCCCTCGGGCCGCTCGAACTGGCAGGCATTCACCTCGCCGTTGCGCACATTGACCGAATAGAGCCGGTTGGCCTGCGCGGAAGGCGGCGAGCCGAAGACGAACGGCCCCTCTCCGGCCGGCGCCGGTGCAGGCGACGGCGAGGCGGCCGGCGTCTCGGTCGTGCCGCCGGCCGGCGGGGTCGTGCCCTGCGCATGGGCCGCGTCGATCGCAGCGAGGCCGATCGCCAGGACACCGGCGAGCGCCGCCGTACCGAGCCAATTTCCAATCTTCAGCGTCATCGCAAGCACTCCCGAAAACTCGACCCGATTACCATTGACCGTCCGCCACCCTCCTGCGCCCGATGGACGCGCCACGCTGGACAGCAAAAGCGGCAGGATTGTAGGCAGTCTATGCCTGTCTCGCGGCGGCCGGCAGCTTCCATTTACCGTCATCATCCACGGAAATCGACATGAGCGCACCCCCGACCCGCCCCGCCGTGATCGCCTTCGACCTCGACGGCACCCTCGTCGACACTGCCCCGGACCTGCTGGACACGCTGGACGTCATCCTCGACGAGGTCGGCGCGCCGCGCCTGCCGCGCGAGGAGACCCGCAAGATGATCGGCGCCGGCGCCAAGGCGCTGGTCAATCGCGGGCTGACCGCCGCCGGCATCCATGTCGAGCCGCCGGCCTTCGACAAGCTCTATGAGCGCTTCCTCGACCACTACGCCGCCCATATCGCCGACAGCTCGGTGCCCTTCCCCGGCCTGGTGTCGGCGCTGGACGAGCTTTCCGCCCGCGGCCATGTGCTGGCGGTCTGCACCAACAAGCTGGAATATCTCTCGCGCCTGCTGCTCGAACGGCTCGGCCTCGCCGACCGCTTCGCGGTGATCGCCGGGGCCGACACCTTTCCTGTGTACAAGCCCGATGCCGGCCACCTCCTCGGCACCATCGAGCGGGCCGGCGGCTCGGCGCAACGCGCGATCATGGTCGGCGACAGCATGACCGACGTGCTCACCGCCAAGAACGCGCGCGTGCCGGTGATCGTGGTGCCCTTCGGCTACACCGAGACGCCGGCGGCGGAGCTTGGCGGCGACGAGCTGATCGAGCATTACGACCTTCTGCCGGCGACGGTGGAGCGGCTGCTCGGCCTCGGCGAACGCGAGCGCGCTTGACACCCGGGGACCCGGCACACTAAATCCCGCCGCGATGGAAGACGCCCCTCGGAGAACCCGCCGAGGGTGACGGGCGATTAGCTCAGCGGGAGAGCACTCCCTTCACACGGGAGGGGTCGCAGGTTCAATCCCTGCATCGCCCACCATCGGCGCATTCCCGGGGCCCGCCCCTCTCGTCTCGATCGAGTTCGCGGCCACGTGCACCATCCGCTTCGCTACCGCGCCCATATCGACGGATTGCGCGCCATCGCCGTGCTCGGCGTGGTGCTGTTCCATTTCGGCGCGGACTGGCTGCCCGGCGGCTTCATCGGCGTCGACGTGTTCTTCGTCATCTCCGGCTTCCTGATCTCCAAGTCGATCTATGCCGAGACCACGGAAGGCAGCTTCTCGATCTTCGGCTTCTACGAGCGGCGGATGCGGCGCATCGTGCCGGCCTTCCTCGTGGTCAGCGCGATCACCGCCGTCGTCGCAGTCTTCCTCCTGTTCCCGCCGCAGCTGGTCAGCTTCGCCCGTTCGCTGATCTGGTCGGCGCTCGCCTTCGGCAACGTCTATTTCTACCGCCGCGCCGACTATTTCGGCCCTTCGGCCGAGGAAATGCCGCTGCTGCACTACTGGTCGCTGGGCGTCGAGGAGCAGTTCTACCTCGTGTTCCCGGCGCTGGTGATGCTCTGCCACCGCTGGCGGCCGAAGGCGCTGCCCTTCGTGATCGGTAGCCTCCTCCTCGCCTCGCTCATCGCCTGCGAGGCGATATTGCGCGTCGATCCCGCCGCGGCCTTCTACCTGCTGCCCTTCCGCGCCTTCGAATTGCTGATCGGCGCCGCGCTGGCGCTGCCGGGCGTGCGCTTTCCCAAGAACGCGACCGTGGGCGGCGCGGCGGTGGCGGCCGGCGTCGGCGCTGTTCTCGCGGGCATGGCGCTCATCACCGAGCAGTCGCCCTTCCCCGGCCTGCTCGCCCTCGTGCCCTGCCTCGGCACCGCACTGGCGATCTGGGGCGGCGAGCGCAGCGATAGCCTCGTCACGCGGCTGGTCGGCTCGCGCGTGCCACGCTTCTTCGGCGCCATCTCCTATTCGCTCTACCTCGTGCACTGGCCGATCGTGGTCTTCGCCCGGCCGGCCTTCCCGGAGATCGATCCGCTCGTCTTCCTCGTCGGCGGCACGGCGGCCTCGACGCTGCTCGGCTGGCTGTCCTGGCGCTATGTCGAACAGCCGGTGCGGCAGAACCGGGCGATCTTTCCCCGCCGCGTCGTGTTCGGCGGCACGGTGGCGGGTGCGGCGGTGCTGATCACCTTCGCCGGCATCACCACCGGCGAGCGCGGCTTCACCGGCCGGCTGCCAGCGGATGTGCAGCACGTGCTCGCCCAGACGCACTACCCGTTCCAGCCGATCCTGCGCGACGGCAAGTGCTTCCTGCGCGACGGGCGCGGCGGCGCGCGCGAGCTGGCGCCCGAATGCTTCCCCGCCGGCGAGCCGAGCATCGTGCTGTGGGGATCGAGCCATCTGGCGCAGTTCTACCAGGCGGTCGCGGCGGCGGCGAAGGCGCGCGGCTATTCGGTCGGCCAGTTCACCGGCGCGGCCTGCCTGCCGCTGGAAGGCTTCCGCAACGTGCCCTCCCCGCTCTGCGACGGGCTGAACGAATTCGCCCTCGACTGGCTGCTCAAGCACAAGCCGGCCATCGTCGTGCTCGGCGGCGACGCGCTCGTCTCGCCCGACCACCTCGCCTTGCTGGACAAAACGATCGCCAAGCTCACCGCCGCCGGCATCGAGGTGGTGGTGCTCGGCCCGGTGCCGATGTTCAAGCGCCCCGGGCCGGAGATCGTCGCCGAGCGCATGTACCGGCGCGATGCCGACATGAACGCGGGGCAGGACATGGACGACATGGTCTTCACCGCCGAGAAGCTGATGACACGGCATTTCGCGGGCCATCCCGATGCGCGCTTCATCTCCGTGCTCGAGGCCACCTGCCCGCAGATGAAATGCCCCATGATGGTCGGCGGCGAGCCGCTGCAATACGACGCGCGGCACTTCACGGCGGCGGGCGTCGACTATTATGCGAGGCCCCTCGCCGCGCTCATCTTCGGCGCCCATCACGCCGGCAGCCCGGCAGCCGCAGCCGCTCCCTAAGGCGTTGGCGCTGTTGCCCTTGTGCCATAGCGGCGCGGCAATCGGCGCAGTCACGTCATCGTAGGCTGCCATTTACCGCAGGCGGCGCAATACTGTGCGTCGAACCGTTCCGGCCGCTGGGGCAGGACGGGCCGTCCCGTGCCCCGCCGGGAAGCGTGGCCGGTTGTGTCCATGGATCGTATGGGGCTTACGATGCGACTGAAGACAATGGCGGCCATCGCGCTGGCCGGACTGACACTCGCGGGCGCGGCGCCTGCCATGGCGCAGAACGCGGCGCCGTCTCTTTTCGGCTTCTTTGCGCGGCCGTCGAATTTCGGCAACGGGCCGTCCTTCGGCTACTCGTCGATCCGGCGCACGGTGGTGCCGTACAACGGCAGATACGCTCCGGGCACCATCGTCATAAACACCTCCGAGCGCCGGCTCTATCTGGTGCAGCCCAACGGCACCGCGCTGCGCTACGGCATCGGCGTCGGCCGTGACGGCTTCCGCTGGTCCGGCGTGAAGACGGTGACCCGCAAGGCCGAATGGCCGAGCTGGACGCCGCCGGCGCAGATGCTGCAGCGCCGCCCCGACCTGCCGCGCTACATGCCCGGCGGCATCGACAACCCGCTCGGCGCCCGCGCGCTCTATCTCGGCTCGACGCTCTACCGCATCCACGGCTCGAACGAGCCGGAGACGATTGGCCAGGCGGTATCCTCGGGCTGCTTCCGCATGACCAATGACGACGTCACCGATCTCTACGAGCGCGTGCGCGTCGGCACCAAGGTCGTCGTGCTGAACTGACGGCCACTACATCCAGCCGTCATCCCGGCCGAGCACAGCGAGAGCCGGGATCGCTCTCCATCCTGCACACGATCCCGGATCGGCCTATCGGCCGTCCGGGATGACGTTGCTAGCCCTCAATGCCGCCGCGCGCTGCCCGCCGTGTCGCGCGAGAGGTTCTTCGAGGCCAGTTCCTGCAGGTAGCGCGTCCAGCGCTCCTCCTGCTCGCGGCCGAGCCGGTGCAGAATCTCCCAGGTGTAGATGCCGGTGGAATGCCCGTCGTCGAAGATCAGCCGCACCGCGTAATTGCCGACCGGGATCGCCTCGTCGATGCGCACCTCGCGCTTGCCGGCGACGATCTGCCGGTCGGCGGGCGAATGGCCCTGCACTTCGGCGGAGGGGCTCTCGACGCGGAGATATTCCGCCGGCAGGTCGAAGCTCGCGCCATTGTCGAAGGCGATGGTCAGCGCGCGGCGGTCCCTGTGGACCCGGATCTCGGTCGGCCAGGCATCGGTCCAGGCGTCGGGCGTCGCATCGGTCATCGTCTTCCCCTTGGCGTGTCGCACACCCACATAGAGAGGACGGACGCTTTCGCCAAGCCGCCGCGGCTTTCCGGAAGGCACGTCACAAATGGTTCAGCCGATCGCCCGATAGGCATCCGCGCCTTGGCAGGGCCTTGGCCGAACATTACAAACGTTACGAACAGGCCGTAGCCACGGCACGTCGGGAGCGTTGAGCGTGATCAGCGAGGAAGCCCTCATCGACCGGATCGACCGCGCCACGCCGCGCTCGCCGCTGGTCGACACCTTCGGCCGTGCGGTGACTTATCTGCGCGTCTCGGTCACCGACCGCTGCGATTTCCGCTGCGTGTACTGCATGGCCGAGCACATGACCTTCCTGCCCAAGCCCGAGCTGCTGACGCTGGAGGAACTCGACCGCCTCTGCTCGGCCTTCGTCGCCCGCGGCGTGAAAAAGCTGCGCCTGACCGGCGGCGAGCCGCTGGTGCGGCGTGACGTCATGACCCTGTTCCGCTCGCTCGGCCGCCATCTCGATTCCGGCGCGCTGGAAGAGCTGACGCTCACCACCAACGGCTCGCAGCTCGCCCGCTTCGCGTCCGAGCTCGCCGATTGCGGCGTCAAGCGCATCAACGTCTCGCTCGACACGCTGGACCCGCAGCGCTTCCGGGCGCTGACCCGCTGGGGCGACCTCAACAAGGTGCTCGCCGGCATCGACGCGGCGCAGGCCGCTGGCATCCACGTCAAGCTCAACGCGGTCGCCCTGCGCGGCGAGAACGAGGACGAGATCCCCTCGCTGATCGAATGGGCGCATGGGCGCGACATGGACGTCTCGCTTATCGAGGTCATGCCGCTCGGCGAGACCGGCTCCGAGCGCGTCGACCAGTACCTGCCGCTCTCCACGGTCCGCGCGCAGCTCGAAGAGCGCTGGACGCTGGAGGACATCCCGTTCCGCACCGGCGGCCCGGCGCGCTACGTTTCGATCGCCGAGACCGGCGGCAAGCTCGGCCTCATCACCCCGCTGACGCATAATTTCTGCGAGGGCTGCAACCGCGTGCGCGTCACCTGCACCGGCACGCTCTACATGTGCCTGGGACAGGAGGATGCGGCGGACCTGCGCAGCCCCCTGCGCGCCTCCGAGAGCGACGAGAAGCTGCACGCTGCGCTCGACGACGCCATCTTCCGCAAGCCGAAGGGGCACGATTTCGTCATCGACCGCCCCGGCCGCGCGCCCTCGGTCCGCCGCCACATGAGCGTGACGGGGGGCTAGCTTCTTCCTCTCATCCCCGGGCTTGATCCGGGGACCCAGGGGGACCGGGTGCGCCCGGTCACTGGGTGGCCGGGTCAAGCCCGGCCATGAGGGGCGTATCGGAAAATCGGTTATCATTACGGCCGAAGCCTCGGATTGCAATGGCCCAACCGCCGCCCTCCTCCTCATCGCCGTCATGCCCGGACTTGATCCGGGGATGACGACCTGTTGGCGGCATGGGTCGGCATTGGCCATTGCCGGACATCGGCTTGCACATGGCTGGGTTGCGCCCGGGATTATTGCTGCGTTGCAATATCTTGTGCATATCTAGAAGCACCTCCCGCTGCTAGTCAGGCGGCGACCGATTCCAGACGACATGAGTTTCCGATGCAGCTCCCGCTGTTGGCCCTTGCCATGGCCTCCTTCGGCATTGGCACCACCGAATTCGTCATCATGGGCCTTCTTCCCGAGGTGGCGGCCGACCTGTCGGTGACCATCCCGGCGGCCGGTCTGCTGGTCACCGGCTATGCGCTCGGCGTCGTCGTCGGCGCGCCCATCGTCGCCATCATCACCAATGCGCTTCCGCGCAAGGCGACGCTGATCGGCCTCGCCAGCGTCTTCGTCGTCGGCAACCTCCTCTGCGCCATCGCGCCGGACTACTGGTTCCTGATGGCCGCGCGCGTCGTCACCGCCTTCTGCCATGGGGCGTTCTTCGGCATCGGCGCCGTGGTGGCGGCGAGCCTCGTGCCGCCGAACCAGCGCGCCAGCGCCATCGCGCTGATGTTCGCCGGGCTGACGCTGGCCAACGTGCTCGGCGTGCCGCTCGGCACCGCGCTCGGCCAGGCGCTGGGCTGGCGCTCGACCTTCTGGGCGGTGGTGATCATCGGCATCGCGGCCGTCAGCGCCATCGCCATCTGGCTGCCGCGCGACATCCCCCATTCCGCCGGCAACATCATCCGCGAATTCGCCGTGCTGAAGCGCCCGCAGGTGCTGCTCACCATGATGATGAGCGTGCTCGCCTCGGCCAGCCTGTTCTCGGTCTTCACCTATATCGCCCCGCTGCTGCGCGACGTCACCGGCCTCGCCCCGCACACCGTGACCTATGTCCTGCTGCTGTTCGGGGTGGGCATCACCATCGGCAACCTGCTGGGCGGGCGGCTCGCCGACTGGCGGCTGATGCCCTCGCTGATGGCGATCTTCGTCGGCCTCGCCGCGGTGCTGGTGGTGTTCGTCTTCGCCAGCCCCTTCGCGGCGCTCACCGTCGCCACCGTGTTCGTCTGGGGCATCATGGTCTTCGCCGTGGTGGCGCCGATCCAGATGCGCGTGGTCGATGCCGCGGTCGGCGCGCCCAACCTCGCCTCGACGCTCAACCAGGGCGCCTTCAACCTCGGCAACGCCTCCGGCGCCTGGATCGGCGGCGCGGCGATCACCTTCGGCGTCGGCTATGCCGAGCTGCCCTGGGTCGGCGCGGCACTGGCGGTCGGCGCGCTCGGCCTATGCGTCCTCTCGCAGGCGCTTGAGCGACGCAGCGGCGGGCTGGTTCCGGCGGCCGCATGCGAGGATTGTTAACCATCCCGCAGACGTCCGACCGATAATTCTTCCGAACCGCACCCGCCGTCTCGATTCCGTCGCTTTCCGCAGGCTTAAGAGCCGCTCTCCGTTCCGCCTGACAGTCCCATGCACGCTTCACTCGCCAATCGCCGCGGCATCCTGCTGATGATCGCCGGCTCCTCCGTCTTCGCCAGCAACGACGCCTTCTCCAAGCTCGCGCTCGCCCATATCCCGCCTTCCGAGATCCTCGCGGTGCGCGGCGCCATGGCGGCGCTGATGCTGGTCGCCTATCTCGCCTGGAAGGGCCAGTTCTCCGCGCTGCGCTACTGCGCCGACAAGCGGGTGATGCTGCGCGCCTCGGCGGAAGCCTGCATCGCCATGCTGTTCATCACCGCCATCGCCACCATGTCGATCGCCGATGCGACGGCGATCCTGCAGGTGGTGCCGCTGGTGACCATGGCCGCGGCGGTGATGTTCTTCGGCGCGCGGATCGGGCGCGGCATGTGGGTCGCCGTCGCCGCCGGCTTCCTCGGCGTGACGCTGATCGTGAAGCCCGGCAGCTCGGCCTTCGACGCCGTCGCGCTGCTGCCGCTCGGCTGCGCCTTCCTGTGCTCGTTCCGCGATTTCGTCACCGGCCGCATCGGCGGGCACGTGCCGACCCTCGTCGTCACCATCGCGACCGCCGGCATCGGCATGATGCTGGGCTTCGCCGGCTCGACCGTCGAGCCGTGGGCGGCGCTCGACCTCTGGACCTTCGGCTACCTCGTCGGCGGCAGCGTGACGCTGATCGCCGGCCACATGCTGACCATCGCCGCCTTCCGCGGCACCGATCCCTCGACGATCTCGCCCTTCCGCTATGCCGGCGTGGTCTGCTCGGTGGCGCTCAGCGCGACGCTGTTCCACCAGATGCCGGACCTCGTCTCGATCGGCGGCATCGCGGTCATCCTCGCCGCGGCGCTCTATACGATGCACCAGCACATGAGCGCGCCGAAGGTAGCGGCCGCCCCCGTGAAGCCGGCGGTGGTGGTGTCGGCCGAGGAGCCGCACAAGGCGGCGTAAGCCGCGGCTCAGACGTCATCCCGGCCGCAGCGAAGCGGAGAGCCGGGATCGCGTGCCGATCTCTTCTTGCCAGCGGTCCCGGATATTGCCCGTGGCAATTCCGGGATGACGTTGTGGGGCAGGCCTCCCCTCACCCGCGGGTGCGGGCGCGGATCATGTAGCCGTCATAGGGATACTCGCCGACCTGCCACCACAGGTACTCCTCGTTGCGGAAGGCGAGCATCGACTCGTAGATCGTCTTGAACTCGGCGTTCTTGGCGGAAATCTCCGCCATGAGCGCGGTGTTCTCCTTGTAGGAGGCGTCCATGACCTCCGCCGGGAAGGGGCGAAGCTGCGCCCCGCCCGCCACCAGCCGGCGCAGCGCCGCCGGGTTGCGGGCATCGTACTTCGCCAGCATATCGGCGTTCGCATAGGCCGCCGCCGCCTCGAACGCCGCCTGATAGTGCCGCGGCAGCTCGTTCCAGGCCTGCAGATTGGCGATGAAGTGGATGGTCGGGCCACCCTCCCACCAGCCGGGATAGTAGTAATAGGGCGCCACCCGGTTGAAGCCGAGCTTCTCGTCGTCCACCGGCCCGACGAACTCGGCCGCGTCGATGGTGCCCTTCTCCAGCGCCGGGTAGATGTCGCCGCCGGCGAGGTTCTGCGGCACCAGCCCGAGCCGCGCCAGCACCTGCCCGGCGATCCCCGGCAGGCGCATCTTCAGGCCCTTGAGGTCGGCGACGGTCTTGATCTCCTTGCGGAACCAGCCGCCCATCTGCGCGCCAGTATTGCCGCCAGCGAAGCCGATGACGTTGCTCTTGGCGAGGAAGGCGTTCTGCAGCTCCAGCCCGCCGCCATGATAGAGCCACGCCGTCTGCTGGCGGGCATTCAGCCCGAAGGGCAGAGTGGTGAAGGGCGCGAAGGCTGGGTTCTTGCCGATGTAGTAGTAGAGCGCGGTCTGGGCGACCTCGACGGTGTGGTTCTGTACCGCGTCGAGCGCCTGCAGCCCCGGCACGAGCTCGCCCGGCGCGAAGACGTCGATGGTGAAGCGCCCGTCAGTGGCCTCGCCGACATATTTCGCTAGCAGCGTCGAGGAGCCGTAGATGGTGTCGAGCGACTTCGGGTAGCTCGAGGTCAGGCACCAGCGCACGGTCGGCTCGGGCTGGGCGATGGCCGGAGCGGCGACGGCCGTAGCGGCGGCCGCGGCACCGGCGAGGCCGGCCCCCTTGATGAGGCGGCGGCGGGAGGTCGAGGTCGGCATCGGCGTTTCCCTTTTCTTGTCACTTGCCCTGCTTCAGCATCCTTCGAGGCTTGTGGAGCCTGTCCTCGGGCTTGCCAAAGGCAAGACCCGTGGGCTCGCACCTCAGGATGAGGTCCATCCAGAAACGACCTCATCCTGAGGTACCCGGCGCAGCCGGGCCTCGAAGGATGTTGCAACCGAGCGACGTCACCCCCGCGAGCGGGCGCGGATCATGTAGCCGTCATAGGGGTATTCGCCGACCTGCCACCAGAGATATTCCTCGTTCCGGAAGGCGATCAGCGAATCCATGATCTTCTTGAAGCCGGCGTTCTTGGCGCCGATCTCGGCGAAAAGCTCGTTCGAGGCGGCCCAGGAGGCGTCGAGGAAGCTCTGCGGGAAGGGCTTGAGCTGCGCGCCAGCCGCCACCAGCCGGCGCAGCGCCGCCGGGTTGCGGGCGTCGTACTTGGCCAGCATGTCGGCGTTCGCGTAGGCAACGGCCGCCTCGAAGATCGCCTGATAGGATCTGGGCAGGCCGTTCCACTTGGTGCGGTCGACGACGACGTTCATGGTCGGGCCGCCGTCCCACCAGCCGGGATAGTAGTAGTAGGGCGCGACGCGCACGAAGCCGAGCTTCTCGTCGTCATAGGGCCCGACCCATTCGCAGGCGTCGATGGTGCCCTTCTCCAGCGCGGCATAGATGTCGCCCGGCGCGATCTGCTGCGGCACCACGCCGAGCTTCGCCACCACCTGCCCGGCGATGCCGCCGATGCGGAACTTCAGCCCCTTGAAGTCGGCGAGGTCCTTCACCTCCTTGCGGAACCAGCCGCCCATCTGGGTGCCGGTATTGCCGCCGAGGAAGCCGACGAGGTTGTATTTGGCGAGGAACTCGTCCTGCAGCTCGCGCCCGCCGCCATGGTAGAACCAGGCGTTCTGCTGGCGGGCGTTGAGCCCGAAGGGCGTGGTGGTGAAGCAGGCGAAGGACGGGTCTTTGCCGGTATAATAGTAGAGCGGCGTTTGGGCGACCTCGACCGTGCCGTTCTGCACCGCGTCAAGCGCCTGCAGCCCCGGCACGATCTCGCCGGCGGCGAAGTTCTGGATGGTGAAGCGCCCGTCGGTCGCCTCGCTCACATATTTCGACACCAGCTCGTTGGCGCCGAAGATGGTGTCCAGCACCTTGGGCATGCTGGAGGTGAGGCGCCAGCGCACCTGCGGCGCCGACTGGGCGACCGCCGGGGCGGCGATCGCGGTCGCCGGAGCGGCGAGAGCGGCGGTGCGGAGGAACTGGCGGCGCTTCATGAGGTCATCCCTGCGGGGCGGGCGGGGATGTTTGCAACAGCCGGCCGTGCAGGGCAACCCGACGAAAGCCCTCTTTACATAGTCGTCATCCCGGACGGCCGCAGGCCGCTCCGGGATGACGATTAATGGTTCAGCTCACCCGCGCGGGCGGGTGCGGATCTGGAAGCTGTCGAAGGTGTACTCCGCCACCTGCCACCACAGGTTCTCCTCATTGCGGAAGGCCTGCATGGTGTCGATCGCCTTCTTGAAGTCGGCGTTCTTGGCGGAGATCTCGCCCCAGAGCTGGTTGGTGGCCTTCAGGCAGGCCTCCATCACCTCAGTCGGATAGGGCCGCAGTTGCGTGCCGTTCGCCACCAGCCGCTTGATGGCCGGCGGGTTCTGCACGTCGTAGCGCGCCTGCATGATGGTGTTGGCATAGGTCGCGCCGGCGACCAGCGCCGCCTTATAGGTCTTCGGCAGTTCCTCGAACTTGGCGAGGTTGGCGAAGGCGTGGATGGTCGGGCCGCCTTCCCACCAGCCGGGGTAGTAGTAGAACTTCGCCACCTTGTAGACCACTCGGCGCCGTCGATGGTGCCCTTCTCCAGCGCCGGGTAGATGTCGCCGCCGGCGATCTGCTGCGGCACCACGCCGAGCTTGGCCATGACCTGCCCGGCGATGCCGCCGATGCGCATCTTGAGGCCGTTCATGTCGGCGACGGTCTTGATCTCCTTGGCGAACCAGCCGCCCATCTGGGCGCCGGTGTTGCCGCAGGGCAGGCCGTAGACGTTGTACTTCTTGTAGAATTCGTTGAAGAGCTCGTTGCCGCCGTTCTGGAACAGCCAGGCGTTCTGCTGGCGGGCGTTGAGGCCGAACGGCACCGAGGCGGCCACCGCGAAGGTCGGATCCTTGCCGACGAAATAATACGAGACGGTGTGGCACATCTCGACGGTGTTGTTCTGCACCGCGTCCAGCACCTGCAGGCCGGGCACGATCTCGCCGGCGGCGAAGACCTGGATCTGGAACTTCCCGTCGGTCAGCTCCGAGACCATCTTCGACATGACCTCGGCGCCGCCATAGATGGTGTCGAGCGACTTCGGGAAGCTGGAAGCCAGGCGCCAGCGGATTTCGGGGGCGGACTGGGCGATGGCGGGCATCGCAACGGCGGCGGAGGCCGCGGCGCCGGTACCGGCGGCGGCAAGAAACTGACGGCGCTTCATGCTGTCTCTCTCCTGAAGGGGGATTCCTCACGGCCTGGTTGGCGCATTGGCGCGCTCCACGCACGGATTGCTTGGTTGACCTACTGGTACGCCACGCTTTCAGGCCGCGCAACCGCGGGCGGGCTGCGCCTTTTGTCAGAGCGTCTCTCCCGCATCCCACCGTCGCGCTCGGGTAACCCCATCCATGTTCTTGCTATGTTCCACATCTGACGTCAGGGTCGCCCAACCTCTCCCGGAGTAAGCCGATGTCCACGAAAGCCGCCGCCTTCCGCGCTCTCCATGACGGTCCCGGTGCCTTCATCCTGCCGAACCCGTGGGATGTCGGCACCGCGCGCATCCTCGCCTCCCTCGGCTTTCCCGCGCTGGCGACCACGAGCGCCGGCATGGCCTTCTCGCGTGGCGTACTGGAAGGACAGACCTCGCCTGAGGACACGCTGGCGCATTGTGCCAGCATCGTCGGCGCCACCCCGCTGCCGGTATCGGCCGACCTTGAGAAGGGCTTCGGCGACAGCCCGGAAAGCGCGGCGGAGACGATGCGCGCCGCGGCCGGAATCGGCCTCGCCGGCGGCTCGCTGGAAGACCATACCGGGCGGACGGAGGCGCCGATCTACGACTTCACCCTCGCGGTCGAGCGCATCACGGCCGCCGTCGAGGCGCGCAACGCCCTGCCCGAGGATTTCGTGCTGACCGCGCGCTGCGAGAACTTCCTGTGGGGACGGCCGGACCTCGACGACACCATCCGCCGGCTGCAGGCCTTCGAGGCTGCCGGCGCGGACGTGCTCTACGCACCGGGCCTGCCGCACCTCCACGCCGTGCGAATCGTGTGCTCCGCCGTCGGCAAGCCGGTCAACGTCGTCATCGGCATCGGCGCCGCGCGCTTCACCGCGGCCGAGCTGGCCGAGGCGGGCGTCCGTCGCATCAGCATCGGCTCGACCCTCGCGCGGCTCGCCTATGGCAGCTTTGCGCGGGCCGCGCGCGAGATGCGCACCAGCGGCACCTTCGAACTGGCGACTACAGCGATGGGCTTCGCCGAGCTGGAGAGCTTCTTCGCGCCGCCAGCCGTCTGATGGCCCCTTCCTCCCCATTGACCCTATGGGCGGAAACTCGTATGAGACAGACCTGTCTCATCACTTCGGGTCGAACCATGGCCGCCGCCGAACCGCTCTCCGGAAAGCGCCGCCGGATTGTCGAGACGGCCTATCGGTTGTTCAGGCGCGACGGCTTCCACGCCACCGGCATCGACCGGATCATCGCCGAGGCGCAGGTGGCGAAGATGACCATGTACCGCCACTTCCCGGCCAAGGACGATCTCATCCTCGCCGTGCTCGACTGGCGGGCGAAGCGCTTCGCCCAAAGGCTCGACCGGCTCGCCGCGCGGGTGGAGACGCCGGAGCAGAAGATAGCGGCCCTCTTCGACTGGTACGGCACCTGGTTCGCCAACCCGGACTTCCACGGCTGCCTGTTCGCGCACGCGCTGGCGGAGTTCGGCGACCCGGCGCATCCGATATTCAAGGCCGCCGCCCGCCAGAAGGACGATCTCGGGGCGCATATGCGCCGCATCCTCGAAGCATCCGTCCCGCCGGCCTGCGCACAGGGCCTCGCCACCGCGCTGCTGATGCTGATCGAGGGAGCCACTCTGCTGGCACAGGCGGGACAAGGTCCCGCCGCCATCATCGAGGCCCGGCGCGCCGCCTCCGCCCTCATGGCCGCGCCGGTGCAGCCATGAGCGCAGCCGCCATCTCCCTTGCCCTGTTCGCCGCCCTGCTGCACGCATCGTGGAACGCCTTCCTGCGCAACGGCGCCGACCGGCTGTGGACGGTCACGGTGATGAGCATCGCCGGCACCGTTGCGGCCGTGCCTCTCGCACTCGCATTCCCGCTCCCGGAGGCCGCGGCCTGGCCCTATATCGCGTTCTCGGCGGTGCTTCAGCTCGGCTACACCCTGTTCCTCGTCGCCGCCTACCGGCATGGCGAGCTGGGGCAGGTCTACCCGATCGTGCGCGGCACGGTCCCGCTGCTGGTAACGCTGGGCGGCCTTCTCTTCGCCGGCCAGCGCCTCGGGCTGGGACAGACGGCGGGCGTCGCCCTCGTCGCGGCGGGCATCATGGGCCTCGCAGGCGGGGCCGGACGGGCGCCCGCCCGATCCATCCTGTATGCGCTAGCGACGGGCGCCCTCGTCGCCGCCTACGCCACGGTCGATGCCATCGGCGTCCGGCTTGCCGGCAATGCCGGCGCCTATACGGCGTGGGTGCTGCTGATCTTCGGCGCTCTTCTGCCGGCGACTTTCGTGCTCGCGCGCGGCAGGCTCGCGCTCGACCTGCGCTCGCCCGAGACCTGGAAGGCGCTGGCGGGCGGCGTCGTCGCGCTGCTCGCCTACGTCGCGGTGGTGGCCGCCTTCGCGCTCGCGCCGGCCGGCCCGATCACGGCGCTGCGCGAGACCAGCGTCGTCTTCGCGGCACTGATCGGCCGGCTGTTCCTCGGCGAGAGGCTGACGCCGCGGCGCATGCTCGCCTGCGCCACCGTGGCGCTCGGCGCTATCTGCCTCGGTGTGGCCTAGCCCTCCATCACGATCCGCGGCGCGGGGCGGCTGCTCGCCTTCCGGCCGGCCAGCGAGGCGCGCACGGAATTGGCGATGTCGCGGTAGATCTGCGCCTCGTGACTGTCCGGGCGCGTCGCCACGATCGGCAGGCCGGCATCCGAGGTCTCGCGGATCGACAGGTGTAGCGGCACCTCGCCGAGGAAGGGCACGTTGAAGCGCTGCGCCTCGTGGCGTGCGCCGCCATGGCCGAAGATGTCCGAGCGCCCGCCGCAATGCGGGCAGAGGAAGTAGCTCATGTTCTCGACGATGCCGAGGACGGGCACGTTGACCTTCTCGAACATGGCGATGCCGCGCCGCGCGTCGATCAGTGCCAGGTCTTGCGGGGTGGAGACGATCACCGCGCCGGCGAGCGGCACCTGCTGGGCCATGGTGAGCTGCGCGTCGCCAGTGCCGGGCGGCATGTCGACCACCAGCACGTCGAGCGGCGCCCAGTTCACTTCCTTGAGAAGCTGGCTGATCGCCGACATCACCATCGGCCCGCGCCAGATCATCGGCGTCTCCTCGTCGACGAGGAAGCCGATGGACATCACTTTGAGGCCGAAGGCCTGCATCGGCGTGATCATCCGCCCCTGCACGTCCGGCCGGCCCTTCAGGCCCATGAGCCGGGGCACGGAGGGGCCGTAGATGTCGGCGTCGAGAAGGCCGACCCTCAGCCCCGAAGAGGCGAGGCCGAGCGCGAGGTTGGCGGCCAGCGTCGACTTGCCGACGCCGCCCTTGCCGGAGGCCACCGCGATGATGGCGCCGACGCCCGGCAGGCCGGAGCTCTCCTTCTGCGGATCGGCCGGCGGCTGGGCATGGACATGTCCGGCATGCGCATGGCCGGCGTGGCCGCCGCCTTGGCCGCCCTGGCCGGAGACGCGCACCGGCTGGGTCGAGGTGCCGCCCGCCGGCGCCGAGCCGGCCTTGCGCTCCGCGGTCAGCGCCACCAGCGCCGAGGTCACGCCCGGCGTGCCGCGCACCGTGCGCTCCACCGCCGCGCGCACCGGCTCCCAGGCCTGCGCCTGCGTGGCGTCCACGGTGATCGACATGTAGACCTTGCCGTCCGAGACGAGGATTTCCGACAACGCCCCGGTCTCGGTGACCGGCCGTCCGTCGGGCGCCGAGACCTGCGCCAGCCTTGCCTTCACGTCGTCTGCGGTCGCCATGTCGCGCTCCTCCCGAATGACTTGACGCCCGTGAGACACCAGCGCGCGCGAAGCGTCAACCCGCCCCGGCCCGTCGCGTGATCGGCGGCGCTTATGGCGCCGCACTGCACATAAATGGGTCAGCCCGACTTTATGACTAGGATTGCAGCATCCCCGTTGCGCATTCTCCGAAAAAAGTGCCAGCATGGATCGCCGGAAAACAACAACAGCCGGCCCAGAGACACCTCCAGAGGGGAACAGAATGAGCCTCACCCGCTTCGCCGCCGCGGCCATCCTCGCCGCCGCCACGATGGGCGCCTCCCTGAGCGGCGCGTCCGCCAAGGAGTGGAAGACCGTCCGCATCGGCACCGAGGGCGCCTACCCGCCCTTCAACTATATCGAGAACAACGAGATCAAGGGCTTCGACATCGATATCGCCAAGGCGCTGTGCGAGAAGATGAAGGTCACCTGCACCTTCGTGGCGCAGGACTGGGACGGCATCATCCCCGCGCTGCTGGCCGGCAAGTACGACGCCATCGCCGCCTCGATGTCGATCACCGAGGAGCGCAAGAAGCAGATCGACTTCTCCAAGAAGTACTACAAGACGCCCGCCACCTTCGCCGTGCCGAAGGATTCCAAGATCACCGACACCTCGCCGGCCGCGCTGAAGGGCAAGAACCTGGGCGCGCAGGGCTCGACCATCCACTCCAACTATCTTGAGGACGTCTACGCCAAGGCCGGCGCCGAGGTGAAGCTCTACGGCAAGCAGGACGAAGCGAATCTCGACCTCGCCAATGGCCGCCTCGACGCCGTGCTCGCCGACAAGGTGGTGCTGCTGGAGTGGCTGAACACCAAGGACGGCGCCTGCTGCAAGTTCACCGGCGCCGAATACACCGACCCGAAATATTTCGGCGAGGGCGTGGGCGTGGGGATCCGCAAGGACGACAAGGACCTCGTCGCCATGTTCAACAAGGCGATCGACGAGATCCGCGCCGACGGCACCTACCAGAAGATCAACGAGAAGTACTTCCCCTTCAGCGTCTACTGACGTACCGCTCCGCGGCGCCGTTCCGGAGAGGCTCCCGGAACGGCGCCACCCATCCCACGACCGTGGAGCGCCTCTTCCGCCATGCTGGACCTGCTCAGACTGCTCTCCTTCGGCCCTGACGGCTGGGGAGACGAGATCGCGCAGGGCGCGCTGCTCACCATCGAGCTGGCGCTCGCCACCCTGCCGGTCGGCATCGCCATCGGCCTCATGATCGCGCTGGCGAAGGATTCCAGCTCCGCCATCCTGCGCGGCCTCGGCAATCTCTACACCACCATCTTCCGCGGCCTGCCCGAACTGCTGACGCTGTTCATCGTCTACTATGGCGGGCAGATGCTGCTCACCGAGCTCGCCGAGCACTTCGTCGAGGGCGCGCATGTCGAGGTGAACCAGTTCGTCGCCGGCGTGGTGGCGCTCGGCCTCGTGCTCGGCGCCTTCTCCAGCGAGGTGCTGCTCGCCGCCATCCGCGCCGTGCCGAAGGGCCAGAAGGAGGCCGCCGCCGCGCTCGGCCTGTCGGGCTGGCGCACCTTCCGGCTCGTCACCTTCCCGCAGCTCTGGCGCGTCGCCCTGCCCGGCCTCTCCAACAACTGGATGGTGCTGCTGAAGGACACCTCGCTGGTCTCGGTCATCGCCATCAGCGACCTGATGCGCCAGACCGCCATCGCGGTCGGCGTGACCAAGCAGCCCTTCTTCTTCTATCTCGTCGCCTGCCTGATCTATCTCGTCTTCTCCGGTGCCTCGAGCGTGGTGTTCGGCAAGCTGGAGGACCGGGCGGCCCGCGGCTTCAAGCGGGTGGGAGGCCACTGATGGAGCTTCTTCACGCCATCGGCGACGGCTTCCTTTCGGTCGTCGGACATCTCGGCCTCAATACCGAATTGATGGAGCGTTACGGGCCGCGCTTCCTCGACGGCGTCTGGGTGACGCTGAAGCTGGTCGGCATCTCGGTGTTCCTCGGCGCGCTGCTGGCGCTGCCGCTGGCCGTGGCGCGGGTGGAGGGCGGCAAGTTCCTGTCGCGCCTCGCCTTCGGCTATTCCTATTTCTTCCGCGGCACGCCGCTGCTGGCGCAGACCTTCCTCGTCTATTACGGCGCCGGCCAGTTCCGCGAGCAGCTGACCGATATCGGGCTGTGGTGGTTCTTCCGCGACGCCTTCAACTGCGCGGTGTTCACCTTCACGCTCAACACCGCGGCCTACCAGTCGGAGATATTGCGCGGTGGCATACAGAGCCTGCCGGCGGGGCAGGTTGAGGCGGCGTTCTCGCTCGGCCTGTCGCGCTTCCTCGCCTATCGCAAGGTGGTCCTGCCGCAGGCCATCGCCATCGGCCTGCGGCCGCTCGGCAACGAGCTGATCCTGATGATCAAGTCGAGCGCCATCGCGTCGGTCATCACCGTCTACGACCTGATGGGCGTCACCCGCCTCGCCTTCTCGCGCTCCTACGACATGGAGGTCTATCTCTGGGCGGCGGTGCTGTACCTGCTCATGGTCGAGGTGGTCCGCCGCGTCTGGGACGTGCTGGAGCGCCGGCTGAACCGGCATCTGCTGATATCGCGCTGAGGCCGTAGCGAGCATCCTTCGAGGCTCGCTACGCTCGCACCTCAGGATGAGGGTGTCCTAGTGTCCTCGTCATGCTGAGGATGCCGGCCGCAGGCCAACCTCGAAGCACGCAGGCCGCCAGCCGTCATCCCAGCAACCGCGCCACCTCGGCTCGCAGCACCGGCACCAGCTCGGCCTCGAACCAGGGATGGCGCTTCAGCCAGCCGGTGTTGCGCCAGGAAGGATGCGGCAGGGGGACAATCCTCGGCGCCTCCCGCGCCTCCCAGATCTCGCGCCAGCGCTCCACCCGCTCGGTGAGCCCCCCGACGGCGAAGCGCTCCAGCCCGAGCCGCTTCAGATGATAGGCCTGCGAGGCCGCGCCGACCGCGACCACCAGTTCGAACGGCTTTCGCGCCGCGAACAGCCGGTCGTGCCACAGGCTCGCGCATTCGCGGCGCGGCGGCAGGTCGCCGCCCTTGGCGTCCTGCCCCGGAAAGCAGAAGCCCATGGCGGCGATGGAGATGCGCTCAGCGTCGTAGAAGGTCTCCGCGTCGATGCCGAGCCAGTCGCGCAGGCGCTTGCCCGAGGCGTCGTCGAAGGAGCGGCCGGAGGCGTGCACCTTGGTGCCCGGCGCCTGCCCGGCGATCAGGATGCGCGCCTTCGGCCCGACATGCAGCACCGGCCGCGGCTCGTGCGGCAGCGGCTTTCCGCGCGGGTGTTCCACGCAGGCGCGGCAGGCGCGGATCTCGGCCAGGACGGCGTCGAGGGTGTCGGAGGGCATGGGCGTTAGATAGGGGCGAACGGCTCCGCCCGGAAGCACCTCGGGTCAATTCCATGAGCACCCTCATCCTGAGGTGCCAGCGTAGCGAGCCTCGAAGGATGGTCGCTCAAGCGCACCCGGATGAGCATCCTTCGAGCCCGGCCGTTGGCCGGGCACCTCAGGATGAGGTTGATCCCAGGAGGTTTGGGATGACGACTAGCCACCCTCTCGCCCTCATGGCCGGGCTTGACCCGGCCACCCAGTGACTGGGCGCGCCCGGTCCCCCTGGGTCCGCGGGTCAAGCCCGCGGATGAGGAAGTGGAATTGCGAGGCAACACTTACCCCGCCGGGCGCGGATGCGCGGCGCGCCAGTCGGCGGGCATGTCGAACGGGCCGGCCCAGATGCCGCGACGGGCCTCGCGGGCGGCGCGCTGCTCGGAAGCGTAGGTGAAGCCCGTCGCCACCGCCCAGCCCTGCTCGACGAGCCGCCCGGCAATGTCGCGCCCGCCCGCCTCGCACACCGAGACGGCGCGCTCATAGCGGTCCTCGTCGACCGGGCGGCAACTGACCTTGCCCTCGGCGACGAGCGCCTCCAGCGCCGCCCTGGCGCGCTCGCCGCAGGGCCACCGATTGTCGGAAGCGCCGCAGCTCTGGTGCAATTCGGGCGCGTCGATGCCGTCGAGCCGGATGCGCTCGCCGCCGAGCTCGAAGCTGTCGCCGTCGGAGATGCGCACCGCACCGGTGAGCGCCGGCACGAAGCGCTCGGCAATGAGTGCCACGCCGACCAGCACCGCCGCGACGAGGATCGAGCGGAACGTGTCCGGCCGCCAGCCGCGTCGGCCGTGGGTGTGCCGGCGCCGCATCCGCTCAACCTTCCGCGACGCCGGCTTCAGTGAAGGTCGCCATGCCGGCATGGCAGGCGAGCGCGGATTTGATCACACCGATCGACAGCGCCGCCCCCGAGCCCTCGCCGAGCCGCATGCCGAGGTCGAGGATCGGGTGCAGCCCCAGCCGCTCCAGCACCGCACGGTGCGCCGGCTCGGCCGAGACATGGCCGGCGAGGCAATGGTCGAGCGCGGTGGGGTCGAGCGCCTTCAGCACGGCGGCGGCGGCGGTGACGACATAGCCGTCGAGCACCACCGGCACGCGCTGCAGCCGCGCGGCGAGGATGGCGCCGGCCATCGCCGCCACCTCGCGCCCGCCGAGCTTGCGCAGCACTTCAAGCGGATCGTCCAGATGCGCCTTAGAACGCGCCACCGCGTCCCGCACCGCCTCGATCTTGCGGGCGAGCACCTCGCCGGTGGCGCCGGTGCCCGGACCGACCCAATCGGCGGCCTCGCCGCCATAGAGGCCGTGGAAGATCGCGGCGGCGACGGTGGTGTTGCCGATGCCCATCTCGCCGAGGCAGAGCAGGTCCGGCTCGCCGGCCAGTGCCTCCATGCCGAAGGCCATGGTGGCGGCGCACTCGGCCTCGGTCAGCGCGTCGCGCTCGACGATGTCCGGCGTCGGCATGTCGAGCGCGAGGTCGAACACGCGAAGGCCCGCACCGAACACGCCGCAGATCTGGTTCACCGCCGCTTTCCCATCGGTGAAGGTGGCGACCATCTGCTTGGTCACCTCCGGCGGATAAGGCGAGACGCCCCGGCTCGCCACGCCGTGGGTGGCGGCGAAGACGGCGACCGTCGGCCGGTTCACCTGCGGGATCTCGCGGCCCTGCCAGCCGGCGATGAAGATCGCGATGTCCTCCAGCCGGCCGAGCGCGCCGGGCGGCTTGACCAGCTGCCCCTGCCGCGCCGCGGCGGCGGCGCGAGCGTCCTTGTCCGGCCCCGGCATCTGGGCGACGAGGTTGCGGATGTCGTCGAAGGGCAGGCCGGAAGCGGAGCGCAGCATGGAAGTCTCGTGGGTGGAGCCAGATTAAGGGATCGCATCGGGCGCGGCGGCGGGGTAGACCCTGGCTCATGCGCGCGCAACCCTTAAATCCCGCGACGGCGACGGCCATGTCACAGACGCCCGCCCCTCCCGCCTTCGACGCCGCCTTCCGCGAAGGGCTGGACGCGCTCTTCGCCTGGCGGCGGGACGTGCGCCGCTTCGACAGGCGGGCACTGGATGAGACCGACCTCGCCGATCTTCTCGCCTGCGCGGCGCAGGCGCCGAGCGTGGGCCTGAGCCAGCCCTGGCGCTTCGTGCGGGTGCGCGAGCCTGCGCGCCGGGCGGCGGTGCGGGCGGTGTTCGAGGCCTCGAACGCCGACGCCCTCGCGCTCCAGCCGGAGGAGCGCGCCGGGCTCTATGCGCGGCTCAAGCTCGCCGGCCTCGACGACGCGCCGGAGCAGTTCGCCGTCTTCGTCGAGCCCGAGCCGGAAGCCGGCCACGGCCTGGGGCGCGCCAGCATGCCGGAGACCGTCGCCTATTCCGCCGTGCTCGCCATCCACACGCTGTGGTTAGCGGCCGCGGCGCGCGGCATCGGGATCGGCTGGGTGTCGATCCTCGACCCGCAGGCGGTCATAAGCGCGCTCGACCTGCCCGAACGCTGGCGGCTGGTCGGCTATCTGTGCATAGGCTATCCGGCCGAACGCTCGGACATTCCCGAGCTCGAGCGCGCCGGCTGGGAGCACCGCCGCCCGCCGGGCGACTTCCTGATCGAGCGGTGAGGCGTCCCATGCGTCCCGCTCCGGGAGACGTCGTGCGCGAGATATTGCCGGCCCTGCGCTTCCTCTCGCGACTGCCCGTGCGGCTGCCCTCCGAGCCGCCGATCGACGGCCCGCCCGACCTCGACCGGCTCGGTCCGGCCTTCCCCATCGCCGGCGCCATCCTCGGCCTGATCGGCGCCGTGGTGCTGGTCGTCGCCCATGCGCTCGGCCTCGGCGCCTTCCTCGCGGCGACGCTCGCGGTCGGCGTGCTGGTGGCGATCACCGGCGCGCTGCACGAGGACGGCCTCGGCGACGTCGCCGATGCGCTCGGCGGCAACAGCATCGCCCGCCGACTGGAGATCATGAAGGACAGCCGCGTCGGCTCCTTCGGGGTCTGTGCGCTCATCCTCGCCTTCGCCCTGCGCATCGGCGCGCTGGCGGCGCTGATCGCCAGCGGTGCGTTCGCCGCCGCCTGCGGGCTGATCGCGGCGACGGCGACCGCACGTTTCGCCGGGCTGTGGCTGGTCGCCGCCCTGCCCTTCGCCCGCGCCGACGGCCTCGCGCGCAACGCCGGTATCCCGAGCCGGCAGAGCCGCAACGCGGCGCTGGGCCTCGCCCTCGTGATCGCCGCGTTCATGATTATCCCCACCTTCGGCCCGCTTTCCCTCGCCGCCGCCCTTATCCTTGGAATCACTGCCTTTTTCGGTGTCGTCCGCCTTGCCCGCGCCCAATTCGGCGGGCAGACGGGGGACGTCGCGGGCACCGCAACCCTCGTCGTCGAGATTGCCTTCCTTCTGGGTCTGCTTATCTTCGCGCGGCACCCTTGAGCGTTTCGAATCTCATGCCGACCGATATCTCCACCCCCTGCGTTTCCGTGTGCGTCCTCGACGCCGCCGGCCGGGTGTGCCTCGGCTGCCACCGCACGGTGGAGGAGATCGGCGCCTGGAGCACGATGAGCGAGGCCGAGCGCCGCGCCGTCATGGCCCGCCTGTCGCGGAAGGTGGCGTCATGAACGCGGACCGCGTGATGTGGACCGTCGTCATCGGCCTCGCCGCCGGCGTCGGGCTGATCTTCTGGGCGTCGAGCTACGGCACGGTCGGCGGTCTGGGCGCCGGCGAGATCGCCCATCTCGTCTTCTATTCGTCGATCCTGCTGGTCGTCGGCGCCGGCCTCTTCGCCAGCTTTACCGGCCGCCTCGGCGAGGCGCTGCGCGCGGCCCTGCTGTGGCTGGCGATCTTCGCCGTGCTCGGCGTGGGCTACACCTATCGCTACGAATTGCACGCCGTCGCCTATCGTGTGCTGGCGGAACTGGCGCCGGGCTACGCCGTGCCGCTGAGCCAGAGCGGCGGGCCGGCGGTCGAGGTCGCTCGGGCCCGCGACGGCGACTTCAACGTGCGCGTCGAGATCAACGGCAACCGCATCCCCATGCTGGTCGACACCGGCGCCTCCAGCGTGGTGCTCACCCCGGAGGACGCAGTGGCGGTCGGCCTGCCCATCGAGTTCCTGCGCTACGACATCCCGATCGACACCGCCAATGGCCGCGGCAAGGCCGCCGCCGTGGTGCTCGACCGCGTGTCGATCGCCGGCTCCATCGAGGAGCGCGACGTCCCGGCGCTGATCGCCAGCCCTGGCACGCTCAAGCACAGCCTGCTCGGCATGAGCTTCCTCTCGCGCCTCGCCAGCTTCGAGATCCGCGGCGAGAAGCTGGTGATGCGGGCGAAGGTGCTCGACCAGTAGCCGGCTCAGATGCCGGCCAGCGCCAGCACGAAGCGCAGCCCGACCAGCAGCAGATAGATGCCGAAGCCGACCTCCAGCTGGCGCTTGGAGAAGGCGTGCGCCATCCGCGCGCCGAGCGGCGCCACCAGCGTCGCCACCCCGCCGACCAGCACGAGGCCGGGCAGCGAGATGTAGCCGAGCGAGAGCGGCGGCAGCTCGTCCATATGCGGCAGGCCGCTGATGATGTAGCCAATGGTGCCGGGCACCGCGATGAGCGCCCCGAGGCCGGCCGAGGTGGCGATGGCGGTGTGGATCGGCACACGGTAGAGCGTGAGCACGACGGTAGCGATGCCGCCGCCGCTGATGCCGATGAGCGGCGCCGAGGCGCCGATGCCGAAGCCGTAGAGCGCCATCGGCACACGGCCGGGCAGCTGGTCGGCCACCACCCAGCTGTCGCGGCCGAACAGCAGCTTGCTGGACATCAGCGCAGCGAAGGCGACGAAGGCGATCTTCAGCACCACGTCGTTGGAGATGGCCGCCAGCACCGTGCCGGCGATGACGCCGGCGACGATGGGCGCCGCCCATTGCCTGAGAAGGCTGTCATCCACCTTGGTCCGTCGCCGATGGGCGAGGAAGGAGCGCAGCGCGGTGGGCACGATGATGGCGAGCGCCGTGCCCACCGCCAGATGCATGCGCTCGTCGTGGTCGATCCCGACCGCGCCGAACACCTCGTACAGCACGGGGACGATGATCGCCCCGCCGCCGATGCCGAACAGGCCGGCGAGGATGCCGGTGGCGAAGCCCGCGACGAGAAGTGCGCCGGCGAGCCAGAGCAGATGGTCCAGAGGGATGGTTTCGAGCATTACGCCACCAGAATGCGCCTTTCGTCGCCGCGCCGCTCTTCCGCCCGGCGCACCTCGTCGACCGCGGCGCGCAGCACGTCGAGACCGGCATCCGCCTTCACCCCGTCGATAGCGAGGCGACGGCGGAACGCGCGGGCACCCGGCCTGCCGGTAAACAGGCCGAGCATATGGCGGGTGATGTCGTGCAGCCGCCCGCCGGTGGCGAGATGGGCGGCGATGTAGGGCTCGAACGCCTCGACGGCCACGAAGGCGTCCTCGTGCGGGTCGGCTTCGCCGAAGAACAGGCTGTCGACGCGCAGCAGCAGTTCGGGCTGGTGATAGGCGGCGCGGCCGAGCATGACGCCATCGACATGAGCGAGCTGCTCCTGCACTTCCTCCAGCGTGGCGATGCCGCCGTTTATGCTGATCGGCAGGTCGGGAAAATCTTGCGACAGGCGCTGCTTGAGGCGATGCACGCGGCCGTAGTCGAGCGGGGGGATGTCACGGTTCTCCTTCGGGGAGAGCCCTTCCAGCCACGCCTTGCGGGCATGGACGATGAGCGCGTCCGTGCCGGCGGCCAGCACCGCGTCGGCCAGCGCGTCGAGCGCGACTTCCGGGTCCTGCTCGTCGACGCCGATGCGGCACTTCACCGTGACCGGGACCGCGACTTCCGCCTTCATCGCCGCCACGCAATCGGCGACAAGCGCCGGATCGCGCATCAGGCAGGCGCCGAAATTGCCGCCCTGCACGCGGTCGGAGGGGCAACCGACATTGAGGTTCACCTCGGCATAGCCCCACTCGGCACAGATCGCCGCCGCCCTGGCCAGCGCCGCAGGGTCTGAGCCGCCCAGTTGCACCGCCAGCGGGTGCTCGACATCCGAAAAACCGATCAGCCGCTCGCGGTCGCCGAAGATCACCGCATTGGCCGTGACCATCTCGGTATAGAGCCGCGTCCGGCGAGACAGCACGCGGTGGAACGCCCGGCAATTCCGGTCCGTCCAATCCATCATCGGCGCGACGGAAAATCTAAATATTTGATTTTTCGACATTATTTCTGCAACGCCAGAGCATCAAATCGCGTCGTGCGCACTCGATTTTTCGCCCCGACACGCCCAGGCTCCGAATTTTCGACGCGCGGGTGCACACGGGCGCACATGGATCAGCCATCTTCACTAAACTAAAATCCGGCTGCTGGTGAGCCCTAGATCGGTCGGAAAGGGCAATAGGTCAACGAACTCTCCTGCATCGCAAAGATGCCGGGGAATGGGCGCTCGACATGGAGCGCCGCATCGATCGACAGGAACCCGCCGTTACGCGCGAGTCGCGTGATGCGAAACGCGGCTCTATGCCGATGGGCTCACATCGGCGCTGCGCGCACCTTTCGTTGTCGTCAAGCCCACACAAATGTCGCTATGGCTGGACGCGGCACATACGTTCCGAGGTAGCGTCCACTGACTAGGCGACGTCTTCGGCGTCACGTACTTACCGGCGGCGCTCGAGCGTGGCGAAGAACAGGATGGTGAGTCCCAGCACGATCAGCAGCAGCACGAAGGCGGCGGCCGCGCCCTCGTTGAGCGAGAGGCCGAGGAAGGCCCGGCGATAGGCGAAGAAGCTCAGCACCTCGGTCGCGTTGCCCGGCCCGCCCTTGGTGAGGATGTAGGGCAGGTCGTAGGTGCGGAACTCGTTGATGAGCTGGATGATGACGGCAATTGCCGCCACCGGCCGCAGCATCGGCAGGGTGATGTACCAGAACTGCTGGAGCGGTGTGGCGCCGTCCACCTCCGCGGCCTCATAGGGGTCGCGCGGCAACGAGGCGAGGCCGGCGGCGAGGATCAGCACGACGAAGGAGGTCTGCTGCCAGATATCGATGGCCGCCATCGTCCACAAGGCGAGGTCCGCATTGCCCAGCCAGTCGATGCGCGGCAGGCCGAGGCTCTCCATCACCTGGTTGGCGATGCCGAGATTGGGCTGCAGCAGCATGCGCCAGATCAGCGCCACGCTGACCGGCGACATCGCCATCGGAATGGTCAGCACCGCGAAATAGACCGGCTTCATCGTCACCGTGCGGTTGAGCATCAGCGCGATGCCGAGCCCTACGACGAACTCGCCGAGGACGGTGACGAGCGAATATTTGATGGTCAGCCACAGCGCGCTCCAGAACAGCGGATCGGCCATGACGGTGGCGAAGTTCTTCAGCCCGACGAAGGGCTGGAGCATCGGCTTGAGCAGCGTCAGCGAGGAAAGCGAGATGAGCCCCGCATAGACCAGCGGGAAGCCCATGACGACGGCGAGCGTCAGCAGCCCCGGCGCGGCGAAGGCCCAGCCGGTCCGCCAATCCCGATCCGCAAATGCCGGAACGCGCATGCTCGTCTATCCGTCTCGTCAGGGTCAGAAAAGCCGGCGCGCCAAGTCGAGGGGGTAGCTGGCGCGCCGGGCGGCGGGCACTTCGGGGGAAGCGCCCGCCAAGGCGATCATTTGGTGAGGAGCGCGGTCACTTAGCGAGGAGCTGGGTCAGGCCGTCGGCCGCCGCCTTCAGCGCGTCCTCGGGCTTGGCCTGGCCGCCGGCCGCCAGCGAGAGCTGGGCGCCCAGCACGTCCTCGTACTGCGCCGAATAGGCGAAGATCGGGAAGGACTTGCCGGAGGCGACGATGTCGAGGCCGGTCTTGTAGAAGGGGTACTTCTTCAGCACCGCCGCATCCTCGAACACGTCCGAGCGCACCGGCGCATGGCCTTCCATCGCGCGGGCGATCGAGACCTTCTTGCCCTGCACCCACTCGATGAACTTCCAGGCCGCGGCCTTGGATTCGTCGGAGGTGTTCTTCGGAATGCCCCAGCCCCAGCCGCCGCTTTCGCCATGGCCGCCGGGCATGACCGACAGCGCCAGCTTGCCGGCGACTTCCGGGCACTTCTCCTTGCTGTCGAGCTGCGGCAGCATCCACCAGTAGGTGACCATGCTGAACGCCTTGCCGGCGCACATCAGGCGCATCGTGTCGTCGAGCGTGGCGGAGAGCGCGCCCTGCTGGGCGCCGTTCTGCACGTTGTCGGCGTAGAGCTTGAGCGCGGTCAGCCCCTCCGGGCTGTTCAGCACCACCTTGCGGCCGGCGTCGAGATAGGCGCCGCCGGAGGAGAACAGGTAGTTGGAGAACTCCATGGCGTTCGGATCGCCGCGCTGCGCCTGCATGGCGGCGCCGACGACGCTGCCGCCCGCCTTGAAGAACTTGGAGAGCGCCACATACTCGGCGAGCGTCTTCGGCAGGGCCAGCTCCTTGCCGGTCTTGGCTTTGTAGTCGGCCTTGACCTTGGCGTCATCGAGCAGGTCCGTCCGGTAGATCAGGCCCATCGAGTAGTTGTACATGGGCAGGATCGGCGTCGCGTCCTTGGTCTGGCCGAGCAGCTCCAGCATGGACGGGATGAAGGGCTTCAGGTCGAAGCCGGACTTGGCGATGTAGGGGTTCAGGTTCTCCAGCCAGCCGGCGGTGGGGAACTCGCCGGCCCACAGGAAGTCGACCTCCAGCACGTTGTAGTAGCTCTCCGGCGAGACGAGCTGGGCCACCAGCTTGTCGTGCATGTCGCCGTAGCCGATCTTCTCGAACTCGACCTTGATGCCGGTCTCCTTCTCGAATTCCGGCAGCAGCTTCTCGATGATCTGCGTCTCCGGCACGTCCTCCATGAGGGCGCGCAGCGTGACGTTCTGGGCGTGCGCCGAGCCGGCCGTCGCCAGCAGGGTGGCGCCGAGCAGGGCGGCCTTGAGGCTACACTTCAACTGCATCTCTTTCTCCTGTTCCTCTGGTACGGGCACTGTTTCGCCCGCTTGTTGGCGCGCGCCCGGCCGGGCGCGGCGCAATCGACGTCACTTCACGCTGCCGAAAGTCAGTCCCTGGACGATGAAGCGCTGGATGAAGCGGGAGGCGATCACCAGCGGCAGCACGGCGAGCACCACCCCGGCGGAGACCTTGGCGATCTGCACGCCGTTCGAGGTCTGGAGCGAGGCGAGCGCCACCGGCACGGTGGCGGTCTGCGGACCGCTCAGCACCAGCGCGAACAGGAACTCGTTCCAGGTCAGGATGAAGCCGAGCACGCCGGCGGCCGCGATGCCCGGCAGCGAGACCGGCAGCACGATCCGCCAGAAGGCGCCCCAGGCGGTCGCCCCGTCCGTCTGCGCCGCCCATTCGAGATCGACCGGAATGCCATCGAAGAAGCCCATCAGGATCCAGATGAGGAAGGGCAGGTTCACCGCCGCGTAGACGATGATCAGGCCGGTCAGCGAATTGGTGAGCCCGACGGTGCGCAGCAGCGCGAAGGCGGGCAGCACGATCGCCACCGGGGGCAGCATCTGCGTCGCCAGCACGGCGAAGCGCCCGGTCCGCCCGCCGGTCTTGAAGCGGGCGAAGGCGTAGCCGGTCATCGCCGCGAAGGGCAGCGCGACCACGACCGAGCCGAGGGCGACGATCAGGCTGTTGAGATAGGACTGGCCGTAGCGGGTCGAGGTGAACAGCGCGACGTAATTGTCGAGCGTCGCCGCCGGCATCAGTTCCGGCGAATAGGACAGCGGCTCCGGCAGGAAGCTGGTGCGGACCACCCAGAGGATGGGCAGGAGGATGACGGCGCAGGTCAGAAGCAACCCGAAATGAAGTGCGACGCGCCGCATGGCCTCCCCTCCGCTTCGATCAGGACCTGACGATGCGGAGGGCGGGACGCGGAAAGGCCCGCGTCGTCTCCGGGTCGAACAGATGCATGGGCCGCGCATCGAGGTAGAGCGGGACGCTCGCCCCCACCGGCGCCGTGAAATGACGCGAGAGCCGGGCGGCGATCTCCACCGGCTTTCCGCCCTCGCCGCCGATCTGGCCGACGAGGATGTTCTCGACGCCGAGCGCCTCCATCGCCACCACGGTGACGTCGATGCGCGCGAAGCCGGGCTGGGGCGCCTCGTGCAGGTCCTCGGGACGCAGCCCGAAGATCACCTCGCGCCCGGCCACCGGCGCATAGGCGGTCCGGTGCATGTCCGGCACCGGCACGTCGAGGTCGTCGCCGACGACGGCGAGCCCGTCGCCCCGGCCTTCCAGCCGGGCGGGGATCAGGTTCATCGGCGGCGTGGCGAGGAAGCGGGCGACGAAGGTGTCGACCGGGTCGGCGTAGACCTCCAGCGGCTTGCCGACCTGGATCATGCTGCCCTCGCGCATGATGCAGATGCGGTCGCCCATGGTCATCGCCTCCACCTGGTCGTGGGTGACGTGGACGATGGTGCGGCCGAGCCGGCGGTGCAGCTTCACGAGCTCGAGCCGCATCTCCGCGCGCAGCTGCGCGTCGAGGTTGGACAGCGGCTCGTCGAGAAGGAAGGCGACGGGATCGCGCACGATGGCGCGGCCGAGCGCGACGCGCTGGCGCTGGCCGCCCGAGAGCGCCGCCGGCTTGCGGTCGAGATAGGGGGTGAGGCCGAGCAGACCCGCCGCCTCGCGGATCTTCTCGTCGATGACGGCCTTGCCCACGCCGCGCATCTTGAGGCCGAAGCCCATATTGTCGCGCACGCTCATATGCGGGTAGAGCGCGTAGGACTGGAACACGACGGCGATGTTGCGGTCGCGCGGGGGCACGTTGTTGACGCTCCGCCCGCCGATGCGCAGATCGCCCGAGGAAATGCCTTCCAGCCCGGCGATCATGCGCAGCGTGGTCGACTTCCCGCAGCCCGAGGGGCCGAGGAAGATCACGAACTCGCCTTCTCCGATGGAAAGGTCGACGTCACGCACGCCATAGGCGCCGTTGGCGTAGAGCTTGGAGACATGATCGAGCTCGATCGACGACATCAGCAATCCTCTGCCCGGAACGGAAGCCACCCCGTGGCGCAGGAAGCACCGGAGGGTCTTCCCGCGCCGGGGCACCGGCAGTTCGCGGATAGTAGTGGAACAAAAACAAACATCGCAAGCACTAATTCGAACGGATAAGCTCCACGACCGATCATATTCGCACAGAGCCTGCGGCCTCAGGTCGTGTAGACACCGCCGGTGACGTTGACGCCCTGCCCGGTCATGAAGCGGGCCTGCTCCGAGCACAGGAACACCACCACGTCGGCAACGTCCTCCGGCTGCTCCAGCCGGCCGAGCGGGGTCTGGGCGACGTAGTCGTCGATCACCCGCTGCGGGGTCACGCCGCGCAGCGTCGCTTCCCACTGCACCTCGCGCGACTGCATGCCTGTCGCCACGAAGCCCGGGCAGACGGCATTGACGCGGATTCCCTTGGGGGCGAGCTCGCGGGCCAGTGCCTGCGTCCAGCCGAGGACGGCGAATTTGGACGCCGAGTAATGCGCCAGCAACGGCGCGCCGACCTTGGCGGCAAGCGAGGCCGTATTGATGATGCAGCCCTTGCCCGTCGACACGAAATGCCGGGCCACGATCTGGTTGGTGAGGAACACGCCGCGGGTGTTGACGTCGAAGTTGAAGTCCCACTCCTCGTCGGTGATCTCGAGCGCCGCCTGCATGGTCGAGACGCCGGCATTGGCGACCAGCAGGTCGCAGCCGCCGAGCAACTCCAGCACGCGGGCAAACGCCGCCTCGACCGAGGCTCGCCGGCGCACATCCACCTCGACCGCCACGGCGCCGCCGCCGATCGCCGCCGCCGCGCTCTCGGCCGCGGCGAGATTGATGTCCCCGATGGCGATTCGCACGCCCTGTCGCGCCAGGGCCGTGGCGATGGCCCGTCCGATCCCCGTCGCCGCTCCCGTCACGAAGGCCAACCGGCCGGAAAGTTCGGGATAGACGGGCGTCGGGGCGGTCGCGGGGATCATCGTCGGCTCCTCATGTTCGTCGCGCACCTTATCCGAACATCATCGCACATCAAGAACAATCTGATGTTTGATCTTGTTCGATTGATGCGCTAGAGAGAAGTGGCCGACGCGCGCCGAATCCGTTCACCTCCGGCGGATTCGCAACGAGGCAGGGTGCAATGATGGCCGACGACATGTCTTTCCCGGACAAATCCGTTGCCGAACTCGCGGCCGGCGAGGACCGCCAGCGCATGCTCTCGCATGTGC
>JARBUD010000026.1 GCA_029239875.1 Xanthobacteraceae bacterium | reverse complement strand
GGCGGCTTCCCCTCGCGCCGTGCGGCCTCCTGCGCGTTCGGGCGCAGGCGGTCCAGCTCGCCGAACAGCGGATGGCCGACATAGCTCGTCGGCGGGCCGCCGAGTTCGTGCATCGCCTCCGGCTCGAAAGGTAGCAGCGCCAGCACGCGGTCGAAATCCGGCGCCATGGCCTTCGCCCGGCCCGGCCGCCAGACCCACACGGTCGGGGCAACATATTTGACGATCGGCAGGTCGCGCAGCCGGGCACGCACCTTGTGCGCCACGCGGTGGGTGAAGTCGGGCGCGTCGACCATGACGAGGATATCGGGCGGGTGGGCGATGATCGCCTCCGCCGCCTCGCGCATGCGCTTGAGGATGCGCGGCAGGCCGCCGATCACCTGGGCGAAGCCCATGGCGGTGATGTCCTCCATGGGGAAGAGGCTCCGAAGCCCCTGCCCCTGCATGCGCGCGCCGCCGACGCCGCGGAAGCGCACCTCGCCCGGATGCAATGCCTTGAGCTCGGCCATCAGCCCTTCGGCGAGCGCATCGCCGGATTCCTCGCCGGCGATGATGAAGACATCGAGCGGCTTTTCCGCCGTGTTCTTCGCCGTCATGGCGCCTCGTCCTGCCCGAAGGCGTAGATGAAGAGGCCCGCGCTGTCGGCGGCGCGCACCAGGGCGCCGACGTCGCTGACGATGACGCCGCCAGCCTCCACCGCGATGCCGGCGAGCCCGGCACGGGCGGCGCCCTCCACCGTGCGCGCGCCGAGCGAGGGCAGGTCGAGCCGGCGGTCCTGCCCCTCCTTTGGCCGCTTCACCAGCACGCCGCAGCGCGCCGGGGCCTTGATGCGACCATTGCCGCGCAGTTCGGCCACGCGCGCGAGCATGAGGTCGGTACCCTCCGCCGCCTCCAGCGCGACGACGTGGCGGTTCATCACCACCAGCCCCTGTCCGATGTCGAGCGGTCCGGTGACCGCGAGCGCGCGGCGGCCGAGGGCGACGTCCTCCATCTCCTCTGCCGTCGGCGCGACGCCGCCGAGCTGGCCGGCGGGGATGAGGATCTCCGGCGCGATCTCATGCGCGCCGACGAGGCGGAAGCCGGATTCTTCGAACAATCGGCCGAGACTGGTGAGCAGATGGTCGTCGCCGCCGCGCAGCATGCGAAACACCCGCGGCAGCAGGGTGAGCGCCGTCCAGTCGAAGCGCATGTCGCGGATGCGCGGGCGCAGCACGGTGCCGATGAACACGACCTCGGTGCAGCCGAGGCGGCGCATCTCGCGCTTCAGCATGCCGAAGCGGGCGATATGGATCCACACATGCGGCCAGCTCTCGACCTCGGGGCCGGCGAAGCCGCGCACCGGGAAGAGAACGACGTCCCGGCCGGCGCGGCGTGCCGCCTCGGCGACCACCAGAGGAAATGCGCCGCCGCCGCAGATGATGGCGAGAGCGCCTTTAGCCGGCGCCGGGCCCGCCTCAGGCGGCTTCGGGCTCGGCGACATGGTCGGCCGCATCGACGGGCACGGTCAGGCGGCGCTTGCCGGCGCTGCGGACGAACTCGATCACATGCATGACATTGGCGTCGTCGGCGAAGCGCTCGGCCACGCGATCGGTGCGCTCGCCCAGCGTACCGGCGCTGTAGAACAGCTCACGATAGGCGGCGCGCAGCGCGTGGATCTGCGGCCGCGAGAAGCCGCGGCGCTTCAGCCCGATGAGGTTGAGCCCGCCGAGGCCCGGTCGGCCTTCCACCATGGCGCCGAAGGGAATGAGGTCGTGGCGCACGCCGCACATGCCGCCAACGATGCAACCGTCGCCGACACGCACGAACTGGTGCACGGCGGAGAGCCCGCCGATGAACACGTTCTCGCCGATGGTCACATGGCCTGCGAGCGTGGCGTTGTTGGCGAACACGGCGCGGGCGCCGACGACGCAGTCATGCGCGATGTGGCTGCCGACCATGAACATGCCGCCCTCGCCGACCACCGTCTCCATGTGGCCGCCGGCCGTGCCGGTGTTCATCGTCACATGCTCGCGGATGATGCAGTTGCGGCCGATAGTGAGCCGGCTCGGCTCGCCCTTGTAGTGGTAGGACTGCGGCGGGAAGCCGAGCGAGGCGAAGGGATAGACCACGCTGTTCTCGCCGATGGTGGTGTGCCCCGCGACGGCGACGTGCGAGACCAGCTTCACCCCGGCTTCGAGCATGACATGCGGCCCGACCGTGCAGAAGGGGCCGACCTCGACGCCCTCGCCCAGGCTCGCGCCATCCTCGACGCGTGCCGTCGGGTCAATACGTGCAGCGCTCACTTGCGGTCCCCCCGGCCGATCATGGCGCCGACCTCGGCCTCGGCGACGAGCTGGCCGTCCACCTTGGCCTCGCCGCGGAACCACCACATGTTCCGGCGCTTGGAGATCTGCGTCATGTGGTACTCCAGCACGTCCCCGGGCACCACGGGCTTGCGGAACTTCGCCTTGTCGATGGTCATGAAATAGACGACCGCCGGCGGCCCGTCCTCGTCGCGCCCCAGCAGGCAGATGGTGCCGGCGGTCTGCGCCATGCCTTCGAGGATCAGCACGCCGGGCATCACCGGATTGTCCGGGAAGTGGCCCTGGAAATGCGGCTCGTTGGCCGAGACGTTCTTCACGCCGACGGCCCGCTTGTCGCCCTCGATGTTGACGATCCTGTCCACCATGAGGAAAGGATAGCGGTGCGGCAGCACCTCCAGAATGCGATGGATGTCGGCGGTCCCGAGCGCAGCCGCTTCGCTTGTAGTCTCGTTATTGGCTTCGGCCTGCACGTCCATATCCCTATCGTTCCTCTTGCCGGCCGGCCGCCGGGCGCTCGCCGCGCGCCAGCCGCTGAACCGCCATCACCTCGCGGAACCACTCGCGCATGGGCTTGGCGGGCGAGCCGCCCCATTCCACGCCGGGCGGCACGTCGTCCTTCACGTTGCTGGTGGCGGCGATGCGCGCCCCGTCGCCGATGCGCACATGGCCGATCACGCCCACCTGCCCGCCCAGCACGACGAAATCGCCCAGCGTCGCGCTGCCGGCGATGCCGGTCTGCGAGACGACGATGCAGTGGCGGCCGATGACCACGTTGTGCGCGATCTGTACGAGATTGTCGATCTTGGTGCCCTCGCCGATCACCGTGTCGCGCAGGCCGCCGCGGTCGATGGTGGTGCCGGCGCCGATCTCCACGTCGTCCTGCAGGATGACGCGGCCGATCTGCGGCACCTTGGCGTGGCCCTTGGCGCCGCCGAGATAGCCGAAGCCATCCTGGCCGATGCGCGCGCCGGGATGCACGATCACCCGGTCGCCGAGCAGCGCGTGCAGCAGGCTCGCTCCGGCGCCGATGGAGCAGGCGCGTCCGATGCGCACCCCCGGTCCGATGACCGCGCCGGACGCGACGATGGTGCCGGCGCCGATCTCTGCGCCAGGGCCGACCACGGCGCCGGGATCGACGGTCACCTCGGCTTCGAGCCGGGCCTGCGGATGCACCATGGCCCCGGCTGCGACACCGGGCTGGCCGAACACGGCGCCGGGACGCAGGCTCGCCTCATGGAAGCGGCGGGCGACGGCAACGAAGGCGGCATAGGGCCGGGGAACGACGAGCACCGCCGTGCCCTCCGGCACATGCTGGGCGAAACGCTCGCTGACGAGGCAGGCGCCGGCATGGGTACGGCGCAGGTCGGCGACATGGCGCGCACCGTCCATGAAGGCGAGGTCGGCCGGCCCCGCCTCCTCCAGCGAGGCGACATTGGCGATGGTCCAGGCCGGATCGACGCCCTCGCCCGGCACACCGCCGACGAGCGCGCAGATCTCGCCGATCGTCAGGGGCGCCGGCGCCGGATGGAAGAAGGGATCGCTCATCGTCTCGTGCCGGCCGCCGCCTCATCCTCTAAACGCAGGAGCGGCCCGGATGACCGGACCGCCCCCACAGGTCTGAGTATAGCAGGCTATCAGAAGCGCGTGCCGCCGCTGAAGCGGAACTCCTGGACCTGGTCGTAGTATTCCTTCGTGAGCGCCCAGGCGTAGTCGAAGCGCAGCGGGCCGAAGGGCGAGCTCCAGATCAGGCTGACGCCGACCGAGGAGCGGATCAGGTCGCTGTCGGCGACGCAGACGTTGTTCTTGCCCTTGGTCGACGAACCCGGGATGAGGCTGCAGTCGACCAGATTGTTTTCCCAGCCCGCAATGTTCGGGAAGATGGTGTTGCCCTGGTAATCCCACAGCGAACCGGCATCGGCGAACACAGCGGCCTTCAGGCCGAAGTCCTTCGGCAGGAAGGAGAGCGGGAACTGCAGCTCGGCCGTGGTGCCCCAGTAGAGCGTGCCGCCCAGCGCGTCCGGCTCCTCGCCGAACAGCATGTTGCCCGAGGCAAGGTCGCGCGGACCGATGCCGTTTGGCGCGAAGCCACGGACGAGGTCCGGACCCTTGAAGAAGTTGTCGAGGATGCGCAGGTCCTCGCCGCCCCAGGAGGAGACGTTACCGGCCTGGCCGCGCAGCATGAGGACGAAGTCGCCGACGACGGGCATGTACCAGCGGGCATCGAAGGTCGAGCGGATGAAGTTCACGTCGCCGCCGAGACCCGCGAGGTCCTGCTTCAGCTCGAGCAGGTAGCCGTTCGTCGGATCCTTGTTGTTGTCCAGCATGTTGTAGGACAGCGTGTAGCCGACGGACGAGGTGATGGCCGACACGCCGTTGACCTCGAGGATCGCCCAGGAGATGTCGCCCCAATAGGCGTTGCACGCTTCCTGGCTCCAGAAGATCGGGCACTCCTGGTCGACCGTGATCTCCTTCTGCGACAGCGTATAGCGCAGGCCGAGAGTCAGCTCGTCGGTCAGCGGCAGGGCGACGCGCAGCGTGCCGCCGGCCGTCTCCGTGTCGTACGGGCTGTAGTCGGTCGCGCTGGTCTCCTTCCAGAACAGGTCGAAGCCCGCCGCGACGCGGTAGTCGAGGAAGTACGGCTCGGTGAAGCTGAAGTCGACGCCCTGGACGTTCTCGCCGAGCTGGCCGGCAAGGCGCACATACTGGCCGCGGCCGAGGAAGTTCTTCTCCGAGACCGCGACTTCGCCGATGAAGCCGTCGGCAGTCGAGTAGCCGCCCGAGACCGAGAACTCGCCGGTGGGCTGGTCCTCGACGGTGACGACGAGGACGATGCGGTCCGGCGCCGTGCCCGGCTCGTTGGTGATCTTCACCGTCTTGAAGTAGCCGAGATTGTTCAGCCGGCGCTCGGCGCGGTCGACCAGCACGCGATTATAGGCGTCGCCCTCGGCGAGATCGAACTCGCGGCGGATGACCCAGTCGCGGGTGCGGGTATTGCCGCGGATATCGATGCGCTCGATGTAGACGCGCGGGCCTTCCTCGACCGCGAACACCAGCGAGATGGTGCGGGCCTCGACGTTGCGGTCGCCGCGCGGACGCACCTGGGCGAAGGCGTAGCCGCTCTTCGACACCTCGATGGTCGCGTTCTCGACCGACTTCTCGACCAGCTCGGCGTTGTAGACCTGACCCGGCGCCACGCGCAGCGCGGAGCGGAGCCGGTTGATGTCGACGTCCTTGATGCCCGAGGCGACCTCCACGGTACCCACGCGGTACTGCGGGCCTTCCTCGAAGGTGTAGGTGAGGATGAAGCCGCCGGTCTTGCGGTCGAGGTCGGCCGTCACCGAGATGATGCGGAAGTCGGCATAACCGTTCTTCAGATAGAAGCGGCGCAGCAGTTCCTGGTCGGTGTTGATGCGGTCGACGTCATAGATGTCGGTGTTCTTCAGCCAGGAGAGCCAGTTCGACTCGGTCGTGGTGATCTCGTCCTTCAGCTTGTAGGCTGAGAACGCCTTGTTGCCGACGAAGCGGATCTCGGAGATGCCGAGCTTGTCGCCCTCGGTGATCTCGAACACGAGGTCCACGCGGCCCTGGCCGCGGTCGATGGTCTTCGGCGTGACGCGCACGTCGTAGCGGCCGGCGCGGTGATAGAGCTCGATGATGCGCTGCGTGTCGGCCTGCACCGTGGTCTTCGACAGCGGGCTGCGCGCCTTCGACTGCACCTCGACCGAGAGCTGCTCGTCCTTGAGCTTCTTGTTGCCCTCGAAGGCGACGCGATTGATCACCTCGTTCTCGGCCACCCGCACGACCAGCCGGCCGCCGCGGTTGGCGATGGTGACGTCGGAGAACAGGCCGGTGGCGTAGAGCGCCTTCAGGCCCTCGTCGATCTTGGCGGGGGTCAGCGATTCGCCCGGACCGGTCTGGAAATAGGAGCGGATGGTGTCGGCGTCGACGCGACGGTTGCCCTCGACGATGATGGAACTCGCCGACTGCGCCATGGCGCTTGAAGGCACGGCAACCGATCCGGCAACGCTCGCGACGGCCATCAGCGCGACAATACCAACTACCGAGGCCAACTTACGCACGAACCGGATACGAGCCATTTGGTGCTCAACCTTACCGTTGTTCCGAGATCGGCCGGCGACACGCCCAGGGGCACGCACCGGTGACAATCTCCACCCTGCACCCCGTTTGATACAGACTTTTGCCAAGCCTGCAAACCGAACGGGCTGTCATACACGCCTTTTCCGGCCGGCGTGGCACACAGGCAACGCCGCCCCGAAATCAGGCTCAAGATTTTGATATGCTAAGGATATCGTTCCAAGTCGCAAACAGCATCAGCATCAAAACCAGCGCCAGACCGATGCGGAATCCGACCTCCTGCGCCCGCTCGCTGAGCGGACGGCCGCGCAGCGCTTCGATGGCGTAGAAAAGCAGATGTCCGCCATCGAGGAGAGGTACCGGAAATAGGTTAAGAAGTCCGATCGACACCGACAGCACCGCGGCAAGCTGCAGCAGGGCGGCGATACCGAAGGTGGCGACCTGCCCGGAGACCTGGGCGATGCGGATCGGGCCGCCGAGCTGGTCCGCGGATTCGCGGCCCGTGACCACCCCGCCGATATAGCTGAAGGTGCGGTCGACGATGAACCAGACCTCGCGTCCGGCCATGCCCACGGCCTCGACCGGGCCGAATCGCTCGGTCTTGACCTGCCCGCCCGCGGTGTTGCGGGAGATGCCGAGCACGCCGATGCGGTGGACGTTGCCGAAGCTG
This sequence comes from Xanthobacteraceae bacterium, assembly GCA_029239875.1. Classification (GTDB taxonomy): domain Bacteria; phylum Pseudomonadota; class Alphaproteobacteria; order Rhizobiales; family Xanthobacteraceae; genus Ancylobacter. Next base: position 51,929 of record JARBUD010000026.1, on the reverse strand, counting down.
TCGGTGATCTCGCGCCGGTCCGGCGTCGCGTCGAGCGTCACCTGCTGGCCGCCACGCTCGACGACGATGGCGAGCTTCTGGTCGGCGCTGGCGCTGACGACGCGCTGCATGTCGCCGAAGGAATCGATCTTCTCGCCGTCAATCGACAGGATCACGTCGTTGGCCTGGAACCCCGCCCGCTCGGCGGCGCTGCCGGCCTGCACGGAATCGACCTGCGGCGTCGTCACCTGCCGGCCGACGGTCATGAACAGCCCGGCGAAGATCACGATCGCCAGGATGAAATTGGCGATGGGCCCGGCGGCGACGATGGCGGCGCGGGCGCCGACCGGCTTGTGGAAGAAGCTGCTGCGCCTGTCCTCCTCGCTCATCGTGTCGAGCGCGCCGCGATCGGGGGTGCTGGCGGCGCTCTCGTCGCCGAGGAACTTCACATAGCCGCCGAGCGGAATCGCCGAGAGCTTCCAGCGCGTGCCGTGGCGGTCGTTGAAGCCGACGATCTCGGGGCCGAAGCCGACGGAGAAGGCGACCACCTTCACCCCGGCGCGGCGCGCCACCCAGAAGTGGCCGAGCTCGTGGAAGAACACGACGATCGTCAGCACGAACAGGAACGGCACGACATAGCCGAGAAGCCAGCTCGCATTGCCGCCCATCGAGGCGAGAAATTCCATCGGAAGGTTCCTAGAAGGGCGCGCCGGAAGGCGCGACCCGTGATGCATAGGGTGGCTTTAAGGCGAACTTGGGCAGAGCGAAGGCGAATCCGCAAGATGGCGAAGGCGATCGAGGAGATTCGGTCGCAGCCCGGCCTCCCCCTCGCCTCACCACATCAGCAGCCCGCGCGCGGGAGCGGAGGGATCGCGCAGCAAGCCGATCAGCAGCGCCAGCGCCGCCGCGGCGATGAAGCCGTCGAGCCGGTCCATCAGCCCGCCATGGCCGGGGATGAGCGTGCTCGAATCCTTCACACCGAAGCGCCGTTTCATCGCCGATTCGAACAGGTCGCCGCCCTGGCTGGCGATGCTGACCAGCACCGCCACCGGCGCCGCCAGCAGCGGCGCGTGCACGCCGGCGAGGTGCAGCGTCGCCATGCCGCCCAGCATGGCGAAGAGGGTGCCGCCGATGGAGCCCGACCACGTCTTGTTGGGGCTGACCCGCGGCCACAGCTTCGGCCCGCCGATCAGCCGGCCGCAGAAATAGGCGGCGATGTCAGTCGACCACACCACGGCCAGCAGCCAGATGAGGCTGATCAGCCCCAGGCTGCCTTCCTGGCGCAGGACCACCGGCGGCAGCGCCAGCGCCCCGGCATAGAGCACGCCGAACGGCGCCCAGATGCGCCGCTGCCGCCCGCCGCGCGCCACCAGCGCCGAGGCGATGCCGCCCAGCACGATGATCGCCATGGCGACGGGAATCGGACGCACGACGAGCACCAGCATCGCCGCGACGATCGCGACGACGCCGACCGCGAGCAGCGCGGTGCGCGGCACCGCCGCGACCATGCGCACCCATTCCCACAGGACGATCATCGCTGCGACGGTGACGAGGAGAGTGAAGGCCCAGCCGCCCCAGCAGGCCGCGGCGACCGCGACGGGCGCGAGAACCAGCGCCGAGCCGAGGCGTGGCAGGAAGTCGGCTCCGATACGCACGTGTCAGCGTCCGTTCGCGTCGACGCCGCCGAAGCGGCGTTCCCGCCGCCCGTACTCCGCCAGGGCGCGCTCCAGCCAGGCGCGGTCGAAATCCGGCCAGAACACCGGCAGAAAGACCAGCTCGGCATAGGCAGCCTGCCAGAGCAGGAAATTCGACAGCCGCTGCTCGCCGCTGGTGCGGATGACGAGGTCGAGGGGCGGCAGCCCCGCCGTGTCGAGCGCGTCGTCGAAGCGTTCGGGCGTGATGTCCTCCGGCCGCAGCGTGCCGGCCGCGACCTGCCGGGCGAAGCACTGGGCCGCGCGCGCGATCTCGTTGCGCGAGCCGTAGTTGAAGGCCACGGTCAACGTGACGCCGGTATTGGCACGGGTGAGCGCCTCGGCCTCGTCGAGCAGGCCCTGCACCTCCCGATCGGTCGGATGGCCCTCCCCGATGATGCGCAGGCGCACATTGTTGGCGTGGAGTTCCTTGAGGTCGGAGCGGATGAAGCGCTTGAGCAGCCCCATCAGCTGGCCGATCTCCTCCTCCGGGCGCGACCAGTTCTCGCTGGAGAAGCTGTAGAGGGTGAGCGCCTCGATGCCGAGCTCGCGCGCCGCGGTGACCGTGCGCCGCACCGCCTCGGCGCCGCGCCGGTGGCCTTCGAAGCGGGGCAGGCCGTGGCTGGTGGCCCAGCGGCCGTTGCCGTCCATGATGATCGCGACGTGCCGCGGCCGCACGGCGCCGGCTGCCGCCGCGTCCCGCGCTTCCGTCTCGATGGCGGTGCCCGACGGCACCCCGAGCCTCGCAATGTTCACGGAGCCCCCCTTCGGCGTCCGAGAGCTAGACCGCCAGGATTTCCTTTTCCTTGGCGGACAGGGTCTGGTCGATCTCGGTGATGGACTGGTCCGTCGCCTTCTGCACCTGATCCGCCAGGCGATCCAGATCGTCGGAGCTCATTTCCCCGTCCTTCTCGGCCTTCTTCAGCGCATCGAGCCCGTCGCGGCGGACATGGCGCACGGAAACGCGCGCCGCCTCGGCATATTTATGCGCGACCTTGACCAATTCCTGACGGCGATCCTGCGTGAGCTCGGGAATGCGCACGCGCAGCACCTGACCCTCGGTCTGCGGGTTGAGGCCGAGATTGGATTCGCGGATCGCCTTCTCCACGGCCGCGACCATGCCGCGGTCCCACACCTGCACCGAAAGCAGCCGCGGCTCCGGCACGTTCACCGAGGCGACCTGGTTGAGCGGCATGTGGCTGCCATAGGCGTCGACCTGGATCGGCTCGAGCAGGCTCGCCGAGGCGCGACCGGTGCGAAGGCCGGACAGCTCCTGCTTGAGGACCGTGATGGCGCCCTGCATGCGGCGCTTCAAATCGGCGATGTCGATCGGCAGAGTGCTCATAACGGACCTCGTTCACTTTTCTGTCCGGCGCAAGGCCGGCCGTCGCCGCCCGGTTGGCGGCTATATCCAACCTAAAGACGCGCAAGGCAAGCGTTTCGCGCGCCTTGCGGCGCGAGGGCAGGCGTCACGCACGTCACACGGGAACGGCGCCTAGGGGGCCACCGTCGTCGCCCGGCCCTCGCCGCGGATGGCGGCGGCGATGGCGCCGGGCTCGCGTATGGAGAAGACGATGATCGGCAGCTTCGCCTCGCGCGCCAGCGCGAAGGCGGCGGCGTCCATCACCTTGAGATCCTTCGCCAGCGCTTCGTCATGGGTCAGGCGCTCGTACCGCCGCGCCGTCGGGTCGAGCTTGGGATCGGCGGTGTAGACGCCGTCGACATTGGTCGCCTTCATCACCGCGTCGCAGTCGAGCTCGGCGGCGCGCAGCACGGCGCCGGTGTCGGTGGTGAAGTAGGGATTGCCGGTGCCGCCGGCGAGCAACACCACGCGTCCGCGCGACAAATGCCGCGCCGCGGTCTGGTGTGCATAGGGCTCGCAGATGGTCGGCATGGGGATGGCCGAGAGCGTGCGCGCCGGGCTGCCGGCCTGCTCGACCGCCTTCTCCAGCGCTAAGGCGTTCATCACCGTGGCCAGCATGCCCATGTGATCGGCGGTGGCGCGGTCGAGCCCCTGCCCCGCCACGCTGGCGCCGCGCAGGATGTTGCCGCCGCCGACCACCACCGCGACCTCGGCGCCCGTGTGCCGGGCTTCGACGAGATCCTGGGCGATGCGCTCGATGGTCGGCCAGTGCAGGCCGAACGCCTCGCTGCCCATCAACGCCTCGCCGGACACCTTCACCAATACGCGCCCGAAGGCGAGTTCGTTCCGGTCCGACGGGATCGACATGGGGGCACCTCAAGCTTGGCGCGTCCGGCTCAGCGCGAGGCCCAAGGCGTCAGGAACCTTGGTGCGATTCGCGCGCGGCGCACACAGTAAAACACGCCGGACAGCCCTTGGGCGGCCCGGCGTGACTTATCAACGCAAGAACAGGCTCAGACGCCCGCCGCAGCGGCGACTTCGGCGGCGAAGTCGCTCTCCTGCTTCTCGACGCCCTCGCCGAGGCCGAAGCGCACGAAGGCGGTGACCTTCACCGGCGCGCCGACTTTGCCCTCGCTCTCCTTCACCGCCTGGGCGACGGTCTTGGAGGGCTCGTGGATGAAGGGCTGCTCGAGCAACGTGACTTCCTTGTAGAAGGTCTTCAGGCCGCTCTCGACGATCTTCTCGACCACGTTGTCCGGCTTGCCGGAGGCCTTGGCCTTCTCGGCCAGCACGCCGCGCTCGCGGGCGACGACATCGGCGTCGATGCCGGCGGCGTCGAGCGCCTGCGGGTTCGCGGCGGCGACGTGCATGGCGATCTGGCGGCCGAGCGCGGCGAGTTCGTCCTGCTTGCCGGTCGATTCGAGCGCGACCAGCACGCCGATCTTGCCGAGGCCCTCGCCCACCGAGCCGTGCACATAGGAGCCGATGACGCCGGCCGAGACGGACAGCTTCTTCGAGCGGCGCAGGTTCATGTGCTCGCCAATGGTGGCGACGGCGCTGTTGATGGCGTCGGCGACGGTGCCGCCGGCCGGATAGGCCGCGGCCTTCACCGCCTCGACATCGTCGGCGGCGCCGAGCGCGACCTTGGCGATGTCGCGCACCAGCTGCTGGAACTGGTCGTTACGGGCGACGAAGTCAGTCTCGGAGTTCACCTCGACGACCACGCCCTCATTGCCGGCGACGGCGAGGCCGATGAGGCCCTCGGCGGCGACGCGGCCGGCCTTCTTGGCAGCCTTGGCCAGACCCTTCTTGCGCAGCCAGTCGATGGCGGCCTCGATGTCGCCGTCGACCTCGGTCAGCGCGGCCTTACAGTCCATCATGCCGGCGCCGGTCTTCTCGCGCAGCTCCTTCACCATGCCCGCGGTGATGTTGGCCATGTTCGGTTCCTCAACGATCCTGTGTCATTCGACGACACGGCCGGCCGGAGGGAATCCGGGCCGGCCGTGCGATGCAATGTCTGGCGCCCGCATGTGACGCCGTCGCGAAGCTGGCGCCCGAGGTCACTCGACCTCGGCGGTCAGCTCCTTGGCCTGCGCGATCCAGCCGTCGACGCGGCCCGGGAGGCCGACTTCCTCGCCGAGGTGGTGGGCGTCCTCCGGGCTCAGGCCGGCGATCTGCGAGAAGTGGAAGATGCCGAGGTCGGTCAGCTTCTTCTCGATCTCCGGCGACACGCCGGTGAGCTTCTTCAGGTCGTCGGCGATGCCGCGCGGGCCGGACAGCGGCTCGAAGCTGGCCCAGCCGGAGGTCTCGGCCGGCAGTTCCTCGACCAGCGGGGCCTCGGCGGCGCCGACGTCGATGCCGAGGTCGCCCTGGGCGCGGCCGATGCCGTCGATCGCGGCGCGGGCGACGAGGTCGCAATAGAGGTTGATCGCGCGGCCGGCGTCGTCATTGCCCGGCACCGGGAAGGCGATGCCGTCCGGATCGGAGTTGGTGTCGAGGATGGCCGCGACCGGGATGCCGAGGCGGCGGGCCTCGGCGACCGCGAGGTCTTCCTTGTTGGTGTCGATCACGAAGAGCAGGTCGGGAATGCCGCCCATGTCGCGGATGCCGCCCAGAGCGCGATCGAGCTTCTCCTTCTCGCGCTGGAGCGTCAGGCGCTCCTTCTTGGTGTAGCCGACACCCTCGCCGGCGTTCAGCAGCTCTTCGAGCTTCTTCAGGCGGGCGATCGAGTGCGAGATGGTCTTCCAGTTGGTCAGCATGCCGCCGAGCCAGCGGGAATTGACGTAGTACTGCGCCGAGCGCTTGGCCGCATCGGCCACGGCATCGGCCGCCTGGCGCTTGGTGCCGACGAACAGCACGCGGCCGCCACGGGCCACGGTGTCGGACACCGCCTGCAGCGCCCGATGCAGCGCCGGCACGGTCTGGGCCAGGTCGATGATGTGGATGTTGTTGCGGGTGCCGAAGATGAAGGGGGCCATCTTCGGGTTCCAGCGGTGCGACTGGTGACCGAAATGCACGCCAGCTTCCAGGAGCTGGCGCATGGAGTAATCAGGGAGCGCCATTGTCGTCTCTCGTCCGGTTAGGCCTCCGCGGACATGGCCGCGCCGATGGATTTCGGCGAACGGCACCGGAGCGACCGATTGGGGGCATCGTGAAGCCACGACAAAGCAACCCCGGCCGCGAGTCCGCGTGTGGAATGGCGCGGCTTATAAGCGAGCAGGCCCTCGGTGGCAAGCCCGGAACCGGTGACATTGCTGGTGACCAAATCGGTGACATCGGCGGTGACACGGCCGGTGGCAACGCGCCACCGGTGGCGACCCTAGCCGACCGCGAGGCTGAGTTCGGCGAGGCGGGTCACGACGGGCGACGGCGTGGCCGAGGGGCGGTCGGACAGCCGCGCCAGCTCACGATAGAGCCGCCCCGCCGCCGCGGCGCGGTCGAGGCCGCCGCCGGGCATGGCGAGCTCGTGGTGCCGCAGCTCGGGCGAGAGGAATTCGTCGATCTCCGCCTCGATCTCCGGGGTCGGATCGGGCCAGTCGCCGCCGATATGGCGCTTCATCAGCGCGGTCGTCTTCCGCCAGTCGTCGAGCAGCGCCTCATAGGCGACGACGGCGCGAGCCATGCCGCGCGTGTCGAGCTCGGCGTCGAGCGTATAGCGCAGCCACAGGCCGAGCGCCTTGCGCAGCTCCATGCCGTTGCGGGCCGCCAGCGAGCGCGCCACCTCCAGCGGATTGCGCAAAGTGAGCACCGCGGCGACGTCGTAGCCGGCCTCGCCGAGCGCCTGCGCATAGAGCGGCACCAGCCGGCTGACTCGCGGGTCCTTGAGGACGATAGTCGGCGCGCCGCCGAACTCGCTCTCCAGCGTGTCGTGCAGCTTGCGCCAGAGCCCCTTCGCCCGCACGACCTCGATCGGCGACACCTTCATGCGCTGGCGCGAGAACCAGACCTGCCCGCAGGCGGCGAGGATCTCGTCGTTCAGGTCGACGATGGGCTTGGATTCCCAGTGGCCGCGCTCATTGCCGGCGCTGGCGTCGAGCAGCGTCTGCGGCGCCACCGCGCCCAGCAGGTTGATGGTCCGCGTCAGCGCCGAGGTGCCGCTGCGGTGCATCCCCAGGACGAGGATGGCGCGCCTCGAAGCGCCCTGCCCGCCATTCTCGCCTGCCATAGGCCAGCCGCTCCCGAACATCGCTGGATGTCTCTGGCAATTCCCCGTTTCGCCGGGAAAGGCAAGAACAAAAAGACGGCCGCCCAGGCAGACGGCTAGGCCATCTCGACCTGCAGCACGCCCGGCACCGCCTTCATCGCGCCGGCGATCTGCGGGGAGAGGCTGTAGCGGCCGGGCAGCTTCACCTCCACCTCGGTCGCGCCGCTCTCGCCGAGCAGCAGCACCAGGGCGACCTCCCCGTCCCCTCGCCCGCCGGCGAGCGAGCCGAGGCGCGAGGCGACGCTGTCCAGCGGATCGGGCGATCGCAGGAAGATGCGCATGCCCTTCTGCATCTTGGAGGCCGCCTCGTCGAGCGGCTCGACGGTCTGGATGCGGGCGCGCACATCCTCGCCCTGCAATTCCGCCGATACCTGCAGCAGCAGCGCCCTGCCGGGCTCCAGCAGCTCGCGGTACTGCGCCAGCGTCTCGGAGAACAGCACCGCCTCGAACTGGCCGGAAGGATCGGACAGGCCGACGATGCCCATCTTGTTGCCGGTCTTGGTGCGCCGCTCCTGCCGGCTCACCACCGTGGCGGCGAGGCGCCCGGCGATGGAGCCGGCGCGCACCGAGCGGGTGAAGTCGCTCCAGCGCTGCACCCGCAGCCGGTCCAGCGCCTTGCCGTAATCGTCCAGCGGATGGCCGGTGAGGAAGAAGCCGATGGCGTCGTATTCGCGCTGGAGCTTCTCCGCCGGCAGCCATGGCGCGGCATTGGGGATCGGCAGGTCGGTCGCCACGGCCGGCCCGCCGAACATGTTGCCCTGGCCGATGGCCGCCTCCGCCCCAACCGAGGCGGCATGGCCCAGGATGGCATCGACCGCCGCCGCGGCACGGGCGCGGTTCGGCTCCAGCGCGTCGAAGGCGCCGGCGCTCACCAGGCTTTCCATGGTGCGCTTGTTCAGCGCCTTGGCGTTGATGCGGGCGGCGAAGTCCGAGAGGCTGGCGAAGGGCCGGTCGCCCCGCGCCTCGACGATGGCCTCCACCGCGTGCACGCCGACGCCCTTGATGGCGGCCAGCGCGTAGAGGATGCGCCCGTCCTTCACCGCGAACTCGCGGCCTGAATGATTGACCGAAGGCGGCACCACCTCGATGCCGAGCCGCTGCGCCTCCTGGCGGAATTCCGCCAGCTTGTCGGTGTTGCCCATGTCGAGCGTCATCGAGGCGGCGAGAAACTCGGTGGCGTAGTTCGCCTTCATATAGGCCGTCTGGTACGAGACCAGCGCGTAGGCAGCGGCATGGCTCTTGTTGAAGCCGTAGTCGGCGAACTTGGCCAGCAGGTCGAAGATCTCCGACGCCTTGGCCTTGGCCACGCCACGCTCCACCGCGCCGGAGACGAAGCGCTCGCGCTGCTTGTCCATCTCGGCACGGATCTTCTTGCCCATGGCGCGGCGCAGCAGGTCGGCTTCGCCCAGCGAATAGCCGGACAGCGTCTGCGCGATCTGCATCACCTGTTCCTGGTAGATGATGACGCCGTAGGTCTCCTTCAGGCTCGCTTCCAGCGCGGGGTGCGCATAGGCGGCCTTCTCATGGCCGTTCTTCACCGCGCAATAGACCGGAATGTTGGCCATCGGGCCCGGTCGGTAGAGCGCGACGAGGGCGATGATGTCCTCCAGCCGGTCCGGCTTCATGTCGACCAGCGCGCGCCGCATGCCGGAGCTTTCCACCTGGAACACGCCGACCGTCTCGCCGCGCGTCAGCATGGCGTAGGTCTTCTCGTCGTTCAGCGGGATCGTCGAGAGATCGAGCTGGATGCCCCTCTGGGCGACGAGGCGCACCGCGGTCTGCAGTACCGTGAGCGTCTTCAGGCCGAGGAAGTCGAACTTCACCAGCCCGGCCTGCTCCACCCACTTCATGTTGTACTGCGTCACCGGCATGTCGGAGCGCGGATCGCGGTAGAGCGGCACGAGCTTGGCGAGCGGCCGGTCGCCGATGACGATGCCGGCGGCGTGGGTCGAGGCGTGGCGGTTCAGCCCTTCGAGCCTGGTGGCGATGTCGAAGGCCCGTTTCACCACCGGATTGGCCTCGCTCTCGGCCTGGAGGCGCGGCTCGCCCTCGATGGCCTGCGTCAGCGTCACCGGATTGGCCGGATTTTGCGGCACCAGCTTGCACAGCTTGTCGACCTGGCCGTAGGGCATCTCCAGCACGCGGCCGACGTCGCGCAGCACGCCGCGCGCCTGCAGCGTACCGAAGGTGATGATCTGCGCCACCTGATCGCGCCCGTAGCGCTGCTGCACGTAGCGGATCACCTCGTCGCGCCGCTCCTGGCAGAAGTCGATGTCGAAGTCCGGCATCGACACGCGCTCGGGGTTCAGGAAGCGCTCGAACAGCAGGCCGAAGCGCAGCGGGTCGAGGTCGGTGATGGTCAGCGAATAGGCGACCAGCGAGCCGGCGCCGGAGCCGCGGCCCGGCCCGACGGGAATTCCCTGAGCCTTCGCCCATTTGATAAAGTCAGACACGATAAGGAAATAGCCGGGGAACTTCATCTTCTCGATGATCGAGAGTTCGAAGGCCAGGCGGTCCTCATAATCCTTCTCGGTCAGCCCCGGCGCCGGTCCGTGCACGGCGAGCCGCGCCTGCAGGCCTTCCTCCGCCTGCACGCGCAATTCCTCGGCCTCGTCGCGCTCCATGGTGAAGCGCGGCAGGATCGGCTTCACCGTGCGCGGGCGGTAGGCGCAGCGCCGGGCGATCTCGACCGTGTTGGCGAGCGCCTCCGGCAGGTCGGCGAACAGCGCCATCATCTCGGCGCGGGTGCGGAAGCGGTGCTCGGGCGTGAGCTGGCGCCGGTCGCCCTCCGCCACCAGCCGGCCTTCGGCGATGCAGATCAGCGCGTCATGCGCCTCGTAGTCGTCCTGGCCGGCGAAGAACGGCTCGTTGGCCGCCACCAGCGGCAAATCGAGCCTGTAGGCGAGCTCGACCAGCGCGGTCTCGACGCGCCGCTCCTCGGCGACGCCGTGACGCTGGATCTCGACATAGAGCCGGTCGCCAAACAGCTCGGCGAGCGTCGCCAGCCGCTGCTCGGCCTGGTCGTGGCTGCCGGCGGCAAGCGCGCGGTCGATGGGACCGGAGGGGCCGCCGGTCAGCGCGATGAGCCCGCCGGCATGGCCTTGCAGCCAGTCGAGCTTGAGGTGCGGCGCGCCGTCCGACGCGGTATCGAGGAAGGAGCGGGAGACCAGCTCCATCAGGTTCTTCCAGCCCTCCTCGTTCATCGCCAGAAGGACGATGCGCGGGCGCTGCTGGCCGGCGGGGCCGCGCGGCGCGGGGCCGGGAAAATCCACGGCGAGCGAGCAGCCGAGGATCGGCTGGATGCCGCTGCCGGCCATCTTCTCGGAGAATTCCAGCGCGCCGAACAGGTTGCCGGTGTCGGTCAGCGCGATGGCGGGCTGGCGGTCCTTCTTGGCGAGCTCGGCCAGCTTGCCGATGCTGAGCGCGCCTTCCAGCAGCGAGAAGGACGAATGGACGTGCAGATGGACGAACCCGGCATCGGCCTGCGTCATGTCCTGCTGCGCCATTTCTCACCTCTCGCGACTCAAGTTCGGAATGGTGGGCGACGGGCGGCGCCGCGTCCACCAGTCGTAGGGTGTCCTCCCCGTTGTCCTCAGACCCCGGTGATGACGCCGGCCCAGATGCCGATCATGGCGACGAACAGGCCGAGCGAGGCAAGGGCGGCGACTTCCTGAAGCAGAATGCGGATCATGTCGACCTCCATGGAACATATGGAGAACATGACTCCCGCAATCCACAGAATCAACCCATGTTCTTCTTTCGTTCCGACTCATGGTTGACGAGTCGGTAACGAATGGAAGCGCTCACCGGATTATCGCAGGCGCGGCGGCCACATGACGTCGAGCTTGACGACGAGGCCGCCGGCCAGGTCGTCGTCGATCACCACCGCGTTGCAGCGTGCCGGCCGCCCCGCCAGCACGGCATGGAAGGCGGCGACGTCGCGCGCCGCGATCTCGCCGACGCGGGCGCCCTCCACATGCACCCAGATGGCGGTGGATTCGCCGGCCTGGCTCGCCAGCGGCGCTAGCTCGGCGACGCGTTCTTCGCCCAGCGCGCCACTGCGCCCGGCGATGCGGGCGAGCACCGGCTGGTGCGCCGAGGTGCCGGCGACGTCGTAATCGAAGGAGCCGTCACCCTTCAGCGCGAGGCGCGCCTCGGGCACGACGACGCGCTGGCCGGTCCAGCGCAGGAGGATGATGAGGGCGATGGCGGCGGTGACGACGCCCGCCAGCAGCGTCATGTGGTCCTGGAGGAGATGATCGAGCATCTGAGCGACTCGCGGCCTTCGCGCCTTGTGCGACGATAGCATAAGACTACCGCCGCAGAAGCGTTCCGGATGCCGGGATTCCGCGCTTCAGGCCAGCTCGACGACCTGCCCTTCGTGCAGGGTCACGCGGCGGTGCATGCGGCCGGCGAGCTCCAGATTGTGCGTGGCGATGACGGCGGCGAGGCCGGTCGCCTCGACGAGCTGCGACAGCGCGTGGAACACGTGGTCGGCGGTGTGCGGGTCGAGGTTGCCGGTCGGCTCGTCGGCGAGGAGCACGCGCGGGGCGTTGGCGACGGCACGGGCGATGGCGACGCGCTGCTGCTCGCCGCCGGAAAGCTCGCCCGGCCGGTGGTCGAGGCGCTTTCCAAGGCCGAGATAGCCGAGCAGTTCCTTGGCCCGCGCGCCCGCCTCGCTGCGCGACAGGCCGCGGATCATCTGCGGCAGCATCACGTTCTCCTGGGCGGAGAACTCGGGGAGCAGGTGGTGGAACTGGTAGACGAAGCCGACCTCGACGCGGCGGATGCGGGTGCGCTCGGCATCGGGCAGCCCGGCCGTCGCCTTGCCGCCGATATAGACCTCACCCGCGTCCTGGTGCTCCAGCAGGCCCGCGATGTGCAGAAGCGTCGACTTGCCGGTGCCGGACGGCGCGACGAGGGCCACCGACTGCCCCTCCCCGACCACGAAATCGGCGCCGCGCAGGATGTCGAGCGTGTCCTCGCCCTGCGCGTAGCGGCGCTCGATGCGCTCCAGCCGGAGCACGGCGTTCACGGGGGGCACCGGCTCCTCCTATTCGTAACGCAGCGCTTCCACCGGATCGAGGCGCGCGGCGCGCCAGGACGGGTAGAGCGGAGCGAGGAAGGACAGCACCAGCGCCATCATGACGACGGTCGCGGTCTCGCCGGCGTTCATCTCGGCCGGCAGGCGCGAGAGGTAATAGAGTTCGGGCGAGAACAGTTCGGTGGCGGTGAGCCAGGAGATGAACTGGCGGATCTCCTCGACATTCAGGCACACGACAAGGCCGAGCAGGAAGCCGGCCAGCGTGCCCACCACGCCGATGGCGGCGCCGGTGACGAGGAAGACGCGCATGATCGCGCCGCGCGTCGCCCCCATGGTGCGCAGTATGCCGATGTCGCGTCCCTTGTCCTTCACCAGCATGTTGAGGCCCGAGACGATGTTGAAGGCCGCCACCACCACGATCAGCGTGAGGATGAGGAACATCACGTTGCGCTCGACCTGCAACGCGTTGAAGAAGGTAGCGTTACGCTGTCGCCAGTCGACGATGTAGACCGGCCGCTCCGCCGCCGCCTGGACCGGGGAGCGCAGGCGATCCACATTGTCGGGATTGTCGGCGTAGACCTCGATGGCGGTGACGTCGCCGTCCTTGTTGAAATAGGCCTGGCTCTCCGCCAGCGGCATGAAGACGAACGCGCTGTCGTACTCGGACATGCCGATCTCGAACACCGCGGCGATCTTGTAGACCTTGATCCGCGGCGTCGTGCCCATGGGGGTCACCGCCCCGCGTGGCGCCACCAGCGTGAGGTTGTCGCCCGCCTGCAGCGAGAGCTGGTCGGCGAGGCGCTTGCCGATGGCGATGCCGGAGCCCTCGTCGAAGCCTTCCAGCGTGCCCTGGCGGATGTTCGCGCCGATGGCCGGCAGCGCGCGCAGATTCGCCTCCGACAGGCCGCGCACCAGCACGCCGCCGGCGTTGAAGGCGGAGGAGGCGAGCGCCTGCCCTTCCACCAGCGGCACGGCGAGCTTGATTCCCGGCACGCCGGCGATGCGCTTGGCGACCGCGTCATAGTCGGTGAGCGGGCTGTCGATGGGCTGGACGAGGATATGGCCGTTGAGGCCGAGGATCTTAGACAGAAGCTCGCTGCGGAAGCCGTTCATCACCGCCATGACGATGATCAGCGTCGCCACGCCCAGCATGATGCCGAGGAAGGAGAAGCCGGCGATGACCGAGATGAAGCCTTCCTTGCGGCGCGCGCGCAGATAGCGCAGCGACAGCATCCATTCGAAGGCGCTGAAGGGGCGCGAGCCGCTCGGCTCCGCGACGGGACGTGCCTTGGCCGACTTCGCCCCACGCGCTTCGCTCCGTGCCGCCGTCGCCATGCCCGCTCCGCTCTGCGCCCCGCGCTTCGTCGTGCCGTTCAGCCGGTGATCCGCGCCAGCGCCGCCGCGATCGGCAGCGTCTCGCGCGCGCCGTCGGCGCGGCGCTTCAGCTCAACCATGCCGTTCGCCAGCCCCTTCGGCCCGACGATGATCTGCCAAGGCAGGCCGATCAGGTCGGCCGTGGCAAATTTCGAGCCGGGCCGCTCGTCGGTGTCGTCATACAGCACGTCGATGTTGCGCGAGCCGAGCTCGGCATAGATGGCCTCGCAGGCCGCGTCCGTCGCCGCGTCGCCGACCTTGAGGTTGAGCAGGCCGACACGGAACGGCGCGATCGCCTCCGGCCAGATGATGCCGTTCTCGTCGTGCGAGGCCTCGATGATGGCGGCGGCGAGACGCGAGGGACCGATGCCGTAGGAGCCCATATGGACGGGCCGCTCCACGCCGTCCGGACCGGCGACGGTGGCGTTCATCGGCTCGGAATATTTGGTGCCGAAGTAGAAGATGTGACCCACCTCGATGCCGCGGGCGGAGAGGCGCTGGCCTTCCGGAATCGCCTCGAATGCCGCCTCGTCATGCTTCTCCTCCGTGGCGGCATAAAGGCTGGTCCAGCGGCTCACGATAGATTGCAGTGCAGCGGGGTCCTGGAAGTCGATGTCGCTGCCGGGCGTGTCCATGCCGAGGTAGTCGGCATGGCAGAACACCTGGCTCTCACCGGTGGAGGCCAGGATGATGAATTCGTGGCTGTGATTGCCGCCGATCGGACCGGTGTCGGCCACCATCGGGATCGCCTTCAGGCCGAGCCGCTCGAAGGTGCGAAGGTACGCCACGAACATGCGGTTATAGGCGACGACCGCGCTCTCGAAGTCGAGATCGATCGAATAGGCGTCCTTCATCAGGAACTCGCGCGAGCGCATGACGCCGAAGCGCGGGCGCACCTCGTCCCGGAACTTCCACTGGATGTGGTAGAGGTTCAGCGGCAGGTCCTTGTAGGACTTCACATAGGCCCGGACGATCTCGGTGAGCATCTCCTCATTGGTCGGCCCGAACAGCATGTCGCGCTCGTGCCGGTCCTTGATGCGCAGCATCTCCTTGCCGTAGTCGTCGTAGCGCCCGCTCTCGCGCCACAGCTCGGCCGACTGGATGGTCGGCATCAGGATCTCGATGGCGCCGGAACGGTTCTGCTCCTCGCGCACCACGTTGCAGATCTTGTCGAGCACGCGCTTGCCCAGCGGCAGCCAGGCATAGATGCCGGCGCTCTCCTGCCGGATCATGCCGGCGCGCAGCATGAGGCGGTGCGAGACGATTTCCGCTTCCTTCGGAACTTCGCGGAGAATGGGAAGGAAATAGCGGGACAGGCGCATATGCGGAAACTCGCGATTCGACCGTGGATGCGGCGCGATAATTGATGGCGGAGTGAAACCGGATCGGTCGCGAAAAGACAAGCCCTCGCGCGCCTTCCGTTCGGGACGCTGCCTCCGTTTGAGGCTGCGTGCCTGGATGGTAGCCTAATTCTGTTGCATTGCACCATCGATCTATTGCAACGCAAGGATGACAAGCCCGCGTTTTTTGCTCTAAGCTGAACTCCTCTAGAAAGAGGTCCGCTTATCGCTCCTTGAAGCGCGATGTCGGTCCAGGTCTCGGGAGGAATAACGGCAAGAAAGCCCCCCGGCAGATGCCGAAACGGCACGGAATCGGGTGTGGGCGGCCAAACAAAGCAGGCGGGACCGAGGTCCCGCCTCTTTTTTTACCTCACGCCGTAAAGTTTGACCCAACGTCAACTGAGCCGCGGCAGTATTTCAGTAGGTCTTCACCGGCATTGGGAACATGTCGAGCCGCAGATTCCCGGTCTCGACGCCCCAGGCGAACAGCCCGACGATCACCGCCGCGATGAAGGTGGTGGCGATGGCCTTGCGCAGCAGCAGCGGGCGCTGCGGCGCGCCCGGCTCGGTGCCGTCCTCGACCGTGCCGTCCTCATGCTGCGAACGCACGCCGAAGGGCAGCACGGCGAAGATCACCGTCCACCAGACGATGAAGTAGATGGCGATGTAGGTGCCGATACCCATGGCTGCGCCTCACGCCTGCTCAAGCTCGACAAGCGTGCCGAGAAAGTCCTTGGGGTGCAGGAACAGCACCGGCTTGCCATGCGCCCCGATGCGCGGCTCGCCCGAGCCGAGCACGCGGGCGCCGGCCGTCACCAGCCTGTCGCGGGCGGCGCGGATGTCCTCCACCTCATAGCAGAGATGGTGGATGCCGCCGTCCGGGTTGCGCTCCAGGAACTTGGCGATCGGCGAATCCTCGCCGAGCACGCCGAGCAGCTCGACCTTGGTGTTGGGCAGTACGACGAAGACCGTGTTCACGCCGTGCTCGGGCTGCGGCTCCGCGGCGGAGACCTCGGCCCCGAGCGTGTCGCGATAGGTGGCGATGGCCGCATCGAGGTCGGGCACCGCGATGGCGACATGGTTCAGACGGCCGATCATGCGAGCACGCTCCGGAACTATCCGGCGCCCTTCATACCGTGATCACCAGCACATGGCAGAGCGGTTTCTTGCCCCAGGCGGCGTTCACCGAGCCGCGCACGGCGCGGGTGACGGATTCGGAGACGGCATCGGGGTCGCGCCGGCGCGGCTTGGGCAGGCTGTCCAGGCAATCGAGGACCGCCTCCTCCACCACCTCGTCGAGCGGCTTGCCGCCGAGGCCGAGGCGCGGCAGGCCGGAGAGGTCGATCATCGGGTCGCCGACCACCTCGCCCTTCTCGGTCATGGCGATGGCAACCGAGATGAGGCCGGAGAAGGACATGCGCCGGCGCTCGGCCACGGCCGGGTCGTCGGAGCTGACCAGCACCTGCCCGTCCTTGTAGAGCCGGCCGGCGGGCACCTCCTCGATCACCTCGGCACCGAGCGCGGGATCGGCGGAGATGAGGCGCACCATGTCGCCGTCGACGAGGCGGATCACCTCGCGCGCGCCCATGCGGCGGGCGAGGTCGGCATGCTCTGACAGGTGCAGCGGCTCGCCATGCACCGGCACCGCCACCTGCGGGCGCAGCCACTGGTACATCTGCTCCAGCTCTCCGCGGCGCGGATGACCGGAGACATGCACCAGCGCGTCGCGGTCGGTGATGATCTTCACGCCCTGCAGCACCAGCGCGTTGATGATGCGGTTCACCGCACGCTCATTGCCGGGGATGGTGCGCGAGGAGAAGATCACATGGTCGCCGGGCGAGAGCGCGATCTCGGGATGGTCGTCGTCGGCGATGCGGGCGAGGGCCGCACGCGGCTCGCCCTGGCTGCCGGTGAGGATCGCCACCACCTTGTCGCGCGGCAGGAAGCCGTAGGCATCGACCGGGCGGAAGGGCGGCAGGCCGTCGAGCAGGCGCTGCTCGCGCGCCACCGTCACCACGCGCTCCATGGCGCGGCCGACGAGCACCACTTCCCTGCCCGCCTTGACCGCCGCCTCGGCGACGGAGCGGATGCGGGCGACGTTGGACGCGAAGGTCGTCACCGCCACCCGGTGCGGCGCGGCGGCGATGAGCTCGGTGAGCACCTGCTGCACGTCGGTCTCGGAAGGCGAGATGCCCTCGCGGAACGCGTTAGTGGAATCGCAGACGATGGCGCGCACGCCCTCGTCGCCCAGCGCGGTGAAGCGGGCGGGATCGGTGACGTTGCCGACCACCGGGGTCGGGTCGATCTTCCAGTCGCCGGTGTGCACGACGAGGCCGAGCGGCGTACGGATCGCCAGCGCGTGGCTGTCGGGAATGGAATGGGCGACGGGGACGAACTCGACGTCGAACGGCCCGATCTTCGCCCGCCCGCCCGAGGGCACGACATGGAACGGGATCTTCGGCGCGCCCGGCTCGTTCAGCCGCCGGGCCTCCGCCAGCGCCGCCGTGAAGGGCGTGGTGTAGACCGGGCAACCGAGCCGCGGCCACAGGTCGACCAGCCCGCCGACATGGTCCTCATGGCCGTGGGTGATGATCAGCCCGGTGAGGTTGCCGTGCTCGGCCTCATGCGCGAGGAAGGACACGTCCGGCATGATGATGTCGATGCCCGGCACCTCGGGCGGGGCGAAGGAGATGCCGAGGTCGACCGCGAGCCATTTGCGCCGGTTGCGCGGGCCGAATCCGTAGATCCCGAGATTCATGCCGATTTCGCCCACGCCCCCGAGGGGAGCGAAGACCAGCTCGTCCGGCCACTTGCTCACTCAACTGCCTTTCACGCTTGCGCGCCGGCCGACGGGAATACGTCGCCGGCGCTGATCGTCTCGCGCACCCCGTCCGGGCGGCGCAGCACCATAGCACCCGAAAAGTCGAGCGCCTCGAAAACTCCTTCCGACTGCCGCTCGCCGAGCCGCACCGTCACCGGCTTGCCGAGGCCCGCGGCGCGCAGCACCCAGGCGTCGCGGGTGCGGGCGAACCCCTCCCCGCGGGCCCATTCGGCGAGGCGCGCGCGCAGGGCGGCGTCGAGCGCGGCGAGCAGGCCGGGCGGGTCGGTCGGATAGCCGGCCGCGGCGAGATCCGTGCAGGGATAGGGCGTGTCGGCGGGATGATGGGCGCAGTTGACGCCGAAGCCGATCACCGTGGCGATGCTCCCGCCGGGCAGCACCGCCCCTTCCAGCAGGATGCCGGCAAGCTTGGCGCCGTCGATCAGCACGTCGTTCGGCCATTTCAGGCCGATGCGCAGCGGATCGATGCCAGTCACCGCCCGCACCGCGTCGTAAAGCCCCAGCGCCGCCACGAAGCACAGCTCCGCCTGGCGGGCGGCGGGGCCGGCATCGATCAGCAGCAGCGAGGCGTAGAGGTTGCCGGGCTCGGAGGTCCAGGGCCGGCCGCGCCGGCCGCGCCCGCCGGTCTGGCGCTCGGCGACGAACCAGCGCGGGGCGGGACCCGAGGCACGGGCCAGCGCCTCCGCATTGGTGGAGCCGATGCTGTCGAAGCGGACGACCGGGGTCGCGCCGGGCGGCTCTGCCATCCTCAGAAGAGCGCCCGCGCCGCCACGTCCGCCGCCGCCAGCAGCGGCGCCGGGTAGACGAAGAACAGCAGGGTGAACAGGCCGGACACGCCCAGCACCACGCGCAGCTCGGAGGGCATGGGCTCGAAGCCCGGCGCCGGCTCGTCGAAGTACATCACCTTGACGATGCGCAGATAGTAGAAGGCGCCGACCACGCTGGTGAGCACGCCGATGACGGCGAGCGTGTACAGCCCCGCCTCGATGGCGGCGAGGAAGACGTAGTACTTGGCGAGGAAGCCGGCGAGCGGCGGGATGCCGGCCAGCGAGAACATCAGCGCCGCCAGGAAGAACGCCATCAGCGGGCGGGTACGGGCGAGGCCGGCGAGGTCCTCGTAGTTCTCCACCACGCCGTCCTTGCGCCGCATCGACAGGATGCAGGCGAAGGTGCCGAGCGTCATCGCCATGTAGATGGTCATGTAGACCAGCACGCCGCGCACGCCCTGCTCCGTGCCGGCGGCGAGGCCCACCAGCGCGTAGCCCATATGGCCGATGGAAGAATAGGCCATCAGGCGCTTGAGGTTGCGCTGGCCGATGGCGGCGAAGGAGCCGAGCGCCATGGAGGCGATGGCGACGAAGACGACGATCTGCTGCCACTGGTGGGTGACGTTGGGCAGCGCCTCCGCGGCGAAGCGCACGAACACCGCCATGGCGGCGACCTTCGGCGCGGCGGCGAAGAAGGCGGTCACCGGGGTCGGCGAGCCCTCATAGACGTCCGGCGTCCACATGTGGAACGGCACGGCCGAGACCTTGAAGCACAGGCCGGCGAACATGAAGACGATGCCGAAGATCAGGCCGAGCGAGGGCTCGCGCGCCGCCTCGGCGATGCGCTCGAAGTTCACCGAGCCGGTGAAGCCGTAGATCAGCGAGGCGCCGTAGAGCAGCATGCCGGAGGAGAGCGCGCCGAGCACGAAGTACTTCAGGCCCGCCTCGGTGGAGCGCACGGAATCGCGGTTGTTGGCGGCGATCACGTAGAGCGCGAGGCTCATCAGCTCGAGGCCCATATAGAGCGCGATCAGGTCGCCGGCCGAGATCAGCATCATCATGCCGAGGGTCGACAGCAGCACCAGGATCGGGAACTCGAAGCGGCTCTGCTTCTCGATCTTCAGCCACTCCACCGACATGGCGAGCGTGCCGCCGGCGCCGAGCAGCGCCAGCACCTTCAGGAAGCGCGAATATTCGTCGACCTGGAAGGAGCCGCCGAACAGCGTCGCCTCGGACGGGCCGAGCAGCACCAGCACCAGCGCCGCGAACAGCGCGGCGAGCGTCAGGCCGTTCACCGTGTCGGTCGACTTCGGGCCGACGATGGCACCGAACAGCAGCAGCAGGATCGCCGAGACGGCGAGCAGCAATTCCGGCAGCGCGGGGCCGAGCGCAGCGAGGGTGAAGGTCATCGAAGGGGCTCCGCGAGGGTCATGTGTCGGATCATGGCAGCATCAGCGCGGCGGCCTTGACGGCGCCGGCGGCGACGTCGGCACGCGCGACGATCGCGTTCACCGCCACGTTGCAGGCATCGAGGATCGGCTGCGGCCATACGCCGAACAGGACGGTGAAGAACAGCAGCGGCACCAGCGAGAGCATCTCGCGCCCGTTGAGGTCGGTCAGCCCCTTCAGGCTTTCCTTCTCGAGCGCCCCGAAGATCACCCGGCGGTAGAGCCAGAGCGCATAGGCGGCGGAGAGGATGACGCCGGTGGTGGCGAAGAAGGCGACCCAGGTGTTGCGGCCGAAGGTGGCCAGCAGGGTCAGGAACTCGCCGATGAAGCCCGACGTGCCCGGCAGGCCGACATTGGCCATGGTGAACACCATGAACACGGTGGCGTAGAGCGGCATGCGGTGGACGATGCCGCCATAGGCCGCAATCTCGCGGGTGTGCATGCGGTCATAGATGACGCCGACGCACAGGAACAGCGCGCCCGACACGAAGCCGTGGCTGACCATCTGGAACACCGCGCCCTGGATGCCCTCCTGGGTCAGGGTGAAGATGCCCATGGTCACGTAGCCCATATGGGCAACGGACGAGTAGGCGATCAGCTTCTTGATGTCCTCCTGCATCAGGGCGACCAGCGAGGTGTAGATGATCGCGATCACCGAGAGCGTGAAGACGAAGGGCGCGAAATAGGCCGACGCCTCCGGGAACATGGGCAGGCTGAAGCGCAGCAGGCCGTAGCCACCCATCTTCAGGAGGATGCCCGCCAGGATGACCGAGCCGGCGGTCGGCGCCTCGACATGGGCGTCGGGCAGCCAGGTGTGCACCGGCCACATCGGCATCTTCACCGCGAAGGAGGCGAAGAAGGCGATCCACAGCCAGTACTGCATGCCGGACGGGAAGCCGTGCTTCAGCAGCACGGCGATGTCGGTCGTGCCCGCCTGCCAGTACATGGCCATGATGGCGAGCATCATCAGCACCGAGCCGGCGAGCGTGTAGAGGAAGAACTTGAAGGTGGCGTAGATGCGCCGCTTGCCGCCCCAGATGCCGATGATGAGGAACATCGGGATCAGGCCGCCTTCGAAGAAGATGTAGAACTGCAGCAGGTCGAGCGCGGCGAAGGTGCCGATCATCAGCGTCTCGAGCACCAGGAAGCAGATCATGTACTCCTTGACGCGCACATGGATCGACTCCCAGCTCGCCAGGATGCACATCGGCATCAGCAGCGTGGTGAGCAGGATGAAGGGCAGCGAGATGCCGTCGACGCCCATGCGGTAGGCGGCGAAGTCGCCGAGCCAGGCCCGGTGCTCGACGAACTGGAACTCGGTGCCGGCCATGTCGAAGCCGGCCAGCAGTAGCAGCGAGATGATGAAGGTGACGAGCGTCGCCCACAGCGCCACCCAACGGGCGTTGCGCTGCGCGACCTCGTCGTCGCCACGGATCATCAGGACGATGAGGAGCGCGCCGACGAGCGGCAGGAAGGTGACGACGGAAAGGATGGGCCAGTCGTACATCAGTGCGCGCCCCCGAACATGAACCAGGTGATGAGGGCCGCGACGCCCACCAGCATCACGAACGCATAGTGGTAGAGATAGCCGGTCTGCAGCCGGATCACCCGGTTGGTGACGTCGATCACCCGGGCGGAGACGCCGTTCGGGCCGTAGCCGTCGATGACCCGCACGTCGCCCTGCTTCCACAGGAAGGTGCCGAGCCACATGGCCGGGCGCACGAACAGGAAGTCGTAGATCTCGTCGAAGTACCACTTGTTGAGCAGGAAGCGGTACAGCACGTCGTTCTGCTTCGCGAGCGCCTTCGGCACCGAGGTGTCGGCGATGTACATCCAGTAGGCGATCAGGAAGCCGAGCACCATCATCACCGTCGGCGACCACTTGGCCCAGGCCGGGATGTGGTGGATCTCCTCGAGGATCTTGTTCTCCGGCGACATGAAGATCGCTTCGCGGAAGAAGTGCTCCACGTCGTGCCCGACGAAGTACGGGTACAGGATCATGCCGGCGAACAGGGCGCCGATGGAGAGCAGGCCGAGCGGCACCAGCATGGTGAGCGGCGATTCATGCGCGTGCTCGTAATGATGGTGGTCGTGCGGATGGCCATGGAAGGTCATGAACATCTGCCGCCAGGTGTAGAACGAGGTCAGCGCCGCCGCCGCCACCGTCATGATGAAGGCGTAGCTCGACACCGGGCTATGGCTCATGAAGGCGCTCTCGATGATCGCGTCCTTCGAGAAGTAGCCGGCGGTGAAGGGGAAGCCGGTGAGCGCCAGGCCGCCGATCAGCATGGTGGCGTAGGTGAAGGGGATCTTCCGCCACAGCCCGCCCATGTGCCGCATGTCCTGCTCATGGTGCATCGCGTGGATCACCGAGCCCGCGGCGAGGAACAGCAGCGCCTTGAAGAAGCCGTGCGTGAACAGGTGGAAGATGCCGACCGAATAGGCGCCGGCGCCCAGCGCAACGAACATGTAGCCGAGCTGCGAGCAGGTCGAATAGGCGATGACGCGCTTGATGTCGTTCTGCACGCAACCGATGGTCGCGGCGAAGATAGCGGTCGAGGCGCCGACGAACATCACCACGTTGAGCGCGGTCTGCGACAATTCGAACAGCGGCGACAGGCGCGCCACCATGAACACGCCGGCCGTCACCATGGTCGCGGCGTGGATCAGCGCCGAGACCGGGGTCGGGCCCTCCATCGCGTCCGGCAGCCAGGTGTGCAGGCCGAGCTGGGCCGACTTGCCCATGGCGCCGACGAACAGCAGCAGGCAGATGATGGTCGGGGCGTGCCATTCGTAGCCGAGGAACAGGATGTTCTTGTCCATCAGCGACGGGGCCGAGGCGAAGACCTGCTCGAAGGCGACCGAGCCGGTCATCAGGAACACGGCGAAGATGCCGAGCGCGAAGCCGAAGTCGCCGACGCGGTTGACCACGAAGGCCTTGATCGCCGCCGCATTGGCCGACGGCTTGTCGTACCAGAAGCCGATCAGCAGGTAGGAGGCGAGGCCCACGCCCTCCCAGCCGAAGAACAGCTGAACGAGGTTGTCGCTGGTCACCAGCATCAGCATGGCGAAGGTGAAGAGCGAGAGATAGGCGAAGAAGCGCGGCCGGCTCGGGTCCTCGTGCATGTACCCCATGGAATAGAGGTGCACGAGCGAGGAGACGGTGGTGACCAGGACCAGCATCACCGCGGTGAGCGTGTCGACGCGGATCGCCCAGGTGACGTCGAGGTCGCCCGAGGCCATCCAGGTGAACAGCTCGATGGTGCCTTCCTGCCCGCCGAACGCCGTCTGGAAGAAGACGATCCAGGAGAAGAAGGCCGAGACGAACAGCAGGCCGGTGGTGACGAGCTCGGAGGCGCGCGCGCCGATCAGCCGGCCGAACAGGCCGGCGATGAGGAAGCCGACGAGAGGGAGGAAGACGATCGCCTGATACATGGGAGCCCGCTCAGCCCTTCATCGTGTTGATGTCCTCGACGGCGATCGAACCGCGGTTGCGGTAGAACACCACGAGGATGGCGAGGCCGATGGCGGCCTCGGCGGCGGCGACCGTCAGCACGAACAGGGCAAAGACCTGGCCGACGATGTTGCCGAGGAAGACCGAGAAGGCGACGAGGTTGATGTTCACCGCCAAGAGGATGAGCTCGACCGACATCAGGATGACGATCACGTTCTTCCGGTTGAGGAAGATGCCGAGCGTGCCGAGCGTGAACAGGATGGCCGCGACGGTCAGGTAGTGCGGGAGGCCGATCACCATGGCTCAGAGCCCCTTGCCGGACGGCACCTTGACGACGTCGATCGCCATCGCCTTGGTGCGCGCGTTCTGGACCGGGATGCTCTGGCGCTTGACGTTCTCCTTGTGGCGGAGCGTCAGCACGATGGCGCCGATCATGGCGACCAGCAGGATGAGGCCCGCCGCCTGAAAGAAGAAGACGTAGTCGGTGTAGAGCACGCGGCCGATCTGCACGGCGTTGGACACGCCCGGCCCGGCCGAGGCCACCGCCCCGGTGACGCCCTCGCCGAAGGTCCAGGTTCCCAGCACCAGCACCAGCTCAGCGAGGAAGACGAGGCCGACCAGCACGCCGACCGGCAGGTACTGCAGGAAGCCCTGGCGCAGCTCGACGAAGTCGACGTCGAGCATCATCACCACGAACAGGAACAGCACCGCCACCGCGCCGACATAGACCACGACCAGCAGCATGGCGAGGTATTCGGCGCCGATCAGGATGAACAGGCCCGAGGCGTTCACAAAGGTCAGGATCAGGAACAGGACCGAGTGGACCGGATTGCGCGAGGCGATGACCATGAAGGCCGACGCCACGGCGACGCCGGCGAACAGGTAGAAGAACAGCGCGGCGAGGCTCATGCCCGGCACCCCTCAGTCTTGCCCAGGCGCGCGGCGCCGGGTGCCTTTGCGGCATTCATCTTCGTCACGTCCCCAACCCCCAGCGCGCTCAACGGTACGGCGCGTCCAGCGCCATGTTGCGCGCGATCTCGCGCTCCCAGCGGTCGCCGTTCGCGAGCAGCTTGGCCTTGTCGTAGTAGAGTTCCTCGCGCGTCTCGGTGGCGAACTCGAAGTTCGGCCCCTCGACGATGGCGTCCACCGGGCAGGCTTCCTGGCAGAAGCCACAATAGATGCACTTCACCATGTCGATGTCGTAGCGCGTGGTGCGGCGGGTGCCGTCGTTGCGGCGCGGGCCGGCCTCGATGGTGATGGCCTGCGCCGGGCAGATGGCCTCGCAGAGCTTGCAGGCGATGCAGCGCTCTTCGCCGTTCGGGTAGCGGCGCAGCGCGTGCTCGCCGCGGAAGCGCGGGCTCACCGGCCCTTTCTCGAACGGGTAGTTCAGCGTCGCCTTCGGCTTGAAGAAGTAGCGCATCGCCAGGAAGAACGCCGAGACGAACTCGGTGAGCAGCAGCTGACGTGCGGCCAGATCCAACCTCATGTCGCCCTCCTCACTCGGCCATGGACGCGGCGAGGCCGAAGCCCAGCAGCGGCATCGAGACGGCGAAGACGCGGATCACGGTCTTCCACCACGAAACCACGCCGTCGAGCTCGACGGCGCTCAGCTTGCGGCCTTCCTTCGAGCTGCGGATCGAGGTCTCGACCATTCCCGGCAGTATGTACCACTCGATCAGGCCGAACAGCGCGCCGGCCAGCGCCCCGATCCAGCCGATGGCCGAGGCTTCGACGAGGGTCGTAACGAGGCTCTGATCCATCTCAGCCTCCAATTCCCGTGAAGTGCAGCACGCCCGCCACGATCACCACCATCGCCAGCGAGATCGGCAGGAACACCTTCCAGCCGAGACGCATGAGCTGGTCGTAGCGGTAGCGCGGAACCATGGCCTTCACCATGGCGAACATGAAGAAGACGAACAGGACCTTGAGCAGGAACCAGACGATGCCCGGCACCCAGGTGAAGGGCGCGACCGGAACCGGCGGCAGCCAGCCCCCGAGGAACAGGATGGTGGTGAGCGCACACATGGTCATGATCGCCACGTATTCGCCGAGCATGAACATCATGTAGGGCGTCGAGCCGTATTCCACCATGAAGCCGGCGACGAGCTCGGATTCCGCTTCGCCCAAGTCGAAGGGCGGGCGGTTGGTCTCGGCCAGCGCCGAGACGAAGAAGATCACCAGCATCGGGAACAGTGGCAGCCAGTACCACCCGAGCATGCCCCACTGGGAATTCTGCGCCTCGACGATGGCGGAGAGGTTCAGCGAGCCGGCGCAGAGCAGCACGGTGACGATGACGAAGCCGATGGAGACCTCGTAGGACACCATCTGCGCCGCCGCGCGCAGCGCGGAGAGGAACGGGTACTTCGAGTTCGACGCCCAGCCGGCCATGATGGTGCCGTACACGCCGAGCGAGGAGATGGCGAAGATGTAGAGCACGCCGACATTGATGTCGGCGACCACCCAGCCGGCATCGAGCGGCACCACCGCCCAGGCGGCGAGCGCCAGCAGGCAGGTGACGAAGGGCGCCAGCAGGAACACGCCCTTGTTCGAGCCGTCCGGGATTACCGGCTCCTTCAGCACGAATTTGAGGAGATCGGCGAAGGACTGGAACAGGCCGAAGGGCCCGACCACGTTCGGGCCGCGGCGCAGCTGCACCGCCGCCCAGATCTTGCGGTCGGCGAGCAGCACATAGGCGACGACGATCAGCAGCCCGACGAGCAGAGCGAGGCTCTGCGCGGCGATGATCAGGACCTGGAGAAGCGTGTCGAACCAAGGGCTCTGGGTCATGTTCTCCCTCCCCTCACTCGGCCGCCGCCGCGAGGCGGCTATGGGCGAGCGCGGAGCATTCGGCCATCACGGCGGAGGCGCGGGCGATCGGATTGGTGAGGTAGAAATCGGTGACGGCGGCCTTGAACGCCCCGCTCGCCGGATTGCCGCCGCCGGCGCCCGCCAACGCGATCAGCGCCGCCGGATCGGCCGGCTCGACATGGTCGAGGCGGGCGAGGTGCGGATGGGCGGCGTAGAGCCTGGAACGCAGCTCATGGAGGCTGTCGAAGGGCAGCTTGTGGCCGATGACGTCGGAGAGCGCACGCAGCACCGCCCAGTCCTCGCGGGCTTCACCCGGCGGGAAGGCGGCGCGGTTGGCGAGCTGCGCCCGGCCTTCCGTGTTCACATAGGTGCCGGACTTCTCCGTGTAGGCCGCGCCCGGCAGGATGACGTCGGCGCGATGGGCACCGCGGTCGCCATGGGTGCCGAGATAGACCACGAAGGCGCCGGGGGCGATGTCGATCTCGTCCGCGCCGAGCGCGAACAACACGTCGACGCCTCCCGGATTGGTCATGGCCACCGCATCGAGGCCGCCCTCGCCCGGCACCGCGCCGATGTCGAGCGCGCCCACGCGGGAGGCCGCGTTGTGCAGCACCGAGAAGCCGTTCCAGCCGTCCTTGACCGCGCCGACCGACACCGCGAGGCGGGCGGCGAGCGCCAGAACCGCCGCGCCGTCCGGGCGGGCGAGAGCGCCCTGCCCGATCAGGATCAGCGGGCGCTGCGCGTTCTTCAGCGTGTCGGCGAAGGTGCCGCTGCCGACGAGGTCGACCAGCGTGTCCGAGCCGGCGCCGAGATAGTCATAGGGGTAGGTCAGGTCGACATGCTCGCCGATCAGGCCCACGGGGAAATTGCCCTGCAGCCAGCGCTTGCGGATGCGGGCGTTGAGCACGCTCGCTTCCAGGCGCGGGTTGGAGCCGATGATCAGCAGCGCGTCCGCCTGCTCGATGCCGGCGATGGAGCTGTTGAACAGGTAGCTCGCGCGGCCGAGCGACGGGTCGAGCTTCGCCCCGTCCTGCCGGCAGTCGATATTGGCCGAGCCGAGCGAGGCCAGCAGCGTCTTCAGCGCGAAGGCTTCCTCGACCGAGGCGACGTCGCCGATCAGCCCGCCGATGCGGTTGCCCGGCACGCCCTTCACCTTGGCGGCGATGGCGGCGAAGGCCTCCGGCCAGCTCGCCGACTTCAGCTTGCCGCCGACGCGCACATAGGGGCGGTCGAGGCGCTGGGTCTTCAGACCGTCCCAGATGTAGCGGGCCTTGTCGGAGATCCACTCCTCGTTCACGTCCTCGTTGAGGCGCGGGAGGACACGCATCACCTCGCGGCCGCGGGTGTCGACGCGGATGTTGGAGCCGACCGCGTCCATCACGTCGACGGATTCGGTCTTCACCAGCTCCCACGGGCGGGCGTGGAAGGCATAGGGGCGCTGGGTGAGCGCGCCGACCGGGCAGAGGTCGGCGACGTTGCCCTGCAATTCGGAGGAGAGCGCCGCCTCGAGATAGGTGGTGATCTCCATGTCCTCGCCGCGGCCGATGGCGCCGAGCTCGGCGACGCCGGCGACTTCCGTGGTGAAGCGCACGCAGCGGGTGCACTGGATGCACCGCGTCATGGAGGTCTTGATCAGCGGGCCGATATACTTGTCCTCGACCGCGCGCTTGTTCTCGGCATAGCGGGACGTGTCCACGCCATAGGCCATGGCCTGGTCCTGCAGGTCGCACTCGCCGCCCTGGTCGCAGATCGGGCAGTCCAACGGGTGGTTGATGAGCAGGAACTCCATCACCCCTTCGCGCGCCTTCTTCACCATAGGGCTCTTGGTGAGCACCACGGGCGGCTCGCCGTTCGGGCCGGGGCGCAGGTCACGCACGTTCATGGCGCAGCTGGCGGTGGGCTTGGGCGGGCCGCCCTTCACCTCGACCAGGCACATGCGGCAATTGCCGGCGATCGACAGGCGCTCGTGGAAGCAGAAGCGCGGGATCTCCGCGCCGGCCGCCTCGCAGGCCTGCAGCAGCGTGTATTCCGCGGGAACATCAAGCTCGATGTCGTCGACGATGATCTTGGCCATGATGTTCTCTCACTCCGCCGCGACAGGCACCGGGACGGGGTCGGAATGCGGGTTCGCCGCATATTGGTCGATCCGCCGCTCGATCTCGCCGCGGAAGTGCCGGATCAGGCCCTGCACCGGCCAGGCCGCCGCGTCGCCGAGGGCGCAGATGGTGTGGCCCTCGACCTGGGTGGTGACCTGGAGCAGCAGGTCGATCTCCCGCTTCTGCGCGCGGCCGGCGACCATGCGGTCGAGCACGCGCCACATCCAGCCCGTGCCTTCGCGGCAGGGGGTGCACTGGCCGCAGCTTTCATGCCGGAAGAAGTAGGAGATGCGGGCGATGGCCTTCACCACGTCCGTGGTCTTGTCCATCACCAGCACGCCGGCGGTGCCGAAGCTCGACTTCACGGCGCGGCAGCCGTCGAAGTCCATGATCAGGTCGTCGCACTGCTCGGCCGGGATGATCGGGCAGGAGGCGCCGCCGGGGATGATGGCGAGCAGGTTGTCCCAGCCGCCGCGCACGCCGCCGCCATGCTTCTCGATCAGCTCCTTGAACGGGATGCCCATCGCCTCTTCGACGATGCAGGGCGTGTTCACGTGGCCGGAGATGCCGAACAGCTTGGTGCCGACGTTGTTGGCGCGGCCGATGCCGGCGAACCACGACGCGCCGCGGCGCAGGATGGTCGGCGCCACCGCGATGGATTCGACGTTGTTGACGGTGGTCGGGCAGCCATAAAGGCCGACATTGGCCGGGAAAGGCGGCTTCAGGCGCGGCTGGCCCTTCTTGCCCTCCAGGCTCTCCAGCAGCGCGGTCTCCTCGCCGCAGATATAGGCGCCGGCGCCGTGGTGGACGTAGATGTCGAAGTCCCAGCCATGGACGTTGTCCTTGCCGATGAGGCGCGCCTCATAGGCCTGGTCCACCGCCGCCTGCAGATGCTCGCGCTCGACGATGAACTCGCCGCGCACATAGATGTAGGCGGCGTTCGCGCCCATGGCGAAGCCGGCGATCAGGCAGCCCTCGACCAGATGGTGCGGGTCGTGGCGCAGGATCTCGCGATCCTTGCAGGTACCCGGCTCGGATTCGTCGGCGTTGACGACGAGGTAGTGCGGGCGCCCGTCATTGTTCTTGGGCATGAACGACCACTTGAGGCCGGTCGGGAAGCCGGCGCCGCCGCGCCCGCGCAGGCCCGAGGCCTTCATGTGCTCGATGATGAAGTCGCGGCCGGCGTCGAGGAAGGTCTTGGTGCCGTCCCACGAGCCGCGTTTGAGCGCGCCCTGCAGCCCCCAGTCGTGGTGGCCGTAGATGTTGGTGAAGATGCGATCCTTGTCGGCAAGCATGGTTCGCTCCTCAGTCCGCCTTCTTGTCGCCCGGAGGCGGCGCGACCGGCTTCGCGGGCTTCTCGCTGTCGGCATTGCCGGCCGCTTCCACCGCCTTGGCCGGCGGCGGCGCGGCGGGAGCCGGATCGCTCTTGGGCGGAGGCGGCGGGGCCGCGGCGGGGGCCGCCGGCGGCGGCGCGGCCGGCGTGCTCTCGCCATTTGCGCGGGCGGCGATCGCCTCGCGGGCGAGCGCGAGGCCGGCGCCCTGCCCGACCATCGAGCCGTCGAACAGTTCCGGCGAGGTCAGCACGCGCAGGCCGGTGACCGGCGCGGATGTCACGCGGCCGTTCTGCGGGCCCGGAGCCGGCTTCTCGCCGCGCTCGAGGGCGTCGAGGATCTTTTCGAGGTCCTCGGGCGTGAGGTCCTCATAGACGTCCTTCCACACCTGGATCATCGGCGCGTTCACGCAGGTGCCGGCGCATTCCACCTCTTCCCAGGAGAAGTCGCCGTTCTCCGAGAGATGGAACTGTTCCTCGTGGATGCGGTGCTTGCACACGTCCATCAGCTCGCCGGCGCCGCGCAGCATGCACGGCGTGGTGCCGCACACCTGGATGTGCGCCCTCTTGCCGACCGGGTTGAGCTGGAACTGCGTGTAGAAGGTCGCGACCTCGTAGACGCGGATGGGCGCCATGCCGAGCATGTCGCCGACATAGCGCATCGCCGGCTCGGACACCCAGCCGCCCGCCTGCTCCTGCGCACGCATGAGCAACGGGATCACCGCGCTGGCCTGCCGGCCCGCCGGATATTTCGCGATGGTCTTCTGCGCCCAGTCGAGATTCTCGTCCGTGAACGCGAAGTTCTCGGGCTGGACCTCTCTTGGCGCAAGCCTACGGACAGACATGCCGTACCCTTCCGATCGAACCGCCGGCCTCCCGGCTCAGCGGTCCACTTCTCCGAACACGATGTCCAGCGACCCGAGGATCGCCGAGACGTCCGCGAGCATGTAGCCGCGGCAAAGGAAATCCATCGCCTGCAGATGCGCGAAACCGGGCGCGCGGATCTTGCAGCGATAGGGCTTGTTGGTGCCGTCGGCGACGAGATAGACGCCGAACTCGCCCTTGGGCGCCTCCACCGCGGCGTAGACTTCGCCGGCGGGAACGTGGAAGCCTTCCGTATAGAGCTTGAAGTGGTGGATGAGCGCTTCCATCGAGCGCTTCATCTCGCCGCGCTTGGGCGGCACGATCTTGTTGTCGACGGCCGAGACCGGGCCGGCTTCCTTCAGGAGGCGGTCGCAGCACTGGCGCATGATCTTCGCCGACTGCCGCATCTCCTCCATGCGGATGCAGTACCGATCGTAATTGTCGCAGTTCTTGCCGATCGGGATGTCGAATTCGAGCTCGTCATAGCACTCGTAGGGCTGCGACTTGCGCAGGTCCCACGCCGCGCCCGAGCCGCGCACCATCACGCCGGAGAAGCCCCAGGCAAAGGCGTCTTCGAGCGAAACGATGCCGATGTCGACATTGCGCTGCTTGAAGATGCGGTTGTCGGTGAGCAGGCCTTCGAGGTCGTCCATGAACGGACCGAAGGTGTCGCACCAGGCGGCGATGTCCTCGACGAGCGCGCGCGGCAGGTCCTGGTGGACGCCGCCCGGCCGGAAATAGGCAGCGTGCATGCGCGAGCCGGAGGCGCGCTCATAGAACACCATGAGCTTCTCGCGCTCCTCGAAGCCCCACAGCGGCGGGGTGAGCGCGCCGACGTCGAGCGCCTGCGTCGTCACGTTGAGCATGTGGGAGAGGATGCGGCCCATCTCGGAATAGAGCACGCGGATGAGCTGGCCGCGCTTGGGCACCTCGATGTCGAGCAGCCGCTCGATGCCCAGGCAGAAGGCATGCTCCTGGTTCATCGGCGCGACATAGTCGAGCCGATCGAAATAGGGCACGGCCTGCAGATAGGTCTTGGTCTCGATCAGCTTCTCGGTGCCGCGGTGCAGCAGGCCGATATGCGGATCGACGCGCTCGACGATCTCGCCGTCGAGCTCGAGGATCAGACGCAAAACGCCATGCGCCGCAGGATGTTGCGGGCCGAAGTTGATCTGGAAGTTGCGGACGTTCGGATCGACCTTGGCGGGGATGTTCATCTCGCTTGTCCTCGCCTCAGCCCGCCTTCGGGGCGGTGGCCTTCTCGTCGCCCGGGAGCACGTATTCCGGCCCCTCCCACGGCGACAGGAAGTCGAAGTTGCGGAACTCCTGCGCGAGCTTCACCGGCTCGTAGACCACGCGCTTGCGCTCGTCGTCGTAGCGCACCTCGACGAAGCCGGTGGTCGGGAAATCCTTGCGCAGCGGATAGCCGTCGAAGCCGTAGTCGGTCAGGATCCGGCGCAGCTCGGGATGGCCCGAGAACATGATGCCGTACATGTCGAACGCCTCGCGCTCGAACCAGAAGGCGCCGGCGAAGACCGCGGTGGCGGAGGCGACCGGGGTGGTCTCGTCGGTCTCGACCTTCACGCGGATGCGCGCGTTTAGGGTCGGCGACAGCAGGTGGTAGACGACATCGAAGCGCTTCTCGCGCTTCGGCCAGTCGACGCCGCAGATGTCGATGAAGCTGACGAACTTGCAGGACGGGTCGTCGCGCAGGAAGGTGAGCAGCTTGATCACCCCGGCGGCGTCGGCGACGAGGGTCAGCTCGCCATAGGCGACGACCACGTCCTCGACGACATCCGGCAGGGCTTCCTTCACATGTGCGCCCAGCTCAGTCAGCGTCTCGTCCATTTCGCTTCGAACCCTCAGCGCTCGATCGTGCCGGTGCGGCGGATCTTCTTCTGCAGCAGCAGCACGCCGTACAGCAGAGCCTCCGCCGTGGGCGGGCAGCCGGGAATGTAGATGTCGACCGGCACGATGCGGTCGCAGCCGCGCACGACCGAATAGGAATAGTGATAGTAGCCGCCGCCATTGGCGCATGAGCCCATGGAGATGACGTAACGCGGCTCCGGCATCTGGTCGTAGACCTTGCGCAGCGCCGGGGCCATCTTGTTGGTCAGCGTGCCGGCGACGATCATCACGTCGGACTGACGCGGAGACGCACGCGGCGCGAAGCCGAAGCGTTCCACGTCGTAGCGCGGCATCGAGGTCTGCATCATCTCGACGGCGCAACACGCCAGACCGAAGGTCATCCACATCAGCGAGCCGGTACGGGCCCAGTTTATGAGCTCGTCGGTGGCGGTGACGAGGAAGCCCTTGTCGGCCAGCTCGGCATTCACCTCGACGAAGAACGGATCGGTGGCGCCGACCGGCCTGCCGGTGTTCGGATCGATGATGCCGCGGGCCGCGGGCGCGACCAGCGGGCTATTCGCGCTCAATCCCATTCGAGCGCTCCCTTCTTCCACTCGTAGACGAAGCCGACGGTCAGCACGCCGAGAAACACCATCATCGACCAGAAGCCGAAGCCGCCGAGTTCCCGGAAGGTAATCGCCCACGGAAACAGGAATGCGACTTCGAGATCGAAAATGATGAAGAGGATGGAGACCAGATAGAAACGCACGTCGAACTTCATGCGCGCGTCGTCGAACGCATTGAAGCCACATTCATAGGCCGACATCTTCTCCGGATCGGGCCGGCTGAAGGCGACCAGGAACGGCGCGACCAGGAGAGCCAGGCCGATCACCGCCGAGATGCCGATAAAAATGACGACGGGCAGATAATCCTGCAGCAGGCTGCTCATGGATGGGATCCTCCCGTGCCAGCATACGTCATCGATCGTGCTATCGCAGTTGCGAAATATTCAAAGCACGCGGGCAGGCTTATCTCACCACCCTAGCCGAGGCAAGGGCATCCGAGGCCATTCCGGCATGTCTGGCATACAGAATTCACAGAGCGCGCGCGAGCCCTGCGGTTTCAGGAGCGCAGCGCCTCGGCCGGAGCTGAAATAGAGGCAGCGGGCGGTATTTAGCGCCTATTCTCCGGCGCGCCCAACCCCGACAAAAGTGATGGCGCACGGCAGCCGGACGCGCCGGCATGCGCGGATCTCATTACCTCCGGCCGGGGTGCGGCCCTTCCCTGCGGCTCTACGCCACTAGGCGTTCGGCGTCCTGAGGACATCCTCAGCATCGAGCGCCACCGGCCCCTGCTCCGCGGAACCGGCGTCGAGCTTGCGCAGCGCCGCCGCCTCGATGCGGGAGCGGTGCTGCTCGAAGCGGGCGAGCCGCTCGGCGCGGTCCGCGGCCGGGCGATTCTCCAGCCGGTCGAGCGCGTCCCAGCTCACCAGGCAGTCGACGAGATCGTGATCGCCGCGGAAGTGGAAACGGACGGCGCGGCGCTCCGGCAGGTCGTCCGGCGGCATGGCGGAATGGTGCAGCATCGGTCCCTCCTGTACCCTGACAACGATCCAGGGCCGCACGGGTTCGACGCAGGGCAGCCTCGCCTACCCCTCCTGCCGCGGCGGAAGCATCGACAAAGGCGCCGCCGGCTATGAAACTGGCATCGGCCCTGCGGATTGTCGGCAGGACGCTCCATCGCGCCGCGGAGGCACGTCGCGCATGACCTTTCCCGCCACGCTCGTCGACCTCGCCGGGTTCATCGCCCTGCTGCTGTGGGGCACCCACATGGTGCAGACCGGCGTGCAGAGGGCCTTCGGGCCGCGGCTGAAGTCGATCCTCGGGCGCGCGATGGGCGACCGCTTCCGCGCCTTCCTCGCCGGCTTCGGCGTCACCACGTTGCTCCAGAGCAGCACGGCGACCGGGCTGATGGTCACCGGCTTCGCCGCCGAGGGCCTCGTCGGCCTCATCCCCTCGCTGGCGGCGATGCTGGGCGCCAATGTCGGCACGACGCTGATCGTGCAGCTGTTCTCGCTCGACATCGCGGTGGTGGCGCCGGCGTTCATCCTCGTCGGCGTGCTGATGTTCCGCCGCGATTCCTCCTCGCAGACGCACGATCTCGGCCGGGTGATGATCGGCCTCGGCCTGATGCTGCTGGCGCTGCACCATCTGCTCGACCTGCTGCGCGACTATGAGGACGCGCCGGACCTGCGGCTGCTGCTCGGCAGCGCCGTCTCCCAGCCGCTGCTCGCCGTGCTGATCGGCGCCGGCATCACCTGGGCGGCGCATTCCAGCGTCGCGGTGGTACTGCTGATCATGTCGCTGGCGGCGAACGGCGTGGTGCCACCCAACGCCGCCTTCGCGCTGGTGCTCGGCGCCAATCTCGGCACCGCGATCAACCCGCTGCTGGAAGGCGTGCCGAACGGCGACCCCGCCGCCAAGAGGGTGCCGCTCGGCAATCTGGCGACCCGCTTCGTCGGCATCGTCGTCGCGCTGGCGGCGCTGCAGCCGATCGGGCGCTTCATGGTGACGTTCCAGCCGAACGATGCGCAGGCGGTGGCCTGGTTCCACACCTTGTTCAACCTCGCCACCGCGCTGGTGTTCTTCCCGCTGCTCGGCCCCATGGCAAAGCTGCTGTGCCGTATCCTCCCCGAGCAGCCCGCCGCCGCCGACCCCTCGCGCCCGCTCTATCTCGACCCGGCGGCGAAGGAGACGCCGATCGTGGCGCTCGGCGGGGCGGCGCGCGAGACGCTGCGCCTCGCCGACGCGCTGGAGGCGATGCTCGCCGGCGCCCGCCACGGGCTGAAGAAGGGCGACCGCCGTATGATCGCCGAGACCCGGCGCGGCGACGACGTGATCGACAAGCTGAACCTCGCCATCAAGTCCTACCTGACCTCGATCGACCCGGACGAGCTCGGTCCGCACGACCATCGCCGCATGGACGAGATCCTCGCCTTCGCGATGAACCTCGAACAGGCCGGCGACGTGATCGACCGGCAATTGCTGCCGCACGCCTCCAAGCGGCTGAAGCGCGGCCTCGCGCTCACCCGCGAGCAGCAGGAGGAACTGGTCGCGCTGATGGACCGGCTGATCGTCAACCTGCGCACCGCCGCCTCGCTGTTCATGACCGAGGATCCGCGCGCCGCCCGCCTGCTGGCGGACGAGAAGGTCGCCTTCCGCGATGCCGAGTCGCGGGCGACGCGGGGGCATTTCGAGCGGCTGCGCACCAGTGAACTGCTCTCCGCGCAGGCGAGCGCACTCTATCTCGACCTGCTGCGCGACATGAAGCAGATCAACAGCCACATCGTGGCGGCCGCCGCCTATCCGGTGCTGGAGCGCAGCGGCGCGCTGCTGGCGAGCCGAGTCACCGACGACCAGGACGATGCGCCGGTGGAGAGCTTCACGCCGGCCCGGCCCCGCTGATCCGCCGGCGGATGCCGGCGAACCGGGGGAAATGGCTCAGCGGCTCTCGTCCATGCGGTCGCGGCAGTAATAGCCGACGAGGCACTGGCTCTGGTCGGAGGTCCGGATCCACCTCGGCGTGGCGCTGTGCTGCGCGTCGCAATAGCCGGGGCCGGAGACGAGGCGCTGGAAGTCGTTCCCGGTGGCCATCACCACCTGCCCGCGCTCCTGCACCAGCGCGCTCGCGGCAGCGCAGGTCATGTCGAGGGAGTTCGGCATGTCCTGCGCGAGGGCGGGCATCGCCGCCAGCACAAACGGGAGGGACAACAGAGCCGTTCGCATGATCGCCTCGCCATCGCAGAGGGGCCGCGGCCCCGTTGACGGCGCGAAATTACGCCAGATCGCGCAGCCTTGCGAGTTGGCCGGAGCGGGGGCCGCGAACAAAAGATCGGGATGTCCGATGCGGCCGAAAGGGCGTCGCGGCGGCAGTTAGTCGTTCTGGAACTTTGCGATGAATGGCGGGAGTGACGGGGCTCGAACCCGCGACCTCCGGCGTGACAGGCCGGCGGAAGATTAGAGATGCCAACAGAGCGTGACAATTTCCGCGGCCCTATCGGGGGCCAAAACAGCGAAAAGTGTCACGCCCCTGCCCTTCACTTCGTTGGCTTTCGCGGCGACGAGTTCTGGAGTGCCATCAGCGTGTGGGGTCGGCCAGACTTTATTCACAGGAAGTGGGACCAGCGCGCCCGGCGAGAGATTGCACCAGGCGACACGATAATTTTTGCCACCGGGTCTGAGGTGGACCCACCGAGCCGTTGGAACGGGCAGGATCTCGATGAGCCATCCGCGCATTGAGGACCGTATCGAGAGCGGCGAGCTCGTCTATACGGGGTTCACCTCCGACGGCCGCGTGTGGTGGCTGAACGAACCCTATGAGGAGATCGAGCCCGACGTGATTCGGCGGATGGGGAACAGGCTCGTCGAGATGGGCGATTCCCTCTTCGGCTGGCCCGGCTTCTCGCAGACGTGGCACGCGGCACGGGATTGACGCCGCCAACGTGTACCTTGACTCCCCCCACCTATGTTCTCATTCTGTTCACGGGCAAGGGGCTCGTGTTGGAAGCGAACGATGACCACCCATCTCGATCAAGCTCCCCTGCCTTGGACCGTCGAATTGACCGCAGACGAGGACGGAAACTCGCTCTTCGGCGTTCTCGACGCCGAGGAGGGCTTCGTGTGCTATTCCCACAGCGATAAGATCGCGCAGGCCATCGTGGCGAATGCGGCGCTGATTAGGGCCACCGCTGGCTACCCTGCGCCGGGGATGGCCAGCGAAGACTAAAGCGCGATGTGCAACCTCTACAGCCACACCAGCAACGCCGAGGCGATCCGCGCCCTGATTGGCGCTTTCCGCAACCTCGCCGGCAATCTGGCGCCGCAGACCGGGATATTCCCCGACTATCCGGCGCCGGTCGTCTGGACGGGTGCGGACGGCGAGCGCGAGCTCGCCATGGCGCGCTGGGGCATGCCGTCGCCGCCGCAGTTCGGTGGCGCGCCCGTGACGAACATCCGCAACGTCGCCTCGCCACACTGGCGGCGCTGGACCGGGCCGGCGAGCCGTTGCCTCGTGCCGTTCACCAGCTTCAGCGAATACGCACCGGAGCCGAACCCGGTCACCAAGCGCAAGGACGTCGTCTGGTTTGCGCTGGCGGAGGAGAGGCCCCTCGCCTTCTTCGCTGGCATCTGGACGCAGTGGAGCGGCGTACGCGGCACGAAGGCCAACCCGGTCGTCGGCCTGCACGACCTCTATGGCTTCCTCACTTGCGAGCCGAACGCGGTCGTGAAGCCGATCCACCCAAAGGCCATGCCCGTCATCCTCACCACGGCCGAGGAGCGCGAGGTGTGGATGCGCGCACCATGGAGCGAGGCCTGCGCGCTGCAGCGGCCCTTGCCGGATGACGGGCTGACGATCATCGCGCGCGGCGCGGCGAAGGAAGATCCTCCGGCCGAGGTCGAGAGGCTGCTGATTTAGGTGTCGGCGGGAATCTCTTCCATCCCAGCGGTCGCAAGCCAGGCGCGCCAGCGCGCCGTCAAGCCGGCAAAGGCTTCCTCTCGTGTCGCCCCGCCGCCGCAGGGATAGGACACGCCCCGCGCGCGCTCATCGATGGGCACCGTGATGGCGCTCAGCGACCAATACCATTGCGTGGTATCGACGCCATAGGTCCTCCCCACGGCGCCGAGAGGGACGCCATTGCTTTCGACCCGATATCCTTCCGATGGCCCGTCATTCCGAGGCTTCAGCATCAGCCCCGTGGTCGCCATGTCGGAGCGCGCCGGCGGCGGAGCATTCTCTTCGCGGTGCGGCGCGTCGACCTCGCGGAGCCCGGCCGCGCGCAGCCAGATGCGCCAGCGGCGCGCGAGCATCTCCATCGCCTCTTGGCGGTTGCCGGCGCCGCCCTGGCAGGGGCCGTGCCCGTCGGCGTTCAGATTGACGTTCCCGACACACCATCCCCATAACTCGACCTGCACATGACCGAGCCGCCAGATGCCTCCGATCTGGAAGTCGTGGCTGGCGACGAAATAGGCCTCGAAGGTCTCGGCACGACGCTGAAGTTTCAGCACCATCGCCTTCACTCCGCCGCGTCGGGCTTCACCAGCCGCAGGCCAACGGGGGGCATGTCGGGCGGCGGCCCGCTGCCACCTAGATCCGGCAGGAAGATCCCGCACCGCGCGCCGTACTTCTGCGGCTTGCGGTGCTCGCTGCCCTTGCGCGGCAAGGAGCAGCTCCAGGCGACGTTGTTCAGCACCGTCAGCATCGAGGTGTCCGCGCCGTACTTCTCCGCCAGCCGTACCAGCCGCATTTGCCCGC
Organism: Xanthobacteraceae bacterium; assembly: GCA_029239875.1. Lineage (GTDB taxonomy): Bacteria > Pseudomonadota > Alphaproteobacteria > Rhizobiales > Xanthobacteraceae > Ancylobacter. The sequence goes on along the minus strand of JARBUD010000026.1, from coordinate 13,168 downwards.
GGCGGCGGCACATCGTGCAGGAGAAGCGCACCAGCACATAGGGGTACTCGACGAGGCGCACGGCATCACTTGCCGGTGACGGCCGCCAAGCTCGCGAATGGGAGCCGACGGACGTAGCCGGTGGAGATCTTCCCTCGCATCTTCAGCACCTGGCCGCCTATAAGGACCTGTCCGACCAGCAGCGCGCGCACCGTTTCCCGAGGGTCGCCGCCGCACGCCGCGATCGCTTGATCTATCTGGTTTTCCGAGATGTCGACGGCGCCCGCCGTCAGTGTCTTCATGTTCAATTCCATCGCGTCCTCCCGCTCTGATCGGGCTATGGATTCCACGAGAACAAAATGAGAACAAGAGGAGGCGCGACGATTACCACCGGCGGAGCGATGCCGGTTGCGCTGCGAGCCGGGAATCGCCCATAGCAGCGCCATGCAGCCCTTCGAGATCGTCCGGAAGAACATCACCAAGGTCGGGCCGGACTGGCAGATCGCCCCTGATCAGCCGACGGCCGGCACGCGCATCTGGAGTGGATGCGTAGCCTTCGTGCCGGGCGACCGTGCCGACATCAAGAAGCGCGTCGATGCCGTGCGCATCAGCTTCACGGCGGACCTGCTGCCGGCCGAGGGCGGCGCCTGGGTGCATTCCGGCTTCAGCGACCTTGAGAAGATCGTCAAGGCCCTGCGCTAGCGTCGCTGGCGCTTCTTGCCGCTGTGGCGCCAAGGCTCGGCAACATAGCGGGGCAGCAGATCCTCGGGCTCGTCGGCCGGCTCGGCGTAAATGTCGGCCTCCTTGGCGGCGGAGACCAGGGCCACGCGAAATATTGCGGCCGATCCTTTGCCGCTCAGGGTCTTCAACGCCAGCGATCGGGCGGTACGATGCAGGTCGGTGCCGGCATGGGCGACCGGCCAGTTGTTGAGCAGGAACCAAGCTGCGGCTTCGACGTCGGCCAAGGTGCGCTTGGTCGAGCCGCTTTCCCACAGATGGACAGGCCGCATCGGGATCATGCGCGATTCAACGCGGCCGAACGGCCGCGGTTGCGTTCGTCCGGGCTCAAGAAGCCAGATGGGCCACCGCATTGATCACAAGAAGCACTGTGAAGCATGTCGCTCCGGTGGCGACGACTGCGTAGGTCGCTTGGCGCGCCTCGGTCGCGAGAAAGGGCTTCACCATCTTGTCTGGCCCAGCACGGCCAATGAGCAGCATGGCGGCGACGATCGCGATTCCACGTTGCGCAGGCCGTAGGGCTCCAGGAGCTCCCGGATGAACGGTGTCAGTTCATCCAGCGAGTTGACCTTGTCGATCTCCTCAAGGGCACGCTCGAAAGGAAGATCGAAGCTGTCCATGGCGCGCATTCCCCATGGGCATTCAGGCTCTGCCGTTCTTCTCCAATCGGCAAGCGCAAATGCTAGGAAGGCGCCTCGAAACGCAAAAAAGTCCTGACCTCCCGGAGGACAACTGGGACGAGTGAGGTGCCGCCAAGGGCGCTCGATACTCGCCGGGTTCAGCGACCTCGAGAAGATCGTGAAGGCGCTACGCTAGCGCCGGAGTTATGGCGGAACAGATCCGGCTGCGAAACATTGCCTCCCGGCAAGCTATCGGCTGCAGGAGGATCCCATGTCCAAGCGTGAGCTCATCGACACCGGCACGGACAAGCGCTATGTGCGCCGCGACGAGGAAGGCCGGTTCAAGGAATCCGACGATGTTGGACGGTCGCTGAGTCAAGATCGCAAGCGCGAAGCAAAGCACGCGGCAAAGTCTGGAGAGGGCGACCGCGGTGACCGGAAGCGCTGATAGGAGGTGAAAATCGCCACCTTCAACGTCAACGGCATCAACGGACGCCTGCCGGTGTTGCTGCGCTGGCTGGAGAAAGCGCAGCCGGACGTTGTGTGCCTGCAGGAGCTAAAGGCGCCGGAAGCGCGTTTTCCGATCCGGGAGATTGAGAAAGCGAACTATGGCGCAATCTGCAAGCTACGCTGGTTCAGGCGCCTGACGGATTACGCAGCGGAACTGCTCGCGCTCGACGTGCCGGTCGTGCTTGCCGGTGACTACAACGTCATGCCGACTGAGTTCGACGTCTATAAACCCGAACGTTGGGTCGACGACGCGCTGTTTCGGCCGGAGGTGAGGCGGGCATTTGGCCTTCTCGTGAGTCAGGGCTGGACGGACGCGCTGCGCGCGCTGCATCCCGGCGAGCGCATCTACACCTTCTGGGACTATTTTCGCGACGCCTGGGGCCGAGATGCCGGCCTGCGTCTCGACCACCTGCTGCTCAGCCCGGCGGTGGCAAAGCGGCTGGTGGCCGCCGACGTCGATCGCACCGTTCGCGGCTGGGATAGAGCGAGTGATCACGCGCCGGTCTGGATCGAGCTTTCGGAGACCGCGCAGTCCGCGCCGCAAGCGCGGCCGTCATCGACGGACTGATCGCGAAGATGGAATGATGCGCGATCATGCCGGGCAGCCGCGCCTGTCTAAACGGCGCTCGCGCAGATGGAGCATTTCCGCGGCCACTCGCTGCCATCCCGATGAGCGGTCCGGCCGAGTGCTTTCTGCCGGCAAGCCCGAACGGATTGGGTTCTGCATCTGTGGCCCTGCCAGCTTTACGGGCCGCGTGGGGAACCGGACAGACGGGCCGTGTGGATCAGGCAGCACCGGCCCGTCTGGCGATGCGTCGCCCCGCGCAGTATGCGGTTAACCGACCAAGGGGATCTGTGGCCTCGCGATCATCAGCCACAATATGCCGAGGATCGACGCGAAGGCCGGGAAGCCGAAGGCGAACCACATCCAGAAGATGCGGCGATAGGCCGGCGGCAGCGCCGTGCCGCTATGCTCCGCCGCCTCGGCGAGGTCGCGCAGGCGCATCTGCATGAACACGACGGGAATCCAGAAGGCGCCGATGACGAGATAGAGGATGATCGACAGCACGATCCATCCCTCGGTCAAGGGATAGCCGACTTCGCGCGCCAGCAGCACGCCGGTGATCGGCTGGGCCACGACGGCGGTGGCGGTGAACAGGAAATCCGCCGTCACCACGATGCGCGCTACCCCGGCGATCTTGGTGGCGTTGCCGGTGAAATGGACCATTACCATGAAGAAGGCGATGCCGGCGCCGGTGCCGATGAGTACGATGGCGCCGATGAGGTGCAGATATTTCAGGATGAAATAGGTCATCAGCGCTCCCTCAGCGTGGCCAGCGCGACGAGGTGCAGCGCGATCACCGGGGCAATCTTCAGGAGCGGCGCCAGCGGATCGAGCCAGAGCCACGGCGTGAGGAGGGTGCCGGCCAGCGCGTAGAACAGCGCGACGGCGATGCCGGCAACCAGCGCGGGGCCAGCCGTGCGCCGGATGGAGATGCCGAGGCCGACGAGTAGGTCGGCGAGGCCGCCGCCGATCACTGCGAGGGGCGCCAGCGCGCCGCCCTGCCGCATCATGCCGATGCCCTGCGCATAGCCGGGGCCGAGCGAGGCGAGACCGGAGCCGATCCAGAAGACGGCGAGGCTGACCAGCACCACCGGCTTGAGCAGATAGAGCCCGGCGAACCAGCCCTCCTGCACCGAGGCCGGGTGGGCGTTGAGCATGGCGGGGATGGGGCGCGGGGCGATACCGGTGTGCCGTGTCCATTCGCTGGGATCGCCGACCGCGCCGCGCGCGATCTCCCGCCGTGCGGTCGAGCGCACCGGCGGACGCCAGCCGAGGAGGCCGGCGAGATCGCCCAGGCGGTAGAGGAAATCGGCGAGCCAGGCAGGAAGCGCAAATTCCCGCGCCGGCGCATGGCCGAGCCAGCCGCGATAGAGCTGCACCAGCCCGGTGAAGGAGAGGCGATCCGGGCCGGCCAGCTCCACCGCCACGCGCGCCGGGACCTCCGGTCGCACGAAGAAGGTGACAGTGGCGACGACGTCGTCTAGCGCCACCGGCTGCAGCGGCGCCGTGTCCGGCATAACCGGCAGCAGCGGCGGCGCCGCCAGTCCGCGGATAAGCGCGCTGGCGCCATAGGCCGAGGTGCCGAGCACGACCGAGGGGCGCAGGATCACCCAGTCCAGGCGGCTCGCCATCAATATCCGGTCGCCAGCCAGCTTGGTGCGGGAGAAGTCGCTGGGCGTCGCCCGGTCGACGCCCATGGCGGAGAAATGCACCAGCCGCCGCACGCCCGCCGCCTCGCAGGCGGCGACGAGCGCCGCCAGCCCCCGCTCGTGGGTGCCGGCGACGTCGTCGGCCGGCCCGCTCTGCAACGCGCCGGCGCAGTTCACCACCGCGTCGACGCCGGCCAGGTGCGCGTGCCAGTCGTCGATCCCCGCGCCGGCGAGGTCGAGCGGCAGCCAACGTATGTGCGGCATGCGCCGGGCAGCCGGGCCGACATGTCGCGCGACGCCCGTCACCTCATGGCCCTCGCGGTCGAGCGCGGCCGCGACATGCGAGCCGATCAGGCCGGTGGCGCCGATGACGAGGACGCGGGCCATGCGAGTTCCCTTCGGCGTGGCGAGCGGCGCCCGGTGCGACCAGGCTGCCGCGCCGCGCGGGCCTGCGCGCTCAATCGGCCAGCTTCTTCGCCATCTCGAGATGATGCTTCAGCTCGGGGAGCGTCTTGCCGGCCCATTGCTTCAGCGCCGGGTTTTCGCCGCCGTCGGCATAGCGCTCGAACAGCGAGACGGCGTCCTCATGCGCATCGACCTGGTCTTCCTGGTACTGCTCGGTGAATTCCTTGCCCTGCAGCTTGCCCAGCGCGTCCAGCTTCTCCTTGTGGGCGTTGTCGAGCGCCGCCGGCGGCGTGACGTTTATGTTGGCGCTGGCCAGCAGGCCCTTCAACTCCTCCGTGGTCTTCTTGTGAGCGGCTATCATCTGCGTCGCGAAGGCCTTGGTGGGCTCGTCGGCGCGCTGGAGCGCGAGCTCGCTCGACTGGATCTCGAACATGTCGCTGACCGCGGCCTGGGTGACGAAGTCCTGCGTCGACGGGCTGATGCCGAGCGCGGAGTTGACGCCGGTCTTCTCGCCGACGGACTGCGCCCCGGCGGGAAGCGTGAGGAGGGGTGCCGCGGCGATCAGCGCCATGGCCATGAGATGAGAGGCTTTCATTTTAGGCTCCTGATCCGGTGCGGAAAGGCGTCGCGGGAGGGACTCCACTGGCCGCGACGTCGCTTGCCGGCTAATCCGCGGCATCAGCATTGGTTCCTGCGCTGCGTGGCGCGCGGGTGCCTCCCTTGTCGCTTCATCAACTCTGAAAGCCGTCAAACGGTATGATCATCGGTGGCAGGTACCATGGTCAGACAACAAAAGTGAGAGGAAGAAAGTTGCCGATAGTATTCGCTCCGTGTCCGGAACGTCGGAGCAGGCCGCGCATTGTCGGGGGGGACGTCCGATCCTCGAGGAGCTCCCATGAAAGCGCTGACCTGGCACGGCAAGGGCGACATACGCTGCGAGAGCGTGCCGGATCCGCGGATCGAGGATGGCCGCGACGCCATCATCAGGGTCACGTCCTGCGCCATCTGCGGCTCCGACCTGCACATCTATGGCGGCATCATCCCCGGCATGAAGAGCGGTGACGTGATCGGCCACGAGACCATGGGCGAGGTGGTGGAGGTCGGGGCGCAGAACGGCAAGCTGAAGGTCGGCGACCGGGTCGTCGTCCCCTTCACCATCTCCTGCGGCGAATGCTTCTTCTGCAAGCGCGGCTTCTACTCGGGGTGCGAGCGCACCAATCCCGACCGCGAGGCCGCCACCAAGCTCTGGGGCAACTCACCCGCCGGCCTGTTCGGCTATTCGCATTTGCTCGGCGGCTATGCCGGCGGGCAGGCGGAATATCTGCGCGTTCCCTATGCCGACGTCGGACCGATCAAGGTGCCCGACGGGCTCACCGATGACCAGGTGCTGTTCCTCTCCGACATCTTCCCGACCGGCTACATGGCCGCGGAGTTCTGCGACATCCAGCCCGGCGACACCATCGCCATCTGGGGCTGCGGGCCGGTCGGCCAGATGGCGATCCGCTCCGCCTTCCTGCTCGGCGCCGAGCGGGTGATCGCCATCGACACCGTGCCCGAGCGGCTGGCGCTGACGCGGCAGAGCGGCGCGGTCACGCTCGATTACATGGAAGACGACATTTACGAGCGGATCATGGATCTCACCCATGGGCGCGGCGCCGATGCCTGCATCGATGCCGTCGGCACCGAGGCGGAGCCGATGGCGAGCGCGGATTCCATGCTCGACCGGGTGAAGACCGCGCTGTTCATGGGCACCGACCGGCCGCACGTCTTCCGTCAGGCCATCCATTGCTGCCGCAACTTTGGCACCGTGTCCGTCGTCGGCGTCTATGGCGGCTTCCTGGACAAGGTGCCGATGGGCTCGGCGATCAATCGCGGGCTGAAGTTTCGCATGGCCCAGACCCCCGTGCAGCACTACCTGCCGATGCTTCTGGAGCGCATCGAGAAGGGCGAGATCGACCCGTCCTTCGTCATCACGCACCACGCCACGCTGGAAGAGGGACCCGAACTCTACAAGACGTTCCGCGACAAGCAGGACGGCTGCATCAAGGTTGTCCTTAACCCCTAGGAGAAGCCTATGGCTTATGTCGCCAAGCCGCTCGCCGTCGTCACCGGCGCCTCCACCGGTATCGGCCTCGAGCTCGCCCGCATCGCCGCCCAGCGCGGCTACGACCTCGTCATCGCCGCTGACGAGCCGCGCATCGATGAGGCGGCACATACGCTGCGCGGCCTCGGCGCCAATGTCACGGCGGTCGAGGCTGATCTCGCCCAGCTCGAAGGTGTCGACGAGCTCTACGAGAACATCCTCACCCTTGGCCGGCCGGTCGATCTCCTGATGGCCAATGCCGGCATCGGGCTCGGCCATGCCTTCCTCGACCAGGAAGTCGAAGCCTGGCAGCGCGTGGTCGATACGAACATCATCGGCACGGTCTACCTGATCCAGCGCATCGGCCGGGACATGCGGGACCGCGATTCTGGACGCATCCTCATCACCGGCTCGATCGCCGGCTTCATGCCCGGCTCCTTCCAGGCGGTCTATAACGGTACCAAGGCGTTCCTGAACTCCTTTTCCTTCGCCTTGCGCAACGAGCTCAAGGACACCGACGTCACCGTGACCTGCCTGATGCCCGGCGCCACCGAAACCGAGTTCTTCGCCCGCGCCGGCATGCTCGACACCAAGGTCGGCCAGGACGAGAAGGACGACCCGGCCGAGGTCGCCGCCACCGGCTTCGATGCCATGATGAACGGCGAGGGCGACGTGGTGAGCGGCTGGAAGAACAAGCTGCAGACCGCCGCCGCCAACGTCATGCCCGCCGGCATGCTGGCCGAGCAACACCGCAAGATGGCCGAGCCCGGTTCGGGCAAGCACTGACATGTGCATCAGAGCGAAGACGCAGAGCCAGGACGAACCATGCAGGCACTTCTCGGCAGGACCCTGCTTTCCGGCAGCGCGGTTAGCATCGCCACCACGGTAACGCTCGCCCTGCTGGCGCGGGCGGAGGGGCGACATCCCCTCCAGCCCGTCAACTCCACCAGCCACTGGTATCTCGGCGAGGCGGCGGGGCGCTCGCGCGCGCTCGATCTGCCGCATACGCTGGGCGGATACCTCACTCATCATGCGGCTTCGGTGTTGTGGGCCACGGCCTTCGAGGCGCTGTGCGCCTTGCGGCCGCGACGCACGCCGGTCGGCGAGGCGCTGGCGATCTCGGCGCTGGCAGCACTGGTCGACTACGCGGTCGTACCCAAGCGCCTCACCCCGGGATGGGAGAAAGTCGTGACGCCCCGGTCCATCGCCCTCGCTTACGGCGTGATGGCGGTGAGCCTGCTCGCCTGTTCACAGCTGCGCGGCACCAAAGCCCCCCGGCATGGTCAGAGCGCGAAAAGCCCACCCTCGCGAAGAAGCGCGGAGTAAGCGACGAACTTAAGCGGCTATGACTACAGTCCGGGGTGATAGCCGGCGGAACGGCAGCTGCGGCAGAAACTGGCGGAGATAAATCGTCGTCATTGGCACTACCAACCCGCTGGTCGATCTTCTTCAGTGCAAGGAGGATGTCGGCCAGCCTAACCACAACGCCGCTATCAAGCCGGCGCAAGGCTGGTGCATCGGGGATCGCTTTCGCGTCGGACGCCCATGACGCGAGGATTGCTCGCTGATCGCTGGGGGTAAGGCTGCTGGAGGCGAGCACTTGTGCTGGATCGCACAGCGTGGCGGCATGTGTATCGACGGTCGTTGAGGTTGCTAGAACGTGATTTTCCATCTCCAATCTCCGCAATCATAGTCCCATGGCGGGCGACTGCAGCCTTTGAGCGGCAAGTGCCGCTCCGGTGACATGATTTTGGAGATCCGATTGTTTGTTCAAGGGGATACGGCCTAAAATCATCACCTCGCAGTCGGTTCTCCCGAAAGAGCGAGGGACCAGTTCGGGGAATGCAGCCGACCGTGATCGGAGCCGCTGGAGAATCCGGGAAGAATCGCGGCGGCTATCTGCTCGACACGGGTGGATGGCGGTAACCCGGCGGAAGAAATTACTTCCGATGGCGGTGGACGGGCGATTAGATTACCGCTCATGCCGGTACGCGAGGAGGAACACTCTGTTCGTGTAAAGCCATAGGAACGTACACCACGCGCCTAGTTATGCCACCTCAATGTTGCAGTGCAGGACCGACTATGATTTCGCATCAATACAAGTGCATATTTGTCCACATCCAACGATGTGCCGGAACGAGTATCGAAGTCTGGATTGATGGAGCCGACTTCTGGTACAAAGAACCCAACAATAAACATCTTCTCGCGAGCCAAGCGAAGGAACTTTATGCCGCCTACTGGGATGTCATTTTAAGTTCTCGGTCGTACGGGACCCATTCTCACGTATGAGATCATGCCTTAAATACCACGAACACTTTGGCATAAACATTTCGAGTGGAGGACCGATCGATTTTTCCGGATATCACGCTCATTTCGGAAGTGATATCGTCATCGAACACGATCATCGATTTTACCATCGGGACAATTTGCTGAACGCTCGGCATCTCCCGGCGCAGGTTTATGGCAACATCCTCGACGAGCCCTTGGACTTCATTGCGCGCTTCGAGAACTTGGCTGACGACATGGAGCATGTGCGGCGCGCATCATCGGCCACCCCCACCGCTTCGACAAGCATGTGGAGGCGTCAGAGGGCGAGGCCCGCTCCTATAGACTGAGCGACAAGGACATCGATCACATCAGCTCTGTGTATGACAAGGATTTCTCCACGCTAGGATATTCGCTCGAGCCGCTGCAGATCTGATCCGCGCTCAGACGACGGCCGCACACGGCGGGGTCTCTCACTGCTTGAGCACATGGACCTTGATGCCGGCCCAGATGACGACGAGGAAGCCGCCAGTCACGATGGCGAGCACCGTGTAGCCGACCTTCGCCGCGATGCCGTCGGTCGCCCGTCGAAGCCGCCGCACGAAGCGCATATCCTCGCGCGTCTCGCGCCGGTCCTCGGCATCCTCAGTGTAGAGCCCGACATCCTCGAGGCCACGGCGCACAGCCTTCTCCATTTCCTCGCGCAGTTCGTCGCGCGAGATGGAAAGGACGACGCTCTCGTTGGGCTCATTCCGCATCGGCCTGCCCCGCCACCTTGGCGCGCACGCCGGCGTACCACTCCTGCCCCTGCTCCAGCCGCCCATTGGCGAGCGCTAGGGCGGTATAGGTCCGCGCCAGCGCCACACGGGCGTCCATGCCGACCTTCAGCGCCGGTACCGGCACCGGGGCCAACCAGCCCGGCGCCAGCGGCAGCGTGAGCGGCGTCGGCTTAGGGGCCGCCCCGCACGCCGCGCAAATCATCGGGAGTAAGATCGCAGCGGCGATCCGGACGCTTCGCGAGTTCGGCTTCATAATCGTCGATCCTGTTCTGGTTGGCCTGCAAGGTTTCGTCGAGGATCTCGGCGCGGCGCGTGGCGTCTGCATAGGCGCGGTTGGCGATGTCGCGCTCGAGACGCGCAAACTCCGCATCGCGCAGCGCACTCTCCAGCTGCCGCCTCAGATCCGCCGCCTCGCACACCGACTGCGCCGAGCCGATGCCCGCGAGGTAGCTGGCCGCGGCAAGGCACACGATGCCGCCGGCGGCGGCGAGACGCGGCAGCCTGACGAGCGGCAGCAGCGAATAGCCCAGCAGCCCGACGCCGAGCAGGGCCATGCCACCGGCGCCGAAGGTCGGCGCCCATGCGGGAAGAAAGGACAGGAGGGTCGCGATCATTGTGCGAAGCCCTCCGGAGGTTGGTCGGCCGGCCGCTCGCCGTGCTTGTCGAACCACCGGTTCGTCGCGTCCCGCTGGTTCTTGTCGTCCCAGGTCGCGCCGAAGATGTACGAGCCGAGCGTGCCACCGGCGACCAGCGAGAGGTTGGTGACGATGACGCGGTTGAGCTCGGTGTCGGCTCCGAACACGGCGAGATAGGCGATCAGCCCGCCGCAGAAGAGCATGGTCGCCAGCACGTACCGGCGGCGGATGTTCCAGGGCGCCGTGAAGTCCTTCATCACAGCCTCGCCGCCTGGACGTGCATCCAGTCGTAGTTCCGGGCGCGCCCGAGGCTGAGCCAGCCTTCCGCCTCCCAGAATTTCCAGAACGCCTCGGCATCGGGCCGCGCCAGGCGCGCGCGCTCTCGGCCCCACTCCAGCTGGTTGCGCTCCGGATCGAAGTCGATCGCGATTCCCCACGAATGCATGGAGTAGGATGAGCCGCCGCGCATCTTGCGCACGTTCAGCGAGCCGCCGAAGAGATCGAGCCCGAGGTTCCGGATCTCGTCCATGCCGTAGTGATCGAGCACCCTGGCCAGCACCCGGCCGGCGCTGTCGGCGACCTTGCGGTGCAGGCTGATCGACTTAACCGTCTGGCCCTTGTCCCACGCGATCCGCAGAGGATACGGCAGTGCGAGCTTGACCTGATCCGCGCCCACATTGCCGTAGAACGCCGGTACGCCGCTCTGACGCGGCCACACGCCATCGGCCACCTTAGGCGGCACGGGCTCGCTGTCGCGCCAGGTCTCGACCTCCTTGTGGCCGCGGAGCCGCGCGTCCCAGACCTGGAGTGCGTAGCGGGTCTGCGGGCCAGCGAGGCCGTCGATGGCGCCGGTCTCGATGCCCTGCAGCTTCATCACGACCTGCTTCGCCGCGAGCTCTTTTCGGGCAGGCGCCCAGGCGGTGAAGCCCTTCACGCCGGCCTCGGTCAGCAGCGCGTCGATCGCCGTCTCGGTCTTCCCGCCCCAATCGCCGTCGAGGGCGAGCGGAGGCGTCCAGCCGCGCGCGTTCAGCGCGGACTGCAGGTCACGCAGTTCCATGGTGGGCTCCTAGAAATGAAAAAGCCGCCCGAAGGGGCGGCTTGTGACGGAATGAGAGGAAGCGTCAGGCAGCCCAGCGGCGACGTTGGCAGCCGAAGCGGCGGACGATCACGGACGGGTGCCCGGTCGCCCATTCGTTCATGGCGGCAAAACACTCCATCGGAAGAAGGGCGTTCGTTGACACGCGCTCCTCCCGGCAGGTCGCCGGCTGCGCGAGCAGACACACCCTCAACACCAGGTGCATGAGGGTCTCCAGATTGTTAGGGAAAGTGGACCGGCCGGGTGGACCTCTCGCAGTTGCACAAGCGCGGGGGACGCGTGTTGCGAGCGGAAGGGGCCGGGTGTATTCAATTTGAGTGGTCGCCGCCCATCAAGGGTGGCGGGGGCAGGCCCTAAATGGAAGTTCCTGTAACCGAGAACCAGCGATTAGCGCTTGCTGTTCTCAGCCGGGCTGAACCACTTTTGCCGTCGATGGCGGGTATCAGCCAGCAGACGCTCACGCAGATGGTTGTGATGGGGCTTGTCGAGCGCAGACAGAGCGATTACCGGCTCACCGCGCGCGGTTGGGCGGCGCGCGAGAAATTCGCTCGGCTGGGCCTCTTGCCCAATGCAGACGTGCTTGTGCAAGCACCTCTCTCAAACATGGAAGCGACGAGGCCTAAGGGGCGGACCTTGAAAGCTTAGGCTAGTATCCGGCTACAAGCACATGTCTCGGCTAGATCTCGACGCATGACACTCGCTCCGCTACTCGACGCTTCGGCAGCCATCCAACTACATGCCTTCAGCGCCATGGGGGCGCTCGCGCTCGGCGTCGTACAGCTGGTGGCACCCAAGGGCACTCTGCCGCACCGTACAGTCGGATGGACCTGGGTGGCGCTGATGCTGATCGTGGCGGTGAGCTCCTTCTGGATACATGAAATGCGCTGGATCGGCCCCTTTGGCCCGATTCATCTACTCTCTCTCTACGTGCTGTGGGCACTACCGACGGGTGTACTCAGTGCCCACCGCCACGTCGTGCCCCGTCATGCCTCCACTATGCGGGGGCTATTCTTCGGCGGATTGGTGCTCGCAGGGCTGTTCACCCTCTGGCCGGGACGGATCATGCATCAGGTCGTGTTCGGCCCGTGAGCTATCGAACCGCGAGCCGTGCGAGCTCCGCAAGCCGCGGGCGCCGTCATCCCTGCGTCCCTTGACGTCGGTTGCCGCCATGACAAGCTGCTACCGACATGGTGGTAGGGATGTCATGAACAACATCCGCGCGGCATTGTTTGATCCGAAGCTGGTTTCAGAGGCTCAATGTGCAGTCTTCGTGAAGGCAGGACGGTCGGCGAACCGGCAGAATGCGCAACGATTACACGCCGCACTGAGCGATGGTGGCAGCGGATGCTCGCGGCGTATCGTAGGCACATTCGGCTGGCCAAGGCCGCCGCTCGGCAGCAACTATGACCGGCTACGAGGATGAGCAGGCCGCCGTCGTGGCGTGCCTCTTGGACCATTTCCACCAGGTCGGCGCGGATGATGAATCTGCGCTGCTTCGAGTGACAGAGCGGGCTGGCTTGAAAAACAGAGCAGCATTGAGCGGTCTCAGGAGACTTGTTGACGACGGCAGGGTCTGGCGGCTCGGCGATCGCTACACGCTGCTCGCAGATGCGCCTTTCGCTAACGACCAGGACGACAATCGCGACCAGTGACGAACCGCGCCGTCTCTGCTGGGCACACGGCATAGTGAGCCGCCCGGTCTCGCATCGAGGGCCTACCGCCCTATGACTCCCGATACACGGCACTGTCGCCGCTGGAGCTCGGACATGGAGAAAACCGAAAAAACGGCTCGCGAGCTGTGCCGGCTCGACCTGCTCGGGATAGGCCTGCCGGAGGATGAGGCG
>JARBUD010000025.1 GCA_029239875.1 Xanthobacteraceae bacterium | reverse complement strand
CCGGCGAGGACCGCCAGCGCATGCTCTCGCATGTGCGCCACGCCCGCATCCTCGACCAGCTCGCGCTTTCCGGCTCGATCAGCGTCACCACCGTCGCCGCCGAGCTCGGCGTGTCGGACATGACCATCCGCCGCGACCTTCTGGAGCTCGAGCGCGAGGGCCGGCTGGTGCGCGTGCATGGCGGCGCCGTGCTGGCCGAGACCCCGGCCAGCGTCGCCATGGACAGCGAGGAGCCGCGCTTCGACGCGCGCCTGCGCCGCGGCAGCGAGGCCAAGACTGCCATCGCCGCCTACGCCGCCGGCCTCGTCGCCGGCTACCGCACCGCCGCCATCGACGTGGGCACCACCACCTATCTGATGGCCGGCCATCTGCGCGATGTCGGGCACCTCAAGATCTTCACCAACAGCCTGCGCGTCTCGACGCTGCTCGATGGCGGCACGGCCGAGGTCTACGTGGCCGGCGGGCGCGTGCGCGCGGAGGAGATGTCGGTGTGGGGCCCCACCGCCATCGCCCAGTTCGAGAAGCTGTGGTTCGACGTCGCGGTGCTCGGCACCTCCGGCGTCACCGCCGAAGGCTTCTTCGACTATTCCTTCGAGGACACCGACATGAAGCGCGTCTATCTGCGCCGGTCGGGCCTGCGCATCCTGCTGTGCGACAGCGCCAAGTTCCAGCGTATGTCGCTGGTGCAGGTCGGCGCCCTCGCCGACATCAACATCCTCATCACCGATGCCGAGCCGCCCCCGCGCATCGCCGCCGCGCTCGCTGCCGCGCGCGTCGACGTGCGCATCGCGCCGCCGGCCCCCGGAGATTGATGCGCCCCGCGCGCACCCCCGTCCCCCAAGGAGTAGTTGGAATGGTTTTCGAGTGTTTCGGCGCCAAGAAGAAGGTCGTCATCGCCATGGCCCATATCGGGGCTCTCCCGGGCGCCCCGCTCTATGACGCCGATGGCGGCCTCGACAAGCTGATCGAGGGCGTGCTCGCCGATGTCGAGAAGCTGCAGGCCGGCGGCGTCGACGCCATCATGTTCGGCAACGAGAACGACCGTCCCTATGTCTTCAAGGGCTCCCCGGCCTCCATCGCCGCCATGTCCGCCATCGTCCAGGCGGTCAAGCCGAGCCTGAAGGTGCCGTTCGGCGTGAACTATCTGTGGGACCCGGTCGCCACCGTCGCCATCGGCGCGGTGACGGGTGCAAGCTTCGTGCGCGAGATCTTCACCGGCCTGTTCGCCTCCGACATGGGCCTATGGGAGCCGAACTGCGCCGAGGCGGCGCGGCTGCGCCACGACCTGAAGCGCGACGACATGAAGATGCTCTTCAACATCAATGCCGAGTTCGCCCATTCGCTCGACCAGCGCCCGATCGAGCTGCGCGCCAAGAGCGCGGTGTTCTCCTCGCTCGCCGACGCCATCCTCGTCTCCGGCCCGATCACCGGCCAGCCGGCCGACCAGTCGCACCTCAAGAAGGTCGCCGAGACCGTCACGGACGTGCCGATCTTCGCCAATACCGGCGTCAACATCGACAATATCCGCGACATCTTCTCGGTCGCCTCGGGCGTCGTCATCGGCACGCACTTCAAGGTCGGCGGCAACACCTGGAACCCGGTCGAGGCGGCGCGGGTATCGCGCTTCATGGACGTCGTAAACGCCATCCGCTGATCCCCTCTTCTCCCGCCCGGTTGCTTCATGAGCTGCGTTCTCGGCCTCGACATCGGCACGACCTCCACCATCGGCCTGCTCCTGCGGCTCCCGGGGGAGATCCTCGGCGTCGTCTCGCGGCCGGTGACGCTGACCTCGAAGCATGCCGGCTGGGCGGAGGAAGACCCCGCGGAATGGTGGGCGAATGTGCGCGCCATCACCCGCGAGCTGATCGACAAGGCCGGGATCGACCCGGCCGAGATCGCCGCCGTCGGCGTCACCGGCATGCTGCCGGCGGTCGTGCTGCTGGATGCGGAGGGCCGGCTCCTGCGCCCGTCCATCCAGCAGAGCGACGGGCGCTGCGGCGCGGAAGTCGCCGAGCTGCGCGCCGAGCGCGACGAGGCGTCCTTCATCGCCAGGGCCGGCAACGGCATCAACCAGCAGCTCGTCACCGCCAAGCTGCGCTGGATCGCCCGCCACGAAGCGGAGGTGTTCTCCCGCATCGCCACCGTGTTCGGCTCCTATGACTATGTAAACTGGCGCCTCACCGGCGAGCGGGCGGTGGAGCAGAACTGGGCGCTGGAAGCCGGCTTCGTCGACGTGGCGAGCCATGAGATCGACGACGACCTCGTCGCCTGGGCGCGCATTCCCCGCAGCGCCGTTCCGCGCAAGACCGCCTCGCACGAGGTGATGGGGCGCATCTCGGCGGAAGGCGCGGCGGAAACCGGCCTCGCCCCCGGCACGCCGGTCATCGGCGGGGCCGCGGACATGATCGCCTCGGCGCTCGGCGCCGGCGTCACGCGGCGCGGCGACATCCTTCTCAAGTTCGGCGGCGCCGTCGACATCCTCGTCGCCACCGACCAGGTGAAGCCAGACCCGCGCCTCTATCTCGACTACCACCTGATCCCCGGCCTGTTCATGCCCAATGGCTGCATGTCGACCGGCGGCTCCGGGCTCAACTGGTTCGTGCGCAACTTCGCCGGCGGCGAGGCGGCCGCCGCCGAGCGCGCGGGGTTGAGCCTGCACCAGCATCTCGACTGCCTCGCGGACGCCCGCCCCGCCGGCGCGGAAGGGCTGACCGTGCTGCCCTATTTCCTCGGCGAGAAGACGCCGATCCACGACCCCGCCGCGCGGGGCGTCGTGGACGGACTCACCCTCTCGCACGATATCGGCCATGTATGGCGGGCGCTGCTGGAAGGCTATGCCTATGCCTGCGCCCACCATGTCGAGGTGCTCCGCGACATGGGGCACGCCGCCACGCGCGTCATGGTCTCGGATGGCGGCTCGAATTCGCGCGTCTGGATGCAGATCGTCGCCGATGTGCTCCAGCAGCCCGTGCACCGGCTGAAAGGCCATCCCGGCTCCTCGCTCGGCGCGGCCTGGACAGCGGCGGTCGGCATTGGCGCGGCGGACTGGGCCGGCATCTCCCGCTTCGTGCATCAGGACGAGACGCTGGAGCCGAACCCAGCCCATGCGCAGACCTACGCCGCAGGCTATGCGCGCTATCGCGACCTCTACCGCCGCCTCGCGGCGAGGGACGCGGCAAGGGACGTAGCAAGGGATACGGCATGAGCGCTCGCCGGCTGCGTGCGGTCGCGTGGGACATTGACGGCACGCTGATCGACAGCGAGCCGCTGCACCACCGCGCGCTCGTCGCCGCCTGCCGGGCGCTGGGCTCGGACATCTCCGACCTGCCCGACCAGGCGTTTCGCGGCATCCATATGGGCGACGTGTGGATGCAGATCGCGCCGCGCCTGCCGGCGGATGTCGCGCAGACCGAATGGCTGGCGCGCATCAACGACCATTATGTGGCCCATCGCGACAGCCTGGTCGCGCTTCCCGGCGCCGTGGCCACCATCCGCGTGCTGGCGAGGCTCGGCGTGCCGCAGGCCTGCGTCTCCAATTCCAGCCGCAGCGTGGTGGACGCCAATATCGACGCGCTCGGCATATCCGACGCCATCGCCTTCTCGCTCAGCCTCGACGATGTCGCCCGCGGCAAGCCCGACCCCGAGCCCTATCGCAGGGCCTGCGAGCGGCTTGGACTGCCCCCGGGGGACGTTGCCGCGATCGAGGACAGCCGTTCGGGTGCGATATCGGCGCGAGCGGCGGGTCTCTACGTCATCGGCTACACGCCTAGCGGCGGTGGTTTCGACAGCGTCGATCTCGAAATCGACCGGCTTGAGGGTATAGTGCCCCTGTTCACAGGGCACTAAGCTCTTCCGGACGAGCGCAGGACGATCTTCTGCTTGACGAACCTGCGACGATTGTTGGCTCGCTCAACTGAGGAGAAGTCGCCCCTTCGTTCCACATGCCTTCAACCCCGTGGGCCACGTGAGCTATAGGACGGTTTTCTATAAATCAGATATTCGCTAATGTACGAGCTATAGAGGAAGGCTCTATCGCTCATGGCATGGAATTGGACGCACCCCCATTGGCCGCACTTTACCTATGATCCAGCCGCCCTTGAGCCGCTGGAGCGGCACTTCCTGCTGCTCGCCGGTGAGGTGATCGGCGCGGTCCGGCATGTGGGCGACGATGACCGCGACCTGCTTCGGATCGAGCTCCTCAGCGAGGAGGCGGTCAAGACCAGCGCGATCGAGGGCGAGGCCCTAGATCGCCTGAGCGTGCAATCCTCGCTGCGCCGGCAATTCGGCCTCGACACCGACGATCGCACCGTGAAGCCGAAGGAGCGCGGCATCGCGCAGATGATGGCCGATCTGTACCGGAGTTGGGCAGATCCGCTGGACGACGATACCCTATTCCGCTGGCATCGCATGCTCTTGGCGGACAGCCGGCATCTGGAGACGATCGGCGAGTACCGCCGTCACGAAGACGCGATGCAGATCGTATCCGGTCGTTACGATCGACCGAGAGTGCATTTCGAAGCGCCGCCTTCGTCCCAGATTCCCGAGGAGATGACCGCCTTTCTCGCATGGTTCAACGGCTCGGCGCCGAACGGCGGCACGCCGCTGCCCGCCCTCACCCGCGCCGGGATCGGACATCTCTATTTCGAGAGCATCCACCCCTTTGAGGACGGCAACGGCCGGATTGGTCGCGCCGTCGCGGAAAAGTCCCTTGCCCAGAACATCGGCCAACCGACGCTGATCGCACTCGCCCATACTATCGAGCAGCACCGGAAGGCCTATTATGAACAGCTCGAGGTTCACCAGCGGACGCTCGATATCACGGGTTGGTTGGTCTATTTCGCCGAGACGATCATCGCGGCGCAGCAGACGACGCTCAGCCGCGTCGCTTTCCACATCGCCAAGACGCACTTCTACGATCGCTTCCGCGACAAGATGAACGAACGCCAGGAGAAGGTGATCGCCCGGCTATTCCGTGAGGGCCCCAGTGGCTTCACTGGTGGCCTGAGCGCGGAGAATTACATCGCCATCACCGGCACCTCGCGTCCGACCGCCACACGCGACCTCCACGATCTGGTCGAAAAAGGCGCCCTGACCCGAACCGGTGAGCGCCGCTATACGCGCTACCATCTGAATTTGCCGGGAATCGCTCGGCAGCCATGATTCCATGAGCAATGCGGACAATACTCCGAGGACTGACTTGGGTACCACGGCAAGCGTCGCTGACCTGCCGAATGCGCTAGCAACACCGGTAGTCCGTAGAATTGCCAGCGCCCAACCTCAGATCTCCGTTTGCTCCGATAGGCTCAAGGCGTCGTCAACTTCGATCCCGAGATATCGTACGGTGCTTTCGAGCTTCATGTGGCCAAGCGGGAGCTGGCAGGCACGTAGATTTCCAGTCCGCTTAAAGGCGGCCGCACCCCCGTTGCGGCGCTTCGTGTTCGAAGCGGCATCGCGAATAAGACTGCCATTGCTGTGCCTGCCCGGCTGCCGAGGTCAGGCGCTGCAGGCAGACTCACCGCGTCCAGGTGGCCAGCCCTTCGTCGTTCAGATAGTCGATGCGCATCGATTTGAGGGCGCCGCCGAGCCCCTCGAAACGGACCGAGGAGAGCGAACCGTAGGGCGCATTCTCGCTGCGCGGCGCGATCGAGAAAACGTCGCCGTCCCAATGGGTCATCGGCATGGTGATGGCCGCGGGACCCAGTGTGAGGACTAGGCCGTTCTCGCCTTGGGAGATCCGCGCCGGGCCGAAATACGGGCTGTCATAGGTACCGACATAATCCGCCAGCGGGCGTGCGGGCGCCGGCGACGCGGGCGCGGTCTTGCCGACGAGGTCGCCCACCGAGGCATAGTTCTGCATCAGCAGCGGATGCATGAGCGCATACCAGTCGCGAGTTACCGCCCCATACTGGACGATGTCGAGGAAATGGCTGGAGATGGCCTCCGCCGCGCCGACCGGCCCGGCATTGGTCAGGACGATGATGGCGAGATCGGCGGACGGCACGAACTGCACATTGGTGGCGGCGCCGGTCACGAAGGCCCCGGAATGGCTCATATCCGGCCGGCCATTGGCATTGACCGAGACGTTGAAGCCGAAGCCGTAGAAACCGGAGCGCGAACCGATGGTCCGGGCGGGTGAACTGAAGGCCTGAGAGCGCAGCGCCGGCAGCAGAGCGGCGGGCGCGATCATCTCGCGCCCATCATGTCGGCCATTGGCCAGTATCAGCGCCGCCCATTTGGCAAGGTCGACCACATTGGAGGTCACGCCGCCGGCGGGCGACTGCTGGTCCGGGTCGCGCTTGAAGCCTGCCACGAAGCGGCTGCCTTCCAGCTCGTGCAGCGTTGCCCGGTTCTCGCGCGCAAGGAAGTCGGCATAGCGCGAACTGGTGGAGGTCATCCCGAGCGGACCGTAGAGCGCCTGCTGCGCGAGGTCGGCCCATGCTTTGCCGGCCGCCGCCGCCACGGCCTCGGCGCCCGTGGTGTAGCCGAAATTGGCGTAGTTGTAGCTGGTGCGGAAGGCCTCGAGCGGCAGCATCCGCAGCCGTTCGAGGATGGTCGTCCGGTCGAAGCCGATATCCTCGAGCGTGTCCCCCGCCGCGTGCGGCAGGCCGGAACGATGCGCGTAGAAATCGCCGATCGTGCCGTTTGCCGTGACATAGGCATCGCCCACGGCGAAGGTCGGCAGATGTTGGACGATCCTGTCGTCCCACTTCACCGTGCCGGCGCTCACCTGCGTGGCGGCGATGGTGGCGGCGATGGGCTTCGACATCGAGGCGATCTGGAAGACGGTGGCGGTATCGACCGTGGCATCCTTGCCGAGCTCGCGGACGCCGAACCCGCGCGCGAAGACGGTCTTTCCGCCATGGACCACCGCCACGGCGGCACCGGGAACGCCGCTGCGCTTCAGCACGCTTTCGACGGCCGCCGGCAGGTCCGCAAGCGCCCTTTCCAGCCCGTCCTTCGCCAGCGGCACCACATCTTCGGGAGGAATGGCGCCGAGTGTCAGCGGCACCGTCTGTGCCTGCGTCGGCAGGGCGACGACGGCGCCGGCGAACAGCGCAACGGCAATGCTTAGCCAGCTAAAATTTCTGTGCACGGCAGAGTTCGCCATGGCGCGGGTCTCCGTAATGCGGCTGGCCGAAGGGGGCCGCGTGAGGATCGGCAAGACTGTAGTTGTGTCCGGCGGATGGATATACCATCGGCAATGCCATCAACCTTGGTGGCAGGCTATCGCGCCGCTCTTGACCCTCGCAATCGTCGGCCCGTCTCACGAGTGGGCACAGAGTCCCGATACCATGACCGATCGTTCCGATCCGGAAGACGAAGACGCGCCCGGCTTAGCGTGTAGAATGATGGTAGTTACGATTGACGCGTTGTTTATGAGGCTCCGGCCTTCTTTCGGTAGTCGAATAAATTGGCCGGCTTCAGCCTGGTGGATCGCATCATGAACAGCACTGATCCAGCTGCCACGAAGAGGAAAGTGATACTAGCCCACGGCAATCCGACTGCCCCGGCGGTTTCGAGAATGACGCCGCCCACGCTGGCCCCGCCGGCGATGGCTATATTCCATGCCGTGACGATCATCGCCTGGGCCACATCGGCCGCCGTTCCGGCTGCACGTGCCGACGCGGTCTGAAAAAGCGTTGCCGCCCCGCCAAATCCCAGCCCCCAGATCAGTGCGGCTCCATAGACCACAAGCGGCGCGCCGTCTGTCGCCGCGAGTATGAATGCCGCTGTGAGGAACAGGCCGATGCCGACGAGGGTCAACAGACGCAGCCATTTGTCGATCAGGGCGCCTGTCAGGCCGATACTGACCAGTCCGGCCACCCCAAAAGCCAGCAGGATGCGGTCAGTCTGCCCGACAATGTTGTGGGTAGTCAGAAGCGGCGCGATGTAAGTGTAGAGGATGTTGTGAGCCAACACGAAGCAGAGCGTCACCGCTAGCACCGGCCGCACGCCCGGAACCGCAAAAACCTGGGCGAGCGATGGACGTTCCGTTTCAGCCTCTCCGGCAAAGTCGGGCACCTTCGCGGCGATCCAGCCGATCAGAAGCAGCGCGATGACGCTGAGCAACCCGAACGTCAGTCGCCAACCAGCGAGTTTTCCCAGGAGCGTGCCGGCCGGGATACCAATGGAGAGCGCCAAAGGTGTCCCCGCCATGGCGATGGCCATCGCTCGGCCTGCAAGATGAGATGGCGCCATGCGAACCGCGTAGCCGGCCAGCAACGCCCATAGCAGACCCGCCGACACGCCTCCAACGAAGCGCGCCACGAGTGCGACGATGAAGCTCGTGGTCAGGGCCGTAATCAGATTAGCGACGGCGAAGCCGAAGATCGCGCCGAGCAGGAGCGGTCGCCTGCGCCAGCTTCGCGTCGCTGCCGTCAGCGGGATCGCGGCGAGTAGCGATCCCAGCGCATAGATACTGATCCATTGCCCGGCCATCGCTTCGCTCACACCGAGGGAATCCCCGATCTGCGGGAGAAGGCCGGCAGGGAGGGCCTCCGTCAGGATCGTCACGAAGCCGGCAACCGCCAAGGCGGATAGCCCTGCCACCGGCAACCGTTCGACCCGGGCCGTCACACCGGCACGTTCGGCAGCACCAGATCGCCGACCGTGTAGGTGTGAAACTCGCTGGATGAGACAGTATCGAGCCGACCGAACTTCTCCAGAAATACCGGATCGGAAAAGAAGATTTCGACATCACCGGGATCGGAGATCGCCTCGATGTTCACGACGGTCAGCCCATCGGTGCTCTTGGAAAGGTTGCTCCACAGAAAGCCGGGCTTCCGCTCGGCGACATAGTGGACGACATCCTTGATCAGCCGAAACGCTTCCTCCTGCTTGCCGGGGTGAACGTGGATCACATTGACGATGAACGTCGTTGGGGTCGGCTCTATAGCGAAGGCGGGGATCATGTCTCGTCTCCTTGGTTGCGGAAGGCCAAGGGATAGCGGACGGCTTGTTCCGGAAAAATGGGTGTCTGTTCCAATGACTCACGAATAAAATTCCGCTAATAAATGTGACATGGATAAACTCACCGCGTTCGATGCCTTCATGCAGTCGGCCGAGACGGGCAGCTTCGTCGCCGCCGGCCGCAAGCTGGGTCTTTCCGCCTCTGCCGTTGGCAAGGCGGTGGTGCGGCTTGAACAAAGGCTGGATGTGCGTCTGTTCCACCGCAACACACGCAATATGACCCTGACCGAGGAAGGGCGGCTGTTCCTCGAACGCTGCCGCCGCATATTTGAGGAGGTCGAGGCAGCCGAAGCCGAGCTTGCCCGATCCAATCGGACGCCGAGAGGACGGCTGCGCGTCAGCCTGCCGCTGGCCGGCATGTTGCTGACACCGGTGATGGCTGGCTTCATGCGGGCCTGGCCCGAGGTGCAACTCGATCTGGATTTCACCGATCGGCTGGTGGACGTTGTGGAGGAAGGGTTCGATGCGGTCATTCGCACCGGGCAACCATCGGACAGCCGGTTGATGAGCCGCAATGTCGGGCGGTTTCGACTGAAGATTGTCGCTTCACCCGACTATCTGGCGCGATGCGGCGTGCCGGACACCCCTGGCGATCTGGCGCACCATCAGTGTCTTCTCCAACGTTCTCCGAGCACCGGCAAGATACGACTGTGGCCGTTTGCTCGTGGGGAAAAACAGGGGAAGATCGTCCTGCCCGAGCGGATGAGCGCGACGGCGGTCGATCCACTGATCGCGCTGGCGATCGAGGGCATGGGTATTGCCTGCCTGCCTCCCTTTGCGGTCCGTAGCGAGATCGCTGACGGTCGTCTCGTGTCGATTCTGGACGAGTGGGTGGCCGAGACCGATCAGTTCAATGTTCTCTGGCCGGCCAGTCGCCAGATCACGCCCAAACTGAGGGCATTCGTCGACTTCATGGCCGAACATCTGCAACCGGAATAGCTGCCGCATATCAAGCCGGTACGGCCCAGTGCCGCTGTCGCGACTGCGGGCGGTGCGGCGTCTGCTTGACGGGCGATGCGGAAATCGGCGGCGTTTGCGTAGCTATCGCGCAGAGTATCGCGTCATAGCGTGGCACCGGCGGGTCTGGTGGGGCTAGAGGGATCCGAACTGCGCAAAGCAAGTGCACCTACCCCCGCGCCTCCTGCCAGTGGGGATAGGTGACATAGGCGGTGACCGCGCCTTGCTCGTGCGAGCGGATCGTGACCTTCTGTCCCTTGGGCATATGGACGATCTCGCCCGGCCCTGCCGTAACGGTACCGGCCTCTCCGGATACCGACAGCTGTCCCTCGAGGACGATCATCACATCATCGACGGCCATCGTCTCCTCGAGCGTCTGGTTCGGCCCATAGCGTCCGTAGCCGATGGTGATCGGCGAGCCATGGCGCTGGTCGACCAGGTTGCCCACGAACACGTCGCCGTCCTGTCCCGGGGAACGCTCCAGCGTTGCATCGGTGATGGCGAACTTGCGAACCTCCATGGAAATTGCTCCTTCCGGTGGGGGTGAGTGGCTGGCTTGAACGCCTGCGTATCGGCGCGAGTTCCTCGGCGCGGCGTCGTTCAGGTTGCCCTCGACCGCCTGAGCCGCGTCCGGCGATCACGTTATTTGCGCCGT
The DNA here is from genome assembly GCA_029239875.1 of Xanthobacteraceae bacterium. GTDB lineage: Bacteria > Pseudomonadota > Alphaproteobacteria > Rhizobiales > Xanthobacteraceae > Ancylobacter. Next base: position 49,313 of record JARBUD010000025.1, on the reverse strand, counting down.
TCACTCCGGAAGCGGGATGTGCTCATCCCGGTCGTCGACGGGGAGATCGAAGCGCCCCTTGCCCCAGTTCTGCGCGCGCCATTCGGCCTTGGCTGCTTCGATGCGCTCCTGGGAGGAGGCGACGAAGTTCCACCAGATGTAGCGTGGACCCGGAAGGGTCGCGCCGCCGAGGATCATCAGGCGCGCGCCTTTGTCACCGGCGGCGACCGTGATCCTGTCGCCGGGCCGGAAGACCATCATCCGACCGGCCTCGAAATCCTGGCCGGCGATCGAGATCGAGCCTTCGAGAATGTAGATGCCCCGGTCCTCGTGATCATCCGGCATCGGCAGCCGGCTTCCCGCATCGAGTTTCACGTCGGCGTAGAAGGTCTGCGAGTACATGGTGGCGGGAGCCTTCTCACCATAGGCACTCCCGAGGATGAGCCGCACCGAGACGCCGTGATCCTCGATCACCGGCAGCGCCTCCTTCGCGTGATGCTCGAACATGGGCGCCAGGTCCTCATGGCTGTCGGGCAGTGCCAGCCAGGTCTGTATCCCGAACAGGCTGTTCGGACCGCTTCGGGCCGCCGCAGAGGTCCGCTCCGAATGGGTCACGCCGCGCCCGGCGACCATCCAGTTCAGTTCGCCGGGACGGATGATCTGGTCTGCTCCGGTGCTGTCCCGGTGATGGAAGTCGCCGCGATAGAGATAGGTGACGGTGCCGAGACCGATATGCGGATGCGGCCGAACGTCGATGCCCTGTCCGGTCAGCAGCTCGGCCGGCCCGGCCTGATCGAAGAAGATGAACGGCCCGACCATCTGCCGCTTCGGCGCCGGCAGGGCGCGCCGAACCTCGAAGCCGCCGAGATCGCGAGCGCGAGGAACGATGAGCGTTTCGATCGCATCGAGGCCGACCTCATCGGGGCAGCCAGGGTCGATTGCCGGATTCCAACTCATGCGCCTCATCCTCTCTCGGGGGCCCGGAGGCCCACCCTTGCCCATGCGAATGCCCAAGCTGGCGAGCGGCCGTCTGCGCAACTAGCCCTGCGATAGGTCAAGCTGTGTCGCGGTAAGTGGAACGTGCGGGCAATGTCTCAAGCTTAGAGCCCCGCAGTAGAGCGACCGTCGAACACAATTGCTCGACGGGGTTCGCCCCGCTTCGCGTTCTACCGGTCGAGACCCCAAACGTCCGGATTTCGGGCGAAGTACTCGATCAGCATGTCGGTGAGGACCCGGACCTTCCGTGGGGGGTGCTGACCCGGCGGCCGGACGACATAGGCGCCGGCCGAAGGCAGGGGATAGCGCGTCATCACCGGAACGAGCTCGCCGGACGCCACATATCCGTGCGTGACGCAATCGGGGAGCCAGGCAATGCCGAGTCCCGCCGCCGCGGCAGCGGCAAGCGCCGTGGCGTTGTCGGCCTTGAACCTGCCCTGCGGCTGAACCGTGACGATCTTGTCGCCATCCATGAACTGCCAGGTTTCCGTTCCCTGCATGAGGGCCTGGTGGTCGCCGAGCTGCTCCACCGTCTCGGGCGAACCGTGCGCCTTGATGTAATCCGGGCTTGCGACGAGCTTTCCGTAGATCGGCCCGACGCGCTTCGCGATGAGGTTGGAGTCCTGAAGGTAGCCGACCCGGATCGCGCAATCGAAACCCTCCGCGATCAGATCGACGAAGCGGTCGCTATAGGAGGTATGGATGTGGAGCTGCGGGTGGTGTTGCGCCATTTCCGCAATCACGGGGGAGAAGTGGGTCGGGCCGAAGGAAATCGGCATGGCAACCCTCAGGCGGCCACGCAGCTCGCCGGAGGGCAGGATCGCTTCCCTTGCCGTGTCGATCTCGGCGCTGGCTCGGGCCGCGTGATCCCTGAACGTGATCCCCGCTTCGGTGAGCGCGGCGCCGCGGGTCGTTCGTGCAAGAAGCTGGACGCCGAGTTCCGCTTCGATCCGGAAAAGTCGCCGACTGACGATCGATTTGGAGATGCCGAGCCGGCGCGCGGCGGCCGATACGCCCCCGGCATCGGCCACGGCGACGAAGGTCTGCAGATCCTCGATGTCCAATTCGGCGTTCCCCGTTTCGCGACACAGCGTGCCGGACCATGGAGCTATCCTATCATCTGACGGAACGGCAAGTTGCGCCCGGCAAACGTCGCCCGCTGGCGCATGCCTTCCCCGCAAAACCAATGCCGCTCAAACCGGCAGTAAAGGACGCAGCAATGACTTTCCGTAACGGCCTTGCGTCGCTTCTTCGTCCCGAAGACTCGGTCCTCGTTCTGATCGACCACCAGCCCTACCAGCTCGCGAACCTCAACAGCCACGAACCGCATATGGTGATTAACAATACGGCGGCCCTCGCGAAGACCGCCAGGGCCTTCGGCGTTCCCACGATCCTGACGTCCGTGATCGCCGAGCGGGGTGGGCTGCTCTTTCCGCAGATCACCGAGGTGTTTCCGGGCCAGGAGGTGATCGACCGGACGTTCATCAACACCTGGCAGGACCCGAAGGTGGTGGACGTGGTCAAGGCGACCGGACGCAAGCAGCTGATCATCGCGGGCCTGTGGACCGAAGTGTGCGTGGCGATGCCGGTGATCCAGGCCCTCGGCGAGGGCTGGGATGTGACGGTGGTCACCGATGCCTCCGGCGGCGTTTCGGTCGAATCCCATGAGGTCGCCATCCAGCGCATGATCGCCGCCGGCGCGAACGTGATGACGTGGATGGCCGTGGCCGGCGAATGGCAGCGCGACTGGGCTCGGCTCGACACCGCCGCCAAGCTGACCGAGGTGCTCGTGCAGCATGGGGGCGGCAGCGGCATTGCGTATCTGTGGGAGCAGCAACTGCTCAACACGCCGGTGCCGAGCGCCGCGGGCTGATCTCTCACGGGGACGACCGACGGGTCGCTCGTCGACCAGCGTCATCCCTTTTTGGCGAGGCCGTCGTCCATGTCGGACGGCGGCCCAACCGTGGTCCTACGGCTTCTTCTGGCGGCGGTCGGTGGCGGGAGCCACCATGCCGGGGATGTAGGCATCGGAGATGAACGAGCGGCAATGCGCTTCGAACATCTGCATGAGCCGCGACTTCTTGAACTGATCGACCGTCGCCGTACCGATGACCATCGGGCGATGCTCCCCCGCGAGGCGCACCCGCAGCACCCGCCGTCCGTCGAGCGCGAGATCGGAGCGCGGCCGGACGTTGGCGAGCGTGTAGCCATAGCCATTGGCCACCATGGTACGCACCACTTCCTGATGCGCGGAGCGCGAATGGATCTTGGGCTCCAGCCCTTCCTTGATGAACAAAGCGAGGAAATATTCGGAGCTGATCGGCAGATCGAGCAGGATGAGCGGCTGCTCCGCGAGATCCTGCAGGCTCACTGCCGACAGCCGCGCGAAGGGATGCGTCTCGCTCACCACGACATGGGCGGGCAGGCTGGCGAGCGGCGTGAAGGTGATGCCGTCGGGTATCTGCAGGTCGTAGGTGATGGCGATGTCGATATCCGCCCGTCGCAACCCTTCGAGCAGCCACTCCTGATTGGCTTCGACATGGCGGATCCGGGTATCGGGAAAGGCCGAGGTGAAGCCATGGGACAGCTCCGGGATGATCATCGGCGCCAGAGTCACCATGCAGCCTACGGAGAGCTGTCCGCGGACCTGATCCGTGGCCTCCGAGGCGACGGCATAGAGCCCTTCCGCCTGCTCGACCAGATGCTTGGCCTCCGCCAGCAGCTTGCGGCCCACCGGCGTCAGCGACAGGCCCTGCGCGTGATGGCGCACGAAGAGCTGGACGCCCAGCTCCTGCTCCAGATGACTGATGGCCGTCGAGATCGACGGCTGGGAAATGCTGATGCGATCCGAGGCGAGCGTGATCGACCCGGTCTCGCCGGCGGCGATGAAATATTCGAGCTGTCTCAGCGTGTAACGCATAACGGCTTCCATAGCCTTTTCCGGCGGGGCGTGCGAGCGACGCCGGCGTTCCGGCCCGGCAGCACGACCGCCGGGCCGAGGCTGATGCAGCCTTGAGACTACTCGTCGCCCGGCACGCCATAACTGGGAGCGGCGACCGGCTCTAGAGCCCGCTGCACATAGGCCTCCATCTGCGGCCGGTAGAGCGCCCATAGATCGGCGAGACGGCCGATCGGGTCGGCGTCGTCCCAGTCCACCCGCAGATCGGCGATGGGCCAGCTTTCCTCGCCGGCCATCAGCAGGCCCGCCGAATGCACGGGACCGGCCTCGCCGCCGGCGGCAAGGCCGGCCTGAAGCGCGGCGATCAGGCGATCGCCGAGATCGCCCTGTGCCACCTCGAACGCCGCCACCATGGCCGCCGGCACGCCGGCATCGGCGAGCAGATTGCCCGCCGCTACACAGTCGCGCGCTTCCGCCACTCCCCAGGTGCCGAGCGTGCCGGAGCCGGAGAAGGTGGAGGTCCGGCCGGCAGCATCGACGGCGGTGAGCTGCCGGTGCTCGATATTGGGGCGAGAGCCAGCCAGCGTCTCGAGAGCGGCCGGCGCGGAAACGCCGAGCGCCATCAGGTCGAGCGCGGCGGGACCGAGCCGCGGATCGGTGATGTTCTGCGAACACACGGCGCCGACGCCCGCACGCACATGGGCACAACGCGCGGCCACGGCGGGCGAGGAAGAGGAGATGGCGACGCCGAAGCGGCCGGTCCGGGCGCATCGCGCCGCGATGGAGAACGTCATTGCACGCGCTCCCGAGTCATCAATCGGGGATCACGGCCGTGGCGTCGATCTCCACCAGCCAGGTGGGGCGGGCGAGCGCCACCACCACGAGGCCCGTGCACACCGGATGCACGCCTTTGATGTACTCGCCCATGGTGCGGTAGACCGCCTCGCGGTGGCGCACGTCGGTGAGATAGACCACCAGCTTGCAGACATGCTCCATCGTGCCGCCAGACTCCTCGACGAGCTGGCGGATGTTCTGCATCACCTTGTGGGTCTGGGCGACGGGGTCGCCGATACCGACATCCTCCGCCGTGTCGAGGTCCTGCGGGCACTGGCCGCGCAGGAAGATGGTGGCGCCGCGCGCGACCACCGCCTGGGCGAGATCGTTGTCGAGGCGCTGCTCGGGATAGGTCTTGGCGGTGTTGAACGGGCGGATGCGACGGTGGATCATGTCATGCCTCGGGATGGAGATGCGGACGGGAAGTAGTCGGGCTCAATGGGTGGCGGTACGCCTCATCGAGGTGTCGAACCAGCGCGAGACGGCGCTGTCGCCGGCGGCGCGGGTATTCGGGCCCATGACCTTGTCGGACAGGCCGGCGGATTGCTTGACGAAGTCCAGCGGACCGTCCCAGTCGAAGCTCCGGTAGACGGCGGCAAGGTGCGCGAAGGGCGGCGACTGGGCGAACAGCTGGAAACTCAGGCGGTGCCCGGCATAGTCCGAGTTCAGGATGTCGCGTGCGAAAGCCAGCAGCTTGCGCCGGTCTTCGGCGACCCATTCCTCGTTGATGGTGTAGAACTTGTCGAGCCAGGGCCTGGTGTCGGGGTGCGTGAACGCCGCCGCATCCGGGGTGAGGCACATCTGGCCGCCGCACAGTTCGCGGGCGATGTGCATCATCTCGTTGAGCTGCGACGAGGCGAGCACACGCCCGGCATAGAGCAGCGACTGGTTCGGCATCAGCAGCCCGCCGGGAGAGCGTTCGGCCATGGTGATGGCCGCGGTGAGATGGGCATTGATGCCTTCGCGATAGACGGCGAGCCGCGCCAGCTTTTCCTGCACCGGCTGGAGGGTGTCGAGGCCGGTCTGGCGCACATTGAACAGCGCGGTGCCGATCAGCATGTCGGCGAGGGTCAGGTTGCGCTGGACGAAGGCGAAGGCCGAGTAGCGATGCAGCGTGGCGCGCATGAACATCGCCGCCTGCGTGTGGCGATGGAACATCACGTTCTCCCAAGGCACCAGCACATCGTCGAAGATGACGAGCGCGTCGACCTCGTCGAGGCGGCCGGAAACCGGATAGTCCTCCAGCGGCCGGCTCCCGGCGAAACCTGCGCGGCAGATGAACTTCAGGCCGGGCGTACCGAGATCGCAGATGAAGCCCACCGCATAGTCGGAAAAGGCGCTGTCGCCCCAGTTGGAGATGGTCGGCTTGGTGAAGGCCTGATTGGCATAGGGAGCGGCCGTCTCGTACTTCGCGCCGCGCACGACGAGCCCGGCATCCGTTTCCTTCACGACATGCAGCAGCATGTCGGGATCCTGCTGTTGCGGCGGCCGCGAGCGATCGCCCTTGGGATCGGCGTTGGCCGACACATGGAACGGGTCGCTGTGCAGCACCCTGTCGATGTGATTGCGGATGTTCGCCGCGAAGCGCGGGTCCATCTCGTTCAGCACGTCCTGCCCGTCGAACAGCGACCACATCTCGCCGACGGTCTCGTCGCCGACACGGGCGACGGCGCCGCCCGCCTCGTGCAGCACGCAGTCGGTGGCGCGGCGCTTGTCCCACCAGTCTTCCTGGGTGATCGGCAGCTTGTTGGCTATGCCGTTGACCTCCCCATCCTGGGTGAAGGTCATCACGTCCTTGGTGCGCGGATCGAACTGCATGTCGTAGATGCGCGCGCGCATATCGACCAGCGGCTTGAACACGGGGTGGGACGGCACGTCCTTCACCCGCTCGCCGTTGACATAGACCTCCCGCCCCTCGCGGATCGACTCCCGATACTGCTCACCCGTGCGGATCATGGCGTGACCTTGTGTGGGAGTTCGAGGGCAGCCGGAAATATCCGGCCGTCAGCGGTGCGCCCCTGCAAGCTATCTTTGCCCGGCGAAGCAAGCAGGCCAAATAGTCGTTTCCGGTCCTATGCTTTCGAAAGCGCGAAACATCGAAGCCACGGCCTGCAGAACCTACGCGGCGAGCCGTTCGAGAAGCCGGTCCATCATGCGATCGCAGGCGGAGAGCTGATCGAGCGCGATGAACTCGTCGGGCTTGTGGCCCTGATCCATCGATCCGGGACCGCAAATGACGGTGGGAATGACTAGCCGGCTGTCGAACAGCCCGCCTTCGGTCCCGAACGCCACCTTGAAGGTCGCGGAATCCTCGACCAGAAGCCGCACGAAATCGACGATGGGCGCATCGGCAGGCGTGGCGAGGCCGGGATAGGTGTTCACCACGTCGACCACGATGTCGGCCTGCGGAAACTCGGCCTTGCGCTCCTCGACCAGCTTGGCCGCGCCGTCCATCAGCCGGTTCAGGATCTGCGAGGCGTCATCCTGCGCGATATTGCGGATCTCGAAATCGACCGTGCAGCGGTTCGGCACGATGTTGAGTGCCGTGCCGCCGCCGATCACGCCGGCATGAACCGTCGTGTAGGGAATGTCGTAGTCGGGATCGCGCGCGCCCTCAGCGGCGAGACGGTCCTGCTGCTCGCGCAGCACGCCGACGAAGTCGCAGGCCAGATGGATCGCGTTGAGCGCCCTGGGGGCCAGCGCGGAATGTCCCTCCACGCCGCAGCAGGTGGCGCGTGCCGCCAGCTTGCCCTTGTGGCCCGTCGCGATGCGCAGGGAGGTCGGCTCGCCGACGATGCACATGTGCGGGCGCACCGGCGCCTGCTCCATGCGCTCGATCAGCGAGCGCACGCCGACGCAGCCGACTTCCTCGTCATGGCTGAGGGCAAGGTGCAGCGGCGTCGATAGCTGGCGCTCCGCCGCCCGGCCCGCAGCAGCAAGGGCCGCGGCGACGAAGCCCTTCATGTCGGCGGTGCCGCGCCCATAGGCGCGCCCGTCCTCGACCCGCAGGCGGAAGGGATCGCTGCTCCAGGCCTGGCCTTCCACCGGCACGACGTCGGTATGGCCGGAGAGCATGACGCCCGGCCTGTCTGTCGGGCCGATCGTGGCGAAGAGGTTCGCCTTGCGCCCGTCCGGCGTCGCGACGATCTGCGCCTCGATCCCTCGCGCGGCCAGGAAATCGCGTGCGAAGGCGATCAGTTCGCGATTGGGATCGCGGCTGACGGTCGGAAAGGCGATGAGCCGGTCGAGAAGTTCGAGCGTGTTCATAGGTACAGATGACGCACCGCGTCATTCTCCAGTAGCTCGGAAGCCTTGCCAGAGGCGACCACGCGCCCCTTCACCAGCATGATGCCGCGATGGGCGATCGACAGGGCGGTCTCGGCGTTCTGCTCGATGAGCAGCACTGTCGTGCCCCGCCGGTTGATCTCCGCGACCGTGTCGAAATACTCGTCGATCAGCTTCGGCGAGAGGCCGAGCGAGGGCTCGTCCATGATGACGAATTTCGGCCCGCCGATCAGCGCGCGGGCCAGGGCCACCATCGCCTGCTCGCCGCCGGAGAGCGTGCCGGCGCGCTGACTGATGCGCTCGCGCACCCGCGGGAACAGTTCCAGCATGCCTTCCAGCCGGTCGGAGAAGCGGCCCTCCGTCCGCTGCGCCTCGAAGCCGAGGCGGATATTGTCGCGCACGCTGATGTCCGCAAACAGGCGGCGGCCTTCCGGCACGAAGCCGATGCCGAGCGCGCTCAACGCTTCCGTCCGGGTCTGGCCGAGCTCCTGCCCCATGATGCGGATGCGTCCACCCGCCAGCGGCAGCAGGCCGGATATGGCGCGGAACGTCGTGGTCTTGCCGGCGCCGTTGGGGCCGAGGATGCAGACCAGTTCGCCCGTCTCCACCTTGAACGAGACATCGCGCAGCATGGCGACGACGCCGTAATTGGTGTCGACCTTGTCAAGCTCCAGCATGCTGCGTCGCCTTGCGTCCGAGATAGGCTTCCTGGACCCGCGGTATCTTGCGGATCTCCTCGTAGGGCCCGTCGGCCAGCTTCTGCCCGTAATCCAGCACCATCACCCGGTGCGGCAGGCTCGCCACGAGGCGCATGTCGTGCTCGATGATCATGAGCGCGAGATCGGGCCGCTGGGCGCACACGGCGCGGATATCGTCCATCAGCGCGTCGGTGTCGGCGTCGTCCATGCCGGAGGAGGGCTCGTCCAGCAGCAGCACCTTGGGATCGGTTGCGAGCGCGCGGGCGATCTCCAGACGCCGGCGGTCGGCCTGCGCCAACTCGCCGGCCGGGCGGTGGCGCTGCTCATGCAGGCCGCGCGAGACGCTCTTCAGCAGCGTCTCGGCATGGGCGGCGGCGGCCTCGAGCTCCGCCTTGGCGCGCCCGCGCCGGAAGATGGCGTCGAACACGCCCGCCTTCGTGTGGGTGTGGCGGCCGATGACCACGTTGTCGAGCACGCTGAGATCGCCGAACAGCCGGCTCGACTGGAAGGTGCGGGCAATGCCGCGCGCCACGATCTTGTGCGCGGGAACGCCGTTCAGGCGCTCGCCCTCCAGCCGGACCTCGCCAGAAGACGGGATGTAGATGCCGGTGATGATGTTCAGCAGCGTCGACTTGCCGGCGCCGTTCGGGCCGATGATGCCGAGGATTTCGCCGCGCTTCAGCGTGAACGCTACTTCCGCCATGGCGACGAGGCCGCCGAAGCGCATGGTGAGGTTCTCTCCTTCGAGCACGACGGGAGAAGAGGCCGAAAGAGCCATCGTCAGTCTCCGTAGCGACGCAGGCGCTGGGGAAAGAGGCCTTGGGGACGGATCATCAGGAAGGCGATGACGGTCACGCCGAAGAACAGGATGCGGTAGTCGGAGAAGGCGCGCAGCTTCTCGGGCAGCAGTGTCAGCAGGAAGGCGCCGACGATGACGCCGAGAATGTTGTCCATGCCGCCGGCGATCACCATGGTCATGATTGTGACGGAGACCAGGAAGGTGAAGTTATCCGGCGAGATGAAGCCGACATAGAAGGCGTAGATCGTGCCGGCGAAGCCGGCGAGGAAGGCATCCACCGCGAAGGCCAGCACCTTGTACCAGGTGACGTTGATGCCCTGGCAGCGGGCGGCCAACTCGTCGGTGCGCAGGGCGTTCCAGGCGAGCCCGACGCGGGAATCGTGCAGGCGTCGGGCGAAGACGATGGAGATCAGCACCAGCAGCGCCGAGAGATAATAGAAGTTCGCCTGCGACGGCAGTTCCTGCCCGAAGATCACCAGCGGGTCGCCGAAGGAATGGCCGAACAGTTCCGGCACGGGAATACCGACGAGACCGTTGGGACCGCCGGTGAACTCCAGATTGTTGAGCAACTGGTGGATCACCACGCCGAAGGCGATGGTGACGAGCGCGAGATAGCTGTCGCGCGTGCGCATCGAGGGGATGCCGAGCAGGAAGCCGAAGATGGTCGCCACCACCGCGGCCACCGGCAGCGCCACCCAGAAGCTGACACCGAAATTCAGCGCGAGCAGCGCCGAGGCATAGGCGCCGATGCCGTAGGAAGCGCCGGTGGCGAAGTTCGGGATGTTGGCGCTGCCAAGCTGGAAGTTAAGCGCCAGCGCCAGCACTGCGTAAAGCATCGAAATCACGCACAGGTGCAGCGCATAGGTGTTCCCCTCGAGGACAAAGGGAAAGCCGAGCACGATGGCCATGCCGAGCAGCAGCGCGAGGCGGGAATGGCGCGCGAAGGCGGCCTCGACCCGCGCTTCAAGCGAGGGCACCCGCTCCATGAGCACGAGCGCCGCGCCGAAGATCAGCAGCAGGCCGATCACCAGACGCCAGTCCTCGATGAGCAGGAACTGACGCAGGAACACGGCGCCCGCCAACTGCACGACAACGACCGTTGCCATTCCAGCCACCGGATTTGAGGCGGCGCGCGCCGAATGCTCGCTCCGCGTCATCAGACTTTCTCCACGAGGGTGCGGCCCATCAGACCGGCCGGACGGAACACCAGCACGCCGATGACAAGCAGAAAGACGAAGACGAGGCGGTAGGAAGCGCCGTTCGGCACGACCGCCTGCACGAAGGTGTCGAGGCCGGCGATCAGCAGGCTGCCGATGATGGCGCCCGGCATCGAGCCGAGCCCGCCGACCACGGCCGCGGAGAACCCGATCAGTCCGACATCGATGCTGAAGTCGAAACGCGCCATGCCGGCATAGCTGGAAAAGAACAGGCCACCGACGGCGCCGATGGCGGAGGCCACGAAGAAGGTGGCGCGGAAGATGCGGCCGGGATTGATCGCCATCAGCCGCGCCGCGTCGCGATCCTGGGACACCGCCTTGATGTGCAGGCCGAGCCGGGTGCTGTTGAGCATGAAGAACAGCGCGCAGACCACAAGCACCGATACGGCGATCACCACCAGGCTGAACAGCGGCACCGAGAGGGACCCCACCATGACGTCACCCTCCACCAGACGGGGAAAGGCGTGCGGGTTGCTGCCGTTCGGGAACAGATGGCGGATCAGTTCGCGCAGCACGATGCCGAGCGCGACCGTCGCCACCAGCGCCATCATCGCCGGCGCCTTGCGGAACCGCTGGATTACCACGAGGTCGAGCAGCACGCCGATGAGACCGGTGATCGCGATGGCGACCAGCAGCGCAAGCACGAACACCGACAGAGAATTGAGATCGCCGAGCATCGACCCCAGAGTCGAGATGACGGTCAGCGCAAGGAACGGGGCCAGTAGTGAGACGTCGCCATGCGAAAAATGGATGATGTTCAAGACGCCGAACAACAGGCTGAATCCGACCGCAATGAGCGCGTAGACGCTCCCCAAGGTGATCCAGTTCAATATTTGCTGGAAGAAGAGCTCGCTCATGTCCGGCCTCTGGACGCTTTCAGGCGCATTGAGCGGACACTGCCCCAAAGCAGCGCGGGATCAGAATAGTTTTTTCCAAATCAATGGGTCCGATGTTTTGAAGACAGGCGGCCAACCGACGCTGTCCGGCAAGAAACGGGCATTGATTTGGAAAATCCAAGGTCAACGCTTCCGAACTTCCGATTTTCTTTCCGCTAGCCCGAGGTCCAGATTTCGCTCGTGGGAGATCGCCCTCCCGCCCAATTACGAGCGGGCCAACCAACGCCGTTCCAGAGGAGAAGAAATATGACCTTCGCATTCCCCGAGCGCCGGAGGCGCTCTCCGCTGTCGCTTCACATGTTCGCTGCCGCGGCCACCTTCGCGCTCACCGGTCTCGGCTTTGCTGCACCCTCGCAGGCGCAGGAGACCGTGAAGATCGGCTTCATCGGTCCGCTGAGCGGGGGCAACGCCCAGCAGGGCATCGCCGCGCGCAACGGCTTCCAGCTCGCCATCGACCAGGCCAACGCTGCCGGCCTGCCGTTCAAGATCGAGCCAGTGATCCTCGATGACGCCGCCAATCCGCAGACCGGCGTCGCCGCCGCTCTGAAGCTCACCAATGATCCGAAGGTGGTTGCCGCCACCGGCCACTGGAACAGCGGCGTCGCCCTCGCCACCATCCCGGTGTTCAGCCGGGCCAACGTGCCGTTCATCGTGTGGGGCGCGATCAGCCCGAAGATCACCGAGAAGAACAACCCGATGGTGTCGCGCGTCGTCACCACGCTGGTGAACACCAATGCCCCGCTCGCCAAGTGGGCGGTCGGCAACATTGGCAAGCGCATCGCCATCGTCTCCGACACCAGCGATTACGGCGCCGCCAACCTCGCCAACTTCAAGAAGTTCTTCGAGGCCGATGGCGGCACCATCGTCGCCGCCGAGAGCGCCCCGGTCGGCACCACCGATTTCCGCGCCCTGCTCACCAAGATCAAGGGCGAGAACCCGGACGCCATCTATTTCGGCGGCGTGGTCGCGGAAGCCGGGCTGGTGCGCCAGCAGATGGTGCAGCTCGGCATGAACCAGCCGATGATCGGCGTCGACGGCTTCTACGATGCCGAATTCCTGAAGATCGCCGGCACGGCCGCGAACGGCACCATCTCGGGCATCGCCAAGGAAGTCGGCAACCCCAAGCTCGATGCCATGACCACCGCCTATCAGGCCGCCAGCTTCGCGGAGCCGATCGGCTCCTACACCAAGAACGCCTATGACGCCGCCAACATCATCATCGAGGCGCTGAAGACCGCCGACACCAAGGACAAGGCCGCCATCGCCAAGACCATTCGCGGCATCGAGTTCGACGGCGCCATGGGCCACACCAGCTTCGACGAGAACGGCCAGACCAAGCGCGAGGTCGTGCTCGAGCTGCGCGAGGTGAAGAACGGCGAGTGGACCGTTCGCCCCTGAGGTGAAACCAGCGTCGGCGCGCACCTTGCAAGGATCGCGCGCCGACGCTTCTGCCGTGCGCATCCGGCACCAATTCACGATGAGGCCTTCCAGGCGGCGGGGAGCGTGGTTGATTTGAAGTCACGCAACCGCCGCCCGCGACGATGCTTAGGTTTATCCTAGCAAGCTCGAAGCATATTTATAATTTATCTTATGAAGACCCAACAATAAAATCGCTGGCCGGACTGCCGGAAAACTCGCAAAGGACAGCACAATGTCAGTCGAAAAAATCGATACGCTGGTCATCGGAGCTGGACAGGCCGGCATAGCGATGAGCGAGCACCTGAGCAACAACAACGTGCCGCATCTTGTTCTGGAGCGTTCCCGCATTGCCGAGCGCTGGCGGTCGGAGCGGTGGGATTCGCTGGTGGCGAACGGTCCCGCCTGGCACGATCGCTTTCCCGGCCTCTCCTTCTCCGACATCGACGCCGGCATTCAGCCCAACGACTTCGTCCCGAAGGAGAAGGTGGCGGACTATTTCGTCGCCTATGCCCGGAAGATCGACGCCCCGATCCGCTGCGGCGTCGAGGTGCTCAAGGTCGAACGCAACAGCGGCGGCTCGGGCTTCCGCGTCGAGACCTCCGCCGGCGTGATCGAGGCCAAGCGGGTGGTTGCCGCGACCGGTCCGTTCCAGCGCCCCATCATCCCCGCCGTGATCCCCAACGCGCCGGGCATCACCCAGATGCACTCGACGGGCTACCGCAATCCCGGCCAGTTGGCCGAAGGGGCCGTACTGGTGGTCGGCGCCGGCTCCTCCGGGGTCCAGATCGCCGAGGAACTGCTGCGGGCCGGCCGGCAGGTCTATCTCTCGGTCGGGCCGCATGACCGCCCGCCCCGCGCCTATCGCGGCCGCGACTTCTGCTGGTGGCTGGGGGTGCTCGGCAAATGGGACGCCGCGGCGCAGGAGCCCGGCAAGGAGCATGTGACCATCGCCGTGAGCGGCGCCAATGGCGGCTACACCATCGACTTCCGCCGACTGGCCGCGCAGGGCATGACGCTGGTCGGCAAGACCGAGGCCTGCAGGGACGGCGTGATCACCTTCGCGCCCGACCTCGCCGTCAATCTCGCCCAGGGCGACGACAATTACCGCTCGCTGCTGGACGAGGCCGATGCCTATGTCGCCCGCAATCACCTCGACCTGCCGGAAGATCCCGAGGCGCGCACCAGAGTGCCGGACGCCGCCTGTGTGACCGATCCGATCCTCTTGCTGGACCTGGCAGCCGCGGGCATCACCACGGTGATCTGGGCGACCGGCTTTGCGCAGGACTACAGCTGGATGCACGTCGACGCCTTCGACGCCAACGGCAAGCCGAAGCACCAGCGCGGTGTTTCGACCGAGCCCGGGATTTACTTCCTCGGCCTGCCCTGGCAGTCGCGGCGGGGATCGAGCTTCATCTGGGGCGTATGGCACGACGCCAAGTATCTAGCGGATCAGATCGTGATCCAGCGCAACTACGCCTCCTATGACGAAGAGATGCGCCTCGAAACCGAGAGCGCCTGACGTCCGTCAAGGCCAAGAGCGGCTATCGGGAGATCGCCTGCGAAGCTCCCGATAGCCGCTCTTGCACACGCCCTCAGGCGGCCTTCTCGACCGCTGGGCGAAGATGTGCCCGCCGGCTGGCCAGCGCGTGAACCGCCTCGTCCACCATCCGCGTAAAGCGCTCCTGCGCGGCGCCGGTACTCACCACCCCATTCGCGAAATCTCGCTCGGTGAAGAAGGCGCCGGTGCCGAGCGGCTGTGCCTGGAAGAAGGCGAAGAGCGGGCGAAGCTGATGCTCGATCACCAGTGCGTGGCGCTCGCTGCCGCCGGTGCCGAGCAGCGCGACCGGCAGGCCGATGAGGCCGCGATAGTCGAGAAAATCGACGAAATGCTTGAACAGGCCGGAATAGGAACCCTTGTAGGCCGGCGAGCCGACCACAAGGAAATCCGCGCCCTCCACCGCTTGGAACGCCGCCTCGACATCGTCCGGTGCCGGGCGGCTCCGCAGCGCTCCAATGCCGGCAAGCGCGGCAATGTCGATAAGCTGGGTGGTATTGGACAGGCCCGCCGCATCGGCGTCGACGGCGATGCGCGCCAGCGCGTGCTCCACCAGCGCCAGGGTGCGCGAGGGCGAGGACAATCCCCCGCTCAGGCCAACGATCCTGAGCGGATGGTGGGTCACCGGGACCGTCGACAGGCCGGCAGTCTGCGTGCTCATGAGCAGCTTCCTCAATATCTGAACGGGCCCTCGGTCGGTTGAGACCGGGCCGCGGAGATGACGTCGAAGCGATGACGTCGCTCGGGTTGACATAGGTCTTGCACGGCTCGCACCTATAGTCTATCGAAATTGTGTACTTCCAGATCGGAGCCAGTCATGACCGCCGCCCTCCGCCGGCCCTTCACCCGGCGCTCCTTCGCCACCCTTGCCGTTGGGACCCTGGCGGGGACCTGGGCACTCTGCGGCTTTGCGGCTGCCCCCGCACTGGCCACCCCGCCCACGGAGATCCGAGTGGACTGGGCAACCTACAGCCCCGTCTCGATCGTGCTGAAGGACAAGAAATTCCTCGAGGAGGAATTCACCAGGGACGGCATCACCATTCGCTGGGTGCAGTCGGCGGGCTCCAACAAGGCGCTGGAATTCCTCAACGCCGGCTCGCTCGATTTCGGCTCTACCGCCGGCGCGGCGGCGCTGGTCGGGCGCATCAACGGCAACCCGATCAAGTCGATCTACGTCTATTCACGGCCGGAATGGACGGCACTGGTGACGCGCAAGGACAGCGGCATCGGCAAGGTCGCCGACCTCAAGGGCAAGAGCGTCGCCGTCACTCGTGGCACCGATCCGCACATCTTCCTCATCCGCGCCCTCGCCGCGAACGGTCTCACCGACAAGGACGTGCGCTTCGTGCTGCTCCAGCATGCCGATGGCCGGCTGGCGCTCACCCGTGGCGACGTCGATGCCTGGGCCGGGCTCGACCCGATCATGGCCTCGGCGGAGCTGGACGACGGCGCCGTTCTGTTCTTCCGCGATCCCGCCGCCAATAGCTGGGGCGTGCTGAACGTGCGCGAGGCCTTCGCCGCGGAGAACCCGGAGATCGTCAAGCGTGTGCTCGCCGCCTATGAGAAGGCGCGCAAATGGGCGGTCGACAATCCCAAGGAGCTCGCCGCGCTGCTCGAAGGCGCGACCAAGCTGCCTGCTCCGGTGATCGCTCGCCAGCTCGAGCGCACCGACCTTACCCATGGCCCGATCGGCGAAGCGCAGAAGCCCGCCATCACCGCCTCCGGCAAGGCATTGCAGGAAGCCGGCGTAGTCGCCGCCAGCGTGGACGTGCCCGGCACGGTCGATGTGCTGATCGATTCCCGCTATCTGCCGCCGGGACCGTAAGATGAGCGCGGCGGACGGCCTCATCGAAACTCCCGCGCCCGCCGCGCGCCGCTCGGGCGCAGTGCGGCGCGGCGGAGGCACGCTTCAGGGCTGGCAGCGCGCGCTGCTTGGCTTCGCCCTGCCGGTCGGCGCCGCCCTCGCCTGGGAAGTGGCCATCCGCCTCGGCATCGCTCAGGGGCGGCTGCTGCCGGCCCCGAGCACGATCATCTCCACGCTCGCCGACCTCGCCCGGAACGGCGACCTCGCGCTGCACATCCGCGCCACGCTCGCCCGCGTCGCAGCGGGCTTCGCCCTCGGCGTCGCCGCCGGCACGCTGCTCGGCGCGCTCGCCGGCGCCTCGGGTCTCACCCGCGCGCTGCTCGACCCGACGCTGCAGGGCTTGCGCGCCATTCCCTCCATCGCCTGGGTGCCGCTGTTCATCCTCTGGCTCGGCATCTTCGAAGCCTCGAAGGTCACGCTGATCGCGGTCGGCGTCGCCTTCCCGGTCTATCTCGGCACGCTCGGCGCCATCCTCTCGGTCGACCGCAAGATCATCGAGGTCGGACGCAGCTTCCGCCTGACCAGGCTTCAACTCTCCTGCCGCATCCTGCTGCCCGCCGTGCTGCCGCACTACATCGTGGCGCTGCGTTCGGGGCTCGGCCTCGGCTGGATGTTCGTCGTCGCCGCCGAGTTCATGGGCGCCTCCGAGGGCCTCGGCTACCTGCTGGTCGATGGCCAGCAGCTCGGCAAGCCGGCACAGATCGTCGCCGCCATCGTCGTGTTTGCCATCCTCGGCAAGCTCACCGATGCGCTGCTCGTTGCGGCGAGCGCGCCGCTTCTGCGCTGGGAAGACACCGCCCAGCGCGCCGCGCAGGCCGAGGGGTGAGCCATGCTGCGCCTTGACGCGATCAGCAAGACCTACCCGACCGGCACGCAGGCCCTCGCCCATCTGACGCTGAGTGTCGGCGCAGGCGAGATCCTCGCCGTGGTCGGTGGCTCGGGCTGCGGGAAGAGCACGCTGCTCCGCCTGATCGCCGGTCTCGACCGGCCGAGCGGCGGGCGCATCGAGGTCGATGGCGAGACTATCGCCGCCCCTCACCCGGCGGTCGGTATCGTGTTCCAGGAGCCGCGCCTGCTCGCCTGGCTTACCGTGGCGCAGAATATCGGCTTCGGCATCGCCCACTTGCCCCGCCCCGAACGCGAGGCGCGCATCCAGGCAGCGCTGGAGCGTATCGGCCTCGCTGGACATGGAAACCGCTGGCCGCGCGAGCTCTCCGGCGGCCAGGCGCAGCGCGTGGCGCTCGCCCGTGCGCTGGTCGCCCGCCCGCGCGTGCTGCTGCTCGACGAGCCCTTCTCCGCGCTCGACCACTTCACCCGCGCCGACCTGCAGCAGCATCTCATCGCACTGTGGGAGGACACCCGCCCGACGCTGGTGCTGGTCACCCACGACATCGACGAGGCGCTGGCGCTGGCCGACCGCGTCGTCGTCATGCAGCCCCATCCCGGCCGCATCGGCGCGATCCTCACGGTCAATCCGGAATACCCGCGTGCGCCGGGCTCGCCGGAAATCGAGGCGCTGAAGCGCCAGATCCTGAACGTCCTTGGACCGGCGCGCTCTCACGCAGCGCTGCCGGCGGCCGCAGAATAGGAAAAACACCATGTCTCACCCAGCCGCCTCGAACGACGGACTGAACGTCCTCTGGTTCCTGCCCACCCATGGCGACGGTCGCTATCTGGGCACCGGCCTCGGCGCGCGGGAAGTCGATATCGACTATCTGCGCCAGGTGGCGCAGGCCGCCGACCGGCTGGGCTATTACGGCGTGCTGATCCCGACCGGAAAGAGCTGCGAGGATTCCTGGCTGGTCGCCTCCGCCCTCGCCCCGGTCACCAAGACCCTGCGCTTCCTCGTCGCCGTCCGCCCCGGCCTCGCTTCGCCCACCCTCTATGGCCGCATGACGGCGACGCTCGACCGCATCTCGGAAGGGCGCCTGCTGATCAACATCGTCACCGGCGGCGATCCGGTGGAGAATGCCGCCGACGGCATCTTCCTGAACCATGACGAGCGCTACGAGGTCACCGACGAATTTCTGCAGGTCTATCGCCGCCTGCTGGCCGGCGAGCGCGTGACCTATCAGGGCAAGCACATCAGGGTCGACGACGCGCATCTCCTGTTCCCGCCGCAGCAGGCGAACGGCCCGGCGCTCTATTTCGGCGGCTCTTCCGAGGCGGCGAACAAGGTCGCGGCCGAGCATGTCGACAAGTACCTCACCTGGGGCGAGCCACCGGCGGCGGTCGAGGCCAAGATCAAGCAGGTGCGCGCACTGGCGGAGGCCGAGGGCCGCAAGGTGAGCTTCGGCATCCGCCTGCACGTCATCGCCCGTGACACCGACGCCAAGGCATGGGAAGCGGCGGAGGACCTCGTCCGCTATCTCGACGACGACACCATCGCCGCCGCGCAGAAGGTGTTCTCGCGCCTCGATTCGGTCGGCCAGGCGCGCATGCAGGCCCTTCACGGCGGCCGGCGCGACAAGCTGGAGGTCAGCCCGAACCTCTGGGCCGGCGTCGGCCTGGTGCGTGGCGGCGCCGGCACGGCGCTGGTCGGCTCGGGCGAGACCGTCGCCCAGCGCATCCGCGAGTACGCCGATCTCGGCATCGACAGCTTCATCTTCTCGGGCTATCCGCATCTGGAGGAAGCTTACCGCGTGGCGGAGCTGGTGCTGCCGCGCCTCAAGCTCAACCACAGCATTGCGCAGGCGAGCGGCAAGGTGAACACGGGCCCCTTCGGCGAAACCATTGCCAACGACTACCGCCCGCCGGTGCGTGCGGCGCAGTCGTGAGCGCCGCCGTTCCGGGCAGCGACGCCCCGGCGGGTGGCGCCCGACCGGCAATCGATGGCCAGCAGATCGAGACGCCCGTGGCCATCATCGGCGGCGGCTTCTCCGGTGCGGCCGTCGCCTGGCACTTGTTGCGTCAGCGGCCCGACCTCGCCGAGATCGTCATCGTCGAGCCGCGCGAGGAGCTCGGCCGCGGCCTCGCCTACAGCGCGGCCGATCCAAGC
Organism: Xanthobacteraceae bacterium; assembly: GCA_029239875.1. Lineage (GTDB taxonomy): Bacteria > Pseudomonadota > Alphaproteobacteria > Rhizobiales > Xanthobacteraceae > Ancylobacter. The sequence continues at coordinate 29,874 of JARBUD010000025.1, read as the reverse complement.
CACCGCATCAACGTGCCGGCGGCGCGCATGTCGCTCATCCCCGACGAGCCGGAGCACTTCGATGCCTGGCTCGAGGGCTCCGGCAGCCTCGACGGCGATCCGGCCGCGCGCATGCCGGACGGGCGCAATTTCCCCGCCCGCGCGGTGTTCGGCGACTATGTGAGCGGGGCGTTGAAGGCGCTGGGCTCGCGTCTTCGGCATGTCCGCGCTGCCGCAACAGACATTGCGCGTGTTCCCGGCGGCTATCGCATCGCCTGCTCGGGCGGAAGCGTGGTGAACGCACGTCTCGTCGTGCTGGCGGTGGCGCATGTCGCGCCGAGTCCACCTTCGGTGCTGACCCGCGCGCTCGCCGGCCATCCGCGCTTCCTCGCCAATCCCTGGGCGACGGAGCAACTCGCCGCCATCGGCCCGCAGGACCGCGTGCTGATCGTCGGCACCGGGCTGACCATGGCCGACATCGTCGCCAGCCTCGACCGGCTCGGCCATCGGGGCGAAATCGTCGCCGTCTCCCGGCGCGGCTTGCGCTCGCGCGGCCATCCGGCCTTTGTCTTCGATCCCTATGGGGATTTCGCCACCGATCCCGCCCGCAACGTGCGTGAATTGGTGCGCCGGGTGCGCGCGGCCGTGCGTGCAGCGGAGGCGGAGGGGAAGAGCTGGCACTGCGTGCTGGATCAGGTCCGGCTTCAGGGCAGCGCCATCTGGAACGCCTTGCCGCTCAAGGAGCGGGCGCGGCTGCTCAGGCACCTGCGTCCCTTCTGGGACGTGCACCGCTTCCGCATCGCGCCGCAGGTGGAAGCCGCGCTCGACCTGCGGATCGCGGCGGGCACGCTCTCCATCCGCGCGGCGGCGCTGCGATCGGTGGAGCGGCGCGGCGAGGCGATCGAGGTCACCCTGCGTGAGCGTCGTGGTGGGCGCGTCGTCACCGAGCGGTTCGACGCCGTGGTGGTGGCGACGGGGCCGGCGCACGGGCAGGTCTTCAAGGACAACCAACTGCTTAGCGCCCTGGAGGCGGCGGGCCTCGCCCGCCCGGACCCGCTCAGGCTCGGCATCGACGTGGCGGCGGACGGCCGCGCGGTCGGGGCCGACGGCACGGCGCAGCCCGGCCTGTTCGTCGCCGGGCCGCTGGCGCGCGGCACGGTTGGCGAACTGATGGGCCTGCCGGACGTCACCAACTACGCCATCCGCATCGCCACCGAGACGGCCGCGGCGCTCCCCGCCGTAGAGGACCGGGACGAGCGGCTTTATGGCCAGGGATGAGCCGGCCGGCATCCGCTGCCGGCCGCCACATGCGGCAGACTTCGGCGAACGGGTCGGGCCACAGAATAATCTACTAGAAAAATAGATTTCTATCTTGACCCTTTCCCGGGCATCTGCTCAGATCATCCTACCGACGCTGGAGCTTCGCCTTCGGCCTGTCCGCCCGGCGTCGCGAGGGGAGCGCTTTATGACCTGGAACTGTCGACGCGACTGACGCACCGGACGCTCCGGTTCCCGCACATCAACGCCAAGATTCATCCGGCCATGACGACCGCGCCAGGCGCGGCGATGGCCACTTCATGGAAACTCACATGTTCAACCTGTCCCGCCGCGGCCTTCTGGCCGCCACGGCCGCGCTCGGCCTCACGGTCGCCGCCGGCTCCACCGCCGTCTTCGCCGCGGACGTCACCGTCGGCTACCAGACCGGCGCCGACCCAGCCAAGGTCGCGCAGGCCGCCGGCGCCTATGAGAAGGCGACCAAGGCCAACATCAACTGGCGCAAATTCGATTCTGGCGCCGACGTGATCGCTGCCATCGCCTCCGGCGACATCCAGATCGGCTATGTCGGCTCCTCGCCGCTCGCCGCCGCGGCCAGCCGCGAGGTGCCGATCGAGACCATCTATGTCGCCGCCCTGCTGGGCGACGCCGAGGCGCTGGTGGTGCGCAACGGCTCGGGCATCGCCAAGCCCGAAGACTTCAAGGGCAAGAAGGTCGCCGTGCCGTTCGTCTCCACCACGCACTACTCGCTGCTGGCGGCACTGAAGCACTGGGGCGTCGACCCGAAGAGCGTCGAGATCCTCAATCTGCGCCCGCCGGAGATCGCCGCCGCCTTCACCCGCGGCGACATCGACGCCGCCTATGTGTGGGATCCCGCGCTGGGCAAGATCAAGGAGAACGGCAAGGTCTTCGCCTCCTCTGCCGATGTCGCCAAATGGGGCGCGCCGACCTTCGATGCCTGGATCGCCCGGAAGGACTTCGCGCAGAAGAATCCGGAGGTCGTTGCCCAGTTCGTCAAGGTGACGGCGGACTCCTACGCCGACTACGCCAAGAACGGTACCTCCTGGACCGCGGCCTCGCCTGAGGTCGCCGCCATCGCCAAGCTCACCGGCGCCAAGCCGGGGGAGATCCCGGAGCTGCTCAAGGGCAACAAGTTCCCGCTGCTGAACGAGGAGCTATCCGAGGCGCTGCTCGGCGGCGGCACGGTCGAGGCGCTGGTGCAGACCGCGAATTTCCTCAAGGAGCAGGGCCGCATCGAGACGGTGCTGAAGGATTATGGCCCTTATGTCAGCCGCGTGCCGGCCGAGCAGGCTGCCAAGGTGAATTGATCTCCGGACCGTGCTCCTGAGCGAGTTCCCGAGCGCCGCGATTTGGTGAGAGATCGCGGTGTACCTGGCCCGGCACGGCGGATCGACATGAGCGATCCAGCTTTGCCGGGCCTCTTTCTTTTCATGGAGGCCAGGTCATGAAGCTGACCATCTTCCGACTGGACGTGCGCTTTCCCGTGCCGCAGGGCGGCGAGGCGACCATCCTCAAGGACATCGACCTCGCCGTCGGAGCCGGGGAACTCGTGGTGCTGCTCGGCGCCTCGGGCTGCGGCAAGTCCACCCTGCTCAACGCGGTGGCCGGCTTCAACCCGCCGACCGGCGGCGAGATCTGGGTCGACCGGCGCCGCGTCGAGGGGCCCGGCATCGACCGCGGCGTGGTGCTGCAGACCGACGCGCTCTATCCCTGGCTCAACGCCCGCGACAACGTCGCCTTCGGCCTGCGCCTGCGCGGCGTCTCCCGCCGCGAGCGCGAGCTGCGGGCGGAGGAGGCGCTGGCTCTGGTCGGGCTCGACGGCAAGGGCGACCATGCGGTGTGGCAGCTCTCCGGCGGCATGCGCCAGCGCGTCAGCCTCGCCCGCGCGCTGGTCGCCGATCCGGAAATCCTCTTGATGGACGAGCCGCTCGGCGCGCTCGACGCGCTGACCCGCGAGCAGATGCAGGATCTGGTGCTCAACGTGTGGAAGCGGACGGGCAAGACCATCCTCTTCGTCACCCACAGCCTCGACGAGGCGCTCTATCTCGGCACCCGCATCGTCGTGCTGGCCGGCAGGCCCGGCCGCATCGTGCTGGACGAGGCCTCCACGCTTGGCCGGCGGGCGCTGGACGAGGGACTGGGCGGGCGCATCAAGTCGAGCGCCGACTTCGCCGAGGCGCGCGAGAAGCTGCGTGGCATCATCTTCGCCGGCGGCGAGACGAGGGCCGCCGCATGAGCCACTCGACCCCCATTCCCGTGGCCGACATCGCGCTGCCGCTCGTCATCCTCCCTTCCGAAGGCGTGCCGCGCGGCGCCGACGAGCGGGTCGGACGCCCGCTGCCCGCCGTGCCGGCGCGCGTGTGGATCTCGGCGGCGACCATCACCGGTCTCGTGGCGCTGTGGTGGGCGGCGAGCGCCTCGGGTACAGTGCCGGCGCTGTTCCTGCCCTCGCCGCAGAGCGTCGTCGCGCGGCTCGGGCGCATAGCCACCGAGGGCTTCGTCGACGCCACGCTGGCGCAGCACCTCGCCGCCAGCCTGTTCCGGGTGTTCGCGGCGCTGGCGGCGGCGCTGGTGATCGGCGTGCCGGCGGGGCTCGCCATCGGCCTGTCGACGGTCGGGCGCGGCATATTCGACCCGATCGTCGAGTTCCTGCGGCCGATCCCGCCGCTCGCCTATCTGCCGCTGGTGATCATCTGGGCCGGCATCGGCGAGACCGCCAAGGTGCTGGTGATCGGCCTCGCCATGCTGCCGCCCATCGTCATCTCCACCGCCGCCGGCGCCCGCGGGGTGGATCGTAGCCGCGTCAACGTCGCCCGCGCACTCGGCGCCACGCCGTTGCAATTGCTGCGCTTCGTTGTTCTGCCTTCGGCGCTGCCCTCGATCCTCACCGGCACGCGCATCGCGCTCGGCGCCGGCTGGTCGACGCTGGTGGCGGCCGAGCTGGTGGCGGCGACGCGCGGCGTCGGCTTCATGATCCAGTCGGCGGCGAACTTCCTTGCCACCGACGTCGTGGTGGCGGGCATCCTCGTCATCGCCGGCGTCGCCTTCGTGCTGGAGCTACTCGTGCGCTTCGCCGAGCGGCTCCTCGTCGGATGGGCCGGGCGCAGCTAGGCGCCAACGGCCGTACGCGCTCCGATCACGGCAGGTACATGCCGCCGCTCACATGCAGCGTCTGGCCGGTGATGAAGTCGCCGCTCGGCAGCGCGAGGACGCGGACGATCTCCGCCACGTTGCGCGGCACGCCCTCATGGCCGACGGGCAGGTAGCCGCCGCCGGGGAAGGCGCCGCCGGCGCCGGAGGTCGCCGAGCGCTGCCCGCCGATGCGGCCGGGCACCACGAGATTGGCGGTGATGCCCTGCTCGCCGAACTCGATGGCCAGCGCCTTGGTGAAGCCGACCAGCGCCGCCTTGGCGGTGGCGACATGCACCCGGTGCGACACGCCGGCATGCGCCGCGACGCCACCGATGGAGATTATGCGGCCGAAGCCGCCCCGCACCATGTGCGGCACCGCGGCCTGGCTGAGGAAGAAGGCGCCCTCGACGATCACCGAATAGACCGCCCGGAAGGTGGCGATGTCTAGTTCGGCGAAGGAGCGCTCGCCGCGCACGGCGGCGTTGTTGACGAGGATGTCGAGCCGGCCGGTCTCGCCGACGATGGTCTCGACGAGGCGGTGCGCTTCCGCTTCCACCGCGATGTCAGCGAGCAGCGCGGTGGCGGTGCCGCCTTCGGCGCGGATCTCGGCGGCCACCGCCTCGATCTCGTCGCGCGAGGATTTGGCGTGGACGACGACATGGGCGCCCTCGCGCGCCAGCAGCAGCGCGCTCTCGCGGCCGATGCGGCGGGCGGAGCCGGTGACGAGGGCGACCTTGCCGGAGAGCGGCCGGTTGGAGCTGGTCATGCTGATGTCCTCGAAGGGTCAGAGGCGGAACTGGATGGTGCCGTCGCGGCGCACCTGCTCGACGAGGTCGAGCTCCCATTGCAGATATTCGCGCATGGCATCCTCGCGCTTGTCGCGGCGCTCGAACGCCTTGAGCAGCACGTCGTCGGTGGCGGAGGCGAGGTTCTCCTTGTCCGCCTCGACGGGAAGCCCGGCGGCGCGCCAGGTCGCGGTGCCGCCGGCGAGGATTTTCACCGGACGGCCGGTGGCGTCGGCGAGTTCTGCCGCCGCCAGGCGGGCGATGACGCCGTCGGGCGAGGTCAGCACATAGAGCGGCGCCGCCGGGAGCTTCGACGCATCCTCGCCGAGCCGGCCGCGGATGGCGAACCAAGCGCCGGGAATGTGGCCGGCGCGGTATTCACGGCTGGTGGCCACATCCACCACGACCGCCTCGTGACGGTCGAGCAGACCGGCGAACTCGGCAGCGCTGACGCTCTCCGCCGACACTGCGTCGAGGCCGATGATGGTCTCCGGCTCCTCGCCGCTCTCCAACGTCGCGGGCGCGTTCTCGTCGAGCACGACGACATGGTCGAAGCCCATGCGCCGCAGCCAGGCGGCGGTAGTGTGCGCCCGCACGCCGTCGCTGTCGGCCAGCACGATGCGCGCGGAGCGCACGGCGATGAAGGTGTCTGTCGCCTGCACAAGCTGCCCGCCCGGCGCGGAGCGGAAGCCGGCGCGATGGCCGGCGCGGTATTCGACGGGATCGCGGACGTCGAAGCGGTAGAGCGTCGTCGCATCCTGCTCGGCCTCGTAGCGGGCGAGCGTCTCAGCGTCGATGGTCGGCGCGCCGAAGCGATCCGCCAGCCGGCCCGCCGCCTGCCGCGCCCAACTATAGGCGGGGGCGGAGGGTAGCGGTGCTACGCGGGTCGCGCCGCGCTGCACGTCGAGGCCCGCGAGGTGCCAGCCCTGCGTGCCGTTCTTCAGCGAGACGACCTTGTTGGGCAGGCCGGCGTCGATGAGGATCTGCGCGCCGATGATCGAGCGCGTGCGCCCGCCGCAATTCACCACGACCAGCGTGTCGTCGTCCGGCACGCTCTGCCGGGCGCGCAGCACCAACTCGCCGCTCGGGCAGTCGATCGAGCCAGGGATGGTGATCCAATTGTACTCGTCGAAGGGCCGGCTATCGAGCAGCACGACCTTGTCGCCGGCGGCGCGGCGCGCCTCCAGCTCATGCGCGTCGATATGCGGAGTGTGGTTGGTCACCTCGACCACTTCTGCGAAGGCCTTGCTCGGCACATAGACGCCGGCGAACAGTTCGAAGCCGGCCGCCGCCCAGGCCGGCACGCCGCCGTCGAGGATGGAGACGTCACCGTAGCCCGCCGCGGCGAGGACCTTCGCCGCCCGCTCGGCGAGGCGCTCGTCGTCGTCGACGAGGACGATGGGCGTCGCCTTGCGCGGCACCAGCGCCGGCACGATGCGCTCCAGCCGGCTGATCGGCGCGTTGGAGGCGGCCAATATGTGGCGCGCGGCGAACACGCCCTCCTCGCGGACGTCGAGAAGGGCGATCTCGCCGCCCTCGCGCAGCCTCTCGCGCAGGGTTGCCGCGCCGATACGCGCAAATGCAATGCTCATGTCTGAAACCCGTAAGAGTGGCGGCCCTCCGCGCTTAGGCGGAGGGCCTGAACGGCGTCACTGGCGATTGAAGACCGCGTCGAACTGCTCGAGGAATTTCTGCGAGGCGTCGCCGCCGATGTCCTGGTCCGCCACGATGATCTTCAGGTCGGAGAGCTTCGGCAGGCCCGCCGGGATCTTCGCATCCGGGTGGGTCGGGATATAGGAGCCGGCATTGGCCACGATCTCCTGGCCTTCGGGGCTGGTCAGCACCTCGATCAGCAGCTTGGCGGCTCCGGGGTTCGGCCCGCCCTTGAAGATGGCGAGGTAGTTCTCATTGGTGACCACGCCCTCGTCGAGGATGTAGGCCTCGATGCTCTGGCCGCGCTCGCGGGCGGTGATGACGTTCTGCGAGGAGATCAGCGGGGAGAGGTCGCGCTCGCCCGCCACCAGCAGGCGCACCGATTCCGCATTGCCGCGGGTCAGCAGGAAATCTTGGCTCGCGAAGCCCTTGATGGTGTCCCAGGTGATGATCTTGTGCGCCAGCAGCGTCTGGAACCAGGTGAGCTGCGAGGCTGCCGTGCGCGGATCGGAGAAGACGATCTTGCCCTTCCACTTCGGGTCGAGGAAGTCGGCGATCTTCTTCGGCAGCACCGACGGGTCGGGGTAGACCTTCGGGTTGTAGGCGGCAGAGAGCAGCGTCGCCGCGGTGGCAATGTAGTTGCCGTCGGCATCCTTGTAGTTGCCGCCGATCTGGCCGAAGTCCCGCACCTTGTAGGGGACGAGGTAGTCGCGCTTCTTCCAGTCGTCGAGGATGAAGCGCTGGCTGATGAAGACCACATCCGCATTGGTGCGGCCCGCCGCCTTCTCCGCCTCGATGGTGGGGATGAGGTCGAGCGTCTGCTTCTGGACGATGTTGAGCTTCACGTCCGGAAAGGTCTTGCGCCAGAACTCCAGCACCGCCGTGCTCGTCTCCTGCCGGTAGGAGGTATAGAACACCACCTGCCCTTCCTTCTTCGCCGCCTCGTAGAGCGGGGCGAAGCGCTCGGGCAGCGTGTCGGCGCGGGCGGAAGCGAGCGGCGCGGCGATGCCGGCGGCGAGAGCGAGAGCGGCGGCGCCCTTCAAAAGGCTGCGCTTGTCGATGAACATGTGAAATCTCCGCAAAATATCGCTTTGGTGATCAGGCCGCCGCCGGCGCGGCATCGCCATGCGCCGCGCCTTCGGTGGCCTTGTGATGCTTGTGATGACGGCCGGGACGCTTCAGGCCGAGATGCTCGCGCAGGGTCCGGCCCTCGTACTCGGTGCGGAACAGCCCGCGCCGGCGCAGCTCGGGAATGACCAGATCGATGAAGTCGGTCAGCCCACCGGGTAGGTAGGGCGGCATGACGTTGAAGCCGTCGGCGCCCTCGTTGAGGAAGCGTTCCTCCATGACGTCGACGATCTGCTCGGGCGTGCCGACCACCTGCCAGTGGCCGCGCGCCCCGGCGACGCGCAGGCCGAGCTGGAGGATCGACAGCCCCTCGCGCTCGGCGAGCTCCAGCAGCAGCGCCTGTCGGCTCTGCGCCGCATTGGTGAGCGGGATGTCCTTGGGCAGCGGCCCGTCGAGCGGGAGATGGCGCAGCGGGATGGAAAGCCGGTGCTCCAGGATCGACAGCGCCACGTCGGGATGGATGAGGTTCTGCAGCTCGTCGAACTTCGCCTTCGCCTCGGCCTCGGTGCGGCCGACGACGGGGAAGATGCCGGGCATGATCTTCACGTCGTCCGGCGAGCGGCCATGGGCGACGGCCCGCGCCTTCACGTCGCGATAGAAGGCCTGCGCGAGGGGCAGCGTCTGCTGGGCGGTGAACACCACCTCCGCCGAGGCGCCGGCGAGCTCGCGGCCGGCGTCGGACGAGCCGGCCTGCACCAACACCGGCCAGCCCTGCGGCGAGCGCGGGATGTTGAGCGGGCCGCGCACGCCGAAGAATTCGCCGCGATGGTCGAGGCGATAGGCCTTCTCCGGATCGAAGAAGACGCCGCTTTCCTTGTCGCGGATGAAGGCGTCGTCCTCCCACGAATCCCACAGGCCCTGCGCCACGGCGAGGAACTCGGTGGCGCGGCGGTAGCGCTCGTCATGGTCGAGCAGCCGGTCGCGGCCGAAATTCTGTGCCTCCGCCTCATTGGCCGAGGTGACGAGGTTCCACGCCGCGCGCCCGCCGCTGATATGGTCGATGGAGGCGAATTTGCGCGCGAGCACATAGGGCTCGTTGTAGGTGGTCGAGGCGGTAGCGACGAGGCCGATGCGCTCGGTCACCGCCGCCAGCCCGGCGAGGAGGGTCAGCGGCTCGAACTGGGCGACGTAATGGGTGGAGAAGCGCGCCAGCGCGCCCCAATCCTCGCCGCGCGCGCCGGCGCTGTCGGCGAGGAACAGCATGTCGAACTTGGCCGCCTCGGCCGCCTGGGCGATCTCAGCGTAGTGCCTGAAGTTGACGCCGGCATCGGCCTGCGCACCCGGATGGCGCCAGGCGGCCGCGTGGTGACCGGTGGGGTAGAGGAAGGCGCCGAGCGCCATCTGCCTGCGTTGCGAAGTCATGAGCCTGGTTCCTTGAAGATCCGCCGGCCTCAGGCGGCCGTCAGTTCCGGCGCGGTCGCCCAGGGGCGCTGCGCGGCGGCCTCGCGGCCGGCGATCTGGCCGGTGACGAAGCACTCGGCGAGGTTGCCGGCGCCGAGATAGAGGAAGCCCCAGATGGAACCGATCTCGCCGGCCTCGTAGAGGCGCGGGATCGGCTCGCCATGGGCGTTGACCACCCGCTGCTGCGCGTCATGCGCCGGGCCGCCCTGGGTGTTGCTGACCACCGGCCAGAGCTCGCCGACATAGAAAGGCGGGTTCTTCACCGGGAAGAGCGAGCCGGCCGGGCGATTATGGTCGCCGTCCTGTCCGGCCTCGACCGCCGCGTTCCAGCGATCGAGGCTGTGCGCCACGGTGGCCGGATCGGCGCCGATGATAGCCGCCAGTTCCTCGACGCTGTCGGCGCGCTTCAGGATGCCGTTGCCGACTTCCTTGAGGTTGTCGTGGCTCCACTCATAGGGCTCGACCGAGCGGTCGTTCAGCACGGTCTGGCCGAGCGGATAGAGCTTGCGCCCCTCCTCGTCGACCACGAGGAAGGCGGGGATGCGCGGGAAGCGCTGCGACTGCGCGTCGTACTGTTCGAGCGGCCGGTGGCCGGTGTCCTGGATGTAGGGCTGGTACTCGTTCATGAAGCGCCGGCCCTGGCGATCGAGCACGATCCAGGACATGCGTACGTCCGGCTCCTGCAGCTGCGGCGTCCAGTCCGGCAGCTTCTTGACACGCAGGCCATAGGGATAGGCCGGGTTGGTGTGGCGGAAGCCATAGGAGCCGTGGAAGTGCCACATGTGCCAAAGGTCGGCGCCGGCGGCCTGCGCCATGCGGATGCCGTCACCGGTGTTGCCACGCGTGGCGACCGGCAGTACCGGGCGGATCTGCCAGTATTTACGCTGCAGCTCGGGCGCGGCCTCGAAGCCGCCGGACGCGAGGATGACGCCGCGCCGGGCGGCGACGCGCTTCAGCCTGCCCTCGTGGCGCACCTCGGCGCCGAGCACGGTGCCGCCCTCGCCGAGGATCAGCTTCTCGGCCGCCGTGTTCAGCCGCACCTCGATGCCGCGGGCGCGAACATTGTCGTGCACCAGCTTGAACACGTTCGGCCCACGGAGACGGCCGCGCACATGCGGATATTCCGCGCGTGGATCGAAGCCGGGGATGGAGAGCACCTCCACCGTGCCGAAGGCGTCATTACCGGGGAAGGGATAGTTGGCGACGCGCCGGTGCACCGCGATGTCCGCGCCGTTCACCGTGGCGAGGCCGCGGAAATAAGGCTCCAGCTCCGCCATGCCGGACGCGACCGCTTCGAGCACGTCCTCCGGCACGTCGGGGCCGACCGCCTCGCGCAGATAGGCGCGGGCGCCTTCCGGCTCGACGATGGTGCGGATGCCGCCGCCGGCGCAGATCGAGATGCCGCCGGGATCGGGCTGCTTCTCGATCAGCAGCACCCGCGCGCCGGCGTCGTGCGCGGCGATGGCGGAGGCGCCGCCGGCGAAGCCGAAGCCGACGACGAGGACGTCCCAGACCTCGTCGAAGCGCTCCTGGTCGAAGCGCTCTTGGTCGAAGCGTTCCTGGGGAAGGTTGTGCAGGGTCATGGGAACGCTCCGGCTAGGCGACGGCGGTCGTCTTCTTGGCGGTGAACAGGCGGATGAGGCCGAGCATGGAGAGGCTGACGACGACGATGACGACCGCCAGCGCGGCGGCGAGCTCGACCGCGCCGTCCTCGATGAATTGCAGCACCACGGTCGGCATGACCTGCGTGTCCGACTGGGCGAGGATCGCCGACATGGAGAGCTCGCGTAGGCTCAGCGAGAAGACGAGCACCCAGGCGATGCCCACCGCTCCGCGCACCAGCGGGAAGGTCACGTCCTTGATCGAGCGCAGCCAGCCGGCACCGGAGATGCGCGCGGCCTCCTCGAGGTCGGTAGAGAGCTGCTGGATGCCGTTCCTCACCAGCACGAAGGCGATGGGCAGCAGCTTGCCGGCATAGGCGATGAGGATGAGCGTGAGCGTGCCGTAGAACAGCTCGACATAACCCATCAGGATCCCTACCGCGTAGGCGATGGAGGGGAAGCCGTAGGCGATCATGACGAGGAAGCCGATCAGCTCGCGGCCGAAGAAGCGGAAGCGCTCCACCACCCAGCCCAGCACGAGGCCGAGCGTGGCGCAGACGGTGGCCGTCGCCAGCGCCAGCAAGAGGCTGTGCAGGATCGAGGCGCGGGCGGCGAAGTTCTCGTCGAAGATCAGCGCGTAGTGCTTGCCGACCAGGTTATCGAGCCGGATGTCGGCGCCGAAGGAGGACAGCACCGAGAGCAGCAGCAGCGCGCCGACCGGCAATATGGCGGTGACGAGCGCGACGATCAGGCAGAAGCCGCCCGCCACCCAGCGCCAGCGCCCGAGCGTGAGGATCTGCTCCGGCGTCGCCTTGCCGGTGAGGGTGCGGAAATTCTCCGCCCGGATGGCGTATTTCTGGATCAGCAGGCTGATGGCAGTGAAGACCATGATCGGCATCGCCACCGCCGCCGCGTAGTTGAACTGCGGCGGGAATTTCAGCAGGTCGTAGATCTTGGTGGTGATGACCGAGAAATTCGCCATGGTGCCGATGGCGGACGGCGCGCCGAAGGAGGAGAGCGCGTCGAGCATGACGAGGATGACGGCGGAGAGGATCGCCGGGCGCACCAGCGGCAAGGTTATGGTCAGCGTGGTGCGCAGCCGGTTCGAGCCGAGGATGCGCGCCGCCTGCTCGTGGCTGGCGTCGACATTGTTCAGCGCCGCGTTCACCGCGAAGAACACCAGCGGATAGACGCCGACGATCTCGATGAAGACGAGGCCGCCGAAGCTCATGATGTTGAAGGGTGCGGTCTCGAAGCCGAGATAGTCGATGGCCAGCTTGTTGAGGTAGCCGGAGTTCGGCGCGGCGAGGAAGATCCACGAGATCACCGAGATGAAGGTTGGGATCACGAAGGACACGCCGGCCGCGAGCGTCACCAGCGCCTTGCCGGGCGCATCGGTGCGGGCGACGATCCAGGCGAGCGGAATGCCCAGCGCGCAGGCGCCGATGGTCACCAGCGCCACCAGCCAGGCCGAGTTGACGGTCGCCTGCCACATGCCGCGGCGGGCGAAGGCCTTCTCGAAGGTCTCGAAGGTCAGGTGGCCCTGCGCGTCGACCAGGCTGTAGCCGGTGAGCAGGATCAGCGGATAGGCGATGAGCGCGAACAGGATCGCCAGCGACAGGCCGATGACGAGGAAACGCACCGGCTGCAATGCCGAGAGCCGCCGCAAGAGGGAGACCGACGGGCGGTCGCCGACGGCGCGGCTGGTGAGGCTGATCTCGCTCATGCCACTACCCATGCGCTGCCGGCACGCGCCCAGAGCCGGGTGCGGCCGTCCTCGAAGGTGCCGCGCACACGCGACTGCACGCGCAGCAGCGTACCGCCGGCCTGGAGCTTGAGTTCGTAGTGGTTGCCGAGGAAGGTCTCGGAGACGAAGGTGGCCTCGGTGCCGGCCTCCTGGTCGGGCTGCTCCGGCCGCTCCAGCTTGATGTCCTGCGGGCGCAGCAGCACCGTCGCGCGACTGCCGGGCGTGGCGTCGGCGAGCCAGCGCTCCGGCGCTCGGCTCCACAGCCGATCGCCGGCGTCGAGCGCGACGAGCACGCGCCCGCCCACGCGGTCGACGGCCGCGACCTCGCCTTCCAGCATATTGGCGATGCCGATGAAGCCGCCAACGAAGCGGCTCGCCGGCCGGTGATAGACCTCCTCGGGCGTGCCGATCTGCTCGATGCGGCCCTTGTTCATCACCACGATGCGGTCGGCCAGCACCAGCGCCTCGTCCTGGTCGTGGGTGACGTAGAGCGTGGTGATGCCGAGATTCTTCTGCAGGCCGCGCAGCTCGAAGCGCATCTCCTCGCGCAGCGTGGCGTCGAGATTGGACAGCGGCTCGTCGAGCAGTAGCAGCGACGGCTTGGTGGCGAGCGCGCGCGCCAGCGCCACGCGCTGCTGCTGGCCGCCCGACAGCTCGGCCGGGAAGCGGTTGGCGAGCCCGCCGAGCTGCACCAGATCGAGCACCGCCCCGGTCTCGGCCTTGATCTCGGCACGCGAGCGGCCGGCGACCTCGAGGCCATAGGCGACGTTGTCGGTGACGGTCTTGTGCGGCCAGACGGCATAGGTCTGGAACACCATGCCGAGGCGTCGCTTCTCCGGCGGCAGGGCGAAGGAGGCGTTGGAAGCGAGCACGCCGTCGAGATGGATCTCGCCGCCGTCCGGCTGGATGAAGCCGGCGACCATGCGCAGCGTCGTAGTCTTGCCGCAGCCGCTCGGCCCGAGCAGCACCACGCTCTCCCCAGAGGCGATCCTGAGGTCGATGCCGTTCACCGCCGCGGTGTCGCCGAGCGTCTTGCGCAAGCCGCGCAGTTCGAGGCGCGCGCGGCCGGCATCGGCGGCCGAGGCGGATGTGGGCGCCGTCCAGTCGACGGCAGCAGCAAGAGCGGGCACGGCTATCTCCGAAGGTTCAGGCACGTCGAAGGAATGGCTCAGGCCGAGCGGGCGTAACGGCTGACGGGTCTGTCGAGTCCGTAATGGGCGCGCAGCGTCCGGCCGACATAGTCGGTGCGGAACAGGCCGCGCCGCTGGAGGATCGGTACGACTTCGTCGACGAAGGCGGCGAGGCCGTGCGGGGTAACCGCCGGCATGATGTTGAAGCCGTCGGCGGCGCGCTTCTCGACCCAGCTTTCGATATGGTCGGCGACCGCTTCCGGGGTGCCGGCCAGCACCTTGTGGCCGCGCCCGCCGGCGAGACGGCGCAGCAGCTGGCGCAAGGTCGGGCGCTCGCGCTCGACCAAAGTGAGGATCACCTGCGAGCGGCTCTGCGCCCCCTGCACCGTCTCCGGCCGCGGGAAGGCGTCGAGTGGGATCGGCTCGTCCAGCGGGAAGAGGCTGAAGTCGAAGCCGTCGAAGCGCTGCGACAGGTGCTTGAGGCCGACCACCGGCAGGGTGAGGTCGTTCAGTTCCTCTTCCAGCGCGTCGGCTTCCGCCTGCGTCGAGCCGAGGATGGGCGACAGGCCGGGCAGGATCTTGATGCCTTCGGGGTCGCGGCCGAAGGCGACGGCGCGGCGCTTCACGTCGGCATAGAAATCCTGCGCGTCGGCCAGCTCCTGCTGTGCGGTGAAGATCGCCTCGGCATAGCGGGCGGCGAAGGAGCGGCCCTCGTCCGAGGAGCCCGCCTGCACCAGCACCGGATGGCCCTGCGGCGGGCGCGGCAGGTCGAGCGGGCCGCGCACGCGGAACTCCTCACCGGCGTGGTCGATGGCGTGGATGCGGTCGGTGTCGGCATAGACGCCGCTGGTGCGGTCATGGACCCGGGCGTCGTCCTCCCAGCTATCCCAGAGCTTGCGCACGACATCGACGAACTCGGTCGCGCGCTTGTAGCGGTCGCTGTGCGAGTTGCGCTGGGCGAGGCCGAAATTGCCGGCCGCCTCGGCCGACCAGGAGGTGACGATGTTCCAGCCCGCCCGTCCCGCGCTGATATGGTCGAGCGAGGCGAACTGGCGGGCGAGGTTGTAGGGCTCGTTGTAGGTGGTGGAAGCGGTGCCGATCAGCCCGATGTGCTCGGTCGCGCCGGCGATGGCGGAGAGCAGGGTCAGCGGTTCCAGCTTGCCCTGCGCGACATGGCGGACGCTGCGGCCGATGGCGAGCTGGTCGGCGAGGAACACGGAATCGAACTTGCCGCGCTCGGCGATGCCCGCGATCTCCCGATAATAGCCGACGTCGGTGACGCGCTCGGGCTGCGCCTTCGGGTAGAGCCACGAGGCCTCGTGATGGCCGGTGGTGGGAACGAAGACGTTGAGGTGAAGGCGGGTATCGGCCGTCATAGCGAAGTTCCGTGGGCGTTCCGCGTTCTCGCGCGGGCTCAGTCGAGCTTGATGTTGGCGGCCTTGATGACCTTGCCGTAGCTCTCGAAATCCTGGCGCACGGCGGCATCGCCCTCCTCCGCGGTGGAGGCGACGACGACGAAGCCCTGGCCTTCGAGGAAGTTCTTCACCTCGGGCGCGGTCAGCGCCTTCACGAAATCCTTGTTGATCTTCTCGACCAGCGGGCGCGGGGTCCTGGAGGTGACGAAGAAGCCCTGCCAGGTCTCGACGTCGAAGTCCTTGACGCCCTGCTCCTGGAAGGTCGGGACATCCGGCAGCGCGGCGGAGCGCTTGGCGGTGGAGACGCCGATGGCGACGAGGCGGCCAGCACGCACATGCTCGGTGACGGCGGCGAGCGTGATGATCACCGCATCGATATGGCCGCCGAGCAGGTCGGTCACCGCCGGGGCGCCGCCCTTGTAGGGGATGAAGGTGTATTTGGTGCCGGTGCGCTGGCCGAGCAGTTCATGGCCGATATGGTGCGCGCCGCCATTCGAGGGCGTGCCGACGGTGAGCGTGCCGTCCTTCTCCTTCGCCAGCTTCAGATATTCGTCGAGGTTCTTCACGCCCAGCGTGGGGCGCACCACCAGGATCTGCGGATTGGCGACGGCCTTGGTCACCGTCGACAGGTCCTTGATCAGGTCGGTCTTCAGCTCCGGGCCGTAGAAGATGGCGTTGAGCGGCACCTTGTCGCCGCCGACCGCGATGGTCAGCCCGTCCGGCTTGGAATTGGCCACCTGCTCCAGCCCGATATTGCCGTTCGAGCCGGCGACGTTCTCGATCACCGGGTCCCGGCCCCAGATCTTGCCGAGCTCGCGCCCGACGGTGCGGGCGAGCGCGTCCGCGCTGGCGCCGGCCGACGAGGTGACGACGATCCGCACCGGCTGCTGCGGATATTTCGACAGGTCCGTCTCCTGCGCGAAAGCGGGAAGCCCGGCGAGGGCAAGGACGGCGGCCAGCGGCAGAAGGGCGCGTTCCATGGCGAGGTCAACTCCGTGTCGGGCTGCACCATAGTTTGACAATACGAATTGTCTATAGAAAAAATAGATTACAAGACGGAGCTTGAGCAGACATGGTGCGTGACTTTTTCGTGGCGGCCCTCGCGGCCGCTTTCGCGTTGATATTGCTGACTTTCGGCAGCCATCTGCCCATGGGAACGGCGCTGCGGATGGGGCCCGGCTTCGTGCCGCGTGCAGTGGGAATCGGCCTGCTCGTGGTCGCGGCGGCCATCGCCCTGCGCGGCTTTCTCGGCCTCAGGCGCCGCCGCGCGGTGGCGTCCGGCGAGCCGCCGATTCAGTGGCGCGGCGCCGCCAGCATCGGGCTCGGCGTGCTCGCCTTCGCTGTGCTGATCCAGCCGATCGGGCTGATCGCCAGCGCGATCGTCACCGTCTTCGTCTCTTCGCTGGCGCAGGACGGCGACCGCATCGGCGAGCGCGCCCTGCTCGCTGGCGGCCTCTCGGCGGTGGCCGGGGCGATCTTCTCGCTCGGCCTCGGCCTGCCGCTGCCGATGCTGCCTGCCTTCCTGTGATGGAACTGCTCGATCACCTCGCGCTTGGCTTTGAGGTCGCGCTCACCTGGCAGAACCTGCTGTTCTGCCTCGTCGGTGCCCTGCTCGGCACGCTGGTCGGCGTGCTGCCGGGCATCGGCCCGGCCACCACCATCGCCATCCTGCTGCCGATCACCTTCGAACTGCCGGCGGTCGGCGCTCTGATCATGCTCGCCGGCATCTATTACGGTGCGCAATATGGCGGCTCGACCACCGCCATCCTCGTCAACATGCCCGGGGAATCGTCGGGCATCATCACTGCGCTCGACGGACACCAGATGGCCAAGCAGGGCCGCGCCGGCGTGGCGCTCGCCATCGCCGCCATCGGCTCGCTCTTCGCCGGCACGGTGTCGACCTTCTTCATCGCCGGCTCGGCCGGCACGCTTTCCGAGCTCGGGCTGATGTTCGGCCCGGCGGAGAACGTGGCGCTGATGGTGCTCGCCATCGTCGCCGTGATGGTGATGGGCAAGGGATCCGTGCTCAACTCGCTGGTGATGGTGCTGATCGGCCTCTCCCTTGGACTGATCGGCACCGACGTCGAAACCAGCAAGGCGCGCTACACCTTCGGCATCCAGGAGCTGCGCGACGGCATCGACTTCATCCCGCTGGCCATGGGGCTGTTCGGCATTGCCGAGATCCTGCGCACACTGGAGACGCCGGGCAATGGCGAGCTGGTGCGGGCCAGGATCACCGGGCTCTGGCCGAAAGGGGCGGACTTGAAGGCCTCGGCCCTGCCGATCCTGCGCGGCACCGGGGTGGGCACGGTGCTCGGCATCCTGCCGGGCAGCGGCACGCTGCTGGCCTCCTTCTCCGCCTACATGCTGGAGAAGCGCATCTCGCGCATGCCGGAGCGCTTCGGCAAGGGCGCCATCGAGGGGCTGGCGGCACCGGAGAGCGCCAACAACGCGGCCGCGCAGACGTCCTTCGTGCCGATGCTGACGCTGGGCATGCCCTCGGGCGCGGTCACCGCACTGATGATCGGCGCAATGACCATCCATGGCATCTCGCCCGGCCCGCAGGTGGTGACGCAGCGGCCGGACCTGTTCTGGGGCGTGGTCTGCTAGATGTGGATCGGCAACGCCATGCTGCTGATCATCAACCTGCCGCTGATCGCCATCTGGGTGTCGATCCTGCGCATCCCCTACCGCCACCTGGTGCCAGCGATCATCCTGTTCTGCTGCATCGGCGCCTATGCAGTGAACAATTCGGCCTTCGACGTGGTGGTGCTCGTGGTCGCCGGCCTGTTCGGCTACGCCATCTCGCGTCTCGGCTGCGAGCCGACGCCGCTACTGCTTGCCTTCATCATCGGGCCGATGCTGGAGGAGAATTTCCGCCGCGCCATGCTGGTCGCCCATGGCGACCTCGCCACCTTCGTCCACAAGCCGATCAGCCTGACGCTGCTCCTCGCCGCCGGCGCGCTGCTGCTGCTCGCCGTGGTGCCGGCGGTGCAGCGGCGCCGGGCGGAGGTGTTCGTCGAATAGCGTGACGCCCGGACGGCCGCTGGCCGGCCGGGCGGCCCCGGTCAGAACAAGATCTGCAGCTTCACGTCGGTCGGGTGGGCCTCCTCGGCCCGCTCGAAGGCGACGATGCTGTCGTCGAAGCTGTAGGTGCCGGTGACCAGCGGCTTCAAATCGACCTTGCCGGAGGCGATCATGTTGAGCGCGCGGTCGAACACGTTGGCGTAGCGGAACACGGTCTCGATGCGGATCTCCTTGGCTGCGAAGAGCGACATGTCGAGCGCCACCGGCTCCACCGGCATGCCGATCACCACCAGCTTGCCGCCGGGGCGGATCACCTCGGTGATGCCCTCATAGGCCCTGGGCGAGCCGCTGGCCTCGAAGACGAGGTCGGCGCCCCAGCCCTTGGTATCCTTCAGCACGACATCCGCCAGCGAGGTCTCGCGCACATTCACCGGCACGACGTTGTCGTAACGGCCGGCAATGGCGAGCTTCTCCGGCACGAGGTCGGTGATGTAGACCTTGGAGCAGCCCCCGAGGAGCGCCGCCAGCGCCACCATGATGCCGATCGGCCCGGCACCGGTGACGACGCCGACGTCGCCCGGCTTGATCTCGGCCTTCACCGCCGCCTGCACGCCGACCGCGAAGGGTTCGACCATCGCCGCCTCGGAAAAGGAGACGTTGTCCGGCAGCTTAAAGGTGAAGGCGGCGGGGTGAACGACGTAAGGGGTGAGGCAGCCATGGTCCGGCGGGGTCGCCCAGAACGTCAGGCTGGGATCGACATTGTAGAGGCCGATCTTCGACGCCTTGGACGCGAGATCCGGGATGCCCGGCTCCATGCAGACGCGGTCGCCGACCTTGAGGTTCGTCACCTTGGAGCCGACCTCGACCACCGTGCCGGCGGCCTCGTGACCGAGCACCATCGGCGCCTTGACGACGAAGGGACCGATGCGGCCATGGGTGTAGTAGTGCACGTCGCTGCCGCAGACGCCGACCGTGTGCATCTTGATCTTCACGTCGGCCGGGCCGACCTCGAGCGGCAGGTCGATGTCGCGCAGCTTCAGCTCGTGCTGCCTTTCGAGAACCAGGGCTTTCATCGTCGTCTCCATAGTGTCCGGCACGCGCCCGAGGGCGCGCCGGCTAGTTGATCAGGAACCCGCCGTCGACCGGCATGTCGATGCCGTTGACCATCGCCGCCTCGTCGGAGAGCAGGAAGGCGATCACCGCCGCCACCTCCTCCGGCTCGACGAAACGTTGCAGCGGGATGCGGGAGAGCATCGGGCCGGACTTCGCCGGATCGCTCCACGCCTTCACCGCCATGGGGGTGAGGGTGACCACCGGATGCACGCCGTTGACGCGGATGCCGTGGCGGCCGAGTTCGTTCGCCATCACCCGCGTCAAGCCGTCCAGCGCTCCCTTCGAGGCGCAATAGGCGGCGTGGTCGGCGAAGCCGATGAAGGAGGAGATGCTCGACACGTTGACGACGGCGCCGCCCTGCCCGGCCGCGATCCGCGCGCGGGCATATTCCTGCGACAGGATGAAGGGCGCGCGGCAGTTCACCGCCATGGTCAGGTCGAAGGCGTCGGTGCTGGCGTCGAGGAAGGGCTCCAGCTCGGCGATGCCGGCGCAGTTGACCAGCAGGTCGACCGGCAGGATTCTCCGCGCGGCCGTCCGAGTGGCGTCCGCGTCGGCGAGGTCGACGGCGAGGGTGCGGCAGCTGAACTCGGAGCGGAGCGCGTCGAGGTCGGCCTGTGAGCGGCTGAGGGCCACCACCTCGGCGCCCTGTTCGATGAGCAGCTTGACCGTCGCCCGGCCGATGCCCTTGCCGGCGCCGGTGACCAGCACGCTCCTGCCCTCGAACCGCCGCGACGTGCTCATCAGAAGGCCCGCCCGTCCTTGTCGAAGACATAGGCCTGCGCCGCGTCGAAGCGGGCGGCGAAGCGCTCGGACTTGTCGAGCGAGCGCCAGCCCGGCGTCTGCAGCGTCACGCTCTCGCCGGCGGCGGTCTGGCCGTAGATCAGCGTCGCGCCGCCCAGGCTCTCGGCGAGGTCGGCGGTGAGCTCGATGCGGCTGTCGCCGGCTTCCAGCCCGAGATGCTCCGGGCGCAGGCCGAGCGTGACGGTGTCGCCCGGCGCCGGCTCGGCGCCGTTGCCGCCGCGCCTGATGACGCTAAGCGGCGCGGCCAGCGAGGGGTGCGCCAGTTCCACCCGGTCACTGTTGCGGCTCGTGACCGTGGCGGAGAGAAAGTTCATCTTCGGCGAACCGATGAAGCCGGCGACGAAGGTGTTGGCGGGACGCTCATAGAGGTCCTTGGGCGAGCCGATCTGTTCCACCTGCCCGGCGCGCAGTACCACGATGCGGTCGGCCAGCGTCATCGCCTCCACCTGGTCGTGGGTGACATAGATCATCGTCACCCCGAGGTTGCGGTGCAGCCGGGCGATCTCGACGCGCATCTGCGCCCGCAGCTCGGCGTCGAGGTTGGAGAGCGGCTCGTCGAACAGGAACAGCTTGGGGTGCCGCACGATGGCGCGGCCGATGGCGACGCGCTGGCGCTGGCCGCCGGAGAGCTGGCGCGGCTTGCGGTCCAGCAGGTCCTCCATCCGCAGGATGCGCGCCGCCTCGGCGACCTGCCGGTCGATCTCGGCCTTCGGCACCCTCGACATCTTCAGTCCGAAGGCGATGTTGTCGCGCACGCTCATATGCGGGAACAGCGCATAGGACTGGAACACCATCGAGACTTTGCGCTGGGCCGGCTCAAGGTCGGTGACGCGGGCGCCGTCGATGAAGATCTCGCCGCCCGAGACCTCCTCCAGCCCCGCCACCATGCGCAGCAGCGTGGACTTGCCGCAGCCGGACGGGCCGACGAAGACGACGAACTCGCCCTTCTCGGCGGCGATGTCGACGCCGCGGATGATGCGGGCGGCGCCATAGCTCTTCTCGACGCCTTCGAGTTTCAGATAGCTCATCGCTCCCCGGCCTCCCCGCCGGGCCGCCTCGTCGCGGCACTCATTTGGTGGCGCCCATGGTCAGACCGCGCACCATGTGGCGCGAGACCAGCAGCGCGAAGATGGTGACCGGCAGCACGATCACCGTGCCGGTCGCCATGATCTTTCCCCAGGGCAGCTCGTAGCCGGACATGAAGCTGGTCGCGACGACGGGCGCGGTCTGCACCGCCCGGCGCGTCAGCACGAGGGCGTAGAGCAACTCATTCCAGGAGAAGATGAAGCCGAAGATTGCCGACACCGCGATGCCCGGCAGGCCGAGCGGCAGGTAGATGCGGCGGAAGATGTCGAACTGGCTCGCGCCTTCGAGCCGCGCCGCCTCCTCCAGCTCGCGCGGGATGGAGCGGAACTGGTCGGTCGATATCCAGATGACGATCGGCAGGATGAAGGTGACGTAGACCAGGATCAGCACGAGATGCGTGTCGAGGATGCGCAGTTGCAGCCCCAGTAGGTAGATCGGCAGCGCCAGTACGATCGGGCTGATGAAGCGGTTGGAGATGAACCAGAACCAGAGGTCGCTCTTGCCGCGGAACTCGTAGCGGGCAAGCGCGAAGGCGGCGGGCGTGCCGAGGATCACCGAGAGCCCGGTGCTGCCCAGCGCCACGATCAGCGAATTGAGGACGGCGTCGATCACCTTCTGGTCGGCGAAGACGTCGGCATAGTTCGCCAGCGTCGGCCGGAACAGCCAGACCGGCGGCGAGGCGAGCAGGTCCGCCTGCGTCTTGAAGGACGAGGAGACCATCCAGAAGAACGGGAAGATGGTGAAGACCAGCACCGCGATCAGGCCGAGCGCGTGCAGGATCTGGCCTCGACTACGCGGGTTCATGCCTCGATCTCCCGGTAGAAGAAGCGGATATAGACCCGCGCCAGCACGACGGTGATGACCAGCAGCAGCAGCGCCTGCGCCGAGGCCAATCCCATGTCGAAGACGCGGAAGCCGACGCGCTGGATGTAGATCGAGATCAGCTCGGTCGCAGCTCCGGGGCCGCCGCGCGTCATGGTGAAGACCATGTCGAACAGCTTGAGCACATCCGCCGAGCGCAGAATCAGCATGGCGGTGAAGCCGGGCAGCAGATAGGGCCGCTGCACCTGCCAGAACAGCGCCCATTTGCTGGGCGTCTCCAGCCGCGCCGCCTCCTCGATGTCGACCGGCACCATGGAGAGGCCCGACAGGAAGATCAGCGCGCAGAACGGCGTCCACTGCCAGATGTCCATGACGCAGATGGCGACGAAGGCCCCGGTCGGATTGCCGAGCCAGTCGATGGGTGGGAAGCCGAACAGGCCGATCAGCGCATTGGCGACGCCGAAATCGCGGTTGAAGATCAGCCGGCCGAGCAGGCCCACCACGGCGTAGGTGGTGGCGAGCGGCACCACCAGCGACACCCGCGCGAGGCTGCGCAGCATGCCGAGGCCCGGCCTGTGCAGCATCAGCGCGATGGCGAGGCCGAGCGCCACTTGGATCGGCATGACGACGAGGAAGAAGCCGGCGGTGCGCCCGAGCGTGTCCCAGAAGGTGGGATCGGTCAGCACCTGCACGTAATTGTCGAGGCCGATGAAGGGGAAGCCGTCGCGCGGGCGGGTGATGTTGTAGCGCCGCAGCGAGGTGACCAGCGCGAACAGCGTCGGCCAGATGCCGATCAGGAACAGCGCGAGCACCGCCGGCGCCAGGAACCAGAACGGCGTCCAGCGGCCATAGGCGAGGCGTCGGCGGGTGGAGGGTGTGGTCATCTGTTCGCGCGTTCAGGTTCGAGGGACCTCATCCTGAGGTGCCCGGCGGCGCCGGGCCTCGAAGGATGCTCGTCCAGGAGCCATGCTCTGCTCCAGCATCCTTCGAGGCTCGCTGGCGCTCGCACCTCAGGATGAGGGTGTCCGGCTCTTCGCCGGGACTGCGACCCGGCCTGCAGTCAGGCCGGGTCGGAAGTTGAGCGAAAGGGTCTACTGCAGCAGCTTCTTCTTGCCGTCGTAGTAGCCTTCCTGCTTGAGGATGGCCTCCATGCGGTTGCCGATCTCCTTGGAGCCGCCCTCCACCGTCACCTCGCCGAGCATCATCTTGGTGCCGAACTCGGCGATGACCTCGGAGACGGCCGGCCAGGCCGGGAAGCGCGGGCGATATTCCGGCACGCCCTTCTGCCAGGAGGCGACCATCGGCTCGACGAACTTGTAGGTCGCCTTCACCTGCGGATCCTCATAGACCTTCATGCGCCCGGACACTCCGCCGGCGTCGACATAGGCGCGGGCGATAGCCTCGGAGGTCGCCCACTGGATGAAGATCCAGGCGGCCTTCTGCTCCTCCTCCGGCGCCTGCGCCGCCACCGCCAGCGAGAAGCCGCCAAGCGCGGGCAGGCGGCCGGCCTCGCCGGCGGGCTCCGGCGCCACGGCGAGACAGTCGCCGAGCTTGGAGGTCTTGGGGTCGGTCAGGGTCGGGTAGAAGGCCGACCATTCGGTGATCATCGCCACCTGGCCCTGCGCGAGCGCGTTCACCGCCTCGGCATGGTCCCAGCTGACGATGCCGGGCGGCATGTATTCCATCAGCTTCTGGCGGTACTGCAGGCCGGCCTGGCTCTCCTTCGAGAGCAGGTTCGACTTGAAATCCTTGTCGAGCAGCGAGCCGCCATGCGGCCACAGGCTGCGCATGAAGCTGTCCGCCGACTGCGTCTCGCCGCGCAGCGACTGGAGAGCGAAGGCGTACTGCTTCTTGTCCTTGTCGGTCAGCTTGGGCGCATAGACCTCCAGCAGCTCCTTCCAGGTCGCCGGCGGCTTGTCGAAGCCGGCGTCCTTGAGCATGCACTGGTTGTAGAACAGCAGGCCCGAATAATTGTCGAAGGGCAGGCCGTAGACCGTGCCGCCCCAGGTGCCGAACGCGTCGAGCAGCAGCGGGAAGAAGCCCTTCAGGTTGAGGTTCGGGTCGGTGATCGTGGCGTCGTTCGCGAACTTGTCGACCGGCAGGATCCAGCCATTCTCGGCGAACTCGCCGATCCAGACGAGGTCGACCAGCGCGATGGACAGGTCGCCCTGCCCGCTGAAGTTCAGCACCTCGCGCTCGCGGGTGTTCTCGTAGGGGACGATCTCGTAATTGACCTTGATGCCGGTCGCCTTCTCGAATTCCGGCAGCAGCTTGATGATGGCGCGGTAGCCCGGACGGTCGAGGAAGACGACGTTGAGCTCGGTGCCCTTATAGGGCTCGGCCGCCTTGGCGATGTCCCACTCGGCGGCCTCGCTCGGCATCGGCAGGGCGAAGGTTGCAACGGCATAGAGCGCCGCGGCACTGACAGTGCGCAGAAGCTTGTTCATGCTTTCCTCCCACGGCCGATCTGCGTCGGCTCGGATTGATGCGGCCGCCTGGCCGCGACCTTTCCGCGCCCTTTCTCAAGCGGTCGCGGAGCCATCGGAGAGGCCGCACAAGAGTTCAGGCGGCCTATCGAATGTTCAGAGCATCGGTCCGCAGCGCGTGCGGAGTCTAGCCTTCGTGACGCAGCGAATCTGTACTTTCATGCAGGTTGCGTCGCAGCAATCGGCGGCTTCATCGTACCGTGGCGCACAAGAGTATCGGGCGCGACATCCTTACGTTTCGTCATGCGCTGCTGGGCCAGCCGGCGGTAGGAGGACGGCGTGGTGCCGCGCTGGCTCAGGAAGTTGCGGTTGAAGTTGGAGACGTTGGCATAGCCGATCTCGAAGCAGATGTCGGTGATCGGCATGTCGGTGTCGGCCAAGAGCTTGCAGGCATAGGCGACGCGCAGCGTGCGCAGATAGTCGGTGAAGCTGCTGCCGGCGTTCTTCTTGAAGAAGCGCGAGAAGGTCCACTCGCTCATGCCGAGCAGTTCGGCGACGTCGTTGAGGTGCACATCGCGCGTGAAGTTCTCGCGGATATAGGTCAGCGCCACATGGATCGAGCCGAGCGAGGCGTGGTCGGTGTCGGGCGTGAAGTCGGCGGAGGAGAGGACCTTGTATTCGCCCCGCGCGGCCATGAGGCCGAGCAGCCGCAGGAACAGGGTCAGCCGCTCGATGCCGCCGGCCTCCCGCATCGCCTCCAGGATCTCGGCGCCCTGCCGGCGGGTCTCGCCGTGGAAGGCGAGACCGCGCAGCGCCAGCGTGAGGAAGGCTTCGAGGCCGGCGAGCTCGGGGAAGCACGCCGCAGCGTGGCGCACCCGCTCATGGTCGAACTGCAGGACGATGTCGCGGCCGCGGATGACCTCGCCGGGCGCGGTCGCCGTTACCCAGTCATGCGGCAGTCCGGAGCCGACGATGGCGAGATAGCCGGGCTCGAACGGCTCGATATGGTCGCCGACGAGGGCGATGCCCGAGGCGTTGCGGATGAGATGGATCTCGTATTCCGGGTGGACGTTCCAGACGTTTCGTTCCCACGGATAGTCGTCGCAGCGCCAGAGGAAGCTCTCCACCGCGTCGGTGACGATCTGCTCCAGCACCGGCCGGCGGGCGCTCGGTGCATTGAAGAGGCGCGCGGCCTCGTCTTCCGCGTCCATGTCCTTCCCCGCAAAGCTGCGTCGAGCCAGACAGTAGCACGGCCCGGCGGCGAGGCGAGCCGGTCAGGCCCCCTGCCCCAGCCTGATGGCAACCTCCGACCGATAGGGCGGATCGGCGCCGACGCGGCTACAGGTGATCGCGGCACAGGCGACGGCGAAGCCGAGCACTTCGCGCAGCGCCGCCGCGCTCATGGCGGCGAGCCTTGGCCGGCCGATGTGGCCGGTCTCGCGCAGCGCCGCCAGCAACGCGCCCTGGAAGCTGTCGCCGGCCCCGATGGTGTCGGCGAGCGTGATCTGAGGCGCGGGCACCTCGATCTTTCCGGCCGCGCGGTGCCAGGCGGTGACACCCTCCGCCCCGCGCGTCAGCACGACGAGGGAGGCATTGCCGGCGAGCAGTTCCGCCGCCTTGGCATCCTCGTCGGCGTCGCCATGAAGATAGGCGAAGTCCACATCCGACAGCCGCACGATGTCGGCGCGGCGGGCGAATTCCTCCATACGCGCGGCATAGGCCGCCCGGTCGCGCACCAGCGCGGGCCGGCAGTTCGGATCGAAGGAGATGGTAACGGTGCGCCGGGCATCCTCCACCAGCGCCAGCGTCTGGCCGTAGGTCGGATCGCTGATCAGCGTGGTCGAGCCGACATGCAGTGCCTCGGCAGCCGAGAAATCGATGCTGCCCGGCTCATAGGTCCAGCGCCGCGCCGCCGTGCCCTCGTCGTAGAAGGCGTAATGCGGCTCGCCCTCAACGAAGCGGACGAAGGCGAGCGTGGTCTCGTGCTCGCTGCGGGCGACGTGGGCGAGATCGACCTTCGAGCGCTGCGCATGATCGGCGATCATGGCGCCGAACATGTCGGTGGAGATGCCGCCCACCAGCCCGGAAGGCGCATCGAGGCGGGCCATGGCGACGGCGACGTTCAGGCAGGAGCCGCCGACCGCGGTGACATAGCCGTCGCGCCCGTCGGCCGTGCTCGCCGGCATGAAGTCGATCAGGGCGTCACCGCAGCTCAGCAGCATGGATCAGGCTCGCGGTTCGTCGGCCATCAGCGCCCGCCCTTCGCGGTCGAGCGTCTGCATCAGCTTGTAGACCCGGCGCTTGGCGGCGTGGAACGCGCCCATGGCGGGGCCGGACGGCGTGGTGAGCGCGCCGATGGTCGACATCGCCCCCATCGCCTCGCGCACCGAGCCATAGGCGCGGCCCGCCACGGCGCCGAGCATCGCAGCGCCGAGCAGGACCGGCTCCGGCGTTGCCGGCAGCGCCACATCGAGGCCGGTGGTGTCGGCCATGATCTGGCGCACCAGCGCGCTGCGGCTGGCACCGCCGCTCATCACCATCATCTCGCAGTCGATGCCCTGCGCGCGCATGACGTCGACGACATCGGCAAGCCCATAGGCAAGGCCGCACAGGCTGGCGACGAAGAGGCGCTCCAGGCTGTCGACGCCGTCGTCGAGGTCGAGCCCGGCGATCGCCGCCCGAGCATCCGGGTCGGCATAGGGCGAGCGGTTGCCGAGGAATTCCGGCAGCACATGGATGTCGCGGGCGAGGCGCGCGGTCTCGGCCGGCTGTTTGAACCGGGCAACGGCGCGCTTCTCCAAGAAGTCGAGCAGGCCGAGCCCGGCCTCCTTCGCCGCGGCTTCGGCCTCCGCGCGGGCGGGGTGGGCGCGCATGAGGTGATCAATGCCGGCCCCGGCGGCGGACTGGCCGCCCTCGTTCAGCCAGAGGCCCGGCACCATGGCGGAGAAATAGGGACCCCAGACGCCCGGCAGGTAACGCGGCTCGGCGGTGGTCGCCATGATGCAGGCGGAGGTGCCCATGATGTAGGCGAGACGCCGCTGCACATCGACGGCGCCGTCGCCGGCGCCGCGTCCGCCGATGGTGCCGATGCCGCCGGCATGGGCGTCGATCAGCGAGGCGCCGACCGGCGTTCCCGGCATCAGGCCCAGTTCGCGCGCCGCGACTTCCCTCAGCCCCTGCCCCAGCGCGGTGCCGGGCTCGACGATGGTCTCGCCGATACGGGCATGGCCCTCACCGGCGAGCTCGTCGAGGCCGATGCGGCGGAAATAGTCGTCGCTCCAGCGCCCCTCATGGGCGAGGTAGGTCCATTTGCAGGTGACGGTGCAGACCGAGCGCTCGGTGGCGCCGGTGGCGCGGAAGGACAGGAAGTCCGAGAGATCGAAGAAATAGCCGGCGCCATGGAAGCTGGAAGGCAGGTTCTCCTTCAGCCAGAGCAGCTTTGGCGTCTCCATCTCCGGCGAGATGACGCCGCCGACATAGCGCAGCACGTCTTCCTTCGTCTCGTTGATGCGCCGCGCCTGCCCGGTGGCGCGATGGTCCATCCAGACGACGACGTTGCGCGCCGGATCGCCCGAGGGCGAGACGGTGAGCGGGCGGCCTTCCGGGTCCAGCACCACCAGCGAGCAGGTGGCGTCGAAGCCGAGGCCGGCGATGGCCTCCGGCGGCAGGCCGGCGGTCTTCATCGCCTCGCGGACGGAGTGGACGCAGGCGTCCCATATGTCGGCGGAGGATTGCTCCACCACGTCGCCGGCCTCATGCCACACCCGGATCGGGTGGCGCGCCGTGGCCAGCAGACGGCCAGCCTTGTCGAATATGCCGGCCCGGGCGCTCGCCGTGCCGACATCCACCCCGATAAACGCCTGCTGCATCGTCACGCCTGCCCGTGGCTGCCCTGCCCCACCCGAACTACCAGCAGGTATAGCCGCCATCGGCAAGGACAATGGAGCCGGTCATCAGGCTCGCGGCGTCGGAGGCGAGGAACAGCACGACGGAGGCGATCTCCTGCACCTCGCCGAGCCGGGCCATCGGCGTGCCGCCGATCCAGGCCTCGTACATGGCGGGGTTGGACTTCACGAAGGCGTTGAGCGGCGTGTTGATGTAGGTCGGCGCCACCGCGTTGACGCGGACCCCGCGCGCGCCCCATTCGGCCGCGAGCGACTTGGTCAAGTGATGCACGCCGGCCTTGGAGGCGTTGTAGTAGCACTGCTCCTGCGGCTTGTTGACGATGAAGCCGGACATGGAGCCGATATTGACGATGGAGCCCGAGCGGGCCTCCAGCATGTGCCGGCCGAAGGCGCGGCAGCACCAGAAGGTGCCGTTGAGGTTCACGTCGATGACGTTCAGCCAGTGCTCGTCGGTCACGGTCTCGGCCGGCGTCTCCGAGCGGGCGATGCCGGCATTGTTGACGAGGATGTCGATCTTCCCGTGGCGGGCGATGACCTCGTCGGCGACGTCGTTGACCTGCGCCGTATCGGTGACGTCGAGCAGCACGACCTCGGGATCGTAGCCCTTGGCGCGCATGGCGTCGCGGCCCTCCTCGGCGATGGCCGCGTCGACATCGGCGATGATCACCTTGGCGCCGGCTTCCGCCAGCGCCTCGACGCAGGCAAGGCCGATGGCGCGGCCGCCGCCGGTGACGAGGGCGGTGCGGCCGGAGAGATTGAACATTTCGAGGTACATGGCTTTTCTCTCGTCTTCAGAATCTGTCTCGTGATCCCGCTTCCACGATCGCCCTCATCCTGAGGTGCCCGGCGCTTTGCCGGGCCTCGAAGGATGTTCGCTGGAGCGCTCTGCTGCGGCATCCTTCGAGGCTCGCTGCGCTCGCACCTCAGGATGAGGGCCATCGCGATCGGGCTCAGGCACGTATGGAATTGCCCTCCGCGTCGAAGCGGTGGATGCGCGCGGGGTCGGGCCGCAGCACCACCCGCTCGCCGGCCTCGATGCCGATCTCGCCGGGAGCGCGGCTGGTGATGGCGCCGATCTCCGGCACGTCGACATAGAGGAAGGTGTCGCTGCCGAGATGCTCGGCGACGCTGACCGTGCCGGCCCAGCCCTCGCCTTCGCGGCCCGCCGCGATATGCTCCGGGCGCACGCCGATGGTGGCGGCGCCATGGGGCTCGGCGGCCTTGCCGGCGACGAAGTTCATCCGCGGCGAACCGATGAAGCCGGCGACGAACAGGTTCGCCGGCCGCTCATAGAGCTCCAGCGGCGTGCCGTACTGCTCGATGCGCCCGGCATTCAGCACGACGATGCGGTCGGCCATAGTCATGGCCTCCACCTGGTCGTGGGTGACGTAGATCGCCGTGGTGTCGAGCTGGCGCTGCAGGCGGGT
>JARBUD010000062.1 GCA_029239875.1 Xanthobacteraceae bacterium | reverse complement strand
GGCGCCGCGCATTTCGAGGTAACGCTTCAGCCGCACCTCGGGGAAGATGGTGGAGAGGTGGTTGGCCCAGTCGGAGACGGTCGCCGTCTCGCCCGGCACCGCCGGGTGCCGCCCGGCCAGAAGGTCGCGGAAGGAGGAGCCGGCGACGTCGATGTAATGGTCGCCGCGCTTGATGAAATACATCGGCACGTCGAGCGCGTAGTCGACATAGCGCTCGAAGCCCATGCCGTCCTCGAAGGCGAAGGGCAGCATGCCGGAGCGGTTGTTGTCGGTGTCGCGCCAGATCTCCGAGCGGAAGGAGAGGAAGCCGTTCGGCTTGCCTTCGGTGAAGGGCGAGTTGGCGAACAGCGCGGTGGCGACCGGCTGCAAGGCGAGGCCGACGCGCAGCTTCTGCACCATGTCGGTCTCGGAGGAGAAGTCGAGGTTCACCTGCACGGTGCAGGTCCGGTACATCATGTCGAGGCCGTGCGTGCCGACCTTCGGCATGTACCCGGTCATGATCTTGTAGCGGCCCTTGGGCATCACCGGGGTCTGCGCCAGCGTCCATTTCGGGCTCATGCCGAGGCCGAGGAAGCCGAAGCCGAGCGGGGTCGCCACCTCGCGCACCTGGGTGAGGTGCGAGTTCACCTCGGCGCAGGTCTCGTGGATGGTGACGAGCGGTGCGCCGGAGAGCTCGAACTGCCCGCCAGGCTCCAGCGAGATCGCCCCGCCGCCGACATTGTCGGCCAGCCCGATGATGGTGGAGCCCTCCATGATCGGCTCCCAGCAGTTCAGCGCCTGCATGCCTTCCAGCAGCGCGCGGATGCCGTTCGGCCCCTCATAGGGGACCGGCTCGTGGCCGTTCAGGGTGAAGGGGAACTTCTCGTGCTCGGTCCCGATGCGGAACTTCATTGGCGCCTTGCAGCCCGCCTCCAGCCACGCGACGAGGTCGTCGCGGCTTTCGATGGGCTGCGTGTCGATCTGGTCTCGCGCCATAAGGGACTCCGGCGGCAGGCGGGGCAGGCTGGCTTTGGGGCGCGAGACCATACACAGGCGAGGCGGGGACGCAAATCGCCGTAACTACCGATGGAAATTGGGAATGCATTGGTGCAATGGGCGAGGTTCGACGCCGTTTCAGCCTACGGCGTCAGCGGAGGTCAGGACCACGGCGCGGCTTCCCGCCGGCACCCGCCGGTAGAGGTCGATGATGTCCTGGTTCAGCAGCCGGATGCAGCCGGAAGAGACCATGGTGCCGATGGTCCAGGGTTCGATCGTCCCGTGCAGCCGGTACAGCGTGTCGCGCCCGTCGCGATAGAGGTAGAGCGCGCGGGGGCCGAGCGGGTTGCCCGGGCCGCCCGGCAGGCCGCCGGCATATTTGGCGTAGCGCTCGGGCTCGCGGCGGATCATGTCCGGGGTCGGCGTCCAGCGCGGCCATTCGGCCTTGCGGGCGATGGTGGCGGCGCCGCGGAAGTTGAAGCCTTCCTCCTTGCCCACGCCGACGCCATAGCGCAGCGCCTGGCCACCTTCGCGGACCAGATAGGCGTAGCGGGCCTCGACGTCGACGACGATGGTGCCCGGCTCCTCGCGGGTGGCGTAGGCGACCTCGCGCCTGAGGAAGCGCGGGTCGATCTGCGACAGATCGACGGCCGGAACCGGATGGGGCTCGCCGTCGAGCGCGGCATACATGGTCTCGTAGGACGGCGCATAGGCAAGGGAGCGGGCGACCGGCGCCGGCTCCGGCCGGCGCGCCGTGGCGCAGCCGGCGAGAAGGAGCGCGCCGAGAAGGAAGCCGCGTCGGTCGATGGCCATGGAATCTCTGCCTCCGGAGGGAATGCGAACGGGTCGCGGCCTAGGTGCGCGATGGCGCCGGAAGCGTCCATATGTTATGGAGTAATCACTTCCATAACCAAGAGGCATGGATGGATCTCGCCGCCGCCCTGCGCGCCTTCGTGCGCACCGTCGAGCGCGGCTCGGTGACGGCGGCGGCGCGCGATCTCGCCGTGTCGCAGCCGGCCGTCACCAAGCATCTGCGCAATCTGGAACGCCATGTCGGGGCGCGGCTGCTGGAGCGCTCGGCGCGGCTCGTGCGCCCGACGCCGCAGGGCGCGGCACTCTACGAGACGAGCCGCTCGGCGCTCGCCTCCATCGATTCGGCGCTGGAAGGCGTGCGGCGCGACATGGGCGCCATCGAGGGGACGCTGCGCATCCACGCGCCCGCCTGCCTCGGCGCACGGCGGCTGCACGGCATCGTCCTGGAGTTCCAGGCCGCGCATCCGGGCGTCAACGTCTATCTCATCCTGGAGAACCGCAGCGTCGATCTGGTCTACGAGAATCTGGACCTGGCGGTGAAATATGGCCGGCCGGAAGGGCAGGACCTGATCATCCGGCGGCTGGGGCTGGTGCGGCGGGTGCTGGTGGCGGCGCCGAGCTTCCTTGCCCGTTGCGGCCCCGTCGACACGCTGGAGCGGCTGTCGCAGATCGACCTCGTCACCACGCCGGCCGTGGTGTCGCCGCGCGACATGCTGATCGTGCAGCGTGCGGGAAATCCCCTCGGCGAATCCATCGAGGTGCCGGTGCGCCCGATCCTGCGCACCAATGCCGCCGAAGTGATCGAGCAGACGCTGCTGGGTGGTCACGCGGCCGGGCCGGTGCAGGTGCTGTTCGCCGCCCGCGACCTGGCGGCGGGGCGCCTCGTGCGGCTGCTGCCGGAATACGAGGTGCGCCCGTCCGAGGTGTTCCTTGCCTATCCCTCGGTGCGCTTCATGCGCCCGGTGGTGCGGGCCTTCACCGATTTCGCGGTGCCGGCGCTGCGGGCGACGGAAGGGATCACCTGATCCCCGCGCCGCCCGCGATATAAGTGCCGGGTCTCCGGCCGCCGGCTACTGCGCCGAGGCGTGGGTGAGCCAGGTCTTCACCGCGTTGAGCGCCTCGTTGCGGTTGCCGGTGCGGTGGGCGGCCTCCTGGTAGACCGCGATCTGGATGTCGGCGCTGGTGCCGCCGCCCAGGATGGTGCGCAGGTGCTCCAATTCGTCGAGCCCGCCGAGCGCCCGTGCATCCTCGCGCAGCTGGTCGATCAGCGTCTCCACCGCCTGCGTCACCGGCACGGCCTCGCGGGTCTTGCGATCGACGAAGCTGCCATGGATGCCGTAACGCTGGGCGCGCCACTTGTTCTCCACCGCGATGGCGCGGTCGACGGCGTCGATGCCGGCATTGAGCTTGGGATCGCGCACCAGATGGCGCACCAGCGCCCGGTAGAGCGCGGCGATGGCGACCGAATCCTCCACCCGCGTGCAGCTGTCGGGGGCGCGCAGCTCCAGCGTCGGATGCTTCTGCGAGGGGCGGATGGTCCACCACACATAGCTGGAATCGCGGATCGCCCGCGCCGCCACCAGCGCGTCGACATAGTCCTGGTAGTCCTTGGCGGTCTCGAACAGCTCGGGCAGGCCGGTGCGCGGGAGCTCGTCATAGGCGGCGAGGCGGTAGCCCATCAGCCCGGTGCGCTTGGATTCCCAGAAGGGCGAGGAGGTCGACAGCGCCACGAAGATCGGCAGGTAGGGCACGATGCGGCGCATGACGTCGATGCGCTGGTCGGCGTCGGGCAGTTCGACATGCACATGCATGCCGCACAGCATGTTGCGCTCGCCGACCATCTGCAGGTCGTGCATCAGCCCGTCATAGCGCTGCGTCGGGGTGCGCTTGCCGGTCTGCCAGCTGGCGGTCGGATGGGTGCCGGCGGCGAGGAAGGCGAGGTCGAATTCGGCCGCCACCTCGCCGAGCGTGCGGCGCAACCCGTGCAGCTGGCGGCGCGCGTCGGCCGCACTGACATGCGGGCGGGTCATCATCTCGATCTGCGACTGCAGCATCTCGCCGCTCACCGCCTCGCCCAGGGCGCCCCGCGCCTGGTCCATGAACGGGGCCGGCATGCGTCGCAGCGCGCTCTTGGTCTCCCCGTCGATGATGAAATATTCCTCTTCGATGCCGATGCGGTATTCTTCTGTTGTCATGGCGTGGTTCTCCGCTCGAATCGACTAGAATGCGCGTAGGTGTAGCTTAGCCGACGCAGAATCAGTGTGCGTCGGCTTCGGGGCGCTTGATGATGGAAAAGTAAGACCGGATTATGACTTCAGATATTTCCGGCGCATGTCATGTTTTTATTATAATAAGTGTGAATCGGGCCCGGATATTACCAAAACGCGCGCATCTTTCACTCCAGAGTTGCGCCCGCTGACGGTGGCCACTCACCCTGAACGCCCGATGGAATACCCACTGGCGGTCAGCGCCGGATAACGCGCCGTCCCTTGCCCGGTTCCATGCCGTCCGACCGTTTTTTCGGTGGATGTCAGCGGGCTGCCTGCCGCGCCGCCTCGACCATCGCCAGCGCCGCCACGGCGGCGGTGTCGGCACGCAGGATGCGCGGGCCGAGGGAGAGCACGATGGTGCCCGGCCGCGCCTTGAGCATCCGGCGCTCGTCCTCGTCGAAGCCGCCTTCCGGCCCGATCAGCACGGCGAGCGGCCCGCCGACGGCCTCGCGCAGCTCTGCGAGCGGATCGGCTTCCGGCGCCGCCTCGTCGCAGAACACCAGCCGGCGTTCCGGGGCGAGGTCGACGAGCCAGCGCGCCAGGGGCACCGGCTCCAGCACCGCGGGCAGGCCGAGGATGCCGCATTGCTCCGCCGCCTCGATCACATTCGCGCGCATGCGCTCGGTGTTCACCCGGCTTGCCTGGGTGCGGCGGGTCATCACCGGCACCAGCCGGCCCGCGCCCATCTCCACCGCCTTCTGCACCATATAGTCGAGCCGGGCGTGCTTGAGCGGGGCGAACACGTAATCCAGATCGGCCGGTTCCGCCTGCCGGCGCAGCCGCGCCTCGCACCGCAGGAGCACGTCGCGGCGGCCGGCGGCCTCACGCGTGGCGCGCCATTCGCCGTCGCGTCCGTTGAACAGATGGATGGAGCCGCCGACCTCCAGCCGGATCACGTCGGCGACGTAATGGGCGCGGTCGCGGTCGAGCCGCACGAGTGCGCTTTCGCCGAGGTCCTCGTCGACGAAAAGGCGCTGGGCGCGGAAATCGTAGGGCTCGTCGGACGAATCTTCTTGATGGCGGGCCATGATGCGGGCCATTTTCCCGTCTATTGCCGCACGACGCCACCCGCCGTGATATTGCCCAATCTTTAAGGCCTCTGTATCACGCTGGGTCAAGAACGGGCTCGGGCCGATGGTTCAATGAGGGGTTCGAATTTGCAAGCTTGCCAGAAGCGCTCCGCCGCTCGCGCCTGCGTGCCGGCGCTGGGTGGCATGCTCGTCGCGGTCATGCTGGGTGCCGTTCCTGCCACTGCGCAGTGGATCGGCACGCCGGGCGGCGACGGCAGCTCGGCCAATCCGTCCGGCACCGTGACCATCACCCCGCCGCCGCCGAGCATGGCGCCGGGCAGTGGCGGCGGCCTCGCTCCCGGCATGGGGATGCCCCAGCAGGCGTCGCCGCAGGGAGCGCCGCAGGGCAATCCCAACATGGCCGAATGTCAGGGCCAGGTGACGAAGCTGCGCGGCGACCTCGAGGCGCGCGGCGGCGCGCTGGAAAAGGCGGCCAAGGCCAAGCGCCCGCCCTCCGAGCTGTGCCCGCTGTTCCGCAACTTCTCGACGGCGCAGCAGAGCTTCTTTTCCTATCTCTCGACCAACAAGGCGAAGTGCGGTGTTCCCGACGAGGTCATCGCGCAGCTGAAGAAGAACGTCTCCTCGGTCAACGGCACCCGCAACAAGGTGTGCGAAGTGGCCAAGCTGCAGGAGAGCGGCGGCGGCGCCGGCCCCAGCGGCCCGCCCCCGCAGGGGCAGATCTCCGCCGGCCTCGGCCTGCCGAGCGGCCTGCCGAGCGTCGGCGCTCCCAAGGGCGGGGTGTTCGACACGCTCGGCGGCGACGCCCTGCGCTGAGCGGCGATGACCGCACCGTCCACCCCCGCCGGTCCGGCTCCGGCCGATTCCGCCGTGAGCTGGGTGGACCGCGCGCCGGCCGCCCTGCGCCCGTTCCTGCGGCTCGCCCGTGTCGACCGGCCGATCGGCAGCTGGCTGCTGCTCATCCCCTGCTGGTGGTCGGTGGCGCTCGCGCTCGGCATGCAGGCCCGCGCCGGTGAGGCGGATTATGCCCGCGCGCTGATCCTCGGCGCGCTGTTCGCCGTCGGCGCGGTCGCCATGCGCGGCGCTGGCTGCACCTGGAACGACATCCTCGACCGCGACATCGACGGCAGGGTCGAGCGCACCCGCGCCCGTCCGCTGCCGGCCGGGCAGGTGACGCTCACTGGCGCCTTCGTCTTCCTCGCCCTGCAGGCGCTGGTCGGCCTCGTCGTGCTGATCTGCCTGCCGACCTTCGCCATCGTGACGGCGTTGGCCTCGCTCGGGCTGGTGGCGATCTATCCGCTGATGAAGCGGGTGATCTGGGTGCCGCAGGCCGTGCTCGGGCTCACCTTCTCCTGGGGCGCGCTGATGGGATTCGCCGCGCTCCTGGAGACGCTGCCGGCCGCGGCCTATCTGCTCTATGCCGGCTCTGTGTTCTGGGTGATCGGCTACGACACCATCTACGCCCACCAGGACCGCGAGGACGACGCGCTCGTGGGGGTGAAGTCCTCCGCCCGTCTCTTCGGCCGCGCGACCAAGCCCTGGCTGGTCGGCCTCTATGCCGCCGCCGCGGTGCTGATCGGCTGCGCGCTGGTGGCAGTGGGCGCCGGCCCCTATGCCTGGGGCGGGCTCGGCATCTTCGTGGTGCAGCTCGGCACGCAGGTGCGCCGGCTCGACATCGACGACCGCGCCCTCTGCTTCAAGCTGTTCAACTCGAACCGCGACGCCGGGCTCATCCTGTTCGTCGGCTTCCTCCTCGACGCACTTCTCGGCTGAGGTAGCGCAAGCGGCCCGGCGGTGCTAAGGAGCCGCAACCGTTGGAACTGCGCACCTCATGAGCATCCGCCTGCACCGCGGCGACCTGGTCGACCTCTCCCGCTACACGCCCGAGAACGCCCCTTACGTCGCCATCGACACCGAGACGCTGGGTCTCAACCCGCATCGCGACCGGCTGTGCGTGGTGCAGCTCTCGCCCGGTGACGGCACCGCCGACATCGTGCAGATCCCGGCCGGTGCGGGACCGGGCAGCGCGCCGAACCTCGAGGCCCTGCTGACCGATCCGCGCAGCACCAAGCTGTTCCACTTCGCCCGCTTCGACGTTGCCGTGCTCGGCAAGACCTTCGGCCTGACGGTCGCACCGGTGTGGTGTACGAAGATCGCCTCGCGCCTCACCCGCACCTATACCGACCGGCACGGTCTGAAGGAGCTGGTGCGCGAACTGATCGGCGTCGACCTGTCGAAGCAGCAGCAGAGCTCGGACTGGGCGGCGGAGGAGCTGAGCGAGGCGCAACTGCAATATGCCGCCTCCGACGTGCTCTACCTGCACGCGCTGCGCGAAAAGCTCGCTTCCATGCTGGTGCGCGACGGGCGCACCGAGCTGGCGCAGGCCTGCTTCCAGTTCCTGCCGACCCGCGCCAAGCTGGACGTCGCCGGCTGGCCGGACGAGGATATCTTCTCGCATTCCTGAGGGTTTGCCTGATATTCGCCGCCTTCTGCAGGCTTGTTGCGTCGCACCGTCCGGCGCTTGCGTGCCGGGACGGAACCCGCCATCTTAAGGCAAGGTCGTTGTGGGGGTCGGCCGCAGTCCGGGGATAGACCGTCACGCATGAACAAGCATGTCGAACCTCCCGTGCGCCTCGGCGCGAGCGCGGCGGAGCCAGCGGCTCGCCGTGTGCCCGCGTCTGCGCGTCCGGAGGCCGACGGCAAGAAGAACGTCGCCCGCTTCAAGGCTGCCGCCCGCCATAGCCGCCGCGTGCGCTTCTTCCGCTGGGCACTGCCGACCGGCGTGGTGACGGCCCTCGGCCTCACCCTCGCGGTCAACTATCTCGACCCGTTCAGCATCGCCGTCGACCTGCCTTTCGAGCTCGGCCGCATCTCGCTGTCGGGCACGCAGGTGAAGATGGAATTCCCCAAGCTGCACGGCTTCACCGCCGACAATCGCGGCTACAGCGTCACCGCCGAGGCGGCCTTCCAGGATCTGACCAAGCCGGACGCCATCGATCTGCAGACGATCGAGGCGAAGCTGGAGCTTGCCGACCACGGCTGGGCCACCCTCGTCGCGGCCAACGGGAATTACGACACCAAGACCGAGCAGATGAAGCTGGGCGGCGGCATCCGCTTCAACACCTCGTCCGGCTATGGCGGCCATCTCGAGGATGCGGCCGTCGACATCAAGGGCGGCAAGCTGGTGTCGAAGAAGCCGGTGGAACTGACCTATCTCGACGGCAAGCTGACCGCCGACAGCATCGAGGTCACCCAGAAGGATTCGCGCGCGCTGCTGGTCGGCAACGTGCAGCTCGACTTCAAGATGCCGCCGGCGGACAAGGCCGAGGCTTCCGGAGCTGCGGCCGCTTCCGGGACGCAAGCGGCCTCCGGGACGTCAGCGGCCACCGGAACTTCAGCGGCTTCGCGGACGCCGGCGGCTTCGACTTCGGGCGCGACTGCCGCTTCCAGGACTGCCGCCGCCACCTTGCCTGCCGCCGCCACCTTGCCCACCGATATCTTCCACGGCGCGCCGTCTCCGGTGCCGGTGGTGGTCAATGGCGCGACGCCGGCGAGCGTGCCGCTGCCTCCCCGCCGTCCTCCGCAATTGCGCGGCGCGACCACCATCGGGGCTACCCCGTGACGACCGTCATTGAATGGCCACCCCGGCACGGCTAGACATTCATCCATGAGCAATCTGCTTCGCTTCGCCGGCGCCGCCGGCCTCGCCCTTCTCGTGACCGGTGCCGCGTGCCTCGGCCTGCTGGCGCGGCCCGCCTTCGCACAGGCGCGCAACGTGCCGAACGCGCTGCAGGGCTTCGCCGCCAACCGCGACCAGCCCATCCGCATCAACGCCAATAGCCTGGAAGTGCGCGACCAGCAGAAGCAGGCCGTGTTCACCGGCAATGTGGTGGTGATCCAGGGCGACACCACGCTGCGCTGCAAGGAGCTGGTGGTCTATTACGACGGCAAGGAAAGCGGCGGCAAAGCCGGCGCGCCGGCGAGCAGCGAGGCACTCGCCTCCGGCAGCCCGATCAATTCCTCCGCCATCCGCCGGCTGGAGATCAACGGCTCGGTGGTGGTGACCACCAAGGAGCAGACCGCCACCGGCAACAACGGCGTGTTCGAGACCGCCTCCAATACCATCACGCTCAACGGCAACCCGGTGGTGCTGACCTCGGGGCCGAACGTGATCCGCGGCAAGAAGCTGACCGTCGATCTCGCCAACGGCATGTCGCGCTTCGACGGCGGCCGCATCGAGAGCCTGATCGTGCCCAACAGCATGAAAGACGGCGCGCTGCCGGGCGGTCCGGGCGCCAAGCCGCCCGCGGGCGCGAAGCCGGGCGCCAAGCCGGCTCAGTGACGCCCGCCGCCCGCCCTGATTGGGGCGGATTGTTGGACTGCCAACGGCTTTCCCGCAGCTTTGCTGCGACATTGCGCGCTTTCGGCCCGCTTCTTGCATCTCCATTTGCCAGCTGAGCCCTGAGCGTTTATCACCTTGGCAGTGGTGACATCACCACGGAGGTGCGCGTGGGTTTTTTCTCGGCAATCGTCGGACGCGGCAAGGCGGCGCCACGCGGCAGCCGGGACACGGCGCAGCGCGGTTTCGGCAGCGGCGGCCGGACAGGCCGTGGCGAGGCGCGGCAGGAGCCGGACTTCGCCGCCGATTTCGCCCCGGCACCCAGCCTCGAAACCGACATGGAGGCGCTGTTCGCCGCCCCGCCGGCGAGAGGTGCGCCGAAATCCTTCGCCACCCCCCTGCACACCGAGCCGGTCGACGATCGCGGCATGCTGCGCGCCACCGGCCTCGCCAAGAGCTATGGCGGCCGCAAGGTGGTGCGCGACGCCAGCATCAATGTGCGGCGCGGCGAGGCGGTCGGCCTGCTCGGCCCCAACGGCGCGGGCAAGACCACCATCTTCTACATGATCACCGGCCTCGTTAAGGCCGATGCCGGCCGCATCGAGCTCGACGGCCACGACGTCACCCACCTGCCCATGTACCGCCGCGCCCGCCTCGGCGTCGGCTACCTGCCGCAGGAGGCCTCGATCTTCCGTGGCCTCTCGGTCGAGAACAACATCCGCGCCGTGCTGGAGGTGGTGGAGCCGAGCCGCAAGGAGCGCGAGCGCCAGCTCGACGCGCTGCTCGAGGAGTTCCGCGTCACCCATGTGCGCAAGTCGCCCTCCATCGCGCTCTCCGGCGGCGAGCGGCGTCGCGTCGAGATCGCCCGCGCGCTCGCCTCGCGCCCGACCTTCATGCTGCTCGACGAGCCCTTCGCCGGCATCGACCCGATCGCGGTCGGCGACATCCAGACGCTGGTGCGCCACCTCACCCAGCGCGGCATCGGCGTGCTCATCACCGACCACAATGTGCGCGAGACGCTCGGCCTCATCGACCGCGCCTACATCATCCATTCCGGCGCCGTGCTGATGGAGGGCTCGCCCGACGAGATCGTGGCGAGCGAGGATGTGCGCAGGCTCTATCTCGGCGAGGAGTTCCGTCTGTAGCATGGACCGCGAGCCGCCCCCCCTCACGCTCGTTGCCGCCCGTGGAGAGCGCGCGCCATGTCGCTAGGCCCGCGCCTCGAATTCCGCCAGACCCAGTCTCTGGTGATGACGCCGCAGCTGATGCAGGCGATCAAGCTGTTGCAGCTCTCCAATCTCGATCTCGTCGCCTATGTCGAGGCGGAGCTGGAGCGCAACCCGCTCCTGGAGCGCCAGGCCGAGCCCGAAGGGGAGCGCCCGGCGGAGATGGACGGGGAGGGCGGCGACCAGCTGGAGCGGACGACCGACGCGGATCTCGATCCGCGCGCCGGCCAAGGCTTCGATGGCGAGGGCACGGGCGAGGGCGCGGGCGGCGAGCGCGAGGAGCGCGTCTCCGACTGGCTGGAGGAGCGGCTCGACGTCAGCCGCAGCACCATCGAGGACCGGCTCGATACCACGCTGGAGAACGTCTACCCCGACGATGCCGGCCGCGAGCCGACGGGCCTCGCCCCGAACGGCGAGGCGCCGGCCTATTCGGAATGGGCCGGGGTCGGCACCGGCGGGCGCGACGACGACGGCTACAACCTCGAAGCCTTCGTCTCGGCGGAGACGACGCTCGCCGACCACCTCGAAAGCCAGCTGGCCCTCGCCGTCAGCGATCCGGTGGAGCGGCTGATCGGCCAGCACCTGATCGACCTGATCGACGAGGCCGGCTACCTCTCCGCCGACCTCGCCGGCGTCGCCGAGCGGCTCGGCGCGCCGCTGGCGCAGGTGGAGAAGGTGCTCGCCGTCGTGCAGGGTTTCGATCCGCCGGGGATCGGCGCGCGCTCGCTCGCCGAGTGCCTCGCCACCCAGCTCAAGGAGCGCAACCGCTACGACCCCTGCATGGCGGCGCTGCTGGGCCATCTGGAGCTGCTGGCGCGGCGCGAGTTCACCGCGCTCAAGCGGGTCTGCGGTGTCGACGACGAGGACCTCGCGGAGATGGTCGGCGAGATCCGTCGGCTCAACCCCAAGCCCGGCCTCGCCTTCGGCTCCGGCATCATCCAGCCCGTCGTGCCGGACGTGTTCGTGCGCGGCGGGCCGGACAACTGGCTGATCGAGCTCAATGCCGACACGCTGCCGCGCGTGCTGGTCAACCAGGCCTATTATTCGCGGGTGCAGAAGACCACGCGCAACGAGCGTGAGAAGGCCTTCCTGTCCGACTGCATGCAGACCGCCACCTGGCTGACCCGCTCGCTCGACCAGCGCGCCCGCACCATCCTCAAGGTGGCGACCGAGATCGTGCGCCAGCAGGACGCCTTCCTCACCCTGGGCGTGCAGCACCTGCGGCCCTTGAACCTGCGCATGGTGGCCGACGCCATCGGCATGCACGAATCCACCGTCTCGCGCGTGACGTCGAACAAATACATGGCGACGCCGCGCGGAATCTTCGAGATGAAGTATTTCTTCTCGTCCTCTATTTCCGCTTCCGACGGCGGCGAGGCGCATTCGGCCGAATCGGTGCGCTTCCGCATCAAGCAGATGATCGACGCCGAGAGCCCCGACGACGTGCTCTCCGACGACACGCTGGTGCAACGCCTGCGCGAGGCCGGCATTGACATCGCCCGCCGCACGGTGGCGAAATATCGCGAGGCGATGCGAATCCCCTCCTCGGTGCAGCGCCGGCGCGAGAAGCAGGCCGCGCTTTCGGCCGGTTAGGCGGACCCTCCGGCAGGCCGCCGACAGCGAGCTATCCACACCCTCGTTGACACGTTCCCTCGCGGCTCCTACGTCTTAAGGGCACCGGCCGGGCATGTAGGGGGTTCGGGCAGGGTGCGACGGCAGAGTTCCGCAATTGCCGCCGCCAATGCCCCAGCAGAGGGACTAGTCGCGATGCCGCTGCGGGTTTCAGGAAAAAATATCGACGTAGGCGAGGCGCTGAGACAGCGGGTTGCCGACCGCGTTTCC
This sequence comes from Xanthobacteraceae bacterium, assembly GCA_029239875.1. Lineage (GTDB taxonomy): Bacteria > Pseudomonadota > Alphaproteobacteria > Rhizobiales > Xanthobacteraceae > Ancylobacter. Next base: position 2,367 of record JARBUD010000062.1, on the reverse strand, counting down.
GGCGCCATGGGCAAATATTTCGACGGAGGCTGGTCCGGCCACGTCACGGTGGCCCGCGAGGGCTCCGGCTATCGCTCGGACTGCGCGCTGCATCTCGACAGCGGCACGATCCTGCAGGCGCATGCCGACGCGCAGGACCCTTATGCCAGCGCCGATGCCGCGGTGGAGCGGATCGAGACGCGGCTGCGCCGCTACAAGAGCCGCATCAAGCGCCGCGCTGCCAACGGCGAGGGCGAGGGGCTGGACGAGACGGTGCCGCTCACCGTGTTCTCCGCGCCCGACCATGAGGACGCCGAGCTGCTGGAGGGCTGGAACCCGACCGTGGTGTGCGAGGCGACCGCCAACCTGCCGCGGCTTTCCGTCAGCGACGCGGTGCTGGAGCTCGACTTCACCGGCGCCGCGGTCCTGGTCTTCCGCCATGCCGGTCACGGGCGCATCAACGTCGTGTACCGGCGCGGCGACGGCCATGTCGGCTGGGTCGATCCGCCGGTCAGCGCTGTGACGGAAGAAATCCATTGAGCCCGCTCAACGACGGCAGGCGCGCGACCGCGACCGCGGTGCGCGCGCTTCGCCACGCCACGCCAGAGCGCGTCACGCCGCGGATTCTCCCATGGCACTGAACGATATTTTGGCGCTGTCCGCGATCTTCCCGAGCCTGCGGGTCGGCAGCAAGAAGCAGGCGCTGCAGGACTTGTCGGCCCACGCCGCGCAAATCCTGAAACGGGACGAGCGGGAGATCTTCGAGACGCTCAACCAGCGTGAGCGCCTCGGCTCCACCGGGGTGGGCAGCGGCATCGCCATCCCCCACGGCAAGCTCGCCAAGATGGACAAGCTGTTCGGCATGTTCGCCCGGCTGGAGAAGCCCATCGACTTCGAGGCGCTGGACGGCGAGCCGGTCGACCTGATCTTCCTCCTGCTGGCGCCGGAGGCAGCCGGTGCCGACCATCTCAAGGCGCTGGCGCGGGTGGCGCGGCTGCTGCGCGACCCGGAGGTCGCCAAGAAGCTGCGCAATTCCCGCGACGCCGCCGGAATCCTGTCCATACTCACCGGCACGCCGGCCACCGACGCGGCGTGACCCGGGCGGGCCCGCGGAATTTTTGCGGTATTTCGGCGGCGGCGCCCCCGTACCGGCTGCATTCGGCGCGGCGCCGCCCTACTTGAGTGGGTGAGAGCCTTCAGTGAGGAGAGCGCCCATGCCCGCGACGCCGGTTCCCGCCAATCTCGCCCTCGCCCCCGAGCAATGCCGGGCGGCGCGGGCCATGCTCGACTGGAGCGTCGCGGAGCTGGCTTTGCGGGCGCATGTGACGGCAGGCTGGATCGCCGCCTTCGAGCAGGGCCGCGAGCCGGGCGACGGGCTCGACCCCAACGAGGCCGAGCGCCTGCGCCGCGTGCTCGAGGAGGCCGGCATCGAGCTGCTCGACGCCGGCGAGCCGAGCTCCGGCGGCGGCCCGGGCCTGCGCATCCGGCAGAAGGCCGGCTACATCCCCGCCGAGCGGCTCAGCTCGGCGAACGATGTGTGATTCCGCTTGGATGACCGTCATGCCCGGCCTCGTGCCGGGCATCCACGCCTTCCTTCAGTCGAAAAGTCGTGGATGGCCGGGCCAAGCCCGGCCATGACGCCCCTGTTATTGGGAGCCTACGGCGTGATCGCCACCTTCAGCACGCCGTCGCGCTGGTTGGAGAACAGGTCGTAGGCGGCCTCGATGTCGTCCAGCTTGTAGCGGTGCGTCACCAGCGGCTTGAGGTCGACGCGGCCGGAGGCGATGACGTCGATCAGCCGGCGCATGCGCTCCTTGCCGCCGGGGCAGAGCGTGGTGACGATCTTGTTATCGCCGAGGCCGGCCGAGAAGGCGCCGAGCGGGATCTTCAGGTCGCTGGAATAGACGCCGAGCGAGGACAGCGTGCCGCCCGGCCGCAGCACCTTCAGCGCCGATTCGAACGTGCCCTGCGTGCCCAGCGCCTCGATCGAGACGTCGACGCCACGCCCGTCGGTGAGAGCCATGATCTGCTCGACCACGTCGCCCTGCTTGAAGTCGACCACGTCCGAGCAGCCGAGCTGTTTGGCGATGGCGAGGCGTTCCGGCACCGTGTCGACGCCGATGATCCGCGTCGCGCCCTTCAGCTTGGCTCCGGCTACGGCGCACAGGCCGATCGGGCCCAACGCGAACACCGCGACATGGTCGCCGATCTTCACCGCGCCGCTCTCGGCGCCGGAGAAGCCGGTGGACATGATGTCCGGGCACATCAGCACTTCTTCGTCGGTGAGCTCGTCCGGCACCGGCGCGAGATTGGCGATGGCGTCGCGCACCAGCACATATTCGGCCTGCGTGCCGTCGATGGTGTTGCCGAACTTCCAGCCGCCCATCG
>JARBUD010000024.1 GCA_029239875.1 Xanthobacteraceae bacterium | reverse complement strand
ACGGCGAGCGTGGTCAGCGCCATCGCGCTGATCGGCCCGGCGCAGGTGGCCGGGCGCGTCGCCGTCTCGGTGCTGGCGCCGCGGGTGCCGGTACGCGTGGTCGGCTCGGTCATCGTGGCGATCTTCCCCGTCGCCTTCCTGGCGCTGGAGTTCATGCCGCCGCATTTCGAATGGGTGGCGCTGTTCGCCCTTGCGCTCGGCGTGGCGAACGGCCTCGTCACCATCGTGCGCGGCCTCGTCGTGCCCGAGTTGCTGACGAGGCGCGCCTATGGCGCGGTGAACGGGGCGCTGGCCATGCCGGCCATGATCTCGCGCGCGCTGGCGCCGGTGGGCCTCGCCGTGCTGTGGACCGCCGCCGGCTCCTACGACCCGGTGCTGGTCACCGTCATCGTCTTCTCGGTGGTGTTCGCCGCCGGCTTCTGGTGCGCGGCGCTGATGGCGCGCCCGGTCGAGGACTAGCGTTCAGAAGCCGAGCATCTCGCTCGCCCCGTCCCAGGTGAGCTTGAGCGAGATCAGGAACAGCGCCCCCACCACCAGCCGGTAGAACAGCTGCTCGGGCAGCACGCGGGTCAGCCTCACCCCGACGAAGGTCGCCGCCACCGCCACCGGGACAAGCAGCGCGGTGACGGCGAGGTTGCCGGCGTTGAGCTGGCCGAGCGCCCAATAGGGCACCAGCTTCAGGGCGTTGACCACGGCGAAGGTGAGGGTGGTGGTGCCAGCATAGACCATCTTCGGCAATTTCTGCGGCACCACATACATCTGGTAGGGCGGCCCGCCGGCATGGCTGACGAAGCTGGTGAAGCCCGACACCGCGCCCCAGAAGACGCCCCGCGGCAGGTCTGCCGGGCGCGCCACCCTGCCCGCGCCGCCGAACCAGCGCATCAGGCAGAAGGTGATCCCCACGCCGCCGACGATCAGCATCACCATCGCCTCGGTGACGATGGAGGCGGTGGCCCAGCCGATGCCGATGCCGAGCGTGGAAGCCGGGATGAGAATGGCGAGGTTGCGGCCGGAGAAATCGCGTCGGTAGGCCCAGACGCCGAACATGTCGCTGATGACATAGACCGGCAGCAGCAGGCCGGCGGCGGTGATCGGCGACATGAACAACGCCATGGTCGGCACGGCGAGGCCGCCGATCATCGGTACCCCGCCCTTGCTCATGCCGACGAAGAACGCCGCCATGCCGGCGGCGAGCACGAAGCCGAGGTCGGGAGCGATCATGGAAGGGCACGCGGAAGGATGGGCGAGGAGGGCGGGCGCCCTCCTCCGAAAAGCTGCTTCTGTCGGCCCGCTTCTATCAGGCCGCCTGCGCCCCTTCCAGACGCTTGGCGACGAGGCCGCGCAGCGTGCGCAGGTCCTTGACGAAGAGGCGGATGCCTTCCGAGAGCTTCTCGGTGGCCATCTGGTCCTCGTTGAGGGCGAAGCGGAACGCCTTCTCGTCGAGGCTGAGCTTCGCCGGCGCGCCCTCGGTGTTGGCGGGATCGAGCTTGCGCTCCAGCACGCCGTCATCGGCCGCCAGCTGGTCGAGCAGCGCCGGGCCGATGGTGAGGCGGTCGCAGCCGGCCAGCGCCTCGATCTCGCCGGTGTTGCGGAAGGAGGCGCCCATGACCACGGTCGGTAGGCCATGCTTCTTGTAATAGGCGTAGATCTGCCGCACCGACTTCACGCCCGGATCGGTCTCGGCGGTGAACGGGCCTTCGCCTGCCTTCACGTGCCAGTCGAGGATGCGGCCTACGAAGGGCGAGATCAGGAAGGCACCGGCATCGGCGGCGGCGGCGGCCTGGGTGAGCGAGAACAGCAGCGTCAGGTTGCAGTCGATGCCTTCCTTCTGCAGCACCTCGGCGGCGCGGATGCCCTCCCAGGTCGAGGCGACCTTGATGAGGATGCGCTCGCGCCCGACGCCGCGCGCCTCATAGGCGGCGATGAAGGAGCGGGCCTTGGCGAGCGTCGCCTGGGTGTCGAAGGAGAGGTCGGCGTCGACCTCGGTGGACACCCGGCCCGGCACGATGGTGGAGAGCTCGGCGCCGAAGTTCAGCGCCAGCCGGTCGCAGGTGGCGCTGGTCACCGCCTCGTGCGAGCCGCCCTGGCGACGGCCCCAGTCGATCGCCTCGTCGACGAGGCTGGCATAGGCCGGCATCTCGGCGGCCTTGAGCAGCAGGGTCGGGTTGGTGGTGCAGTCCTGCGGCTTCAGCCGGCGCACCGTCTCGATGTCGCCGGTGTCGGAGACGACGACGGTCATGGCACGCAATTGGTCGAGCTTGGAGGGCATGGTGCTGTCTCTCTTCTCGCGGGATCGAGGGTCGGGCGACCGTTCCGCAGGCGCCGATCGGCATTCAGCTTCCTTGGATCACATTTCAGCCGCCTTCTTCAAGGTACCTCGCCGGTAGCCGCCGCGTATGACGGGCACGTGACCCGGCCTTGTCGGCGACCGAGGGGCGGCGTAAAGCTTGACGTTGGGCGTGCGGCAAGCGGCCGTCTGCGGGGCCTGCGATGGACGATATTCACTACCGCGAATACAAGATCCTGCTTCGGCCGGAACGCTTCTTCGACCCCCATCAGTTCGAGGTGTACTGGCATAAGCTGTGCCTGATCGCACCCGAGTTCAAGGTCGGCGTCGCCACCAACAAGGACGGCTTCAAGCGGCAGGTCCGCGAGGTGCTGTTCTACGACACGCCCGACTACGACCTTTACCGCAACGCCTTCATCCTGCGGAAGCGCACCTTCTACACCGATGGCTGGCCCGACCACGAGCACGAGCTGGCGCTGAAGTTCCGCCATCCGGACCTTTCGGCGGCCGCCGCGGTCGACGTCATCCCGCATCTGAGCGGCAAGGCCGACATCAAGTTCAAGGAAGAGCTGCTGCCGGCGAAGGACAGCCTGGGGGGCATCCGCTCGCTCTACTCGCATAATTGCGTGCTGCTCAGCCCCGGCCTGGTGCTGGACGAGGGGCTGGAGCGCATCACCACGGTGTTCCCCGAGCTCGCCGCCCACTGTCCGAGCGACAAGGAGAAGAAGATCTCCCTGGTGAACAACCTGTCGGTTGAGGAAGTGCAGGTGAATGTCGGCTCCTTCGACTTCGGCCACGGGCTCGTCGCCAAGGCGACCATCTCGGTCTGGCGCGACCGCGCGACCGAGACCTCGATCATCGGCGAGTTCGCCTTTCAGGCGAAGTTCGACCGCTATGACGAGGTGCACGTGAAGGCGCGCGCCCGCTCGGAGGAGTTCTTCAAGGCGGCGCAGACCCATGCCCCCGAATGGGTGAAGCTCGGCGCCACCAAGACGGCGCTGGTCTACAATTTCGGCAAGCAGCTCGTGGCCAGCCACGAAAGCTGATCCTCCTCGCGAGTTCCCCGCATGAACACGCCCGCGCAGCCCGGACCGGGCGCCGCTCCCGACACCGAAGCGGCGCCCTATGCGGTGCCGCGCGACGTGAGGCTGTGGGACATCTTCCTCACCTTCCTCGGCATCGGCGCGGTCAGCTTCGGCGGCGGCGTGGTGGCCTATCTGCGGGCCGGGCTGGTCATCCGCAAGCGCTGGCTCGACGAGGAGCACTTCCTCTCGGCGCTGGAGATCTCGCAGGCGCTGCCGGGGCTGAACGCCACCAATATGAGCATCATCGTCGGCGACCGGCTGCGCGGCGTGTGGGGCTCGATCATCGCCTTCCTCGGCATCACCCTGCCGGGCGGCACGATGGTGCTCATCCTCGGCGTCGCCTATGCCGCCAACGCCTCCAATCCTTATGTCAACGCGGCGCTGGTCGGCGTCGGCGCGGCGGCGGTGGGGATGCTGTCGGCGGTGACGCTGCAGATCGGCCGCAAGCAGCTCGGCAGCCTGGTCGACATCGTCATCATCCTCGTCACCGTCGGCATGGTGAGCTTCCTGCACATCTCGCTGGTCTGGGTGCTGCTGACCGTCGGGCCGGTCGCGGTCTTCCTCTACCGGCCGCGCCGGCAGGCCGCCGATGCGCCGGGGGGATCGTCCGAATGAACGAGAATCTCTCCGTCCTCGGCGTCTTCGCGCTGCTCTCCATACTGGCGGTGGGCGGCGGCGCCGCCGTGCTGCCGGAGACCAAGGCGCTGGTGGTGGAGAGCCATCACTGGCTGACCGACGACGGCTTCCGCGACATATACGGCCTCGGCCAGGTCGTGCCGGGGCCGAACATGCTGATGGTCATCGTCATCGGCTACCATGTCACCGGCTATGTCGGGGCGCTGCTCGCCTTCCTCGGCTTCTTCGTGCCGGCGGGCGTCATCTCCTGGGGCGCCTCGCGGGTGTGGGACCATTTCGAGGGCTCGCCCTGGCGGCGCTCGCTGCAGCAGGGCATGGCGCCGCTGGTGGTCGGCCTGATGGCGGCCGGCACCATTTCCATCGCCCGCACCGCCATCGACGGCACCCTCACCATTCTCATCGCGGTGGCGGTGTTCGCCGGGGTCTACTTCGTGAAAAAGGTCAACCCCGCCATCCTGGTACTGGGCGGCGGCCTGGTCGGTCTCGCCTTGCTCAGCGGCACCGGCGCCGGCCTGCCCTGACGCGGACAGGGCCGGCTCCCGGCGGCCGGGGCCGCTCCAGCCAGATTTTTTTCGCTGTCCCATGGGGTTACGACTGGCGTCGGGCAAGCGGCGTGCTATCGTTTCGGTGTCGGTCTTCAACGCTCGGGAGTGCTTCATGCGTGGCCTTTCCGTGTCTTCCCTCCTTTCACTCCGCAAGATCGTCCTCGGCGCGGCCTTCGCGCTGGGCATGATCGTCGCCACCAGCCTCGGCGGCGGCACCGCCCAGGCCGCCGTCGCCACCCCGGCGCTCGGCACCTCGTCCATCGTCCTGCCCGCCACCGCCCCGCTCACCGAGAATGTGCGCTGGGTCTGCGGCGTCTGGCATTGCTGGTGGCGTCCGAACTGGAACAACTGGTACGTGCCGCCTTATGCGCGCGGCTGGGGGCCGCCGGTTCGTCCGGGCTGCTTCTGGCGCCGCACCTGGGGCGGCGGCTGGATCCATGTCTGCCCGTGATTCCGGTCTGCCCGTGATCCTGGCCTGACATCGAGCCGCATCGCGGCTCGCGGAAAGGGCGCCAGCCGGCGCCCTTTTTCGCGCCCGTCCAAATGAACTGCGAAGACGAGAAAGCCGGGGTGAGGATGCAGATGTTCCGCGCGGGCGGCCGCCCGCTGCTGTTCGCCACCTTCGCCACCATCGTCGCCGGCTTCGTCGACGCGGTAGGCTATGCCTATCTCGGCGGGCTGTTCCTGTCCTTCATGAGCGGCAACAGCACCCGGCTCGGCATCCAGCTCGCGGATGGTCAGTGGGCGCTCGTCCTGGTCACGCTTTCCGTCATCGCCGGCTTCATCGTCGGCGCGCTCCTCGGCACGCTGGTGGCTGACGCCGCGCAGGAATGGAAGCTGGTCGCGGTGCTCGGCAGCGAGGTCGGGCTGTTCGCGCTCGCGGTGGTGCTCACCGCCGCCGGCGTCGGCAAGCTGTCGCTGCTGCCGGTCGCGGTGGCGATGGGCATGCAGAACAACGTGCATCAGGTCATCGCCGGCGCCGACATCGGCAAGAGCTTCGTCACCGGCGCGCTGTTCGGCTGCGGCCAGGCGCTGGCGCACTGGCTGCGCGGCAAGGAGCGGCCGGCCGAGGCGCTCGCCTATGCCGGCTCCTGGGCGTCCTTCGTCGCCGGCGCCTGCATCGGGGCACTGCTGCTGGCGGCGGCGGGGCTGATCCCGGCCATGGCGGGGGCGTGCCTGCTGCTGGCCGTGCTGACGGGCCTCGCCCTCCTGTTCCACGGCCATCTCATCCGGCCGCTGGCCCGGGAAGGCGGCGAGTGAGCCGGATTATTTGAGGCCGATGGCGGCGCGGGCCCTCGCCACCTGCGCCTCGCAGGCGGCGGCGTCGCCCTTTGCCTCGGCGGCGCGGGCGCGGTCGAGCGCCTGCTGCCCCAGCTCCGCCTGGTCGCCGTCGCCGAGTTCGGCCTCGGTGCGGGCAATGGCCCCGGGCGAGGGATCGTGGTTCAGCAGCGCGCCCGTGCTCTCCGGGGCGCTCGGCCCCTTGGCGGCGAGCGCATCGATGTAATTGTCCAGCGCGGCCTGCGTCTTGATCACGGCCTCGCCGCAGGACGAGGCGTGCGCCGCCGGCATCGCGCCGATGAGCAGCGCGACGGCGAGCGGGGTCAACAGATGCTTCATGGGTCGAGACTCTCGAGGCGGCGGACGCCCGCACCCGGAACGGCGGTCGCCCGTCTCATTGCACGCCCAGTTTAGCACCGGTGCCGTCCGGCGAGGGCGCGGCATTGGTGTCGGCCGCGCATACCTCAAGATGAGCGCGGCTCGGTCCGTCGCGCGTTCAGTCTCTGGCGATCAGCTCGCGCTCGCCGCGATGCACGTCGAGGCCGGCGAGCGGCCGTCCGGCGGCGCGGCGGCGATAGACGCTGGGGCGGCGGTGCTTCAGCGGCCCGCGGCGCGGCCGGCGCGCCCTGACTGCCGCGACGGTGAGGCATCCGATCATCGGATAGGCCGGACGGCTTGTGCCGTCGGCCTCGGTCACCAGCATGGGCAGGCTCAGGGCCTCGCTCCAGCCGCGCCATTCCGCCACCACGTCGTCGATATGCGGCGCGCTGTAGAGCGTCACCGACAGGGCTGGATCGGCATGCACCAGCACGATGGCGACGCCCTCGTCGTCGCCTTCCGGATCGAGCAGGGCCACCGCCAGCCCTTCATAGTCGCTGAGCGGCCGCTCGATCTTCATCGGCAGGCCGGCGACGCGGCGGCGCAGCGCCACCGCGTCGGGCCATAGCGCGATGAGCCGCACGCCGTCGTCGGCGCCCGGATCGAGCGACTGGAACAGGAGCGGCCATCCCTCCGCACCGTTCGGACGTTCCAGCGTGACATAGGGATAGGCTGGATCGTGAGGCCAGGCCTCCGCCTTCTGCTGACGCATCATGCTCTCCCCGCCGATTTTCCGGCTCTATGGCCTCGGTCGTGGGAGCACCCTAGTCGCCCGGTACCCTGAACCCGCTTAAGGGACATGGTTGACCGTTTCTTCGCGGCCGGTATCGGCCCCTATGCTTGATGAAACCTTGTCGAAACCGCCGCCAATGCCGACATGGCGGTTGCGCATCCTGCCTGTGCCGACTAATCCCCGATGATGGAGCCATATCCCATTTCCGCCCCCGACGTGCCTCGCCCGGACCCGCTCGCCGACCCGGCCATCGCCGCGCGGCATCTGGCGGATGCGGTGGTCGCCGCCGGCGCGGTGGCCGTCGCCATGTTCCGCGAGGGCGTGAAGTCCTGGTCGAAGCACAACGCCTCGCCCGTCACCGAGGCGGACCTCGCCGTCGACGTGATGCTGCGCGAGCGGCTCAGCCTCATCGGCCCGGAATATGGCTGGCTCTCCGAGGAGACGGTGGACGAGCCCTCGCGCCTGTCGCGCAAGCGGGTGTGGATCGTCGACCCGATCGACGGCACGCGCGCCTATATGGCCGGCGGCCAGGATTGGTGTGTCGAGGCGGCCCTCGTCGAGGATGGTCGGCCCATTGCCGGTGCGCTGTTCGCGCCGATCACCGACGAGCTGTTCATCGCCGTGCGGGGCGGCGGCGCCACCCGCAACGGCCGGCCGATCGAGGTGTCGCAGATGGCGGAGATGGCCGGCGCGACGGTCGACGGCCCGGCGCCCTTCGTCGATCACATCGACCGCGACGGCACGCTGCATCGTGTGCCGCGCATCCGCTCGCTGGCGCTGCGCATCGCCCGGGTGGCGACGGGCGAGCTGGATGCGGCATTGGCGTCACCCAACGGGAACGACTGGGACCTTGCCGCCGCGGACCTTTTGGTGCACGAAGCAGGCGGGCGCCTGACCACGCTGGATGGCCGTCCGCTTGCCTATAACGCGCCGGTGCCGCGGCACGGGGCACTGGTGTCCGCCGGACCCCTGCTGCACCCGACCCTCATGGTCGCGGCGCGCTGACGGCGCCCCGCATTAGGACGCAACCGCATGACCGAGACCAAGGCCAGTTCCCAGCTTCTCCATCTCGTCTTCGGCGGCGAACTCGAATCCATTGACGGCGTCACCTTCAAGGATCTCGACAAGCTCGACATCGTCGGCGTCTACCCGAACTATGCCACCGCCCACGCCGCCTGGAAGGCCAAGGCGCAGCAGACCGTCGACAGCGCGCAGACCCGCTATTTCATCGTCCATCTGCACCGCCTGCTGGATCCGGAAGCCAGCGCCACGACCCGCTGACCTCCGGCCTTTCCGACATGTGGCGTAGACTGCGCACCTCCCCAACGGTCCGCACCGTGCTCGGGCGCACGATGGCGTCCTATCTGCGCCTCGTTTGGCGCACGCAGCGCGTGGTGATGGAGCCGGCCAATCTCTACGAGCTGGCTGACGCGCAGCTGCCGATGATCCTGACCTTCTGGCACGGGCAGCACTTCCTCACGCCCTTCCTGGTCAAGCCCTACCACCGCGCGCGCGTGATGATCTCGCGCAGCGCCGACGCCGACGTGAACGCCATCGCCGCCGAGGCGCTCGGCATCGGCGCGGTGCGGGGCTCGGGCGCGCAGGGCCGCGACTTCCGCACCAAGGGCGGCTTCAACGCCACGGTGGAGATGATCCGCCACCTGGGCGAGGGCACCAATGTGGCGATGACGGCCGACGTGCCGAAGATCGCCCGCGTCGCCGGCCTCGGCGTCGTCACCATCGCCAAGCATTCCGGCCGGCCGATCTACCCGGTGGCGATCGCCACCTCCAACCGCATCCTCGCCAAGAGCTGGGACCGGGCGGCCATCCACCTGCCCTTCGGCCGCGCCGCCGTGGTCGCCGGCGACGGATTGAGGGTGCCGGCCGATGCCGGCCCCGAGGAGCTCGACGCCGCGCGCCACGAGCTGCAGCGCCAGCTCGACGAGATCACCGCCCGCGCCGAGGCGCTGGTCGGCCGCCCGGCGAAGGCCGCGGCCGCGGAGCCGGCCGGGCCGGGCCACAAGGTGAGCCACGAGGGCGCGCCCGGATCGCGCCTGCGATGACCGGGGCGCGGCATGGCTAAGGCGCGCTCCACCCTGCTGATCCGCCTCTACCGGATGGCGACCTGGCTGGCGACGCCCTTCATCGGCTTCCTGCTGGCGCGCCGGACGAAGCGCGGCAAGGAAGATCCTGCGCGGCTGCGCGAGCGCTATGGCCGCGCCTCCGCCCCACGCCCGAAGGGGCCGCTGGTCTGGCTGCACGGCGCCAGCGTCGGCGAGATGATCGCGGTGCTGCCGCTGATCGAGCGGCTGCGCGGGCGCGGCTTCCAGGTGCTGTTCACCTCCGGCACGCTGACCTCGGCGCGGCTCGCCCGCACCCGCCTGCCGCCGGACGTGCCGCACCAGTTCGTGCCGCTCGATTCGCCGCTGTTCCTGCGCCGCTTCCTCAAGCACTGGCGGCCGGACCTCGTGCTGCTGGTGGAATCCGAGCTGTGGCCGAACCTGATCACCGAGGTGAGCGCGCGCGGCACGCCGCTGGTGCTGGTCAATGCCCGCATGTCGCCGCGTTCCTTCGGCAGCTGGCAGCGCGTCGGGCGCAGCGTCGCGGCGCTGCTGGCGCGGGTCGATCTGTGCCTCGCGCAGGGGCCGGACGATGGCGGGCGGCTGAAGAAGCTCGGTGCGCCGCGCGTCACCGTCACCGGCAACCTCAAATTCGACGCGCCGCCGCCGCCCGTCGACCTCACCGCCTTCGACGCGCTGCGCGCCGCCTCGGCCGGGCGCGAGGTGTTCGTCGCCGCTTCGACCCATCCGGGCGAGGAAGAGATCATCGTCGAGGCGCATCAACGCCTCGCCAAGGAGATGCCGGGGCTTCTGACCATCATCGCCCCGCGCCATCCAGAGCGCGGCGTGGCGGTGGTGCAGCTCGCCACCGAGGCGGGCTGCCCGGCGGTGCTGCGCGCCGACGGCTACTTGCCGGACAAGGGCACGTCGATCTACGTCGCCAACACCATCGGCGAGCTCGGCCTGTTCTACCGGCTGGCCGGCGTGGCGCTGCTCGGCGGCTCGCTGGTGCGCCGGGGCGGGCAGAACCCCATCGAGCCGATCAAGCTCGACACCGCCATATTGCACGGGCCGCATGTAACGAATTTCAGCGAGCTTTATGCGAGGCTCGACGCCGAGCACGGCGCGGCGCCGGTGAGCGATGCCCGCACGCTGGCGGCGAGCGCCTTCATGCTGCTGGCGGACCGCGCCTCGCGCCAGCATATGATCGAGGCCGGACAGGCGACGGTCGAGAGCTTCGGCGGCGCGCTCGAGCGTACCCTGGCGGCGATCGATCCCTATCTCGTTCAGATACGTCTGGAGAGGCACTGACCGCGATGCGAGCGCCGGACTTCTGGTGGCGGCGGGAACGCAGCACCCTGGCGGCGCTGCTCTCCCCGCTCGGCGCCGCGGTCGGCGCCGCCACGCTGGCGCGCATGCGCCGGCCGGGCGCCGAGGTCGGCATCCCCGTGGTCTGCGTCGGCAACCCAACCGTGGGCGGCGCCGGCAAGACCCCGGCGGTGATCGCCATCGCCAAGCGGCTCATGGCCAAGGGGCTGCAGCCGGCCATCCTCACTCGCGGCTATGGCGGCCGGCTCAAGGGGCCGGTGAAGGTCGATTCCCTGCTGCACAGCGCCGAGGATGTCGGCGACGAGCCGCTGCTGCACGCCCGCGCGGCGCCGACCTTCGTCGCCCGCGACCGGCTCGCCGGGGCGCAGATGGCGGCGCAGGCCGACGCCGACATCCTGATCATGGACGACGGGTTCCAGAACCCGACGCTGGCCAAGTCGCTGTCGATCCTCGTGGTCGATGCCGGGGTCGGGGTGGGCAACGGCCTGTGCCTGCCGGCAGGGCCCCTGCGGGCACCGCTGGCGCCGCAGCTGGAGCGGGCGCAGGCGCTGCTGGTCATCGGCGAGGGCGCGCCCGGCGAGCGGGTGGCGCGCGAGGGCTATGCCGCCGGAATCGTGGTGCTGCGCGGGCGCCTCGCGCCGGATGCGCAGGCGGTGGCGCGGCTGTTCGGCAAGCGGGTGCTCGCCTATGCCGGCATCGGCCGCCCGGCCAAGTTCTTCGACACGCTGCGCTCGCTCGGCATGCTGCCGGTGGCGACGCGTGCCTTCCCCGACCACCACGTCTACACGCAGGCCGAGATCGCCGAGCTGCGCGCGCAGGCCGAGGAAGACGACCTGCTCCTGGTGACGACCGAGAAGGACGCGATGCGCCTTGCCGGCAGCGAGATCGGCCAGGAACTGCTCGGCGTCTCCGACGTACTGCCCGTGCGCATGGCGCTGGAGCCGCAGAGCGCGCGCGCGCTGGATCGCATGCTGGCGGGGCTGGGGAGCGGCTGAACGGCCGTCAGCGGCCGCGCGCGATCTCGGGATGCAGGCGCGCCAGCACCGCCTCCGGGCTGGCATAGGCCTCCTGCAGGTCGACGCTCCAGTAGCGCAGCTCGTCGAGCGGGATCGGCTCGCCGGTCACCGCGCAGCGCACGAAGGTGCCGGGACGCACGACCCGGAAGTCGCCGTCGAGATAGCGCAGCTCGGCCTCGCCGGAGGCGGAAAAACGTTCGAAGCGGTTCATGGCGCCGCTCTTTCCTGCTTGTTCGATGCCCGACAATAGCGGCCCGGCCGCATCGGCCGCAAGTCCGCGGGTTTCTGCGCCCGCAGGGCGGGGTGCTCAATTGCCGAACAAGGTGGGTTGGCTGTCCTCGTCCGGCAAGGCCCCACGGGGCTTGGCCGGCTTGCGCGCGGGCGGGCGCGGCGGCGTTCCTTCGCCGGTGGCCAGCGCGCTGACGCGCCCGTCGCGGAACTCGATCTCCAGCGCCTGCCCGCTCGCGACCTCGGCCGCCGCATGCACCGGCTCGCCATTGGCGTCGCGCACCAGCGCATAGCCGCGCGCGAGCACCCCCTTGTAGGACAGCGCCTGCATGAGCTGCTCCAGCGAGCGCAGCTTGCGCGCTCGCTCCTCATGGCTGCGGCGCAGGCAGGGGGCGAGGCGGGCATGCACGCCGTTGACCCGCTCGCGGGCGCGGTCGATCCGCTCGCGATGGGCATTGGCATTGGCGCGCAGCGCGCTCGACAGCCGGCCGGCGAAGAGTTCGAAACGCTCGCGCCGGCGCTCCACCAGCACGGCGAGGCGCTGCGGCGCCAGGCGCCCCTCGGCGCGCGTGAGCGCCAGCCGGTGCGCGGCGGCATTAGCTTTCAGCGCCCGCGGCAGGCGCTGGCCGGCGATGTCGAGCCGCTGGCGCGGCAAGGCGAGCAGCGCGTCGGCGCTGGGCAGCAGGCGGGAGAGCGACTTCAGGTCCGTGGCGCGGCGGTCGAGGCCGCGGGCGAAGCAGGCGCGTAGCCGCGCATGCAGCCCGGCCACCTCGGCGATGAGGTCGGCGCGCACCGGCACCGCCATCTCGGCGGCGGCGGTCGGGGTGGGCGCGCGCACATCCGCCGCGAAGTCGATCAGCGTCACGTCGGTCTCGTGGCCGACGGCGGAGATGAGCGGGATCGCGCTTTCCGCCGCCGCCCGCACCACGCTCTCCTCGGAAAAGCCGAGCAGGTCTTCCAGCGAGCCGCCGCCGCGCGCGATGATCAGCACGTCGGGGCGCGGGATCGGCCCGCCGGGGGTGAGAGCATTGAAGCCGCGTATGGCCGCGGTGACCTCCGCCCCGCAGGTGTCGCCCTGCACCCTGACCGGCCAGACCAGCACATGGCGCGGGAAGCGGTCGGAGAGGCGATGCAGTATGTCGCGGATCACCGCGCCGGTCGGCGAGGTGACGACGCCGATGACAACAGGCAGGAAGGGCGGGCGGCGCTTGCGCTCGCCGGCGAACAGGCCCTCGGCGGCGAGGCGACGCTTCCGCTCCTCCAGCATCGCCATGATGGCGCCGGCGCCGGCGAATTCGAGCTGCTCGATGACGATCTGGTAGGACGACTTGCCGGGGAAGGTGGTGATGCGGCCGATGGCGACCACTTCCAGCCCCTCCTCGGGCCGCACCTTGAGGCGGCCGAACACGCCCTTCCACACCACGGCGTCGAGCCGGGCGTTCTGGTCCTTCAGGCTGAAATAGGCGTGGCCGGAGGAATGCGGGCCGCGATAGCCGGATATCTCGCCACGCACCCGCACATGGCCGAACGCGTCCTCCACCGTGCGCTTGAGCGCGCCGGAGAGCTCGGAGACGGTCCAGTCGGGGGCGTTGGAGACCGGCGATTCGGTCGTCGTGTCGGACATGTCGGATAGATAGTCGCATTTGTCGGATGCGGAAACCGACAGACCCTACACGGTCGTCATCCCGGCCGGAGGCGCAGCCGGAGAGCCGGGATCGCGTGCCGAGAAGCGGATGACGATCCCGGATACGGCCTGCCGGCCGTTCCGGGATGACGGCGAGAAAGGCGTGGATGCCCGGGTCAAGCCCGGGCATGACGTTGTTCAGGGTCGGGGGTCGCTCCAAGCTTGATCGGGAACCTTGCGCAGCCTAGGTTGCGCGCGATTTTCCCGCCAATCCGCCGAGCCTCCATGATCGATCCCGCCCTGCCGCCCCATATGCGCCCCGACAAGTCGTTCCAGGGGCTCATCCTCGCGCTCCATGCCTTCTGGGCGGACAAGGGCTGCGTCGTGCTCCAGCCCTACGACATGGAGGTCGGCGCCGGCACCTTCCATCCCGCCACCACGCTACGCGCGCTCGGCCCGCTGCCGTGGAAGGCGGCCTATGTGCAGCCCTCGCGCCGGCCGAAGGACGGGCGCTACGGCGAGAACCCCAACCGGCTGCAGCACTATTACCAGTACCAGGTGATCCTGAAGCCCTCGCCGGCCGATCTCCAGGACCTCTACCTCGCCTCTCTCGACGCCATCGGCATCGATCTGAAGCTGCACGACGTGCGCTTCGTCGAGGACGACTGGGAGAGCCCGACGCTCGGCGCCTGGGGTCTCGGCTGGGAGTGCTGGTGCGACGGCATGGAGGTGAGCCAGTTCACCTATTTCCAGCAGCTCGCCGGCTTCGAATGCGCGCCGGTCGCGGGCGAATTGACCTACGGCCTGGAACGCCTCGCCATGTATGTGCAGGGGGTCGAGAATGTCTACGACCTCAACTTCAACGGCCGCGACGGGGCCGAGAAGGTCACTTATGGCGACGTGTTCCTGCAGGCCGAGCAGGAATATTCCCGGCACAATTTCGAATATGCCGACACCGACATGCTGTTCGAGCAGTTCCGCATGGCCGAGAGCGCGGCGGCGAAGTATCTCGAAGCCGGCTGGGCCGACGGCAAGGCCCGCCACCTGATGGCGCAGCCCGCCTATGACCAGTGCATCAAGGCGAGCCACGTCTTCAACCTGCTGGATGCGCGCGGCGTCATCTCGGTGACCGAGCGCCAGAGCTACATCCTCAGGGTGCGCGAGCTGGCCAAGGCCTGCGGCGGCGCCTGGCTCGCGACCGCCGCGGGCGGGGTCGACGTCGCCAAAGCCTGATCCCTTCCGGCCCGGAGCCGCCCCTTGACCAGCCCGTCTTTCGCCGCGACCGCCGACCTGGCTTCCACCGCGCCGGCGCAGACGGGCTCGCAGGAGCGCCCGGGCCGCGTGTCGCCGCGGCTGCTGCTCGCCGGCATCATCGGCAACACGCTGGAATGGTACGACTTCGCCGCCTATGGCTTCCTGGCGGCGGTGTTCGCGAAGAACTTCTTCCCCACCTCCGACCCTTTCGTCGGGCTGATCTCCGCCTTCGGCGTCTTCGCCGCCTCCTTCCTGATGCGCCCCGTCGGCGGCATCGTCTTCGGCCATGTCGGCGACCGCTACGGGCGGCGCTTCGCGCTCTACATCTCCGCCGGCATGATGACGGTCTCCACCGTCGCCATCGGGCTTTTGCCGACCTACGCCGCGATCGGGGCGGGCGCGCCGGTGCTGCTGCTGGCGCTGCGGCTGCTGCAGGGGCTGTCCATCGGCGGCGAATACACCACCTCGGCGATCTTCCTCGCTGAGAGCGCGGCTCCCGAGCGCCGCGGCCTGATGACCTCCTTCGCCGCGTTCGGCGCGACAGGTGGCACGCTGCTCGGCTCGGCGGTGGCGGCGCTGGTGGCGACGCTGGTCTCGCAGGAGGCGCTGGTCGCCTGGGGCTGGCGCGTGCCCTTCCTCGCCGGGATCATCCTCGGCGGCTTCGCCTTCTTCCTGCGCCGCAGCGGGGCGGAGACCCGGCCGCCGCGCGCCGGGCGGCGGGGCCTGCCCATCGTCGAGGCCTTCCGCTTCGACCTCGCCGACATGGTGCGTGGCGTCGCGCTCAGCGCCATGCTGGGCGCGGGCTTCTACCTGATCGTCGTGTACCTGACGACCTACATGCAGGAGATCGACGGCCTCACGGCCCGCACCTCCTTGCAGATCAACACGCTGACCATGGTGCTGCTGCTCGTCGTCTGCCCGCTCGCCGCGGCGCTGTCCGATCGCATCGGCCGTAGACGCGTGATGGTGGCGGGCCTCGTCGGCCTCATCCTGTTCACCTGGCCGCTGTTCCGCCTGATCGACGGCGGCGGCGAGATGGGCGCGCTGCTCGGCCAGCTCGGCCTCGGCCTCCTGCTCGGCATCTATTGCGGCCCGGTGCCGGCGGCGCTGGTAGAGATGTTCCGCCCGGATGCGCGCTGCTCAGCGGTCTCGCTCAGTTACAACCTCTCCATGGGCATCGCCGGCGGCACGGCGCCGATGGTGGCGGTCTATCTGGTCAGCCGCGAGCAGCTCGACATGGGCCCGGCCGCCTATCTCATCCTGCTCTCGGCGATCTCGCTCGCCGCCGCGCTGACCATGACCGAGCGGGCGGGCACGAAGCTCCGCTGACTTCGCTCTCCCTTTGCGCGCCGCGCCGTGCTAGGGCGTCCGGCGTTCTTCCCCCTGTAGCCGACGTGACCCGCGCCCATGCCCGACCTTCTGCTCGAACTGTTCTCCGAGGAAATCCCCGCCCGCATGCAGGCGGGCGCGGCGGAGAATCTGCGCAAGCTCGTCACCGACGCGCTGGTCGAGCGCGGCCTGCTCTATGAGGGCGCCAAGGCCTTCGTCACCCCGCGCCGCCTCGCGCTGGCGATCCACGGCCTGCCCGCGCACCAGCCGGACACGCATGAGGAGCGCAAGGGCCCGCGCGTCGGCGCGCCCGACGCCGCCATCCAGGGCTTCCTCAAGGCGGCCGGCCTGTTCTCGCTGGACGAAGCGAAGATCGTGAGCGACCCGAAGAAGGGCGATTCCTACGTCGCCCATATTCACAGACATGGCCGCCCGACGCCGGACGTGGTCGCCGAGATCGTCCCCGAGATCGTGCGTGGCTTCCCCTGGCCGAAGTCGATGCGCTGGGGCAAGGCCTCGGCCGAGACCGGCAGCCTGCGCTGGGTACGCCCGCTGCAATCGATCCTCTGCACCTTCGGCCCGGAGACCGAGGAGCCGGAGGTGGTGCGCTTCGAGATCGACGGGCTGAAATCCGGCGACACCACGCGCGGCCACCGCTTCCTCTCCGAAGGCGCGATCAAGGTGCGCCGGCTCGACGACTGGATGGCCAAGCTGGAGGCCGCCTTCGTCGTCGCCGACCGCGACCGCCGCAAGGACATCATCCTCAATGATGCCAAGGACCTCGCCCTGGCGCAGGGGCTGGAGCTGGTCGAGGACGAGGGGCTGCTGGACGAGATCGCCGGCCTCGTCGAATGGCCGGTCGTGCTGATGGGGTCGTTCGAGGAGGGCTTCCTCGACGTGCCGGACGAGGTGATCCGCGCCACCATCCGCGCCAACCAGAAGTGCTTCGTGCTGAAGGACCCGTCGACCGGGCGCCTCGCCAACCGCTTCATCCTGGTGTCGAACCTCAAGGCCAGCGACGGCGGCAAGGCCATCGTCGCCGGCAATGAGCGGGTCATCCGCGCGCGCCTGTCGGACGCCAAGTTCTTCTGGGAGACCGACAAGCGGACGAATGCGACGGTTTCGCTGGAAGAGCGGCTGGCGAAATTCGGCAACGTCACCTTCCACGAGAAGCTCGGCTCGCAGCTCGAGCGTATCCGGCGGATCGCCGCGCTGGCGAAGACGCTGGCGCCGCTGGTCGGGGCCGATCCGGAGCTGGCCGAGCGCGCCGCGCTCTACGCCAAGAGCGATCTGCGCACCGAGGTCGTCGGCGAGTTCCCCGAGGTGCAGGGCCTGATGGGCAAGTACTACGCCCGTCTGGAAGGCCTGCCCGAGGAGATCGCCCTCGCGGCCGAGGAACACTACAAGCCGCAGGGCCCGACCGACCGCGTGCCGACCGCACCGGTCTCCATCGCCGTGGCGCTGGCCGACAAGCTCGACACGCTGGTCGGCTTCTGGGCCATCGACGAGAAGCCGACCGGGAGCAAGGACCCCTATGCGCTGCGCCGGGCGGCGCTGGGCGTGGTGCGTCTGGTGTTGGAGAATGGGCTGCGGGTGAATCTCAAGGCTGCAATCATCGACGCATACAAGCCCATACTCGGCAAACGGTATTATGACGCGGCGTCCAAGGAGCTAAGCGATATTGAGAATATCGCCGAGCGGATGGGCAGCGATGATTTGGCTGATTACGCGATCCGCTTCGAGGGAAGCGTCAAAGCCGTAGATCCGTTTGAAGACCTAATTCCGGGTTATGAGGGTGTCGCCGCTGATCTTGCCGCCGACCTCCTCGCCTTCTTCGCCGACCGCCTGAAGGTCCACCTGCGCGAGCAGGGCGCGCGGCACGATCTCGTCGACGCGGTGTTCGCGCTGCCGGACCAGGACGACCTTCTGCTCATCGTCAAGCGCGTCGAGGCGCTCGGGCGCTTCCTCAGCTCAGAGGACGGCAGGAACCTCCTCGCCGGCACCAAGCGCGCGGCGAACATCCTGCGCATCGAGGAGAAGAAGGACGGCGTCGCCTATGAGGGCGGCGTCGATGCCGCGCTGCTCGCCGAGCCGGAGGAGCGCGCGCTGGCCGATGCCATTGCCGACCTGCGTCCGCAGATCGAGGCGGCTCTGGCGAGCGAGGATTTCGAGGGCGCCATGGCGCTGATCGCCCGCCTGCGCGCGCCGGTCGACGCCTTCTTCGACAAGGTGACGGTGAACGCCGAGGATAGGACCCTGCGGGAAAACCGCCTGCGCCTCCTCGCCGACATCCGCGCCGCGACCCGCGCCATCGCCGATTTCGACCGCATCGAGGGCTGAAGCGGCGGGGCGGCCGTCAGCCCGCCTTCCCGCTCCCCAGCCAGCAACCTCATCCTGAGGTGCTCGCCCACGGGTCTTGCCTTCGGCAAGCCCGAGGACAGGCTCCGCGAGCCTCGAAGGATGGTCGTGAGAGCGCACCCGGACGAGCATCCTTCGAGGCCCGGCTTTGCCGGGCACCTCAGGATGAGGGCCATTGGACTGGAAGGGGAGATACGCGGCCGGGCGCCAGCGCGCGAAATCCCTCCGAGCCCCGACGGAAAGGCTGGAACTTCGCCCGCGTCTGGCGCTTATTGAGTTACCGCCCTGGGGAGTTCGCACATGGAAATCAACATCGTTAGCATCCAGCCGATCGTCGCGCTGATCGCCGGCATCCTCATCCTCGTGATGCCGCGCCTGCTCAACTATATCGTCGCCATCTACCTGATCTTCATCGGCGTGATGGGCCTGCTCGGCCGCTCCGGCCACATGCCGTTCTGAGCCCTCGACATTCGTCATCCCGGCCGAAGCGTAGCGGAGAGCCGGGATCGCTCTCCAATTCTGCATGCGATCCCGGATACGGCCTGACGGCCGTTCCGGGATGACGTCATTGCAGCGAGGCCCTCACGCGTTGCGCGAGCGTAGCGCGTCGATGCTCCACGGGCCGGGGCCGGCGAAGGTGAGGTAGAAGAACACAAAGCAATACAGCGCCGCCAACTCGCCGCCATTGAGGATCGGGTAGAAGTTCTGCGGTGCGTGCACCATGAAATAGGCCACCGCCGTCATGCCCGAGAGGATGAAGGCGGTTGGGCGCGAGAACAGCCCGATCAGCAGCAGGACGCCGCCGACCAGCTCGATGATGCCGGCGATCCCCGGCGGGGTGGTCAGGCTGACACCGCTCATCTGCGTCGCCGGGTGGCCGAGGATCTTGGTGGTGCCATGCTGCAGCAGCAGCAGGGCGGAGGCGATTCGCAGCAGGCTGAGGACGTGCGGGGCCAGTCGGTTCAACGTGCCAGTCATGGAATGTCCCTTGGGCTGAGGTGGGTTTGCCGGCGCCGCGAGCGTGCCTGATTGGCGCGCTGGCGGCAATCGGGTGCCTCCCCGATGGGACGCTGCGGCACGAAGGATCATGGTGCACTGCAAATTGATGGATTGAAGGAAAGGGCCCAGGGCGTTAGATGATCCTTGGAAAAGCGTCTCGGCCATTTTCCGGGATGTAGCCTAACTACTTGTCTGTGCTCAACATTCGGCTTCGGTCGAATTTCCATCACGGCGAAGAGGTCCCCTTCGGCCTCTCCTCAACAGGGCTTCCGACATGACGAAATGGGTCTACGCCTTCGGCGACGGTACTGCGGAAGGTGCGGCGGATATGCGCAACTTGCTCGGCGGCAAGGGCGCGAATCTCGCGGAAATGTCCAATCTCGGCCTGCCGGTGCCCCCCGGCTTCACCATCTCCACCGAGGTCTGCACCTATTATTACGCCAACGGCAACAGCTATCCCCCGGAGCTGAAGGCCGCCGTCGACGACGCCCTCGCCCATGTCGGCAAGCTCACCGGCCGTACCTTCGGCGACGCCGCCAACCCGCTGCTCGTCTCCGTGCGTTCGGGCGCCCGCGCCTCCATGCCCGGCATGATGGACACGGTGCTGAACCTCGGGCTGAACGACACGACGGTCGAGGCGCTGGCCGCCTCCTCGGGCGACGCCCGCTTCGCCTATGACAGCTACCGCCGCTTCATCCAGATGTACTCGAACGTGGTGCTGGACTTCCCGCACCATCATTTCGAGGAGGTGCTGGACGGCTACAAGGGCGACAACGGCTACACTCTCGACACCGATCTCTCCGCCGACGACTGGAAGGAGATCGTCGCCCGCTACAAGAAGCTCGTGCAGCACGAGCTCGGCCGGGCCTTCCCGCAGGACCCGCACGACCAGCTCTGGGGCGCCATCGGCGCCGTGTTCGGCTCGTGGATGAACCAGCGCGCCATCGTCTATCGCCGCCTGCACCAGATCCCGGAGAGCTGGGGCACGGCGGTGAACGTGCAGGCCATGGTGTTCGGCAATATGGGCGAGACGTCTGCAACGGGCGTCGCCTTCACCCGCAACCCGTCCACCGGCGAGAACGCGCTCTATGGCGAGTTCCTGATCAACGCCCAGGGCGAGGACGTGGTGGCGGGCATCCGCACGCCGCAGAACATCACCGAGGCCGCCCGCATCGAGGCCGGTTCCGACAAGCCTTCCATGGAGAAGGCGCTGCCGGAGGTGTTCACCGAGTTCAACCGCATCGCCGGCGTGCTGGAGCAGCACTACCGCGACATGCAGGACCTCGAATTCACCGTCGAGCGCGGCAAGCTGTGGATGCTGCAGACCCGCTCGGGCAAGCGCACCGCCAAGGCCTCGCTGCGCATCGCGGTCGAGCTCGCCAATGACGGCGTGATCACCCGCGAGGAGGCGATCGCCCGCGTCGACCCCGCCGCGCTCGACCAGCTGCTGCACCCGATGCTCGACCCCAAGGCCGAGAAGAAGGTGATCGGCACCGGCCTGCCGGCCTCCCCCGGCGCGGCTTCCGGCGAGATCGTGTTCTCCGCCGATGACGCCGAGCTGCTGAAGTCGCAGGGCCGCAAGGTCATCCTCGTGCGCATCGAGACGAGCCCTGAGGACATCCACGGCATGCACGCCGCGCAAGGGATTCTCACCACCCGCGGCGGCATGACCTCGCACGCGGCGGTGGTTGCCCGCGGCATGGGCAAGCCCTGCGTCTGCGGCGCCGGCACCATCCGCGTCGACTATGCGGCGGGCACGCTGACCTCCGGCGGGGTGACGCTGAAGAAGGGCGAGATCCTCACCATCGACGGCGCCACCGGCCAGGTGATCGCCGGCGCGGTGCCGACGCTCCAGCCGGAACTGTCGGGCGAGTTCGCCACGCTGATGGGCTGGGCCGACGGCGTGCGCCGCCTCAAGGTCCGCGCCAATGCCGAGACCCCGCTCGATGCGCGCACCGCCAAGAACTTCGGCGCCGAGGGCATCGGCCTCTCGCGCACCGAGCACATGTTCTTCGATGGCGACCGAATCCGTTCCGTGCGCGAAATGATCCTGGCGGATGACGAGAAGGGCCGCCGTGCGGCGCTGTCGAAGCTGCTCGCCGCGCAGCGCTCGGACTTCCAGGAGCTGTTCGAGATCATGGACGGGCTCCCCGTCACCATCCGCCTGCTCGACCCGCCGCTGCACGAATTCCTGCCGCACACCGACGCGGAGATCGCGGAAGTGGCCGAGGGCCTCGGGGTTTCCGCCGCCAAGCTCGCCGCCCGCAAGCGCGAGTTCGACGAGTTCAACCCGATGCTCGGTTTCCGCGGCTGCCGTCTCGCCATCGCCTTCCCGGAGATCGCCGAGATGCAGGCGCGCGCCATCTTCGAGGCCGCCGTCGCCGCGCAGAAGTCGACCGGCAAGCCGGTGGTGCCGGAAGTGATGGTGCCGCTGATCACCGGCAAGAAGGAATTCGATCTGGTGAAGGAAGTCATCGACGCCGCGGCCAAGAAGGTCGAGGCGGAGACCGGCGCCAAGGTCGAGTACCAAGTCGGCACCATGATCGAGCTGCCGCGCGCGGCGCTGAAGGCCGGCGAGATCGCCGAGACGGCGGAGTTCTTCTCCTACGGCACCAACGACCTGACCCAGACCACCTACGGCATCTCCCGCGACGATGCCGGCACGTTCCTGGGCACCTATGTCGGCAAGGGCATCTTCGAGGTCGACCCCTTCGTGTCGATCGACGTCGACGGCGTGGGCGAGCTGGTGAAGATCGCCACCGAGCGCGGCCGGGCGGTGCGCCCGAAGCTCAAGCTCGGCATCTGCGGCGAGCATGGCGGCGATCCCGCCTCGGTCGCCTTCTGCGAGGAAGTGGGGCTCGACTACGTGTCCTGCTCGCCCTTCCGCGTCCCGATCGCGCGGTTGGCGGCGGCGCAGGCGGCGCTGAGGACGCAGGCGGCCAGCCAGGCGTAAAAAGATCGGGGCGGCCACTGGCCGCCCCGTTTGTTTGATGGGTTCACCCTGATTCCACGTCATGCCCGGGCTTGACCCGGGCATCCACGCCTATGACGCTTTCCCCCATGCGGGGCGGCTTCGTCTACATCCTCACCAATCGGCCGAACGGGACGCTCTACGTCGGAGTAACGTCGGACATCGTCCGGCGCGTGTGGGAGCACCGGGAAGGGGTCGCGGATGGGTTTACCAAGCAATATGGCTTGAAGACGCTCGTCCATTTCGAGCGCTTCGACGACATCGCCACGGCGATCCAGCGCGAGAAGACGCTGAAGCACTGGTCGCGGGCGTGGAAGGTTGCCCTCGTCCTCGAAGCCAACCCGGGATGGCGCGACCTCTACGACGAGATCGCGCGGTGAGGCGAAGCAAAGGCGTGGATGCCCGGGTCAAGCCCGGGCATGACGGTCATCTTTGGCGATGCCGTCCACGAGTAGCGCAACGTTATGGCTGGCTCGCCCTCGGCCGTTTTGCTTGGCGATGGCAACGGCTACCGCTTCTTCTTGCTCTCATAGACTTTGGCGTGCTCCCGCTTGCCGACCGCGACGACCACGACGGTGATCCGTTCGTCCTCGACGCGGTAGACAAGGCGGTAGCCCGCCGAGCGAAGCTTGATCTTGTAATGGTCCTTGAGCCCGCGCAGGGCGTCCGCGTCGACGCGCGGACGCGTCAACCGCTCGGCCAGCTTCTTCTTGAACTGCTCGCGCAGCGTGGCGCCGAGCCTGTCCCATTCCTTGCGGGCGGAGGGCAGGAACTCCAGCCCGTAGGTCATAGCTCGTCAAGGCGGACCGGTACGCCCTTTTCGCCGGCACGGGCCTTGGCGATCTCGACCAGCGCCTGATCGTCGAGCGCGTCAATGATCGCCTCATAAGTCTCGGCCGGCACCATATAGGCCATCACCCGGTTGTGGTTCAGGATCGCCACCGCGCTTCCGCGCGCGCCGTCGACGATGGCGGTCGGGTTCTTCTTCAGGTCGGAAACGCTGACGGCCATCTCGGCCTCGACGCGCTGCATGGCTCGGCTCATGGAATGTCCAATACTCAGTACGATTTTCCGTACCGAATATAGCTCATTCCCGAGCGGGCGCCACCGGCATGCTCACCCGCCCTTCGCCGCCGCCTTGAGCTTGTACAGCGCCTCCAGCGCCTCGCGCGGGGTCATCTCGTCGAGGTCGAGGCTTGAGAGCTGCGTCTTCACCGCCTCCGCCACCGGATCGGCCTTCGCAGCCGGCGCGGTCGGAGCGGGCGCACGGTTGATGGCGGCGAAGAGCGGGAGGTCGTCGAGGATGCGCTGCGCCGGGGCGGCGCGGTCGGCGTTCTCCAACTCCGTCAGCACCGCCCGTGCCCGCGTCACCACCGCCGGCGGCAGGCCGGCGAGCTTGGCGACCTGGATGCCGTAGGAACGGTCGGCGGCGCCCGGCACCACCTCGTGCAGGAAGATCACCTCACCCTCCCACTCCTTCACCTTCACCGTCGCGTTGACGAGGCGGGAAAGGCGTTGGGAGAGCGCGGTGAGCTCGTGGAAATGGGTGGCGAACAGGCCGCGGCAGCGATTGACCTCGTGCAGGTGCTCCAGGCTCGCCCAGGCGATGGAGAGGCCGTCGAAGGTCGCGGTGCCCCGCCCGATCTCGTCGAGGATGACGAGCGAGCGTTCCGTCGCCTGGTTGAGGATGGCGGCGGTCTCGACCATCTCGACCATGAAGGTCGAGCGCCCGCGCGCGAGGTCGTCCGCCGCGCCGACGCGGGAGAACAGGCGATCCACCACGCCGATCCGGGCGACGCGCGCGGGCACGAAGGCGCCGGCCTGGGCGAGGATGGCGATCAGTGCGTTCTGGCGCAGGAAGGTCGATTTACCCGCCATGTTCGGGCCGGTGACCAGCCAGATGCGGCCGGATTTCGCCGCTTCCGGCGGCGAGAGTTTGCAGTCATTGGCGACGAAGGGCCCGCCGTCGCGCCGCAGCGCCTGCTCGACCACCGGGTGGCGCCCGCCCTCGATCAGGAAATCGAGCCCGTCATGCACATCGGGGCGCACATGCGCCTCGTCCACCGCGAGCTTGGCTAGGCCGGCGGTGACGTCGATCACCGCCAGCGCCTCGGCGCAGGCGCGGATGGCTTCCGCATGTATGAGGACGGTTGCCACCAGCTCGTCGAAGATGCGCTGCTCCAAAGCCAGCGCCCGTTCGCCGGCGCTGGCGATCTTCGCTTCCAGCTCGGCGAGTTCGGTGGAGGTGAAGCGCATCGCCCCCGCCATGGTCTGGCGGTGCATGAAGACGGCGTCGAAGGGCGGCTCGCGCAGCCGGTCGGCATTCTGTTGGGAGACCTCGACGAAATAGCCGAGCACGGCGTTGTGCCGGATCTTCAGCGCCCGGACGCCGGTCTCCTCGACATAGCGCCGCTCCAGCGCCGCCACCACGCGCCGGCTCTCGTCGCGCAGCGCGCGGGTGGCGTCGAGCTCCTCGCTATAGCCCGGCCGGGTGAAGCCCCCGTCGCGGCGGTTGAGCGGCAATTCGTCGTCGAGCGCGGCGCCGAGCCTGGCGGCGAGCGCGGGATCGACGCCGGCGAGCACGCGCGCGGCTTCCGTCAGCTCCGCCGGCGCGGGAGAGGCGGCGATCAGCTCCGCGATGGCGGCGCCTTCGGTGAGGCCGCGGCCGATGGCGGAAAGATCGCGCGGGCCGGAGCGACCGAGCGCGACGCGCGACAGCGCGCGGGCGAGGTCCGGCGCGCCGGCAAGGCGATCGCGCAAGCTTGCGCGCAAGGCGGCCTCGTCAACGAGATGCTCCACCGCGTCGAGCCGCGCGGCGATGCGGTGCGGGTCGGTCAGCGGCTCGGCGAGGCGGCGGGACAGCAGGCGCGCGCCGGCCGAGGTGACGGTGCGGTCGACCGAGGCGCACAGGCTCCCCGCCCGGTCGCCGGTGGTGGTGCGCAGGATTTCGAGGTTCGCCCGCGTCGCCGGGTCGATGACCATGGCGTCGGCGGCGGCTTCCCGCTGCGGCCGGTTGAGCGGCGGGCGGGCGCCGAGTTGGGTGCGTTCGACATAGGCGACGATGGCCGCCGCCGCGCTGAGTTCGGCGCGGGAGAAGCTGCCGAAGGAATCGAGCGTCGCCACCTGGAAGAAGCCGGCGAGGCGCCGTTCGGCGGAAGCGCCGTCGAAGGCTTCCTTGGGCAGCGGCGTGACGGCGGGTAGGGAGCGCCAGACCGCCTTGAAGGCCGGTTCGTCATAGACGGCGTCGGCCAGCAGCAGCTCGGCCGGCTCGATGCGGGCGAGGTCGGCGGCGAGGCGCAGCGCATCGGTCTCGGCGACGCGGAACGAGCCGGTCGAGATGTCGGCGAAGGCCAGCGCGTAGACGTAGCCGTCCCCTTGGCCGTCCTCGCCCGCGCCGCCGCGCACCCGCGCCACGGCGGCGAGCACGTTCTCGCGTCGCGCGTCGAGCAGAGCGTCCTCGGTCAGCGTGCCCGGCGTGACCAGGCGGATGACGTCGCGCTTCACGACGCTCTTCGGCCCGCGCTTCTTCGCCTCGGCCGGATCCTCGATCTGCTCGCAGACGGCGACGCGGTGGCCGGCGGCGATCAGCTTATGCAAATATTCCTCGGCGCGCTCCACCGGCACGCCGCACATCGGGATGTCCTCGCCCTGATGCTTGCCGCGCTTGGTCAGCACGATGCCGAGCGTGCGCGACGCCGCCTCGGCGTCGTCGAAGAACAGCTCGTAGAAATCGCCCATCCGGTAGAACAGCAGGCTGCCGGGATTGGCGGTCTTGATCTCGATGTACTGCGCCATCATGGGCGTGACGCGCTCGCCTTCGGCGGGCGCTTTGGGCGTGCCGCGGTTCTCCGCCGCGTCCTTCGACGCGGGCAGGGGCGCGGCCTCGTCCGGTGGAATCTCGTTCACGCGGGCATCCATGGAAAAGACGCTGGCAGAGGCGGGGGCCGCGTTTCAAGCGCGGCGGGCGGTTTTCCCCCGTCCAGATTCGAATCGGGCACGGCGGCACGGGTCTGCGTCCTTCGAGGCTCGCTGGCGCTCGCACCTCAGGATGAGGACCGTAGGGCGAGCGCACCTACCTCATGCTGAGGTGCCGGCCGCAAGGCCGGCCTCGAAGCACGCCCGCCCGTTGGGACAGCCCCTAAAGCTCGATCCCGCGCAGCGCCTCGGGGTCCATCAGCCCCATAAGCCGCCCGGCGGCGGTGCGGGCGAGGCGGAGGGTGAGCGCCTTGCGGGTGGCGCCCGGCATCGGGTGGTGCGGCGCCTCGCGGATCAGCCCGGCGCCGAACTGGTCGGCGACCATGATGCCGGTATCCTCGGGCAATATGTCGAGCGGGAAGTCCGGGCCGACGGCGAAGAACAGCCGGTCGCAATGGAAGCGGTAGTCGGTCCATTTGCGGTCGGTGCGGAAGTCGATCACCGACGACTTGATCTCGATCACCCACACCTCGCCGCGCATGTCGATGGCGGCGATGTCGGCGCGGCGGCCGGAGGCGAGGGCGAATTCCGGCACGCCGACGAGGCCGCGCGCGCCGAGATAGCGCAGCGCCCCGCGCTGGATGGCGCGGGCCATCTCCGACTGGCGGCCGTCTATGGGCATGACGAGGGCGGGTTCGCTCATGGCTGTACTCTATCCGTTCTCCTCGTCGGGAGGAAAGGGGCCGCGAACAGGCGAGGCGGTTGGATTTGTCCGTACCAGGATGCATTTTGCATTATCAGCCGGCGGCGATTGGTCTATAGCGGCGAGATCGCCCGCTCGCCCGCCCTGCGATTCCATGCTCAGCCCCGCCCCGACCGATAGCCCGAGCACGCCCGATCCGGGGTTGCTGGAGCTGTTCGTCGGTTTCCTCTCGGTGGCGATGGTCGCCTTCGGCGGGGTGCTGCCGATCGCCCGGCGGGCGCTGGTCGAGCGCTATCGCTGGCTCACTCCCGACGAGTTCACCGAGGCGATCGGCCTCTCCCAGTTCCTGCCCGGGCCGAACATCGTCAACCTGGCGGTGGTGGTCGGCGCGCGCTTCCGCGGCGTGCCGGGGGCCATCGCCGCGGTGCTCGGGCTCACCGTCGTGCCGGCGGTCGGCGTGGTGCTGGCGGGCGTCGTCTTCACCCGCTATGCCGATATCGGCGCGGTCTCCAGCATGCTGGCGGGGCTGGCGGCGGCGGCAGCCGGGCTGATCATCTCGATGGCGCTGCGCATGGCCGAGCCGCTGTGGCGGCGCCCGCGCGTCCACGCCACGCTGGTCGCGCTGGCGGCCTTCACCGGCGTCGCGGTGCTGCAATGGTCGCTGCCCATGGTCATCCTGGCGCTGGCGCCGGTGTCGATCGGGCTGTCCTGGTGGGCCGAGCGGAGGAGGGGGCGATGAACGACAAGGACCCGGTGGTCTCGCTCGCCCTGCACTTCCTCGCCATCTCGCCCTTCACCGTCGGCGGCGTGAATGCGGTGGTGCCGGAGATGCACCGCCAGATCGTCGAGGTGGCGGGCTGGATGACCGACGCCCAGTTCGCCCAGGCCTTCGCCATCGCCCAGGCGGCGCCGGGCCCGAACATGCTCATCGTCACGCTGATCGGCTGGCATGTCGCCGGCACGCTGGGCGCGGTCGTGTCGACGCTGGCGCTGATCGGCCCGACCTGCCTGCTGGCCTATGTGGTCGGCGGCGTCTGGCACCGCTTCCGCGCGGCGCGCTGGCGGCGCATCGTGCAGGGCGGGCTGATGCCGCTGACCATCGGCCTCGTCGCCGCTTCCGGCGTGGTGCTGGCGGGGGGCGCGGCGCGCACGCCGGCGACGGCGGTCTTCACCATCGTCGCCGCGCTGGTGCTCTACCTCACCCGCTGCAGTCCGCTCTGGCTCCTGGCCGCCGGCGCCGCACTCGGCTTCGCCGGGCTCATCTAATTTATCTCAGGCCCTCGGTCTCGATGGCGGCGGCGTCCTCGCCGCGCGAGAAGGGCGGCAGCTCCGCCCCGGCGAGCGGGGGCGCCGGCTCGGGCGGATGGCTGCGGGCATCGAGGCGCCTCACCACCGCGAAGGCCGAGATCAGCGCCGCCACGCCGAAGGCCACCGAGCCGAGCGCCTGTCCCGCGATCACGCCGAGCGCGCCGAAGAAATGCCCGCCGGCCCAGACGAAGGGGATGGTGCCGAGCGTCGCCCGGCCCCAGTTGAACAGGGTCGAGAGCAGCGGCGCGCCGAGATTGTTGAAGGCGGCATTGGCGACGAACAGCGCGCCGAAGAAGATGTAGGCGCCGGCGGCGTAGAGGCAGAAAAACTCGACCAGCGCCTCGCCCTCCGGCGACAGGCCGAACACGGTCGCGATCGGGTGGCGCGCCAGCGCCATGACCAGCCACACCAGCAGCACATAGCCGAGCGTCAGCTTCAGGCTGTCGCGGATCGCCTGCCGCACCCGGTCGTAGCGCAGGGCGCCGACGTTCTGGCCGATCACCGGGCCGATGGCGCCGGTCAGCGCGAAGAGCGGGCCGAAGGCGACGGGGATCAGCCGCCCGATCACCGCCCAGGCGGCGACCGCGGCGTCGCCATGCGGGGCCAGCGCATAGGTGACATAGGCGTTGCCGACCGGGGTGGCGACATTGGTCAGGATCGCCGGCACGGCGATGGCGGAGAGCGGGGCGAGGTCCTGCAGCAGCCCCTTCAGGCTCGGCTTCTCGGCGAGGCCGTGGACCCGCACCACCGCATAGAGGCCGTAGCCCGCCATCACCACCCGCGAGAGCACCGAGGCGATGGCGGCGCCTTCCACCCCCAGGCCGAGCGCGAGGATCAGCAGCGGGTCGAGCATGGCGGTGGCGATCCCGCCCGACAGCGTCACCCACATGGAGCGGCGCGCATCGCCCACACCGCGCAGCGTGCCGGAGGCGGCCATGCCGAGCCCGAGCAGCGGGGTGGAAGGCAGCACTATGAAAAGGAAGTCCTCGGCCAGCTCCAGCGTGCGCCCGCTGGCGCCGAGCAGGGACAGCATCGGCTCCAGCACGGGCAGCATCAGCACCGTCATCAGCCCGCTCGCCGCGGTCATGTAGAGGAAGCCGGAGGTCGACAGCCGCCGTCCGTCCTGCATGTGGCCGCTGCCGACCGCGCGCGCCACCAGCGCCGAGCCGGCGATCATCACGCCGATGGCGACCGAGGTGGTGAAGAACATCACGGTGCCGGCATAGCCGATGGCGGCCGCCAGCTCCTCCTCGCCGAGCAGCGAGATGTAGAACAGGTTGAGCAGGTCGACGACGAAGACGGCGACGAGGCCCACCGATCCCGTCGCGGTCATCACCGCGACGTGGCGCAGCGTCGAGCCTTGGACGAAGCGCGCCTCGATCGGGCGCGCAGGGGGAACGGGCCTGCTCATGACCGAGCATATGGCACGGAAGGGCGGTCGCGGACAGGAGGACGGGCGCAACCTTTGGCTTGCGCGCACGCCCGCAGCGCTGTCGGGCAAGGGCGATTGAGAAGCGTCACCGAAATCGGCTAGAAGGGCTCGCCTGTCCCGCCCCTGCGGCCCGCCACCGGCCCCGGCCCCGCGTCCACGGATTCCTCGCCCATGACCGCCGAGACTCCCGCCGAGACTTCCGCCGACATCATCGACGACCACGCCAAGGCCCGCGTGCTGGTACAGGCGCTGCCGCACATGCAGCGCTATGACGACGCCATCGTGGTGGTGAAATATGGCGGCCACGCCATGGGCGACGAGCAGGTGGCGCGCGACTTCGCGCAGGACATCGTCCTGCTCGAGCAGTCCGGCGTGAACCCGGTGGTGGTGCATGGCGGCGGCCCGCAGATCGGCGCCATGCTGGCCAAGCTCGGCATCAAGTCCGAATTCGCGGCGGGCCTGCGCATCACCGACAAGGCCACCGTCGAGATCGTCGAGATGGTGCTGGCCGGCTCGATCAACAAATCCCTCGTCGGCTTCATCAACGAGGCCGGCGGCAAGGCGCTCGGCCTCAGCGGCAAGGACGGCAACATGGTGCTGGCCTCAAAGGTCACGCGCTCCGTCCGCGACCCGGATTCCAACATCGAGCAGGTGATTGACCTCGGCTTCGTCGGCGAGCCCGAGACGGTGGACACCACCGTGCTCGACCAGATCCTCGGCCGCGATCTGATTCCGGTGCTGGCGCCGGTCGCCACCGGCGTCGACGGCGGCACCTTCAACGTCAACGCCGACACCTTCGCCGGCGCCATCGCCGGCGCGCTGAAGGCCAAGCGCCTGCTGCTGCTCACCGACGTGCCCGGCGTGCTCGACGCGGACAAGCAGCTGATCAAGGAGCTGACCATCTCGCAGGCGCGGGCGCTGATCGCCGACGGCACCATCTCCGGCGGCATGATCCCGAAGGTCGAGACCTGCATCTATGCGCTGGAGCAGGGCGTCGAGGGTGTGGTGATCCTCGACGGCAAGGTGCCGCATTCGGTGTTGCTGGAGCTGCTGACCGACCACGGTTCCGGCACGCTGATGACGCGCTGAGGCGGCGGGATGGCTGCCGCCGAAGGCCGCGCGGTCGATTTCTCCCATGTCGAGACATGGGTGTTCGACCTCGACAACACGCTCTATCCGCCGGGCCTCGATCTGTGGCGGCAGATCGATGTGAAGATGCGCGCCTATATCTCGCGCTTCCTCGGCATCACGCTCGACGAGGCCTTCGCGCTGCAGAAGGGCTATTACCGCAAATACGGCACCTCGCTGCGCGGGCTGATGATCGAGCACGCCATGGACCCGGACGCCTTCCTCGCCGAGGTCCATGCCATCGACCTGACCTCGCTGGAGGCGGCGCCGGCGCTGGGCGAGGCGATCGGCGCGCTCCCCGGTCGCAAGCTGGTCTACACCAACGGCTCGCGCGGCCATGCCGAGCAGGTGCTCAACAAGCTCGGCATCTCCGACCACTTCGCCGACGTGCACGACATCGTCTCGGCCGAGTTTCATCCCAAGCCGCAGGAGACCGCCTATCGCGGCTTCCTCGCCCGCTTCGAGGTCGATCCCGGCCGTGCCGCCATGTTCGAGGACCTCGCGCGGAACCTCGAAGTGCCGGCGCAGCTCGGCATGCGCACCGTGCTCGTCGTGCCGCCGGGCCTCGCGGTAAGCCCCGCCGACCGCGAGGCGTGGGAGCATGAGGGCCGCGACGGCGAGCACATCGACGTGGTGACGGACGACCTGACGGCGTTCCTGAACAGCTTGCGCGCCCCATAGGGCACCTCAGGATGAGGACAGTCCCGTGGAGGCGAAGTTCGCCCGGTTCCCAAGCGGTTCGCCCACATCCCCGTTGACAGAAACCGCCCGCGACCGGACAAGACCCGCCGGACAGCGGGAGAGTGACATGTCGAGCGAGCTTCAGAGCACCATCGAGGCGGCCTTCGAGGACCGCGCCGCGATCAATTTCGAGACCGGCGGCGCCGTGCGCCACGCGGTCAACGAGGCGCTCGGCCTGCTCGACGCCGGCAAGGCGCGCGTCGCCGAGCCGGGCGCGGACGGCAAGTGGACCGTCAACCAGTGGCTCAAGAAGGCGGTGCTGCTGTCCTTCCGCCTCAACGACATGAGCGCCATCCCCGGCGCGCCCGGCGGCGCGCACTGGTGGGACAAGGTGCCCTCCAAGTTCGACGGCTGGGGCGAATCTGAGTTCCGCTCGGCGGGCTTCCGCGCCGTGCCCGGCGCCATCGTGCGCCGCTCGGCCTATATCGCCCCGAACGTCGTGCTGATGCCGTCCTTCGTCAATCTCGGCGCCCATGTCGGCGCCAGCACCATGGTCGACACCTGGGCGACGGTCGGCTCCTGCGCGCAGATCGGCGCGAACGTGCATCTCTCCGGCGGCGTCGGTATCGGCGGCGTGCTGGAGCCGCTGCAGGCCGGCCCGGTGATCATCGAGGATGACTGCTTCATCGGCGCCCGCTCCGAGGTCGTCGAGGGCGTGGTGGTGCGCCGCGGCTCCGTGCTCTCGATGGGCGTGTTCATCTCCGCCACCACCAAGATCGTCGACCGCGCCACCGGCGAGGTGTTCGTCGGCGAGGTGCCGGCCTATTCGGTCGTGGTGCCCGGCTCGTTGCCCGGCAGGCCGCTGCCCGACGGCACCCCCGGCCCGTCGCTCTACTGCGCGGTGATCGTCAAGCGCGTCGACGAGCAGACCCGCTCCAAGACCTCGATCAACGACCTGCTGCGGGATTGATCGAAGGCCGGCGGACGGCGAGCGGACACAGGAGAGTGGCATGGCAGACGTCGTCAGGGCCGATCCCGTCGAGATCCTGCGGGCGCTGATCCGCTGCCCGTCGGTGACGCCGGAGGAGGGCGGGGCGCTCGCCTTCCTCGAATCGCTGCTGCGCGCTGCCGGCTTCACCGTCCATCGGGTGAAGCTGACCAGCCCCGACACGCCGGACGTCGAGAACCTCTATGCCCGCTTCGGCGACAAGGGGCCGAACCTCTGCTTCGCCGGCCATACCGACGTGGTGCCGCCCGGCGATCCCGAGCGCTGGCGCTTCCCGCCCTTCGAGGGCGCGATCCAGGACGGGCTGATCTATGGCCGCGGCGCCGTCGACATGAAGGGCGGCGTCGCCGCCTTCATCGCCGCTGGCCTCGACTTCGCCGGCGCCAATGGCTGGTCGGGCGACGGCGCGCTGCCGGGCTCGATCTCCTTCCTCATCACCGGCGACGAGGAAGGTCCGGCCATCAACGGCACGGAGAAGCTGCTGCGCTGGCTCGCCGACCGCGACGAGCGCATCGACCATTGCGTGCTGGGCGAGCCCTCCTCGCGTGCCGTGCTCGGCGACATGGTGAAGATCGGCCGGCGCGGCTCGCTCTCGGGCTCGCTCACCGTCCATGGCAAGCAGGGCCATGTCGGCTACCCGCACCTCGCCGAGAACCCGATCCCCGGCATGGTGAAGCTGCTCGCCGGGCTGCAGGCCGAGCCGCTCGATCGCGGCACCGAGCATTTCCAGGCCTCGAACCTCGAGATCGTCTCGGTCGACGTCGGCAACCCCGCCTTCAACGTCATCCCGGCCGAGGCGCGGGCGCGCTTCAACATACGCTTCAACGAGCTGTGGACCCCGCCGACGCTCACCGCCGAGATCGAGCGTCGGCTGAAGGCCGCCGCCGGCAATGAGGTGCGCTTTTCGCTCGCCATCGAGCCTCGCAATTCCGACAGCTTCCTCACCGCGCCGGGCGAGTTCGTCGATCTGGTCGTGAAATCGATCACCGCCACCACCGGACAGACGCCGGAACTCTCCACCACCGGCGGCACCTCGGATGCGCGCTTCATCAAGGATTATTGCCCGGTGGTCGAGTTCGGGCTGGTCGGCACCACCATGCACCAGGTGGATGAATCGACGCCGGTCGACGAGGTCGAGCGGCTCACCGACGTCTATGCCGGCATCATCGCGCGCTATTTCGCGGCGTTCGGGCGCTAGGGTTCCTGTTGGTCGAGCCTGACACAATCGGCCGTCATCCCCGGGCTTGACCCGGGGATCCATGACTTGGCGCAGCGGGAAACAGGCGTGGATGCCCGGGTCAAGCCCGGGCATGACGGCGCAAATGAAGACAAAAGGCGCGCCTCACCGTCACTTGCTCTTCAGCGCCGGGGCGAGCGCATCGACCCTGGCCGAGCCGGAAAGATCGGTGCCGTAGGCGTCGGTCTGCACGCTGCTGCTGATCTTCACGCAGGTCTGCGTGCCGGGAACCCGGGCGAAGCCGGCGCCATAGCTGGCGCAGACCGGATCGGGCTTGGCGGTCGTCGCGGCCTGCGGGGCGTTCTGTGCCGCGGCCGGCAGGCTGGCCGATGTCGCGGCGAGCAGCGCCGCGGCGAGAACGATCGCCGTCCTTGCGTGAACCTGGCTCATTGCCGCTCCCTTGGACATCGCCGGGAATCTCCGATCCGATTGCGGCCCCTTTCGGGCGCCGGGGTCTCCGCTAGCATGGCGCCGATTCGCCTCACAACCGGAGAGACGCGCATGCAGACGCCGATCCGCCCCGTCCTCGCCGCCAGCACCGCGGTCTTCCATGAGGGGCGCGTGCTGCTGGCGCGGCGCGGCCGGGCGCCCTCGCTGGGGCTCTGGACCCTGCCGGGCGGACGGGTCGAGCCGGGAGAGACCTTGGCCGAGGCGGGAGCGCGCGAGGTGATGGAGGAGGTCGGCGTCGCCTGCGAGATACTCGGCGTCGCCGGGGCGCTCGACATCATCCAGCGCGACGACGCCGGCGGGCTTTCCGCCCATTTCGTCGTCGTCAGCCACGCTGCGCGCTGGACCGGCGGCGAACCGGCCATCGGGCCGGAGGCGGCCGAGGTCGGCTGGTTCGATCCCGCCCTGTTGCCCGAGGAGACGACGCCGGGCCTTGCCGGCATCGTCGAGGCCGCACGGCTCATCGCGTATGCCGCCGCCAGCCCGCATTCGACGTGAGAGGCTGACTCGCCGTTCAGTTTCGCCGGATCATATCACCCTCCCTAGCCCTCATGGCCGGGCTTGACCCGAAGTCGGCATTTACCGACTTCGGTTTCTTCATAGAGGAACTCGGGCAAGCCCGAGTTCCTCCACCCAGTGACCGGGTGCGGCCCGTCCCCTGGGTCCCCGGGTCAAGCCCGGGGATGAGGGAAGAGAAGCATCGGGCTCTTGACGCCTACCTCGGCACAGCGCACCACAACGGCCATGAAACGCCTCTTCCTCCGCTCGGCCCTGAGCGCCGCCCTGCTTCTCGGCCTCGCCGTGCCGGCGGCCGCGCAGGCGACGCAGGGCGCGGCGCCGCCCTATGAGGGCGACCTGCTGCGCCTCGCCGAGATCCTCGGCGCGCTGCATTACATCCGCCCGCTCTGCGGGGCGGCGGAGGCGACGCGCTGGCGCGACGAGATGGCGGGCCTGCTCGACGTCGAGGCGCCCTCGGGTGACCGGCGCGGGCAGCTCATCGCCGCCTTCAACAACGGCTATGAGAGCTACAAGCAGGTGTACCGGACCTGCACGCCCTCGGCCGAGCTCGCCAGCCAGCGCTACCTGGAGACGGGCGCGAAGCTCTCCCGCGACATTGCGGCGCGCTACGGCAGCAACTGATCCGTCTAGGATGGCGCGAATTCGTCCGGCGTGTCGCATTTTTGCCGCGCCATATTAACCGTCCTTCAATTCTTGGGCGGAACGGCCGGCGCGGCATGCTAAGGTCCAGTTCATGGCGCGTCGCTCGAACGCGGAGGATTTAAGTTGTCCGAGCTTCCGGAAACGCACGACATCGACGGCAAGACCGACCAGGCGCTCGAAGACGAGCGCCACGCCGCGCTGGCCTATCTCGACGAGGCGTGGAACGAGGCCGTCTATGACGGGCTGGACGAGGATTGCCTCGCGCAGGCGGCGCTGTTCACCGCCATCCGCTCCATGGTCGCCACCTATGGCGAGGAAGCCGCCGCCGGCTTCGCCGAACGCCTCGCGGGCCGTATCCGTGCCGGCGAGTACACGGTGCCGTTCAATCGGCAGTGAGGCGATCCGGGGATTCCCCGAGCCTAGCCGAGGCGCCGTCATCCTGACGTCCGACGACAATGCGCCCTCATCCTGAGGTGCTCGCGCAGCGAGCCTCGAAGGATGGTCGCTTGCTCGCACCCAGACGGGCATCCTTCGAGGCCGCCTTCGGCGGCACCTCAGGATGAGGTTCGTCGGAAGCCCGGCGCCGCCGTCAGACCGTCATCCCGGCCGAAGCGAAGCGTAGAGCCGGGATCGTGCGCGATCAGACAGGACCCCTTCGGCACGCGATCCCGGATCGCGCCTGTGGCGCGTCCGGGATGACGAGGAGAGAGCGGGCGGCCACGAGTTGATCCCTCGCCGCCATCGGTCCGATGACATTCCAGCCCCAACGACAAAAGCGCGGCGACCCTTGTCACCGCGCTTCATTCATTCTCTGGACCGGCGGGCTGCGCGAGCAGCCGTCGCGTCAGCCGCGACTGTGGCCGCCGGGGACGACCTTCGGCTTGGACGGGATGAGGCCTTCGCGCTGGGCGCGCTTGCGAGCCAGCTTGCGGGCGCGACGGATGGCCTCGGCCTCCTCGCGGGCGCGCTTCTCGGACGGCTTCTCGTAGTGGCCGCGCAGCTTCATCTCGCGGAAGATGCCTTCGCGCTGCATCTTCTTCTTCAGCGCCTTCAGGGCCTGGTCGACGTTGTTGTCCCGAACGAGAACCTGCACGTGTGTTCCTCTTCGTGCTTCGCTTCACGCATGCGTTGAATTCTGGGCCGGTGCGGAGCCCCACGAGGAGGCAGGCGGCCGGTCAAGGTGGCGCAGATAGCAGAACGCGCCCCGCTTGTCCACCGGCCGCCGGCTCAGCAATATCAGGCGTTCGGGCACGCTTGCGTGTTCGCCTGCCCGGTCGACCGATTCCGCCGCCGCGCCTTTCTGCGCGCAAACAGCTCAGCCGCCGTGGATCGCGATCGCCTCGGCGACCGCCGCCTTGGTGCGGAAGCCGAGCGCGTGCTGATATTCCGGCGAGTTATAGGCCGCCAGCGCCGTCGTGTAGTCGGGGAAGGCGAGGATCACGTTGCGCGAGCGGGCGGTGCCGTGCACCGCCTCGTAGCGGCCGCCGCGCACCAGGAACCAGCCCTTGTACTTCTCGACGGCGATGGCGTCGGCGGCGACGTAGGACTTGTAGGTCTCCGGGTCGTGCACGTCGATGCGCATCACCCAATAACCGGGATCCTCACCTTCCGGCGGGCCGGAGATGACGCCGGAGGCCGGCTGTACGCCCTCATAGCCCTCGACGATCACATGGTCGCCTTCGGAAGCGGCAAGGCGGTGGGTATAGGCCGCCTGGTATTCCGGCGAGTGGAAGCAGGCGAGCGCGGTGTCGTAGTCCTTGAATTCGACCACGACGTTGCGCGACCGGGATGTGCCTTCCAGCGCCTCGAACTTGCCGCCGCGCGCCAGGAAACGTCCGCCGAAGGCCGCGATGGCCGCGGTCGCGCCCTGGATATAGGGCTTGTAGCCCTCGGCGTCGTTCACATCGAGGCGGCTGATCCAGTAGCCCTTGGCCATCGTCGTGTTCCTCTGTTTGGCGCTCAGGCGGTAGCCGCCCGGTCGGAAAGGGCGCGGGCGATCTCGGCCTGCACCGCCCTTGCTGCGGCGGCGGGATCGGGCGAGGCGAGGATCGGCCGGCCGACCACCAGATGATCGGCGCCGGCGCGGATCGCCGCGAATGGCGTGGCGACGCGCTTCTGGTCGCCGGTGGCGGCGCCGTCCGGGCGCACGCCAGGAGTGACGATGGCGCCCTTGGCGCCGAGCAGGCCGCGCACCTTCGCCGCGTCGGTCGGGGCGCAGACGATGCCGTCGACGCCGATCTCGCGCGCCTGGGCCACCCGCGCTGCCACGGTCGAGGCGACGTCGGCGCGGTAGCCGGCCTCGTCGAGGTCGGCATCGTCATAGGAGGTCAGCACGGTGACGGCGAGGATGCGTAGCGGGCTCGCGCCCTTGCCTTCCATCGCCGCCCGCATGGTCTGCGGATAGGCGTGCACCGTGGCGAAGCTGGCCCCCAGCGCGGCGAGGCTGGCGACGCCGCGCGC
Source organism: Xanthobacteraceae bacterium (assembly GCA_029239875.1). Lineage (GTDB taxonomy): Bacteria > Pseudomonadota > Alphaproteobacteria > Rhizobiales > Xanthobacteraceae > Ancylobacter. The sequence goes on along the minus strand of JARBUD010000024.1, from coordinate 26,155 downwards.
CACCGTGTTGCCGATGTCGTGCAGCTTGAAGTCGATGAACACCTTCTTGCCGTCGGTGATCAGCTCGCGGGCGAAGCCGAGGCCCCCGGCGAAGCCGAGCTCATAGCCGATCTTGTAGAAGGTCGCGGTATCGCCGAGGCGGGAGACGATGCTCTCTGCCGCGCCCACCGACGGCAGGTCGAGCGCGACGATGAGCCGGTCTCGCGGGTCGGGGATGGGCGCGCTCATGAAGCTCTCCGCGGCTTCAGAGCCCTTTCCGTCCGGATGGAACCATCCGAACGACGAGAAAGTGCTCTGGATCGAACAAGCTAGGGCATTTCCTCTCCATCAGATGAGTCCATCCGATGGAAAATGCCCTAGGCGCGCAGACCTGCCCTGAGCGCCGCCTGCTCGATAAGCGTAGACATCACCGCGCGCAACCTCTCAAGCGCGCGCTCGTCCTTGAAGCCGCCCTCCTCGGTGAAGGCGTTGGCGGCGCCGGCCACCATCACCTGCTCGGCGAGCACGAGGACGTTGAGGCCGAGCGCCAGTGTCTGGCGCAGCATCATGGACGCGCGGTAGCCGCCCAGGCCGCCCGGCGAGGTCGAGCCGATGGCATAGACCGGCCCCTTGAAGGCGTCGCCCTCACCACCGCGTACGCGGCTGGCCCAGTCGATGGCGTTCTTCAGCAGCGGCGGGATGCCGGCATTGTATTCCGGGGTGGCGATGAACACGCCGTCGGCCCGTGCGAGCTGGTCGCGCAGCTGCTTCGCCGGCTCGGGGACGCCGGATTCGGCCTCGAGGTCGGCGTCGTAGATCGGCAGCGGGTAGTCGGCGAGCGAGAGCAGCACCGGCTCGCACTCCATCAGGGCGAGCTCCCGCGCCGCCAGGGCGGCGAGGCGTCCCGAATAGGCGCCGGTGCGGATGGAGCCGGCGAAGACGACGATACGCGGGACGCGCATGGGATGTCCCTCTCGCTTCAGGATCGGAAAGGGCGGCAGACCCGGCGTTCAGGCCCGGGCCGCTTCCAGCTCGACCGGCGTCTGCGCTTCGTTGGAACGATAGACCCAGACGCGGGCGGGCGGGAGGTTGGCCCAGATGCGCTGGCTGACATGCGCGTCGAAGCGCTCCGGCGCCAGCGGCACCGGCGAGACCACCGCATAGGTGAACTGGATGAAGGGCGCGCCCGGCCGCGACAGGTCGAAGGCCTGGTCGAGCAGGCTGTAGCGCTGCGGCACCGGGCGGGTGAACAGCGGCAGGCTGGAGACCACGCCGATCGCCCGCGTGCCGAGCTGCCCGTCGAGCGTCGCCGCCATGTTGTAGGCATCGCCCTGGATCACCGTGGCGCCGGGGAAGCGCATCCTGAGCAGCTTGCAGAATTCCGGGTTGTATTCGATCAGCACCAGCCGCTCCGGGGCGATGCCGCGGGCGACCAGCGCCGAGGTGACCGGGCCCGTACCCGGCCCGAGCTCGATGACCGGGCCGTCGTCGTTCGGATCGATGTAGTTCGCCATGGTGCGGGCGAGCGCCCGCCCGGACGGCGACACCGCGCCGGTGATCAGCGGATTCTGCAGCCAGGACTGGAGGAAGCGGACTTCGTCGGGACGACCCTTGGGGGTCGCGCGGGTCTTCGCCGTCGATAGGGCGGTACGATGCGGCATGCGACTTGGATTCCGGTCAGCCGTTGCAGGAAGGCGCGGTCAGAAGACGGCAGGCACGAAGCGACAATAGAGGCCTTATCGGGTGATGTTAAGGGCCGGCGATGACGTCGTGATAACGTTCCCCCGGCTCATTCCGCGTCGCCGGCGAAGAAGTCCTTCACCTTGGCGAAGAAGCCGCTCGCCTCCGGATGGGTGTCCTTCGAGCATTCGGTCTCGAACTCGGCCAGCAATTCACGCTGACGTCGCGTCAGGTTCTGCGGCGTCTCGACGACGACCTGCACATACATGTCGCCGCGGGTGCGGCTGCGCAGCACCGGCATGCCCTTGGCCGAAAGGCGGAAGCGCTTGCCCGATTGTGTGCCTTCCGGGACCTTCACCTTGGTGGTCTCACCATCGATGGTCGGCACCTCGAAGGAGCCGCCGAGCGCTGCGGTGACCATGGAGATCGGCGCGCGGCAGAACAGGTCGGCGCCGTCGCGCTGGAAGAAGTCGTGCGGCGCCAGCGACAGGAAGATGTAGAGGTCGCCCGGCGGCCCACCGCGCACGCCCGCCTCGCCCTCATTGCCGAGCCGGATGCGCGTGCCATCCTCGACGCCGGCGGGGATCGCCACCTGCAGCGTGCGCTCCTTGGTGGTGCGTCCGGCGCCGGCGCAGGCCGGGCAGGGGTCCTCGATCACCTGGCCGCGGCCCTGGCAGGTCGGGCAGGTCCGCTCCAGCGTGAAGAAGCCCTGCGCCTGGCGGATGCGCCCGCTTCCCGAGCAGGTGCGGCAGGTGGTGGGCTGGGTGCCGGGCTTGGCGCCGGTGCCCGAGCAGGTCTCGCAGGTGATGGAGGTCGGCAGCCGGATGGTGGCGTCCTTGCCGGAGAACGCCTCCTCCAGCGTGATCTCCATATTGTAGCGCAGGTCCGCGCCGCGCTCGCGCCCGCCGCGGCCGCCACCGCCGCCGCGGCGCCCGCCGCTCATGCCGAACAGGTCGTCGAAGATGTCGGAGAAGGTGGAGGCGAAGTCGGCGCCGAAGCCGGGACCGCCGGCCCCGCCCATGCCGCCGTCGAAGGCGGCGTGGCCGAAACGGTCATAGGCGGCGCGTTTCTGCGGGTCCTTGAGGACCTCATAGGCCTCGCTGACCTCCTTGAAGCGGACCTCCGCGTCGGCGTTGCCGGGATTGCGGTCGGGATGCCACTTCATGGCGAGCTTGCGGTACGAGCTCTTCAGCTCGCCGTCATCGCAGCTCTTGGTGACCTCGAGGATCTCGTAATAGTCGCGCTTGGACATGGGTCGGTTGGCCGTCGAATCCTTTGCCGCCGGCTGGCCTCACGCCAGGGGGCGGTCAAGCCGGCATGCAGGAAGCTTGCCGGGCAAGGCTTGCCGGGAAAGCGCACTGCGCGAGCCGCGCTTTCGAAAATCCGCCGCCGGAACGGGTCCCGGCGGCGGCATGATGATCAGCCGGTCAGGCCGACTTCTTCTTGTCGTCGTCGACCTCGGTGAACTCCGCGTCGACCACGTCGTCCTTCGGCGCGGCGCCGCCGGCATCGTCACCGCCCTGCTGGGCGGCGTACATGGCTTCGCCCAGCTTGAGCGAGGCCTGCGCCAGCGCGTTGGTCTTGGCGCTGATCGCCTCGGCGTCGTCGCCTTCCAGCGCGGTCTTGAGCTCGGCGATCGCGGTCTCGATCGCGCCCTTCTCGGTCGCGCCGACCTTGTCGCCATGCTCCGAGAGCGCCTTCTCGGTCGAATGCACCAGCGCCTCGGCGTGGTTCTTCGCCTCGACGACGGCACGCCGCTTCTTGTCTTCCTCGGCGTGCGCCTCGGCGTCCTTCACCATCTTGTCGATGTCGGAATCCGAGAGGCCGCCCGAGGCCTGGATGCGGATCTGCTGCTCCTTGCCGGTGCCCTTGTCCTTGGCCGACACGTTGACGAGGCCGTTGGCGTCGATGTCGAAGGCGACTTCGATCTGCGGCACGCCGCGCGGCGCCGGCGGGATGCCGACGAGATCGAACTGGCCGAGGATCTTGTTGTCCGCGGCCATCTCGCGCTCGCCCTGGAAGACGCGGATGGTGACCGCGGTCTGCCCGTCCTCGGCGGTGGAGAAGGTCTGGCTCTTCTTGGTCGGGATGGTGGTGTTGCGGTCGATCAGGCGCGTGAACACGCCGCCCAGCGTCTCGATGCCGAGCGAGAGCGGGGTCACGTCGAGCAGCAGCACGTCCTTCACGTCGCCCGCGAGCACGCCGGCCTGGATGGCGGCGCCGATGGCGACGACCTCATCCGGGTTGACGCCCTTGTGGGGCTCCTTGCCGAAGAACTGCTTCACCACTTCCTGCACCTTGGGCATGCGGGTCATGCCGCCGACGAGGACGACCTCGTCGATCTGCCCGGCCGAGAGGCCCGCATCCTTGAGCGCCTTGCGGCAGGGCTCGACGGTGCGCTGGATCAGGTCGTCCACCAGCGCCTCGAACTTGGCGCGGGTGAGCTTCATGGTCAGGTGCTTCGGGCCCGAGGCATCCGCTGTGATGAAGGGCAGGTTGATCTCGGTCTGGGTCGCGGAGGACAGCTCGATCTTGGCCTTCTCGGACGCCTCCTTCAGGCGCTGAAGGGCGAGCTTGTCGTTGCGCAGGTCGATGCCCTGCTCCTTCTTGAACTCGTCGGCGAGATAGTTGACGAGCCGCATGTCGAAGTCTTCGCCACCCAGGAAGGTGTCGCCATTGGTGGACTTCACCTCGAACACGCCGTCGCCGATCTCCAGCACCGACACGTCGAAGGTGCCGCCGCCGAGGTCGTAGACCGCGATGGTGCCGGCCGACTTCTTGTCGAGGCCGTAGGCGAGCGCGGCCGCGGTGGGCTCGTTGATGATGCGCAGCACTTCAAGGCCGGCGATACGGCCGGCGTCCTTGGTGGCCTGGCGCTGGGCGTCGTTGAAATAGGCCGGGACGGTGATGACGGCCTGCGTCACCTTCGAGCCCAGATACGACTCCGCGGTCTCCTTCATCTTCTGCAGCGTGAAGGCGGAGATCTGCGAGGGCGAATACTTCTTGCCGTCCGCCTCGACCCAGGCGTCGCCATTGTCGGCGCGCACGATCTGGTAGGGGACGAGCTTCTTGTCCTTCTCGACCATCGGGTCGTCGTAGCGGCGGCCGATCAGGCGCTTCACCGCGAAGAATGTGCGCTCGGGATTGGTCACCGCCTGGCGCTTGGCCGGCTGGCCCACGAGGCGCTCGCCATCCTCGGTGAAGGCGACGATGGACGGCGTGGTCCGCGCGCCTTCCGCATTCTCGATCACCTTCGGCGAGGTGCCTTCCATGACGGCGACGCAGCTATTGGTCGTGCCGAGATCGATGCCGATGACTTTAGACATATTGTCTCTCCTTCCGGCAGGCCGGCCGGGCCTTCGTGAAGCACCCGGAGAAGAACGGACAGGTTTTGCGCCCCGCCGTCCCCCCGGACCGGCCCCCAAACAATAGGGTACGGCGCTCTGCGCGCCGTTCGTGGCCGATATAGGGGGCGCCGGTTTCCGCCGCAAGAAGCTGCATGCGCTTTAAAACAGCAGCTTCGGGAGGCGCGGCGGGCTGCGTGTCAGGACGCCGCCGCGAGCCCCGGCAGGAAGCGGGCAGCGAGGGCCTGCAGCACCGGGACCTGGTCCTTCAGCTCGCGCCAGTGGACGGGGTTCAGTTCCAGCACCGCTATGGCGCCGGGCGCGGGGCTCACCGCCTGCACCACCGCGTCCCAGTCGATCGAGCCCCAGCCGATCGGCAGATGCAGGTCGCCCTCGCCGAACGCCACCGCCTCGGCGGGGTGGTAGGTCCATATGTCGGTCGGGCGCCCCTCATTGGGCCGGCCGAAGGAATCGTGCAGGTGGAAATGCACGACATGCCGCGCCAGCGCCGCCATCTCGGCGATCGGGTCGAGCCGGGCGTCGGTGCAGCGTATATAGGCATGGCTGACGTCGAGCGTCGCCTTCACCGCCGGATGATCGATGGCGTCGAGCTCGCCGGCGAGCTTGGACGGGGTCGCCGTCTCGCGTGCATGCGGGAAGCGGAAGATGTTCTCGACGCACAGCGTCACGCCGCGCGCGGCCGCCAGTTCGCCGGCGCGGGCGAGCGCGTCGCGCTGGCGCGAATAGGCGACCTCGATGTCGTCGCCGGCGTCGCGCACGAAGCCGGTGTGGACGACGAGATGCCTGGCGCCGATGGCCGAGGCGATCTCGATGTTCGCCGCCAGCACCTTTTCGTGGCGCGGCAGGCGCTCGGGCAGATCCATGAGGTTGATGGCGAGCGCGCCGTGCACGGTGTAGCCGAGCTCGCGGCCGGCCAGCGCCCGCTTGAGGTCTGCCACTCGGTCGGAAAGGACGCGGCCGTCGACGACGAGATGCCACGCATAGACCGGCAGCTCCACCACATCGACCCCCAGCGCCTCGGCCTCGTCGAGCCCGAGGCCGACATCGTCGAATTCAGGGCTGCCCTCCTTGAGGGCGTAGCCGGAAGCGCGGACGGGGGAGGTCGGGATGTGCAGCTGCATCGTGTGGATCTTCCCTTGGGTAAGAGATATCGAACGGCAGGAGTGCCTCGAGATAAGCTGGGCGCACGACGGTAAAATATGCCGCCGCTTTTACGCCCCCTATATGGCACGCGCGTTACAGATCGACCGAATCGTCAATGCACACGGGCGTTTAGCCCGGCTCTCGCACTCACATGCGGGGCGTTATCCAGCCCGCAACCGCCCCGACCGAATCGCGCACCACGGCGATGCGGCCCACCCCCGGCACGTCGAACGGCGCCCGCAGCACCGCGCCGCCGGCGCCTGCGACCGTCGCCAGCCGGGCGTCGACGTCGTCGACGGCGACATAGGCGAACCAGTGATCGGGTATGCCCTCGAATTCCGGGCCGGCGAGCACGAAGATGCCGCCGACGCGGGTATCGCCCATCTTGATGATGCAGTACTCGCCGCCACCTTCGATCGGCATCGGCTCATAGGTCCAGCCGAGCGTCGCCGCGTAGAAGGCCCTGGCCGCGTCGATGTCGCGCGTGTTGAGCTCGTTCCACACGAAGACGCCGTGCGCGGGCGTGTTTTCCATGGCGTGGCTCCCCAGCCCCGTTAACGAGGCGTATACGATAGCGCAAAAATCCTCGTCCGTGGCGGTGCCCGGCGGCAGCTCGCCCTGCCATGTTGAAGCCGCTATGGCTTGCGATGTCGCGTGAACCCTTCTAGACCGATCTCCAGGCGTCGCCCGGCGGCGGCCGCGAATTCTCCCGGAAAATGCAGCTTTATCATCACCCCTTCTGCGCCCATTCGCGTCTCGTCCGCCTCGCCCTCGGCGAGATGGGGATCGAGCCCGAGCTGATCGAGGAGCGGGTGTGGGAGCGTCGGCCCGATTTCCTCATGCTCGATCCGGCCGGCGCCACCCCCGTGCTGGTGGAGGATGACGGCTTCGTGGTGCCGGGGATCGACCCGATCACCGAATATCTCGACGAGACCCGCGGGCCGAAGCTCGGTGACCGCCGCCTGCTGCCGGTCGACATCGGCGCGCGCGTCGAGGTGCGCCGGCTCTCCGCCTGGTTCAACCACAAGTTCTTCGCCGAGGTCTCCGAGCCGCTGGTGCGCGAGAAGGTCTACAAGCGCTACATGCCGCGCGAGCTCGGCGGCGGTCCGCCGGACATGGCGGTGATCCGCGCGGCCCGCGCCAATATCCGCTATCATCTGCACTATATCGGCTGGCTGCTGAAGGCGCGGAACTGGCTCGCCGGCGACCGGCTGTCCTATGCCGATCTCGCCGCGGCGGCCCATATCTCCAGCGTCGACTATCTGGGCGACGTGCCGTGGGACGAGGACGAGGGAGCCAAGATCTGGTACGCGCGCATCAAGTCGCGTCCGGCCTTCCGGCCGCTGCTCGCCCTGACGGTGGCGGGCATGCCGCCGGCGCCGTGCTACGCGGATCTCGATTTCTGACGCCTGAGGCCGCCAAGGCCCAGCTCTTCGCGCTCGCCCGCGAGGAAGGCTTCGACGCCATGGGCATCGCCTCGGCGGACGCCATCCCCCATGCCGCCCCGCGCCTGCACCAATGGATCACCGATGGCGCGCATGGCGACATGGAGTGGATGCCGGAGACGGCGCAGCGCCGCTCCGCACCCGGCAATATGTGGCCGCAGGTACGTTCCGTCCTGATGCTCGGCCTCAATTACGGCCCGGACGAGGATCCGCGCGCGGCGCTGGCCGACCGTAGTCGCGGCGCCATCTCGGTCTATGCCCGCGGCGACGACTATCACGAGCTGATCAAGGGCAAGCTCAAGCGCATCGCCTCGCGCTTCGTGCCGCGCGTGGGCGGACCGGACAAGGTGCAGGTCAAGGTGTTCGTCGACACCGCGCCCTTGATGGAGAAGCCGCTGGCGGAGGCCGCCGGGCTCGGCTGGCAGGGCCGGCACACCAATCTCGTCTCGCGCGAGAAGGGTTCCTGGCTGTTGCTCGGCGCCATCGCCACCGACCTGGCCCTGCCGCCGGATGCGCCCGAACGGGACCATTGCGGAAGCTGCCGGGCCTGCCTCGACGCCTGCCCGACCAATGCCTTCCCGGCGCCCTACCGCATCGACGCGCGGCGCTGCGTCTCCTACCTGACGATCGAGCACAAGGGGCCGATCCCCGTCGAGCTGCGCCCGCTCATGGGCAACCGCATCTATGGCTGCGACGACTGCCTCGCCGCCTGCCCGTGGAACAAGTTCGCGGAAATGGGACGCGAGGCGCGCCTCGCCGCCCGCGACGAGAACCGCGCGCCGGCGCTGGCCGAGCTCGCCCGGCTGGACGACGCCGCGTTCCGCACGCGCTTCTCCAAGAGCCCGATCAAGCGCACCGGGCGCGTGCGCTTCCTGCGTAACGTATTGGTCGCCATCGGCAATTCAGGTGATCCGGCACTCATTCCGGAGGCGGAACGGCTGCTCACCGACGAGCACCCCCTGCTGCGCGGCGCGGCGGTGTGGGCGCTCTCGCGCCTGCTCGACCCGGCCGCCTTCGCCCGGCTGCGCGACGCCAACGCCGGCGAGAGCGATCCGGACGTGCGCGCGGAATGGCGGCTCGCCAGGGCATCCGAAGCCGCATGAGGACGCTGCTCTGCCTCGGCCTCGGCTATTGCGGCCAGCGCTTCGTCGCCCTGCATGGCGGAGTGTTCGACCGCCGCCTCGCCACCAGCCGCGACGGCACCGCGCGCGAGGGCGTCGAGACGCTCCGCTTCGACGGCACGGCCTCGCCCGAGTTGCTCGACGCCGCCCGCACGGCGGATGTCGTGCTCGCCACCGCCGCGCCGGGCGAGGAGGGCGACCCCTTCCTCGGCCCGCTCGGCGAGGTGCTCGCCTCCTCGGATGGCGGGGGCAAGGGGCCGCTCATCTATCTCTCGACCATTGGCGTCTATGGCGACAGCGGCGGCGCGTGGATCGACGAGGACGCCCCGCCCAGCGCCGTCTCGCCCCGCGCGCGGCGGCGCGTCGTGGCGGAGGCGCAATGGCGCGCGCTCGGCGAGCGGACTGGCCGCCCGGTTGCGATCCTGCGGCTCGGGGGCATCTACGGGCCGGGGCGCAACGCGCTGATCGACGTTGCCGACGGCTCTGCGCGCTGCATCGAGCGCGACGGGCAGATGTTCAACCGCATCCATGTCGACGACATCGCCGCCGCCATCCGCGCCGCGGCGGAGCAGGGCTTCGATGGGGTGATCAACGTGGTCGACGACGAGCCGGCGCCCGCCTGCGCGCCGGTGCGCTTCGCCGCCGGCCTGCTGGGCGTGCCCGGGCCGACGCCGGAGCCGTTCGAGGTGGCGTCCGCCACCATGTCGGCGATGGCGCTGTCCTTCTGGGCGGATAATCGCCGGGTGCGCAATGCGCGCCTGCACGCGCTGCTCGGCGGGTCGCTGGCCTATCCGAGCTATCGCGAGGGGCTGACCGCGCTGCTGGGGCAGGGCGAGGCGGCGGCGCTCGATCCCCGCCGGTCCGGATCGCGACCGCGCTGACGCGGCTGCGCCCGGTGGGTGCTGCGGCGCGGCGCGGCAAAGGAGCGCAGGAAGGAATCCACCGTGTGGGCGACGAGGCGCTCGATGCTCGCCGCGTCCGGCTGGGTCTCGTCGCCGAACATCATCGGCATGACCAGTTGCGCATGGCAGCCGATGAGGAACTGCCAGGCCGCCAGCTCGACATCGTCGATGACCAGCTCGCCGCGCGCGATCTTGGCCCGCAGCCAGGCGGTGAGCCGGTCCACGCCGGCTTCCTGCCCGGCCTGCAGATAGGCGCGGCCGATCTCCGGCAGCTTCTCGGCGACGCCGATGACCATGCGCACCGTGCGCACATGGCCCGGCTCCAGCATCGCCCGTACATAGCGGCGGCTGGTCTCGATCAGCGCCTCGCGCACGTCGGCCTCGACGCTCATGTCGAAGCAGGCTTCGGCCGTGCGCTGGCATTCGCCCGTCACCAGCGCGGCGAACAGCTCCTCCTTCGAGGGGAAATAGACGTAGAGCGTGCCCTTGGAGACTCCCGCGGCGCGGGCGATCTCGCCCATGCTGGCGCCGTCGAAGCCGCAGGCCAGGAAGACCTCGCGCGCGCCCCGCAGGATCTGGCACCGCTTCTCGTGGCCCTGGCCGGGAGCGACGAGTCCGGCCGCCGGGACGCGTCGCTCGTCCGGCATGTGTCGCTGCAGATCCTGATGGGCGAAGTCCGGCAGGGATGCCATGGCGGGGCCTGAATGGGAGCGTTCAAAGCGAAAAAAAGCGGGCAGATTTAATACAATAGTCTGGATCAGGCGGTCCGGCTTGGCAATGGCGGCACGCCATTGTGACCGCGGCAGCGTGATCCACCGCCCTCATTGACCGAACCGTTCGGTTTGGCTTGATCGTATCCATAGAAACAGATAATCATCTGCCTCCACCGACGGCCCGAGTCCAAGGGAACCCGCAAGCCCTTGGACATGATCGGCAGTTGGTAGAGGGAGGAGGGTTAATCCGCCCCCCAATCCTCCTCCCTCGCTTCCTCTCCCCGTTCATTCGCCGTGAAGCCGGCCTCCGGCCGGCGCCATCCGACGGCGCCTTCGGGAGTGGGAGCTTGGCGGCGCTGCCTCGCCAGAGTATTGCTGCGGTGCCGGATGCTCCGGCGACCCCAGTGCGATCCCGGCCCGCCATGCCCCACTCTTTCGCGCCACGCCTGTCCGCCTTGCGCCCCGCCGTGCCGCGCTTCGCCGTGCCGTGCCGCCCGCCGCGGGCTGCCGCTTCCTGTCCGTGCAGCCGGATGCACCATGGCTGAGCGTCACGTCGTCGGCAGCCGGACCCTGCCCTTCACCGCCGAGATCGCCGCGCTCGGCGTGGTGTTCGGCGACATCGGCACCAGCCCGCTCTACGCCTTCCGGCAGGGCCTGCTGGCGGTCAACGGGCAGGGCGTCACCGATGCCGAGGTGCTGGGGCTGCTCTCGCTCATCACCTGGGCGATCATTCTTTCCGTCACCATCAAATACGTTTCGCTGGTGCTGCGGGCGGACAATGACGGCGAAGGCGGCATCCTCGCGCTGGTCACCCTGCTCGACCTGCACCGCTCGGCCACCGGGCGGCGGCTGTTCCTGCTGGTCGCCGGCCTCGTCGGCGCCTCCATGCTGATCGGCGACGGCGTGCTCACCCCGGCCATCTCGGTGCTCTCGGCCATGGAGGGCCTGGAGGTCATCGCCCCGGCGCTGGACCACTGGATCGTCGCCGCGACGGTGATCGTCATCCTGCTGGTCTTCGTCTCGCAGCGCGCCGGCACCGAGCGCATCGGCACCTTCTACGGCCCGGTGATGCTGCTGTGGTTCGTGTCGCTCGGCGCCCTCGGCGTCCACGGCATCATCCAGGCGCCGGAAGTGCTGACGGCGTTCGACCCGCGCCACGGGCTGCTCCTGCTCGTCGACCATCCCTGGCTGTCGGGCGCCATACTCGGCGCCACCTTCCTCGCCATCACCGGCGGCGAGGCGCTCTATGCCGATCTCGGCCATTTCGGCCGCCCGGTGATCGCCCGCGCCTGGCTCGTCGTCGCCATGCCGGCGCTGCTGCTCAACTATTACGGCCAGGGCGCCAACGTGCTGATCCACCGGGAATCCGTGCGCAACCCGTTCTACGACCTGTCGCCCGACGCCTTCGACGTGCCGCTGCTGATCCTCGCCACCGCCGCCACGGTGATCGCCTCGCAGGCCATCATCACCGGCGTGTTCTCGCTGGCGAAACAGGCGATCGAGCTCGGCTACCTGCCGCCCATGCGCATCCGCTACACCAGCGAGCACAACGAGCAGCACATCTATATCGGCCGGCTGAACTGGATCATGATGGTGGCCTGCGCCGCCATCGTCGTCTCCTTCGGCTCCTCCGACCGGCTCGCCTCGGCCTACGGCATCGCGGTGGCCATGGCGATGGTGTCGACCACCATCCTGTTCGTCGCCTATGTCCGGCGCAGCTGGCACTGGCCGCTGCCGGCGCTCATCGGCCTCGCCGGCGGGCTGGCGGTGATCGACGTCTCCTTCGCCGCCGCCAACCTCACCAAGCTGCACGACGGCGGCTGGCTGCCGGTCGCCATCGCCAGTGTGGTGCTGATCATCATGGTGTCGTGGCGGCGCGGGCTGGAAGGGCTCGGCATCCAGCAGCGCCGCTTCACCGAGCCGCTGGAGGACTTCGTCGCCCGCGGCCGGCCGGCCAATTGCGCGGTGAGCCCGCGCACCGCCATCTTCCTGTCGCGCGGCGGCGCGGTGACGCCGGTGGCGCTCGGGCGGCTGTCCGAGCTGCTCAACGTGCAGTTCACCAAGTCCGTCGTGGTCTCCGTGTGGATCGCCTCTCGCCCGCGCGTCCCGGTGGACGAGCGCGTGCGCGTGCTCCCGCTCGATCCCACCCATATCCGCGTCGACCTGCGCTTCGGCTACATGCAGCAGATCGACGTGCCGGCGGTGCTCGGCCCGGCGCTCTACGCGCAGGGGGTGGATCCCGACGAAGCCGTCTATGTCATCGGCCATGAGCGGGTGATGCCGCCCGACGACATACGCGGCGTGCGCGACGTGCTCGCCCACATCTTCGCCTTCCTCGCCCGCAACGCCGAGCGCTCGGTCGATCGCTTCGGCCTGCCGCGCCCGCGCACCATCGAGATCGGCTACCCGGTGCGGCTCTGACTTCACGCTGCCGCGAGCGGCCTCGTCCCGCCTTGGCATCGCCGCCATCTGGGGGCAGTGCGGGAGGGCATCCGGCCCGCCCTGCGACCTTACGTAAGGCGAAGCGCCGCGCCCGCTCGGATTTTGTTCCGAAAGCCGTTCAGGTCTGCTAGGGCTGCGCGCAGGTCGACAAAGAGCCAGAGGGGGATAGGCGCGCGATGAAGGGACTGAAGCTGCTTCCCGGCTGGCTGCGCGAGCGGCTCAGCTGGCACACGCTCGGTCTCGTCGCGAGCCTTGTCATCATTGGCGTTGCGGTCGTCGTCCTCTACGAGATGCTGCGCAACATCAATCCGGGCGAGGTGTTCGACGCGATCTCCGGCACCGATCCCTGGCGCATCGCTCTCGCCGCGCTCTTCGTCGCCGGCGCCTATTTCACCCTGACCTTCTACGACTGGTTCGCCCTGCGCACCATCGGCCACGGCCACGTGCCCTACCGGGTGGCGGCGCTGGCCTCCTTCACCTCCTACGCCATCGGCCACAATGTCGGCTTCTCCGCCTTCACCGGCGGCACGGTGCGCTACCGCATCTATTCGGCGCACGGGCTGGGGGCGATCGACGTCGCCAAGCTGTGCTTCATCACCGGCCTGACCTTCTGGCTCGGCAACATCGCCATCCTCGGCCTCGGCATCTCCGTCGAGCCCTGGGCGGCGAGCGCGGTCGACCAGCTGCCGCCCTGGGTCAACCGGCTGATCGGCCTCGGCCTGCTGGCGGCGCTGACCGCCTATGTGGTGTGGGTGGGCCTCAAGCCGCGCCGCATCGGCGTGGGCGAGGGGCACTGGACGGTGACGCTGCCCGGCTCGAAGCTGACGCTGCTGCAGATCGTCATCGGCATCATCGACCTGTCGTTCTGCGCCGCCGCCATGTACGTGCTGATGCCGGAGGCGCCGTTCATCGACCCGATCGCGCTCGGCGTGGTGTTCATCTCGGCGACGCTGCTCGGCTTCGCCAGCCACGCGCCGGGCGGGCTCGGCGTGTTCGACGCGGCAATGCTGGTGGCGCTGCCGCAGTTCGAGAAGGAGCCGCTGCTCGGCGCCCTGCTGCTGCTGCGCCTGCTCTATTACGTGACGCCCTTCATCCTGGCACTGGTCATCATGGGCGCGCGCGAGTTCCTCATCAGCCGGCGCCAGCGCGCCGTGCCGACCTCGCACGTCTCGCCGGAGCCGCTGGCGGCGCTGCCGGTGCTGGAGCGGCAAGAGAGCGCGGAAGAGGGCGCGGAGACGCCCGAGCGCCGCCGCGCGGCGGGCTAGCAGCCCTTCCAGACCGGAAGTCTAGCGGCCGAGATTGGGGATCAGCCCCTGCACGCCGGGGGGAATCTTGGTCACCTTCACGCCCTTGGGCAGCTCGAACAGCGCCGGGTTCTGCGGCGTGCGCTCGAGCTCCAGCACCTCGTAGACCACGACGTTCTTGCCCTCGATCGCCGTCGAGGCCTTGAGCACGATGCCGTCGGCGGTGATGCAGGTCTCGACCGGGGCGGTGCCGACCGGCGGCTTCATCAGCCAGAGGTCGCAGGCCTCGCCGGCCACCGTGTCGGTGCCGGTGCGGGTGCCCTCGCCCTCCGGGTCGACGAAGGCGAAGCTCGCCGGCAGCTCGATCTCCAGCGCGCGCTTGTCGATGCCGGGCGCCGCGATCAGCACGGTCATGCGGCTGCGGCTGAGGTCGATGAAGCTGGTCATGGTGCCGGGGATCTCGGCGCCGGTGACGTCCATGCGCATGCGGCCCTTGCTGTGCGCCATGGTCATCTGCGTGCCCTGCGGGGTCTTCACGCTCGCCCGGTAGTCGACCTGCGGGCGCGGCAGGGGCTCGGCCCCGGCGGCCGCCGCGCCGAGCGACAGGCCGGCGCCGAGCATCAACGCGCCAAGACCGCGGCTGCACATCGTCCTTCGCCGTCCTTCGACGTCCATCAGATGCCTTCGCCGACGTTCCTTGCCCCGTATACGCGATTCAGGCCCGTTGGCGGCCCAGGAACGCGCGGCCGTCGAGCACGATGGCTGGATCGGGGATGCCGATCAGCCGGTCGTCTCTGCCCTCATAGGGGATTTGGGCCAGAATTTGACGTATGACACCGAGTCGCGCCCTCATTTTGTCGTTAGAGAGCACGACCGACCACGGCGCCGGTGCCTGGGTGGCGGCGATCATGGCGTCGCGCGCCGCCGAAATGGCGTCCCAGCGTGCCGGCGCAGCGAGGTCCACCGGCGAGAGCTTCCACTGCTTGAGCGGGTCCTTGTGCCGGTCGTGCAGGCGCTTGAGCTGCATTTCGCGGCCGATGTCGAGCCAGACCTTGAACAGCCTTATGCCGTCGTCGACCAGCATCTTCTCGAAGGTCGGCACCTGCTCGAGGAAATGCGCCGTCTCGGCCGGCGTGCAGAAGCCCATCACCGGCTCGACCACGGCGCGGTTGTACCAGGAGCGATCGAAGATCACGATCTCGCCCCTGCTCGGCATGTGGGCGACGTAGCGCTGGAAGTACCACTGCCCGGCTTCCGCGTCGTTCGGCTTGGCCAGCGCCACCACCCGCACCGAGCGCGGATTGAGGTGCTGGATGAAGCGGTGGATGGTGCCGCCCTTGCCGGCGGCGTCGCGCCCCTCGAACACGATGGCGACCCGTTCGCGCGTGGCCTTCACCCATTCCTGCAGCTTCAGCAGCTCGATCTGCAGCGCCCGCAGCTCCTTCTCGTAGGTCTTGCGCTTGGGCCGGTCGACGTAAGGATAGCCGCCGCTGCCATAGGCGCGCTGGGCGATGAGCGGCGACAGCTCCGGGCTGTCCACCGAGAAGGCCGCCAGCGCGGCGGCGAGCGCGTCGCCGCGTCCCGTCTTGGGGGAGGCCCCCGCCTTGGCGGCGGCAGGCCCGGACTTCGCAGCGGATTTCCCGGCGGATTTGGCGGCCGATTTAGCGGAGGATTTGGCCGGCTTCTTCGTCATATGGAAGCCTCTCAACTGTAACATAAGGAACGGTGGTGCCGCCTTTTCCCGATTCGCGCGTTTGGATTACGGCCTTTCGCGCGCGGCACGCAGACAGCATATCCATTGAAGCGGCCGGCGGGAATCGCCGGCGATAGCGTTGGGCAGGAAGCGTCCGGTATGGCCCTGGGAGAGTCGAGCCAGTTGGCGGAAGACACGCTGCGCGAGCGTCTCGTTGGCGCGCGCTGGATTCTCGGCGCCGCCGCGCTCGGGCTGGGCGGCGCGGTCTGGACCGGCGCGCTCGATGCGAGTAGCGCCTTCCTGATCGGTGCGCTCGTCGCCGCGGCGGCCCTGCTGCCCGCCCGCAAGCGCCCGGTGGCCGCCGCGCTGGCGCGTTTCTCCGGCGAGCCGAAAGTGGTGCGCACGGAGGAGCGCCTGCCCGCCCTGGTGCGGGCGCTGCCCGACCCGGCGCTGCTGCTCGATGCGCGCGGCACCGTGCTCGCCGCCAATGCCAGCGCGGTCGGGCTGCTCGCCAGCGTGCGGGTCGGCGATCCCGTCTCCTTCGCCATGCGCGTGCCGGAGGTGCTGGAGGCGATCCGCGCCTCGGCCGCCGACGGGCTCGCCCGCCGCATCGAATTCGCCGAGCGGGTGCCGATCGACCGCTGGCTGCGCGCCGACATCGTGCCGATCCGCCCCGGCCTCGCCCGCGACGGCGCGCCCACCGAGGCGGTGCTGCTCGGCTTCGTCGACCTCACCCCGCAGCGCCGCGTCGAGCAGATGCGGGTCGACTTCATCGCCAATGCCAGCCACGAGCTGCGCACCCCGCTCGCCTCGCTCTCCGGCTTCATCGAGACGCTGCAGGGTCCCGCCCGCAACGACGCCAATGCGCGCGAGCGCTTCCTCAAGATCATGGGCGAGCAGGCCCGGCGCATGTCGCGCCTCATCGACGACCTGCTCTCGCTCTCGCGCATCGAGCTCAACGCGCATCTGCGGCCGGAGGCGGAGATCGACCTCGTCTCCATCATCAGCCATGTGCGCGACGCGCTCGGGCCGCTGGGACGCGAGCGCGGCGTTGAGATCGCCTTCGAGCACCCCGCCCCCCCGGTGAACGTGCGCGGCGACCGCGACGAGCTGATCCGCGTGTTCGAGAACCTGGTCGAGAACGCGCTGAAATATGGCGGCGCCGGCGGCCGGATCGAGATCGCCATCGCCCGCGAGGGCACCGATGCCCTCGTGTCGGTACGCGATTACGGCCCGGGCATCGCGCCCGAGCACGTGCCGCGCCTCACCGAGCGCTTCTACCGGGTCGACACCGCCCATTCGCGCGAGCAGGGCGGTACCGGCCTCGGCCTCGCCATCGTCAAGCACATCGTCGCCCGGCACCGCGGAAAGCTCGGCATCGAGAGCGTTCCGGGCGAGGGCTCGACATTCTCGGTGAGATTGTCGAGCTCTTCGCCGGCTGAACAGAAAGGCAAGTGAATTCAGTAGCTTGAGATGTCATCAAGGCGTCACCCAAGGGTCATAGAACCGTGGTGCCGGAGCGGTAAGAGTCCGGTGTGAAACCCATCCGCCCCTCTGGCCAATCGCGCATCCGGACCCATTTCCCGAGATGCAGGCGATCTCCCGACCTAAGGAGAAGACCCTTGAAATTCGCTCATATTCTCGGCGCTGCGGCGCTCTCGTTCGGCGCGGCCTTTTCGGGCGCCGCCTTCGCCGCCGACATCAACGGCGCCGGCGCCTCCTTCCCGGCCCCGGTCTATCAAGCGTGGGCCGCGGCCTATAAGGAGAAGACCGGCACCGGCCTGAACTACCAGTCGATCGGCTCCGGCGGCGGTCAGAACCAGATCGTCAACCGCACCGTCGACTTCGGCGCCTCCGACGCGCCGATGGCGGACGACAAGCTCGAGAAGGCCAACCTGCTGCAGTTCCCGACCGTGATCGGCTCGGTGGTCGCCATCGTCAACCTCGGCGAAGATGTCCCGCTGACCCTGAGCGGCCCGATCCTGGCCGAGATCTACCAGGGCAAGATCACCAAGTGGAACGACGCCAAGATCGCCGAGCTGAACAAGGGCGCCAAGCTGCCCGACCTCGCCATCGTCCCGGTCTACCGTTCGGACTCGTCGGGCACCTCCTTCGTGTTCACCTCCTACCTCGCCTCCGCCAGCGCCGACTGGAAGTCGAACGTCGGCGCCGCCACCTCCGTGCAGTGGCCGACCGGCGCGGGCGCCAAGGGCAATGAAGGCGTTGCCGGCACCGTGAAGAACACCAAGGGCGCCGTCGGCTACGTCGAGTTCATCTACGCCGCCGCCAACAAGCTCGCCACCACCGACCTGGTCAACAAGGCCGGCAAGGTCGTGAAGCCGACCGTTCACAACTTCATGGCCGCCGCCGGCGCCGCCGACTGGGCGCATGCGAAGAACTTCGCCGCCTCGATGGTCGACACCGCGGGCGAGGAAGCCTGGCCGATCGTCTCGGCCACCTACATCCTGCTGCCGAAGAACCCGACCAATGCGGCCCAGTCGGCCGAGGTCATCAAGTTCTTCGACTGGGCCTACGGCCCCGAGGGCGACGCCGTCGCCGAGAAGCTGCACTACATCGCGCTGCCCAACACCGTCGTGGAAGAGGTCAAGAAGGCCTGGGCGAGCGAAGTGAAGGCCGACGGCAAGGCCGTCTGGACCAACTGATCGTCGATCTGAAATCGGAAGGGGCGCCCCAGGGCCGCCCCTTCTCGTCCGAGCGTTCGACCACTACGCTGACGAGCCGCGTTCCGCGCCGGCACCGCCGCGACCGTGACGCAAAGCCGCCCCGATGGCCGACAGCGCGGCCCTGATCGGGGAGCCGCCCGAAGGACACACAAATGGACGCCACTCTCAGCGGAACGCAGGCGGCACAGGGCCTCGCCACCGCGCGCAAGCCTACCGGCCGTGTCAGCGATCCCATCTTCGTCGGGCTCCTCTGGGGCTGCGGCATCTTCGTTCTCGTGCTGCTCGGCCTCATCATCGCGATGCTGTTCGAGGGCGGCCTGCCCGCGCTGCGCGAATTCGGCATCAGCTTCCTCTGGTCTACTACCTGGAACCCGGTCACCGAGCGCTTCGGCGCCGGCGTCATGGTGTTCGGCACCGTGTTCAGCGCGGTCATCGCGGTGATCGTGGCGCTGCCTCTGTCCTTCGGCATCGCCTTCTTCCTCACCGAGATCGCGCCCGGCCCGCTGCGCCGTCCGATCGGCGTCGCCGTCCAGCTGCTCGCCGCCGTGCCCTCCATCATCTTCGGCATGTGGGGCTTCTTCGTCGTCGTGCCGCTGATCGCCACCTATGTGCAGCCGCCGCTGATCGAATGGCTCGGCCCGATCCCGCTGATCGGCGCGCTGTTCCAGGGCCCGCCGCTGGGCGCCGGCATGCTCACCGCCGGCCTGATCCTGGCGCTGATGATCCTGCCCTTCGTCACCGCCATGTTCGTCGAGGTGCTGGAATCGGTGCCGCCGATGCTCAAGGAATCCGCCTACGGCGTCGGGGCCACGACCTACGAGGTCTACCGCAACGTCTCGGTGCCCTATGGCCGCACGGCCATGGTCGGCGCCGTCATGCTGGGCCTCGGCCGCGCGCTGGGCGAGACCATGGCCGTGACCTTCGTCATCGGCAACGCCACGCGCATGTCGGCCTCGCTGTTCGCGCCGGGCGCCACCATCGCCTCCACCATCGCCAACGAGTTCCCCGAGGCCTCGATCGGCTCGCTGAAGCTGCAGGCGCTGCTGCAGCTCGGCTTCATCCTGTTCGTCATCTCCTTCATCGTGCTGGCGCTCTCGCGCATGCTGGTGCGGACCAAGGGCTGAGCGGAGTAGAGAACCATGGCATCCCTCGCCCGCCGCCGCGCCACCGACTACGCCGTCAAGGCGATCTCCACCGGCTTCGCCGCGCTGTCGATCGTGTTCCTCGCCTGGATCCTGTGGACCCTGCTGTCGCGCGGCCTGCCCGCGCTGGGCCCGCACGTCTTCACCAAGATCACCGCGCCGCCCGGCGCCGGCGGCGGCCTCCTGAACGCCATCGTCGGCTCGCTGATCCAGATCGTCGTGGCGCTGATCATCGGCACGCCGGTCGGCCTGCTCTGCGGCACCTTCCTGGCCGAGAACGGCCGCAACACCCAGATCGGCAACGCGGTGCGCTTCGTCAACGACGTGCTGCTCTCCGCCCCGTCGATCCTGATCGGCCTGTTCGTCTACCAGCTCCTCGTCATCCCCTTCGGCGGCTTCTCCGGCTGGGCCGGCGCCATCGCGCTCGCCATCATCATCATCCCGGTGGTCGTGCGTACCACCGAGGACATGCTGAACCTGGTGCCGATCGGCCTGCGCGAGGCCGCCTTCGCGCTCGGCGCGCCGCAGTGGAAGGTGGTGACCTTCATCACCTGGCGCGCGGCCCGCGCGGGCATCGTCACCGGCATCCTCTTGGCGCTCGCCCGCGCCGCCGGCGAGACCGCGCCGTTGCTGTTCACCTCGCTCGGCAATAATGGCTGGTCGATCAGCCTCGACGCGCCGATGGCCAGCCTGCCGATCGCCATCTACCAGTACGCCGCCAGCCCGTTTGAGGACTGGGTCGCGCTCGCCTGGGCGGGTGCGCTGATCATCACCGTCGGGGTGCTGACCCTGAACATCCTTTCCCGCCTCGTCCTGGCGAAGATGAAGTGAGACGGACCATGAACTTCGCACCTGAAACGTCGATCGACATCGCTTCCGCCGTCAACCGCGCCACCGCGCCGGCGGGCGAGCCCAAGCTCAAGGTCGAGAAGCTGAACTTCTACTACGGCGACAACCACGCGCTGAAGAACATCAACTTCGAGATCCCCGAGAAGCGCGTCACCGCGATGATCGGGCCCTCGGGCTGCGGCAAGTCCACCCTGCTGCGCATCTTCAACCGCATGTACCAGCTCTATCCGGGCCAGCGCGCGGAAGGGAAGATCCTGTTCGACGGCGAGGACCTGCTCGGCAAGCAGCTCGACTCCACCGTGGTGCGCTCGCGCATCGGCATGGTGTTCCAGAAGCCGACCCCGTTCCCGATGTCGATCTACGACAACATCGCCTTCGGCGTGAAGCTGCACGAGAGCCTCGGCAAGGCGGCGATGGACGAGCGCGTGGAATGGTGCCTGCGCAAGGCCGCCATCTGGGAAGAGACCAAGGACCGCCTGCACACCTCGGCGCTCGGCATGTCCGGCGGCCAGCAGCAGCGCCTGTGCATCGCCCGCACCATCGCGGTGCGCCCGGAAGTGATCCTGCTCGACGAGCCGACCTCGGCGCTCGACCCGATCTCGACCTCGAAGATCGAGGACCTGATCGACGAGCTGAAGCAGGAATTCACCATCGTCATCGTGACCCACAACATGCAGCAGGCGGCCCGCTGCGCCGACATCACCTCCTTCTTCTATCTCGGGGAGCTGATCGAGGCCGGTCCGTCCAACGAGATCTTCACCAATCCCCGCGAAGCCCGCACCCGCGACTACATCACCGGCCGCTTCGGCTGAGCCGGCGACGAGAGAGGCCAGACCCATGACCGAACATATCGTCTCGTCGTTCGACACCGACCTCAAGGAACTCGGCCGCCGCGTGGTCGAGATGGGCGGCCAGTCCGAGCGCCTCGTCGCCGACTCCGTGCTGGCGCTGGTGAAGCGCGACGCCGAGCTCGCCCAGAAGGTGATCGTGCTCGACGGCCCGATCGACCTGCTGCAGCGGGAGATCGAGGAGAAGGCGGTGCTCACCATCGCCCGCCGCCAGCCGCTCGCCGGCGACCTGCGCGAGATCGTCGCCGCCATGCGCATCGCCAACGACCTCGAGCGCATCGGCGACCTCGCCAAGAACACCGCCAAGCGCGTGCTCGCCCTGACCGGCGAGTTCCACCCGCAGAAGCTGGTGCGCGGCGTCGAGCACATGTCGGGCATCGTGCTCGAGCAGCTGAAGATGGTGCTGGATTCCTATGCCAGCCGCGACGAGGCCAAGGCGCTGGAAGTCTGGCAGCGCGACGGCGAGGTCGACGTGCTCTACACCTCGCTGTTCCGCGAGCTCCTCACCTACATGATGGAGGATCCGCGCAACATCTCGCTGTGCACGCACCTGCTGTTCTGCGCCAAGAACATCGAGCGCATCGGCGACCACGCCACCAACATCGCCGAGACGGTGCACTACCTCGTCACCGGGCAGCTCCTCACCGAGGAACGGCCCAAGCAGGACACCAGCAGCCTGACCAGCGTGGCGTTCCCGGCCTGAGCCGCGGACGAGCGGGAACGCGACGATGCCGACCAACATACTGATCGTGGAGGATGAGGAGCCCCTCACCCTCCTCCTGCGCTACAACCTCGAATCGGAAGGCTATGCGGTCGACAGCGTCGGCCGCGGCGACGAGGCGGAGACCCGGCTGCGCGAGAGCGTGCCGGACCTTCTCATCCTCGACTGGATGCTGCCCGGCCTCTCCGGCATCGAATTGTGCCGGCGGCTGCGCGCCCGCCCCGAGACCGAGCGCATGCCCATCCTCATGCTCACCGCCCGCGGCGAGGAGACCGAGCGCGTGCGCGGCCTCGCCACCGGCGCGGACGACTATGTGGTGAAGCCCTTCTCCGTGCCCGAACTGGTGGCGCGGGTGCGCGCGCTGCTGCGCCGGGCCAAGCCCGAGCATATCTCGACGCTCCTGCGCGCCGGCGACATCGAGCTCGACCGCGAGACGAAGCGCGTCCACAGGGCAGGGCGCGAGCTGCATCTCGGGCCGACCGAGTTCCGGCTGCTGGAATTCCTCATGCAGTCGCCCGGCCGGGTCTATTCGCGCGAGCAACTGCTCGACGGCGTGTGGGGCCAGGACGTCTATATCGACGAGCGCACGGTCGACGTGCATGTCGGGCGCCTGCGCAAGGCGCTCAACCGCCCGCGCCAGCCCGACCCGATCCGCACCGTGCGCGGCTCCGGCTACTCGTTCAACGAGATGTTCGCCCGCGCGCATTGAGGGGGCGCTCCGCCTTCGTCCCTCCCTCGCGTGGGGAAGGAAGGGCTCGGCCTGATCCACCTTACACGTCGTCATGCCCGGGCTTGCCCCGGGCATCCACGCCTTGGGACCAGGTGCTGGCGGAAAGACGTGGATGACCGGATCAAGTCCGGCCATGACGTCGTTCTGGTTGAAGCCGCCGGCCGGGATGACGACTACTCGGCCGCCTTCCCATTCCCCCGATAGTGCTGCTCGATCTCCAGCAGCCGCTGCTTGCGCCAGAGCCCGCCACCATAGCCGGTGAGCGCGCCGTCGGCGCCGATGACGCGGTGGCAGGGGATGATCAGCGCGAGCTGGTTGGCGCCGTTGGCCCGCGCCACCGCCCGCACCGCCGCGGGCTGGCCGATGCGCCGGGCGATCTCGCCATAGGAGCGGGTCTCTCCCGCCGGGATTTGCTGCAATTCCGCCCACACCGCGCGGGTGAAGGCGCTGCAGTCGAGCGCCAGCGGCGTGCGGAACTTCGCTGATTTGCCGGCAAAGAAATCGCTCAGCTCGGCGCGGATCTGCTCGGTCGGGGCGTAGCTGCCGATGCCGAGATCGCCCTTGGCGCGCGCCCTCAGCCGGGCGACCTCGGTGGGCAGCGCCTTGCGCTCGACGAACTCCAGAAGATGCAGATGCGAGGCGCTGCTGATCGCGATCATGTCGCCGAGCGGCGTGCCGATCCAGTCCGCCAGCAGCATGCCGTGGGTCGCGAGCTCGCCAGGCGCGCAGCCGATCAGCCGGGCGAAGGCGGCGCGGAAGGCGCTGGCCGACTGGAAGCCGGCATCCTGCTGCGCGGCGATCACCGTGCCGCCCTCCGACAGCGTCTCGAAGCCCTCGCGCAGCCGTCGGTGCCGCGCCATCTCCAGGAAGGTCATGCCGTATTGCCGCTTGAAGGCGCGGCGCACGGTGGAGAGGTCGAGCCCCATGCGGGCGATGTCGTCCTCGCCCCAGCGATACTGCGGCCGCGCGTCGAGCGCCGCCAGCAGCCGGCCGATCGTCGGGTCGGCGCTGGCTGCCGGCTGCAAGGGATGGCAGCGCTTGCAGGGTCGGAAGCCCGCCTCGATGCATTCGCCGATGGTGGCGTGGAAGGTGCAGTTCCCGGCGAGCGGCTTGCGCGCCGGGCAGGTCAGCCGGCAGAACACGCCGGTCGAGGCGACGCAGACATAGGCACGGCCTTCATAGGCCTCGTCGCGGTCGAGCAGCGCCCGGTAGAGCGTGGAGTGATCGGGCAGGTCGAAGAACATGCCCGGAAACTATCACGCCCACCCGGCGCCGCCGCCGCAAATCGGGCGGTTATTCCGCGTGGCGCCGAGCCCGGCTCTCTTTCCTCTCCCCATTGGGGAGAGAGGTGGCCCGCGAAGCGGGTCGGTGAGGGGCGGCAAGATTGAGGAGCGTCGGAGACCCCTCACCCCACCCCTCTCCCCAATGGGGAGAGGGAAAAAGTCGCCGTCGCACGGCGCGCTCTCAGCTTCGGGTGATCGACAGGCCGCCATCGACCAGATGCGCGGTGCCCGACACGAAGGACGCGTCGTCCGAGGCGAGATAGAGCACGGCGCGCGCGATCTCTTCCGGCGCGCCGACACGCTTCAGCGCATGCATGCCGGCAAGGCTAGCCTGGCTCGCCGCATCCGGGCTGCGCTCGCGGAACATCGGCGTGTCGATGGCGCCGGGCAGCACCGCGTTCACCCGCACGCCCTGCGGGCCGTATTCGGCGGCGAGCGCCTGCGTCAGCCCGATCAGCCCGGACTTCGAGGCGGCATAGGCGGCGGTGCCGGGGAAGGCGAGCGTGTAGCCGACGAAGGTCGAGGTGAAGATCACCGAGCCGCCGCCATCCTTGAGCATCTGCGCGATCTGCTGCTGCGCGCCATAGAAGGCACCGGTCAGGTTGATCGCCAGCGCCTCGTTCCAGCCCTCGGCGGAGACGCCGGTGCTGTCGCCGCCCTCGCCGAGAATGCCGGCATTGTTGAAGGCGATGTCGAGCCGGCCGTAGCGCTCGACCGCCAGCGCCACCAGCGCCTGCGCATAGTCCTTCGAGCGCACGTCGCCGGCGAGCGCCACGGCGTCGCCGCCGGCGGAGGCGATCTCGGCGACCAGCGCGTCGAGCTCGTCCTTGCGGCGGGCGCCGACCACGACCTTGGCGCCCTCGGCGGCGAAGAGCAGCGCCGTGGCGCGGCCGATGCCGGAGCTGGCTCCGGTGACGATGGCGACTTTTTCCTTGAGGCGGGGCATGAGATTTCTCCGTGATGTCCGTTCCAGCGGCTGCCGGACGATCCGGGCCGGCCTGTTTCGTCAGGGAGTATGGTGCGCGCCCGCCGTTCGGATTAGTCTGCCAATAATGGATTTGGTGTCCGGTAAACCCGAACGATGAAGCTGGACGGCATCGCGGTCTTCGTCGCCGTCGCCGAGGCCGGCTCGATCAGCGAGGCGGCCCGCCGGCTGCGCGTGTCGAAATCAGTGGCGAGCGACCGGCTGGCCGAGCTGGAGCGCAGCCTGGGCGCCAGCCTCGTCCATCGCTCGACCCGCAAGCTGTCGCTCACCGAGGACGGCGTGGCCTTCCTCGGGCGCGCCTCGACCGCGCTGCGCGAACTCGACGGCGCCGCCGCCGACCTTGCCGAGCGGCGTGGCACGCTGGCGGGGCCGCTGCGGCTCTCCGCGCCGGTGAGCTTCACCCGGCTGCATCTGGGGCCGGCGCTTTACCCGTTCCTCGCCGCCCATCCCGCCATCGAACTGACGCTCGACCTCGACGACCGCCGCATCGATGCGCAGGCGGAAGGCTATGACGGGGTGGTCCGGCACGGGCCGATGCATGACAGCCGCCTCGTCGCCTGGCGGCTCGTCCGCAGCCGGCGCCTGCTGGTGGCCGCACCCGACTATCTGGCGCGGCACGGCGCGCCCGGCAGCCTCGCCGAGCTCAACGGCCATCGCGGCATCTTCTACACCCACCGCGGCATTGCCGACTGGCGCTTCGTCACGCCGGGACGGACCGTGCAGGTGCGTGCCCAGGTCGGGCTGCGGGTGAACAATGGCGAGGTGATGCGCGACGCCGCCATCGCCGGGCTCGGCATCGCCCTGCTGCCGATGTTCCTCGCCGGCGCGGATATCCGGGCCGGCCGGCTTCAGGTGGTGGAGGTCGGCGCCGTCGCCGAGGAGGAATTCATCTACATCGCCCATCCCGAAGGGCGCCGCCCCTCGGCCAAGCTGCGCGCGCTGGCGGATTGCCTGCGCACGGCCTTCGGCGACCCGCCCTATTGGGAGAGCGGCGTGGCGGACTGAAGCCTCAGGCAGGGCGGTTATCGCCCTTCTTCGGCCAGTTGTGCGTGAGCACGAAGTCGGAGATGCGCGGGGCGATCTCGGCGCGGAAGCGCGAGCCGTTGAACACGCCGTAATGCCCGACCGTGGGCTGGAGGTAGTGCACCTTCATGTCGTCGGCGAGCCCGGAGCACAGCGTCTGCGC
>JARBUD010000071.1 GCA_029239875.1 Xanthobacteraceae bacterium | reverse complement strand
GCAGCACCGCAAGTTCGCCGCCTAACATCAACCCCCTGACGAGGTCCGCACTCCGCTAATCTACGCCGCGAGTTGTGCCGAATGTTCTGACGACGGACACCGGAAACCTATGGCTAAAAATGGCACTCGATGCCGGTCCCTTTATGAGGACCAGGACGCGCGGATCTCCATCTTGGCCAACGACCTCGTGTTGGAAGGCCGGATGCGTTTTCGCAGACTGCTCAGAGCATCAGGCACAAACCGCTTGCCGACGGGGCGAGCCATACGTTTTTCGTTGATGGCAGGTGAACCAGCCGTCTGACGGAACGTTCCGTCGTTATGACGCTATGCAAGCTATGTTATCAAGCATGTTATCAAGCTATGTTATGAGGAATGTTCAGGAACCCGGCTGCTCACCGGCTTGTTGACGCTATCGATCACGCCTCCAAATGACCTGAAGGCACCGCTGATGGACACGAAGCAGAAGGCGCTTGCGAGCAAGCCAAGGAGAGTCTCATGACCATTAAGCAAGAGTCCATGTCGCTCGAAGACGCTCAACGCGTGATCGCCGCCGGTCAGGCCAAGGCGGCCGAGATCGGGTCGCCGAGCAACGTGGCCGTGGTCGACGCGGGCGGCAACCTCGTCTCCCACATCCGCATGTATCACGCGTGGGTGGGCAGCGTCGACATCTCGATCAACAAGGCCTTCACGGCGCGCGCCTTCGACATCGCCACCAAGGACCTGGCCGAGAACGCTCAGCCCGGAAAGCAGTTCTACGGCATCCACGCCTCCAACCACGACCGGGTGATGATTTTCGCCGGCGGCATCCCGCTCCGCCAAGACGGCCAGGTCGTCGGGGCGGTGGGAGTGAGCGGGGGCACAGGCGAGCAGGATCAGACGGTCGCCGAGGCGGCCGCAGCCGCGTTCTGATCATCGCGACAACGGGAACGAGCAGAGGAGAGACCCGAGATGGCGACACAGGTCAGCAAGGCGCTTCTGGTGCGCCTGGAAGCACTGCCCGGCAAGGAGGACGACGTCCGCGGCTTCTTGAACCAGGGGCTGTCGATCATCGAAGGCGAGCCCAAAACCGTCAGGTGGTTCGGAATCCAGTTCGGACCCTCGTCGGTCGGGATCTTCGACGCCTTTCCCGACGAAGACGGGCGCCAGGCGCACCTGTCGGGCGAGGTCGCGAAAGCGCTCGGTGAGAATACGGGTGTGCTCTTCGAAGAGCCCACGATTGAGCAGCTCGACGTCGTCGCGGAGAAGCAGCCCGCGTAGACCATTCGTCATTGGAGATGGGAAGATGGCGAGTGAGACTCTGAATGTCCTGACCGTCGTGATCTGGGTGACGGACGGCTTCGAGCAGGTCGACATGACCGAGCCGCGCAAGGCGCTCGACGAGGCGACAGCCGCGTGACGCCTGCTCCTGCGACCGGCACCGCGCAGCACGCGCCATCTTCGCCGGGGCCGGAGGGCATGGAGCGGCGCCCGTTCGGCGCCGTCCCGCACTACGTCCCAGTGATCGGCCAGGGGACCTGGTACATCGACGACGCGCACCGGCCCACCGCGGTCGCCGCCCTGCGCCGCGGCCTCGATCTCGGCATGACCCACATCGACACCGCCGAGATGTACGGCGACGCCGAGATCGTGGTCGGCGAGGCGATCGCCGGGCGGCGCGAGGAGGTCTTCCTCGTCTCCAAGGTGCTCCCCAGCAACGCCTCTCGCAGCGGGGTGATGGCCGCCTGCGAGCGGTCGCTCTCGCGCCTGCGCACCGACAGGCTGGACTGCTACCTCCTGCACTGGCCCGGCTCGCATCCGCTCGAAGAGACCTTCGCCGGTTTTGAGCGGCTCCGTGAACAGGGCAAGATCCTGTCGTGGGGGGTGAGCAACTTCGACGTGCCCGACCTCGACGCCGCCTGGAAAGCCGGTGGCGAGGGCCAGATCGCGTGTAACCAGGTGCTCTACAACCTGGGCGAACGCGCGATCGAGCACGCCGTGCTGCCTTGGTGCAAGAAGCACGGCGTCGCCCTCGTCGCCTACAGCCCGTTCGGCCAGGGCGACTTCCCCGGCCCGCGCACCCCTGGCGGGCGCGTGCTGGAGGAGATCGCGGCCAGCCACGGCGCGACCGCACGCCAAGTGGCGCTTCGCTTCCTGGTGCGTCGGCCATCGCTGTTCGCTATCCAAGGCGTCCAGCGCGGAGCACGCTGCCAACAATGCGGGCGCCGGCGCGCTGCGGCTGACGGACGCCGAACTCGGCATGATCGACGCGGCGTTCCCGCTCGGCGCCCGGCCGCGCGAACTTCCCATGATTTAGGCCCAGGACGCCTTCCGTGGAGCTCGAGGCGCTACCATCGGAACAAGGAGAGAAAAGATGCACAAGGCACTGTTCGTAGGCATTGAAGCCGGGCCGACCCACCAGGAAGATGCCGCTGAATTCCTCCGGGGTGCGCTGGAGCCGGTCGAGCATGAGCAGGACACGCGGCACTGGTACGCGCTGCGCTTTGGCCCCGCCGACTTCGCCATCTTCGATACCTTCCCCGGCAATGCCGGCCGGCTGAAGCATCTGTTCGGCACGGTCGGCCGGGCGCTGGTGGTGAAGACCTTCACCATCCTCAACGGATTGCCGGAGATCGAGCCGGCCGACATCCTCGCCCTCAAGGTGCCGGCGGCGGACGCCCTGCCGCGCTTGGCCCTGCATGTTCCGCTTGAAGCACGGGACGGTGCGGAGGAAGAGGTTGCCCGCTTCCTCCAAGGAGCCCGATCGGCCGTGGAGCGGGAGCCTGGCACCCTGTCGTGGTACGCTCTGCGTCTCGGAAAGACTCGGTTCGCCATCCTCGATACCTTCGCCGACGAGGCAGGGCGCGAGACGCATCTGTCGGGCGAAATCGGCACGGCGCTATCCGGAAGCGCTGCTTCGCTGTTCGCCGAGCCTCCCCAGATCCACCGCGCACAAATCTTGGCGTTCAAGATTGCATCCGCTGGTGATGAGGAGAGGACGAGCAGGAACACGTCGGTCGCGCGGCCGCTTGAGAGAGGGACAGTCTGATGGACACGAAGCAGAAGGTGCTCGTTGGAGCGGCCGTCGCCAGCACCGCGGCAGCCGGGGCCGCGTTCGCGTTCAAGTCCGCGGGCACGGATTCGAAGCTCACCAAGGCCCCTTGTCCGCCGTCAGCACCAATGGCACAGATTTGAGGTTGTGATTTAAGGAGGATCTGGGCTTCGTCGTAGTGACGAAGGAACGAAGATGAAGCCCAGATCCTCCGATGTAAAATCGCCCGCCAAGGCCCCAGCAGAGCGGGTAGTGAAGGACATCCGCCGACAGACCCGGCGCCACTTTTCGGCCGAGGACAAGATCCGCATCGTGCTGGATGGCCTGCGCGGGGAAGACAGCATCGCCGAGCTATGCCGCAAGGAAGGCATTGCCCAGAGCCTGTATTACACCTGGTCGAAGGAGTTCATGGAAGCTGGCAAGCGCCGCCTGGCCGGCGACACCGCCCGTGCCGCGACCACCGGAGAGGTCCAGGACCTGCGCCGCGAAGCCCGGGCCCTGAAGGAATGCGTGGCCGATCTGACACTGGAAAACCGTCTGCTCAAAAAAGCATGGTCGCGGATGGGGGCAACGACGAATGAGGTATCCCGCATCCGAGAAGCTCGAGATCATCAGAACCGTCGAGCAGTCGCACCTGTCGGCCAAGCGCACGCTGGACCAACTCGGCATCCCTCGTCGGACATTCTAC
>JARBUD010000023.1 GCA_029239875.1 Xanthobacteraceae bacterium | reverse complement strand
GTGAACTCCAGCGTGGTGCGGCCGAGGTCGCGGACATTCTCATGCGCCGCGTCGAGCTGGCGGCCGGCGTCGTCCAGCGCCTTGTGCGTCGCGCTCAGGAAGCCGTCGAACGCCGCGCGGGCCTGGTCCACGCCCTGCTCGGCGATGGTTCGCAGTTCCGGGGGGACTTCGAGCTTGGGATCATCGGCCATGACGCAACTCCCTCCCGTTGACGGCATCGGATGTTAAGTCCCGCCAGCGGGCGATGCATCCGCACTGACGCCTAAATCGAAAGTAGAAGCTGCGCTGCGAAAGGCAATCGAATTTGCGCCTTTTTTCGCGCGTCCGGTTGCAACCGGTTAACCGGTATCGGTGGCAACCGATTAACCGGAAATGATGAAGCTGGAACGACGAGGGCCGGTCGTCATGGCATAGGGCACCGGCCCGCATTATTGTTAATTTCCGGCGGCGTGCCCCTTCGGCAGGCCGTCCGGAATTCCGGCAGGGGCTGGCGAGGGGCTGGCGATGTGCCGGGCGGGGTCATTCTGGCGACGATGAACACACCTACGGACGGTTTCGGCAGCGCGGCGCTCGACGCTCTGCGCGCTCAGGCGGCCACCGCGCTCGCCGCGGCGGCGCCGGCCGTGCTGGTGCATGCCGACGGCACGCTGATCGCCGCCAATCCGGCCGGACGCGCCGTGCTCGATCCCGCTACCGCCGCAGCGCTGGCCGTGCGCCTCGCCCCCGGCCTGCGCCCCAACCGTCCGGCGCGGCTGGAACGTGTCCGCCTGGCCGGACGGCTGACGCCGGCCACCTTCGCCTGCACCCTCCTCGCTTCCGGCTCGGCCCGGGGCGTACTGCTGGTCGGCCTCGACATCGCTCCCGCCGGCATCTCCGCCGAGGCCGCCCCCGCCGTGACGTCGGCACAGGCCCAGGAGCCGCACGAAGCCCCCACCCGCTTCACCTGGCGCGCTGGCCTCGACGCCCGGCTCGGCCATGTCGACCCCCGCCTCGCCGCTGCGCTCGGCCGTGCCCCGGAAGAGATCGCCGGCCTCGACTGGCAGGGGCTGGGCGCGCCTGGCGCCCATCGCGCGGTATTGGAGGGCCTGAGCTTCTCCCGCCTGCCGGTGCTGCTGCCGACCGCCCGCGGCGACGCGCTCGACATCGAGCTCGGCGGCGCGCCGATCCGCGGCGAGGGCATGCGCGGCTTCGGCCTGATCAAGGGTCGCCGCGCCGCGCCCGAGCGGCCGGTACAGGCACCCGCTCCCCGGCCCGCCGCACCACCTATCGTGCCGCCCGTCGCGCCTCCGCTCCCGCCCCGCGCGGCCGAGCCGCTCCCGGCACCGCCCGCGCCGCCAGCTCCCACGGCGGCTGAGCCGACGCCGCCGGTGCGCGTCACGCTCAGCCTCGTGCCTTCCGCACCCAACGTCGTGCCGCTGCGCGGCAATGGCGAGAACGGCGTGCGCGCCTCCTGGGAAGGCCTGTCCAACGGCGAGCGCAACGCCTTCCGCGAGATCGCCCGCGCGCTCGGCGCCAAGCTCGAAGGCGTCGATGACGAGCTTCCGCCGCCAGCCGAGCCCTCGCCCGTCGAACCGGCCGCGCCGCCCGCATCGACTGCCCCCATTCCGCCTGCGCCGACCGCTCCTCCTGCGCCCGTCGCCGAACGCTCCATCGCCGAGCCGTCACCCCCTCGCCGGCCCGAGCCGGAGGGGCTGCAGCGCGTGCTCAGCGAAGGTGAACGCCCCGTTCTCGACCGGCTGCCGCTCGGCATGGTCGCCTTCCGTGGTGACCGGCTGCTCTACGCCAACCGCGCCCTGCTGGAATGGACCGGCCACGCCGACCTCGATGCGCTGGAGGCCGCCGGCGGCCTCGCCACGCTGTTCGGCGCGCCGAGGACGGGCGACGGCGAGGACGCCCGCGCCCTGCCCCTCCTCACCGCGACGGGCGAGAGCGTCACCGTTGAGGCGCGGCTGATGTCCGCTCCTTGGGAGGGCGGCACGGCGATGCTCTACGTGCTGCACCGTATCGACGCCGCGACCGACGAGCGGATGCGCCAGAGCCTGCACGCCGC
Organism: Xanthobacteraceae bacterium; assembly: GCA_029239875.1. Classification (GTDB taxonomy): domain Bacteria; phylum Pseudomonadota; class Alphaproteobacteria; order Rhizobiales; family Xanthobacteraceae; genus Ancylobacter. The sequence continues at coordinate 64,969 of JARBUD010000023.1, read as the reverse complement.
CGAGCTCGCCTTGCGCCAGGCGGAGAGCTCCGAGCGCGAGCTGCGCGCCATCCTCGACACCGCCACCGACGGCGTGGTGCTGATCGACAAGGCCGGCACCGTCCTCTCCATGAACCACCCGGCCGAGGCGCTGTTCGGCTTCAATGCTGGCGACGTGCAGGGCGAGGCCTTCACCCTGCTGCTGGCGCCGGAAAGCCACCGCGCGGCGATCGACTATCTCGACGGGCTCGCCTCGAACGGCGTCGCCAGCGTGCTGAACGACGGGCGCGAGGTGATCGGCCGCGTGCGCGAGGGCGGGCTCATCCCGCTGTTCATGACCGTGGGCCGGATCGGCGACGACCCGACCAAGTTCTGCGCCGTGCTGCGCGACATCACCCAGTGGAAGAAGGCCGAGGAGGAGCTGACCGAGGCCAAGCACCTCGCCGAACGCGCCAACCTCGCCAAGTCCGACTTCCTGGCCAAGATCAGCCACGAGATCCGCACTCCGCTGAACGCCATCATCGGCTTCTCGGAAGTCATGATGGAAGAGCGCTTCGGGCCGATCGAGAACCAGCGCTACCGCGACTATCTGCGCGACATCCATTCCTCGGGCGAGCACCTGATCTCGCTGATCAACGACCTGCTCGACCTCTCCAAGATCGAGGCCGGCAAGCTCGACCTCGCCTTCACCAGCGTGTCGCTGAACGAGATCGTGCAGCAGTGCATGGCAATCATGCAGCCGCAGGCGAACCGTGAGCGCATCGTCGTGCGCTCCTCGCTCGCCACCGACCTGCCGCCGGTGGTGGCGGACGCCCGCTCGATCCGCCAGATCGTGCTGAACCTCGTCTCCAACTCGGTGAAGTTCACCCAGCCGGGCGGGCAGGTCATCCTCTCGACCACGCTGACCGAGCAGGGCGAGGTGGTGCTGCGGGTGCGCGACACCGGCATCGGCATGTCGGAGGCCGACATCGCCATCGCCATGGAGCCGTTCCGTCAGATCGCCACCTCCGGGCGCGCCGGCTCCGGCGGCACTGGGCTCGGCCTGCCGCTGACCAAGGCGCTGGCGGAAGCCAACCGCGCCAGCTTCAACATCCGCAGCGCGGTCGACGTCGGCACCATCGTCGAGATCACCTTCCCCTCGACGCGCGTGCTGGCGGAGTGATAGTTTCCAACAGGTTGTTGATCTAGAAGGAGTTTCGGCCGCCTCTTTGGTCCAGTGAGGCGACCCAATATGCGCATGGCCTACCCCTCTCCGAAGCTCAACCGGACGTCCGGACGCTGGCGTTTCCGGAAGGTCGTCCCCGAAGCTCTCCGTGCGCGCATCGGCAAGACCGAGATTGTGCGCTGGCTAGGCACTGACCGCGACGAGGCCCGCAGGCGGAACGCTGAACTGCATGCCGAGTGGGAGGCGCGGTTCGCTGCGCTGGCGGACGGCATAACTGTTCTCTCGCGTAAGCAGGCTCTGGCGTTGGCTGGGCGGTGGTACCAGTGGTTCGTGGCACGCCATGACGATGATGCCAGCACCACACCCGAGGGCTGGCAACTCTCCCTCGAAGCTCTTCAAGCGCTGGAGGCTACGGGCGGTCTGCTGGATGAACGTGACATCTCGCCTCTGGATGAGACGCCGCGCGGGCCGAAGACGACCCAACGGGTGCATGCTTTCCTGCACGACCGGGGACACCTCGCTCAGTTCTTCTTGGACGAGGGCGTGACCCTCGCGCCGGCTTCACTCCCGCTGTTCATGGAGGCGATGGAGGACCAGTTCTATGCCGCTCACCAGCGGCTCATGCAGCTTGCTAGCGGCGACTACAGCCCCGATGAGCGCCCCGCACGGTTCCCGATGTGGGAGCGTACTGCGCCGGTCTCAAAGCCCTCTGGCAGCGCCGCTGCGTCAGGCGAGAAGTTGACGTTGCCGGCGCTGTTCAAGCAATGGAAGGACGCTCATCCCGAGATTTCCCCCGGCACGTTGAAGGTCTACGCCCCGTCGATCCGGGCCTGCGACGCCTTCTTGAACGGCATGGACGTGCGGTCCATCACGGAGGATGACCTCTGGCGATGGGTGAAACACAGGCTGGAGGTCGAAGGCGTCTCCGGGAAGACCATCCGCGATAACAGCCTGACGGCCCTCAAATCTGTTCTCGGCTGGGCAGCGTCCTATGAGGGCGGGCGTCTCCTGACCAGCAACGCCGCTGCGACTGTGAAGCCGAAGACGCCAAAGCGGGTGCGCGAACGTCAGCCGAATTTCCGTGCCGATGAGATCGAGGCCGTGCTCGGCGCCGCGCTTGCCGTGCAGGACGACCCGAAGAACCCGACGCAGGCTTTTACACGGCGCTGGGTGCCATGGCTCTGTGCCTACACGGGCGCCCGTGTCCGGGAAATGACGCAGCTACGTGGTGTGGACGTGCGCCAAGAGGGCGGCGTCTGGGTCCTCGACATCACACCCGAGGCTGGCACGGTGAAGAGTGGGCAGGCCCGGCGCGCCTTCCTGCATGAGCACCTCGTGGAGCTTGGTTTTCCCGCCTTCGTGGCCTCGCGCGGGCTGGGGCCTCTCTTCTACGACCCCGAGCGCAGGCAAGCCGATGCCAAGACCTCGCAGGCGGAGACACGCGCGCTGCACCTCGCCAAATGGGTGCGCGACACAGCGAAGCTCGACCCCCGACTCCAGCCCAATCATGCATGGCGGCATACGCTCAAGACCCGGTTGACCGAGGCGAAGGTGGAGCCGTCCATCCGCGACATTCTAGTAGGGCACACGGTCAAGGGCGTCGCCCGCTCCTACGAGCATGTAAGCCCCGAGGTGCTCGTGGCGGAACTGAACAAGGTGCCGCGCTACGAGGTGGATTGACCGCGCTCCGGTTCCCCTCGCGGTTAGCAACAACGCATTGGTCCGACATTGCGGCCGCAGCTCCTTATCTTCTGAGCTCCCGAGCCTTCCCGTTGTTGACTGAACCATCTCAATGAAACGACTGAGAGGTCCAAAGTGTTGTAAAGGCTAGAATACGCCGTGGTCCTGTGGCGTCAACGGCTCGTCTTCCCAATGCAGGGAAAGCTCATCTTCGGCCTCGTGCTGGTCCCCGATCATCGCCAGCATGCTTCGGGCGAGGGTCAATATCTCGTCCCGCACCCAATAATCCGACGCATCGCCGAACGCCTGCCGCAGTTTCGCAAGGGCGGAACGGGCAGCCTCAAGCTCTTTTTCATGGTCCTCGCGAGTCGGCGCTGCGCCGCCCTCTCCGACAAACTCCGCCGCTCCACCCATCTTGAGTGCCGTCTTCTTGAAATCCTTCTGCATCCATCGCCACACCGTGGGCTTTGGGATGGCCAGTTCCCGCGCGATGTCCTCATAGGACTTGAACTGCCCCGCGAGGCTGCTGCCGTCCTTACCGTATCCGGCTTTGAGGACGTGCTGGCGAGTGCGGACATATGTTCGGAACATCTCCCGACGCTCTCGCGGCTTGAGCGGCAGGCCGTGCTTGGTGTTCGCATCCGCCGCTCGCCACAGTGCCAGCGAGCGTGGCAGCGCCATCGCGACGGCATTGACGGTGGTAGCGCCAGTCTGCCGGAAAGCTCGGCAACGGTGGTGCCCGTCCACGACCACCGGCTCTTTATCCTCATCGCAGAAAGCAATCGTGATGGGCGGCAGTTCGGCCCCCGCCTTGATGGCTCCTACGAGCCTGCCGACGTGGCCCGTGTCGAGATCAACGCGCACCTGAAACGCTGAATCGCGCCGAATGTCGTCCAGCTTCACGGCAAAAGCCTTCGTGGCCTCGCCCTTGGCTTCCACGGCCGCTTTCCGCACGGCCTCGATGCTCGTCACCTTCACGTCAAATCCTCCAGCGCGTGGAGGAAGGCGTCGCGCTTGGCGGCGGCCTCCTCCTGCTCCCGTCGTTCCAGTTCTGCCAAGCGCAGCCCCACTACACCCAACGTCTCGACCAGCCATTGCGCGAAGATGGCGGACACGGCGGGGGGAACGTCGCGATAGACGCGCTTCGTCCGGCCGCTCGCATGATCGAACCACACGCCCGCATTGACCTCCGAGAGGCCCCGCACCCGGCGCACGAGCTGGGCATTGAAGGCGGCGTCGGAGCGGAACTTGCGGGGCTCTGCGTCACGCATCAGGTACAGAGCCGCCACCGTCTCGACCACCACCCGCGCCTCGACTTCCGCTAGCCGAACGACCTCACCGGCCGCCCTCAGCTCGAAGCGGTTCACCGCCCGGCCGCCCTGAAAGGCCGCGATGATACCCTGTGCGTGCTCCACCGTGGCGCCCCAACGGGCATCACACTGCGGCCAGAGGGGGCTCTCGGCGTTCTTAGCGATGCGGGCGCGCACGCGGTCCACATGCGGTGCCAGCGCGGCCTTCGTGACACCAAGCTGGGCAACGTCGCCATGGCGCCGGATGCGGGACTTGTGGGTCGTGCAGTAATGCCCGAAGCGGGTCGCCTCAGCGCCGCATCCGGGGACGCGACAGAGTGCCATGCGAAACCCGAGAAATCTGCGTCCGTCCCCCGACAGACAGACGCGAATTAATTCACGCGGATGCGGTTCGCAACCCCATCACGCCGACGCGCCTCATGCCACGCGGCGGAACATGAAGCTGCGGCCGTCCGGGCTGCTGGCAAAGCCCATGCGGACCAGTGAGGCGAGGGTGGCCTGTATCTGCGGCTCGACACGCTTGCCCTGCCGGAAGCCCGCGGCGATGGCGGCGGCATCCACGGTGCCGGAGGCGTTGGCAAGCGCGGCCATGATAGCGGCGGTACGCTCCACCTCGTCCGCCGGGAATTGCGGCTTCTGCTCCCTAGCGGCGTCCACCACCAGTGCCATGCTGTCCTGCGTCTCTTCCGGCCGCACGGAGGTCGCGAGGCCGGCGCGGGCCTTCTGGTAGTCTGGCCGCAGCCAGCGGATCAGGCCCCGAGCCTCCTCCTTGGCGCGCTGCTTGTTGAGCGCCACGAGGCGGGCGATGATGTCCTCGTCGGAAAGGTTATGCGGCCAGCCATAGGCATCCAACACCCGCGCGTCGAGCCGGTCGTGCAGCTCTTTCAGAACCAGTACCAATCCCTCGTCGCGGATGCGCTCGTCGTCCTCGTCGAGTGGTGCGCCGACTCTCAGCTTCTCCAGCACATTGTACATCTGCGTGAGGGTCAGACGCGGATGCTCCACCTGCCGGGCCTTGCGGAAGGCGTCTAGTTCCTCAGCAACGGCGCGGATGTCGACTTTCAGTGGCTCGGAGGCGTCCGGGAAGGGGAAAGGGTCGAAGACCCGCGATTTGGAGTAACGCGGGTCATTGCCGATGCCGAGCCATCCACCGGCACGCAGAGCCCAAACGACGTGCGTCCGGGACGACAGAACGCCAAGAACAAACGCATCCTCGCTGGCAATGCATACGAGCATATTGTCCGGAACGATATCCTCCGGCAGGAACTGGAAGACCCTGTGCTTCGATGTCTCAACCGTAGCAACGTAGCGGCGCAGCCCCCTCAGTGCTCCTCTCAGCTCCTGTCGCGGCTTTCCAAACACCCACCAGCGCTTAGCGTATTCGATTGCATCGGGCGTGTTCGACCGGAGGCATTGCTCATCTCGTGCGGCACGCACTGTCAACAAGCGCTGATATACCTCGGGGTAATCCCGACGCACCTCCTCTTCCTCCAACCCAAACAGGTCGATGACAAGGACGCCGCGCCCACGTGCTGCGAGGTCACGGCCATTCCGATACGGCCGCACAAATGCTTCTAGGCCCTCACGCTTGCCTAGACCCACAGCTTCGGCTTCGGCTGGGCTGATGATGAAGCCTGAACCGTGGAGCTTCATGCCGGGCGACGAAATGAAGTCGTTGGAGCGAAGGCCTGTCGCGCTTGTTACATCGGCGCCAACGGTCAGGTCAGGATTGATCTCGCCTCGGTAGTCCGCGTACTCGATTGTCGGTGCGTCGCCTTCCAGCCCCCCCTCGCGCACGACTTCGCTCAGCACGCCGTCGTGCTTGCCGGTCGACGCCACCGTCATGGCAATGCGCACCGCCGCCGCGTCGCGGGTGGCTTTGGTCCACGGGTGGTCCGGTATCGCCATCAGCAGCGAAATGGGCTTCTTCGCCTTCATCCGCGCCGCCATGACGCGGCGGGAAAACTCCTGCGTGATGGAATTGGTGGTGACGAACCCGAACCGCCGCAGCCGGGTTCCGCGACGGGTCAGCAAGTCGGCCGCGCGGTCCCACCAGTACATGACGAAATCGGCGCTCTCGTTCATGTGCGGGTGCGCCGCCCACAGCGCCTTGGCATAGCCATCGCCCAGCCGGCCGCGCACATCCTTCCCGCCGATGAAGGGCGGGTTGCCGACGATGTACTCCGCTTCCGGCCATGGCGGCAGGCGCGGGTTGCGGAAGGCGAGCACCGGCACGCGGCGCCCCTCCGCATCCATCTGCATCACCGGCCGGCTCGCCTCGTCCAGCGCCGGTTCGCTGCCGTCGTGCAGCAGCACCGCGTCCATCGCCTTGATGGTCTTGAAGTCGCGCAGAATAGGCTCGGTCGGCTGACCGCCTTGCGTGCGGAAAAACCATTGCAGGAAGCCGATCCACACCACCAGCTCGGCAATGGCGGCGGCGTGCGGGTTCAGCTCCATGCCGAGAAACTGGTGCGGGTCGATGGTGTGGCGGTCCAGACCTAGCGCTTCCTGCCCGCCAAGGTCAGCCACCGCTTCCAGCACCTCGCCTTCCAGCCGCTTCATCAGCTCCAGGGCGACATAGAGGAAGTTGCCGGTGCCGCAGGCGGGGTCCAGCACGCGCACGCCGCAAAGCTGCGCATGGAACTTCGTCACCTCCGCCAAAGCGGCTCCGGGATTGCTCTCGCTGCTCAGCCGCTCGGCGGTGGCGCGCACGAGGTCCCATTCCGCCCGCAGCGGTTCGATGACGGTAGCGACTACCAGCCGCTCGACATAGGCGCGCGGGGTGTAGTGCGCGCCGAGCTTACGCCGCTCCACCGGGTCTAATGCCTGCTCCAGCAGCGTGCCGAAGATGGCCGGTTCCACCTCGCGCCAGTTGGCCTTGGCGGCCTCGAACAGCTCGCCAATCTCCTCGCGCGGCAGCGGCAGCACCGTCCGATCCTTGAACAGGTAGCCGTTGAAGCGCTTCACCTTGGCCTCGATGGCGAAGGCGAAGGTGCCGGCGTCCATCGCTTCCCAGAGCTGCCCTACCAGCTCCGGCAGCAGTTCCGGGTTCGCCCGGCAGCGGTCCAGCACGCGCTTGAAGCTCTCCTTCGGAATAAGCTCCACGTCCTCCGCGAACATCGTAAACAGGCAGCGCATGAGGAAGGAGGCGATGGCCTCGCGCTTGTAGCGCGGTCTGCCGTCCGCCCCGCGCTGCTCCTCAAGGAACTTCGACACCTTGGCGAGGCGCTCGGCAATGTCGCGCGTGACCTTGGCGGCGCGCTTGGTCGGGTCGAGGCTGTGCGGGTCGGTCCAGACCTTTTTCAGCCGCTCCCGGATCTCTTCCGAGCGCAGGTCTTGGAGGAAGATGCGGAAGCCCTGCCGATCCGGAAACTGCGCATAGTTCTTCCCCTGCCCGGAGAAGTCCGCATACAGCTCGAAGCAGTTGCCGACATCGCAGACGATGAGGAAGGGCGGCCAGCCCTCGGCAGGCGGCAGCGCCTTGGCGTAGTCCTCCGCCTGACGGCGGGCGTTCATCATCAACACGTCCCAGCGGCGGCTCACGCGGCGCCCCTGCGGCGGCTCCTCAATGGGGGAGAGCGCCTGCTGCTGCTCCCCGCCCGCTGCGGCTTTCGGCCCCTCGCCCTGCCGGCTCTGCTTGGCCTCCAGCACGAAGCAGCCGCGCTTGTAGAGGTCGATGCGGCCTTTCGCGGTGGAGCCGTCCGGCTCGCGGAACGTCACAGCCCGCTCGAAGACATAGGCGTTCAGCTCGGTGGCGTGCGCAGCCGGCTCCGGCGACTCCACGCCTATCAAGCGGCAGAACTCTGTGAGGAACAGGGCGTAGTTGGCGCGCTCCTGCCCGCCGTCGCGGCCTGTCCAACGGGAAATGAAGCGCTCGACGTCGGTCATGCCGGCCCAAGTGACACGAGGAGAGCTGCGAGGCTAGCCTTCCGTCACGCGACCGGCAATGCGGTATCCTGTGCGGTCCCCGGCGCCGTCTCTAGCGCTCGATACACGCTTGCTCGGCCAATGCCGAGAGCCTTGGCTATCTCCGTCACGGTCTTGCCCTCGGCATGCAGGCGCCGTGCGTCATCCGCCTTCAGCCGCGCCGAAGGCTTGCGGCCGGTGTAGCGGCCTTCGGCCTTAGCCTTGGCGATGCCCTCCTTCTGGCGTTCCAGCATCATCTCGCGCTCGAACTGGGCAAACCCCGCGAAGATGTTGAGGATCAACCGCCCGGTGGCGCTGCGTGTGTCCACCATCTCGCCCCCGAGGTTCAGCACCCGCAAGCTGACGCCCTTTATGTCGAGGTCACGGACGATTTCCCACAGGTGGATGGTGGAGCGCGCGAGCCGGTCAATTTTAGTGACGACCAGCGTGTCCCCCTCGCGCACGAAGTCCAACGCCCGCGACAGCTCCGCCCGGCTGCCGATCGACGATGCCTGCTCGCTGAACACCCGACCGCACCCCGCCGCGCCAAGGTCACGCTGCTGGGCTTCCAGCCCGGCCGCCTGCTCCGCCGTGGAGGTGCGGGCATAGCCGACCAGCAGCGGCGCCGGGGCTGGCATAGGCGTGCCGTTCGGCCGTGGCTGGAGCGACTCTTCGCGCGGTGGCATCCCGGCACGCTGCGCCACCTCGCGCTCCAGCCGCGCCCGCTGGCGTTCGAGCTTCTGCTGCTGCTTTAGCAGCCGTTCAAGCGGATCGACAATACGCGCCATGCCCTACCCTCGTGTCCAAAAGGTCTAGGCATGAGAGTCGAGCGCGACCAAAATGTCAACACCCATCCTATTGGACGCACTTGGGCGCAGAAGCGGACGTGTCCGGATGGGCAAGGTCTATTGGACGGATCAGACGTTGTGGTACTTTCCTCGTCCCACGGGAAGCCCTTCATGCCGACGCTCTACAGCCGAGCCTACATGCAGCCGGAGGCGCTGCTTCCTGATAGCCGTCGACTACGCGTTCGCCTTCTCGCACTCGCGGATAATGAAAGATGGCTCTCTAGTGAATTGGCCGCGCTTATCCGTCGCGAGTTGGGGGCAGAAGTACCATTCGTGTGGGACAGCTATAACTGGGACGGATGGCTGAAGGATTGCCCACTCAGGGACCTGCTCGACTTTGTCACGCTGGCCATTTGCACGCGCCAGCAGGACCGGCGCCCGCCGATCATTGCCCGCGTCAATGCGATTTTCGCTCAGGAGAGTGTCGCTTACGAAGTCGCGGAGGATGGTTCAGTTCGCCCCAAGGTCGACCTAGAGTTCGCGGCTGCCGTTCGCTCCGCTCTCGCGGGTCTCACCAACGCTCGTTATCGCGCTGTACGGGCGGAGTTCGAGTTGGGACAGGCCGCCCTTACGCCCATCAATCCCAACTGGTCGTCTGCGACGTATCATACCTTTCGAGCCAACGAGGCGCTGTTCAGACTGGTGGACCCTGCGCAGCCTCGTCTCGTCGCAGGCCGGGTCGAACAGGTCTACGGCCCGCTCGTGCAAGCCGTTTATTCCGGCACGCCTCAGCTCGCGCGTGAAGCTACAGCGGCCCTTAATGGCTACAAGGACTGGATTGACGCTGCGCATTTCGAGCGTCACGCGCCGGGGAGCGAGGAGCCTCATGATATGCCGCAGAGCTTGGGCGCGCTGATGGTTAGCCAAGGGGCCAGCTACCTACGTTGGCTGCTCGACCTCGATGCCCGAGTTAACGGAGGCCCCACCCCGGAGGGGGAATCTCACTTATCTGCCTAACTCAGATACGCGCTCACACCGCTGGCGAAAATTATCGCGCGTCGCTTGACGGCAATCCAAGTTTTTGGTCCAGTGCAACGCATCGACGGCCGAAAATCTCTAGCCTGATCAACAACCTACGTCACTCTTCCGGAAGCACCTTCCCCTCGACGCGCGTGCTGGCGGAGTAGGTTTCAGAACAGCGGGACAAGCCGCGGCAGCTGGCCGGCGGCCTTGGCGTAGCCGGCGATCTCGGCGGCCGGCAGCAGCATCAGGAACAGCAGGCCGTCGCGCAGCGCGCGGCCGAGCGCCGAGGGGCGGAAGCCCGGCTCCGTGGCGTCCTCGTAGCCCGAGAGGCGCGGCCAGAGCAGCGGAACGCGCTCGGCGTAATCGGCATAGGACTGTCCGAAGCTGCCGTGCAGCAGCTCCGCCTCGTCGCGCGCGGCGCGATCGAGCAGCAGATAGATGGAGCCGCCGAGCAGAGCCGCCACCAGCAGGCTGCCAAAGACGAGCCCGGCGCCGACCGCACCGAGGATCGAGAAGAAGTAGAGCGGGTTGCGCGAGAGCGAGTAAGGCCCCCTGGTCACCAGGCAGGCATTCTTGCGCCCGCCGATATAGAGCGTCGACCACAGGCGCCCCAGCACGGCGGCCATGATCAGGCACTGGCCGAGGCTCGTGAGCACGCTCTCCATCAGGGAATCGCGGCCCCACAGGCTGTCGGAGACGAAGAGGCACCCGGCCGCCACCGCCACCAGGACGCCGATCAGGGCGATACGCCGGCTCTGGTCGAGATAGGGGCTCGCCTGCCTTGCGGAGGCGGGTTGCGGCGCGCGGAGCGCCGGGTGCAGGAATTCTTCTTGCAAGGAGTGCGGTTTCACTGGTCAGCTCGGAAGCACAACTGGACGGGCCTAGAATTTCCAAGCCGTTCATCGCGTCACGGGCGCCGGACAACCAGCGCGGCTTCGTATTTGCGCCAGATTCTTCGTTACGGTGCCGTCAGGCATGGGCACGGAGCTTTTCGCGATGCGCGAATTCGCGAAGGGGATGAACGAAGCGATAAGCGAGGACTGGCTGCGGCGGCGCTCGGCGGAGCTTTGCCTGGCGCTGGCCCTGGCGCCGGTGTTCACCTGGGTGGGGCCGTTCGGCGTCGAGGAAGAATCGTTCCTGGCGCGGCTGGGATTCTGGTGCGGCCTGTTCGCCTCCTGGTTCATAGTGGCGGCGCTGACGGAACTCTGGCTGGACCGGAGCGCGCTGTTCAAGGAGCTCGGCCCCGGCGCCCGGCGCGTGGCGGTGATCGCCCTCGCCGCCGTGCCGATGATCCCCGTCACCGGGGTGGCCATCAACGCCCTGAACGGATGGGAAGCCTCCGTCGGCGAAGTCTCCGAGCTCTACTTCCAGATCGTCGTCGTCGGATCGGTGGTGACCCTGCTCGGCGACCGGCTGGTGCCGGCGTTCGTCCGGGGGACGGCCTCCCGGCCGGTCCCTGCCCCCGTCATCGATCCTGCGCCCGCCGTCGCGGACGATATGCGGCCCGCCTCCCCGTCGACCTCCCTTCTGATCGCCCGTCTTCCGCCCGAGCTGCGCGGCCCGATCCTGTGCCTGGAGATGCAGGACCATTATGTGCGCGTGCACACCGGGCGTGGCTCGGCGCTGGTGCTGATGCGCCTGCGCGATGCCATCGCCGAGACCGACCCGGTCGCAGGGCGGCAGGTGCACCGCTCCTGGTGGGTCGCGGAGGAGGCGGTAGAGCGCTTCGAGCGGGCGGCACGCGCGGGCTCGGTATTGTTGAAGAACGGCCGCCGCGTCCCGGTCTCGCAGCGCTATCTGCAGGAGGTCGAGGAGGCGTGGGGCGCACCCACGGCCTGAGCCCCGCTCGGCGGCAGCCACCCTCCGCCCTCATGACCGGGCTGACCCGGCCACCCAGTGACCGGGTACAGGCCGAAAGGCTGGGTCCCCGGGTCAAACCCGGGGATGAGGGAAAGTGAAGGGGTCAGGATCTCACGGCAGCGGGCCGGCGATGCCCATCTTGTCGGGCCCGCCGAACAGCGGCCTTGCGGCGCCGGAGCGGCGGATCAGCGCCTGCGGGTCCGGCAGTACGATGGGCCGATCCCAGTCGCCGCGAACGATGAAGGGCAGCTCGAAGGAAGCCGGCGTCGCCACCGCCGCGTCCGGATTTGCGGCTGCTTTCGCATCGGCCGGCGGACCGACCAGCTGGGCGGTGCCGGCGAAGTCGAGGTCGCGCGCGGCGATGGAACTCTCGCCGGCGAGGCCGACCCGCAGCTTGGCGCTGGCGAGGTCGACGCGGTCGAGCTTGGCGATGCCATCCTCGATGCTGGCGTCGATGGCGATGCTGTCATAGGGCGTGCGTCCGCCGCGCAGATCGCCGGCGCCGGAGAGCGGGCGCTTCTCCAGCCGCGCCAGGACGCGTCCGACGTCGATGCCGACGAGTGCCCCCTGCTCGCCGCTCAGCGTGAAGGTGCCGTTCAGATTGGCCACGATGTCCATGATGCTGGCGCCCGACCCGCCGGCCGAGAGGCGGAAGGAGCCGTTCCCTTCCAGCCGCGGCATCCCGAACAATTCGCCGAGCGCCTGCGCCAGCGCCACGTCGTCGGCCGAGAGGTCGACGCGCACGTCGGCGCCGGCCGCTTGGGCAGCCGCCTCTTGGGCACCGGCATTCCTGGCGCCGGCGGCCTTGTCGAGCGGCGAGACGTGCAGCGCGGCGCGGAAGAGGCCGCCCCACGCCTCGGCCTCGCCGATGGTGAGGGAGAGCTTGCCACCCCTCAGCGTCGCGCTCGCCGCCATGCGCTGCAGCTCGGCGTCGCCCGCGCGCACCTGCTGGGCGGAGAGGCGGAGGTCGACGTCGAGCGCGCGGGTGCGGCGCAGGTCGATGGCGTCGCTGCTCCAGGTGCCGCCCTGGCTACCGGACAGCGCAAGCTGGCCATAGGGCGAGAGATCGAGCCGCTCACTCGCCAGCGAGCCCTGCACGGTGGCCCGGCCGCCGTCGAAGCGCAGATTGAAGCCGCCGACGCCGGCATTGCCGTCGAGCTCGATGCGCGCCTCGCCCAGCACCGCGCCCTTGGCGGAGAGCTGCGCGCTGGCGTTGAGGGCGAAATTGCCAAAGCCGCGCTCGGTCGGCGCGTCGAGGTCGAGCCATTCCAGCGCGTCGCGCAGCTGGCGCGAGGCGATGGCGAGCGTGCCGGTCACCACCGGTCCGCCGGCAAGCCGTGCGCCGCCCTGGAAGGACAGCTCCGCCGGCGTCCCGGACACGGCGAGCTTCAGGCTGCCGATGCCGCCGGAGGCGAGCGCATCAAGGCCGGACAGGTTGAGATCGATATCCAGCGGCTCGCCGCGCCAGGTCGCCCGGCCCTTGGCGGCCACGTCGCGGCCGCCGCGCCAGCTGATACGCATATCAGCCTGCGGAATAAGCATCTCGCCGCCCTCGCCGTGCGCGACCTTCACGCTGCCGTCGGTGACATAGAGGTCGGCATCGGATTCGGCGGCGCCGAGGCCGGTGATCAGGGCGCCCAGCGCCTGCATGCTGTCGCCGGGATCGGCGAGGGTGAGGTCGGCGTCGGTCAGCTCGATATAGTCCGGGCTGGCGCGCCCGGTCAGCAGCGGCAGGAGGTTGAGCACGATGCGCGCCTCGCCGACCTCCAGCCGGGCCCGCGGGTCGTCGATGGTCAGACCGCCGACCTCGATGGCCGGCCACGGGAATACGGAGAATGAAACGTCGCCGGTGATCTCGGGCTGACGGCCGATCGCGGCCTGCACCATCGCTTCCACCTCGTGCCGCAGCTTCTCCTGCGTCGCGAGCCGGGACGCAACGACGCCGACGGCCAGCGCCGCCACGATGGGCAGGAGAAGGATCGGAACGAGTTTCTTCATCTAGGTTCGACGTGCCCCCGGCCCTCGCTACAGCATCGGGACGAAGCCGCGCAAGGTCAGGCCGCGCGGGCGGCACTGATCCGTTTCAAAGCGGCTGGAACATCCTGTCCTTCTGTGTCTGTTTGATGGCCTGACAGGAAGCGAACCGGACGCTATGACTCGGCCAAAAGGCCGAGGCGCCGGTGCGCCGATCCGGGACAACGCAAGAAGCAAGGGAGGCGAGGATGAGTGCGATGGGCGAGGAGCCTTTGTGGATTCCATCCCCGGAGAGGGTGGCGCACAGCGCCGTCGCCGCGCTCATCGGAACGGTGAACGCCCGGCACGGCACCGCGCTCGCCGACTATCGCGACCTGCACCACTGGTCGATCGAGCATCCCGGCGCCTTCTGGGAGGAGATCTGGGAACTCGGCGAGGTGATCGGCGAGCGCAGCGGCCCGGCGCTGGTCGACGGGAATCTCATGCCCGGCGCGACCTTCTTCCCGCAGGCGCGGCTGAACTATGCCGAAAACCTGCTGCGCCCGCGCGATCCTGCGAGCCTTGCGCTGATCTTCCGCGGCGAGGACAAGGTTGAGCGCCATCTCAGCTTCGGCGAACTCACGGACCTCGTCTCCCGCTTGCAGCAGGCGCTACGCGCGGCGGGCGTCGGTGTCGGCGACCGGGTGGCGGCGACGATGCCGAACATGCCGGAGACCATCGCCGTCATGCTGGCGACGACCTCGCTCGGCGCGGTCTTCTCTTCCTGCTCGCCGGATTTCGGCGAGCGCGGCATCCTCGACCGCTTCGGCCAGATCGAGCCCAAGGTCTATGTCGCCTGCGACGGCTACTGGTACAACGGCAAGCGCGTCTCGATCGCCGACAAGCTGAAGAACGTCGTCCCGCACATGGCGAGCCTCGCCCGCACGGTGATCGTGCCCTATCTCGGCGAGGCTGAGGAAGTGGCGGCCGGCCTGCCGAACGGCGTCTCGCTCGATGGCTTCATCGCCGATTTCGCGCCGGCGCCGCTCGCCTTCGAGCGGCTGCCCTTCAACCACCCGGCCTTCATCCTGTTCTCCTCCGGCACCACCGGCGTGCCGAAATGCATCGTGCATGGCGCCGGCGGCACGCTGCTGCAGCACATCAAGGAGCACCGGCTGCACTGCGACCTGAAGCCGGGCGAGCGGCTGTTCTACTTCACCACCTGCGGCTGGATGATGTGGAACTGGCTGGTCACCGGGCTGGCGAGCGAGCTCACCCTCTGCCTGTTCGACGGCTCGCCCTTCGCGCCGACGCCCGACGTGCTGTGGGACTATGCCGAAGCCGAGCGCTTCGCGCTGTTCGGCACCTCGGCGAAGTATATCGACTCGCTGCGCAAGGAAGGCGTGCGACCGGGCGAGGCGCATGACCTCTCGGCGCTGAAGGCGATGACCTCGACCGGCTCGCCGCTGGCGCCGGCTGACTTCGCCTATGTCTACGAGGCGATCAAGCAGGACCTGCACCTCGCCTCGATCTCGGGCGGCACCGACATCGTCTCCTGCTTCGTGCTGGGCGATCCCACCGCGCCGGTCTGGCGCGGCGAGATCCAGGCGCCCGGGCTCGGCATGGCAGTGGAGGTCTGGTCCGAGGAAGGCCAGCGGGTCTTCGGCGAGCGCGGCGAACTGGTCTGCACCCGCCCCTTCCCCTGCATGCCGGTGATGTTCTGGAACGACCCGGAAGGCACGAAATACCGCGCCGCCTATTTCGAGCGCTTCGCCAATGTGTGGTGCCATGGCGACTTCGCCGAATGGACGGAACATGGCGGCATCGTCATCCATGGCCGCTCCGACGCCACGCTGAACCCTCAGGGGGTGCGCATCGGCACGGCGGAGATCTACGCCCAGGCTGAGCAGGTGCCGGAGATCGTCGAGGCGATCGCCATCGGCCAGGACTGGGACAATGACGTGCGCGTCGTGCTGTTCGTGCGGCTGAAGGAGGGCGTCGGCCTCGACGAGGCGCTGGAGAAGCGCATCAAGACGCAGATCCGCACCGGGGCGTCGCCGCGCCATGTGCCGGCGAAGATCGTCGCCGTGACCGACATACCGCGCACCCGCTCGGGCAAGATCACCGAGCTCGCGGTGCGCGACGTGGTGCATGGCCGCCCGGTGAAGAACACCGAGGCGCTGGCCAATCCCGAGGCGCTGGAGCTCTACCGCAACCTGCCGGAGCTGGCGGTGTGATTACCTGACGTCGTCATCCCGGCCGGAGCGCAGCGAAGAGCCGGGATCGCTCTCCAATGTTTACGCGATCCCGGATCGGCCTTCGGCTGTCCGGGATGACGGAGAGATCTGCGTGCTTCGAGGCCGGGCTGCGCCCGGCACCTCAGCATGAAGATCGTTAATTCAGTCGGGTTCCTCTCGACCCACCTCATCCTGAGGTGCGAGCGGCAGCGAGCCTCGAAGGACGCAGGACGGCCCCGTTTGCGCCCGCCGTCAAACCTCAATCGTTCTGCGGCCGACTCAGCCGCGCCAGCAGGATGACCGGTGCGAGGCCCACCAGCACGATGAGCAGCGCCGCCAGCGCGCCGTCCTCATAAGTGCCGCGCGCGGCCTCGGCATAGACGTGGCTCGCCAGCGTCTCGAAATTCAGCGGGCGCAGCATCAGCGTCGCCGGCAGTTCCTTCATGCAGTCGACGAAGACCAGGAGCGCCGCCGCCCCGAGCGCGGGGCGCAACAGCGGCAGGTGGATGCGCCTGATCACCCCGCCCGGCTGCTCGCCGAGGCTGCGTGCCGCCATGTCGAGCGAGGTGCCGATCTTGCCGTAGCCGGCCTCCAGCCCGCCGACGGGAATGGCGAGGAACCGGATCACATAGGCGATGATCAGCGCCGCGCCAGAGCCGGACAGCAGCAGCCCGGTGGAGATTCCAGTGATCTGCTGGCTCACATGCGAGACCATGTTGTCGAAGCCGGCGAGCGGCACCAGCAGGCCCACCGCCAGCACCGTTCCCGGCACAGCATAGCCGAGGCTGGCGAGGCGCAAAGCGAGCCCCGAGCGCAGCGCGCCGCTGCGCAGCGCCACCGCCACGAGGAAGCCGCAGGCGAGCGCCAGCACCGTGCCGATGGCCGCGAACAGCGCGGTGGTCACCGTCTCGACGAGGATGGCCTGCGGGATCCCGTGGAACTGGATGCGCTTCCAGGCGGCGAGAGCCAGATGACCGGCGGGCATCAGGAAGCCGAGCAGCACCGGGAGGAAGCAGGCAAGGAACGCGATCGTCCCCTGCCCCGCGCTGAGCGGGCGGCGCACCGGCGCATAGGAGCGCCCACCTATGTTGGCGACGCGGAGATGCCGCCGGCCCCAGCGCTCGAGCAGCACAAGGCCGATCATCAGCGCCAGCATGAACAGCGCGATCTGCGCCGCGCCGGGCAGGCTGGAGCGGTTGAGCCAGGTCGAATAGATCGACAGGGTCAACGTCTGCACGCCGAGGAATTCGGAGGCGCCGATGTCGTTCACGGTCTCCATCAGCGCCAGCGTCACGCCCACCGCGATGGCGGGGCGGGCGAGCGGTAGGGCGATGCGGAAGAACGCCTCGGTCGCGCCGACGCCGAGCGTGCGCGCCGCGTCCAGCACCGAGGCGGTCTGCACCAGGAAGGCGGAGCGGGCGGCGAGGTAGACGTAAGGGTAGAGCACCAGCCCGAGCAGCACGATGCAGCCGGGCAGCGAGCGCACCTCCGGCAGCCAGAGGTCGCGCGGCCTAAGGCCGAAGGTGGTGCGGATCAGCGTCGGGATCGGCCCGAGCGGGTGCACCGCGTCGACATAGACGAAGGCCTGGATGTAGGTCGGGATGGCGAGGGGCAGCAGCAGCGCCCATTCGAACACCGCCCGTCCGGGGAAGCGGCACACCGCCACTAGCCAAGCCGTGCCGGTGCCGATCACCCCCGCCACGACGCCGACGCCGAGCACGAGCAGCGCCGTCTCCATGAGCGCGTGCGGGATGACGTTGGCGATCAGGTGCGGCCAGAGATCGCCCGAGCCGTTGAGCGCCGTCCACAGCAGCGCGATGAGCGGCAGCAGCACCAGAAGCACAACCGCCCCCGTCGCCGCCCGCAGGAGCGGGTGGCCGGGGGCGCGCAGGGGCGCAGAACTGTCGCTAACAGTCGAGGTCATGTCGCGGAACGTCCCCGGAGCGATGCCGCTCCGGGACAGAGGCTGACCGGGCGGCGCGGGGCCACCCGTCCCGTCAGTTGTCGAAGCCGACCTTGTCGGCGAGGTCGGCCGCCGCCTTGCGCGCCTTGGCGACCGCGACGAGGTCGACATTGTCGACCTTGAGCGGGCCGAAGGCGGCGATGATCGGATCGACCGGGGCCTCGGGCACGACGGGATATTCGTAATTGCCCTTGGCGTAGAGGTCCTGCGCCTCGGGCGAGACGAGATATTCCAGCAGCTTGACGGCGTTGCCCTTGTTCGGCGCGTTCTTGGCGACCGTGGCGCCGGAGATGTTCACATGGGTGCCGCCGCCCTGGAAGGTGGGCAGCACGACGTTGATCGCCTTGGCCCATGCCTCCTGCTCGGGGCCGCCCTTGCCGGAGCGCATCAGGCCCACATAGTAGGAATTGGCGAGGCCGAGGTCACAGATGTCACCAAGGATGTCGCGCGCCACTTCGCGGTCGCCGCCGGCGGCCTTGCGGGCGAGGTTGGCCTTCACGCCCTTCAGCCACTCCTCCGCCTTCGCCTCGCCGTGATGAACGATGAAGGCGGCGATCAGCGCGGTGTTATAGGGGTGCTTGCCGGAGCGGATGCAGACCTCGCCCTTGTACTTCGGGTCGGCGAAGTCCTCATAGGTGATGGCGTCGAGCTTCACCCGGTCCTTGGAGAGATAGGCGACGCGGGCGCGCGCCGAGAGCGCGTACCACGAGCCGTCCGGGGCGCGCAGGCCCGCGGGGATCGCCTTCTCCAGCACGTTCGACTTCACCGGCTGGGTGACGCCCTGGTCGACGAGGTCGAGCAGCGAGCCGATGTCGACGGTCATCAGCACGTCGGCGGGCGAGCCCTCGCCCTCGGCCTTCACGCGCTCGGCGAGGCCGTCCTTGACGAAGACGCTGTTGACCTTGACGCCGGTCTTCTCGGTGAAGGCGTCGAAGAGCGGCTTGGCGAGGCCCGGCTCGCGCGTGGTGTAGATGTTCACCACTTCCTCGGCCGAGGCGCCGAACGACGCGAGCGCGAGGCCGGCGGCGAGCGAGCCGGCGAAGGCGAGGCGGCGGGCGAGGGAATTGGCGGGGGTCCTGACCATTCTCGTCTCCTGCGTGCAGCACCCGCCGACCATGACGATCGCGGGTTGACGTTAGGTATGCCGGAGGCGGTAGCGGAGCCCCGTCCGCGGGTCAAAGAAAAACTACGTTAACTCAATAGCTTAGAATAAGTCTAATACAAAACTGAGCAGGGGTTTCCGACGAAATCCGCGCAGACGCAGCGGCATGTGCCGAGTGCGGCCGGTAGCGCAACGAAAAAGGCCGGTCGAGGGACCGGCCTTTCATGGAGCGTCGAAAGAGCGGCGCTC
Source organism: Xanthobacteraceae bacterium (assembly GCA_029239875.1). GTDB lineage: Bacteria > Pseudomonadota > Alphaproteobacteria > Rhizobiales > Xanthobacteraceae > Ancylobacter. Next base: position 45,754 of record JARBUD010000023.1, on the reverse strand, counting down.
AGTCGTCGAGATCGCCGATATGGTGCTGGGCGTAGAGCTGGAGGCCGAGCTTGTCGATCAGGTCGAGCTGGGTCTCGAGGAAGTCGATATGGCCTTCCTCGTCCGCCATCAGCGCCTTGAACAGGTCGCGGCTCGGATAGTCCTGCACCGTCTCGCAATAGGTGGCGGCCTCCTGATAGAGCGAGCGCGCCTCGACCTCGGCGGCAAGGTCGCATTCCACCACTTCCTTCACGTCCTGGCCGATGCGCAGCGGGTCGAGCACCTGCAGGTTCGGGAAGCCGTCGAGGAAGAGGATGCGGTCGATGAAGCGATCCGCGTGGTGCATCTCCTCGATCGATTCCGCGCGCCACTTGGCGGCGAGCTTCTTGTAACCCCAGTTGTCGAGCATGCGGTAATGCAGCCAGTACTGGTTGATCGCGGTAAGCTCCGAGCGGACGCCGCGGTTGAGATATTCGATGACCTTGGGATCGCCCTTCATGGCTGCGGCCTCTCCTGTTCGCGATGAGCCGCCATTGTTTAGAATGGTTCCAACAATGGCGCAAGCCGCAAAGCAGGCCGCGGCGCGAAAAGCACGGACCGTTTCAACAGGGATGGCGTTGCACATCAGCGCCGCCTGATGAACCTCATCCTGAGGTGCGAGCGCAGCGAGCCCCGAAGGACGCTCGTCCGGGTGCGCCAAGGCGAGCATCCTTCGAGGCCGCCTTTGGCGGCACCTCGGGATGTGGGCGCGCTACATGTTCTCAGGGATGGGGACGCCTAGTAGACGGCGCGCTCACTCCGCCGGCATGGCGTGGGCGGAGACCGGGCATTCGCGGGCACAGCCGCCGCAGGCGGAGGCGTTCACGTCGTCGATGAGCTTGCGGATGGTGCGGGCGCAGCGGCCGCACTGGGCGGAGCAGCCGAGGCAGCGATAGACCTGACCCGCCGTGCGCACGGCCTGCGTCTCCGTCACCGCGTCGCGGATCTGACGGTCGGACAGCACATTGCAGGAGCAGACGATCATCGAAAGGCAGAACCAAAGTGACGGGCCACTTAGAATTATTCTAAATTTTGCTCTCGTCTTTTCTTTTCGCCCTATTCCGCCAGGCCGTCAATCGGCAAAACCCTATCTGCCGATCACGTGATCCGATCTAAGCAGTCTTACCTAGCCCATCTTTATGAATTCTAGACTAGCTGTCGCCGTTCAACTCTCTTCCACTTTCGAACGGCACTAAACTGGGGGCATCGATACCTGCCGCCGGCCCGATGGCGTCGCTGCCGAGACGGGCATAGAGCAGGTGGTCCTGCCAGACGCCGTTGATGCAGAGATATTCCCGCCCATAGCCCTCGCGGCGGAAGCCGGTGCGCTCCAGCAGGCGGATGGAGGGCTCGTTGTGCGGCAAGCAGGCCGCCTCGATGCGCCTAAGGCCCAGCGTGCCATGGGCGAAGGGCAGCAGCGCCCGCACCGCCGCGCTCATATAACCCTTGCCGGCATGGCGTGCGCCCATCCAGTAGCCCAGGCTCGCCGTCTGGGTGACGCCGCGCCGGACATTGGACAGCGATAGCCCGCCGAGCAGCACACGATCGGGGCGGCGGAAGACCAGGAAGGGATAGGCGGCATCCTCCCGCACGTCGCGCGCATAGCGGCGCATCCGGCGACGGAACGAGCCACGGGTAAGGTCGTAGGGCGGCCAGATCGGCTCCCACGGCGTGAGGAAGCTGCGGCTCTCCTCGCGCAGCGACGCCCAGGCGGCGAAGTCCGACATCTGCGGCATGCGCAGCACCACCCGCTCGCCTTCGATGAGCGACGGCGGCTCATGCCAGGAAACAGTACGGAACAGGGCCATGCGGTGTGCCGTGAAGGCGGGTTATGCTGCGGATAGACGTTCCGCGATGCGCGCCGCCGATTCAAGAGGCTTTGCAGGTCCGAGCGCGGCAAAGGTGGGCCGGCCGCGGGCGATCAGCGCCCTGCCCGCCGCCTTGGCGTCCTCCAGCGTCACCGCCTCCACCTTGGCGACGATCTCCTCCAGCGGGATCGGCCGGCCGAAAGCGAGCATCTGGCGGGCGAGCTGGTCGGCACGCGCGCCGGAGCTCTCCAGCGCCGCCAGCAGCCCGACCTTGGCCTGCGCCTTGGAGCGGGCGAGCTCGACCTCGGTCATGGTTTCGATGGCGCCGGCGATCTCGTCCACCACCACGTCGACCAGTTCGTCGACATCGCCGCCGTCGGTGCCGGCATAGACGCCGAACAAGCCGGTGTCGGCATAGCCCCAGTGGAAGGAGTAGACCGCGTAGCAGAGACCGCGTGCCTCGCGCACCTCCTGGAACAGGCGCGAGGACATGCCCCCGCCCAGCACATTGGTGAACACCTGCAGCGCGTGGAAGCCGGGATCGCGGTAGGAGAGACCCGGCAGGCCGATCAGCAGATGCGCCTGCTCCAGGTCGCGCCCGCCGCCGATCTCGACGCCGCCCTGGTAGTGACCCGCGACCGGCGCCGGCTTGTCCTCGCGCCCGAAGCCGCCGAGACGCCTGTCAACCTCGGCGACGATGGAATCGTGGTCCACCGCGCCGGCGGCGGCGACGATCAGCTTCGGCGCCCGGTAGTTGCGGTCGAGATAGGTGCGCAGCCGATCCGGCCCGAAGGAGCGCACGCTCTGAGGCGTGCCGAGGATGGAACGGCCGATCGGCTGGCCGGGGAAGGCCCGCTCCTGGAACAGGTCGAAGACGAGGTCGTCCGGCGTGTCCAGGGCGGCGCCGATCTCCTGCACGATGACGTTGTGCTCGCGCGTGAGCTCCTCCGGATCGAAGGCCGGTTCGGCGAGGATGTCGGACAGCACGTCGATGGCGAGCGGCACGTCCTGCGCCAGCACGCGGGCATTGTAGGTGGTGTGCTCGACGCTGGTGGCGGCGTTGATGTCGCCGCCGACCGCCTCGATCTCCTCGGCGATTGCGCGGGCGGAGCGGCGCTTCGTGCCCTTGAACGCCATGTGCTCGAGGAGGTGCGAGATGCCGTGCTCGTCCGCCTCCTCGTCGCGCGAGCCGGCGCCGGCCCAGATGCCGAGCGAGGCGGTGGCGAGGTGAGGCATCGCGTCGGTGACGACGGTGACGCCTGACTCTAGCTTCGTGATACGCGGGCCGGCGGTATCGGCACTCACAGGGCGGGCTCCGCGGCGCGGGCGTGGCGGGAGATATAGGCCTCGATGGCGGCGATGTCGTTGGGCAAGGTCGGCGTGCGCTCCTCGCGCTCCATCAGGTCGGCGAGATGCGGCGGCAGCGCCGGACGCTCGCCGCAGGCGCGCTCCACCGCGTCGGGGAACTTGGCCGGATGCGCGGTCGCCAGCACCACCTGCGGCACGCGCGGATCGTGCTGGATGCGCTCGGCCACCGAGACCGCCACCGCCGAATGCGGATCGAGCAGGTAGCCGGTCTCGCGGCGCACGCGGGCGATGGTCTCGGCGGTCTTCGCCTCGTCGGTGCGGCCGGCGTCGAAATCGGCACGGATCGCCTCCAGCGCCCGGTTGGACGGCGAGAAGGCGCCGGACTGGTTGAGCGCCGCCATCAGCCCGCGCAGCGCGCCGGCGTCGCGGTCCAGCGCCTCGAACAGCACACGCTCGAAGTTAGACGAGACCTGGATGTCCATCGAGGGCGAGGAGGACGGCACGACGCCCGTCACCTCGTAGCGGCCGGAGGCCAGCGTGCGGGCGAGGATGTCGTTGACGTTGGTGGCGATCACCAGCCGGTCGACCAGCAGGCCCATGCGCTTGGCGACGAAGCCGGCGAGCACGTCGCCGAAATTGCCGGTCGGCACCACGAAGGAGACCGGCCGGTGAGGCGAGCCGAGCGCGGCACCGGCGACGAAATAGTAGACCACCTGCGCGACGATGCGCGCCCAGTTGATCGAGTTCACGCCAGCGAGGCGCAGCCGGTCGCGGAAGGCGTGATGGTTGAACATCGCCTTCACATGCGCCTGGCAGTCGTCGAAGGTGCCCTCGACGGCGATGGCGTGGACGTTGGCGTCCGGCACCGTCGTCATCTGCCGGCGCTGCACCTCTGAGACGCGGCCGGCGGGATAAAGAATGAACACGTCGGTGCGCGCGCGGCCGCGGAACGCCTCGATGGCCGCGCTGCCGGTATCGCCCGAGGTGGCGCCAACGATCGTGGCGCGCTCGTCGCGCAGGGTGAGCACATGGTCCATCATGCGCCCGAGCAGCTGCATCGCCACGTCCTTGAAGGCGAGCGTCGGGCCGTGGAACAGCTCCAGCACGAAGCGGTTGGGCGCGATCTGCACCAGCGGCGTCGTCGCCGGGTGACGGAAGCTCGCATAGGCCTCGGCCAGCATCGGGCGCAGCACCTCGGGGGTGAACACCTCGTCGACGAAGGGCGCGATCACCTTCGCCGCCACCTCGGCATAGGGGCGTCCGGCGAGGCGCGCCATGTCGGCCGGTGCGAGCGCCGGGAAGGTCTCCGGCACGTAGAGGCCGCCGTCGCGCGCAAGGCCGGCGAGCAGCGCGTCGGAGAAGGCGAGCACGGGGGCTTCGCCGCGGGTCGAGATGTAGCGCACGCACGTCTCCGCTGGAGAAATCGGCGGCAAACTAGTGGCGGGGGCGAGCGGAGGCAAGCAAGCGATGGAGCTCCGCCGCGGTAGGCGCAGGCAATGCGGCGAAAAAGGTAGCGAGAGGTAGCGACCTTCCCTCACCCGCGCCGCAGGCGGCCCCAGGCATAGGCCGCGAAGACGCCGAGCAGCGTGGCGGCCAGGCCGAACCAGGTCAGCGCATATTCGAGGTGCCGGTTGGGGAAGGCGATGCGGGTCAGCCCGCCGCGCGGCAGGCCGCCGGGATTGGGCGTCGCATCGGCGTCGATGAGGAAGGGAGCGACGCGCACCAGCCCCTTGGCGCTCGCGATGGCCTCGGGATCGCGCACGAACCAGCTGTCCTTGTCCGGATCGTTGGCCGGCGTGAACAGCGCCGCCTCCTCCGGCAGGCGCAGCAGGCCGGTGACGGAGACGACGCCGTCGACCTGCCCTTCCGCACGCGTCGCGGGGGAGCGGCGGTCGGTCGGCACGAAGCCGCGGTTGATCAGGATGGTGGAGCCGTCCGCCGTCACCAGCGGCGTGATCACCCAGTAGCCCGGCCCACCCGAGCCGTCGGGTGCGGTATCGATCAGCGCATAGACCTGTACTTCAAGGTCGTGCCGCAGGCGGCCCTGCACGCTCACCCGGCGATATTCGTCGCGGTCATAATCGACCTCCGGCCAGTCGGCCTCGGCCGGCGGGTCCACCGGCTCGCGATGGATGCGGGCTTCCACCTTGGCGATGAGGCCTTCCTTCCAGGCGAGGCGCTCCAGCTGCCACGCGCCGAGGCCGACCAGCACGCCGAAGGCGGCGAGGACGACCAGCCCGACGGGCAGCAGCTTGCGCACGGCGCTGCCGGAAGCGCTCACGCCCCACCCTTGTCGGGATGCCCCTGGTCGAGGCGCCCCTCCTGCGCACGCTTGGCGTATTGCAGCGCGATCAGCGTTGCCTTCAGCGGGCGCAGCAGGCCGAGGGTCGAGATCAGCACCAGCGGCGTCCAGAGCATGGCATGCACCCAGAGCGGCGGCTGCCAGGTCAGCTCGACCCAGAGAGCGAGGCCGACCACCAGCGAGCCGGCGGCCAGGATGATGAACACCACCGGGCCATCGCCGGAATCGTCGAAGCTGTAGTCCAGCCCGCAATTCTCGCAGGACGGCGCCACCTTGAGGAAGCCGCTGAACAGGCGCCCCCGCCCGCAGCGCGGGCAGCGGCAGGTCAGTCCCGCCTGGTAGGGAGACACGCCGGTGTGGAAAGGCTGAAGGTCCATGCTCGGCTTCTACTCCGTTGCCCGGCGGTTGAAAATCCGCAGTGCGCCCGATGGCGGGCCTTGAAACGAAAAGGGGCGGCACGTGGCCGCCCCCGATCCAGAATGTACCGTCGGGCTAGTGCGGCGCGCCCGAGCTGCCCCACACATAGATGAAGGTGAAGAGGAACAACCAGACCACGTCGACGAAGTGCCAGTACCAGGCCGCCGCCTCGAAGCCGAAATGATGGGTCGGCGTGAAGTGACCGGCATAGAGACGACCGAGGCAGACGGCGAGGAAGATGGTGCCGACGATCACGTGGAAGCCGTGGAAGCCGGTCGCCATGAAGAAGGTGGCGCCGTAGATGTTGCCCGAGAAGGCGAACTCCGCGTGGCTGTACTCATAGGCCTGCAGCATGGAGAAGATCGCGCCGAGGCCGACGGTGAGCCACAGGCCCCACTTGGCGCTGTCGCGGTCGCCATGCACCAGCGCGTGGTGCGCCCAGGTCAGCGTGGTGCCCGAGGTCAGCAGGATCAGCGTGTTGAGCAGCGGCAGGTGCCACGGGTTGAAGGTCTCGATGCCGTTCGGCGGCCAATGCCCGCCAGTGAACTCGGCCCGGGCATAGTTGATCGCTTCGCCGGGGAACAGCGCGGCGTCGAAGAAGGCCCAGAACCAGGCAACGAAGAACATCACCTCGGAGGCGATGAACAGGATCATGCCGTAGCGATAGTGGAGCTGCACCACCGGCGTGTGCGCATGCCCATGCTCGGCCTCGCGGATGATGTCCCGCCACCACACGCACATGGTGTAGACGACGCCGATCAGGCCGACGACCATCACCAGGATGGTGAGCTGGCCGTGCATCCAGAACACGGCGCCGGCCGCGAGGACGAAGGCGAACACCGATACGACGGCCGGCCACGGGCTCGGGTCGACGATATGGTAGTCGTGGTGTCTGGCGTGGGCCTCGGCCATGGGTCGCGCTCTCCGTTCGTCTACTTCTCTAGCGGGCCGGCGTTGCGGCCGCAATGTGGCGTTCTGCCCGTCACAAGGGGGTCTTTCCGGCCTTCTCCGTGCCCGCGGCCACCGGCGCCGCCTTCTGGAAGAAGGTGTAGGAAAGCGTGATCGTCTTGACGCCCGCCATCTCCGGATCCTCCACGAAAGCGGGATCGACAAAGAAGACGACCGGCATGTCGAGGGTCTCGCCCGGCTGCAGCGTCTGCTCGGTGAAGCAGAAGCACTGCGTCTTGGCGAAATGGTAGCCGGACTGGGCCGGCGTCACGTTGTAGGTCGCGCTCGCCGTCAGCGGCCGGTCGCTGCGGTTGTGGGCGCGGTAGAAGGCCATCTTGGTCTCGCCGACGCGCACCGTCATCGAACGCACCTCCGGCTCGAAGCTCCAGTCGAGGCCCGGCGCCACATTGGCGTCGAAGCGGATCTCGAGCGTGCGCTCCAGTGGATGGGCGGGCGCCTCGGTGGCGACACGGGTGGCGCCGCCGAAACCGGTGATCTGGCAGAACATCTGGTAGAGCGGCACGGCAGCGTAGGACGCGCCGACCATCGCCGCGACGAAGGCGGCGCAGCTGACCGCCACCAGCCGGTGATTCCTCGTCCGCGGCTTCGCGCGGGGCGTGGCGAGAGGCGTCTCAGCGGGCGTCTCTGGGGGCATGCCGGGGTCTTCCGCCATCACTGCCTCACAGCGGCCGGACCAGCACGGCCGGGCCGAGCTTCACGATGGTCACGACGTAGAACAGCACGCAGAGCGCGCCGAGCACGACCGCGATGGCGATGGAGCGCGCACGCCGGCGGCGCTTCTGCTCGTCGGTGAGCACCACGCCGTCGTCCTGCGGCTCCGGCTTCTTGTTCTCATCCGCCATGGGGGTCCTCGCCAGCATGCGCTCAGAGCCCGAACCCGGCCGGCGCCACCGCCTCCACCAGGAGCACGGCGAAGAGCAGGAAGAGATAGAGGATGGAGAAGCCGAACAGGCGCCTGGCGGCCTGCTCGGCCGGAGCACCCTCGCGGCGGCGATAGACCTGCACCGCGAGCAGCAGCATCAGCGCGCCGGTGACGCCCGAGACGATCCCGTAGCCGATCCCCGCCATGCCCAGGAAGAAGGGCGACATGGCGAGCGGCACCAGGATCAGCGTGTAGAGCAGGATCTGGCGGCGGGTCTCGGCGGTGCCGGCGACGACCGGGAGCATGGGCACGCCGGCGCGCTCGTAGTCGCCGGACTTGTACAGCGCCAGCGCCCAGAAGTGCGGCGGGGTCCAGAAGAAGATGATGAGGAAGAGCAGCACGCTCTCCAGGCCGATGCCGCCCGAGGCGGCGGCCCAGCCCACCATGGGCGGGAAGGCCCCGGCGGCGCCGCCGATGACAATGTTCTGCGGCGTCCAGCGCTTCAGCCACATCGTGTAGATGACGATGTAGAAGAAGATGGTGAAGGCGAGCAGCGCGGCGGCGAGCTCGTTCACCAGCAGGCCGAGCACCAGCACCGAGCCGACGGCGAGCGTCATGCCGAAGGCGAGCGCCTCGCCCGGCGTCACCCGGCCGGCAGGAATCGGGCGGCGCTTGGTGCGGCTCATCACCGCGTCGATGTCCGCATCCCACCACATGTTGAGCGCGCCAGAGGCGCCGGCGCCGATGGCGATGCACAGCAGCGCGGTGAAGGCGATGACCGGATGCACCTCGCCCGGCGCGCGCACGATGCCGACGAGCGCGGTGAAGATCACCAGCGACATGACCCGCGGCTTCAGCAGCGCGACATAGTCCGACACCGAGGCCTGCGACGGCCCGGTGCGGCTCAGCTCGTATTCGCGCGAGGCGACGTCGCTCATCACTTCACTCCGGCATCGCGCGACGTCAGGCGTCCGGCGATGCGACTGCGGCGGGGGAGGACCCGTATCGGACGGCCCGTCTCCCTGCCCTATCGTGCGACCGGCGCGACCTTCATCGCGCCGAGTCTCGTCTCAACGTCCTGCCGGATCACTTGATCCGCGGGAGGACGTCGAAATGATGGAAGGGCGGCGGCGAAGGCAGCGTCCATTCCAGCGTCGTGGCGCCCTCGCCCCACGGATTGGCACCGGCCGGCACCTTGGCGGCGAACATCCGGTAGATGCCGAACAGGAACACCAGCACCGCGAAGCCCGAGATGTAGGAGCCGATCGAGGAGACGAAGTTCCAGCCGGCGAAGGCGTCCGGGTAGTCCGCGTAGCGGCGCGGCATGCCGGCGAGGCCGAGGAAGTGCTGCGGGAAGAACACCAGGTTCACGCCGATGAAGGTGAGCCAGAAGTGAATCTTGCCGATGGTCTCGCTGTACATGTACCCGAACATCTTCGGCGACCAGTAGTACCAGCCCGCGAAGATGGCGAACACGGCGCCGAGCGACAGCACGTAGTGGAAGTGCGCCACCACGTAATAGGTGTCGTGCAGCGAGCGGTCGATGCCGGCATTGGAGAGCACGACGCCGGTGACACCGCCGACGGTGAACAGGAAGATGAAGCCGATCGCCCACAGCATGGGCACACGCATCGAGATCGACCCGCCCCACATGGTGGCGATCCACGAGAAGATCTTCACGCCCGTCGGCACCGCGATGATCATCGTCGCGGCGACGAAGTAGGCCTGCGTCGAGGAGGACAGGCCGACCGTGTACATGTGGTGCGCCCACACCACGAAGCCGACCACGCCGATCGCCACCATGGCATAGGCCATGCCGAGATAGCCGAACACCGGCTTGCGCGAGAAGGTCGAGACGATGTGCGAGACGATGCCGAAGCCCGGCAGGATGAGGATGTACACCTCGGGGTGGCCGAAGAACCAGAACAGGTGCTGGAACAGGATCGGGTCACCGCCGCCGGCCGGGTCGAAGAAGGTCGTGCCGAAGTTGCGGTCGGTCAGCAGCATGGTGATGGCGCCCGCCAGGACCGGCAGGGACAGCAGCAGCAGGAAGGCCGTGACCAGCTGCGCCCAGGCGAAGAGCGGCATCTTGTGCAGCGTCATGCCGGGAGCGCGCATGTTGAGGATCGTCGTGATCAGGTTGATCGCGCCGAGGATCGACGAGGCGCCCGCAATATGCAGCGACAGGATCAGGAGATCCATCGCCGGCCCGGGATGACCGAGCTTGGAGGAGAGCGGCGGATAGATCGTCCAGCCGCCGCCGAAGCCGTCCGAGCCCGCCGCGCCCTCGACGAAGAGCGACAGGATCGCCAGCGCGAAGGAGGGGATGAGCAGCCAGAAGGCGACGTTGTTGATACGGGGGAAGGCGGTGTCCGGCGCGCCGATCATCAGCGGCACGAAGTAGTTGCCGTAGCCGCCGATCATCGCCGGCATCACCATGAAGAAGATCATGATGAGGCCGTGGCCGGTGGTGAACACGTTGAAGGTCTGCGGATCCGAGAAGATCTGCATCCCCGGCTCCTGCAGCTCCAAGCGGATGCCGATGGAGAGGATGCCGCCAACGATCCCCGCCACGATGGCGAAGATCAGGTACATCAGGCCGATGTCCTTGTTGTTGGTGGAGTAGACCCAGCGCTTCCAACCCGTCGGATCGCCCGCGTGACCGGCTGCATATGCCATAGAACCGTCCCTCATTCGCGCGCTCTCACGCGCTTCGAAACTTCGATACGCCGAACCGGCGACGCTTTAGCGCGTGGCGGCGACCAGCCCGGCGGCCGGCTCGCCCTGCGCGACCTGCGCCGGCGCGCCGGTGCTGGCGAATTTCTGCTTGGCCTCGGCGACCCAGGTCGCGAATTCCGCCTCGCTCACCACGCGGATGGCGATCGGCATGAAGGCATGGTCGCGCCCGCACAGCTCCGAACACTGGCCATAATACACCCCCTCCTTGGTCGCCTGGAACCAGCTTTCGTTCAGGCGGCCCGGCAGGGCGTCGATCTTCACGCCGAACGACGGCAGGGCGAAGGAGTGGATCACGTCGGCGGCGGTGACCTGGATGCGCACGATCTTGTTGACCGGCACCACCACCTCGTTGTCGACGGAGAGCAGACGCGGCTGGTCCGGCTTCAGATCGGCGGTCTGCACCATCAGGCTGTCGAAGCTGAAGGGACCGTTGTCGGGATATTCATAGGACCAGTACCACTGGTGCCCCGTCACCTTCACGGTGAGGTCGGCCTTCGGCAGGTCGAGCTGCAGGAACAGCAGACGGAAGGACGGGATCGCGATCGCCACCAGGATGAGCACCGGGACGACGGTCCACAGCACCTCGATCAACGTGTTGTGGGTGGTCCGAGAAGGCACCGGATTGGCCTTCTCGTTGAACTTGACCATCACGACGACCAGCAGCACCAGCACCAGAAGGACGACGGCGACGATGATGACCAGAAGGAAGAAGTGGAAGGAGTGGATGCTCTCCATCACCGGAGAGGCGGCTCCTTGAAGATTGATCTGCCACGGCGAGGGCTGCCCCGTGCCCGCCAGTGCCGCCCCGGTGCCGGCCAGCGCCAGCACGAACATGCCGAAGACACCTCCGGCAAGGCCGGCGGCCATGCGCGCAGCATTGCGGATCCACGAATTCATCGCGATCGTCACTCCCATCAAATCCCCCGCGACCCGGCCATGACCGTGAAAACCGCGTGCCGGGCCAGTGGCATTTGATCCTCATCAAACACAAAAAGGACACCTGGGCAACGCGCCACGACCCGTCCCCTCCTGCGACATGACGTCGGTGGCTGGAAACGTTCTACCTGCGCGGCGCAGGACGATCCCGCATTCTCGGCCGCATTGTTGACACGGCTCTGGGGCGTTGTACGCGCCCCGCTCCGCCGGCCCCGGCAGGGGCTCGGCACGATTCGCCTTGTCCGCCGCTGGCGATTCTTTAGAAGACTTAAGCGACGACACTTTTCGGGAGAGAGCCATGCCCGGCTATGCGGCACTCCGTTCAGCCTTCTTCGCGGTGCTTGCCGCAGCCGCCTTGATCGCCACAGCCGACGGCGCGGCGGCGCAGGGGGTCGTGCGCTCCGTGCACGGTGAGTGGCAGATTCGCTGCGACACGCCCCCGGGCGCCCAGTCGGAGCAGTGCGTGCTGCTGCAGAGCGTGCAGGCGGACGACCGCCCCAATGTCGGCCTCACCGTGATCGTGCTGAAGACGGTGGACCAGAAGAGCCGGCTTCTGCGCGTGCTCGCGCCACTCGGCGTGCTGCTGCCCTCGGGCCTCGGGCTGAAGATCGACAATGCCGATGTCGGCCGCGCCGGCTTCGTGCGCTGCGTGCCGAATGGCTGCGTCGCCGAGGTGGTAATGGACGACAAGCTGATCGGCCAGCTACGCAACGGCCAGAACGCCACCTTCATCGTCTTCCAGACGCCGGAGGAAGGCATCGGCATCCCGCTCAGCCTCAAGGGCTTCGGCGAGGGCTTCGACGCGCTGCCGTGAGGCGGGCGGCTTGTGGGGATGCCTTACTCTGACGGCTTTCCCCTCAATGCCCCCTCATCCTGAGGTGCGAGCGCAGCGAGCCTCGAAGGCTGCTCGTGATAGCGCACCCGGACGAACATCCTTCGAGGCCCGGCGAAACGCCGGGCACGTCAGGGTGAGGTTGTTCATGCGGATCAGCAGGCGGCGATGAACGACACCCCCTCCCCTCCGCGCCTCCTCGTCTTCGACATGGACGACGTGATGCTGCGCTACGACGTCGACGCGCGCCGCGCCGCCATAGCGCGGATGGCGGGGCTCTCCATCGCCGATATCGAGCGGCTGATCTGGACCAGCGGCATCGAGGACGCCTCCGACACCGGCGAGCTCAGCCCCGACGCCTATGTCGCCGCCATCGGCGCGGCGCTGGGCGTGCCGTTCGGGCGCGAGGACTGGCTGCGCACCCGCGCGCTCGCCATGACGCTCGACATGGAGATGGTCAATCTCGTGGCCGGGCTGCGCGAGCGCGTCGCAATCGCGCTGCTGACGAATAACGGCTTCATCATGAGGGAGCATTTCGACGTGCTGGTGCCGGGGCTGCGCGAGGTGTTCGGCCCGGCCATGCACGTCGCGGCCGAGTTCGGCGGCAAGAAGCCCGCTCCCGCCATATATAAAGGTGTCGCCACGCTCTACGGCGTCGCGCCGGAGGAAGCGGTGATGATCGACGACAAGATCGCCAATGTGGAGGGGGCGCTCGCCGCCGGCCTGCGCGCCCACTGCTTCACCGGCATCGACGAGCTGAGGCGCTTCCTGCGCGACCTCCCTATATAAAGAGTGCTTGCTGAGGAAACCGCGCTTCCATGCCCGAGCTGCCTGAAGTCGAGACCGTCCGGCGCGGGCTCGCCCCGGTGATGGAAGGCCGGCGCATCCTCGCCGCCGTCGCCCGCCGCCCGGACCTGCGCTGGCCCCTGCCCGAACGCTTCGCCGAGCGGCTGACCGGCCGGCGCATCGGCAGGCTCGGCCGCCGCGCCAAATATCTCGTCGCCGACATCGAGCCGGAGGACGGCGCGGCGCCGGAGGTGCTGGTCATGCATCTCGGCATGTCCGGCTCCTTCCGCATCGAGCCGGACGAGGGTGTGCCCTCCACGCCCGGCGACTTCGTCATGGCCCGCTCCAAGGCGTCCGCGCACGACCATGTGGCCTTCCGCATGGAGGGCGGCATCGAGGTCGTCTACAACGACCCGCGCCGCTTCGGTGCCATGCTGCTGGTGCCACGCGCCTCCCTCGAAGAACACCCGCTGTTCCGTGACATCGGCCCGGAGCCGCTCGGCACTGATTTCAACGCGGAAGGGCTCGCCCGCGCGCTCGCCGGACGACGCACGCCGATCAAGGCGGCGCTGCTCGACCAGAAGGTCGTCGCCGGGCTCGGCAACATCTATGTGTGCGAGGCGCTGCACCGCGCCGGCCTCTCGCCCGAACGGCAGGCCGCGAGCCTCGTCACCGCAGCCGGCAAGCCGACCGCCGCCACGCGCCGGCTGGTCGATATCGTCCGCGACGTGCTGGAGGAGGCGATCGCCGCCGGCGGCTCGACGCTGCGCGACCATGCGCAGGTCGACGGCACGCTCGGCTATTTCCAGCACACCTTCCGCGCCTATGACCGCGAGGGCGAGGCCTGCCTGAACCCCGGCTGCCGCGGCACCATCGCCCGGCTTGTGCAGAGCGGGCGCTCCACCTTTTACTGTGCGACATGTCAGCGATAGGAGCCGCCGCGCCATGGCCTATGACAACATCCTCGTCGAGACCAACGGGCGCGTCGGCGTCATCACGCTGAACCGGCCGAAGGCGCTCAACGCGCTGAATTCGGCGCTCATCGCCGAGCTCGGCCGGGCGCTCGACGCCTTCGAGGCCGATGCCGGCATCGGCTGCATCGTGCTGACCGGCTCGGAACGCGTCTTCGCCGCCGGCGCCGACATCAAGGAGATGCAGGCGCTGACCTTCCCTGCGACCTATGTCGATGACTTCATCACCTCCTGGGAGCGGCTGTCGCGCTGCCGCAAGCCGGTGGTGGCGGCGGTGGCCGGCTATGCGCTGGGCGGCGGCTGCGAGATCGCCATGATGTGCGACATCATCCTCGCCGCCGACAATGCCCGCTTCGGCCAGCCGGAGATCCAGCTCGGCATCATGCCCGGCGCCGGCGGCTCGCAGCGCCTCACCCGCGCGGTCGGCAAGGCCAAGGCGATGGAGATGGTGCTCACCGGCCGTACGCTGACAGCCGACGAGGCGGACCGCTACGGCCTCGTCTCGCGCGTCGTGCCGCTGGCCTCGCTGCGCGAGGAGGCGATGAAGGTTGCCGACGTCATCGCCGGCCTGTCACTGCCGGCGGTGATGATGGCCAAGGAGAGCGTCGACCGGGCGCTCGAGACCACGCTGGCGGAAGGCATCCGATTCGAGCGCCGGCTGTTCCAGGCGCTGTTCGCCACGGCGGACCAGAAGGAGGGCATGGCCGCCTTCGCCGAGAAGCGCGGCGCCTCGTTCCAGAACCGCTAGGCGTTTTGCCAAAACCGCTAGGCGTTTTGCGAAGGGCGGTGCCGCGCGCCTTTCATGTTGACGCGGCGCCCCCCCGCGACTATAAGCCCGCCACTCACGCGGGGCTCCTCCGGGGCAGGCTCGCATCAGCTTTTGCAATCACATTCCGGCACGAGCGGCTCGCCCGTTCCTGCGACGACGAAGAGGATGGCCGATGGCCAATACGCCTTCCGCCAAGAAAGCGGCCCGCAAGATCGAGCGCCGCACCGAGGTCAACAAGAACCGCCGCTCGCGGATGCGCACCTTCGTGCGCAAGATCGAGGAGGCCATCGCCTCCGGCGACCGCACTGCTGCGGATGTCGCCTTCAAGGCCGCAGAGCCGGAGATCATGCGGGCTGCCCAGAAGGGCGTGCTCCACAAGAACACCGCCTCGCGCAAGGTCTCGCGCCTCGCTCAGCGTCTCGCCAAGCTGGGCGCCTGATCGCACCTTCGCGGTCTGCAACCAAGAGTTTACGGAGCCCGGCCGCCAGGCCGGGCTTTTTTTGCGTTGGCGCGACCTCACCCGCTGCGGCAGCCAGGCGGCGTCTGGCGGGCGCCCCCGCCACTCACGGTCGCCCCGACGCCCTGTTGCAGAACCGTCACATCGCGGTAGCGACGGAAATGATCCCGTGTGCAACGGAGCGCACGCCCTTGACTCCCAGGACGCCCCGAAGCAGCCGGCAAACCTGCCCGCCGCCCGATGCGACGGCCAGCGGCCGCGCAGAGATATGCAAACTAAATCAATAACTTGTGGTCCACACGGAACCGGCCCTTCCGAATCGGCAGGGAGTCTCCCTACCCGCCCCCTCGGGCGCGAAAATTAGCTGCGGAAAGAGCCGTCACGAAGCGTCGCAGAATCTTGCAAGCGACTCAGAGATTTGCCGGCTGATGGTTCTATTTTAGGCGCCTGATTCGGCTCCCGCGGCACCCCGAAGCGGCGAGACGCGCACCAACGGCGTTGCGCAGGCGGGGGCCGCTGTGTATGTTGTCTTCATCCCGGTCCTGCCGGGCACCTCAGCGAAAAGTTGAGTTTTCCAACTGCTCATTTTACGTGAGGAGGAAGTTGTGTGCTGTAATCATCACCTGTCCTCCTCCATGTTTCGCACCGTTTCTGGCGGAACAGCGCAGACTGCTATGGTTTCCAGAGGGCAGCTGCGGGTGTAGTGCGTAACAGCTTACGCATATAGGTGCATCCACAAGAATGAAGACTGCTAGGGACGGCAACGATCTTGCCGTGAAGGGGCTGCTATGATTACGCGAACGAACGCGCGAGGGGATGCGTGCCCAGATTGCATCGCCGGTCCGACCGAGGATGGACGGATCGCCAAGGAGCTCTGGGACCCCCTGTTGTGTTGCGCTCGTTCCGCACCCGCGGTCTTCCGTGAACCGCCCGGTTGAGGCGGGGACGTCGGTCGTCTAATGACAGCGTCGAGCGATTGACCCGACGCGATTGACCGACGACCCGCGCCGGCTCGTCACACTTTTCATTCGCACAGAAGGCAGCCGACCCCGGTGCCGCGCAAGCGGCGTCGTTGCGGTGCCAGCCCTTCGTGCGCCCCAACAACCGCAAAAGAAACGCGGAGCGATCATGTTCAAGTCCGATGGTATCGAACCCTCAGGCCAGGCCCATTTCTCCGGTCCGGCCTCCAGCGCAGCGGCACGCGCCGGCAAGGACAGTGACGCCCGCGAGGCAAATCATACCCGCGAAGCCTGGGACCGGGTTCGCCGGCGGCTGCGGGCGGAGATCGGCGAGGAAGTCTATTCCAGCTGGTTCCCGCGCCTCGAGCTCGACGGCGTCCAAGGCGGCCTCGTGCGGCTCTCCGTGCCGACGCGCTTCCTCAAGACCTGGATCCAGCAGCATTATATCGACCGCCTCTCCGTGCTCTGGCAGGAAGAAGCCTCGGCCGGCCGCGTCGAGCTGATCGTGCGCACCGCCGTGCTGCGCGCCCCCGGCGCCGGCTCTGCGACCATCCGCACCGTGACGCCGGCCGTCCGCGTTGCCGTCGCCGAGCCGGCCGCTGCTATGGCTGTTGCCGCCAATTCGGCGGAGGTGGGCAACGGCTCGCCGCTCGACCCGCGCCTGACCTTCGCCACCTACCGGCTCGGCGAGTCCAACCGCCTCGCCCATGCGGCGGCGCAGAAGGTGGCGAGCGCGCCGGCCGGCAGCGGCCCGGTGTTCAACCCGCTTTATCTCCATGCCGCCGTCGGCCTCGGCAAGACGCACCTGCTGCAGGCCATTGCCGCCGCCGGCGCCGACAAGGGCCGCCGCGTCGTCTACCTGACCGCCGAGCGCTTCATGTACGGCTTCGTCGCCGCGCTGAAGAGCCAGTCGGCGCTCGCCTTCAAGGAGCAGCTGCGCGGCATCGACACGCTGGTGATCGACGACCTGCAGTTCCTGCAGGGCAAGAGCGTGCAGCAGGAATTCTGCCACACCCTCAACGCGCTGATGGATTCCGGCCGCCAGGTCGTGATCGCCGCCGACCGTCCGCCGGCCGAGCTCGACGCACTGGAGGAGCGCGTGCGCTCGCGCCTCGCCGGCGGCCTGGTGGTGGAGATCGCCCCGCTCGACGAGGAACTGAAGCTTGAGATCCTGGCGGCCCGCGTCGCCATGCTCGGCCAGCAGCATCCCGGCTTCAACGTGCCCGGCGACGTTTTGTCCTTCATCGCCCGCCATTGCGGGCAGAACGGACGCGACCTCGACGGTGCGCTCAACCGCCTGCTGGCGCACAACCAGCTCACCTCCCGCGCGATCACGCTGGAGATGGCCGAGACCGCGGTGCGCGACCTCGTGCGCTCGGGCGAGCCCAAGCGCGTGCGGGTGGACGACATCCTGCGCATCGTCGCCAAGCACTACAATGTCAGCCGCGCCGACATCCTCTCGCAGCGCCGCACCGCAAACGTGGTGAAACCGCGCCAGATCGCGATGTACCTCGCCAAGACGCTGACCCTGCGCTCCCTGCCGGAGATCGGCCGGCGCTTCGGCGGGCGCGACCACACCACCGTGTTGCACGCCGTGCGCAAGATCGACGGCCTCGTCGGCACCGACCGGGCGCTCGCCGAAGAGGTCGAGACGCTGAAGCGGCTCGTCAGCGACGAGTGAGAGGCGGCGCCCAGCGCCGTCTTCCCCGCAATCACCGCAGATTTCCCCACTAATTCGGCGCATCTCCCCGTGCGGCGCTTGCGTTGCAGCAGCGCTGACGGCAATGTCGACGCCCCCGGCGGCGCGCCCGCGCCGCCCGCCCGGGGCGCGTTGCCGGGCCGCGCCCGCGCCAGCCGCGCTCCGTGCGCGTTCCCCTTTTTCTAAAGCCACGGGTGTCGCGGCCATGAAGGTCACCGTCGAGCGGGCCGAGTTGCTCAAGTCTCTGGCCCACGTCCATCGTGTCGTCGAGCGGCGCAACACCATACCGATCCTCGCGAACGTGCTGATGCGCACCGATGCGCGCGGGCTTGCTTTGCGCGCCACCGACCTCGACATCGAGATCGTCGAGACAATCGCCGCGGAAGTGGGCCAGGAAGGCGCCACCACCGTGCCGGCGCACACCATCTACGACATCGTGCGCAAGCTGCCCGAAGGTGCGCAGGTGCAGATCGAGACCTCCGGCGACCGCGGCACGCTGACCGTGCGCGCCGGGCGCTCGCGCTTCGCGCTGCAGACGCTGCCGGAGACCGAGTTTCCCGATCTGGCCGCCGGCGAGATGACGCACCGCTTCACCCTGGCCGCCGGGGAGCTGAAGCGCCTGGTCGACAAGACCCAGTTCGCCATCTCGACCGAAGAGACGCGCTATTATCTCAACGGCATCTATCTGCACGTCGCCGATGCCGGCGGCCCGGTGCTGCGCGCGGTCGCGACCGACGGCCACCGCCTCGCCCAGGCGCAGACCACCTCTCCGGCGGGCGCGACGGGCATGCCGGGCGTCATCGTGCCCCGCAAGGCGGTCGCCGAGATCCAGCGCCTCGCCGAAGACGCCGAGGCCGAGGTGACGGTGGAGCTCTCCACTGCCAAGATCCGCGTCTCGCTCGACCGCGTGGTGCTGACCTCGAAGCTGATCGACGGCACCTTCCCCGACTATGGCCGCGTCATCCCGCTCGGCAACGACAAGACGCTGGTGGTGGACAAGGCCGACTTCGCCTCCGCCGTCGACCGCGTGTCGACCGTGGCGAGCGAGCGCGGCCGGGCGGTGAAGCTCTCCATCGCTGACGGCAAGCTGACCCTCTCGGTCACCAACCCGGATTCGGGCAGCGCGACCGAGGAGATCGAGGTCGAGTACGCCGCCGAGCCGATCGATATCGGCTTCAACAGCCGCTATTTGCTCGACATCACCTCGCAGATCGAAGGCGGCACGGCCGAGCTGAAGCTCGCCGATCCGGGCTCGCCCACGCTGGTGCAGGACCCGGAGAAGCGCGGCGCGCTCTATGTGCTGATGCCGATGCGCGTGTGAGCGCGAACACGACATCTTCGGCTCGCATCACCCGCCTGCGGCTGACGGATTTCCGCAGTTACCATCATGCCGATATCCGGGCCGGCGACGGCCCGGTGGTGCTGGTTGGCCCGAACGGCGTCGGCAAGACCAACCTCTTGGAAGCCATCTCGCTGCTGGCGCCCGGCCGGGGCCTGCGCCGGGCCTCGCTCGACCAGTTCGCCGCGCGCGGACCGGGTGGCACGCAGGCGTCGGGATGGGCGGTGTCCGCCGTGGTCGACGGGGCCTATGGCGAGGTGACACTGGGCACCGGGCTCGAGGCCGACGCCGGCGAGGCGCGCTCGCGCCGCTGCCGCATCGACGGCGAGCCAGTCGGCTCGGCCGCCGCCTTCGCCGACCATCTGCGCGTGGTCTGGCTCACCCCCGATATGGACGGGCTGTTCACCGGCCCGCCTTCCGAGCGCCGGCGCTTCCTCGACCGGCTGGTGCTGGCGGTCGACGCCGAGCACGGCGCGCGCGTGAACGCGCTGGAGCGGGCGCTGCGCTCGCGCAATCGGCTGCTGGAGGACGTCGCGACCGACCCGCGCTATCTCGACGCGGTCGAGCACGAACTCGCCGACCTCGCCATCGCCGTCGCCGCCGCGCGGCTGGAGACCGTGCGCCGCCTCGCCGCCAACATCGCGCAAAGCCGTGACGACGCCTCGCTCTTCCCCTGGGCCAGCGTGGCACTGGAGGGCGAGGTGGAGCGCGCCCTGGCCCGCGAGCCGGCGACCGTGGTCGAGGACCAGTACCGCCTCGCCTTGCGCGCCGCTCGCCCGCGCGACCGCGCCGCCGGCCGCACGCTGGAGGGGCCTCACCTCACCGACCTGCTCGTCGGTCACGGGCCAAAGGCCATCCCGGCCGCTCAAGGCTCCACTGGCGAGCAGAAGGCGCTGCTGATCGGCCTCGCGCTCGCCCATGCCCGGCTCGTCGGCGAGATGGCCGGCATGGCGCCGGTGATGCTGCTCGACGACGTCGTCGCCTATCTCGACCCCGCCCGCCGTGCCGCTCTGTTCGAGGCGTTGGACGCTCTCGGCTCGCAGGTCTGGATGACTGGTGCCGATCCTTCCGCCTTCGCAGCGCTGGGCGCGCGGGCCGAGCGTTTCGAGGTGCGGCCGGGACAGATCGCGCCGGAGCCTACAAACTCCGCATCCTGAGGCTCCGACCCTAGAATTCCGATTTCCGCGAGGATCGACCTCATCCTGAGGTGCTTGGCCACCGGGCAAGCCTCGTAGGACGCTCAGCCGGGCGCGCGCTCTCGAGCATCCTTCGAGGCCGCCTCCGGCGGCACCTCAGGATGAGGAGGCTTCTTCGGTCAGGCTCCGAGGATGCATTCGTGCAAAGCAGCACTTGACCTCGCGCGTGCGCACGCGCACGAGAGGGGCATGGGTATTCTCGACCTCATCGTCTTCGCCGCCGCGCTTGGGCTGGCCGCCGCCTCGCCGGGACCGAGCGTCATCGCGCTCGTCGCCCGCACACTGGTGCGCGGGCGCAAGGGGGCCGCGCTTCTCGTCGCCGGCATCGTGCTCGGCGACATGGTGTGGCTCGCCGCCGCGGCGCTCGGCCTCGCGGCGCTTACCGTCACGCTGGGCTCCCTGTTCTTCCTTGTGAGACTGGCTGCGGCTGCCTATCTGATCTATCTCGCCTGGCAGCTGTGGACGGCGCCGGCGCAGCCGGCGGAAGCGATGCCGATCCGCGAGGCGGATTCGCGCGCCGGCCTGTTCCTCACCGGGCTGGGGATGACGCTGGGCAACCCGAAGGCGATGGCCTTCTACCTCGCTCTTCTGCCGAGCATCGTCGACCTCAACCATTTGACGATGCTGGGCTTTGCCGAGCTCTGCGGTGTCATCACGGTGGTGCTGACGGTCGTGTTCGGCAGCTATGTGGCGCTGGCCCACCGGGCGCGACGCCTTGCCGCCAGCCCGCGCGGCATAAGGTTGATCAACCGGACCTGCGGCACGGCGATGGCCGGCGCCGCCGTTCTGGTGGCCACGAAATAACCGCGCGGTTGCGCTAGAAAAGACAAGTCAATTCAACCGATTCGAAGAGCTGATCCCATGGCCGATTCCGACAACGCCGCGACCCCGTCTTCCAACGGCGAGGACTACGGCGCGCAGTCGATCCAGGTGCTGCGCGGGCTGGACGCCGTGCGCAAGCGCCCGGGCATGTATATCGGCGACACCGATGACGGCTCCGGCCTGCACCACATGGTCTACGAGGTGGTCGACAACGCCATCGACGAGGCGCTGGCGGGCTATGCCGACGAGGTGACGGTCACGCTCAACGCGGACGGCTCGGTCACCGTGACCGACAATGGCCGCGGCATCCCCACCGACATCCACGCCGAGGAAGGCGTGTCGGCGGCCGAGGTCATCATGACCCAGCTCCATGCCGGCGGTAAGTTCAACCAGAACTCCTACAAGGTCTCCGGCGGCCTGCACGGCGTCGGCGTGTCGGTGGTGAACGCGCTGTCCACCACGCTCGACCTGACCATCTGGCGCAATGGGCTGGAGCACCACATCCGCTTCCGCAACGGCGACGCGGAGGCCCCGCTCGCCGTCGTAGGCCCGGCGCTGGAAGGCCGGCGCGGCACCATGGTCACCTTCGTGCCGAGCCCGGACACCTTCACCCATATCGAATTCGACTACGCCACGCTGGAGCACCGGCTGCGCGAGCTCGCCTTCCTCAACTCCGGCGTGCGCATCGTGCTGACCGATGCGCGCCACGCCGAAGTGAAGCGCGAGGAGATGATGTATGAGGGTGGCGTCGAGGCCTTCGTGCAATATCTCGACCGCTCCAAGCAGGCGCTGCTGCCCAAGCCCATCGTCATCCGCGCGGAGAAGGACGGCATCACGGTCGAATGCGCTATGTCGTGGAACGACAGCTACCACGAGAACGTGCTCTGCTTCACCAACAACATCCCGCAGCGCGACCGCGGCACGCACTTCACCGGCTTCGCCGCCGCGCTGACGCGCCAGGTCATCGGCTATTCCGAGCGCTCGGGCATCGCCAAGAAGGAGAAGGTCGACCCCACCGGCGAGGACTGCCGCGAGGGCCTGACCGCCGTGCTCTCGGTGAAGGTGCCGGATCCGAAATTCTCCTCGCAGACCAAGGACAAGCTGGTCTCCTCCGAGGTGCGCCCGGTGGTCGAGGCGCTGGTCAACGAGGCGCTCGGAAGCTGGCTGGAGGAGCACCCCGCGGAGAGCAAGAGCCTCGTCACCAAGGTGGTCGAGGCCGCCGCCGCGCGCGAGGCCGCCCGCAAGGCGCGCGAGCTCACCCGCCGCAAGAACCCGCTCGACGTCGCCTCCCTGCCCGGCAAGCTCGCCGACTGCCAGGAGCGCGATCCGGCCAAGTCCGAACTCTTCATCGTCGAGGGCGACTCGGCCGGCGGCTCGGCCAAGATGGGCCGCAACCGCGCTTTCCAGGCCATCCTGCCGCTGCGCGGCAAGATCCTGAACGTGGAGCGCGCCCGCTTCGACAAGATGCTGTCCTCCGAGCAGATCGGCACGCTGATCACCGCGCTCGGCACCGGCATCGGCCGCGACGACTTCAACGTCGACAAGCTGCGCTACCACAAGATCATCATCATGACGGACGCGGACGTGGACGGCTCCCACATCCGCACGCTTCTGCTGACCTTCTTCTTCCGACAGATGCCGGATCTACTTGAGCGCGGCCATGTCTACATCGCCCAGCCGCCGCTCTATAAGGTCACGCGCGGCAAGTCCGAGCAGTATCTGAAGGACGAGCGCTCGCTCGAGGACTACCTGATCGACCAGGGTCTGGACGAGGCCGCGCTGCATCTCGCCTCCGGCGAGGTGCGCGTGGGCGCCGACCTGCACCATGTGCTGGAGAGCACCCGCTCCTTCCGCAACGTGATGAACGGGCTGCACCCGCGCTACAACCGCGCCGTGGTCGAGCAGGCGGCGATCGCCGGCGCCTTCGCACCGGGGCTGCTCATCGAGGAGGAACGCGCCGCCGCGGTCGCCGCCGAGGTGGCAAGGCGCCTCGACCTCATCGCCGAAGACACCGAGCGCGGCTGGACCGGCGAGGCCGATCCCACCGGCTACAAGTTCTCGCGCACCGTGCGCGGCGTGAAGGAAGTGGCCGCGCTCGACGCCACCTTCGTCGGCTCGGCTGAAGCGCGCCGCCTCGACAGCCTTTCCGCCGAGTTGCAGGAAGTCCATGCCGAGCCCGCCACGCTGCGCCGCAAGGGCAACGACACGCTGGTCTTCGGCCCGATGGACCTGTTCGACGCCGTCACCGACGCCGGCCGCAAGGGCATCGCGCTGCAGCGCTACAAGGGCCTCGGCGAGATGAATGCCGAGCAGCTCTGGGAGACCACGCTGGACGTGAACGCCCGCTCGCTGCTTCAGGTGAAGGTGAAGGAGGTCGCCGACGCCGACGACCTGTTCAACCGCCTGATGGGCGACGTCGTCGAGCCGCGCCGCGAGTTCATCCAGGACAACGCGCTGCGCGCCAGCGTGGACGTCTGAGGCTTAATCGTTCGCACTATTCGTCATCCCGGGCGGCCGAAAGGCCGATCCAGGATCGCATCCAGAATGGAGAGCGATCCCGGCTCTCCGCTTCGCTGCGGCCGGGATGACGGCGATTAAAGGATGGCGCTGTCAAAGATGTGGCGCGGGGATAGCTCGCCCTGTCGCATGCCCGCGTCCTAGTGTGAGGCGACTTCCGCAACGACAGGAGCCTCCCATGTCGACCGCGATCCGCCTCCCTTCTCTTCATCTCTCCGCCGCCGCCCTCGCCGGCGTGCTGGCCCTCGCCGCACCGGCGCTGGCGCATCATGGCTGGAGCTGGGCCGAGTCCGAGCAGATGACGCTTCAGGGCACCATCAAGACCATCTCCATGGCGCCGCCGCACCCGGTGCTGCACGTCACCGCCAAGGACGGCGTGCTCTGGCAGGTCGATCTCGGCAATCCGCGCCAGACCGCCGATTCCGGCTTCACCGGCGACACGGCGAAACCGGGCGACGCCGTCACCGTGCTTGGCAACCGCAACCGCGATTCCACCAAGCCGCACATGAAGGCGGTGCGCATCACCCTCGCCGGCAAGAATTACGACATGTACCCGGAGCGGATCACCAACTGACCACCGCCACCGCCAATGGATCTGGCCGGCCTCGTCGCCTTGCTCGGAAGCTGGCCCGGCGCCCGCTGGCTGCAGAGCTCTGGCACGGCGTATCTCCTCATCAACGCAATGCATGTGCTCGGCATCGCGCTGCTGCTCGGCTCGATCCTGGTGCTGGATTTCAGGCTGCTCGGCGGGCTGCGCAGCGTGCCGCTCACCGTGCTCGGCCCGCTCAATGCGCGCGTCGCCGCCTGTGGCGTGGCGCTGGCGCTCACCACGGGCTTCTGGCTGTTTACCGTCCAGCCGCGCGAATATCTCGGCAACCCGGCGTTCCTGATCAAGCTCGGCCTGGTCGCCCTGGCGCTCGCCAACGTCATGGTGCAGCACGCCAATCCGGCCTATGCGCGCGCGCTTGCCGGCGCTCCGGTCAGCGCTGGGGTGCGGGCATCGGCGGTAGCTTCGGTACTGCTCTGGCTCGCCGCGCTGGTGGCCGGCCGCTGGATCGGCTTCGTCTGAGATCGGCGAAAGGTCCACTCGCACCGTTCGGCGCGGCGCTCTAGAGTGCCGGCCTCCTCCGCGTCGAGTTGTCATCATGAACGCTGCCCATTCCCCCACCGCCCGCACCGGCGCCCATCTCCTCGTCGACGCCCTCCTCGCCAACGGCGTCACCCGCGCCTTCGGCGTGCCGGGCGAGAGCTATCTCGACGTGCTCGACGCGCTCTCGGACACCGAGGTCGACTTCGTCGTCTGCCGGCAGGAAGGCGGCGCGGCGATGATGGCGGAGGCGTCGGGCAAACTTACCGGACGGCCGGGCATCTGCTTCGTCACCCGCGGGCCGGGGGCGACCAATGCCAGCGCCGGCGTGCACATCGCCCAGCAAGATTCGACGCCGATGATCCTGTTCGTCGGCCAGATCGCCCGCTCCATGCGCGGGCGCGAGGCGTTCCAGGAGGTCGACTACCGCGCCGTGTTCGGCACGCTGGCGAAATGGGCGGTGGAGATCGACGAGGCCGCGCGCATCCCGGAGATCATCGCTCGCGCCTTCCGCGTCGCCATGCAGGGCCGGCCCGGCCCGGTGGTGATTGCCCTGCCGGAGGACGTGCTGAGCGAATATGCCGACGTCCCGGACGCGCCGTCGGTCGAGCCCGCCGAGACCTGGCCGGGCCTCACCGACATGATGCGGCTGCAGAAGCTGCTCTGGGAGGCGGAACGCCCGATCATGATCGTCGGCGGCACCCGCTGGAACCCGAAGGCGGTCGCCGCCCTCGTGCGCTTCGCCGAGCGTTGCGACCTCCCGGTCGCCGTCAGCTTCCGCCGGCAGATGCTCTTTCCCGCCGACCATCCCTGCTATGCCGGCGATGTCGGGCTCGGCATCAACCCGAAGCTGGTCGCCCGGCTGAAGGTGGCCGACCTCGTCATCGTCGCCGGCGGGCGGCTCGGCGAGGTGCCCTCGCAGGGCTACAGCCTGTTTCCCATCCCCGATCCGGGCGTGCCCTTCGTGCATGTCCATGCCGAGGCCGACGAGCTCGGCCGCGTCTACCAGCCGACGCTGGCGATCAACGCTTCCAGCGCCGCCTTCGCCGCGGCGCTGGAAGGCGTGCAGCCGCCGCATGTCGTCCCCTGGGACGACTGGCGCCAGGCGGTACACGACGACTATCTCGCCTGGAGCGAGGAGCCGCCCTCGAACCCCGGTCCGGTGCAGATGGCGACGCTCGTGCGCTATCTGCGCGCGCTGCCGGAGGACACAACCATCTGCAACGGCGCCGGCAACTTCGCCACCTGGGTGCACCGCTTCCACCGCTTCCGCAGCTTCGGCACCCAGCTGGCGCCGACCTCCGGCTCGATGGGCTATGGCTTCCCGGCGGCGGTGGCGGCCAAGCGCGCTTATCCCGAACGCACCGTGGTCGCGGTCTGCGGCGACGGCGATTTCCTGATGACGGGGCAGGAATTCGCCACCGCCGTGCAGTACGGCATTCCCGTGGTCGCCGTGGTGATCGACAACGGCATGTACGGCACCATCCGCATGCATCAGGAGCGCGAATTTCCTACCCGCGTCTACGGCACGGCGCTGAGGAACCCGGATTTCGCCGCCTATGCCCGCGCCTTCGGCGGCTTCGGGGTGACCGTGGAAACGGATGCGGAGTTCGTGCCCGCGCTCGACGCGGCCTTCGCCGCCGGCTTGCCGGCGGTGGTGCATGTGAAGCTCGACCCGGAAGCGATCACCCCCACCACGACGCTCAGCGCCCTGCGCGAGAAGGCGCTGGCCGACCGTTCGGTGGGGTGAGACGGCGCGGCCTAAGCCGCGCCTTCTTATGCCGCGCCTTGCGCCAATTCGCCCGCCAGCGCACGGGCGATGAGCGCGCGCGTCTCCGGGATGCCGTAGGCGGCGACGAAGGAGCCGAAGCGCGGCCCTTCCTTCTCGCCCAGCAGCAGCTCGTAGAGCGCGCTGAACCAGAGGAACGACACGCCCGGTCCGCCTTCCGGCCCTTTGCGCTTCATATCCTGGTAGCGCGGCTCGGCGCGGCCAACATCGAGCACGGCGTTCTGGATCGCGTCGCGGTCCGAGCCGTCGAGCGGCGCCAGCGCAGCGTCGAGGGCGGCAAGCGCCTTGGCCTCCACCTCGTCGGGCAGGCGGAAGACGCGCCGCGGCTTCACCCGGTCGACGAAGTAGCGCACGGCATAGCCGGCGAGCTTGTCGACGGTCGGGTGGGTGGCCGGCGAGGTGCCCGGCGCATAGCGCTGGATGAAGCGCCACAGCACCGACTTGTCCTCGGCGTTGGAGGCCGAGGCGAGCTTCAGCATCAGCCCGAAGGTCACCGGCAGCTCCTCCACCGGCGGGTTGCCGGAGTGGATGTGCCAGACCGGGTTGCCGAGCCGGTTCTTCCAGTCCTGCGTCGGGTAGCGGGCGAGGAAGTTGAAATACTCGTCCACCGCCTTCGGAATGACGTCGAAGTGCAGCTTCTTGGCCGAGCGCGGCGACTGGAACATGTAGAGCGCCAGGCTCTCCGGGCTGGCATAGGTCAGCCACTCGTCGATGGTCAGGCCGTTGCCCTTTGACTTGGAGATCTTCTGGCCGTTCTCGTCGAGGAACAGCTCGTAGACGTAGTGCTCGGGCGCCTTGCCGCCGAGGATCTCGCAGATCGCGTCATAAATCGGCGCGTTGGTCTGGTGGTCCTTGCCGAACATCTCGAAATCGACGTCGAGCGCCGCCCAGCGGGCGCCGAAATCCGGCTTCCACTGCAGCTTCACCTGACCGCCGGTGACCGGCACGGTCTTGTCCACCCCGTCCTCGTCGGTGAAGGTGATGGTACCCGCCTTGGCGTTCACCTCCTTCAGCGGCACGTAGAGCACGCGGCCGCTCGTCGGCGAGATCGGCAGGAAGGGCGAATAGGTCGCCTGCCGCTCCTCGCCGAGCGTCGGCAGCATCACTTCCATGATGGCGTCGTACTTCTCCGCCGCCTTCAGCAGCACCGCGTCGAGCTTGCCGGACTTGTAGTAGTCGGTGGCGCTGGCGAACTCGTAGTCGAAGCCGAACGTGTCGAGGAAGCGCCGCAGCATCGCGTTGTTGTGGTCGCCGAACGAGGCGTAGTTGCCGCCGAACGGGTTCGGCACCGCGGTCAGCGGCATCTGCAGATAGGGGCGCAGCGCAACGGGATCCGGCACGTTCTCCGGAATCTTGCGCATGCCGTCCATGTCGTCGGAGAAGCACAGCAGCCGCGTCGGGATCTTGTCCTCGGTGAGCACGCGGAAGGCGTGGCGCACCATGGTGGTGCGCGCCACCTCGCCGAAGGTGCCGATATGCGGCAGGCCCGACGGGCCGTAGCCGGTCTCGAAAAGGACCTCGGATTTCGGTTTCCGCTTCAGGCGCTCGACGATCTTGCGGGCCTCCTCGAACGGCCACGCGCTGGCATTCGAAGCCAGCTCATGCAGTTCGGCTGCAATATCCTCGACCTGGGCGGTCGCCGTCATGATGTCCCCTCCGGGCCTGCAAAGAATGGGCGCGGACCCTAGAGCACGCGGTGCCAAAGTGGAAACCGGTTTTGCCGGAAATGCGGTCGGAAATGGCTACCAACAGACGGATCAGCTGCGCAAGTCGATCGTGATGTTGCGGATCACGGCATTGACCTCTGCCAGCGTTCCGTTGCGCTCGTCCTGTCGAGCGGAGCCCGTGATGATGAACAAATGCTCCTGTCGCCTGACGATCCAGAGCCGGGTACGGCTCGGGAAATCACCAGCCGATGTCACAAATATATAAGTGAACTGGCAATACGCCGCCGGAAGGCCCGACAAACTAGTGTCTTCCGAACATTCCTCCAGCCGCACGTCCCTCAACAGCTTGGTCATTACCGCGGTCATCGCCTTGGCGATATGCGCCGGGGCGGCGCCCTTGAACGGACCCGCAGGTTGCACATTGATGATCACACTTGGATTTGCGTCGTCATACGGCTCCCTGAACTTACTCAGCGCGACAAGCGGCTTGTCGGCACTTTTCTTGATCAAAGCCTCCAGTGCCTCATTGTCCAGCTTCTGCATTTGCAGAGACCGCTCAATTTCACCCTCATCAATGAAAAACCAGTCAGACGGCTTCACGATCGAAAACCCGATCGTCGGGTCAGTGTAGGGCTGAGCCGACGCAGCATCCGCCCAGATCCAGAATCCCGCCAAAATCAGAAGGCTTCGACAGATCCGCATTTGACCCTCCCTGCTTACCTCTGGGAGGCTACAAAACAACGCCGCCATACGCTAGGCGCTCAATAAACGCTGATCGGGAACCAGCGCAGATAGAGGTCGGTATAGACCCCCTCCTCCCATAGCTGGGCCAGCGCATAATTGAGCGACTGGCGCAGCGCCTCGTTGCCGCGCTTCACCGCGATGCCCATGCCCTCGCCGAAATAGAGGCTCTCGGTGAAGGGACCGCCGACGAAGGCGCAGCAATTGTTGGAGGCGGTGCCGTTGAGCCAGAGCGCCAGCTGCACGCCGTCGCCGAAGATGAGGTCGACGTCGCCCTTCTGCAGCGCGGCGCGCACCGTCTCGGAATCGGCATAGGGCTTGATGGCGATCTCGCCGAAGAAGTCGCGCAGATAGGCCTCGTGCGACGTGTCCGCCACAACGCCGACCGACTTGGAGGCAAGCACGTCCGGCGTGACCTGCGTTGCCGCGTCGCCTCGCCGGGCGACGAAGCGCGCCGGCGAGCGGAAATAGCGGTCGGTGAAATCGAGCTTCTCCCGGCTCGCCGGGGTGATGGCAAGGCCGGCGATGGCAGCATCCGCCTTGCCGGTCTCCAGCGCCTCGACCAGCGCGTCGAAAGGCATCACCTCCAGCGTGCAGCGGATGGCGAGCTCGGTGCAGATGGCGCGGGCAACGTCGACGTTGAAGCCCACCGGCCGGCCGTCCTCGCCGCGGAAGCTGAAGGGGGGATAGTCGTCCGTCGTCACGAAGCGTATCTGCGTCGGCAGGCGGGTGACGTCGGGCCGCTCCGGCCGGCGCTTGGGGTCCCAGAAGCCCGGCACCGCCACCGCCGGCACGTCCTTGCCGGACGTAGCGCCGGGCTGGGCCGCGGTCTGCGCCGAGGCCACGCCGGCGACGGAGGATGACAGCGCCGCCGCGAGCAGGCCGGCGGCCAGCCATTTCGCCGCCAGGGACTTAACTACCGGAACAAAATACCGCACACTGGCCTCGCGCTTGGTTCGGCATCCGCCGCGCAGCGCTCTTCTACCGTCTTGGTGCTGGCTAGGCGAGGGGGCCGCCGCATGACGCCACAGGCGGGCGGGACGGAGCCGGAATGGGGTACGGCTGCGGCGAGCCTTGACCTGCCGGTCGAGGCGGCGGGCGTCGCCGATCGGCTTTCCACCGCCGACAGGTTCTACGCGCTGCGCCGCGCGCGCCGGCTGGGGGTCGGCGTGGACGAGGTGGTGCTCGCGGCCGGCCATGCCTCGGCCGACGTGCTCGCGGGAGGGGCGGCGCGCGAGCTCGACGTGCCGTTCGAGCCGCTGGACGCGGTTGCGCCATCGCGCCTACACCCGGACAGCATCGCCGCGCTGCTGAAATCCGGCCTGATGCGCTGCGGCGACGGGTGCGTCGTCCTGGCGGCGCGCGGGCTTAGGCTGCGACGGCTCGCCGACACCCTCGCCCGGCGCCCCGAGCTGCGCGGCCAGCTGCGCCTGACCACACCGGAGCGGCTCACCGCCTATGTGCAGCGGAGTTTCGCCGGGCAGCTCGGCTGGCGCGCGGCCAACGAGCTGAAGCGCCGCCATCCGGAGCTGAGCGCAGGGACGTTACGGGAGTCCCGCTACGTCTTCGCCGTTCTCGTGATGGCGGTGGTGGCGCTGTTCACGCCGCTTGGCCAGATGTCCGCGATCGGCATCTGGCTGTCGGTGCCCCTGCTCAGCCTTCTGCTGCTCGGCGGCGCGTTGCTGAAATTCACCGCCTGCAGCCTGCCCCCGCAGCCCGCGCCGCCGCCCATGCGCCGCGACGCCGCGCTGCCGCTGTACAGCCTCATCGTGCCGCTCTACCGCGAGGCGCGGGTGGTTCCTCAGCTCGTCGACGCGCTCGATGCGCTCGACTATCCACGCGAGAAGCTGCAGATCCTGCTGGTGGTCGAGCCCGACGACGCGGAGACCGCGGCGGCGCTGGCGATTCGTGCGGACCGGCCTGGCTTCGAGGTGATCGTCGCGCCCGCTCTCGGCCCGCGCACCAAGCCCAAGGCGATGAACGCCGCCCTCCCCTTCGCGCGCGGTACCTATGTCGGCGTCTACGACGCCGAGGACATTCCCGACCCGCTGCAATTGCGCGAGGTCTGCACCGTCTTCGCCGCATCCGGCAGCGAGAGGCTCGGCTGCGTCCAGGCGCGGCTTGCCATCGACAATCTCGCCGATGGCTGGATCACCCGCCAGTTCGCGGCGGAATATGCCGGCTATTTCGACGTCGTCCTGCCGATGCTCGCCACCTGCCGCCTGCCCTTGCCGCTCGGCGGCACATCGAACCATTTCCGGCGCGACGCGCTGGAGGGCGTCGGCGCCTGGGACCCGTACAACGTGACCGAGGATGCCGACCTCGGCGTGCGCCTCGCGGCGTCGGGCTGGCAGACCGCCGTCATCGCCTCGACCACCGACGAGGAGGCGCCCCGCCGCTTCGGCGCGTGGATGCGCCAGCGCACCCGCTGGTACAAGGGGTGGATGCAGACCCTGCTAGTCCATGCCCGCCGCCCGCGGAAGCTGGCGCGGGGAGCCGGACTGACCGGAGCACTCGCGCTGGTCTTCCTGCTCGGCAGCGGGGTCGCCGCCGCGCTGATCAATCCATTCCTCGTCCTCGGCGTGCTGCTGGATCTGTGGACGCAGCCCGCGAGCGCCCCGTCGCTCGGCACGCTCGTCCTCGACTGGATCAGCCTCTGCGTGCTCGTGCTCGGCTATGCCAGCGCCATGGTCGCCATCGCCCTCGGCATGCGGCGGCGACGCGTGCCCGGCCTATGGCGGGTGCTGCCGCTCGTGCCAGTCTACTGGCTGATGATGTCAGCCGCCGCCTGGCGGGCGCTGTTCCACCTGGTGATCGCGCCCTATCGCTGGGAGAAGACCGATCACGGGCTGGCGCGCACCTCGCACCGTCGCCCGCGCATCATCCGGCTGCCCGCTAGAGGTAGCGGCGCAGCTCGGCGGCGGCCTCGGCGGGCGGCCGCTTCAGGTTGAACGGGGCGATGAAGGCGCCGTCCTTGCCCATCAGATAGACGATGGCGGTGTGGTCCATCGTGTAGTCGCCGTCCTGCGTCGGCACCTTCTTGGCGTAGGCACGGTAGGCCTTGATGACGGCGGCGACCTGCTCGGGCGTACCGGTCAGGGCCTGGATGCTAGGGTGGAAGCTGCCGAGATAGGACTTCATCGCCTCCGGCGTGTCGCGCTCGGGATCGACGGTGATGAACAGCCCGGTCACCTTGCTCGCGTCCGGCCCCATCGCCTCGAAGAGCTGGGACATCTCGAACAGCGTGGTCGGGCAGATGTCCGGACAATGGGTGAAGCCGAAGAAGACGAGCGTCGGCTCGCCGACGAAGCTCTCCTGGGTGACCTTCTGCCCGTCCTGGTCGACAAGCTCGAAGGGACCGCCGATGGCGATCTGGCCGGAAACCGTGGTCGGGGCTTGCGGCCGCAGCGCCAGCGCGCCGGCGACGATGACGACGGCGCCGACGACGAAGGCGGCCAGCAAGAGAAGGATACGGCGATTGGACATGGCGACCGGGATGCGTGTTGACGGCCGCGAAAGCGGGACGCGCCCTGCCGGCGCACCCGTTCGCGGTCAGAAACAATAGGCAATTCCAGCCGCTACCATGTCGAAGAAAACGGCGGCACCGTGACGCGCCCACAGGCTGATCGCCGCACCTAGCAGCGCCACGACCCCGATCGCCGCGATCCAGCGGCCCGTGGTCCCGAGCCCGGTCGAACCAGCAGCCATGATCACCTCCGCATCGTTGGTTTACCTTTTCAGGACAAACCACGGCCGGCAACGGGAAATGTCGCCCCCGCTTGGTTGCACGGGCCCTGAAATAGTATTCTATTGCCGGAATGTCCGCATTCCTCGGAAAGCGGTGGGGCGAAACGCGATCCTGTGACCGCCGTGCGGGCGCGGAAGCGGAAGCCGGATGGAATGGACCATTCGGAATGGTGAACGCTGGACGGTCGAACATGTCCGGTCCCTGCCCCAAGTCGGCAGGGCGGACCGGAGCGAGACTTGGCGACTGCAACTTCGCCGGGCTGCTCGACATCATGCGCGACGGCTTCGCGGTGTTCGACGACCAGGACCGCCTCGTCTTCCACAACCGGCGCTTCCTCGAACTCTTCCCCTTTCTTGAGCCGCTCGGCGATCTGCAGGGCCTCACCTTCTATGCGCTCGCCTCCGTACCCAGCGGCGAATGGCGCTGGGCGCCCGATCCCGAACAATATGTCGCGCGAAGGCTGCAGCGCCACGCCGAGGCCGATGGGGAGCCCTTCATGATCCCGCTGGAGAATGGCGGCTGGGTGCAGGCGCGCGAGCGGCGCACCTCCGACGGCTGGACCGTGTCGACCTGGAGCGACGTCTCCGCGCTGAAGGCCGCCGAGGCCCGGCTGGACGACGCCATAGACGGCGTTCCCGCCGGCCTCATCGTCCTCGATGCCGAGGATCGGATCGAACTCGTCAACAGCGGCATGCGGCGGATCTTCGCCGGCGCCGACCTCGCCCTCGAGGCGGGCCAGCGTCTGTCGGACGTGCTGGATGGGGCGGAGGCGAAAGGCTTCTTCGCCCGCGGCCCTGGCGACGGCGCGATCCGCGAGCGGCTCGCCCGGTCGGCGCAGCAGCCGGTCGAGATCGCGCTGCGCGACGGCGGCTGGATCCTCGCCAGCCATCGCCGGCTGCCGAATGGCGGCACGGTGGGCATCTGGACCGACCTGACCACGCAGAAGAAGCGCGAGGCCGAGCTCATCGCCATGCGCGAGCAGCTGCGCCAGCACACCGAGGCGCTGGCGGACTTCGCCCGCCTGATCGCCCAGCAGGCCCGCAACGACATGCTGACCGGCCTGCCCAACCGCTTCGCGCTGGAGGAGCGGCTCGACCAGCTGCTGCGCGACGGCGAGACAGGCAATCTCTGGGTCGGCGTCATCGACATCGACCATTTCAAGGGCATCAACGACGCCGTCGGCCATGCCGCGGCCGACGACCTGCTGCGCGAGGTCGGCCGCTTCCTGCGCTGCCAGCTGCGCGGCGACGACATGCTGGCGCGGATCGGCGCCGACGAGTTCGCCATGGTGCTCACCGAACTCGACGAGAACGAGGTGATGAGCATCGCGCATCGGCTCCACGCCGCCACCCACAGCCATGTCTTCCGGGTCGGCGGGCATCGCTTCTCGCTGACGGTCAGCGTCGGACTGAGCCTCGCCCAGCCGGACCGGCACAGCGCCGCCAGCCTGCTCGCCGCCGCCGACACCGCCTGCCGGGTCGCAAAGGAGGCGGGGCGCGACCGCGTGCAGATCTACGATCTGGGCGACCCCAAGGTGAGCACGACGCAGCAGCGGCTCGGCTGGGCCGAGCGCATCCGGCTCGGCCTGGAGCTGAACCGCTTCACGCTGCATCTGCAGGCGATCGTCGACGAGAGGCGCCGCATCCTCGGCTACGAGGCGCTAATCCGCCTGCGCAACGAGGACAACGCCTATTGCAGCCCGGCCCAGTTCCTGCCGGCGGCGCGCCGGCTCGGGCTGATGGGCCGCATCGACAGCTGGGTCTGCCGCCAGTGCGTGGGCTACGCGATGCAGCTCATCGCCGCCGGCGATGACCAGTACGTGTCGATGAATCTCGGCGTGCACACGCTCGCCAACATCGCATTCCAGAGCCGGCTGCTCGACCTCGTGCGCACCAATCCCGGCGTCGAGCGGGCGCTGCGCATCGAGATCACCGAGACGGACGAGATCTACGACGCCCCGCAGGTCTCCGCCTTCCTCGCCGAGATGCGCGAGCTCGGCGTGCATGTCTCGCTCGACGACTTCGGCAATGGCTACAATTCCTTCGAGGCCCTCAAGCAGCTCCCGGTCGACGGCATCAAGATCGACTGGACCGTTACCCGCGACCTGCTGCACGACCCGATCGACGAGGCGCAGATCCGCGCCGCGGTCTCCATCGCCCATTCGCTGGGGCTGGAGCTGGTGATCGAGGGGGTCGAGGAGGAGGCGCAGCTCGTCCGGCTGAAGGAACTCGGCGCCACGCTATTCCAGGGCTTCTATTTCCACCGCCCGGTCGACGCGGCGGAGATCTTCGAGGCGATCCCCCTCGCGCGCTAGGGCGCCGCCGCATTCCGGCTTCCATCCGACAGCGAGCGAATGAGCTTTCTATCCAGCGCGCTGGATTGGAGACATTGGCGGAACGGCGCCCCAGGCAACTAAAGAGTTACCTTGTATGCACGCCCACAAATTCTACTGGTACCCCGTATAATATACTCCGGTAACAGCTTACGCATTCCCGCCCGCGCAGAAATCAATATTCACATCTTCGGGAGCAGACCC
Source organism: Xanthobacteraceae bacterium (assembly GCA_029239875.1). GTDB lineage: Bacteria > Pseudomonadota > Alphaproteobacteria > Rhizobiales > Xanthobacteraceae > Ancylobacter. Next base: position 10,480 of record JARBUD010000023.1, on the reverse strand, counting down.
TCCGGGTGTTTGAGCCTGATCAAAGACGTTCGCTTCCCCATAGAAAAAATGACATCGTGCAGCGAGGTAGATTGCCCCGGCCAAGGATCGGTCCTCGCCGCATCCGCAGGACAGCTTGGGCGGGGTGAATTTTACTTATGACCTGAACACCAAAATACCGTCTCGTACGTGCGGCCTTTGACACAACCCATGGGTACATAACGTGGAAACCGAAATGGAAAGATGTGATGGCCGCGGAGTGATGGGGGCAAAGCAATGCGCCTGCTGCTGGTGGAAGACGAACGCGAACTCGCCTGCCTGCTCGAAGCCGGCCTGAAGGCCGCCGGCTTCGCCATCGATCGCGTGCGGACCGTGAGCGATGCCGAGGCTGCGCTGGAGACCGAGCGCTATGACATAGCCGTGCTCGATCTCCGGCTGCCCGATGGCGACGGGCTCGACCTGCTCAAGCGCCAGCGCGCCAAGGGCCTCGCCATTCCCGTCCTCATCCTCACCGCCCGGGACAGCCTGGCCGACCGGATCCGCGGACTGGAGCAAGGCGGCGACGACTATGTTCTCAAGCCTTTCCATATGGCCGAACTGGTGGCGCGGCTGCGGGCCCTGTTGCGCCGCCCGAACCAGGCGCTCGGCGCCAACATCGTCGTCGGAAACGTCGCGCTGAACACTGCGGACCGCAGCGTCACCGTCTCCAAGGCGCCCCTCCCGCTTTCGCGCCGTGAACTGGGGCTGCTCGAACTCTTCATGCGGCGCTCCGGGCGTGTCCTCACGCGGGACTGCATCGAGCGCGCGCTCTATAGCTTTGACGACGAGCTGGAATCCAACGCGGTCGAGGTGTTGCTGCATCGCCTGCGCCGCAAGCTGATGGGGGCCGGCGCGAGCCCCGAAATCCACACGCTGCGCGGTATCGGCTATCTGCTGGAAGAAGCCTCGTGAGCGTGGTTTCGCGCTCGTGGTCACTGAAGCGTCGCTTGGCAACACGGCTGCTCGCAGTACTGGCGGCAGCCGTGCTCGGCCCGCCGGCCGTGTTCATGCTCTTCTCCTTATGGACCGTCGGCTCGATGCACGATCGAGCCTTGCAGGATCAGGCTGCAGACATCGTGCGCAATCTCGATACCCGCGTCGAACCGCCCGTGCTGTCGCTGCCGGTCGTGCTCGCCGACGCCTATATGCATTCCCACGATTCCTATTTTTACATCGTGCTGGAGCGCGACGGCACCGTCGTCACCGCCTCGTCGCCGACAGCCGCGTCGCTGGCCGCGCGCGCCATGGCAGCCCGGCCGGGGGAGTTCTTTCTCATACCCCACAAGGGCGGCGAACCCTGGTACGTCTATTCAACGACCTATGATGGCTTCCGCATCGTCGTCGGCCAGGACAGCATGCACGAGGACGTGCTCTTCGACAGCATCATCCGCGAAGTCGCCGTGCTCATGCTGTGGCTCGCGCTGCCCCTGCTGCTGGTGACGTGGATCGTGATGATGCACACGCTCAACCGAGCCTTCAGTCCAATCGCGCGAGCGGCGGACGAGGCGCGGACGATCACGCCCGGAGGGGCGGAGGGGCAGATCTCGAGCCACGGACTGCCGCGCGAAATCACCCCGCTCGTCAAGGCGGTCAATGCGGCACTGGCGCGATTGGAGCGCGCCTATGACGTCGAGCGGCGCTTCACCACCGATGCCGCGCACGAACTGCGGACGCCGGTGGCCGTGCTGACGGCACGCATCGACATGCTGCCGGAGGGGCCGGCAAAGGAAAGCCTCGCCCAGGACACGGCGCGCCTAAGCCGGTCCGTGTCCCAGCTGTTGCAGGTGGCGAGGCTGGATGCCAAGCCGCTCGCGATGGACGAGGACATCGATCTTGCGCGAGTGGTGCGCCACGCGGTGGCGCTGCTTGCTCCGCTGGCGATGCAGGAAGGGCGCCGCATGGAAATGACGGCGCCCAACCGGCCGGTCATGATCCGCGGAAATGCGCAGGCGATCGCGCTGGCCGTCACCAACCTCGTCGAGAACGCGCTCGCCCATACGCCGGCAGGAACGCCGATAGACGTCCAGGTGACGTCCGAGCCGGCGATCTGCGTGCTCGATCGCGGTCAGGGCGTGCCGGCCGACGAGCGCATGGCCATCTTCGAACGCTTTCAGCGCAGCCCGAACACCGCGAGTTCCGGCACCGGCCTCGGGCTCGCGATCGTCGCCGAGATCGCCGCCCGCCACCACGCCGTCGCCAGCGTGGAGCCGCGTGCGGGCGGCGGCAGCATATTCGCGATCAGGTGGGTCAACCCGGCCTGACCTGCTAGAAGCCCCCTGCACGAGCGCCTCTAGCCGTCCCAAGGGCGGGCCAATTGCCCTTATCGTCCAGCGAGATGCAGCGGACGTCCGTCGCCCCGAAAATCCGACCAAAAATCGGCGAATCATCGCGCGTGATTTTATAAAGATTTTAGAAAGAGTGTAAGTTTGATGTAATTTTGAATTGTTATCTAATTATCCAGACTACCAGCTTTAGGCGATCCCGGTGGCATTACGGAGTTAGATATCTTGTGAAGAAGCGACAGGCACCCGAGCGGTGCAGCCTCATGCACTAAATACAACTGCGTAACTTTCGATCCTGGCGTCTAGCAGGAACGCGCCGTCGTATCTGCCTGCATCCCGCTGTCACGCGCTCAATCCGACAGCCTCAATCCCCCCATCAGATTTGCTTCCAAGGTTCTGCATCATGCAAGGAACGATGACGCGTGTCCTCACGACTTACGACATCGCCGATGCAGCGCACGATCGGAGAATTTTGATCACCGGCGGCGCTGGTTTTATTGGTTCACACCTTTGCGATCGATTGATCAAAGGTGGAGCCTATGTGATCTGCCTGGATAATTTTTCGACGGGGCGGCGACAGAACGTCGAACACCTGATTGGTCATTCGCGTTTCTCGCTCGTCCGCCACGACGTGATCGATCCGATCGCCGTGGATGTCGACGAAATCTACAACCTCGCCTGCCCGGCCTCGCCCACAGCCTATGGGGCCGATCCGGTGCATACGACCAAGACCAGCGTCCTCGGCGCGCTGAACCTCCTGAAGCTGGCGAAGGAAAACGATGCGCGCATCCTGCAGGCGTCGACCTCCGAGGTCTATGGCGACCCGCAGGTCAGCCCGCAGTCGGAGACCTACTGGGGGTATGTCGACCCCACGGGACCGCGCGCCTGCTACGACGAGGGCAAGCGCTGCGCCGAGAGCCTGTTCGTCGACTATGCAAGGCGTTTCGGCACCCGCATCAAGATCGCCCGGATCTTCAACACCTACGGCCCGCGCATGCGCGGCGACGACGGGCGGGTGACCTCGAACCTCATCATCGAGGCGCTGCGCGGAACCGACATGACCGTCTACGGCGACGGCTCGCAGACACGGTCCTTCTGCTACGTCGACGAAACCGTCGAAGCGCTCATACGCCTGATGGCGACGCCCGACGGCGTGGAAGGCCCGATTAATATCGGTAATCCCGACGAGCGGACCATCCAGGACTTCGCCGGCATCGTGCGGCGCATGACGGGATCGTCCTCGCGCATCTCGCACCGGCCGCTGCCGGTGGACGATCCACGCCGGCGCTGCCCGGACATCGGCGAGGCGACCCGCCTGCTGGGCTGGGTTCCCACCATCTCTCTGGAAGACGGGCTCGCGCTCACCATCGACTATTTCCGCGAGGAACTGGTTCGTGAGCCGGATGTGCGGGAGGCCGTCGCATGACCGCGCCCCGCATCCTCGTCACCGGCGGAGCCGGCTATATCGGCAGCCACGCCTGCAAGGCGCTCGCGGCCAACGGCTTCCGCCCCGTCGCCTTCGACAACCTTTCCCTCGGCCACCGCGACGCGGTGCGGTGGGGACCCTTCGTGTACGGCGACATACTCGACACCCCGCGCCTCGCCGAGGCGATGCGCGACCACGGCATAAGCGCCGTCATCCACTTCGCGGCGCTCGCCTATGTCGGCGAGTCGGTGCACATCCCCGCGCGCTACTACCGCACCAATGTGGGAGGCACGCTGTCGCTGCTCGAAGCCTGCCGGCTCGCGGATGTGCACCACCTCGTCTTCTCCAGCTCCTGCGCCACCTACGGCATCCCGGATCGCCTCCCCGTTTCGGAGGCCGCCGAGCAATGCCCGATCAATCCCTACGGTCGGACCAAGCTCATGGCTGAGGAAATGCTGGCCGACGAGGCACATGCGAGCGGGCTGCATTTCGCCGCCCTGCGCTACTTCAATGCTGCCGGCGCCGACCCCCAGCTTGAGCTCGGCGAGCGGCACGACCCCGAGACCCACATCGTCCCCCTGACGATCATGGCCGCCATGGGCCAGGCCGGGCCGCTGGAGATCTACGGCGACGACTACCCGACGCCCGACGGCACCTGCGTGCGGGACTTCGTTCATGTCAGCGATCTGGCCGAAGCCCATGTTCGCGCGCTGGACCACCTGCTCAGCGGCGGCGATAGCCTCGTGGCCAATCTGGGCTCGGGCACCGGAACCTCGATCCTGCAGCTGATCCGCGCGGTCGAGCGCCAGATGAACTGCAGCGTGCCGATCCACATCGCGCCGCGTCGCATCGGCGATCCGCCCGCGCTCTATGCCGACGTCACACGGGCACGCGGCATTCTCGGCTTCGCGCCGCGTCATTCGGACCTCGACGCGATCGTCGCCACAGCCGTGCGCTATCATGCCAATGGGGGACACTCGTGAGCGACGTCCCTCCGGTCATCCTCTCGGCGGCGGACGACAGGCCTGAGCCCTTCGCCGACCGGCGGCCCTACAACCGTCCGCGCGCGACCCTCGTGCCGCTGCTCTCGCCGGCGCAGCGGGTCGAGCTTGTCCTCGCCATCTCCGCCTGGATCGCCGCCTATCTCTATTTCTGGGTCTGGTGGCTCGACCCCGCCCACATCACCAGCATCGGGCGCTTCGTCTTCGCGAGCTTGCCTTTCGGCTGGCTCACGCTGATGCCGGTGTACTTCTTCACCGTCTTCGTCGGCAGCCGCAAGCCCGTGGGCGCGGCGCAGCTGCCCGAGGGCAGCCGCGTCGCCATGGTGGTGACGAAGGCGCCGTCCGAGCCGTTCGAGGTCGTGGCGCGCACGCTCGAAGCCATGATCGCGCAGCCCTACCCTCATGATACCTGGCTGGCGGACGAGGATCCCTCGGCCGACACCCTCGCCTGGTGCGCGGCGCACGGCGTCCGGGTCTCGACGCGCAAGGGCGTCGACGATTATCAGCGGCAGGACTGGCCGCGCCGGGTACGCTGCAAGGAAGGCAACCTCGCCTATTTCTACGATCACTTCGGCTATCGGCTGTACGATTTCGTCGTCCAGATGGACGCCGACCACGTGCCGAGCCGGCATTACCTCGAGCGCATGCTCGCCCCCTTCAGCGATCCGAGGATCGGCTATGTGTCGGCGCCGAGCATCTGCGACCGCAACGCCGACGAGAGCTGGGCGGCACGCGCCCGCCTCTACGCCGAAGCCTCGATGCACGGTCCGCTTCAGGCCGGCTACACCGGCGGCTGGGCGCCGCTGTGCATCGGCTCGCACTATGCGGTGCGCACCGAGGCGCTGGAGGCCATCGGCGGGCTTGGCCCGGAACTGGCCGAGGACCACTCCACCACGCTGATGATGAACGCCGGCGGCTGGCGCGGCGTCCATGCCATAGATGCCATCGCCAACGGCGACGGCCCGCGCAACTTCGCGGACCTTGCCACGCAAGAATTCCAGTGGGCGCGCAGCCTGGTCACCATTCTGCTGCGCTACTCGCCCGCGCTCGTGCCGCTCCTACCTGCGCGCCTGCGCTTCCAGTTCCTGTTCTGCCAGTTCTGGTATCCGCTCTATTCGAGCATCTGGGCGCTGCTGTTCCTGATGCCGGTCGTGGCCCTCGTCAGCCGCGAGCATTTCGCCGACGTCACCTATTACGACTTCCTCGTGCACTACGCGCCGATGTCGATCGTGCTGCTGTGCATGATCTACCGCTGGCGGGCCGGCGGCTGGCTGCGGCCGATGAATGCGCGGGTGCTCAGCTGGGAGGAAATCCTCTTCGTGCTGGCGAAGTGGCCGTGGTCGCTGCTCGGCACGATCTACGCGCTGCGCGACTTCTTCACCGGCTCCTTCGTCGATTTCCGCGTCACGCCGAAGGGCAAGGGCGCGGTCGAGCCGGTGCCGATGCGCGTCGTCGCCCCCTACGCCGCGATATCGCTCGGCTCGGCCGCGCCGGTGCTCCTGCTGGACAATGTCGGGCCGGCAAGCGGCTTCTACATCTTCGCCATCGTCAACGCGGTGCTCTACGCCGGCCTGGTCATCGTCATCCTGGTGCGCCACCGGATCGAGAATCCGGAAGGCCGACGCCCGCGCGGCCGGAAGCAGATCGAGGCCGGGCTCGTCGCCGGGCTGCTCGCGCTGCCCCTCGTGGCCGCTTTCCAGCGTGGCCCGGAAGGTCTCGGCGCCCTCGCCTGGGGAGCGCTGCCGATCTCCTACACCTACACCGTCTTCTCCGCCGCCGGGGCCGGCCTCGGCTACGGCAGCCACAAGCTCATCTTCGTGCCGCCCTGGGCCGAGAGGCCCCAGCAGGGGAACGCATCCCCGTCCGTCGGCCAACAGGTCGACCAATCGCCGAGCAGGCGGAATTTCGGGAGAACAGAATGAAAGTCGCAGTCATAGGAACCGGCTACGTCGGCCTGGTCGCCGGCGTGTGCTTCGCCGAAATGGGCAACCGCGTCGTCTGCGTCGACACGAACGCCGCCACGGTGGAGAAGCTGCGCAACGGCAGGAGCCCGATCTACGAGCCGGACATCGACGTGCTCCTCGGGCGCAACATCGCCACGGGCCGCCTCACCTTCACCACCCAGGCCCGGGAGGCGCTGGACGGCGCCGAGGTCGCGTTCATCTGCGTCGGCACACCGCCGCGTGACAGTGACGGCGAGCCCGATCTCTCGCTGGTGTACGGCGCGGCGAAGGACATCGCCAATGCCATGACGGGTCCGCTCACCGTGGTCGTCAAATCGACCGTCCCGGTCGGCACCGGCGACGCGGTCGAGGAGATCATCCGGCGCACTCGTCCCGACATGCCGTTTTGCGTCGCCTCGAACCCGGAATTCCTGCGCGAGGGTTCCGCCCTCCCCGATTTCCAGCACCCCGACCGGATCGTGTTCGGGGTCGAGGACGCCGCGGCGGAGGAGACGCTGCGCAGGCTCTACCTGCCGCTGCAGGCCACCGGCGCGCCGCAGATCGTCACCCGCCGGCGCACCTCCGAGCTGATCAAGTACGCCGCCAACGCCCTCCTCGCCACCAAGATCAGCTTCATCAACGAGATGGCCGATCTGTGCGAGAAGGTCGGGGGCGACGTGACCGAGCTCGCCACCGCCGTCGGCCTCGACAGCCGCATCGGCGGCGCTTTTTTGCTCGCCGGCCCCGGCTACGGCGGCTCCTGCTTCCCGAAGGATACCTGCGCCCTGCTGCACACCGCGCAGGAATATGGCGTGTCGCTGCGGGTGGTCGAAGGCACCGTCGCCGCCAACAATGCCCGCAAGCACCGCATGGCCCAGAAGGTACTGCGGGCGGCGGGCGGTTCGGTGACCGGTATGAAGATCGCCGTGCTCGGCCTGACCTTCAAGCCGGACACCGACGACATGCGGGAGGCGCCGTCGATCCCGCTGATCCGCCACCTGCAGCGGGCAGGCGCCGAGGTCGCGGCCTACGACCCGCAGGGCCAGCGGCAGGCGCGCGACCGGCTGAGCGACGTGGCGTTCCACGACGATCCCTATCGATGTGCGGCCGACGCCGACGTGGTCGTGATGATGACCGAGTGGGACGAGGTGCGCTCGCTCGACCTCGGCCGCCTGCATCGGATCATGCGCACGCCCGTCATGGTCGACCTGCGCAACATGTACCCGCCGGAACTCGCCCGCCGCTTCGGCTTCCACCTGGTGAACATCGGCCGCCCCGCTCCTCGCGGCCCCGTCCACCAGCTGCCGCCGGAGCTGGTCGTCTCGCCGCCGATCCCCAGCGAGCCGGCTTCGATCCTCGTCAAGTGAAAACGGAAGGAGACAAGCAATGAGACCTCTGTCCAAGAAGGCTTATGTTGCAGCGGTGTCCGGCCTGGTGACACTGGCGGCGGCGGTCACGCTCGTCGCGCCGGGCCTGTCCCAGCCTGCGCCGCGGCCGCCGGCGAAGTCCGGCGACCAGATGAAGTTCGGCGTCTATGACCCCGAGGGCGTCTTCGCGGGAGACAAGAGCGTCGGCATCGAGCACGTCTACATCCCGTGGCGCGATTCCGACCCAACCTCGCTGGCGAAGGCGGACGCCTATGCCCGCGAGCGCCGTCGCGACCTGATGGTCACCGTCGAGCCATGGTCCTGGTCGCCGGCGGCGAACGTCCCCAGCGAGCAGTTGCTGCACGGCATCCTCGCCGGCGCCTATGACGGGCCGGCAAGGTCGGTGTGCAGCGAGATCGGCAAGCTCGGCCGCCCCGTGACCATCCGGTGGGCCCAGGAAATGGACCTGCCCAACGGCCATTTCCCCTGGTCGAGCTGGGCGCCCAGCGACTATGCCGCGGCCTATCGGCATTTCGTTTCCCAATGCCGGATCGACGCGCCGCAAGCCCGCTTCATGTGGTCGCCGCGCGGCGAGGAGCGCCTCGCCGCCTATTATCCGGGCGACGCCTATGTCGACGAGATCGGGCTGACCGTGCTCGATCTCCAGCAGTACGACGTCGACCAGTACGGCCACGCCCGCAGCTTCAAGGAGGCCCTCGGCCCCGCCTACAAGCGCGTCGTCGGTTTCGGCAAGCCCATCGTGGTTGCCGAGCTGGGCTTCCAGGGCGACAGCGCGTTCATGGAGCAGTGGCTCCAGGACTCGCGCGCCCCGGGAGGCGAATTCCCGCAGCTGGTCGCGGTGGTCTACTTCAACGCCACCGATCCCTACGCCTGGCCGGAGCCCTATGGACGGCCCGACTGGCGGCTTCAGCGTGGCTTCGTGAACTGAGACCCCGCGGCGCGCCGGCGTTCGCGGCGACGCTGCCCATCCATCAAGCAGACAGAAAGGAAGATCATCATGAGAACCTCCACACTGGCTCTGGCAGCCATCGCCATCTCGATGACTGCTACCCTTTCGGCGAGCACCGAGGCTGCCCCACGTCCGGCCGCCGTGACGGCGCTGCGGCCGAACGATCTCTATACGCTCTACGCCGGCAAGACCTGGGTCTGGTCGGACGGAGCCGCCTATTTCTCGCCGGATCGCCGCTTCGTCGCGTGGTCGGGTTCCGGCAAGGACGCCAGCTATGGCGAAGGCGAGTGGCGCGTGACGCCCTTCGGCCGCGTCTGCTTCTCCGCCATCTGGCATGGCACCGGGCCGTCCGGACGCAACATCACCTGCTTCGGTCATCGCATGACGGGCGAGCAGGTGATCTACCAGCAGAAGGAGCCGGGCGGCGCGTGGTACGTCTTCAAGCACGCGCAGTCGGCCGCCGGTGACGAGTATGCCAAGTTCAAGGCCGGCGACGAGGCGAGCGCCGGCGTCGGCAAGGTGAAGCTGGAGCTGAAGCAGCTGAGCGCGCGTGGCTAAGGCCATGGCGGCGCAATGCAGACGGAGCGGTTTCCAGGAGCGCGGCCAAAAACGCGCCGCCTGGGACCGCTCCGCGCTTGTCCGGTCGATCGACGCCGGTCCAGCCGGTCCACACCTGCCATCAACGCCTGCCTGAGCGCCCATCACTCGACCGTCAGGCCTCGGTATAGCCCAGATCCACGCCACCTTTTCCGACCGCATGCGAGGATCCACGGCGCGACAAGCCACACTCAGGTTTCGACAACAGCCCGCTGCTCGCACGATGCCGTCGGCAAGAGCTGCAAAGTCGCGCAGCTCCGGCAGTGCTTCGCACCGCGCGGAACGAGTCGTAAGCAGATATGGGGACGTGGAGACCGTGTAGTTCAGCGGCAGAGCGGCAAAACCGTTGGATGGCGGGCGAAGTGCGAGGATTGCCAAAGCCTCGGCAATCCCCTCCATCGCGTTATGCAAAAGAATCCTCGCGGTCCCGCCTTAAGGCATTGAATGTGAAAGGGTATTCACCATTCATGGGCAGTGGGGATTCTGCGCAGCTCCTACTCAGTCATCCTGCCGATGGCTAGCCAATCGCCGTTTTTGTAGCAGATTCGGCTACCCGCTTGTATCCCCAGAGGGTTGGCACCACACCTCCAGCTCAAAAAGTGACCCCAATAGGAAACCCGCCAATACTCACATTAAAACAAATATGTACCTTTTTACGCGCAGAACGTAAGAGATTATTTTTTGATCATCTCCATAGACATGCCTCCACCTCCTTTCTTAACTTCATCCTTGTAGATTAATTCTATTAAATAATAGCTGCCTGGCACGTGACCTATACTTTCACATTCAATGCCTTAAGGCGGGACCGCGAGGATTCTTTTGCATAACGCGATGGAGGGGATTGCCGAGGCTTTGGCAATCCTCGCACTTCGCCCG
>JARBUD010000022.1 GCA_029239875.1 Xanthobacteraceae bacterium | reverse complement strand
CAATTGGCGCAAGAAGTACGCAGGCCTGATGCCCTCGGAGATGAAGCGGCTGCGGCAGCTCGAGGAAGAGAACGCCCGGCTGAAGCGGATTGTGGCGGACCTGTCGCTGGACAAGGAGATGCTGCAGGACGTCATCAAGCGAAAGCTCTGAGGCCTGCCCGCGAGCGGTCGATGGTCGATCATGTGCGCGCGTCCTGGCAGGTGAGCATCCATCGTGCTTGCCGCGCTCTGCCGGTCGAGCGTTCGATCTATCACTAGCGCTCCCGACGGACCGGGCAGGCCGGCCTCATCAAACGGATCAAGGAGATCGCCGAGACGCGCATTCGCTACGGCTATCCCTTGGCCGGCAGGCAATTGCTCGCAATTGCCGTGAGGCGCCGGATTCATGTACTGCTCAAAACGGGAGGGCTGGAATGTCAATCCGAAGCGGATCTACAGACTCTACAAGGAGTTGGGCCTCCAGCTCCGGAACAGGACACCCAAGCGTAGGGTCAGGGCGAAACTGCGTGACGATCGCCGTCCGGCGACGCGGACGAATGAGATCTGGGCCATGGACTTCGTCCATGACCAATTCGCCACCGGTCGCAAACTGTGGGTTCAAGCGGCCGGCAGGCCGGTCCGGCATCGGGGGCAGGCTCAAAATTGGGCCAGAACGAACTTCAATCTGGATTAGCCAGGAAAGGGCAACGTCAAGGTCAGTGCATTCAGCACCGGCTCACAGGCTTCGATCCGGTCGATCTGTGCCTTCAGAAGCTCGACCGGCGAAAGCATTTTCGCCTTAAACTGGGCGATGGCTTCTTTGGCCGTCAGATATGTGACGTCCTCTTCCAGGGTAGTCATTCGTGTCCCTCATTCCGTTTCTTGCGCAGACATTCGCAAGGTCGGCACGGATCCGCCGACCGTTTCGTCAGGATTCCTTCGAGGGATGTGGGAGACCCGCCTATTCTCCGGACAGGTGCTCGGCTTGCGGGATCTCGGGAATGGCCTCGCACTTCGGAATGTCCTTGAAGACGGCGAAGTGGCTCGGCGTCGCCGGCATCACGGGGAAGTTGAACTGACACTGCGGACAGGGGTCGGCGAGTGTCTTCTGCTCCTCCTGCAACTCATAAGGCTTGTCCTCGACGAGGCCGCAGCAGGAATGGGCCAGAACGAACTTCAAACTGGATTAGGGATCAGGGGTAACGTCACGGGCGCAGGACCCAGTTCGAATCCCACCCGTTTCGTCGCGTTGCCATCGGCGGATTCCGTAGCCTTCGGATGGGCAGACGAATCGTCGACGTCAAAGCTGCGCTCCAATGAATATAAACTTCGACAATTCTGGCTCAAACGCTACTGAGCAGCAGGCTGGTTTCGCTGTTCGAAACGCCATCGATCATGCGAACTTCACGCAGGACCCGGTCGAATTCCGAGAGGTTCTCGGCCCGAATATTGGCAACGAGGTCCCAGTTGCCGTTGGTGGTGTGCAAGGTGCTGATCTCGGCTATGCCGCGGAGCTTACGGATGACTTGCGTCGTCGATTTTCCGACGACCTCGATCATCATCACTGCATGCACGGCGTTGACATCGTAGTCCTCCCTGACCCGCGCGGTGAAACCCAGCAGGGTTCCCGTCTCGAGCAACCGCTCCAGGCGGCTTTGAACCGTACCGCGGGCGACGCTGAGCACATCCGCGACCTTGGCCAGGGATGCGCGCCCATCGGTGCGCAGATGAGCGATGATCCGCCGGTCCAACTCATCCGGCACGTATTTGGCGACGCGTTCGTGATCCATCGAATTCTTGATCATATTGCGCAATCAAGCTGAGCAAATCGCTCAAGCACCTGCACGAAATGATACGGTATTGAGCTTTTCGTCAATGACCCCGGACGTTAGCTTCTTGGGACAGGATCTCTTTTTTCGGGCCAATCGATGCTATCGCCGCTTCCGTCCGCCCGGGCCATGGTGCCCTTCGTCAGCGTCGAGAACATGATGCGTCTCGTGCACCACATCGGTGTCGAGACGGTCTTGGCCGAACTCACGGATGTGATCGAGGCTGACTTCCGGCGCTGGGACAGCTTCGACAAGACACCGCGTGTCGCGAGCCACTCGCGCGAGGGTGTCATCGAGCTGATGCCGATTGCCGATGGCAGCACCTACAGCTTCAAGTACGTCAACGGACATCCGCGCAACGTCGTCGACGGGTTGCAGACGGTTACCGCCTTCGGCCTTCTTGCGGAGGTCGCGACAGGCTACCCGGTCCTGCTGACCGAAATGACCATCCTGACCGCGCTCAGGACGGCGGCGACCTCGGCCATGGCGACGCGGCACCTGGTACCGAAGGGCGCACGCACCCTGGCGCTGATCGGCAACGGCGCCCAGGCCGAGTTCCAGGCGCTGGCGCTGAAGGCGGTCTGCGGGATCGAAACCGTCCGGCTTTACGACACCGATCCCTCCGCGACAGAGAAGGTGGTCGCCAACCTCGCCACCTCAGGCCTCGGCATCGTCGCCTGCTCCTCGGCGCAACAGGCGGTCGAAGGGGCGCAGGTCGTTACCACTTGTACGGCCGACAAGCAGTTCGCGACGGTCCTCACCGATAACATGGTCGGGGCAGGTATCCACATCAACGCGATTGGCGGCGACTGCCCCGGCAAGACCGAACTGCATCGCGACATCCTGCAGCGTGCCGATGTCTTCGTCGAATACCCGCCGCAGACGCGTGTCGAAGGTGAGATCCAGCAAATGCCCGCCGACTTTCCGGTGACCGAGTTGTGGAAGGTCGTCGCCGGCACGGCGCCGGGCAGGAGGGATCCGCGGCAGATCACGCTGTTCGACGGCGTCGGCTTCGCCATCGAGGACTTTTCGGCGCTGCGCTATGTGCGCGACCGGCTGGCCGGCACCGACTTCTACCAGACACTCGATCTGATCGCCGATCCGGATGATCCGCGTGATCTGTTCGGCATGCTGCAACGTGCGAAAAACTGAGATGGGAATTGTGAGACCGCCGAAGACTTCGGCCTACTCCGTGCAGGCGCCCGCTGCGGTCGTCATGGTGCGGCCCCACCATTTCACCGTGAACACCGAGACCGCGGCCGACAACCGCTTCCAGGCCGGCGCGGATGCGGGCGAGGAACTCGCGGGCCGCGCCTATGACGAGATCACCCGGGCGGTCGCGGTCCTCGAGAGCCACGGGATCGAGGTGCACCTCTTCGAGGACGAGGGTACGCAGACGCCGGATTCCGTCTTCCCGAACAACTGGTTCTCGACCCATCCCGGCGGCCATGCGGCGATCTATCCGATGAAGGCGGCGAGCCGCCGTCGCGAGCGCCGCAGCGACGTCATCGAGATGCTGAAGATCAGCTACCGCGTGCAGGAGGTGATCGATTATTCGGGCCTCGAAGCGGATGGGCTGTTTCTTGAGGGCACCGGCGCCATGGTTCTCGACCATATAGACCGCGTGGCCTATGCGGTCCGCTCGGATCGAACCGATCCGATCGCGCTCGAGCGCTTCTCGACCCATTTCAATTTTGAGCCGATGGTCTTCGACGCCCGCGACGGCGACGGCGTGCCCATCTACCACACCAATGTGCTGATGTGCGTCGCGACTGATTTCGCCATGATCGGCCTCGACATGCTGACCGATCCGGCCAGGCGGCGCGAGATCGTCGGCAGGCTGGAGCGCTCGGGCCGCAGGATCGTCCCGCTGAGCAATGCGCAGATCGCCAGCTTCGCCGGCAATGCGCTGGAGTTGCAGGGACGGGACGGGCGCGTCCTCGCGCTCTCGACGACCGCGCTCGCGGCATTGGATGATGAGCAGATCGCGGTGATCGAGGAGAGCGCGACGCCTGTCGCGCTCGATATCCCAACCATCGAGAAGGCGGGAGGCTCCGTCCGCTGCACGCTCGCCGGCATTCATTTGACGCCGCGCAGCTGAGCAGCGCTTGCGTCGACCGGCCTTCACCGGCCAGTCTCTGCCGTGCGGGCTGGAGCCGGATTCACCAGGCTGCCCTGCAATCGGACCGGCGCGCTCCAAAGCAGCGATCCGCGAGCAACCCATGGCCGACCTACGCAACCTACCTCTGGCGACCCTGAAGACCTTCGAGGCCGCGGCCCGCCATCAGAGCCTCTCCAAGGCCGCCGCGGAGCTCAACCTCACGGACAGTGCCGTTAGCCACCAGTTGCGCCGACTGGAGGACGCGCTCGGCTACGAGCTCTTCGGCAAGGTCGGCCGCGGCGTCGTCCTGACCGATGCGGGCCGGGTCTTCGCCAAGACCGTCTCCGCCGCCCTGCAGGATATCCTGGCCGCGGCGATCCGCCTCTCGGAAGCGGATCAGGTGGGCGGGCGGCTCACCATCGCCTGCCCGCCGATGTTTGCCAGCGCCTGGCTCGCCAAGCACCTGAACGCCTTCTGCCAGGATCACCCCTCCGTTGAATGCCACATTCGGCTGGTCGAAAACCAGCGGGTGAGCGAGCTTGCCGACACCGACATCGGCATTGCCTTCGGCTCCGGCGGGTGGCCGGATCGCTGGTCGGCGCTGCTCGCCCACGTCAACATCACCCCGGTCTGCAGCCCTGTGCTGTTCCAGAGGATCGGCACGACGATAACCCAGGCCTCGGATCTCGCCCGGACGATCCTGCTGCATTGGGATGACGGCTCGGAATGGCGGCGTTGGCTGCTGGAGGCGGGAGTGCCCGATGTCGGCCGGACGGCCCGCCACCTCTATTGCAGCGATCTCGGCATCGCCATCGACCTTGCCATCAACGGCACGGGCGTCGCGCTGGTCAGCGACACCCTGTCTTCGACGGACCTGAAGAAGGGCGTTCTCATCAGGCCCTTCGCCTTTTCGATCGATGCTTTCGGCGGATGGTATGTGGTCTGCAGCAATGCAAGCCTGCGCCGCTCCAGCACACGGCGTTTCCTGCTCTGGCTTCTCGCTTGCTTTGGAAGGGATACGCCTTGGGACGCGATCCCCGAGCAAGACGGCCGATCGCAAGATGGTTGAGCCGAAATCAAGCGTCGCCCCGCATGTCGCGCGACTATCCGTAGTTTTCGGCCAAACAGATGAATCTCCATCACATATTAGCTGAGGATTCATCAATTGCGCGAAAATCGCGCATGTCCCTATATGGCAAAGTAATAGGCAGCGCGCTGAGGGCTGAAGCTTCGTCGCGATCCGAACGTGGCTGACAACAGACCGGGCTCGAGCCGAGGAGAGGCCATGTTGAAGCTCGCGGTCAGCGACATCCACAAATCGTATGGCAGCGTCGAAGTGCTTAAGGGCGTTTCGCTGCATGCGGGGGCCGGCGACGTCGTCAGCATTATTGGCGCCAGCGGCTCGGGCAAGAGCACCTTTCTGCGCTGCATCAACTTCCTCGAACGCCCGAGCGCCGGTCAGATAGCGCTCGACGGCGAGGTGCTGGCGACCATCAGGGATCGCGACGGCATGCTGCGGGCGAGCGACAGGGCGCAACTGCAGAGAATGCGCAGTCGTCTCGCCATGGTGTTTCAGAACTTTTGCCTCTGGTCACATCTGTCGGTTCTCGCCAATGTCATCGAGGCACCTATCAGCGTGCTGGGCGTGCCGAAGGCCGAGGCGGTCGACCGGGCGAAGGCGAATCTCGCAAAGGTCGGCCTGGGCTTCGACGTCCTCGACAAATACCCCGCGCATCTCTCCGGCGGGCAGCAGCAGCGCGTGGCGATCGCCCGCGCTCTCAGCGTGAATCCGGACGTCATGTTGTTCGACGAGCCGACCTCCGCGCTCGACCCGGAACTCGTCGGCGAGGTCCTGAAGGTGATGCAGGCGCTGGCGGAGGAGGGGCGGACGATGGTCGTCGTCACCCATGAAATGGGCTTCGCCCGCCATGCCTCACGCCGGGTGGTCTTCCTTCACCAGGGCCTGGTCGAGGAGGAGGGCGAACCCGAGGCGATCTTCACCCAGGCGCGTAGCGCCAGACTGCAGCAATTCCTGGCGGGGCGGCTCAAGCACTGAGCTGGCGCGCCGGCGAAGTTGGAACCAAGAAGCACCCAGAGGAGGGAACCATGAAAACACCGTTGATAGCGCTTTTTACCGTGCTCGCGCTCGGCGCGATGAGCCCCGCGCACGCCACAGACAAGATCAAGATTGCGACCGACGCGACCTTCCCGCCCTTCGAGTCGATCGACGCGAACGGCAAGCTCGTCGGCTACGACATCGAGCTGATGCAGGGTGTTTGCGAGGCAGCGAAGCTCGACTGCGACATCTTCAATGCGGCTTGGGACGGCATGATTCCGGGGCTGATCAACGGTAAGTACGACGCCCTGATCTCGCAGCTCACCGTTACCGAGAAGCGGCGTCAGGTCATCGCCTTCAGCGACATCTACAACCGCCCGATTTTCCGCTTCGTCGCCAAGAAGGGCACTTCTTTCGAGATCTCGCCCGATGGGCTCGCAGGCAAGACTGTCGCGGTGCAGACCGGCACTCCGATGGATGCCTATGTGACCAGCCATTTCCCTAAGGCGATCATCAAGCGCTACGATACCGGCAGCGCGCCTTATCTCGAGCTCACCGCTGGCCGCGCCGACCTGCATATCAGCTACCAGGCGCAGATCATCCACGGCTTCCTCAAAACCGATGGCGGCAAGGACTTCGCGCTCGTCGGGCCGCAGTTGACCGGCAAGGACGCCAAGGAGTTCGGCGAAGGCGTCGCGATCGCCGTCAACAAGAAGAACACCAAGCTGCTGGAAGAGATCAACAAGGGCCTTGCTGCGTTCCGCGAGAGCGGGAAGCTCGCCGCCCTCAACGCCAAGTACTTCGGCGAATAAGCCCGGATGACCGCCGGTTATGTCGCGACAATTCTGGCAGCGGGGTCGACGACCCTGCTGCTCGCGCTCTCGTCGCTTCTGGTCGCGACGCTGCTCGGCCTCGCCGCCGCCTTTGCCACGCTTTCGGGCAGCCAGACACTGCGGAGAATCGCCGGGGTCTATACCTTTGTCATCCGCGGCATCCCTGACCTCGTGGTGATGCTGCTGATCTATTACAGCCTGCCGGCCTTGCTGAACCAGCTGACCGACACGCTGGGGTGGGACATGCGTGTCGAGTTCTCGCCGATCATCGCCGGCGTCCTGACGCTTGGCCTGATCTTCGGCGCCTATATGACCGAAACCTTCAAATCGGCGCTGCAGAACATCATGAAGGGGCAGATCGAGGCCGCCATCGCCTATGGCCTGAGCCGCCGGCGCCTCTTTCTGCGCATCATGCTGCCGCAGCTCGTGCGCCTCGCGCTGCCGGGCTTCACCAACAACTGGCTGGTCCTGGCCAAGGCCACGGCCCTCGTTTCGCTGATTGGCCTGCAGGACGTGATGTTCCGCGCCAAGGGCGCGGCCGAGGCGACGGGCAAGCCCTTCACCTTCTATCTGGTCGCCGCCGGCTTCTATCTCGTCGTCACCATCCTCTCGATCGCGCTCCTGTCCTGGCTGGCTCGCCGCTTCGAGCTCGGCACGAAGGAGCTCGCGCCGTGAACTGGGACGTCATCGTCGAGAATCTCGGACTCTATGCCGAGGGAGCTAAGCTCACTTTACTGTTGGCAGCGGCCTCGCTCGCGCTCTCATTCGTCCTCGCCTTGCCGCTGGCCTTCGCCCGAAACAGCGCGAGCCCGCTCCTCCGCTACACGGTCCTCGCCTACACGCTGGTCTTCCGTGGCACACCGCTGCTGGTTCAGCTTTTCCTGATCTATTTCGGCCTCGCTCAGTTCGAGCTCGTCCGCTCAAGCCTGTTGTGGCCTTGGCTGTCGAGCCCGCTCGTCTGCGTGCTCCTCGCCTTCGTGCTGAATTCCACCGCCTACAGCACCGAGATTTTCGCCGGCGGACTGCGCCATATTCCGGCTGGCGAGATCGAAGCGGCGCGTGCCTACGGCATGTCACCCTGGACGCGAGGGCGGCGGATTCTCGTCCCGGCCATGTTGACCCGATCCCTGCCGCTCTACGGCAACGAGATGATCATGATGCTTCACGCAACTTCGCTCGCGAGCACCGTGACGCTGCTCGAAATCACCGGCGTCGCCCGCATGATCACCCTGAATTACTACGTCCAGTTCGAGCCTTACGTCACCGCGGCGGCAATCTACCTTGCAATGACCTTCGCGCTCGTCACGGGCTTCCAATTGGTGCAGCGGCGCTTCGCCGGCTACCTCGAAAATCGGATAGGCTGAGGAGACAATCATGAGCGAACGGCCCGATCTCGGCGCTCTGTTCGGAGCAGCGGCGAAGACGACGACCTTTCTCGGCCTCGAGCCCTGTGCCGATCTCGACGCGCTGAAGGCGCCCATCGCCCTGATCGGCGTGCCCTGCGCGACGCCCTATGTCTCGGTCGGCGCCTATTGCCGCAACGCGCCGGATGCGCTGCGCCAGGCGACGAGCTCGCTGACCGCCAATCTCGATCGGCACGATTTCGACAGTGGTGGCCCCGTCTTTCCTGCGGCCCATCTGCGGGCGGTCGACTGTGGCAACCTGCCCTTCGACGAAGGCGACCCGGCCGGCAACCGCCGGATCATTCGTGACGCGGTAGCGAAGGTGATCGAGCATGGAGCGGTGCCGATCCTGCTCGGCGGCGACGATTCGATTCCGATCCCGATGATCGAGGCGCTGGGCGGTGGGAAGGACGGGCGTCGCTACACGATCCTGCAGATCGATGCCCATATCGACTGGCGCGACACCCATATGGGTGAGCGACTGGGCCTGTCGTCGACGATGCGACGCGCTTCCGAGATGGCTCATATCGAGCGGATCATCCAGGTCGGCGCGCGGGGGATCGGCTCCGCCGCGACGGCGGATTACGAGGATGCGCTCGCATGGGGCGCCCAGTTCGTGACCGCGCACGAGCTTCACAGCAAGGGTGTGGAGGAGGCTCTCCGGCTCATCCCGGAGGGGAGCGACGTCATCATCTGCATCGATGCCGACGCGCTCGACCCCGCCCTCGTTCCCGGCGTGATCGGGCGCGCGGCGGGCGGCCTCAGCTATTATCAGGTCGCCGATCTGATCAAGGGAGCCGCCAGGCGCGGCCGGATCGCGGCGATGGACTTCGTCGAGTTCATGCCGGAACGCGACGTCGACAGCATCGGCGCGTTCACCTTTGCCCGGCTGATCACGACTGCACTCGGCGTCATCGCCCGTCAGGCCAGCCGCGACGGCTCTCCGCCGCTCTCCGAGACGCCGTAGATGCGATAGCGCTGCCTGACATGGTTCTCGATCGAGAAAGCGGTCGAACCGCGATTGAGCGGGTGAAGGACATCGTCGTCGCGCGGATCGGCGCGTTCGAATGAGCGTGGGGTCTATCAAGATCTACGTCGGCGTGACCGACCTCGACTGGTTCGAGTACCTGTCCGCGCGAAACCCGGGTGAGGTCAATTTCTGGCAGCCGGGCGGTCGATCTCAGTTTCGGGCACTGCAGCCAGGTGAGCTATTCCTGTTCAAGCTCCACAGACCCAATAACTTCATCGTTGGTGGCGGCCTTTTCGGGCGCGCGTCAATCGTACCGATTTCCCTCGCCTGGGATGAGTTTGGCGGGGCAATGTCGTCGATCGCGGCGGCTCGCAGTAGAGCGATCGTCGAACGCAACCTTGCCTGTTGCCTTTAACGATCGAGACCCCAAACGTCCGGATTTCGCGCGAAGTACTCGATCAACATCTCCGTGAGCACCCGCACTTTCCGTGTGGGATGCTGACCCCGCGGGCGAACGACATAGACGGCTCCCGGGGCACCGGATAGCGGGTCATGATGGGGACCAGCGCGCCAGAGGCCACATATTCATAGGTGATGCAGTCGGGGAGCCAGGCGATGCCGAGACCTGCCGCCGCCGCCGCGGCGAGCGCCGTGGCGCTGTCGGCCTTGAACCTGCCCTGCGGCTGAACCGTGACGATCCTGTCGCCATCCACGGACTGCCAGGCTTCCGTTCCCTGCATGAGAGCCTGGTGATCGACGATCTGCTCCACCGTCTCGGGCGACCCGTGCGCCTTGATGTAATCCGGACTTGCGACGAGCTTTCCATGGATCGGCCCGACGCGCTTCGCGATCAGGTTCGAGTCCTGAAGATAGCCTCCCCGGATCGCGCAATCGAAACCTTCAGTGATCAGATCGACGAAGCGGTCGCTGTAGGCGGTTTGAATGTGAAGCTGCGGGTGGTGTCGCGCCATTTCCGCGAGCACCGGGGCAAAATGCGTCGGGCCGAAGGTAAGCGGCATGGCGACCCTCAGGTGGCCGCGCAGCTCCGGTGGGTAGGATCGCCTCCCTGGCCGTATCGATCTCGGCGCTAGCTCGAGCCGCGTGATCCCTGAACGTGATCCCCGCTTCGGTAAGCGCGGCGCCGCGGGTCGTCCGTGCAAGAAGCTGGACGCCGAGCTCCGCTTCGAGCCGGAAAAGTCGGCGACTGACGATCGACTTGGAGATGCCGAGCCGGCGCGCGGCGGCCGATACGCCCCCGGAATCGGCCACGGCGACGAAGGTCTGAAGATCCTCGATATCCAAGTCGGCGTTCCTCGTTTTGCGACACTGCGTGCCGGACCATGGAGCTACCCTATCACCTGACGGAACGGCAAGTTGCGCATGGCACGCGTCGTCCGCCGGCGCATGTCTCGCGGCGGCTCGATCTGCCCGCCGTAATGGACCGTTCACGTGGGGCGGCGGCGTGAGATCCCACGCACCGCCATTTGATATCTCGCGGAGACTCCTCAATGCCGCTCAGCCGCCGCGAAGCCCTGATCTCGGCCTCGGCGCTCGCCGCGAGCTTGGTCTTTCCGCCGAGCGCCGCATACGCCGCGGGCCGACCACTCACGATGTTCACGTAGGAAAGCATCCCATGGGCTTTGTCACGACCGACGACGACGTGCAGATCTTCTACAAGGACTGGGGCCCGAAGGACGCCCGGCCGATCGTCTTCCACCATGGCTGGCCGCTCAGTTCCGACGACTGGGACGCGCAGATGCTGTTCTTCCTGTCGAAGGGCTATCGCGTCGTCGCGCAGGATCGCCGCGGCCACGGGCGCTCGGAGCAGGTTGCCGACGGTCACGACATCGACCACTACGCGGCGGACGCGTTCGCCGTCGCCAAGGCGCTGGACCTGAAGAACGCGGTTCACATCGGCCATTCCACCGGTGGCGGGGAAGTGGTGCGGTATGTGGCGCGCCATGGCGAACCTGCGGGCCGGGTCGCCAAGGCCGTCCTCGTCGCGGCCATCCCGCCGCTGATGCTGAGGACAGAGGCAAATCCCGAAGGCACGCCGAAGGAGGTCTTCGACGGTTTCCGGACGGCTCTGGCCGGCAACCGCGCGCAGTTCTTCCGCGACGTCCCGGCAGGCCCGTTCTACGGCTTCAACCGCGAGGGCGCGACGGTCCATGAAGGAGTGATCCAGAACTGGTGGCGGCAGGGCATGATGGGGAGCGCCAAGGCGCACTATGACGGCATCAAGGCCTTCTCGGAAACCGATCAGACCGACGACCTCAAGGCGATCACCGTGCCGACGCTGGTGCTGCATGGCGAGGACGACCAGGTCGTTCCGATCGCCGCCTCGGCTTTGAAAGCGGTCAAGCTGCTCCCGAGCGGCTCGCTGAAGACCTATCCCGGCTTCTCGCACGGGATGCTGACGGTGAATGCCGACGTGCTGAACGCCGACCTTTTGAAGTTCGTCACGAGTTGAGACGGCTGCGGGCGCAGCTCAAGAAGAGGCAGATAAGATGAGCAGACTTGAAGGAAAAACGGCGGTCATAACGGGCGGTGCGACCGGCATCGGCTTTGCGTCGGCCAAGCGCTTCGTCGAGGAAGGCGCTTTCGTGTTCCTCTTCGGCCGCACCCGGTCGAGGCTCGATGAAGCGGTCGCGAAACTCGGGCCGCATGCGCGTGCCGTCGCCGGGTCGATCACCGAGACAGCCGATCTCGATCGGCTCTTCGAAACCGTCAGGGCCGAGCGTGGCCGCGTCGACATCCTACTCGCGAACGCCGCCATCTCGGAACCGACGCCGCTTGGGCAGATCGCCCCCGAACAATTCGATCGGGTCTTTGGTGCGAACGTGAAAGGACTGCTGCTCACCGTCCAGGGCGCCTTGCCGCTCATGGGCGAAGGCGGATCCATCATCCTGACCGGCTCGAGCGCGTCGGTGAAGGCGTTCCCGAATTTCAGCCTCTATGCCGCGACCAAGGCCGCGGTCCGCAGCTTTGCGCGTAGCTGGACACCGGAACTCGCCGACAGGGGGATCCGCGTGAACGTGCTGTCGCCGGGCGGCACGCGGACGGAAAAGGCGCTGGAACTCATGGGCGACGAAGGGATCGAGGCGCTCCGGGGGGCGACACCGATCGGACGCGTCGCCGATCCGGACGAGATCGGCGCGGTAGCGGCGTTCCTCGCCTCGCGTGACAGCAGCTTCATGGCCGGGAGCGAAGTCTTCGCCGATGGTGGCATCGCCCAAGTATGACATCGCGGGTGCGGCCCGGGACACGTCGCGTATCGACGAGCAGCACCGGTCCGGCCCGTCAGCCGCGTTCCGCCGCCTCGCTTGTTTCGGTCCGGCAGATGGGTCCGACCGCTCCCGAGCTAGGACGCAGCGAGCGAACCATGAAAGCAGCCGTCTATGATCACCCCGGCCCGCCGGATGTCCTTCGTTATGCGGACGTCCCCGATCCGGTTTGCTCGGGCGATGGCGTCCTTATCCGCGTCGAGGCCGCCGCGATCGAGGGCGGCGACCTGATCAATCGCGCGTCCACGCCTCCGCCTCACCCGGCCTTCGTCGTCGGCTATGCCGCCGCCGGCGAAATCATCGCGGTCGGAGAGAAGGTGAAGGATCGCCGGCCGGGCCAGAAGGTGACGAGCTTCGATCTCGCCGGGTCGCACGCGGAGTTGCGTGCCGTTGCCGCCAGCCGAACCTGGCCTGTGCCGGAAGGGCTCGACATGGCCGCCGCCGCAGCCCTGCCCATCGCGTTCGGGACCGCTCATCACTGCCTCTTCGCACGGGGCGGTCTGAAACGCGGCGAAACCGTCCTCATCCAGGGGGGCGCCGGCGGCGTCGGGCTTGCCGCCATCCAACTCGCGCACCGGGCAGGTGCGACCGTGCTTGCAACGGTCTCCGGGGCCGAGAGGGCCGAACGTCTGATCGGGCTCGGCCTCGATCACGCGATCGAGCATCGCGCGGCCGACGTGGTCGATACGGTCATGCGTCTGACGGAAGGTCGCGGCGTGGATCTCGTCCTGGACCCGATGGGAAGCACCTTGCAAGGCTCCCTGGCGGCGCTCCGCCCCGAGGGACGTCTGGTCTTCGTCGGCAACGCCGGCGGTTCGCAGCTCGGCATCGATCTGTGGCCGGCGCTGCAGGCGAACCAGTCGCTCTTCGGCGTCTTCATGGGAACGCAACTGAAAAAGCCGGATGCCTACCGCGCGGTCTCCCGGATGCTGGAGCTGGCGGCGACGGGGGACTTCGAGGTGATCGTGGACAGGGCGTTTCCACTCGCGGCGGCTGCCGAGGCTCATGCCTACGCCGAAAGCCATTCCATCCTCGGGCGCGTCGTCATCGTCCCCTGATGTGCTGTCCGGGATGAATCACTGAAGAGAGGACAGAATGGAAAAGCCGGAATTCTTCGTCACCCCGGGTTATGGGGAACGCCTGCGCGACCTGCTGCACTACTCACAGGCGGTGAGAATCGGAAACCGCGTCGAGATATCGGGCCAGGGCGGCTGGGATGACGACTTGCGGATTCCCGAGGCGTTGGAGGAAGAGATCGCTCAGGCGTTCCGCAATGTGGAGCGCACGCTGGCAACGGCCGGCGCGGGCTGGGAACATGTGGTGCACGTCAACTCCTACCATGTCGGCGGCTTCCCTCCGGAGGTCAACGAGACGATGACGCAGCTCTATCGCCACTACATGCCCGACCACGCCCCGATCTGGACGCAGACAGGCGTCGAGGCGCTTGGACTGCCGACGATGCGCATCGAGATCCGCGTCACCGCCATCATCGCCTGAGCCCTGCGGCGGCAAGTCGACCTAAGCTTGCTCCCCCAATCGGACGATCGTGTGATCCACCGCGAAACCAGGCGTGTTAACGCCAGTGAGGAGCATTTTGGTACGAAGATCTACGATCCTTACTGTTCGCTGGCAGGCGATGCTCCCCATTCTGCAGATGCCTAGTCGGGATGGATAACAGGCTATGCGGCCTGGGGCGGTATCGGCGCGGCCGGCGTCATGGTGGCGGGCTTTGTCCTGTTCGGCGAGCCCTGTCGGTCGCGAAGATTGCATGCCTATCCCTCATCGTTTGCGGCGTAGTGGGACTGAAGATCTTCGGCCAAGCAGGCTGAGGCGAGCAAAGATCGTGCAGCCGGGCCAGTGTGGCTCGTCACGCAGGCATCAGCGCGAAAGAGCCGAGCTATGCGTCCCGCCAGCCGGGGCGTGGCATTCTGGGACATAACCTACGGACCGAAGAGAATATTCGGCAGGAACAGAACGACGGTGGGAATGAAGATGAGCAGCAGGCTTACCAAGCTGACGGCGATCAGGAAGGGAAAAGATTCACGAGTATATTCCTTGAGCGGCGTGTTGAGAATCGAGCAAACGGCATACATGGCCGCTCCCACCGGCGGGGTGAAGTTGCCGATGGTGGCGGCAACGATGAAGACGATGCCGAAATGCACAGGATCGCCGCCGAGCTGTTCGATGAGCGGCAGGAAGATCGGTGTCAGCATGATGATGAGCACCGTGCTGTCGATCACGAACCCCGCTGCCAGCACAAACAGGACGACGAGCACCATCACCAGATGAAGGTTATCGCTCAGATCGAGAATGGCGCCCGAGATCAGGTCGGGGATCTGGTCGTAGACGATGCCGTAGCTGAAGACCGCCGAGAGCACGATAAGGAACATCACGGCTCCGACATCGGCCAGGCTGTGCTGTAGTCCGTCGATAAAAGAGGTTCGCGTCAGTTGGCGATAGGCGAACAGGCCGATGACGATGGCGTAGACCACCGCGGCGGCACCGATTTCCGAGGGCGTGAATAGGCCGAACCTCAGCCCGGCCAGCAGGAAGACCGGGAACAGGAGAGCCCAGACGCCACCGCGAAACGCCCGTCCGGCTTCCTCCAGGCTCGGCCGGGCAGTTCGCGCCGCCGGGTAGCCGCGGCGGCGAGCGACAACCGAGACGGTGACACCGAGCGCCAGCCACAGGAGCAGCGCCGGGGCGACGCCGGCAGCGAACAGCCGCCCGATCGAGACCTCGCCGATGGAGCCATAGATGATCATGCCGAGACCCGGCGGCACGATCGGGGTGAGGATCGATCCGAAGGAAAGCACGCCGGCCGCGAAGCCGCGCGACATACCGCTCCGCATCATGTCGCGGCCGAGCATGCGCGACTGCATGGCTGCGTCAGCGATAGCCGAGCCGGAGACACCGCCCATCAGCACCGAGAGCGCCAGCGACACCTGCGCCAGCCCGCCGCGCAGCCTGCCGGTCAGCACCGAGGCGAGTTTCAGCAACTCGCCGGTGATGCCGGAGGCGTTGAGAAAATTGCCGGCAATGATGAACAATGGGATCGCGAGGAGTGTGAAATTCTGTGTCTGCGACACGGTGATTTGCGCCGGGATGGTCCAGGGCAGATCCGGGTTCTGCAGGAAGAACACGAGACCGGAAATGCCGATGGCGAAGGCCACCGGCATTCCGATCAGCACCAGCAGCATGAAGGCGAGCGCGACGAGTAGCATCCGAGCAATCCCTACGCCGTCCGTCCGGCTTGCGGCCGGTGCAGGTGATCGACGATCTTTACCAGCGTGGTGAACAGCAGCAGCGCACTGCCCACCGCGATACTGGCCGTCACCCAGGAATAGCTCACGCCGGGAATACCCTGGAAAGTGCGGGTGCCGCTCACATGGGCGAGCCAAGCGCCGGAGGCGGTGAGAAAGGCGAGGAAGACGGCGATCAGCAGATAGTTGACCAAGGCGAGCGCTCGCCGTGCCGGCGGCGGCAGGAGCTCGGTGACCAGTTCCACCGACATCAGGCCATCCTTGCGCCAAGCAAGATCGGCACACAGGAAGCAGGACCACGCGAACAGACAGGTGGCAACGTCCGTGGTCCAGTTGAGCGGATGCTGCATCAGGCGGGCGACGCCGCCGGCGAAGATCAGCCCCACCATGGCGACCAGGAACAGGCCGGCGACCGCCGCCTCGATCTGGCCGAGCACTGCATGAACCTGCCGCATGGTTCGTCGCTCCCTGTCATGTCGCACAGCCGCGCCGCCGGCGCGGCCGGGCCCACCGCTTCACTGCGCCTTGCCGATTTCCTTCAGCACCGCGTTCTTCTCGTCGGTCAGGCCGAGCGCGTCATAGGCCTTGTCGCCGGCGGCCCGGAAAGCGGCGGTGTCGACGTCACCGACGACGGTCATGCCGCGCTGCTCGAGCGCCTTCTGCTGCTCCGCCTCGGCGGCGAGCACCTTCCGGGAGGTGGCCTGGCCGGCGGCGCGACACTCTTCCACCAGTGCCTTCTGGTAGTCGGGCGGCAGGCTGTTGAAGAACTTGGAGCCGACGACCTGGAAGTTCACGAGCAGAATGTGCCGGGTCGGGCTGGCGAACTTCAGCACCTCGTAGAACCGGCCGGAGGCGATGTTGCCATAGACGAGCTCGACGCCATCGATGGCCTGCTGCTGCAGCGCCGGATACATGTCGCCGAAGGCCATGGCGACGGGCGACGCGCCGAGTGCCCGCACGCTCTCCTGCCAGATCGGCGCCGGCGGCGTGCGTACCCGTTGGCCGGCGAGATCGGCCGGCGAGCGGACGGGCTTGTTGGTGAAGAAGTTGCGGTGCCCCTGCACCCAATCGAAGCAGACCACCGTCAACCCGTGCGTGTCGGCGAGTTCCTGTCGCCAGGCCTTCAGCGTCGGTGCGTCGGCAAGCTTGCCGACCTCCTCCAGCGTCTCCACGAGATAGGGACCGTTCACCACGGCGATGCCGGGAACATAGGTGCCGAGCCGGGCGGCATCGGTGTTCTGGCCGATATTGGCGCCCTGGCGCATCTGCTCGATGACGTCCTCCTCCACGCCGAGCTGAGCACTATGAAAGACTTGGATTTTTAGACCGCCGTCGGTCCTCGCTTCCACCCGCTTCGCCCAATCCTGGAAGCCGGCGTGGAACGCCTCGCGCGGGCCGAGCACATGGTTGAGACGCAGCGTGTAGGTCTGTTGTGCCAGCGCCGGACCACCGACGGTCACTCCAAGAGCCAGCGCGGCTGCGCAAAGCGACTTCGTCATCACCATTGTCGTCTCCTCCTCTCATGCCGTTTTTGTTTTTGTAGGTTGCGAAGGCTTATCCGCTCAGCCAGACGCTGCCGGCAGTGCGAGCCCATGACGCTCCGCAAGACGCGCAAAGGCCTGTGCGGTTGCCGGGTCCACCGGAATCCCCGCAGTGCGGCGGCGTTCCTCCTCCCGCCACTCACGATCGCCGGGAGCCAGCACCTCGCCATCCGGGGCGGTGCGCGACGCGCGCAGGGCGGCAAGATAACGCCGCATGCCGGCTTCATAGACACTGCGATCCACGAAGGCTTCCGGCCGCAGCGCCAGGACGAAGGCCCCGAGGTCGCGGGCCGAGGACATATCCGGCCCGCCCATCGGCAGGATGTCGAAGCTGAGCTGCGCGCCCGAGAGCACAGCGCTCAAAATCTCGACCAATCCTGCGAGCCCCGCCCCCTTGAAGCCGAATGCCCCGCCGAGCGGCGCGAGCATTTCCACCAGGTCGGGGTTCTGGATGTCGATCCCGCTCGCGTCGGAGGCCACTTCGGCGGGCAATGACAGGCCGAGGCTCCGGTAGAGCAGCACGCGGTTGTAAGGCACCGCACTGGTCGCCATGTCGAGCAACCAAGGCCGACCGCCCTCGAAGGGCGCAGCGACAGCGATGGGATTGGTGCCGTGGAAGCGCTCGGCGCCCCCATGAAGGCGCACGAAACTGTCGGAATTGCACATGGCGAGCCCGACATGGCCCAGTTCGGCCGCGGCGAGGGCGAAGGCGCCTGCCGCGCCGAAATGCGAGGAGTTGCGGATGGCGACGGCGCCGATGCCGAAGCGCTGCGCCATTGCCATCGCCCGGTCCATCGCAGCGTAGGCAGCGAGCGCGCCATGTGCCGCATCGGCATCGAGAGTTGCGACCGCGCCCGCCTCGCGCACATACCGCATCTGCGGGCGTCCGCGCACGCGCCCACCTTCCATGGCAGCCACATAATGGTCGAGCAGCCGCACGCCATGGCTGTCGATGCCCAGACGCGAGCCATGCATCATGGCGCGTGTGGCGGCATCGGCCGTCGGCGCATCCGCTCCGGCCGCGGCCAGGGCCTTCCGGCAGAAGGCGGCAAGGCTCGTCTCGTCATAGCGGGCGACGGATGCGGAAGCGGTGGTGTCGGTCACAGCGTCTGGCCCCCGTCGATCACCAGCGTTGTGCCGGTCATGAAGGCGGCTTCGTCGCTGACGAGGTAGAGCGCGGCCCCGGCCATCTCCTCGACCGCGCCCAGCCGCCCCATGGGCTGGCGTGCAACGAAGGCGGCGCGGGTCGCCGCGGGGTCGTCCGTCGCGTTGATGCGGTCCTCCAGCGACGGCGATGCGGTGGTGCCGGGGCAGAGCGCGTTGCACCGTATCCCCTGCCCGATGAAGTCGCGTGCCACGGCCTTGGTGAGACCGATCAGCGCCGCCTTGCTGGCGCCGTAGGCGGCGCGGTTGGGAACCCCCGTCAGGCTAGACGCCACGGAGGCGACGTTGACGATGACCCCTCCGCCCTTGCCGATCATTTCGGGCAGAGCGAGACGTATAGTGCGGTAGCAGGCCGTTACATTGACGTCGAAGGTTGCCGCCCACTCCTCTTCGGGGCAATCGAGCACCGTGCCGGAGGGTACAGCCGCCGCACAGTTCACCAGTATGTCCAGCGGTCCGATCACGCCGAACGCTCGCTCAATCGCCGTCCGATCGGTCACGTCGACGCCGAGCGCCGTGATGGCGGCGCTGTGGCGGGGGAGATCCGCCATCTTCTCCGCCGAGCGGCTGACCGCGATGACTTCCGCACCCTCCTGCGCGAACAGCAGCGCCATGGCACGGCCCATGCCCTGGCCCGCTCCGGTTATCAGCGCACGCTTGCCCGCGAGCCGTTCCCCACTCGAGCGGGCCGTCATCGAAGCCATGCCGTCCTCCCTTTGCCGGCGCAGCGGCGCCGGTTGTCATTTTACGTTCAGAGTATACACTAGACATAAATCTGTAAACCGGCGCGCGCAACCGGGCGTCGGCCGAGTGCGAGGAATTTCATGGCGTCCGACAGCTTCTCCCTTGAAGGCCAGACCGCGCTTGTGATCGGTGGCTCTGGCGGCATCGGCCGCGCGATCGCTCTGGGGCTTGCCGGCGCGGGTGCCCGCGTGGTTGTGGCGGGGCGGGACAGGGACAAACTCGCCGCCGCCGCAGCAGCCCTGCGGGTCGAAAGCGGGGATCGCGGAGCGCCGTTCACCTACGAGGTGGATGCGCGCTCGCCCGCCGCACTTGCGCGGCTTGCCGAGACCATCGGGCACGACCATGGGCGGTTGCATTGCCTGGTGAACTGCCAGGGCGTCACAGTCATCAAGCCGGCCTTCGACGTAAGCGAGGAAGAATATGACGATGTGCTTGAGACCAACGCCAAGAGCGTGTTCTTCGCCTGCACGACTTTCGGCCGCGCGATGGCAGCGGCGGGCGGCGGCACCATCATCAACGTCACCTCGCTGGCTGCTCATTCCGGCTGGGCCGGCGCGGCGGCCTATTGCGCCAGCAAATGGGCGGTGGCCGGTCTGACGCAGAGCTTCGCTGCCGAATGGGGCACGCTGGGTGTGCGGGTGAATGCCATCGCGCCGGGCTTCTTTCTGACCGATCTCAACCGCGACCGGATGGCGCCCGAGCGCAAGGCCGAGGCGCAGCGCCGCGCCGCGATGAAACGGATGGGCGAGACTTCCGAATTGGTCGGCGCGGCGATATTTCTAGCCTCCCCAGCGGCGCGGTTCGTCACCGGGGCCACGTTGCACGTGGATGGTGGATACCTCGCCTCGGGGATTTGATGCAGCAGGGCCGGGATCAGGCACAGCACAGGTCGGCGCAGGCGGCGCGCGTCCAGACAGGGGCGACGCCCCGCCTCAATGAGCGCGCAGCGGAGATCCTCTCCGGACGCATTCGCGCCGGCAGCCTGGCGGCGGGTGCGCGGCTGCTCGAATCGCATGTGGCACAGGAGTTCGGCATCTCCCGCGCTCCGGCACGGCAGGCGCTGGAGCGTCTCGAGGCGCTCGGCCTCGTCGCCCGCGCCGAGCCGCACGGCTACGAGGTGCGTTCCGGCGCCGCCGTGGAGGCCGGCAAGATAGAGCAAGTGGATGCGGAGATTCAGCTCACCGCCTCTGCTACCTGGGAGCGCATCTATAAGGAAGTCGAACAGGAGATCGTCTCGCGCACCGGCTTTGCCTCCTGGCGGGTGGTGGAGAACCATCTCGCCGCCCATTACGGCGTCAGCCGAACGGTTGCGCGTGAAGTGATCGCCCGCCTGCAGCAGCGCGGCGTCGTCAAGAAGGACGGCAAGCTGCGCTGGTTCGCGCCTGCTCTCACGCCGCGCTATGTCGGGGAACTTTATGAGATGCGTGCGCTGCTGGAGCCCGCGGCCCTCGCCGCCGCCGTCCCGAAGCTGCCGGCGGGGACCGCCGAACGCCTGCGCGACCATCTCCTCGCGGCTATCGGGAGGGCGGAGACGCTGAGCGGCGACGAGCTCTCCGCGCTCGAGGCGGAGCTGCACGTCGACTTGCTGGCCCATTGCGGCAACGGCACGCTGATGGAGGCGGTGACCACCTATCAGTCGCTGCTCGTCGCGCACAGCTTCCTCTATCGCTGGGCGCCGCGCCTCTATGCCGTCGAGCCCTTTCTTTCCGAACATCTCGCCATCGCCGAACGTCTGACGGCCGGCGATGCCGCCGGCGCGGCCCTGGAACTGCGACGCCACCTGCAGACCTCGCTCGATCGCGCCATCCATCGGCTCGAGATGGTGCGTCGGGAATTCCGGCCGACGCCGTTGCCTTATCTCGAAAGCTTGGACTGAATGCGGTGAGGGCGGGCGAGCCCGCGCCATCGGTTCGCTGCGAACGATTAGGCCATCGAGCGGCCGAGCCTCTGCCCATAGGCGACGATGTTGGCTCCCACCGGAGCTCGAGCCGCCTCATGGGCCACAAGGGCCTTGTCCATGTCTGGCGTTGGCACCAGGGCGCCCCGCAATGCGAAAGCGTCTCCGGCCGCCTTGGCGACGCCCGTGGCGGTAGGTGGCGTGCGACGAAGGCGGCGTCGCCATGAGCGCGATATGCCCCGCCACCATCCGCGGCGCCACATAGTCGTAGACGGCGTGGATGACTGCAGCTTCCGGGCACGACACAACCGGCACGCTCACTTCGCCCAGGTCGCCGGTCGGCGAAGGCGGCGACCAGCAGCACCGGCAGGATGTTGTGGCCGCTGCCGACGACGGCTGGCGGAAGGAACCGGGCATAGGTCGAGAGCAGCGCCGCGCATGCCGACGCGATCAGCATGAACAGGACGCCGCGCCAAAGCCGATCCTTGCCCACCCTGCCTCATCCTTCCTTTTTTGAATCCGGACCCGACGAGCGCGGCGCGGAGAGGTGCTACGTCAGGACGATCTGGCCGCCCGGTTCGGGGTCAGCCGAATGCCGATCCGTGACGCGCTTCGGCAGCTCGAAGCCGAGGGTCTGGTCTCGATCCATCCGACGAAGGGCGCACAGGTCGCCCGCTTGGATGTGGTCGACCTTCGGGAAATCTACGGGATGAGGGTCGTCCTGGAGGTTGAGGCGCTTCGTCTCGCGTGCGGGAAGCTTGAGCCATCCGATCTAGAGGCGGCTGCGAGGCTGCTCGATCACATGTCGGAGGAAGCAGATGCGGCGCGGCTCAGCGATCTCAATCATTCCGACGCCCAATGCGCAAGAAAACGCCCTTCGAGATCGAATTCAGCCTTCGACTCGCAAGTCGTAGTAGCGTCAGCGAGAAACCGCCGCAGCGGCCCGACGAACTCTTCCTGATCAATGTGGCAAACGATGCCTGGAAGCAACCAGACGTCGCCGTCCATCGCTTCGAAATCGAGCGCCTGTCCGATCTCGAATATGCGCTGAAGCTGAGGAACTCATATGCCTGATCTTGGTGATCCAATTGGTAGTGTGACAGACAGCTCGCCATCGCTGGTGCGCGTGGAAATCTCAAATGCTGAAGAATTCGAGAGGCGCTGACGTGCTCCCCATTTTCCTGCCGGTCATAAGTTAGGCCCGGCTGGGTTTGAGGTGCTCCCCGAATTTGGGTCAGCGGGAGCTGGAAAATTCCGGGGTTGGGACTCATCCCGGCGGGGGTGAGCGCAATCGGCGGCTTGTTGCCGATCGCGCTGTGCGGGCGAACCTCGTTGTAGTCTCTGCGCCAAGCCTCCATTTTCGTTCGCGCGTCGTCAAGGCTCATGAACCAGTGGGTGTTCAGGCACTCCGCCCGGAACTTGCCGTTGAACGACTCGATGAAGCTGTTGTCCGTCGGCTTGCCAGGCCGCGAGAAGTCGAGCACGACGCCTTTCTGGTAGGCCCACAGGTCCAGGTCGCGGCTGATGAACTCCGAGCCCTGGTCGACCCGGATGCTCTGCGGATAGCCGGTGCTCCGGCAGATCCGCTCAAGCGTGGCGACGACGTCCTCGCCCTTGTAGCTGAACCGCGGATCCACCACCGGCGAGAACCGCGTGAAGGTATCGACGATGGTCAGCACCCGGATCTTGCGGCCGGTGGCGAGCTGGTCGTGGACGAAGTCCATCGCCCAGGTCTCGTTGCTGCGCGTCGCCGGCGTGCGGTCCTCGCGCAATTTCGCCTTCACCCGGCGGCGGGGCACCTTGTTGCGCAGCTGGAGACCCAACTCCTTGTAAAGGCGGTAGATCCGTTTCGGGTTGACGGCCCAGCCGTCGCGCCGGAGCAGGACATGGATGCGGCGATAGCCGTAGCGAATGCGCGTCTGGCAGATCTCCTTGATCCGCTGCTTCAGCTCGGCCTGCGTGCCGCGCTTCGACCGGTAGGCGTAGAGCGACCGGTCGATCCGGAGCGTCGCGCAGGCGCGCCGCACCGAAACCTTCCAGTCGCCGCGCACCACGTCGACAAGCGCCCGTTTGCGCGCAGACCTCAGAGCTTTTTTGACAGCACGTCCTGCAACATCGCCTTATCGAGCGACAGGTCGGCCACGATCCGCTTCAGCTTGGCGTTCTCCTCCTCCAGCTGGCGCAGCCGCTTCACCTCGGACGGCATCATCCCGCCATAGCGCTTGCGCCAGTTGTAGAACGTCGCCTCCGAAATCCCGGCCTTCCGGCATACCTCGCCGATCGCCGTGCCGTTCTCCGCCTGCTTCAGCACGAAGGCGATCTGCGCCTCGCTGAACTTCGATGCCTTCATGGAACTCTCCTCGTCTCCGACCAGGGGATCATAAGTGGAAAATTCCAGTTCCGGCCGGACCAGAAAACCGGGAGCACGTCAGGTTTGGTCCTCATGGGACCGGCTTGCGAACATCGACGGCGCGAGGCCGCCGAGGCTCGTATGGGTTCTGACGGTGTTGTAGTCGATCCGCCAAGCCTCGATGAACCGGATCGGCAGTGATATTGCGAAGGCGATGGGAGAGCCGCTGCGCGACGGCGCAGAGGCCCCGCGTTCGAAGCAGCGTTAGGATTTGAAGAGTGCACCGGCAGAAAGGGGAAGGGCGGCGCATTGTCACCATCCTGCCGACCGCGAAATACTACCTTCGAGACACGAACCTGTGTGATTACGACTTAATCGCGAAGTGATAGGGTAGGTAATCGCCGCTATAAAAGGCGCGCGCCGAGAAATGTTCGGACGGCGGCCGTATCGCCCGTCCGCAAATCTCGAACCCCGGCCACCGCCGAGATTGGCATCCAAAATGGACAATCGACAAATCGCGCAGGGACGCGAGATGCGTTGTTATGCCTGTGAGTCATCGAATGTCGTTGTGACTGCAAATGGGCTCGACTCGATTTCCATTGACTGTATGGACTGCGGGTCCGACCGGACAGTGCCTCGGGGATGGGTTGACGTTACAACCGGAACAATTTCCGAAATCGACAATATACAATTCAGAGATGTGAACGATGCGGGACAATCGATGTTTAATCCGAGGAAATATTTAAAAATGTCAGATGATTACGAAAGCATGGCCAATATGACCGATAATTCCTCCGAGATTTCACGATTTCGCAAGCTACAGAAAAGCTCACAAGATCTAGCCGACAACGAAGAGTGGCTCATGAACAATTATGAGCATACACTGCATTCCGATAACCCTGCGCAACACGACAACACTACCTTCGCGGCAGAAGAGGAGCATGTACTTCGCTGTCTGGGAGCCGCGCTTCTCATGCATTGGCCCCGCCTTCCTACAATGATGCAGCGAGAGCTGTTTGACAGCGCAGGAACCATGGGTGAACTGCAGAACACCGCTTTGCTGAGGGGACAGATAGCGCGGTTCCTGCACAGGCATAAAGATGGCGGATCTCCGGTGGAGGCTGATGGTCAAGCCATCGGCTCAGATGGCCGGGCTGTTGCTCGCTGGGAAAATGAGGGGGGCGCCAGCGACATACCGGAAGACGCGGCGAGATAAGCTAGGATAAGGGCCGCGGGCGTCGCGAAGTCACGATCCGAATTGAACCGACGTCTTGCCCGCGGTGGTCTGTCGCGGTGATCTGCCAATCCGCGCCGCTTGGAAGATTGGCGTTCACGTCCGTCAGAATTTCTCCGCACAAAGCCCGGACCTGCGCCCAAGCGGCGTCATCATCAGGCAGGTCGACCGGCGTTTCCTGATCCTGGCCCGTAAGCCTAAAGCGATAGAGCGGCATGGCGGTCGGTCCCCATTAAGCACCTTCAACAACGCCTCACGAGACCCAGTGTTTCGCCGGCGCCCAGAAAACAGGCTTCGAGAGTTCCATGGCCACTGCTCGTGAAGTGAAATCACCTGATCCGGAGGCACTTGCGTGGCTGAGAAAACTGCAAGCCTATCGGCAGTCCAGCGCGCGTCGAAGCATGATTGAACTGGTGATCACGGCATTTCCATTCGCCATCGCGTGGAGCGCGATGCTGCTGGCATTGAAGCTCGAACAATTCTGGCTCTATGGCTTGCTCGTGCTCCCCGCCGCTGGCCTTCTGATGCGGCTGTTCATGATCCAGCACGATTGCGGACACGGATCCTTCTTTCGAAGCAGGCACTGGAATGACTGGACCGGGCGGATCATAGGTGTCCTGACCCTGACGCCATATGACTATTGGAAAGCCAGCCATACCATCCATCATGCGAGCTCCGGCAATCTTGACCATAGGGGCATAGGCGACATCGATACATTGACGGTCCGCGAATTCCTCGATCTTTCGCGGTGGGGACGAGCGCGTTACCGCCTATATCGACATCCCTTGGTGATGTTCGGCCTCGGCCCGATCTATATCTTTGCTCTCCAGAGCCGCCTACCGTATGGCGCGCTTCGAAGGGGCTGGTCGCCATGGGTAAGCACAATGGCGACCAATTTGGGCATAAGCGTTCTTGGTGCGCTGCTTGCCTGGGCGGCGGGCTTCTGGCCCTTCATCATCATCCATATGCCCATTGTCTTCCTTGGTGCAGCGGCTGGCGTCTGGCTCTTTTACGTCCAGCACCAGTTCGACGGGGCCAACTGGGCGAGGGACGACAGCTGGAGCTTCCATGAGGCGGCGCTGCATGGCAGCTCGCACTATGATCTGCCAAGGGTGCTCAGATGGTTCACGGCAAATATCGGAATGCACCATGTGCACCACCTTTGCAGCCGGATTCCCTACTATCGCTTGCCGGAAGTGCTGCGCGACCACCCCGACCTTGCTGACATTGGCCGGTTGACGCTTTGGCAGAGCTTCAAATGTGTCCGGTTGACACTCTGGGATGAAGAGCAGGGGCGCCTGGTAGCGTTCGAGGAAGCAAGCCGGACAAAGAGGCGGGATTGACTGAGTCACTGCAATCATCATCCGACTGACGCACCGACCCTAGCCCAAATCGATGCGCGCTGCCTGGATCTCTGCTTATGGAGGAACGAGGTACATGTCCCATTCTTCGACGTTGATCGAATTGGATGAGCGCATCGCCATCGCGCGTCAGAATCTGTCCGAGCTGACTGAACAGGCGGCCGCCCTCTCCGGCGGCGCGGACGAAGAGCGCACCGCTGAACGCATCGCGGATCAGCAAGCTCTCTTAGACAATCTCATCCGCCAAAGAGAAACCTTGGCCGAGTAGCCGTCGGCACGCGTGCAACCTCTTCAAAAGAGAGATGTTTGCCCAGGAGACAGTCAAGGCAACCGACCAGAGGTGCCAGGTGCCGCATTATGTCTTCCGTTGGTCTGACCGCCCCTTTGTAACCGAAGCTGATCTTCGAGATGACAATATGGCTTGGTCGGAAGCCGTATCATCGATCGGGCAGCTTCTGCGGACGTGGGAGGGAACCTGTCACCTCTCGGCCTGCTGACGCTCGACGTCTTCGCTGAGGACGGCACCCTCGTGGCATCCATTTCCGTGGATGCTGTTCGTCGCCTGGAAACCAGCGCACCTCGCCTACGTTGAAGCGCCCGAGATACAGCCTGTCGGCTGACCGGCTCGCAGCGGCGCTGCTGCTCCGACACGGGCGTCGACTTGACAATGCGCCACCAGCCCTCAAGTTCAAGCGCATGAGCACGGCACAGCCCATCGTTTTGCGACTGCATCCGACCGCGGAATCGTAGCCCGAAGTTCGGCCTGGACGCGCCGGACTTCGGGGGCTGGGCCATGGGTGGATCAGCTCACCCGCGCGTCTGCCATCACATCCCAATTCGTATCAGCGCCATGAGATCCCAAAGTGGTCCCGTGGCATGGAGCCGTACAATCATGACCAAGTTCAGCACCACTGCCGGCAAGCCGCCAATCGTCGTCAGCGACGAAGACTATGGACGTCTGACCAAGCTCGCCATGGCCGCGATCGAGCGTTTTCCTGAAGTCGCCGAGGAACTCCAGATCGAGTTGGAAAGGGCTCAGGTTCTCAGCACCGCTACGATCCCCGAGGGCGTCGTGCAAATGGCTTCGACCGTGGAATATCATTCCGACGTCGAGCAGCGGCGGCGCGTTACGCTCGTCTTTCCTGGGGAGGCTGACATCGCAGAGGGCCGGGTTTCAATCCTGACGCCTATTGGCGTCGCTCTGATCGGACTCTCGGCCGGGCAGTCCATCCGATGGGTGGCTCGCGACGGTCGTGAGCATGAGCTCACGGTGCTCACGGTCGAGCAGCCTGTCGCCTCCGCCACTCCCACGGTGGTGTGAACCGTCCCTGCCAGATACCAGCCTCGGCCGCGCGAGCTGCATCCTCGGCAGGCACGTAGTCGAGACTGTAGCGCCGGAAGGCGAGCGCGTGGCCGGATCGGACGAGCCAGGCGCCCATATCCTCCCCGCGTACGGTGCAGGTGGCCAGGATGCGTCCGTAGCGGTCACGGTCGCGCGGCTTACAGGTGACGATGGCGCGGCCGATCCAGTCCGCCAGTGCGAAGGCAGCGGCCCTTCCGCAGGCATAGGAGCGACCTGAAGCATCCTCACAGCTCTGCCGGCTCTCCGGCGCGTCGACCCCGTGCAGTCGGATGCGCTGGCCGTGGATCTCCAGCGTGTCGCCGTCGATCACGGTCGCCTGCCCAGAAAGCGAAGCGCCCGCGGCCGGGAAGGCTGCGAGCGCCAGAAGGACGGTAAAGGCGGCACGGATTGTCATGCGTGGAGCGGGAGGCGGCGGGTCTGTTCCATCAGCCCATAGTCGGTAAGCCGATCAAACGTGTGCGGGCCGGCGACGGCATCTCCATCCTCCCCGGTCGGCGCCTATCACTGCACGTCATGGTGCAGCCGGACGCAGCAGTTGGTTCCTCGCGGACCGGACCCTGCGTGATCAGGGCTTGCTCTCCCGTGTCCTCGTTTCGGCGCCCGCCAGTATCGCTGGCTCTCGCCTCTACCGCGAAGCCGATCCGCAAGACGAGGCAGCCATCCGGTCCTATGGCGCTCGCCTGCTCTCCATTTTGGAGGCCCCAGCGAAGATGTCGGAGGGCAAGCGCAATGAACTCGAGCCTCGCGCGCTGGAGATGGCCTTACCAACCCCTATGCCCTCGCCGCAGTCGCCGCCACCGGCAATGCTGAGAGCCGTTTCGACCCGGCGAATGCCAATCGCACATGGTCCGATCCGGCCGCCTCCGGTCATCGGCGGGCTCGACGCATAACGCTGCCCGTCGCTTGCTGCACAGCGTCCGCGATTTATCTCGTCCGCTCGTCGATCATCGTCTCGACGGCGCCAATGGTGACCTCCAAGTCTGCAATCTTGCGCAGTGCGTTGTCAGAGGGGATGGTGCCGGCCTCAGCGGCGGCCTTGATGAGTTCGCGCTGCGCCGACATCAGACGGTCGCGAAGGGCTTCCAGTTTTTCGGTCATGGTGGCGGGTTAATGCAGCGGGCCTAGACAATCAATATAGGGATCGGCGGCTCAGATTTGCCCGCGCTGACGTAGCAGTCGCACGAGCCGGTCGGTAACATCGTCTACAGCGGAGGGGTCACCGCTCTGTCCGGCGGCGATGAGCTGATCGATAGTAGCTTCGACTTCCGGCGTGCGCATCTCGTCGTTCGACGCCAGAAACTCCACGGCTGCCAAGAAATCAATCGTGCGTGGAGGATCACCCAACAGCACGATAGGCCGGGCAAGCGGCTGCTGCAATCTATGGGGCATGGCGGTGGCCTCCTGGCAGAGGATCATACCCCATCAGGTCCATGCGTGAGCCCCAAGGTGCACAAGTGCACCTTACTCCAGGAGCCCGTCGAAGGGAGGCAGCACACGGAACTCGGCCGTCGTGGTGGTGAGAGGGTGCAGTTCGACCTCGTAGATCGCGCCAGTCTCCAGCGTCAGCCAAGCGCGACCCTCGCGGGCGCCAAGAAGCGCGGCCATATCGGTCTGAACCTGCCCGCTGATGATCACCTCGCCGGCCTTCGGACCGGTCTTTCGCCGCCTCACGGAAAGCCAGTATTCAGCTCGTGCAGCGGCCATGCCTGGCGGGCGCAACATGCCCGCGCCTGTCAGTCTGCGGAGAATTTCCACCACTGTCCCCACGCGCTACGCGTCGCCCCTGACGCAGCGGCAAACGACCAGACCCACTTTCGGTTCCGCAAACTTCGAAATCACTACGGGCGGGGGACGTATGGTCTTCGAATGCCGCACGCGGTGTCGAAACCGGAAGGCAGAGAGGGCCGGCAGCGATGAAGACATAGGGCGAGACGTCTGTTCGCCGCCGTCTAGCAGACGGGATGCCGCGCGCACCAAGCCTGATACGCCTTCATCCCGGTTTCATGGTCATAGTCGACGCGGACGCCAGCGGCATCGATCAGCCCCGCTTCGATCTCAGCGGCAATGACATGCCAATAGCGATCCACGGCGGCAGCCAGGGCCGCCTGCCGCAGCTCCGTGGTCTCCATCAGATCGAGCTCGCATATGGCCCTGGCACGCACTTCAACGGTGTTTTTCATCCTGCACAATAGCGCGGGGAATGCGGCCGTTCCGCGATACCTGGCCCGACGCGCCGGATGAGGGGAGCCCGCAAACGTGTATGGACGAGCCTTTGGAAAGCCCGTTCCTAGAGGGCTAGCGATTCGTTTGCAGATAGTTCGAGAGCGCTATCGACAAGTCGCCGCCGTGGCGCAGACCCGCAGCCACGCAGAAGCTGGGGCTCCAATGACCAAGAAGACGTTCTACGTCGTCCAGCCGTTCGAGGCTGGAAAGCGTGGTCGGATCAAAGCGGGCATTCCGATGGAGGCCCGCAGTGCCGAAGATGCTGACCGGAAGGCCAAGCGCTTCAGCCTGGTGAAGGCCGGCGCCATCGCCTTTTCAACCGAGGTGGAAACCGAGAGCGGCGATGCTGAGCCTCCGGTCCTGATCGCCAGCTATGGCGAGGTGCCAGAGGGGGCGCTGGAGCCCGGATAGCTTCAGCTATACCCCTCACCACCTGCGCCAATAGCACCTCCGGTAGGGGCTGCCCCACCGGTTCCAGCGCGTGCGGCAGAAGCGGCGACGGCGGCCAGACCTGAGGCTAACACCGGGTCCGCCGCAGCTTTGGCCATGCCGGCTATCACAACAAGCCTCACCATCGTCCCGGCCCTAGCCACGCGCAATAAGGAATGTAGCGACGGCGGACCGAGCTGCGTAGCCTGCCACGAATGGCGAGCAGCGCATCGAGCTCGCGTGTCACCCGAAGGCCCGAGAGCGAGGTGTCGGCCACCAGCGCCAGGCACTCCCGACTGAAGTCGTCGACCACGGCCAGCACCCGAAAACGCCGACCGTCCGTGAAGGCATCCGACACGAAGTCGAGGCTCCAGCGGACGTTGATCCGATCCGGCACCAGGATGGGACGCCGGGTGCCAAGCGCTCGCTTGCGTCCTCCGCGCCGACGGACCTGAAGCTTCTCTTCCCGATACAGCCGGCGCAGCTTCTTCTGGTTCATGACGATGCCCTGGCGCCTCAGCATGATGTGGATGCGCCGGTAGCCGAAGCGGCGGCGCTCACCGGCCACGGCCCGCATGGCTTTCGGCAAGGCGCCGGTCTCAATCGTAGCCTTGAGAGCATCGACGAGCCGCTCGCTCGCGCCTTGCGGATTGAACGCCTCACAGGCTGTTCGAATGTCCGTCGCTTGACCATACTCAGCGAGGACACGTCTAGAATGACGATTGGCGAAGTGGGAAATCCGCTGCGCTCCATGGCCTGCCGGCGTGTTTTCATCCGATCCGAGGACAGCAGCTGTCGTTGGTAGAACGTGTTGGAAACCAGCTCGCATATGGCCGGACGCATGCGGCTCTGCTCATGCCCTAAGGGGGCTTTCCTCTCGCCCATAGGCAGAAGGAGTGACCTAGTATTAACTTTTTCGTTTCCGCCTCATCTGGAGCGCTTCGTCGATGCTGCCCGCCAGGCCGGATTCTGGGAATGGCTTCGAAAGCCTGACGAAATGCTCCGACCCGGTTTCCGGGAGTTCGGCATACCCTGTGGCGATGATCGTAGCCATGCCGGGATATAGCCTGTGAACCTCGCCGACAAGCTGTAGCCCTGTCATGCCTGGCATTGCCTGGTCAGCGATGAGCAGGTCGAACTCTTCGTCGCTTTGGAGTGTCTCGAGAGCCTGAACCGCCGAATTGACCTCGATGACCTCGTGACCGAGTTCTCTCAGCATTTCGGCGGTGCTCAAGAGCACCAAGGGATCATCATCCACAGCGATGATGCGCAGGCTTTCGGTGGCGGCTTTTGGTTCAAGACTTGGCACGACCGAGGCCCGCTTTGCCTCCGCAATTGCAACCGGCAGCCAAATCTCTGCCGTGGTGCCAGCATCTGGGCTGCTTTTCAACAGAAGCTTGCCACCCGACTGAGCGGCGAAGCCGTGCACCATCGCGAGTCCA
This sequence comes from Xanthobacteraceae bacterium, assembly GCA_029239875.1. Taxonomy (GTDB): domain Bacteria; phylum Pseudomonadota; class Alphaproteobacteria; order Rhizobiales; family Xanthobacteraceae; genus Ancylobacter. The sequence continues at coordinate 35,439 of JARBUD010000022.1, read as the reverse complement.
AGGCCGGTGCCTTTGCCTACTCCTTTGGTTGTGAAAAAGGGCTCAGCGGCTCGGGTCAGCGTCGCCTCGTCCATACCTGTACCGGTGTCTTGTACCCACACGCACAGGTAAGTTCCGGCGGCAAGCTCAGTGAGGTCGTCTACCCGGGTCGCGGTTCCAACCGTGCCGGCGCGGGCGCCAATGGTGATGTTGCCGCCCACCGGCATGGCATCGCGGGCGTTCACCACCAAATTGACCAACGCAAGTTCAAGTTGGTTCGCGTCGATATATGCCTTCGGAAGTCCGATGGCGAAACGCGTTTCCATGTGGATGCTGGGGCCGATCGAACGCTGCAGCAGATCGGCCATTCCAAGCACCAGTTCAGGAACGTCAACGGCCTTGGCCTTCAGCTCCTGCCTGCGCGCGAAGGCCAGCATGCGCTGGGTGAGAGAAGCTCCCCGTTGGGTCGCCTGAATTGCGTTGTCCAGCAGCTCGACCCCGCTCACCGCCGGCGGTAGACGCTTGCGAAGCAGTTCGAGACTGCTCTGCACGACCATCAGCAGGTTATTGAAGTCATGTGCGATCCCACCGGTCAGTTGACCGATCGCCTCCATCTTCTGTGATTGAAGCAGGCGTTCGCGGGTCTCTTCCAGGGCCTTCTGAGCGGCTCGCAGCTCAGTGACGTCCCGCGTGATCTTGGCATAGCCCAAGAGCTCCCCATTCGGGGCGAAAATGGGATCGATCACGACGTGCGCCCAAAAGCGCTCTCCGCCTTTTCGAACGCGCCACCCCTCGGCTTCGAACTTGCCCTCCGCTGCGCTGATCCGAAGGGCGCGCGCCGGAAGGCCGTCGTTACGGTCTTCCTCTGTGTAGAAGCGCGAGAAATGCTGACCTATAATTTCGTGCTCGGTGTAGCCCTTCAGTCGTTGGGCACCGGCGTTCCAGCTCGAAATGTGGCCATCGGCATCAAGCATGTAGATGGCATAGTCCGTAATCGCGTCGACGAGGAGACGGAATCGGCCATCCTCGCTCAGGGCCGCGTGAAGTCGTTCACTTTGATCCATTGTGCACTTTGTCCCGGCAGTCGGCGACACTTAGCGCGCCGTGGCCAACAAACCAGCCCGAACGGCAATTTTTCCTGATCAGAATCCGCGTCGAGGCTGTTGGGTTACGCCACCGCTTCAAGCATTTCCGCCCGTACGCGCCCGAAGGGCGCAGGGACGCCCTCGTCGTGCCTGGCAAAGATGTGACTTGTTGTGGCGCTCGCCTCTTGGGACCGATCACCTCCTCGCGGGCGCCGGACTTGCGCAACTTTGACATCGCTGCGGCCGCGTCGCCGGACCGCGACAATGCGATCAGTGCGGCATGCACGATAGTAACCATCGTGCCTCGGGTATCCGATACTTACATACCCATGATCGGTGCCAGGGTGCCCGTAACGTTTTTGAGGCACTCCGGTTCCAGCCAATCTACTAAAACATTTTCTTTGACGTGAATTCCTGATGCCGAATACTTCGATCTCCAATATCAAGGGAGGATCTAATGTTCATTCGTGTCGACCGACTGCAGATCGAGCTTCCGGCGCCGCTCAAACAGGACCCTAATGCGGGCGCGGCGCTCCAGGAATTGCTCGGCGGTAAGTATGGCGAGATGTCCACGCTCGGGAACTACATGTTCCAGAGCTTCAATTTCCGCTCCAAGTCGAAGCTGCGCCCATTCTACAGCCTTGTAGCGGCGATCACCGCGGAGGAGCTCGGGCATGTGGAGTTGGTCAGCAACGGTGTTGCCATGCTCAACAACGGGCCCGACACCGATCTGGACGAGGAGGCCGGCGGCGACATATCGGGCGCGCCGTTCGAGGACATGAAGGACATAAGACTAGCGGCAAGCTTCTTTTCAAACGGTGGTGGCGTCACGCCGGCGAACAGCAATGGTGCCTCGTGGAACCAGGATTTCGTTACCACCACCGGCAACGTCGTCTTTGACCTCCTGCACAATTTTCACCTTGAATGCGGGGCGCGCCTGCACAAGCTGCGGGTCTATGAATCGCTTACCGATCCCACTGGCCGGGAGGTCTGCGGCTATCTGCTGGTGCGCGGCTCAGTACACGCCCATGCCTACGCACTGGCGCTGAAGAAGCTTACCGGTGTGGAGATCGAGAAGATGCTCCCGGTGCCCAACATCCCGCTTTCCAACATCCCCGAGGCTCAGAAGTATCTGGAGGAGGGCTCACATCGTCGGCTCTATACGTTCAGCATGGACGACTACAAAGAGATGTCCGGTATCTGGGGCAATGGCGAGGTCGCACTCCCCGATGACCCGCCGGGCGAACTTACCGTCATCGAGGGAATGCCCGACGGCGGCAAGATACATATGCTCAGCGGCGTTCCCTCCGCCTTTACGCCGGACTATGCGCCGGAAGAGATGATGGAGATTGCCCGGAAGCTGTATCAAGCCTCGCGCTAGGAGATTGATCGAGGCCAGTTCGACGGCCTGGGTGACGGCGGCGAACCTCGCGTCTAGGGTCGGCTGGCCCTGATCCCCTAGGCGGCCGCTCCGCTCTTCGGGGCGACAGCGAGATGGCGCGGAACCGACGTGCGCACGACGGTCATGCTCGAATTGTCGCGCAGCTAAGCGAGCCAGGTTTTGTGCGTCGGCGACCAAAGCGCGCAAAGGACTCGATCAGCGGCTCATCACTCCCTTCGGCGCCGGCGGTGCGGGGTTCCCGTCCACGTCGACATCAGCCAAGCACTTCCCCGTTCTGCTTGGGAGGTGGGGTTTATTGCATTTCGGATCAATGTAACAGCCTCGGAATAACACCAGCGCAACCTCATACTTCGCTCGGCGTTATGAACGGAGTCGATGCCGTGGGGGCTGCGGCGGCGATGAGATCGTGGTCACCTCGGAGCGCCTACCATGCGCATTGCCCAGATCGCCCCACTTGCTGAAAGCTGTCCGCCCCGCTTTTACGGCGGTACCGAGCGCATCGTTTCCTTCCTCACCGAGGAATTGGTAGCCCAGGGCCATGATGTAACCCTCTTTGCCAGCGGCGACACCCGAACCGCCGCGCGCCTCATTCCGTGCTCGCGCCAAGCGCTGCGGCTCAATCCCAATGTCAGGGACCACCTGCCCTACCATGTCGCCATGCTGGAAGAGGTACGCCGCCGGGTGGACGAGTTTGACGTGCTGCACTTCCATATCGATTTCCTGCACTTCCCGATGAGCCGAGATTTCGTCGGCCGCACCCTGACGACGCTACACGGCCGGCTCGACCTTCCCGACATTCATCCGCTGTTCGAAAGCTTCTGCGACGTGCCGCTATGCTCCATTTCCTACAGCCAGCGCGCGCCCATGCCTCCCTCCGTCAATTGGGTCGGGAATATCTATCACGGCCTGCCTCGCGACCGGCTGCCGTTCAGCCCGAGCGCACATGGTGGCTATCTCGTCTTCATCGGTCGCATCTCGCCAGAAAAGCGACCGGACCGCGCGATCGAGATCGCGCGGCGGGTGGGGTTGCGGCTGGTAATCGCTGCAAAGGTTGATCGCGTCGACCAAGTCTACTGGGATGAGGTGATTGGCCCCATGGTGCGAACCAGCCCGCATGTCGACTTCATTGGCGAGGTCGATGACCGGCAGAAGGCGAAGCTGATCGGCCACGCGAGCGCGGTACTTTTCCCGGTTGACTGGCCCGAACCTTTCGGCCTGGTGATGATCGAGGCCATGGCCTGCGGCACACCGGTCGTCGCCTTCAGATGTGGCTCGGTGCCGGAAGTGCTGAGGCCAGGGGTGAGCGGCGTCATCATCGACAGCATGGACGAGGCAGAGGCGGCGGTGCAGGTGGCACTGGCGCTCGACCGCGGCGCAGTGCGTGCGGACTTCGAGGCCCGCTTCACCGCCGACCGCATGGCGTCCGACTACGTCCAGCTTTATCATGAGCTCGAAGGCGCGCACCTCAATGCCGTCTATGCCCGGCGCGCCAACAGCGCGGGAGTCGATCTGCACGTCGTCGCCTGACCGGGGAGAGGAAACCGATGCACAGCGCGCAGACGAGTGCCGATGCGGTTGCGCATGCCCCGGCCCCTGCTGGTGCGGAAGCTGGCGGCCTCGATCAGTTCCTCGTGCCCGCTACCGCCTCGCTGCAGGAGCGGCGCCCTCTCACGCTGAAGCATGGCGATACCTTTGGCGTATTCGATCGCAACGGCGACATCATCGCTGGACCCGGCAGTCCCGAAGGGCTGTTTCACCGCGATACTCGCCATCTCTCGCATTTCTTCCTGACGATCGAGGGTGGGCGGCCGATGCTGCTCTCCTCGACGCTCAGGGACGACAATGCCGCGCTGACCTGCGACCTCACCAATCCGGACGTGTTCGACGCCGACGGCCGGCTGAAGCTGACGCACGATATGCTGCACCTGCGCCGCTCACGCTTCTTGTGGGAGGGCCGCTGCTACGAGCGCATTATGCTGCGCAATTTCGATAATGCGCCTCGCCACGTCCGGCTGCTGATAGATTTCGCCTCCGACTTTGCCGACCTCTTCGAGGTCCGCGGCACCCATCGCGCCAAGCGCGGCCGGCGCAATACTCCGCAACTCGGGGCTGGAAGCGTCGCGCTCCATTATACGGGGCTCGACGAGGTCACCCGTACCACGACGCTGAGCTTTGACCCGAAGCCGCAAAAGCTCACCGCCAAGCGCGCAACTTACGACATCAAATTGAAGCCGCGCGAGAGGCATCTCATCTTCCTTGAGATCGCCTGCAGGGAAATGGAGAACACGGCCGACACCCGCCGGCGTTTCTTCGTTGCGCTGCGCGATGCGCGCCGGACGTTACACTATTCCACCGCGCGCGCCGCCTTCACCGACACCTCCAACCAGATCTTCGACGAGGCGTTCCGCCGCAGTGTCTCGGACCTCTACATGCTGGTCACTCAGACGCCGGAAGGCCCCTATCCTTATGCCGGTATACCTTGGTTCAGCACCGTCTTCGGCCGGGATGCCATCATCACCGCCCTGCAGACGCTTTGGCTCGATCCGACCATCTCCCAGGGCGTGCTGCGACATCTCGCGGCCAACCAAGCAACAAGCTTCGATCCCGTCGCCGATGCCGAGCCGGGAAAAATCCTGCACGAAGTGCGCTACGGCGAAATGGCGGAACTGCGCGAGGTCCCGTTCCGGCGCTATTACGGCAGCATCGATTCAACGCCGCTCTTCGTCATGCTCGCCGGCGCTTACTTCGAGCGGACCGATGACCTCGCCACCATCCGTGCTCTATGGCCGAATGTGCGTGCCGCGCTCGACTGGCTGCAGAACGAGGGCGACCGGGACGACGACGGCTTCGTCGAATATGGCCGGCGCACGGCCGAAGGCCTGATTAATCAGGGTTGGAAAGATAGCTACGATTCGGTCTTCCATGCGGATGGCACTCTGGCGCGAGGTCCTATCGCCCTCGCTGAGGTGCAGGCCTATGCCTATGGTGCTTGGCGGGCAGGCGCAGCGCTTGCCACGGCGCTGGGCGACGAGGCGTTCGCCGCCACGGCCACGTGGAAAGCGGAACTGCTGCGTAAGCGCTTCGATGCCGCCTTTTTTGACGAGGAGATAGGCACCTATGTACTGGCGCTGGATGGCGAGAAGCGCCCGTGCCGCGTGCGCTCGTCGAATGCCGGCCACGTGCTCTATACCGGCCTGGCTCTTCCCGAGCGGTCCCGGCACGTCGTCGCGACGCTGATGGATGCTACCTCCTTCTCGGGCTGGGGCGTACGCACGATCGCTAGCACTGAGGCACGCTACAATCCGATGAGCTATCACAATGGCTCGGTCTGGCCGCACGACAATGCGCTGATTGCCGCCGGCTTCGCGCGATACGGCTTCCGCCGCGAGGCGGCACGCATTTTCGAAGGCCTGTTCGCTGCATCCACCTATATCGAGCTGCGGCGCCTGCCCGAGCTGTTCTGCGGCTTTCCGCGCCAGCGCAGCACAGGGCCAACCTTCTACCCCGTCGCCTGCTCGCCACAGGCATGGGCCGCCGGCACGCCGCTCTCGCTGCTGCAATCATGCATCGGGCTGTCTTTCCGGCCGCATGCCTGCGAGATCGTGCTGGATAGGCCGTACCTGCCCGATTTCCTCGACGAAGTGGCGCTGCGACGTATCCGCTGCGGCGAGGCCATAATCGATGTGGTGCTGCGGCGCTCCGAGGGGGAAGTCGTGGTGAGCGCACTGAAGGCGGAAGCTGACGTGAGTGTCCTTACGCGAGCATGACGCTCTATCGGCGACGGAGCGGGTTGTGGGAGGACATATGCTCTATTCACCCGCAGAGATCGGACATTGCCGTCGCCTCCTTAATGGTCGAAGACGTCGTGCGTACCTACTCCGGACGAAGGGCCCGTGGAGTTCTACCGCACAGCCAACCGCGCGGTTATGAGTGTAGACACGAGCGGCCCTCCCGCTGGGGATGTCGCCCCGCAGATGCGTTATGGTTTCAGCTCGTCATAAGACGATGCTAAGAATGAAAAGCATCACAGCGCCGGTCGATTCATGAGCCTGCAGCAGAGCCAGAACGACAACGAAGATCCGCAAAGGGCCGCTGCGGCTCGTCGGCTTCGCCGGCGGACTTCGCCGCTCCGAAATCGTCGGGCTGGACGTTGGCCGCGACCAGACCGAGGACGGGCGCGGCTGGGTCGAGGTCCTCGACAAGGGCCTGCTCGTCACGCTGCGCGGCAAGACCGGCTGGCGGGAGGTGGAAATCGGCCGCGGCTCGTCAGATGCCACCTACCCGGTGGTCGCGCTGCAGACCTGGCTGAAGCTGGCACACATCGGCCATGGGCCACTGTTCCGCCGCGTCACCCGGCAAGGCAAGGACGTCGGCCCCGTCCGCCTGAATGATCGCGAGGTCGCTCGCCTAGTCAAGCGCACGGCGCTCGCCGCCGGGGTACGTGGCGATCTTCCCGAGAGCCAACGGGAGGAAAAATTCGCCGGCCATTCGTTGCGCGCCGGTCTCGCCTCCTCGGCCGAGGTCGACGAGCGCCATGTCCAGAAGCAGCTTGGCCACGCCTCCCCCGAAATGACCCGCCGCTACCAGCGCCGGCGCGACCGCTTCCGAGTGAACCTCACCAAAGCGGCAGGGCTGTAGGCGGAGAGGTCCCCTCCCCGTCTCGAAACTCGCGGCATATGATTGCGTGGTCAGAGGACGGGTTCCAACGATAAAGTACCCTCACAGCGCTACATGTTCGCGTGATGATCCGACTTGAGATCCGCCCGCCCAAAGCGCATATTGTAGTCACATATGACCATATTTGGAATTTCAGCATGTCGACCGTCAGCCTAAAGGACGCCAAGGCGTCTCTTTCGAACTATGTCGATGATGCCATCAAGGGTGAATTCATAACCATCACCCGCCATGGAAAGCCGGTTGCTGCCATCGTCCCACTCGCCGCAGCCGAAATCGCCCGAAAGTCCATGACCAAGGACAGGCCCAGCTTTCTCGCCTATCTGAGGACATTTCCCGGCGGCAGCTTCGAACGCAATATGACGCCGTCCCGGGATATCGACCTGTGAAAGGCTACCTGCTCGACACGAACATCGTTTCACTTCTCTCCCCGTCGGCAGCCGAGGTTCCGCCAAACGTTCTCGATTGGCTCGAACAAGCAGAGGCGCGGGGCGAGCTCTATCTCTCGGTCGTCACCATCCATGAAATCGAACGCGGCATTAGCCTTCTTGAGCACAAGGGGGCGACCGGCAAAGCGGGAGGCCTGCGCTCATGGCTAGAGGGGCTGGGTTCGAGCTATGCCGACAGGATCCTGCCGATCGACACCATGGTCGTGACGATCTCTGGCGCGCTCGAGGCCAAGGCCGTAGTGAGTGGCCATAGTCCCGGCATGGCCGATACTTTGATCGCCGGTACAGCCAAGGCCCACGGGCTCACCGTCGTGACGCGAAACCGCAAGCATTTCGAGCCCTTCGCGATCGACCTTTCCGTGCCGGACCTCTGAGCGCGCGATAGGTGCCCTGCCCGTCATCGCGGCTTCGCTTTGCGGAGGCTTTTCAGCAGGGCCTCTGACGCCCGAAGGTTGGCACCCGCTTCGAAACCGCCCGATTGCGCTGGATCCAGGCCGCCAGGCACCTTCTGCGCATCGAGCTTGGCCCGCAGCAGCGCCATGATCATCGGCCAGGTCGAGAACGTCCCGTCTCTCGCCCGGTCCGTCAGGCTCCGCAGATAGCCGCCGGGCGATCCGATCTGGTCGGCGCGCTGGTAGATCGCGGCCAGTGTGATCGCAGCGTGCTGCTCGCCGAGCGCTTCCCGCGCTTCACACTAGGCGCTCGGACTGATTACATGCTGTCCCCTTACCTCTTCGGCTCGTCGTCGGGATGGCCGAGCTCGCAGAACCAGCCGCCGAGATACTTCACCGAAGGCCGCGCCGGGTCGGGAATGGGGGTGCGCGCCTCCACCGCCGCGCGGAACGGCTCGGAGCTGTCCTGCGGGATGAAGCCGAGATGGTTGGCGCCGCGGTTGTCGACCGTCTTCACCCTGTTGTCGGACATGCCGAACGAGATGGTGTGGCCCACGCGCGGAGCGGTGAGCGAGCCTTCGACCAGCCTTATGCAGTCGGCAAAGGAAAGATAGGACCAGAGCATGCGCCGGTCGGCCGGCTCGGGGAAGGACGAGAAGATACGCAGGCACGCCGACTCGATGCCGAACTTGTCCCAGTAGAGCCGGCTGAGGCTCTCCACGAAGTTCTTCGACACGCCGTAGAGGCTGTCGGGCCGCACCGGCGCGTCTACGCCGATCTGGGCTTCCACCTCGTGATAGCCGATGGCGTGCACGGAAGAGGCGTAGACCACACGCTTGGCGCCGTGTTTCCGGGCGCCTTCGTAGATGTGGTAGGAGCCGCGGATATTGGCGTCCAGAATGGTCTGCCACGGGCTTTCCAGCGACGCCCCGCCGAAATGCACGATCGCGTCGCATCCCTCGGTCGCCGCGATGGTGGCGTCCATGTCGGCGAGGTCGAAGACCACCTCCTCCTCATGCACCGCGAGCGCGCCCAGCGGCTCGCGCGCCGCCAGGCGAATCCTGCCCGCCAGCGGCGCCAGCGCCTTCCGCAGCTCCGAGCCGAGGCGGCCGGCGGCGCCGGTGATCAGGATGCGTTCATACTGCGGCATGATTTACTCCACATGCGCGACGGCGGCCTTGATGCGCGCCACCGCCTCGGTGAGCACCTCCTCGCTGGTCGCGGTGGAGATGCGGAAATAGGGAGACAGGCCATAGGCCACGCCCGGCACCGACGCCACCCGCCCCTCGTTGAGCAGATAGGCGGCGACGGCGGCATCGTCCTCCAGCACCACACCGGCGGGCGTCCTACGGCCGACCAGGCCGGCGCAGCCGATATAGGCGTAGAAGGCGCCTTCCGGTGGCGAGAGGGTCAGCCCGTTGATCCCGCCTATGCCGTCGACGACGAGGTCGCGCCGCGCCTCGAAGGCCTTGCGGAAGCGCGCCACCTCATCCTGCGGGCCGTTGAGCGCGGCCACCGTCGCCGCCTGCGCGATTGAGCAGACGGACGTGACGGACTGGCTCTGGATGGTCGCCATCGCCTTGACCAGCGGCGCCGGGCCGGCCGCGTAGCCGACGCGCCAGCCGGTCATGGCATAGGACTTGGAGACGCCGTTGACGATCAGGCTGCGGTCCTTCAGTTCCGGGCAGGCCTTGCCGAACGAGACGAAGGAGCGCCCGTCGAACAGGATGTGCTCGTAGATCTCATCCGACAGCACCAGCACCTGCGGGTGGTGGGCCAGCACGGCGCCCAGCGCCGTGAGGTCGCCCTCGGAATAGACCACGCCGGAGGGGTTGCCGGGCATGTTGAGGAACAGCCACTTGGTCTTCGGCGTGATGGCCTGCTCCAGCAGTTCCGGCGTCAGCCGGAAGCCGGTCGTCTCCGGGCACTCGACGACGACGGGGATGCCCCCCAGCAGCTTCACCATCTCCGGGTAGGAGACGAAATAGGGCGCGGGCAGGATCACCTCGTCGCCGGTCTCCAGCGTCGCCATCAGCGCGTTGAAGATGATCTGCTTGGCGCCATTGGCCACCACGATGTCGTTGGCGGTGTAGTCGAGGCCGCCCTCGCGCCGGAACTTGCCGGCTACCGCCTCGCGGACCTCCGGCGTGCCGGTCGCTCCGGTGTAGAGCGTCTGCCCGGCCTTGGCCGCGGCATAGGCCGCCTCGATGATGTGGGTGGGGGTCGGGAAATCGGGCTCGCCGAGGCCGAGGTCGATGACGTCGACGCCCTTGGCCCGCAGCGCCTTGGCCGCCTGCGAGGCCGCCATCGAGGCGGACTGCTTGACCACCGCGAGGCGCGAGGAGATGTAGCTCATCGGTCGTTCTCCGAAACATAGCCCTTGGACCGGTCCTCGGCTCGGGCATCGACGTTGCGCCTCGCGGGGTCGCCATAGCCACCGCCACCCGGCAATTCCAGAATCAGCCGCCGCCCTTCCGGGACGTGCTGCCAGCCCTTGGGCCGCAGCTGCGTCCCATCGTCGAGCTGCACGACGCCCGGAGCGCCGTCGCGGCCGCCGTTACGCCCCCGCGCGGGATGGCGCACCCGGTCGAACATGGCCGAGAAATCGAACTCGTGACCGTCCGTCGCGGCGATCTCGATCACCTGCCCGAGCCCGCCGCGAAACTCGCCATCGCCACCCGAGTCGGGGCGCAGCTCCTTGCGCCAGATGACGATCGGGCCGGTATGCTCGGTCGCCTCGATGGGCATGGTGTGCACGCCGGAGGGGAAGGCGGTCGCCGACAGCCCGTCGAGCGCCGGGCGTGCGCCCATGCCGCCGGAATTGAACATCAGCACCTCGGCGCGTCTTCCGGCGGCGCCGTTGGCGGGCCTCACCGAGATGTGGATGTTCCACAACGCTGCCGCGCCCTCGGCGAGGATCTTGCCCGGCAGCGCCTGCGCGATCGCGCCGAGCACGAGATCAGGGACCATGTGGCCGATGACATGGCGCAGCGCCACCGGCGCCGGCCGGGCCGCGTTGAGGATGTTGGTCGGCGAGGAGACGGTGAAGAAGGCCAGCGAGGCGGCGTTGTTCGGGATATCGGGCGCGACCACGCATTTGAGCGCGTAGCAGGCATAGGCCTTGCTGTAGATGATGGGCACGTTGATGCCCCATCGGCTCATCGGCGCGCTGCCGGTGAAGTCGACGTCGATGCGCTCGTCATGCACGCGGACGGCCGCCGCCAGCTTGACCGGCTCGTCATAGCCGTCGGTGACCAGCTCGTTCGACCACGACCCCTTCGGCAGGGTCCTGATCCGCTCCAGCATGGCGTCGTGCGTGCGCGAGAAGATGAACTCCCCCAGCCCGTCCAGCGAGGTCAGGCCGATCTCGTTCATCATGTCGACGAGCCGCCGGTGGCCGACATCGTTGCAGGCGGCGAGCGAATAGAAGTCGCCCACCACCTGGTTGGGCTCGCGGACGTTGCTGCGCAGGATCCGGATCAGGTCGCGATTGACCGTGCCCCGCTCGGCGAACTTCATGATCGGAATCTGGATGCCTTCCTCGTAGACCGACTTGCCGTCGGCGCCGAAGCCGCGCCCGCCCACGTCCACGACATGCGCCGTGCAGGCGAAGAAGGCGACGAGCTCGCCATTGAGGAAGGACGGCGACACCATGGTGATGTCGTGCAGGTGCCCGGTGCCCTGCCAGGGATCGTTGGTGACGTAGGTGTCGCCCTCGAACATCTCCTCGCGGGGGATCTCGTTCATGAACTGCAGCACGGCCTCGGCCATGGTGTTCACGTGGCCGGGCGTTCCCGTCACCGCCTGCGCCAGCATCTCGCCGCGCGGGTTGAACACGCCGGCGGACAGGTCGCCGGACTCGCGCACCGAGGTAGAGAAGGCGGTGCGCAGCAGCGTCAGCGCCTGCTCCTCGACCACCGAGATCAGTCGGTTCCACATGACCTGCATGCGGATTTCGGCCACGTTGCTCATGCCGCGATCTCCTTGCGGACCAGAAGTATCCCGCCGTCGCTCTGCATGACCGCGTCGAACGTCGTGGTGACCACCGTCGAGGTCTCGCGCTCGACGATCACCGCCGGGCCGGGAACGCGGTCGCCGGCCGAGAGAGTGGCGCGCTCGACGATCGCGGATGTCTGCGTGGTTCCGGTTGCGGGGTCGAAGACCGGGCGCGTCACGCTCGCCGCCACCGTCCGCGTGCCGGTGGTGATGGTGTGCCTTTCGGGCGCCGGGCGCTCGTCGCTCGCCTTCACCGACCAGGTGACGACCTCGATCTCCAGGCCGTCGAGGCCGTCGATGGCGCGGCCGAAGAAGCGGGCGTAGTTCCGGCGGAAGGCCTCGGTGAGGCCCGCCACGGCGCCCTCGCCGAAGGGTTCGTCCGCCAGCGGCACGGGGATTTCCCAGCCCTGCCCGGCATAGCGCATGAAGGCGGTGATCTCGCGCCGGATCGTGCCGCTGGTGCCGGCGCGCACGAAGCTCTCGGCGGACGCCTTGAGGTCGGCCAGCAGCGCGTTCACCTCGTCGGCGCGGAACCGCGACAGCCGCACCAGCTTCGAGGCCAGCGCCTCATAGCCGAAGGGCGCCTTGAGGAAGCCGATCGCCGAGCCGACGCCGGCCCCCTGCGGGACGAGGCAGCGGTCGAGGCCGAGCTTCTCGCACAGGCGCGCCGCGTGCAGCGGCGCGGCGCCGCCGAAGGCGATCATCACGTTGTCGGAGATGTTCTTGCCGTTCTCGACGGCGTGGACGCGGGCCGCGTTGGCCATGTTCTCGTCCACGACCTCGCAGATGCCGAAGGCCGCCGCCTGCGGCTCCAGCGACAGGCGGGCGCCGACATCGCGGGTGATCGCCCGCTGCGACGCCGCGGTGTCGAGCCGGATGGCGCCGCCGGCGAAATTATCGGGGTCGAGCTTGCCGAGCACCAGATCGGCGTCGGTGATGGCGGGGCGCTCGCCGCCGCGGCCGTAGCAGGCCGGACCCGGCTCGGAGCCGGCGCTTTCCGGCCCGGTCTGGATGCGCCCCATGGCGTCGACCCAGGCCAGGGAGCCGCCGCCCGCGCCGATCTCGATCATCTCGATCACCGGGATCGAGATCGGCATGCCCGAGCCCTTGCAGAAGCGATAGGTGCGGGCGACCTCGAAGGTCCGCGCCGTCTGCGGCGCGAAGTCCTCGATCAGGCAGATCTTCGCGGTGGTGCCGCCCATGTCGTAGGAGACGACGGAATCGAGGTCGAAGCGCCGGGCGATGTCGGCGGCGAAGATCGCGCCGCCGGCCGGGCCGGATTCCACCAGGCGGACCGGGAATTCCGACGCCGTCTCCACCGAGATCAGCCCGCCGCCCGAATGGATCATGAAGACCGGGCAGGTCGCGCCCATGTCCTTGAGCCGGGTCTGCAGCCGGGCGAGGTAGTCCGCCATCTGCGGGCGGACATAGGCGTTGGCGCAGACCGTGTTGAAGCGCTCGAACTCGCGCATCTGCGGGGAGACCTCGGCGCTGATCGAGATCGGCACCGAGAGCCGGCGGGCGAGGATCGCGCGCGCCCGCCGCTCATGCGCCGGGTTCATGTAGGAATGGATGAAGCCGATCGCGACGGCGCCGAAGCCACCAGTGGCGATGGTGCCGGCGATCTCCTCGAGCGCGGCCTCGTCGAGCGGCTGCAGTTCCTGCCCCTCGGCGCCGATGCGGCCCTTCACGGTGAAGCGGTGCTCGCGCGGAATGAGCGGCGTGGGCAGCTTCAGGTTCAGGTCGTACTGCTCGAAGCGGTTTTCCGTGCGCATCTCGATGACGTCGCGGAATCCCTCGGTGGTGATCAGCGCCGTCTTCGCGCCGCGCCGCTCGATCAGCGCGTTGGTGGCCAGCGTCGTGCCGTGGATGACGAGGCCGATCTCGGCCGGCGAGATGCCGGCGTCGCGGGCGACGATCTCCAGGCCGTCCAGGATCGCCTGTTCGGGCGCGGCGTAGTTGGTCAGCACCTTGGTCGAGAAGATCGTCCCCCGCACGTCGAGGGCGATGTCGGTGAAGGTGCCGCCGATGTCCGCACCGAGACGGATGTCGTCAGTCCTGGAGGTCATGCGTGGGCCTTCTGCGAAGCGAGCGCAGCATCGCGCATCTGGGAAAGGGTCTGGCGGGGCGTCAGCGCCTCCGCCGATATGGAAAGTTCGAGGACCGCGCCGGTCGGCGAGGCGAGCGCCCGCCCGAAGGCGTCGGCGAAGTCGGCGGTCGAGCGGACGTGCTCGGCGTGGAAGCCGTAGGCGCGGGCGAGCCCGACGAAATCGGGGTTCTCCAGCGTGGTGCCGGAGATGCGCGCGGGATAGGTGCGTTCCTGATGGGCGCGGATCGTGCCGTAGACGCCGTTGTTGAGCACCAGCACGATCGGCTGCGCGCCGGCCTGCATGGCGGTGCCGAGTTCCTGGCAGTTCATCTGGAAGTCGCCGTCGCCGGCGAAGCACACCACCGTGCGCCCGGGGAAGGCGACCTTGGCGGCGATGGCGGCCGGCAGCCCGTAGCCCATGGCGCCCGATTGCGGCGCCAGCAGCCGCGCGCGGCGGCCGAACCGGAAGAACTTGTTCGGCCAGACGGTGAAGTTGCCGGCGCCGTTGGTCAGGATCACGTCGTCGGGCAGGGTGTCGCGCAGCCAGGCGCTCACCGCCACCATGTCGACCGGGCTCGGCTGGGCCGGCGCCTCGAACGAGGCCTCGTACGCCGCCCGCGCCGTGCGCCGCCAGTCGCCCCAGCTCCCGATGACCGGCGCCAGCGCCCCGGCGAAGGCGTTCGGGCCGGCGACGATGCCGAGCGCCGGCACATAGACCTTGCCGATCTCGCGATCCGACGCGTGCACATGGATCAGCGTTTGCCGCGGCGCCGGCACGGCAAGCAGCGTGTAGCCGTCCGTGGTCATCTCGCCGAAGCGCACATTGACGGCGAGGACGACGTCCGCCTCGCGGATCAGCGCCTTCACATGCGGCGCCATGCCGACGCCGGCCTCGCCGACGAAGACCGGAGAGTGGTTATCGAACTGGTCCTGGTAGCGGAACGCCGCGACGACCGGGATGTCCGAGCCCTCGGCGAAGGCCTGAAGCGCCGCGCGTCCCTGCGCGCTCCAGTTGGCGCCGCCGATCAGCAGCAGCGGGCGCTGCGCCTGCCCGAGCGCGGCACGGACGGCCGCGACCGCCGCGCCGGCGGGGGCCGGCTCGAACAGCGTGGCCGGCCCGTCGAGCGGGGCGACGTCGGTGACGGTGCTCAGCATGTCCTCGGGCAGGGCGACGACCACCGGCCCCGGCCGTCCGGCCAGCGCCGTGGTCCAGGCCCGCGCGATGATCTCCGGCAGCCGGGCGACGTCGTCGATCTCCACCGCCCATTTGGCGAGGGTGCCGAAGACGGCGCGGTAGTCGAGTTCCTGGAAGGCCTCGCGGCCCTTCATGTCGGTGCCCACCTGCCCGACGAACAGGATCATCGGGCAGCTGTCCTGCATGGCGGTGTGGACGCCGATGGAAGCGTTGGTGGCGCCGGGGCCGCGCGTCACGAAGCAGATGCCGGGCGAGCCGGTCAGCTTGCCGTAGGCGCTGGCCATGAAGGACGCGCCGCCCTCGTTGCGGCACAGCACGTAGTCGAGCCGGCCGGCCGTGTCGTGCAGGGCGTTCAGAACCGCGAGGTAGCTTTCCCCCGGCACGCCGAAGCTCTTGGTCGCGCCCAAGGCGATCAGGCACTCGACCAGAAGGCACCCCCCGTTCCTCACCATGCGCTGATGTCCTCACAACGACGCCGGCTCGCGCCGGGTCTCACGCCCGTAACCGGACGGCACGGGGGCGGATGCCCTGCCGTGCCGCTTCGGATTTCCGCTCGACCGTGAACCCTGGCGGGACGCGGAGAAATCAAGAAATCCGGCCCACAGGAAAGTTCTTCTTTATTCAGCGGCGTCCACGAGGACGCCGGGGTTCATCGTGCCGGAAGGGTCCATAGCCGCCTTGAGGCGCGCCATCAGGGCCCGCTCCTCTGGGCTGCGGATCGCGTCGGCCAGCGCCGTCTTGGTGCGGCCCAGCCCGTGCTCGGCGGCGAAGCTGCCACCCATCCCGGTGGCGAGCCGCGCCAGCGCCTCGCCAATGTGCGGGCCCTTGCCGTCGAAGCCGTCCCGCCCCTCGGGCGGCGAGAGATTGTAATGGATGTTGCCGTCGCCCAGATGCCCGAACGGGTTGATGCGCACGTCCGGCAGGATGCCCTCGCACAGCGCCGCCCCCGCTTCGACGAAGCGGGCGATGGCGCCGGGCGGCACATGCCGCGAGCTTGAGGCGAGCTCCACCAGAAGATAGGCCGCGCCGTGCGTCTCCAGCGGCAGGACGAGCTCCGGCAGATGCTTCGAGAGGAGCGACATGCCGAGTTCGGAGAAGAACTCCAGCCCCGAAAGGAACTCGCCCGCCTCCTCCCGCAGGAAGGTGCCGAAGGCGACCATCGAGGCGAGGTCCGGAAAGGCCAGCAGGGCGGTCGCCCGCTGCTTCGGGGCCGGAAACAGCCGCAGCACGGCGCGCGTCACCACGCCGAGCGTGCCCTCCGAGCCGCAGAACAGCCTGCGCAGCGGATAACCCGCATTGTCCTTCTGCACGGCGCGCAGGCCGTCCCAGACGCGCCGTCCGGCAGGACCACCTCCAGGCCGAGCACGAGGTCGCTCATCATCCCGTAGCGGCTGGCATGGCTGCCGCCGGCATTGGTGCCGACGAGGCCGCCGATCCGGGCGCTGCCCTCCGCGCCGAGATGCAGGGGAAAGATGAGCCCGTGCGGTTCGAGCGCCTCGTGCAGCGCCGCCAGCACGACGCCGGCCTCGACGAGGATGGTCCCGCTGTCCCGGTCGGGCGCGCCGATGGCGTTCATGCGGGCCAGCGACAGGATCACCGAGTCCTGCCGGTCGGCGACGGCGGCGGCGCACAGGCCGGCATTGCCGCCCTGCGGCACCAGCGCTATTCCCGCCTCCCGGCAGATGCGCACGACCCCGGCGACTTCGGCCGTCGTCGCCGGCCGCGCCACGCCGAGAGGGGCGACGCCGTACCGGTCGAGCCAGTCGCGCCGGTAGGGCGCGGTGTCGTCTCCCGAAAGCCAGCCTTTCCCTCCGAGAAGGCCGGAAAGCGCCGCGACAGGGTCGGTCATGGGGAACCCGTGAGCAGGTGGAGCCGCGCCGGTGTCCGGCAGAAGGCGCCGGAACGAGGCGTCGCGCGGCTCAGTGGTTCAGTATCTGCGAGAGGAACTGCCGCGTGCGCTCGTTCCGCGAGGCGGTGAAGAACGTCTCCGGCGGCGCTTCCTCGATGATCTCGCCGCGGTCCATGAAGATCACCCGGTCCGCGACGCGCCGGGCGAAGCCCATTTCGTGGGTCACGCAGATCATCGTCATGCCGTCGGCGGCGAGCGTCACCATCACGTCCAGCACCTCGGAGATCATCTCCGGGTCGAGCGCGGAGGTCGGCTCGTCGAACAGCATCATCTGCGGCTGCATGCACAGCGCCCGCGCGATGGCGACGCGCTGCTGCTGCCCGCCCGAGAGCTGGCCGGGATATTTCGACGCCTGCTCGGGAATGCGCACCTTCTCCAGGAAGCGCAGCGCCATCTCCTCCGCCTGCGGGCGCGGCAGCTTGCGTACCAGCATCGGCGCCAGCACGCAGTTCTCCAGCACGCTCATGTGCGGGAACAGGTTGAAGTGCTGGAACACCATGCCGACCTCGCGGCGGATCTCGTCGATGTTGCCGACATCGTCGTTCAGCTCGGTGCCGAGCACGACGATCCGCCCGCTATTGTGTTCCTCGAGCCGGTTGATGCAGCGGATCATCGTCGACTTGCCGGAGCCGGAGGGGCCGCAGACGACGATCTTCTCGCCGCGCGTCACGGTCAGCTCGATGTTCCGCAGGGCGTGGAAATTGCCGAAATACTTGTTCATCCCCTCGATCCGGAGGGCGATGTCGGGGTTCGGGGACTGAGCGAGGGTGGCCATGGGACGCATCCTTACCGTTCGCCGACCGACATGCGCCGTTCGAGGAAGGCGCCGTAACGGGACAGGCTGAAGACGAAGACGAAATAGATGAAGGCGATGAAGGTGTAGACCTCGGCATAGGCGAACCGCCATTCGCCGGTGCCGTAGGCCGCATTGCCGGAGGCGATGATCTCGAAGAAGCCGACGATGACCACCAGCGAGGTCTCCTTGAAGGAGATCACGAACTGGTTGATCGTCGCCGGCAAGGCGTTGCGCATGGCCTGCGGCAGCAGGATCCGGCTGACGCGCTGCCAGTAGCTCAGCCCGAGCGCCATGGCGGCTTCGCCCTGCCCGTGCGCCACGCCCTGCATGCCGCCGCGCACGATCTCCGCCTGATAGGCGGCGAAGAACAGCGCCGAGCCGACGATCACCCGGTAGAGCTTGTCGCCCTGGAGCCAGTGCGGCAGCGCGAAGGGCAGCACGATGGCGAAGGTGAACAGGATCGAGATCAGCGGCAGCGAGCGCACCGCGTCGATGATGAGGCCCGTCGTGCGCGAGATCCACGGCAGCTCGGAGCGGCGGAGCAGGGCGAGGACGATCGACAGCGGGAAGCCGATCAGGCAGGTGGCGACGAAGATGAACAGGGTCAGCGCGAGGCCGCCCCAGGATTCCTCACCGACATGGGACAGGCCCAGCACGCCGCCCTTCATCAGCACGTAGAACACCGTCGTTCCCGCCAGCCAGATGGCGGCGATGCGCCGGCCGGTCCAGAAGGCGGGAATGCAGGAGAGCACGGTCATCGCCACGACCGCGACGCAGGCCAGCGCCGAGCGCCACTGTTCCTCATAGGGATAGAGGCCGAACAGGATGATGCGCCAGCGGGCGGCGATGACCGACCAGCAGGCGCCGGCCGCCCGGTGGCAGGCTTCGGCACCCTGGCTGGCGTCGAACACGGCGGAGAGCAGCGCCCAGTTCAGCAGCTTCCACCCGACAAGGGCGATCAGGCCGAGCGAGAGCAGCGACACCAGCGCCTGCAGCGGGCTGGCGAAGAAGCGGCGCCGCAGGTCTTCGAGCATTCCCGGGGCGGGCGGAGCAAGATCGGTCATCTCCTACCCCCTCAGCTGACTGCCCTTGAGGGCGATCGCCTTGTTGATGCGGTTGAACAGCGCGGCCAGGCTGAGATTGATGATCAGGAAGCCAGCCATCAGGATGCCGATAGCTTCGAGCGTCTGGCCGGAATGGTTGATCGTCAGGGCGACGATCATGAAGAAGTCGGCGAAACCGACGGCGATGCCGAGCGTGGTGGCCTTCATCAGCCACACATACTGGTTGGCGAGGATCGGCAGCATCGCCCGCAGCGCCAGCGGCAGGCGCACGCAGGAGAACACCTGCCAGGGCGTGAGGCCCAGCGAATTCGCCGCCTCCACCTGCCCCTTGCCGACCGCCTTGAAGCCGCCGCGCACGATCTCGGCGATGTAGGAGCCGCCATAGACGGCGATCGCCACCACCAGCGCGGTGAATTCCGGCGGCACGCGAAGCCCGCCCTGCAGATTGAGCCCCCGGAGGGCCGGCACGCTCATCAGCGAGGTGTCGGGCAGGCGGCCGAGGAACAGGATCAGCACCGCGCCGGCGAGCGCGAGGACGGCCGTCCCGAGCTGCGCGGGGCGGCGCTGCTCGGGACGGCTGTCGAGGCGCGTGGTGCGCCCCAGCCAGATCGGCAGGACGATGGCGGCGAGCAGCGCCAGCGTCGCGCCGGCGAAGGCGAGGCCGTGGACGTTGAGGATAGGAACGTAGAGGCCGCGGCTGGTCAGCGCGAAGCCCCACGCCTCATGCGCCTCGCGCGGCGGCGGCAGGTTGGTGATGAGCGCGTTCCAGAAGAAGACCTGCAGGATCAGCGGGATGTTGCGGAAGACGTCGACATAGGAGCGCCCGAGCAGGCGCGCCAGATCGTTGGAGGAGGTGCGCGCCAGGCCGACGACGGTTCCCACGAGCGTCGCCGTCACCAGGCCGAAGGCGCCGAGGAACAGCGTGTTGATGATGCCGATCAGGAAGTACCACCAGTAGGGATCGGTGGGCTTGGCCGGCAGCAGCGAGAACGTCACTTCCCAACCGGTCGGCTTGAAGAGGAAGTCGAATCCCGAGGTGATGCCCTGCGCCGCCATGTTCTGCCGCGCGATCAGGGCGCCGGCGATCACCAGCGAGCCCAGCGCGCCGACAAAGACGGCCTGCAACAATGCGTTGCGGGCCTTCTGATTTCTCAGCAGGCTTCCCATCGACCAACCTTCTTGCGGAAACGGACGGGACTCCGCCCGGCCTGCGCCGGGAGGAGCCGGAGGGTCTTCAGTCGATGACCATCGGGAACAGGACGCCGCCATTGTTCCAGAGGTTGGTCAGCTCGCGATCCATCTTGTAGGGCGAGTTCTTGCCGAGATCGTTGTCGAAGATCTCGGAGTAGTTCCCGACCTTCTTGATCACGTTGTAGGCCCAGTCGTCCGACAGGCCGAGGCCCTTGCCCACGCCCGGCGTGGCGCCGAGGAACTTGGCGACCTGCGGCGAGGTCGGCTTGGCGCGGAGCTCGTCGACGTTCTTGGAGGTGATGCCCTCCTGCTCGGCGAAGAGCAGCGCGCTCAGCGTCCAGTTGGCGACGTCCACCCAGTTGTCGTCGCCCTGGCGGACGATCATGACTTCCGGCTCCACGGCGAGCACGTCCGGCAGGATCACATGGTCCTCGACCTTGCCCTTGGCGACGCGGGCGATGGCGAGCACGGGGCCCCACTGGGTGTAGAGGTCGCAGCGCTTGGAGAAATAGGCCTGCTCCAGCTCCTCGGTCTTCTCGATGACGACCGGCTGCAGCTTGATGCCGAGCTTCTGCGCGTAGGCGGCGACCTGCTGCTCCTGCGAGGTGCCGGCCGGGATGCAGATGCTGCCGCCGTCCGCGTCCTTCAGCGAGTTCAGGTTCAGCTCCTTGTGGGCCATCACCTTGGTGGTGCCGAGATAGTAGGAGTTGGAGAACTGCAGGCCGAGCTCGGTGTCGCGGCTCAGCGTGCCGCCCGAGGCCTTGATGATGATGTCGATGTCGCCGGACTGCAGCGAGGGCCAGCGCTGGGCCCAACTGATCGGCACGATCTTCACCTTGGACGGGTCGCCCAGCACCGCCGTCGCGACGGCCCGGCACAGGTCGATGTCCATCCCCTTCCAGTTGCCCTTGTCGTCGACTTCCGCGAAGCCGAGATAGGAGCCGTCATGGCCGGGACAGTTGAGCACGCCGCGCGCCTTGACGGCTTCGAGGGTCTTGCCGCCGGCGGCCTGCGCCGGCGCGGAGAGCTGGAAGAGACCGAGCGCCAGGGCGGCGGTCGCCCCCCATTTCAGAAGTTGCATGTCCGTTGTCCACTCTTGAGGTTGCTGGGTTTTATCGTTGTTGGGGCGATAGGAGCCCGGAACTCGAAGCGGTCTTCAGTCCGACAGTTGGGTCGGCTGCGGCAGCGGCGAGACCTTGAGGTCGCTGCTCCAGTCCTGCTGGCTCAGCCAGCGGTGCAGCGCCGCCACGGCCTTCACGCGCAGGTGGCCCTTGGGCAGGATGAGGTAGAAGCCGGGCACCTCCTCCGGCCGCATGCCGGCGAGCGCGTCGCGGCCGAGCGGCGCGACGAGGGCGCCCGAGCGCAGGTCCTCCTCGGCGTCGATCACCGAGACCAGCCCCACCCCGATCCCCTGCAGCGCCGCGCGCCGCATGGTGGCGGCGTCGTCGAAGCCGATGCTCCGGTCGCCTTCGGTCAGCTCGACGCCGAGATGGCGCAGGATGTCCGGCCACAGGCGCTTCGACTTGACGGTGTCGAGCAGGGTGAAGCGCGTGATGTCCTGCGCCAGCCGGATCTGCGCGCCGATCGCGGCGGTGCAGCAGATGATCTTTGGGTCCGGCACCAGCAGCGTCGTCTCGTAGTCGGACCAGCCGCCGTATCCCCACTGCACCGCCATGTCGATGTCGTCGCGGCCGAAGTCCGGCAGGTCGACCATGGTGGTCAGGCGAAGGTCGGCGCCGGGCAGGATCTCCCGGAACAGCGAGAGGCGCGGCAGCAGGTAGTGCGTGGCGAAATACGGGCTCGCATTGAGGTTGATGCGGTCCCGGTAGTTGGACTTGGTGACGCGCCGCACGCCTTCCGCGAATTCCTCGAAGCCGGCGTTGACGTAGTGCGACAGCAGGATCGCGGACTCCGTCAGTTCGATCGAGCGGCCCTTGCGCTCGAACAGCGTCACCTGGAGCGTGTCTTCCAGGAGCTTGATCTGCTGGCCGACGGCCTGCGGGGTGACGAGCAGCTCGTCGGCCGCGTGGCGAAAGCTCTTGTGCCGCGCCACCGCGTGGAAGACCCGCAAGGCATTCAGCGGCGGAAGACGCAGCTTCCCGGTCATTCTCTCTTCCACCCCTCGGTTGGGAACTCCCTCGATCGGCCTCCGCTCGGACCGGCCGCGCAAGGCGGCCGGCGCCGGACGTCACGCGTAGATGTATCCGCCGGAAACGATGACGTTTTCGCCGGTCATGTAGGTGTTCTTCGGCCCGCCGGTCATCAGCACCCATTCGGCGATCTCGATGGGCTGCGCGCCGCGGCCGAGCGGGCTCGCCTTGGCGAGTTCCTCGAGGAAGCCGAGCTGGCGGGCGCGCTCGGTCGCCATGCCGGCCGGCGCGACCGAGTTCACCAGGATGCCGTCCTTGGCGACGTGGTGGGCGAAGGAGCGGGTGAGGCTGACGACCGCCGCCTTGGTGGCGGCGTAATGGGCGTTCTGCGGATGCGCCTTGAAGGCGTCGACCGAGGTCAGGTTGACGATGCGGCCGCGAACCTCGTCCTTCGGCTCCTGCGGCTGCATGTGCCGGATGGCGGCCACCATCATGTGGTAGGTGCCCTTGATGTTGATGCCGTTGGAGGCATCCCATTCGGCGTCGGTGATCTCGAGGATCGGGCGGCGCGGATAGACCGCCGCACAGTTGATCAGCGTGTCGATGCGCCCGAGCTCGGCGGCCACCGCCTCGAAGGCGGCGTGGGCTTGCGGGCCGACCTGGATGTCGGCTTCGGCGGCGGCGGTCGGCAGCCCCTTAGCGCGCGCCGGCTCCAGCGCGGCCTCGGCGGCGGCGCGGTTGATGTCGATGATCCCGATCCCGGCCGCCCCGTTCTCGACGGCCATGCGGGCGAGCAGCGCCCCGAGACCCGAGCCGCCGCCGACGATGAGCACGGAAAGATCCTTCATGGTCTTGATACCCTTACTTGCTGCCGCTTGGGGTGGTGGGGCGGGTCGGCATGATGTCGAAGCGGGTCACGTCGGCCCAGGAAGGCAGGCCGAGCAGGGCGACGACCATCTTCGCGACGTCCTCGGGCTGCACCGCCACGTTGCCGGCGTACATCGCCGCCCGCGCCTTGGCGTCGAGGATGTCCCTGTAGAGCTGCGTCTCGACGCGGCCGGGCACGATCTCGGTCACGCGGATGCCGAAGGGCGAGAGATCGGCGCGCAGGGCGGCGGAGAAGCCGGCGATGGCGGCCTTGGTCGCCGAATAGACCGCGACGTTGGGGAAGGCCGCGTGGGCCGCCGAGGAGCCGGTGAAGACGATGTGCCCGGATTCGCGTTCGCGCATCTGCGGCACGACCAGCCGGGTGAGCAGGATGGCGGCGCTGAGATTGACCTCCAGGGCGGCGTCGATGTCCGCGAGGTTCATGTCGGCGAAATTGCCGAGCGGCGGCATTATCCCGGCATTGTTGATCAGCACGTCGATGTGCAGCCCGTTGACGACCGCCTCGATGGCCTCGCGGTCGGTCACGTCGACCGCGATCGGCGTGATGCCGGCCCGCTCCGAGCGCAGCGCCTCGAGCGCCGCCTTGCTGCGGCCGACGGCGAAGACCTCATAGCCGGCGTCGCTCAGCGCCACCGCCATGGCGCGCCCGATGCCGCTCGTCGCACCCGTGATGAAGGCTGTTGTCACGTCGGCTTTCCCGGTTGTTGTGAGGCGAGTGTGTGACGTTCAGGAGCGCGGGCAAACCAAGAAAACCGTGGAAATTCGAAAGATAAGCTTTCCTGTCCATCACGCGGCCGGGATCGGTCGCGCCCCCCGCCGCCCGCGCCGGAACCGGGGAAGGCCTGTCAGCGCTTGGGGTCGCGCCGGCGGTAACGCGTGATTCATCCGCGACTTGCCGGGAGCCGGAAAAATTCTGGCTTTCGCTCTGGTCGCCCTCGCCGGCCGTGCGGAGGCGGTTTCACCTCTCCGTGCGCGGGGCACCCTTCAGCGCGGCGAAAAGCGCGGCGGCCGCCGCCTGCTGGTCGACATCGGTGGCGTCGATGCCGGCGGCGAGGGCGAGCGCGCGGACCCGTTCGAGGCTGTTGGCGAGATGGGCGCGCATGGCGCGCCGGGCGGCGCGCCCGTCCTGCTTGCCGATGGCGTCGACGATCGCGCGATGCTCGGCGTGGATGCGCGCGTAATAGACCTCCTTGACGTCCGTCGCCACGACGTGGCCGAGCTGGAAGCGCGGCACGATGATCGGACGCAGATAGGTCAGGAAGGCGTAGATGAACTCGTTGCGCGTCGCCTTGGCGACGGCGAGGTGGAAGTCGTAGTCGTAGTGGATCTGGATGGCGGAAGGGTCGTCGTGCCGCGCGTCGACCTGCTCCATCAGCGCCCGGATGTCGCTCGCTTCCGCCTCCGTCCGGCGCTCGGCGCACAGGCCCGCCGCCTCCACCTCGACGCTGAGCCGCAGCTCCAGCAGCGCGATGGTCTCCGGCAGGGTCCGCAGCGCCTCGTCGGGAATGGAGAAGGTGCGCGGCACCGGCGCCTCGTTGACGAACATGCCGCGCCCCTGATGGGGGACGACGAGGCCCTCCGAGCGCAGGCGCGCCACCGCCTCGCGCACCACGGTGCGGCTCACGTCGTACTGGGCGCCGAGCTCGGCCTCCGTCGGGAGCTGGATGCCCGGCTGCAATTCCCCGGAGCTGATCTTCTCCCGAAGGCTGTCGGCCACCACGGTGGAGAGCGGCTTGCGCTTCGTCATCGCGTTATCGCGTTCCTCTTCCCTTGCCAGAACGTTCCCTTGCCAGAACGCCGATGGACGAAGATGCGCCGATCGGCAAGCCTCGTCACACCGCCCCGTCACACCGCCCCTTCACACCGCCGCCGTCACGATCAGTTCCACCAGCATGCCCGGCTTGGCCATACGGCCCTCGCCGGAGGAGCGCGCGGGGGCGTGCTCCCTGGGCATCCAGGCGTCCCAGACGGTGTTCACCTCGTCGAAGTCGCGCACGTCGTCGAGCCACATCTGCACGTGCAGGATGCGCGTCTTGTCGGTGCCGGCCCTGGCCAGCAGCGCGTCGATCTTGCCGAGCACCTCGCGCATCTGCTCGGCGGCGGAGCGGCCGGGCGTCGCCACCTGCCCGGTCAGGTAGAGCGTGCCGTTATGGATCACGCCGTGGTGGATGCGGGTGTCGAAGTCGAAGCGCTGGATGTCGGTCACGTGTCTCGGCCTTTCAGACATTGGACGCGGGGCGGATCGGGTTGCCCCGCAGGTACTGGGCATAGGGCGCCTGGATGAGCCATCCCGCGTCGACGGGCAGCGTCACCCCGGTGATCGAGGCCGCGCGGTCCGAGCACAGGAACAGCGCGGCTTCCGCCACGTCGCGCGGCTCGACGAAGCGGCGCAGCGCCGTCGTCGCCTGGATGGCCTCCGGGTTGCGCTCGCCCTTGGCGATCTTGGCCTTCAGCCCGTCGGAGAGCGTGTAGCCGGGCGCGACCGCGTTGACCCGCACGCCGTGCGGCCCGAGTTCGGCGGCGAGGATCTGCGTCAGCGCCAGCACCGCATGCTTGCCCGGCGTGTAGGCCGGCAGCGACAGCGGCGCGAAGGAGGCGAGCGAGCCGACATTGAGGATGGCCCCTCGCCCGGCGGCGGACAGGCGCCGCCCGAACGACTGGCAGCCGAGCAGCGTGCCGCGGTAGTTCACCCGCCATATGCGCTCGTCCTCGTCGAGGTCCTGGTCGAGCACATGTTTGCCGCTCTGCAGGATGCCGGCGCAGTTGACGACGACGTCCGGCACGCCGAACGCCGCCTCCACCGCCTGCGCCAGAGCCTCGACCGAGGCGGCGTCGGCGACGTCGGTCTCGAAGAAGCGGGCATCGGGAGCGCCGGCGCCGATGCAGGCGGCGGCGACCGCGCCGCCGCGTTCCGCGCTGCGTCCGGCGACGGCGACCCGGCTACCGTCCTCGGCGAAGCGCAGGGCGATGGCGTGGCCGATCCCGGAGGTGCCGCCGGTGACGACGACCGTGCGTGCGTGCGTCCCCGCCTCAGCCATTGCCGCGGCTCCGGCGCTCGATGTCGAAGAACTCGGACATGCCGCGGACCTGGAAGTCCATCATCGGCCGGCCCGGCTGGATGCGGCAGCCGATCTCCTTCGCCGCGCGCAGCAGCGCCGTCTCGGCCGGCTCCATGATGATGTCCACCACCGTCATCTCCGGCGTCAGCCGGCCGACGTCCATGGGGAGCGGGTCGCCGGCCTTCAGCCCGGACGGGGTGGCGTTGACCGCCATGTCCATGCCGGAGGGATCGGCCGCGCCGACCTCGATCCGGCACTGCGGGAAGGTCTTGCGGACCAGTGCGGCGAGGTTCTCGGCCCGGTCGGCGTCGATGTCGGCGAGGCGGATCTCCTGGGCGCCGGCCTCCGCGAGGCAATAGGCGAGCGAGGCGCCCGCGCCGCCGGCCCCCACCTGCAGGATGCGCCGGCCGGCGATGGCGTGGCCGCCGGCTTTCAGGCCGTCGATGAAGCCGACGCCGTCGAAATTGTCGCCGTACCAGGTCCCGTCGGCCTGCCGGCGGACCGAATTGGCGCTCCGCACCCGCGCGGCGCGGTCGTGCGCGGCGGCGCATTTGCGGTAGACCGCCGCCTTGTAGGGCACGGAGACGATGACGCCGCGCACGTTCTCGGCCGCGGTGAGGCCGGCCCAGAAGGTGTCGAAATCCTCCGGCTTGCAGCTCATCGGCACCATCAGGCTGTCGAGGCCCTTCTGCTCGAAGATCTCGTTGAAGACACCCGGACTTTTCGCGTGCCCCACTGGGTGAGCCAGCATCACGAAGACGTCCGCCTTGCCTGTCCCGCGCATCGGTCTGCTTCCTTTCCTTCGGCCATTCGGGTGCCGGCGCGCCGGGCGCCGGCGGCTCGTCTTCGCTCTTGCCTCCCCGCCGCCGCGGGCGGCGCAAGATCCCGTTGCGAGCCGTCAAATACGTATGATATAGGACATCATACAAATTTCAATTCGCGTTTTCGCCGGAGACAGACGAGATGCAGGAGCGTCCCAATTCCCTGAAGGCCGCGGTCACCGCCGGGCGGGCGCATATCGGCCTGTGGTGTTCCCTCGCCTCGGCCCTGACCACCGAGATCGTCGCCGGTTCGGGCGTGGGCTGGGTTCTTATCGACGGCGAGCACAGCCCCAACGACCTGCGCAGCATCGTGTCCCAGCTTCAGGTCCTCAACGGCTCGGCCTGCGAGGGCGCCGTGCGGCTGCGCTCCGACGATCCCGACCTCATCAAGCAGATGCTCGATGCCGGTGCGCGCAGCCTGATGATCCCGAACGTGCGCTCCGCCGATCAGGCCCGCGCCATCGTCTCGGCCATGAGCTACGCGCCGCATGGCATTCGCGGCTTCTCCGTCGCGCACCGCGCCAATTCCTTCGGCCGCATCGCCGGCTACCACGCCAATGCGCGCCAGCAGCAGCTTCTGGCGGTGCAGATCGAGTGCGAGACCGGCGTCGCCAACGCCGCCGAGATCGCGGCGGTGGAAGGGGTGGACGTGCTCTTCGTCGGGCCCGGCGACCTCTCCACGAACATGGGCGCCATGGGCAATCCCGGCGCGCCGCACGTGCAGGAGGCCATCGCCTCCGTGCGCGAGGCGGCCGCGGCGGCCGGCAAGGGGAGCGGCATTCTGGCGCCGGTGAAGGCCGATGCCGACCGCTACATCGCGGACGGCTTCACCATGGTCGCGGTCGGCTCGGATCTCGGCCTGCTGGCCCGCGGGTCGGACGCGCTGGTCGCTTCCTTCAACCGCTGAGCGGAGCGTTCGCATGGCCGTCCCTCCCTACAAGGCGCCGTCCCGCCCGGCCTATGACATCGTCATCGTCGGCGGCGCGGTGGTCGGCTCCTCCGTCGCCTACTGGCTCAGCCAGGCGCTGGGCGGCCGCATGTCCATCCTCGTGGTGGAGCGCGACAGCAGCTACGAGTTCTCCTCCACCGCCCTGTCGACCAGCGCGATCCGCCAGCAATATTCCAACCCGATCAACGTGAAGATCAGCCAGTTCGGCATCGGGATCATCCGCGGCTTCGCCGAGCGGATGAAGCCCTTCTACAAGGACGAGCCGGCGCCCGATCTCGGCTTCAAGGAGCACGGCTACCTCTATTGCTGCTCGCCGGACGGCGTGGAGGCGGCGAAGGCGCGGGTCGATCTCCAGCGGAGCCTCGGCGCCCACACCGTGTTCCTCGAGCCCGGCCCGCTGAAGGAGCGCTTCCCCTGGCTCAACGTCGAGGATCTCGGCGGCGGCGCCTGGGGCTCGCGCGACGAGGGCTGGTTCGATTCCATGGGCCTGCTGAACGGCTTTCGGCGCGCCGCCCGCGCCAGCGGCGTCGAGTATATCGACAACGCCGTCACCGGGCTGACCGTCGACGGCGGGCGCGTCGTCGCCGCGCAGCTCGCGACCGGCGAGACCGTCTCCTGCGGCACGCTGGTCAACGCCGCCGGCCCGCGCGCCCAGCAGGTGGCCGCGATGGCCGGGCTGTCGATCCCCGTCGCGCCCTTCAAGCGCTACAGCTTCGTGTTCTCCAGCGCCGTCCCGATCCCCGGCCGGATGCCCAACGTCATCGACCTCTCCGGCACCTTCGTGCGCCCCGAGGGCGAGCTCTTCCTCACCGGCAACACCCCGGTCGACGACGGTCCGGCCGATTACGACGACTTCCAGATGCATCACGAGGAATTCGACGAGCGCATCTGGCCGGCGCTCTGGCACCGCATCCCCGCCTTCGAGGCGCTGAAGGTGCAGCAGTGCTGGACCGGCCACTACGAGTACAACATGCTCGATCACAACGGCATCGTCGGCTTCCACCCGGAGGTGACGAACTTCATGTTCGCCAACGGCTTCTCCGGGCACGGCCTGCAGCAGTCGCCGGCGGTCGGGCGCGCCGTCTCCGAGCTGATCATCCACGGGTCGTTCCAGACCCTCGATCTCTCACCCTTCCACTATGAGCGCATACCGCGCAACGAGCCGTTCCTCGAAGAGGCCGTCATCTAACGGCCGCCGAGCAGGCGCGCGTCAAGGAGAAGCGACGATGAAGATTCTCGTGCCCGTGAAGCGGGTGGTCGACGGGAATGTGAAGGTCCGCGTGAAGGCGGACGGCTCGGGCGTGGACCTCGCCAATCTCAAGATGGCAATGAACCCCTTCGACGAGATCGCCGTCGAGGAGGCGCTGCGCCTGAAGGAGGCCGGCAAGGCGCAGGAGATCGTGGTCGTCTCCATCGGGCCGGCGCAGGCGCTGGAGACCCTGCACACCGCGCTGGCGATGGGGGCCGACCGCGCGATCCTCGTGCGCACGGACGAGGCTGTCGAGCCGCTCGGCGTCGCCAAGGTGCTGCGGGGCGTGGCGCTGACCGAACAGCCGGGGCTGGTCATTCTCGGCAAGCAGGCGATCGACGACGACTGCAACCAGACCGGCCAGATGCTCGCGGCCCTGCTTGGCTGGGCACAGGGCACCTTCGCGTCCGAACTCGCCGTCGAAGGCGACAAGGCCCGGGTGACGCGGGAAGTCGACGGCGGCCTGCAGACGGTGGAACTAAAGCTGCCGGCCATCGTGACGACGGATCTGCGCCTCAACGAGCCGCGCTATGCCAGCCTTCCCAACATCATGAAGGCGAAGAAGAAGCCGATCGACGAGAAGTCGCCGGCCTCCTACGGCGTCGACCTCGCGCCGCGGCTGAAGATTCTTAGAACCGAGGAGCCCCATGCCCGCAAGCCGGGAGTGAAGGTCGCCTCCGTCGCCGAGCTAATCGACAAGCTAAGTAACGAAGCCTGCGTTCTGTGAAGCCGCGGCGCCGGGCGCCCTGTGCGGGTCGACACGACCGGACGAGCCGGGCGGAACCCAAGGAAGATGAAGATGGCCATTCTGCTGATTGCCGAGCATGACAACGCGACCGTGATGGAACTGACCGCAAGGGCGCTCTCGGCCGCACTGCTGATCGGGACCGACATCGATGTGCTGGTGGCCGGCAGCCATGCCCGGCCCACCGCCGAGGCTGTCGCCGGGCTGAAGGGCGTGCGGAAGGTTCTGTTGGCGGAGGCCGACGAACTGGCCGAGCGGCTAGCCGAACCCCTGGCGGCACTGATCGTGTCGCTGGCCGACGGCTACGACACCATCCTGGCGCCGGCGACCTCCTCGGGAAAGAACGTCGCGCCGCGCGTCGCCGCGCTGCTCGACGTCGCGCAGGTCTCGGAGATCATCGAGGTCGTCGCGCCCGATACCTTCAAACGTCCGATCTATGCCGGCAATGCGGTCCAGACGGTGCAGGCACTCGATTCCCGCAAGATCGTCACCGTGCGCCCAGCCTCCTTCGCGCCAGCATCGCAGGGCGGGGCGGCGCCCGTCCTGACGGTGCCGTCGGCTGGCGATCCCGGCCTGTCGAGCTGCGTTGGAAACCGGCTGTCGGAGACTGTCCGGCCCGAGCTGACCTCCGCCAGGATAGTCATCTCCGGCGGCCGCGCGCTTGGTTCGACCGAAAAATTCGAGGAGGTTCTTCTGCCGCTCGCGGACACGCTCGGCGCGGCGGTCGGCGCCTCGCGCGCAGCGGTGGACGAGGGCTATGCGCCGAACGACTGGCAGGTCGGCCAGACAGGCAAGGTGGTAGCGCCCGACCTCTACATCGCCTGCGGCATTTCCGGTGCCATCCAGCACCTCGCCGGCATGAAGGATTCCAAGGTCATCGTGGCGGTGAACAAGGACGAGGAAGCACCGATCTTCCAGGTAGCCGATTATGGCCTCGTCGGCGACCTATTCGAGATCGTGCCGGCATTTGAAAAGGCGCTGCGGGATCGGGCGTGAGCTGCGGAAGAGCCTGCCGCCCACGTATGAACTGGAAATGGATCCGGCTAGCGGACGATCCATCCGTCCGTTTGTGTCGTGCGTCAATCTCGAGCTGCTGGTGGCTGTGCCCGCTAGGCAAGTAAATCTGCAACCAAGGGGACGCAGTCGACTGAACATTGGACGTGCCCGCCGGCTTCGATTCCCCGGGCAACGATGACGTCGGCGCCGAGATCCACCGCCCTCCTGGCGTGGTCGAGAGTCTGCACCTAGTCCTCAAACGATGTATGTGTCCGCACCCGGGATACCGGATGCGGACAAGCGAACTCTGATCCGTGTGCGACAAGTCGCAACCAGCCGATCTCGGCGAGGCGGTCCATTGAGCCTGGCACGCCAGCGTCGCCCTCGTAGGAGATGATCTCGAGCACCGGCAGCTCGGTGTAGGCGATTTCCTTCAGGATCGCCGGCACGGTCTCGAACGGTGATCCGAGACCGTTTTCTGGACCGGAAGCTGGAGTTTCCGGCCTTCGTCACGGCGGTGGGCTGGCTAGGCCGCCGGGGTTCTGCAGCGAGATCGGGGGCTTGTGGCCGATGGCCCCATGCGGCCGATCCTCGTTGTAGTATCTGAGCCAAGCCTCCATCTTTTCCGCCGCGTCCGCAAGGCGGGGCATCGTGAATCCGTCAACGTGCCAGTCAATTTGTATCGGTTTCTGGGACGGCAGGAGGCGTGACAGTCAGACGGCTTCGCAATCCCGCCCGGCTTCGGGACAAACGTTTTGGCTCGGCTTTCAATGGAACCGGCGGCGCATCTACAAGGGCGTACACCACAGCTTCAGCAATGCTGGATGCCACGAAGTCGGCATTGACGTCCTCAGGCTGTATTGCGGCGTTGGCTGGGGCACTAATGTCCGGGCGTGGAACCAGGATACCCACCCGTAAGCCCCGCCGCAGGCGTTTGAGGCGGCGAACGGAATGACGCGCATATGTCGAGGACTGTGCGTTCAGATAGACGACCACCACCGTCTCGACCTCCACAGGGACAAGATTCTGGATTGAACCTGCTTTGAGTGACGAATGGCTCGCCGCCGAGGCGGCGGCGCCCTGAACTTCAAACACTTGGGCAAGCATGGCAGCTGCCGCGTCGTCGATCTCACCTCGCCCCCCGATGCAGATGAGCGATTTGCCCTCGCCATCAGGAAGGTCGACTTCTTCCTCATCGGGTCGGTCGGAGTTGGCGGGTTCCTCGACGATCTCCTCCTCATTCTCTTCTTCGTCCGCAATCTCCGTGAGATTGACGACCAGCGCTCGCGTACTTGCCGCTAACCTCATGCGCTGTTCTTCGCGCATCACGCCGCGCTGGCGATCCTGTTCGCCGAGCAGCAAGGCTGGAATGCCGATCTTGTCATAGAACTCGACGAGATATCCGTTTTCGAGAAACTCTTCTGCGTGATCCGTCGCTTCGTCCGGATCGCCGGCCAGTAAGCGCTGGTAAAGCCGCGCATGTGGTTCCAGTACGGGCTCGTTGCCGAGCAGCACGTTCAGGAACTCGAACTGCGGCACATGCC
Organism: Xanthobacteraceae bacterium; assembly: GCA_029239875.1. Taxonomy (GTDB): domain Bacteria; phylum Pseudomonadota; class Alphaproteobacteria; order Rhizobiales; family Xanthobacteraceae; genus Ancylobacter. Next base: position 2,877 of record JARBUD010000022.1, on the reverse strand, counting down.
GCCCCAAAACGACCAGGCAAACGGTCAGCGGCGTCGAGAGCACGAGACCGAGCGGTCCCCACAGCCAGGCCCAGAAGATCGCCGCGACGATGATTGCCAGCGACGAAAGCCCGGTGCGCGATCCGTACAGCCAGGGTTCGAGCACATTATTGCTGATCAGTTCCATGACCAGGAACAGCGCTGCGGTCCACATCAGCAACGACCAATCCGGAGAGACGGCGAGCGCCAGGAACAGCGGCAGCACCATGCCGATGGCCGGCCCGATATAGGGGACGAACCGCAGGATCAGCGTCAGCACACCCCAGAGCAGGGCGTTCGGAATCCCCAGCACCCACAGACCGATGGTGATGGGGACCGCGTACAGTGTGTTGATCACTAACTGCATGAGCAGGTAGCGTGCGACCCGCTTTCCGGCATCCTGCAAGGCCTCGGTGGTCCGGTGGAGGTCGCCAGAGCCGACGAGGCGAATGAACCGGTCGCGCAGGTTCTCGCGCTCCAGCAGCATGAAGATGACGACGATAACGATGAGCCCTGCAGTGGCGAACGGGCTGATGAGCGGCACGATCACATTCTTCAGTGTGTCGATCGGGCTCTGCCGTGACACGATCTCGACGGGAAGCGGCTCCCTTGCAGGCTGTTGCGGCGCGTTCGCGGATTGCGTGCCCTTCTCAAGTTCGGCGCCGACCTGCTCGACCGCGCCGCTGAGGCGATCGATGATGCCGCCACCGGCTCCCAGCTCCCTTAGCGAGCGTATCTTCTCGAGAACGTTGTTCTGATAGGTCGGTATGCTCTGCGCCAGACTACCGACTTGCGTCGCGACGACAAAGCTGACCAGGGCGATGACGGCAAAGGCGACGGCGACCGTGAGGATGACGGCGGGAATCTTCGGCAGCGAGTGCTTGCGCAGGAGCGAGACGATCGGCGCCAACGCGAAGGTCAGCAGCAGCGCCACGGCCAGCGGCAGGAACACTTCGCGTCCGACATAGAGGATAGCCGTGACACCCACGAGGGTCACGACGGTTGGCAAGGAGGTTCGCGCGAGCTTCGCTTCGGTCCTAACGATGGAGACTGGGCTTCCCCCGCTCTTCCCCTGGGCGCCCATTAGCGCTCTTCCTCTGCTGCCGATGTGGGATCTGGCAGGACTTGAAGATCAGCTCTGCCTGCGGAACGGGTTTATCGGTGATCGAGGTGGCGAGTTTCTACGAGCAGTGAGGCTGTTGCCGGAGGCCCTCCTCTCATAGCTGGCCTTGGCGGCACAGCCGTTGTTCACTTCAACCAGCCCGTCCCACTCTCGTTCCCTGGTGCCTCAGGTGAAGAATAGCGGACCAGGCCAAGCCCGTAGGCGGAGAGCAGGCGGGCCTTGCGCTTACCGCCGTTCATCACCTCGGCCGGCGCCCTGCTGTTCCACCTGCTGAGCAAGCTCTATGAGCGCACCAGCGTGGTCATCACCACCAATCTCAGCTTCTCCGAATGGGCTAATCAACAGCCTCTGCATCGAATTTCGATCCTAGACCGATAGTTCTGGACGACTAGCTGTCCATTCCGACATTTTTCATGCCTCTGTCGAAGTTCGCGCGGAAGTCGTGCGACTTGCTTCACTACAACTGCCTTCAAGATCAAGTTCGCGGCGGTGGTCGGTCAGCCGGTGTTCCATTTCCTGCACGAGCAGCGGCTGCTGCGGGCGCGCGACGGCTTGCGGCATGAAGGATAGAGCGGTGTCGCAGGCCGCCTTCTATGTCGGCTATCGCCACCCCGCCAATTTCGCGACTGCCTTCCGCCGCCGTTTCGGCGTGGCCCCGACGGCGGATCAGCAGCTGACACGGCGCGGGCTCCCGCCGACAACGCGAAACAGTCGCGACTGACAGAGTGAAGGATGCTGGCAGTGCAGGGGAATTTCGCGCCACACGCGGAAACTGGCGCATTGCCCAAAAGCGGACGCGCGCATGTTCAGGACGGCGCCTGGTGACACGCCCGCCGATCCTGCGTCGGGTGGCGGATTTCGGGATGTCTTCGGTATCGAGGCGGAATTCTATCTCCTCCACGGCACCTCTTAGGCGGACGCAGCTCCGACGGCGTCACGCCACACGTCCTTCCAGACAAACCGCGCAGCCATCTCTGCGCCGGGTGAGCGTCGTTCCGACGATGCCAGCTCATCACATAGGGGCACCCGTCGAGGCCAAAGTTCTGCACCATTGCGCAGGGGGGCGCGTGTAAAAGTTTTGTCCGTCAGGGCGCGCGGATGCGGACTGTTTTCGTTCGCCTACGCCTGAGTGGCGCCGATGGGGCGCGGATTTACTCCCTAAGTTGGACCCAAGGGAATGCCGCTTCCGGCGAACCGGAGCCGGCGTAGTATCCACGCCGAGGAAGGCGGGGGAGCGCGCGGCGTCGCCCTGAATCTCCGACCGCTCCAGCCGACGACGTCCTTGCACATCTAACGCCCACATCAATCCCTGCGGACATATGTCGCCAGCGCCAATTGATATAATGTATCATTCTCTGTAACCCAGCAGTCGGCTTGGGCTGCACGCAGCTCGCAACGTGCAAAAGGATGGTTGACGGGACGCGCGGGGTGGCTATCGATGAAAGGGATTAGGGTTCTTCGGGTGTTCGTGCCCGGAGCTAAGAGGGAACTCGGTGCGGCGTGACACGCCAAGGCCGAAGCTGCCCCCGCAACTGTAAGCGGCGAGCCCTCTGTCCAACGTCCACTGACCCGCATGGGTCGGGAAGGCCGGACAGAGCCAGCATTGACCCGCGAGCCAGGAGACCTGCCCTGATCGTGAACGATCTTTCGGGCGGGGTGCTCCGGAGGTTGCCGGTCGGCTGCGGATGAGGCTCATCCGCCAGACCATCGGTTCCCTTTGCGCTTCCCGTCTTCCT
>JARBUD010000021.1 GCA_029239875.1 Xanthobacteraceae bacterium | reverse complement strand
GCCGCCGGCAGGCCGTAGCCCATGGTGCCGAGGCCGCCGGAGGTCATCCAGCGGTTCGGCTCCTCGAAGTGGAAGTGCTGGGCCGCCCACATCTGGTGCTGGCCGACCTCGGTGGTGATGTAGACGTCCTTGTCCTTCACCGCGTCGTAGAGCGCCTTGACCGCCTGCTGCGGCTTGATGATGCGGTCGCCCGGCTGGAAGGCGAGCGACTTGCGCGCGCGCCAGCGGTCGATCTGGCCCCACCAGGAGGCGATCGCCTGCCGGTCCGGCTCGGCCTTCATGCCGCGCCACACCGTGAGGATGTCCTCCAGCACGTGCCTGACGTCGCCGATGATCGGCAGGTCGACCTTGACGTTCTTGTTGATCGAGGACGGGTCGATGTCGATGTGGATCTTCTTCGAATTCGGCGAGAAGGCGTCGATACGGCCGGTGATGCGGTCGTCGAAGCGCGCGCCGACGCACAGCATGACGTCGCAGTCATGCATGGACATGTTGGCCTCGTAGGTGCCGTGCATGCCGAGCATGCCGAGCCACTGCTTGTCGGAGGCCGGGAAGGCGCCGAGGCCCATCAGCGTCGAGGTCACCGGGTAGCCGGACAGGCGGGCGAACTCGCGCAGCAGGCGGCTCGCCTCCGGGCCGGAATTGATGACGCCGCCGCCGGTATAGAGGATCGGGCGCTTGGCCTTGGCCAGCAGCTCGACAGCGGCCTTGATCTTCTCCGGGTCGCCCTTCAGCCGCGGCTGGTAGGTCTTGTGCTGGATGTTCTCGGGGCCGACATACATGCCCTTGGCGAACTGCACGTCCTTCGGGATGTCGACGACGACCGGGCCCGGACGCCCGTTCTGCGCGACATAGAACGCCTCGTGCATGATGCGCGCGAGGTCATTGACGTCGCGGACCAGGTAGTTGTGCTTGGTGCAGGGCCGGGTGATGCCGACCGTGTCGCACTCCTGGAAGGCGTCGGTGCCGATCAGGTGCGTCGGGACCTGGCCGGTGATGCAGACGACCGGGATGGAGTCGAGCAGCGCGTCGGTCAGGCCAGTGACCGCATTGGTGGCGCCGGGACCGGAGGTGACGAGGACGACGCCGACCTTGCCGGAAGAGCGGGCATAGCCTTCCGCCATGTGGACCGCGCCCTGCTCGTGGCGCACGAGCACATGGCGGACCTGGTTCTGGTGGAACATGGCGTCGTAGATCGGCAGCACCGCGCCGCCGGGATAGCCGAACATGTGCTCGACGCCCTGGTCGATCAGGGCCTGCATCACCATTTCGGCGCCGGTCATCTCGCGCATCATGGTCTTGTTCCTTTTGAACTCGTCGTTCGTTGCTGCTGTTCGAAGGTCCAGAAAATCAAAAGGCCCCGTCAGGGGCCATTTTTCCGCGCGTCACCGTTGAGCGGAGCAGCCGTCAGGCAAGCTCCGCGGCGACGCGCCGTCCTACGATAAGGATAATATTCTTGCGCATCTGAGCGCCGCTCCTTCGTAAAGTTGCGCGACCTGTACAGGTACCCGAGATCGGCGTCAAGCCGGTGCGCAACCTGACGCAGAGAATGCATGCGGATCGCGCACTTTTCGTGGCAGCCGAAGGCCGCTATACCGCCCGCGGGATAGTGGAATCCGGCCTGGGAGTTCAGCTCGTCATGACGCAGATGCGGCTCGTCGTCGTCGGGGCTTCGGGACGGATGGGCCGGGTGTTGATCCGCGCCATCGACGAGGCGCCCGATTTGCTTCTCGTCGGCGCCATCGACCAGCCCGGCAGCGAGTTCATCGGCCGCGACGCCGGCGAGCTCGCCGGCCTGCCGGCGCTCGGCCTCAAGATCTCGGACGACGCGCTCACCCATTTCGCCGCCGCCGACGGGGTGATCGACTTCACCGTGCCGCAGGCGACGGTGGGCTATGCCGCGCTCGCCGCGCAGGCCCGCATCGTCCATGTCATCGGCACCACCGGCTTCTCGCCGGAGGACGAGGCGAAGATCGCCGCCGCCTCGCGGCATGCCGCCATCGTCAAGTCCGGCAATATGAGCCTCGGCGTGAACCTGCTGGCGGCGCTGGTGCGCCGCGTGGCGCGCACGCTCGACGACGGCTTCGACATCGAGGTGCTCGAAATGCACCACAACCGCAAGATCGACGCGCCCTCCGGCACGGCACTGCTGCTCGGGCAGGCGGCGGCGCAGGGGCGCGGCGTCACGCTGGAGGAGAACGGCGTGTTCACCCGCCACGGCCATACGGGCGCCCGCAAGGCCGGCGACATCGGCTTCGCCACGCTGCGCGGCGGCTCGGTGGTCGGCGAGCACAACGTGATCTTCGCCGGGCAGGCCGAGCGCATCGAGCTCGCCCACAAGGCGGAGGACCGGGGCATCTTCGCCCGCGGCGCGCTCACGGCCGCCCGCTGGGCGCGCGGGCGCAAGCCGGGGCTCTATTCCATGGCCGACGTGCTCGGCCTCGCCGACTTCTGATCCACTGGAGACCGATCGATGTCCGAACGCCTTCTCGTGCTCGTGCGCCATGGCCAGAGCGAGTGGAACCTGAAGAACCTGTTCACCGGCTGGCGCGACCCGGACCTCACCGAGCTCGGCGTCGAGGAGGCAAAGACGGCGGGCAAGCGGCTGAAGGCAGACGGCTACACCTTCGACCTCGCCTTCACCTCCAAGCTGTCGCGGGCGCAGAAGACGCTGGACCTCGCGCTGGCCGAGCTCGGCCAGATCGGCCTGCCGACCATCGAGAACCTCGCTTTGAACGAGCGCGACTATGGCGAGCTCTCCGGCCTCAACAAGGACGATGCCCGCGTGAAATGGGGCGAGGAGCAGGTGCATATCTGGCGCCGCTCCTACGACGTGCCCCCGCCCGGCGGCGAGAGCCTGAAGGACACCATCGCGCGCACCCTGCCCTATTACGTCACCGAGATCCTGCCCAAGGTGCTGCAGGGCAACCGCACGCTGGTGGTGGCGCATGGCAATTCGCTGCGCGCGCTGATCATGGTGCTGGAGAAGCACACGCCGGAAAGCATCATGAAGCGCGAGCTTCTGACCGGCGTGCCGGTGATCTACCGGCTGAAGCCGGATTCCACCATCGAGAGCGTGGTCGATCTGGCAGGTTGACGGGCGGGCTGAGCCGCCGGCAAAGGCGGCTTGCGAAGACGACGACATGTCCCATATGAGCAACGTGAAGACGGCTTCCCCCGTTCCGGGATCGCAGTCGGGACGGCCCGATATGCAGAGGAAGACCGTCATGCGTACCCCCGCCGACCGCATCCGCCACGCCGTCATCTTCGAGATCATCGCCCTGTCGATCATCACGCCCCTCGGAGCGTGGGTGTTCGGCCTGCCGATGATGGACATGGGAGCGGTCGGCGCCGGCGCCGCGCTGATCGCCGCCGGCTGGAACTACCTGTTCAATCTCGGCTTCGACCATGCGCTGGCGCGGCTGCGCGGCTCGGTGCGCAAGACACTCCGGCTGCGCGTTCTTCACGCGCTGCTGTTCGAGGCCGGCCTGCTGGCGGTGCTGGTGCCGTTCATCGCCTGGTATCTCGGCATCGGCCTCGTCGAGGCGTTCCTCATGGATGTCGCCCTCGCGGGCTTCTTCCTCGTCTACGCCTTCGCGTTCAACTGGGCCTATGACGTGATCTTCCCGGTGCGCGAGACGCGCCGCCGGCCGGCGCCGGCGGATGCGTGAGCAAGGCACCTGCCGCACCAAGGACGTCACCGGCGGGATATCCGTAACAAATGTCCCTTCTGTTCCTGACCGCTTGCGCCCCTGTGCATAGGTGCGTTGTCCGTCCAGTTGGACTTGATTGCATAGAAAATTTTTGTCAGCTTCGTTAGCATCAAGATCAGTGGTGCCGATGTGCGGAACTACAAACTTGAACTGACCGAAGCAGAGGCCGCTCTGGTTGGCCAGATTGATCTTCGCGACGATTATGGTCACGATGATGGCCACGAGATTTACGAAGCTAACGCCGCACCTATCTTGGCTCTCTTAAAGCTACTCAGCGAGCGAGATGCCATCCCCAAGCATCGAATTGCGCTCTGGACCGACCCCGCATTAAATACTGGACGAACTAAGGGGTCCCACCGCGACCTGTTTGCTCGCAATGGGTCCATAGGCGCTAAAGCCTATACGCATCCTCATTTTAAGACTTACCTGCGATTTTTCTTGTACGGAGCGGATCTTCCGCGAGGAGCTATTGACGAATTCGAGGAGCAGGTTGGCAACCCGGCGTGGTTTAGTGGCTCGGACATCATCGCACTCACCAAACGGACCCGTGCAATCGTTCGGAAGTACGACCTGCGGGACTATCGCTATGCCGACGAATTCCAGAAGCTCGCACTAGACAACGGGCTAAATATCTACAATGCGAACAGAGTTCGAAAGGCAGCCATAGAGGCCGCGCGACGGTAGTCCGGGCGCTTCTAGCAGGCGATTGGAATAGTGGGTGTAATCATGGACATGTCACTGTTGACCGGCGCACTAAGCTCCCTCAAAGTCGCGAGCGATATGGCCGGCGCTTTGATAGGAATCCGGGATGAGCAGAAGCTACAGGCGGCTGTCATCGAACTTCAAAGCAAGATTGTCGGCGCACAGAGCGCTGCCGTTGCTGCACAGTCGCAGCAGATGGATCTACTGGAGCAGATCAGAGCGCTAAAAACAGCGCTCGATCAGGCGCATGCGTGGAAGGAAGAAGCAGGTCGGTACGAACTGGTTGACTTCGGATCAAACACCTTCGCGTATCAGCTCAAAGGCAAATCAGCCGATGGAGAGCCAATGCACCGAATTTGCTCCAATTGCTTCACGACTCAAAAGAAGTCCATTCTCCAGTTCCAGTTTAAGAGTTCGGATGGCCGAGACAAATATCAGTGCCCATTGTGCAAGAATGAATTTTTCTTTGGCGTCAGTGATAATTCCGCATGGAATAGACGCCGCTCTAAACCTGAATATTTCTAAATAACGCGGGAGTGCTCGCTTAAGAGCTATCGCATTACCCTTTGCAGAGCTGGCCCGCCTCCCAGCCGAGTATCGCCCGCTTGCGGGTGAGGCCCCAGTGATAGCCGGTGAGGTTGCCGTCCTTGCCGAGAACGCGGTGGCAGGGCACGACGAAGGACATCGGGTTCTTGCCGATCGCCGCGCCGACGGCGCGCGCCGCGGTCGGCCGCTCGACGCAGCTGGCGATGCTGGAATAGGTCGTCGCCTTGCCGAGCGGGATTCGCATCAGCGTCTCCCACACCCGCACCTCGAAATCGGTGCCGATGAAGACGATGCGCAGCGGATCGTCGAGGCTCCACTTCTGCGAATCGAAAATGCGCGCCGCATAGGGCGCGGTGGCGACCGGGTCCTCGATATAGAGCGCGTTGGGCCAGCGCCGGCGCATATCGATCAGCGCCTTGTCCTCCTCGCCCTCGTCGGCGAAGGCGAGGCCGCACAGGCCGCGCGGCGTCACCATGGCCAGCGCCATGCCGAATTGCGAGGCGTGGAAGCCGTAGCGCACCACGAGGCCGGCGCCGCCGGTCTTCCATTCGCCCGGCGACATGGATTCGTGCACGATGAACAGGTCGTGCAGCCGGCCGGGACCGGAGAGCCCGACCTCATAGGCGGCGTCGAGCACATTGTCGGACTCGGTCAGCACCCGCCGCGCGGCGTCGATCGTCACCGCCTGAAGGAAGTCCTTCGGGGTGAGGCCGCACCAGCGGCGGAACAGGTCGGTGAGGGCGCGCGGGTTGACCCCCGCGGCGCGGGCGATCTCCTCCACCTCCGGCTGGTCGCGGAAGCGCAGGTTCACATATTCGACCGCACGACGCACGATCTCGTAGTCGTGGGCGGCGATTTCCAGCGGGTGGGCGGCGTCGAGATTGGGAGCAAGCACAGGCAGTCTCCTCTTGCTGGACCTATCCGAGCACGCCCTGCAACCAGGGGCCACCCGATTTCGACATGGGTTCTTTCTGAGCCACTTTCTTGTCGCTCGAATATAGTCATTCGAGCGGAAAGGGCTCGCTAAAAGGTCGAGCGCACCACGCCGCGCCGGGCCTCGGCGAGCGCCCTTGAGAGCTGCTCGGCCAGTTCCTCGCGCTGGGCGGTGTGCAGGAAGCCGCCGATGACATAGGGCCGGCCGCGCATCTCCAGCGTCAGGCGCTGGAGGCCGTAGTCCTCGTGCAGTTCCCGGTGAAGGCGCGTCCAGAGCGGATTGAGCTCCTCCTCATAGACGGTGCCGTCCGCCGCGACATGGCGCAGCCGGATCAGGCTCGGCGTGACCACGATCTCCTCGCACGCCCGCGCCTGGCGGAAATTCATCCGGAATGCCCAGTAGATGGCGAGCGCGTCGAGCCCGAACATGCCGAACACCGGCCAGGCGCCCATCAACAGGAAGGCCGTGCCGCAGACGAAGCTGATGCCGGCGACGATGATCATCACGACGAGGAAGCCCTGCTGGCCGAGCGAGCGATAGGGCTGGTAGCGCGCCGCGAACAGCGTCGGCTCGTCCGGTGCGAGCGCATCCGAAGCATGGTCGATATTGGCAGCGTTCATGACCTCCTATTATAGGTCGGAAATGGCTGACGGGGACAGGGATTCGAGACGAGACGGGGCGCGGGAGAATTCGCGCGGGCGCAAACCCGTCGCGAAGCCGGCGGCCAAACCATCCCGCGCCAAGGCCCCCGCCAAAGCCAAGGCGGTGCTGGAGGAACAGGCGGCCACCCGGCCGGGACGCCGGCGCGCCGTCGCCAATGCGGCGGCCGCGGCGATAGGCGGGGCCTTCAAGCCGTGGACCAAGAAGGAAGTCGAGACCGCCTTCTCCCGCTTCGAGGAAGCCAATCCGCATCCCGAAGGCGAATTGAACTACCACGATCCCTTCACCCTGCTGGTCGCCGTGGTGCTGTCGGCGCAGGCGACCGACGCCGGCGTCAACAAGGCGACGAAGACGCTGTTCGAGGAGGCGCCGACGCCTGCGAGGATGGTCGCCCTCGGCGAGGAAGGCGTCGCCCGCCACATCCGCACGCTCGGCCTCTATCGCGGCAAGGCGAAGAACGTGGTCGAGCTCTCCCGCCTTCTCCTCGCCGAGCATGGCGGCAAGGTGCCGCCCGACCGCGCGGCGCTGGAAGAACTGCCCGGCGTCGGCCGCAAGACGGCGAATGTCGTGCTCAACATCGCCTTCCACATGCCGACCATCGCGGTCGACACCCACCTCTTCCGGGTCGCCAACCGCACCGGCCTCGCGCCGGGCAAGACGCCGCTGGAGGTCGAGCTGGGGCTGGAGCGCGTCATCCCCGACCGCTTCAAGCTGCACGCCCATCACTGGCTGATCCTGCACGGGCGCTACATCTGCAAGGCCCTGAAGCCCGAATGCCCGCGCTGCCTGATCGCGGACCTGTGCCGCTGGCCGGAGAAGACGCCTGCTTAGGCGGGATGCCGCGACATGCGCTTGTGCAGCCGCACCATGAAGATGGTGGCGAAGACCGGGGTGACGAGGTTGAGGATCGGTACCGACACCACGGCGGCGATGATCAGCCCGGCCAGGAAGATCGCCCCGGCATGATGGCGGCGCAGCAGCGCCACCTCGTCCTCGTCGCGGTAGCGCATGGCGGCGAGCTGGAAATATTCCCGCCCGAGCAGGTAGCCGTTGGCGACGTAGAACACGACGAGGTTCACCCCCGGCACCAGCAGCAGAAGCAGCGCCACGAGGTTCACCGCCAGCATCACGCCGAAGAACTTCACCGTGAGGAAGAGCGAGCGGCCGATCGGCAGCGGCCGGCCCTCCGGCTCGCCGGGGAAGCCGCGCTCGACCTGCGCCGCCACATCGTCGAGGAACAGGCCGGCGATGAGCGAGGTGACCGGCGGCACCAGGAAGATGGCGGCGATGAAGATGCCGAAGGCGGCGATGATGTCGAGCGTGATCTCGGCCCAGCGCAGGTCCAGCGCCACGAAATAGGTCAGGGCGTAATGCGCGCCGACGCCGAGCGCGACCAGCAGGCCGACGGCGAAGCCGATCGAGCGCAGCAGCACCCGGCGATAGTCCGGCGAGAAGGTCTCGGCGAAGGCGGCGAACGCATCCCGCAGCATGATGATCCCCAGTGGCGATCCTGTAGTTAAGGTGCCGAAGGGCCGCGCTCAAGCGGGTCGCGGATCGGGCGCGCCGGCGCTATCCGCGAATCAGCGCTTGCAATTTCCGATTCGGCCGTCGAGTCCCGATTCGTTCCGTCGCGAACAAATCATGATTCGCGTCAGCCACTTAGCCGGCGAGTTCGCGCCGCGCCGGCGTGCCGAACAAGCATCCTTCGAGGCCGGCCTTCGGCCAGCACCTCAGGATGACGGTCATCGGGAGAGGATGCGCATTCGTGAGCGTCGGCCAAGGCGGCGAGTTCGACCCGATCTCGTCACCCCTTCACAACAAGCCCGGATTAACGGTGCGGCTCAGCAGCGTGTAGTCCGACTCCAGCACCATGATGGCGACGAAGACCAGCACCGCGCCGACCGGCAGCAGGATGGCATAGACCAGGGTCAGCCGCTCCCAGGCCATGTGCATGAAGACGGCGACGATCAGTCCCGCCTTGAGCATCATGAACAGCAGGATCAGCGAATATCTGAGATGCCCCTGCAGATGGAAATAGTCGACCAGGTAGGAGCAGGTGCTGAGAACGAACAGCCAGCCCCACACCACGAAATAAAGCCGGATCGGGTGCTGCGCGTCGTCATGGGTTGCAACATGGGTCATTTTGCTCACCACAGATAGAAGAAGGCGAAGATGAACACCCAGACGAGATCGACGAAGTGCCAGTAGAGGCCCATGATCTCGATGGATTCGTAATTCCCCTTCCGGCTGGTGAAGAAGCCGCGCCTTCCGACATCGAAATCCCCACGCAACGTCTTGCGCGCAATGGCGATGAGGAAGATCACGCCGAAGGTGACGTGCGTGCCGTGGAAACCGGTGATCATGAAGAAGCTGGAGCCGAACTGCGGGGCGCCCCACGGATTCTCCCATGGCCGGACGCCCTCGTGGATCAGCTTGGTCCATTCGAAGGCCTGCATGCCGACGAAGGCGGCACCCAGCGCCGCCGTCGCCAGCATGAGCACGGCGGCGGTGACGCGGTCGCGCCGGTAGCCGTAATTCACCGCCATCGCCATGGTGCCGCTGCTGCTGATCAGCACGAAGGTCATGATGGCGATCAGGAGCAGCGGGAACGACGTGCCGCCGATCTCCAGCGCGAACACCTCGCTGGGATTGGGCCAGGGCACCGTCGTCGACATGCGCGCCGTCATGTAGGAGATCAGGAAGCAGCTGAAGACGAAAGTGTCGCTCAGGAGGAAGATCCACATCATGGCCTTCCCCCAGGAGACGTTCTTGAACGCCCGCTGGTCGGACGAGAGATCGGCGGCGATGCTGGCAAGGCCGGAGGATTGCCGGACCTCGTCCGCCTCGTTCCTCAGCGAGATCTGCACCATCGATCGCTCCTTGGGCTCAGGACATCTTCAGCTCAACACCTGACGACAGATCTCGAAGAAATCGCCGGCCCAGCCGGCGATCAGCGCAAACAGAACCAGCCACACGACGAGCAGGAAATGCCAGTAGATGGCGCATAGCTCGATGCCGAGCCGCAGCCTGCCCCGTTCGCCGGGGATTTTATCGCCTCTGGCCCCATCGGCGGCGAACGCGCGAAAGGTAACGCGCGACAGCGCGACGAGGCCGCCCAGCACATGCAGCCCGTGCAGTCCGGTCATCAGATAGAAGAAGGCATTGGCGGGATTGGAGGCGAGAAAATAGCCCTCCCCCACCAGTTCGCGCCAGACCACGAGCTGGCCGATGACGAAGGCAAGCGTGAAGATGCCGGCACCGATCAGCCCGAAGCGCACGCCGTCGAGGTTCGCATGGCGGGATTGCGCCTTGGTCCATTCCAGCGCGGCGCTGGCAAGGATGAGCAGGCCGGTGTTGATCCAGAGTAGCCGTGGCACCGGCAGCGGCCACCAGTCGGCGGCCTGCAGCCGCATCGAATAGGCGCTGATGGAGAGCGCGAACAGCACGCCGGCAACCGCCAGGAAGACGCCGAGCCCGATCTTCGCCGTCGGCAGCGGGCGTGCGGCCGGCGGCTCGTCGATGACGCCGATCTCCAGCCAGGGCTTGGACATGATCCGCTGCGTCGACAGCCACCAGGCGGCGATGCCGATGAGGATGGCGAGGAAGGCGAGGACGATGGTCATGGCGTCCGGCCCGCCATCTCGCCGGCCAGCGGCGGCTGATTCTGTGGGATGAAGTCCTCCGGCGCGCCGGGGACGTTGTAGTCATAGGCCCAGCGATAGACGACCGGCAGTTCCTTGCCGAAATTGCCGTGCGGCGGCGGCGTCACCGGGGTCTGCCATTCGAGCGAGCAGGCGCGCCACGGATTGCCGCCGGCCTCGCGCCCATGACGCAGGCTCCAGATCAGGTTGAACACGAAGACGAGCTGCGCCGCGCCGACCAGCAGCGCCATCACCGTGATGAAGATGTTCAGATCGTGCGCCGACTGCGGATAGATCGCGGTCTCGCCCATCTCGTAATAGCGCCGCGGCACGCCCATCAGCCCGAGATAGTGCATCGGGAAGAAGATCAGATAGGCGCCGAGGAAGGTGACCCAGAAATGGAACCGTCCGAGCGGCACGCTGAGCAGCCGCCCCGTCGCCTTCGGATACCAGTGATACATGGCACCGAAGATCACCAGGATCGGCGCCACGCCCATCACCATGTGGAAATGGGCGACGACGAACATGGTGTCGGACAGCGGCACGTCCACCACCACATTGCCGAGGAACAGCCCCGTCAGCCCGCCATTGACGAAGGTGACGATGAAGGCGAGCGCGAACAGCATGGGCACGGTGAGGTGGATGTCGCCGCGCCAGAGGGTCAGCACCCAGTTATAGACCTTGATGGCGGTCGGTATCGCGATGATCAGGGTGGTCGTCGCGAAGAAGAACCCGAAATAGGGGTTCATGCCGCTGACATACATGTGGTGCGCCCACACCACGAAACTGAGCGCGCCGATCGCCACGATCGCCCATACCATCATCCGGTAGCCGAAGATGTTGCGCCGGGCATGGACGCTGATGAGGTCGGAGACGATGCCGAATGCCGGCAGCGCGACGATGTAGACCTCGGGATGGCCGAAGAACCAGAACAGATGCTGAAACAGGATCGGGCTGCCGCCGCCATAAGGCAGGCGCGCGCCCTGCTCGATGATCTCCGGCATGAAGAAGCTGGTGCCGAGCAGCCGGTCGAACAGCATCATCACGCACCCGACGAACAGCGCGGGAAAGGCGAGCAGCGCCATCACGCTGGCGGTGAAGATGCCCCATACGGTGAGCGGCATGCGCATCAGCGTCATGCCGCGGGTGCGGCCCTGCAGCACGGTGACCACGTAGTTGAGGCCGCCCATGGTGAAGCCGATGATGAAGATCATCAGCGAGACGAGCATCATGATGATGCCCCAGGCGAGGCCCGGCGTACCCGCGGTGATCGCCTGAGGCGGATAGAGCGTCCAGCCGGCGCCGGTCGGCCCGCCCGGCACCGCGAAGCTGGCGAACAGCACCACGACCGCAAGCAGGTAGAACCAGAAGCTCAGCATGTTGGCATAGGGAAACACCATGTCCCGCGCGCCGAGCATCAAGGGGATCAGGTAATTGCCGAAGCCGCCGAGGAACAGCGCGGTCAGCACATAGACCACCATCATCATGCCGTGCATGGTGATGAGTTGGTAATAGGCATCGGCGTCGATGAAGGAGAGCGCGCCGGGGAATGCCAACTGCAATCGCATCAGCCAGGACAGCATCAGCGCGACCAGGCCGATCGACAGCGCCGTGACGGAATATTGCACGGCGATGATCTTCGCGTCCTGGCTGAACACATAATGCGTCAGCCAGCTCTTCGGATGGTAGAGCTCGACATCTTCGACTTCGGCCGGCGGCACGCCGGCCGCGCCAAGCGGAACATCGACCATCGGCACCCTCCCTCGGCAAGGTAGCCTTGCCTATTGTTGCGCCCTGACTTCGCCCTTCTGCCTTTTCGTTTCGTCCTGCTGCGCGATCATCCGCCTCTGCTGGCCGTCCAGCCAGGCGTCATAGGCAACCTGCTCCTCGACCACGACCGATCCGCGCATATAGGGATGGCCGGTGCCGCAGAGCTCCGCGCAGAGGATGTCGAACGTGCCGGTGCGTGTCGGGGTGAGCCAGAAATAGGTGCTGGAGCCCGGCAAGATGTCCATCTTGGCCCGGAACTCCGGCACGTAGAAATCATGCAGCACGTCGGTGGAACGCAGCACCACCTTGATCGGCTTGCCGATCGGCAGATGCAGATCCTCGCCCTGCAGCACGACATCGTCCCGGCCGGCGGGATCGTTCCTGTCCAGTCCGAGCGGATTGTCGTCGGCAATGCGCTCGACGCTGGTCCTGCCGAGCTTGCCGTCCTCGCCCGGCAGCCGGAAGCTCCATTGCCATTGCTGGCCGACGATCTCGATCGCCGAGGCGTCCGGCGGAACGGTGATGAAATGGTTCCACACGAACAGGCCGGGCGCCAGCATCGCCGCGACCCCGAGGCCGGTGATGACGGTGAGGCCGGTTTCGAGCCTGCGGTTCTCCGGTTCGAAAGCGGCCTTATGACCCTCGCGGTGGCGGAAGCGCCAGATGCAATAGGCCATGAACAGCAGCACGGCGACGAACACGACGCCGGTGATCCAGAAGGTGATGATGATGGTGTCGTCGATATACTGCCAATTCGATGCGATTGGCGTCCACCACCATGGGCTCAGAAAATGAAAAAGCACGGAGCCGACGGCCACCAGAACAAGAACCAGGACGACGTGCATCACATATATCCTTGGCCGTCGCTCGATCCGCGTTTCCCGTTACTGTTCGTTCCTATTGGACGACCTTGCGGTAGAGATGCCACGTCGCATGGCCGAGCACCGGCATGACCACGACGAGGCCGACCAGCAGCGGAATGGCGCCCAGTACCAGCCCGCCGGCGACGATGAGGCCCCAAGTGAGCATGGGCACCGGATTGACCATGAAGGCTCGGACCGAGGTGCGCACCGCGACCGACACGCCGACCCGATGATCGAGCAGCAGCGGGAAGGACACGGCGCTTATGGCGAGCACCGCCACCGCGAACAGGAAACCGACCCCGACGCCGATCACGATCAGCGCCCAGCCCGGGCCGGTGGTGAAGACCGCGGCGATGAAGGCCGACACCGATTCCGGCAGGCCGGGGCCCAGCGTGATCTGATAGATGCCCATCGCCACGAGCAGCCAGACCAGGAAGATGCCGACCAGCAGCAAGCCGAGTTCGATGATGGCGGCGAGCGAAGGCGAGCTGAACACGCTGAAGGCGTCGGTCCATGTGACCGACTGGCCCTGCTCGCGGCGCCGGCTCATCTCATAGAGCCCGGCGGCGGCGAACGGGCCGATCAGCGCGAAGCCGGAGACCAGCGGGAACAGCAAGGGCAGGAGGCCGTTGCCGAGCGTCGCGGCCCCGATCAACAGGCCGGCCAGCGGGTAGATCAGGCAGATGAAGATCACATCCGTCCGATAAGCGCCGAAGTCGCTGAATCCCCGTATCAGCACATCCTTGAGATCGGCGACGGTGATCCGCCGCACCTGGGGGACCACCAGGCCCGCTTCGTCCGCGGGGTAATGGAAGGCATGCTCGACCGATTTGACAGCACTGAAGGTCTGCCTGATCTGATCGAAGCTCCATTCAACAGGATTCCGGACCGTCATCGCCATTCCTCCCGAACGACTGCCCGAGGAGATATCCGTCGCGATTGGACGCGCCCAAGAAATACAGATCACGGACGTGCCGCGACTATCGAGAAAGCAATATACGCCGAGCGACATCTCCTGTCAGCTTGCTTATTCGGCATCGGCGACAGCGGGAATAGGTCAACGATACTTATCGAGCGGCGCAGCACATCGCGGCTGTGTTCGTACGTGCTTGCAGCTCCGCCACGTCCTTACCGCCAGCGGTATGGCAGGGCTTCGTCGACCTCCTGCGGAATGCGCACGTCGCACCGCAACATGGCCCAAGCTCTTGACCGCTCAGCCGGCGAGTTCGCGCCGCGCCACTGCCACTACCTCGCTCGTGAGATCGGCCAGCCGATCGGCCACCAGCCGGTTCACCTGCCAGAACAGCGGCGTGTCGACCGGCGTGTCCGGGATCAGCTCGACGAGGCGCCCGGCGGCGAGATGCCCGCGCACCGAGCGGATCGGGTTCATACCCCAGCCCATGCCGGCGAGGGTCGCCTCGATGAAGCTCTGC
The DNA here is from genome assembly GCA_029239875.1 of Xanthobacteraceae bacterium. Lineage (GTDB taxonomy): Bacteria > Pseudomonadota > Alphaproteobacteria > Rhizobiales > Xanthobacteraceae > Ancylobacter. Next base: position 56,068 of record JARBUD010000021.1, on the reverse strand, counting down.
GGCGAGGGCAGCCAGTGCGTGGGGTGGGCGATATCGGCCCCCAGCGCCTGCCGGATCCAGCGGCTCTGCAACTGGTCCTTCTGGTCGAAGGTCAGCGCCGGCGCATTCGCGATGGCAGCCGGCGTCACGCCGTCGGGGAAATGCCGCGCCCTATAGTCCGGGCTCGCCGTCGCGTGGTAGCGCAGCGCGCCGAGCGGGAGCCGCCGGCAGCCCTGGATCGGTTTCTCCAGGCTGGTGACCGCCGCCACCACCCGCCCGGCCCTGAGCCATTCGGCCGTGTGGTCCTGATCGTCGACGACGAGGCCGACGAGATAGTCCGAACGCCGGGCGAAGGCGGCGATGGCCTCCACGAACCAGGTGCCGAGGCTGTCGGCGTTCACCGCGATATGCACGGTGACGCGCTGGCGCGGCGAGGCATCGGCCAGCGCCGGAAGGCCGGCGAGCAGTTCGCCCTCCAGCATGCCCACATGCTCCATGTGCCGGCACAGCTTCGCGCCGATCTCGGTCGCGGTGCAGGGCGTGCCGCGGGCGATCAGCACGGTGCCGAGCCGCTCCTCGAGCTGCTTCACCCGCTGCGAGACGGCCGACGGCGTGACGTTGAGCGTGCGGGCCGCCTTCTCGAAGCTGCCGGCCTGCACCACCGCCGCCACGGCGCGGAGCGCGGAATAGTCGAGCATTTGATTAGCTGTACTTAATTTACTTTATGAACATTAACTATCTTAATCGGCTCGATGAGGATAGTCGGCAGGCTCCTCGGAGCTTCCGCATGTCCCTTTCCGCCTATATCGCCGGCCTCGCCTCGGGCCTCAGCCTCATCGTCGCCATCGGCGCGCAGAACGCCTTCGTGCTTCAGCGCGGCCTGCGCGGCGAGCATGTTTTCGCCGTCTGCCTCGCCTGTGCGCTGTCCGACGCGGTGCTGATCGCCGCCGGCGTCGCCGGCCTGCGGCAGATGCTGGTCATGGCGCCCTGGCTCGATGCGGCGTTGCGCTATGCCGGCGCGGCCTTCCTCGTCTGGTACGGCGCGCGCAGCCTGCGCTCGGCGCTACGATCGCAGGAGGCGCTGGTGGTCGGCGCCGGCGGCGCTGCGGCGCTCGGGCCGACGCTCGCTGCGACGCTCGCGCTCACCTGGCTCAACCCGCATGTCTATCTCGACACCATGGTGCTGCTCGGCACGCTCTCGACCCGCCATCCCGGCGCCGAGGCGTTCTTCGCTTTTGGTGCGATCACCGGCTCCTTCGCCTTCTTCTTCGGCCTCGGCTATGGCGCGGCGTGGCTGCGCCCGCTCTTCGCCCGCCCCTCTTCCTGGCGGGTGCTGGAAGGCGTCATCGCCGCGGTGATGTGGAGCATCGCGCTCGGCCTGCTCATGGACAGGTGAGGGACGGACGGCTTCGCCCGCCTCGCGGGCCGTGCTAGCTTCGCGGCGATGCTTCCGGAACCTGTCGCCGCATGAATAGATCGCCGTCCCGCCCCGGCGCGCTGAGCCGCCGCCGCTTCCTTGCCGCCACCTCCGCCGCGCTGCTGCCGATGCCGGCGCTCGCCCAGGGGCAATATGCGGGGGATGTCGACGTCGCCATCGTCGGCGGCGGCGCGGCCGGCATCGCCGCGGCGCGCAAGCTTGCCGAAGCCGGGCGCAACTACGTGCTGCTGGAGGCCGGAGCCGCACTCGGCGGCCGGGCCCGGACCGTCGACGCCTTCGGCCAGAAGGTCGATCTCGGCGCCTCCGGCTTCGCCCGCACCGGGAGCACGCTGGCGGCGGCCGTACAGGCGGCGGGCGGCGAGGTCACCGCCCTGCCCTCCGGCCGACGGCTCTTCGTCGACGGCCGCGAAGCGAATGAGAGCGCCTATGACGCCTTCTCCGTCGCGCTCGGCAAGGCGCGGCGCGACATGCTGGCGGTGGCCGACACCAACAAGGACCCCGCCGCCGCCACGGTGATCGGCCCGGTCGACGGATGGGCGGCGACGGCGGCACAGCTCATCGGCCCGCTCAGCGCCGGGCGCGCGCTCGCCAGCCTGTCGACGCTCGACCTCGTGCAGCGCGAGGCGCCGCCGGACGACGCCACCAGCATGGGCGGCATCGGCGCGCTCATCGAGACGCTGGGCAGCCGGCTGAACGTCCAGACCAATGCGGCGGTGAGCGTGATCACCAATGCCGGCCGCTTCCACACGCTGACGCTGCGCGGCCAGCGCACGCCGATCCGCGCCCGGGCGATCATCGTGGCGGTGCCGGCGCCGGTGATCGCGGCGGGTGCGATCCGCTTCAACCCGGTGCTGCCGGCCCGCCTCGCCACCGCCTTCCGCGGCGTGCCCGCCGGCTTTCTGGAGCAGGTCGCCTTCCGCCTGCCCCGCAATCCGCTCGGCTTGCAGCCGAACGAGACGGTGCTGGCGCGCGCCGGCACCGCGCCGCCGGCCCTGCTGCGCGGGCGGGTGAACGGCGGCGACGTGCATGTGCTGACCTTCGGCGACGCGCAGGCCCGCGAGATCGCCGAGAAGGGCGAGGCGGCGGCGCTGAACCTCGTGCGCACCTATCTCGCCACCGCCTTCGAGCTCGACGCGGACGCCGTGAGCGAGGTGGTCTGCTCGCGTTGGGGCGCCGACCCGCTGTTCCGCAGCGCGCTGGTGGCGGCCTCGCCCGGCCAAGGCGCGCAGCGCCGCGTCTTCGCCGACCCGGTGCAGGTGCGCATCTTCCTCGCCGGCGACTATGTGCCGACCGGCGGCTGGGGCACGCTCAGTGCCGCCTGGAGCTCGGGCGAAGCCGCCGCCGCCAAGGCACTGCGGCTGGTGGGCGACGGGCCGGCGTGAACTGCCTGAGCATCCTTCGAGGCCGGCCTTCGGCCGGCACCTCAGGATGACGGTCCGCTAAAAGAGCCCCGTCATCCTGAGGTGCGAGCGCAGCGAGCCTCGAAGGATGGTCGTCGGGCGTGGCCTCACCCCCGCAGCGTGGCGCCGGTCTTCTTCGCCACTTCCGCGACGATCCTGCCGGCCACCGCCTCGATCTCGGCGTCGGTCAGCGTCTTCTCGCGCGGCTGGAGCGTGACGGAGAGCGCCACCGACTTCTTGTCCTCGTCGATGCCCGGGCCCTCATAGAGGTCGAACACGTTCACCGCCGTGATCAGCTTGCGGTCGACGCCGGCCGCCGCCTTCACCATGTCGCCGGCCGCGACCGAGCGCGGCACCACGAAGGCGAAGTCGCGCTCCACCGGCTGGAAGGCGGCGAGCTCCAGCAGCGGCTTGACGCGGGTCGCCTTGGCCTTCGGCTCGGGGATGCGGTCGATCAGCACCTCGAAGCCGACCAGCGGCCCATCGGCATCCAGCGCCTGGAGCACGGAGGGATGCAGCTCGCCGAAATGGCCGATCACGTTCGGGCCGAGCCGGAAGGTGCCGGAGCGGCCGGGATGGAACCACGCCGGGGCGTCGGTCGAGATCTGCAAATTCGCCACCGGCGCGCCCGCCGCCGCCAGCACGGCAAGCGCGTCCGCCTTGGCGTCGAAGGCGTCGACCGCCTCGGCCTTGGCCGACCAGTGACGCCCGGCGCCCGTGGGCTTGGCAGTGGCGCGGCGGATGCCGGTGGCGGCGATGAACTGGTCCTGCGGGCGGTCGCCCTTGAAGACCTGCCCGACCTCGAACAGCGCAGCATCGCCAGTGCCGCGGTCGGCATTGGCCTGCGCCGAACCAATCAGCCCCGGCAGCAGGCTGGGGCGCATGTCGGAGAGGTCGGAGGCGATGGGGTTGGCGAGCGCCAGCTCCGGCGCGCCGCCGCCGAACAGCTCGGCCTGCTCCTTGGCCACAAAGGACCAGGTGACGGCCTCGACGAGACCGCGGGCGGCGAGCGCACGCTTGGCCTTGCGCGTGCGCAGCTGCAGCGTGGTCAGCACCGGCTTGCGGGCGGTCTCGTCGCGCGGGAAGGGAATGGACGGCACGCGGTCGAGGCCGGCGATGCGCACGACCTCCTCGACGAGGTCCGCCTTGCCCTCGATGTCGCCGCGCCAGCTTGGCGGGGTGACGCGCACCGTGCCGGAAGCGCCCTCGACCTTGAAGCCGAGCTTGCCGAGCGTCTCGACCTGCTCGGAATCGCTGGCGACCAAGCCCGTCAGCTTCTCGGTGAGGCTCAGCGGGAACTCGATCACCCGCGTGGTGTCGGGGATGGCGCCGGCCAGCACGACCTCGGACGCTTCGCCGCCGCAGAGGTCGAGGATCAGCTGCGTCGCCATCTCCAGCCCCGGCAGGGTGAAGGCCGGGTCGATGCCGCGCTCGAAGCGGAAGCGCGCGTCGGAGTTCAGCCCGAGCTTGCGGCCGGTCTGGGCGATGTTGATCGGCTCCCACAGCGCCGATTCGACCAGCACGTCGGTCGTCGTCTCGTCGCAGCCGGCTTCCTCGCCGCCCATCACGCCCGCGAGCGATTCCACGGCGCGGTCATCAGCGATGACGCACATGGTCTCATCGAGCGCATAGGTCTTGCCGTCGAGCGCCAGCAGGCTCTCACCCTGCTTGGCGCGGCGCACCACGAGATTGCCGTGCACCTTCGCGGCGTCGAAGACGTGCAGCGGGCGGTTCTGGTCGATGGTCAGGAAATTGGTGATGTCGACCAGCGTGTTGATCGGACGCAAGCCGATGGCGCGCAGCTTCGCCTGCAGCCAGTCGGGCGACGGGCCGTTCTTCACGCCGCGGACGAGGCGCAGCGCGAAGGCGGGGCACGGCGCACCCTCGGCGATGGTCACCGAGACCGGGCACGGATAGGCGCCCTTCACGGCCTCGATCGGCTTTTCGATCAGCGTGCCGATACCGGCGGCGGCGAGGTCGCGGGCGATGCCGTGAATGCCGAGCCCGTCCGCGCGGTTCGGCGTGACGGCGATCTCCACCACCGGGTCGCCGAGGCCCGCCCAGTCGACATAGGTCGCCCCCACCGGCGCGTCGGCCGGCAAATCGAGGATGCCGTCATGGTCCTCGGAAAGCTCGAGCTCCGCCGCCGAGCACAGCATGCCCCGGCTCTCGACGCCGCGAATGGTACCGATGCCGAGCGTGATGTCCTTGCCGGGGATGTAGGTGCCGGGCGGGGAGAACACGCTCTTCATGCCGGTGCGGGCGTTCGGCGCGCCGCACACCACCTGCACGGGCTCGCCCTGCCCGGTGTCGACCATGCAGACGCGCAGCTTGTCCGCGTTCGGATGCTGCACGGCGGAGACGACATAGGCGATGGAGAAGCCCTTGAGCTTGGCCGCCTTGTCCTCGACGCCCTCGACCTCGAAGCCGATGCGGTTGAGCGTGCCGGTCACGTCGTCGAGCGAATAGTCGCCGGAAAGGTGCTCGCGCAGCCAGGAGAGGGTGAATTTCATGTGTCTGTCCTCTCCGGGCTCAGTTCGACAGGCCGCCGGCCAGCGTCGGGAAGTCGAGCGGGCGGAAGCCGTAATGGGAGAGCCAGCGGACATCCGCCTCGAAGAAGGCGCGCAGGTCCGGCATGCCGTATTTCAGCATGGCGATGCGGTCGATCCCCATGCCCCAGGCGAAGCCCTGGTACTCATCGGGATCGAGGCCGCAATTGCGCAGCACATTCGGGTGCACCATGCCGCAGCCGAGGATCTCCAGCCAGTCCGAGCCCTCGCCGAAGCGGATCTCGCCGGGGCGGGAGCGGTCACACTGGATGTCGACTTCCATCGACGGCTCGGTGAAGGGGAAGAAGGACGGCCGGAACCGCATCTTCACATTGTCGACCTCGAAGAACGCCTTGCAGAACTCCTCGAGGATCCACTTCAGGTGGCCGAGGTTCGAGCCCTTGTCGATGACGAGCCCTTCCACCTGATGGAACATCGGGGTGTGGGTCTGGTCCGAATCCGAGCGGTAGGTGCGGCCGGGGCAGATGACGCGGATCGGCGGCTTCTTGCTCATCATGGTGCGCACCTGCACCGGCGAGGTGTGGGTGCGCAGCACGAGCCGCGAGCCGTCCTCCTTGGTGGGCAGGTAGAAGGTGTCGTGCATCTCGCGCGCCGGGTGCCCCTCGGGGAAGTTCAGCGCGGTGAAATTGTGGAAGTCGTCCTCGATGTCCGGACCTTCCGCCACCGAGAAGCCCATATCGGCGAAGATGGCGGTGAGCTCGTCGATCACCTGGCTGATCGGGTGGACGCGCCCTAACTCGGCCGGCGTCTCGCGCACCGGCAGCGTGACGTCGACGCGCTCGGTCTCCAGGCGCTTCGTGAGCGCGGCGGCCTTCAGTTCGGTGCGGCGGGCGCCGAGTGCCTCGTTCAGCCGGTCGCGCAGGCCGTTGATGGCCGGGCCGGCGGTCTTGCGCTCCTCTGGGCTCATGCCCCCGAGGCTCTTCAGGAGTTCGGAGACCGAGCCCTTCTTGCCCAGCGCGGCAACGCGCACCGCCTCCAGCCCCGCCTCGTCGGCGGCGGCGGTGATGGCGACGGTCAGTTCGCGCTCCAGCGCGGCGAGATCGGGAAGGGCGGCGGCGACGGACATGAGGTTCGGCCTCGGTCAAGCGGTCGGTGGAAGCCCTTCCGCCCGTTCACGCCCTCATCCTGAGGTGCGAACGCAAGTGAGCCTCGAAGGATGCTCACTTCGGCGGACATCCTTCGAGGCCCGGCTGCCGCCGGGCACCTCAGGATGAGGGCGTTTCAAGTCGCGGGTCTCTTAGCCGAGCCCCGCCAACGCGAAAAGCCCCAACGCTCGCGCGCGGGGCTTCTCAAGCTTCGGTCCCGGCATTATCGGGAGATCAGGCGGCCTGCTTTTCCGGCGCGGACTTTTCCAGCGCCGCCTTGGCCTGCTCGACCAGGGCCTTGAAGGCCTCGGGCTCGTGGATGGCGATATCCGAGAGCACCTTGCGGTCGACCTCGATCCCGGCCTTGCCGAGACCGTCGATAAATCGGCCATAGGTGAAGCCCAGCTCGCGGGTCGCCGCGTTGATGCGCTGGATCCAGAGCGCGCGGAAATTGCGCTTCTTCGCCTTGCGGTCGCGATAGGCGTACTGCTGCGCCTTCTCGACGGCCTGCTTGGCGATGCGGATGGTGTTCTTGCGGCGGCCGAAATAGCCCTTCGCCGCCTTGAGCACCTTCTTGTGCTTGGCGTGGGAAGTTACGCCGCGCTTGACACGTGCCATGGGAGTTTCTCCTGGTACTGGCTAAGGGGCGTCAGCCGTTGGGCAGATAGAACTTGCGAACATTGAAGGCATCACGCTCGGACATGACCGTGGTGCCGCGCTGGTCGCGGATCTGCTTGTTGGTGCGCTTGATCATGCCGTGGCGCTTGCCCGCCTGGGCCATGACCACCTTGCCGGTGCCGGAGAGCTTGAAGCGCTTCTTCGCTCCGGACTTGGTCTTCATCTTGGGCATTTGGCTCGTCTCCACGGCCTGCGGCATCCCCGAAGGGCGCCCGGCACTGATCTAGTGTGAGCATTCGAACCGCCACGGCAGCCCTTTTAGCCGGCCGGTTCGCGAAGGTCGTACCCTCTACAGGAGCGGGCCGATTATTTCAAGAGCGTGACCGCGCGAGGGGAAGCGGCGCTCCTCCCCGCGCGGGCGAGCCGGTCCTCACCTCTGGGGGATCGGGCAGCCCGGCGTGTTGGGCACGCAGTTCGGCCGGGCGCCATATCCGGGCCTCTGGGGCTGCTGCGGCTGCTGAGACGACGGCGCGGGCTGGTTGCGCCAGCGCGACGTGTCATACGGCACCGGCCCCTGCGGCGGCCTCTGCCCCCATGCCGGCGGATTCGGGTTCTGCGGCGGCTTCTGGCCCTGTTGAGGGGGCCTCTGCCACTGCGGGGGCTGTCCAGCCTGCGGGGGCCTTCCGCCCTGCTGCGGCGGGTTGCCTCCCTGCTGCGGCGGCCTGCCACCCTGCGGGGGCTTCCCGCCATTCCAGCCCGGATTCCCGTTCCAGCCGGGATTGCCGTTCCAGCCCGGCTTGCCGCCGCCATGCGGCGGATTACCACCCCAGCCGGGTTTCGGCGGCGGAGGGCCTCCCCAACCCGGACCACCCCAGCCAGGCTTGCCCCAGCCGGGCTTGGGCGGCGGAGCCCAGCCAGGCGGCCCCCAGACCGGCGGGCGGCGCGGCGGCCCCCAGCGGTCATAGGTCGCGTACCAGGGGCGGCCGCGATAATAGCGGCCCCAATAGTCGCCGAAGGTGAAGCCGACGATCGGCACGCCGATCACCGGCGCGTACTCGTAGAATTCGACGCGCCGGCCCTGATAGACCGACTCGACATACTGCGCCGCGACCCAGCCGCGATAGTCGTCCACCGCGACGTCGCACCAGCTGTAGTCCTCGAGGCAGCCGAAGATGTCGAGCGGCGAGCCTTCGGCGAGCACCAGCACCACCGGATACTCGACGCTGGGCCCCGCCCGCAGATTGACGTCCGTCGTCACGAAACCGCGGCCCTGCGCGAAGGCCGGGCCGCCGAGCGCCATGAGCATCAGGGCGCCCGCAACCAGAATTCTCATCGATAACTCCCCAAACGCTGCCGTTCCCGGGCAACGCCGACCGAGGCTAAAGGGACCCGCCATCTAGGGCGAATTCATGTTGGCCGCATGTCGGGAACGGGCCGGGTGAAAAATCCGCGGGGACAACCCGGTGCCGCCTGACACAGCGTCACGTTGATCGGAGCGCGCGAAGCGGACAGGATGCGCGCCGCCCCGGAAGCGTCGCCTCCGGCTCCCTCCCCGCGAACCCTTTCCCCGGACCCCCACCTCATGTCGTTCGGCACCCTGCTCGAAGCCTTCCTCCTCGGCCTTCTGGAAGGCTTTACCGAGTTCCTGCCGGTCTCCTCGACCGGCCACATATTGCTTGCCGGACATTTCCTCGGCTTCGAGAGCCAGGGCAAGGTGTTCGAGGTGCTGATCCAGCTCGGCGCCATCCTCGCCATCGTGGTGGTCTATTTCCAGCGCTTCCTGCAGGTGCTGGTCACGCTGCCGACGAGCGAGCGCTCGCGCAACTTCGTCCTCGGCATCCTCATCGCCTTCCTGCCGGCGGCGGTGATCGGGGCCTTCGCGCACGGCTTCATCAAGGACGTGTTGTTCGAGACGCCGGCGCTGATCTGCATCATGCTCATCCTCGGCGGCGGCGTGCTGCTCTGGGTCGACACGCTGAAGCTGCGGCCGATCCACACCGACGCCATGGCCTTCCCGAAATCGCTGGCGCTGAAGATCGGCTTCATCCAGTGCCTCGCCATGATCCCCGGCGTGTCGCGCTCGGGCTCGACCATCGTCGGCGGGCTGCTGCTCGGCGCCTCGAAGCCGGCGGCGGCCGAGTTCTCCTTCTTCCTCGCTTTGCCGACCATGGCCGGCGCCTTCGCCTACGACCTCTACAAGAACCGCGACGCGCTCAACGCCGACGATGCGACGCTGATCGCCGTCGGCTTCGTCGCCGCCTTCCTCGCCGCCATCACGGTGGTGCGCGGCCTGCTCGCCTTCGTCTCCCGCCACGGCTACGCGCCCTTCGGCTGGTGGCGCATCGCGGTGGGCGGCGTCGGGCTGGTGGCGCTGGCGCTGGTGGGGTGAGTTCAGAAAGCGAGCGCGTTTAACGCCCTCATCCTGAGGTGCCGCCGCAGGCGGCCTCGAAGGACGGTCGCGGGAGTGCATCCGAATGAGCATCCTTCGAGGCCCGGCCATTGGCCGGGCACTTCAGGATGAGGATGCTTCTTACGAAGCTCAGGCCGCTTCCTGCCGGGCGAACTGGCCGGCCTTGCGGTAGCGCCAGAGATAGCCGGGCAGGATGGCGCCGAGCGCGGTCGGCTTGATGCCGAGCCCTTCCAGCGTGCGCCCTTCCGCCTTCGCCGCCTCGGAGACGACGTTGTCGTAGCCGAGCATCCTCACCTGGTCGCGGGTGAGCAGCGGGTTGGGCAGCAATTCGAGGAAGCGCGCCTTGAAGGCGGCGACCGCGGACGGCACCGGCACCAGCAGGCGCTTGCGGTCGATCTCCGCCAGCATCAGTTCCATCAGCTGCTTGAAGGAGAGGATCTCCGGCCCGCCGAGCTCGTAGACCGTGCCGGGGCGGGCGAGATTGTCCACCGCCCTGGCATAGGCCTCGGCGACGTCGCCGACGAAGACCGGCTGGAAGCGCGTTTCGCCGCCGCCGATCAGCGGCAGCGCCGGGGAGAGGCGCGACAGCGAGGCGAAGCGGTTGAAGAAATCGTCCTCCGGGCCGAACACGATGGAGGGGCGCATGATCACCGCCTCCGGCACCGCTTCCAGTGCTGCCTGCTCGCCCGCCGCCTTGCTCTTGCCGTAGAAGGCGGTGGACTCCGGGTTGGCGCCGATGGCCGAGCCGTGGATCAGCCGCGCGCCGACTTCCCTCGCCGCCAGCGCCACCTGCTTGGCACCGAAGCCGTGCACCGCCTCGAAGCTCTGGCGGCCGCTCTCATGCAGCACGCCGACGAGGTTGATGACGACCTCCGCCCCTTCCGCGGCGCGCAGCACCGAGGCGGGATAGCGCAGGTTCGCCTGCACCGGGCTGATCTGGCCGACCGCGCCGAGCGGCTGCAGATGGCCGGCGAGGTCCGGCCGGCGCACGGCGACGCGCACGCGCCAGCCGCGCTTAGCCAGCGCGCGCACCACATGGCGGCCGATGAAGCCGGAGCCGCCATAGATGGTGACGAGGCGCTCCATCGGCGCCGCGCGCGCCTCCAGCTCGGCCTCGCTCTCCAGCGGCAGTTCGGCGGCGACGTCGACCATGTGCATTCTCTCCCGGCCCGGCATTGGGATGCCAGACGATTAGCGCGCCGCCGCCCCAGCGTCCAGCGCGCGCGAGGTCGCGTGGGGCGACATCCCTACGCACGCTGCGTGGACCGGCGAAACGCGCCCGCCTGGGCCGGTCCGTACGAAGATTTCCACCGCGTCCGCGGGCAGAACGAGAAACGCGCGTTGACAAGACGGAGGCCGCCCGACTATGTGTCGCCGCCATGCCGCAAGGCATGTGCCCAGGTGGCGGAATTGGTAGACGCGCTGGTTTCAGGTACCAGTGGGTAACACCGTGGAGGTTCGAGTCCTCTCCTGGGCACCATATCCCCTTGATTTCATCGGGATCCGTGGCTGAAACAGCCGCCGACGATTTTCGACATCCCTGCGTGCTGGTGCCCGCCGCCGATTTCGAGCGACGGGGCCGGATGGCGCGCGCTATTCGCACGTCACATGCCGTCGGGAGGCCAGCCGACGGCTTACCCGCCCGAGCCGTCGTGCGGCTGGCCTTCCGGCGTCGTCCCGACCTGCCGTGCAGGATCATCTCACCTGTTGGCCAGGGTCGTCGCCAACCCTGTCAGGACCAAAGCGACGCCGACGAAGAACGCCAGGCCGAGATGGTCGCCGAATATGGCGGCGGAGGCCATGACCCCGACGACGGGCTGCAGGAACTGAACGCTGGCGGCAACACGCGCGGGCACGGTGCGGAGCATGTTCAGCCAGAGGAACAGGCCCGCCACGGTGACGACGATGCCCAGGTAGATCGCGGCGCCGACCGCCGTGACATTGATGACGAACGGCGTGTTCGCTGCTTCCCACACGGCCCATGGCGCGAGGCTTACGAAGCCGCAGAGGGTGCTCCACGCCACCACGGTCACCGTGCCATAGGCATCGGCGACCTCGACGCTCCACACATAGTAGAAGGCGATGGCGGCGGCCGAGAGCAGCAGAAGGATGGCGCCGCTCGCCGTCGTCTGGGCCAGGGCCGCCGGGTCCCTGTCGCCGAACGCGACCAGGGCGATACCGGCAAACGCCGCTATCAGGCCGACTGTCTGGAGAAGCGTGACCGGCTGCCGCAAGCGCAGCGCGGCGATGACCACGATGAACAGGGGAATGGTGGCGGTGATCACCGTGCCGACCGAGGCCGACGTCCCCACCACTCCGAGAGTCTGGGTGACCTGTCCGATGCCGATGCCCAGGAAGCCGAGCGCTGCCACCTTGGGTACGGCCCGCCAGGGCAGCCGCCATTTTCCCGCCAGCAGGACGAACAGCAGCGGCACGGCGACCGCGAAGCGAAGCGCGGTGAGCGTCAAAGGCGGAAGCGTCTCCAGCCCCATCTTGGTGACGGGTACGGAAAGGCCCCACATCACGGCCAGGAGCAGCATGGAGCCCAGGCTCCGAAGAGACATGCTCCGCCGCGGGCCTTGCATATAGGCGATGTCGTTCGTCATGCGGTTGGGCCAGGGTCCGGCCCCACATAGGGGGCACCTGAAAGCCCAATGCTTCTCCAGCCTCGCGCCGGGATTGGGAAACAAGAAAACGTCATGCTGCGATCGGGGGCGCCGATGCAGCCGGCCTCAGCGGCATGGAACCCGCGCGGCCGGGCCGGCGGGGGCCGGCCCTCAGCTTCTCCTGATCAGGGCTGCACCTGCAGCGTCTGGATTACCTGCTGGCCGAAATCCTCGACATAGGCGTGCTGCGTCGCCGGCTCGATGCCCTTGTCGGCGGCGACGAGGCCGCAATAGGAGACGATCAGCGCATTGGCGATGTCGGCGGGGCGCGCCTTCGGGTTCTTCGTCACCAGCTCGCGGGCGTAGCCGCCACCGGCGCCGCCGGGCACGGGAAGCTGCGGCTTGCCGATCAGCCCGGCCGCGGCGCTCACGAGGTCGGCCGGGATCTTGTCCGCCGCCGGGCAGGCGAGCGGCCCGGCGAGGCTCGCGGGCTGGCGCGCCACCAGCGACTTGCCGGCCGCCACCGCCCAGACCACCGGCACGTCCGGCAGCGCCGCCGGCGTGCCGCGGAAGGAGACGTCCGCCGCCGCCTGCAGGGTGAAGCCCTTGAGGCGGGCATATTTCTGGTAGTCCTCGCCGCCGCCGGCCGCGACCACCGGGCAATAGGCGGCCATCAGCGCGTCCACCACCTGCGCCGGCGAGGCGTCCGGCGCCGCCGCCTGGTAGCTCTCGACCAGCGAGGAGACCTCGCGGTCGCCCCCGCCGATGGCGGCGGTGAGTGCGGCCACCGCCTTCGGGTCAGGCCCCGGCGCGCCGGGGGCGCCGCCGACCTGCGCGCAGTCGAAGGCGGAGGCGGCCTGCGTGCCGTAGTCCGGGACCTTCACCGTCTCGCGCCAGGCGGCGACCATGCGCGGCGTGGCATTGGGCGCGCCCTGGTTGCCCCAGGCGGTGCGGACATAGTTCACCACGTCGGCGATCTGCTGGTCCGACAGCCGCCCGGCGAAGGACGGCATGGTGCCGTAATGGCCGTCGGAGGGCAGGCCGTGCAGCGTCGCGGCAATGACGTTGTAGGGCTCGGCCGCCGTCACCGCCGGGTTGCCGGCGAGCGAGGGGATGGCACCGAGCAGGCCGGTGCCCTGCTGCTGGTGGCAGACGGCGCAATTGTCGATGAAGGTCTTCGAGGCGCGGGCATAGACGTCCGCCGGCAAGGGCGAAGCCTTCTGCGGCGCCGGCGCGTCGAGCGGCGGCGGGCTCTCCAGCAGATAGGTCGCCATGGCGGCGAGGTCGGCGTCGGTCAGGTAGGAGAGGCTGTCATGCACCACCTCCGCCATCGGGCCGAACACCACGGTCTTCTGCGGCGCCGTGCCGGTCTTGAGGAACTGGATCAGCATGTCCTTGCGCCAGGTCTTGCCCAGCGCGCCGGAGGCGATGTCGGGGGCGTAGAAGCCGTCGACCTCGGCGCCGGTGAAGGCCGCCTTGCCCTTGATCGCACCCATGACGTTGCGCGGGCTGTGGCAGTCCGAGCAATGGCCGAGCGCCTCGACCAGATAGGCGCCGCGGTTCCATTCGTCGCTCTTGCCCGGCACCGGCTTGAAGGTGGCCGGCTGGAAGAACAATTCGCGCCAGGCCAGCATGCCCAGGCGGATGTTGAAGGGGAAGGAAAGCCCGTTCTCCGGGTTCGGCGCGTCCACCGCCGGGATGCGCCTGACATAGGCCCACAGCGCCTTGAGGTCGTCCTCGGTGATGCCGGTATAGGCGTCGAACGGCATCGCCGGGTAGAGATAGGCGCCGTCCTTGCGGATGCCGTCATGCAGCGCCCGCCGGAAGTCGTCGAAGGACCAGGAGCCGATGCCGGTCGCTACGTCCGAGGTGATGTTGACCGAGTAGATCGTGCCGAAGGGCGTGTTCAGCCCGAGGCCACCGGCGAAGGGCTTGTTCTTGTCGCCGGTATGGCAGGGCATGCAGTCGGCGGCACGGGCGAGATATTCGCCGCGGGCGACGAGGGCCGAATCATCGGGAGCCGCCGGCGCCTGCGCCGGGGCGGGCGCGAGACCGAGGCCCCAGAACGCCGCCGCCAGACCGAACACGATGCCCCGATTACGCGCGCCCGACATGATTCCCCCTCCGCAGCCGACCCGAACACAGAATGGAACCATTCCATGAATGCCCGACGACCGCCACCCTCAGGTAGCGATGGGTTGTCCGGTTCGAACGGCGGGGGATGAGGCGCGGACGCCCCCGCGACTCATCCGCTCCTGATGAACCTCATCCTGAGGCGCCCGGCCATTGGCGGGCCTCGAAGGATGCCCGTCCGGGTGCGCTCAAGCGACCATCCTTCGAGACCGCCTGCGGCGGCACCTCAGGATGAGGTGGTTCTGGAAGGTGGAACGCTCAGAACGCGCCGAGATAGTCGCTCTTGCCGACCGGCACGCCCTTGTGGCGCAGGATGTCGTAGGCGGTGGCGACGTGGAAGAAGAAGTTCGGCAGGGCGAAGGTCAGGAGATAGCTCGTCCCGACGAAGTGCCGCTCGCCGCGCCGCGACTTCTGCACGATCTCCCGCGTCTCCGCGCCCTCGAAGCCGGCGGGGTCGACGCTGGCGAGATAGTCCAGCGTCTTGGCGATGCGGGCGTGCAGTTCCTCGAAGGTCGTCTCGGTGTCGGCGAAGCTCGGCCCGGTGGTGCCGGTGAGGCGCGCGGCGCCGAACTTGGCGGAATCGCTGGCGCTCTGGATCTGGCCGGTGAGCGGGAACATGTCGGGCGCCAGCCGCGCCGCGGCGAGCTCGGCGAGGTCGATGCAGTTGGCGCTCGCATATTCCTCGGCCTTGGTGAGGATGGCATCGAGGTTGCGCAGCGCGCGCTCGAAAACGGGGATCGAGGCGTCGTAGATGGAAAGCGGCATGGGAAGTCTCCGGAGAGAAATGGCGGATACGAGTTTGTCTTGCACGATATATCCGCTCGACCCGTCATGCGGAAGACGCGATCGGACGGCAGGCAAAGAAAAACCCCGGCGCGGAGGACCCGGCCGGGGTTTGTCGTCTCGATCACAGCGCGATCAGATCGCGCTGTTGATCCACTGCAGCATCTTGGCCTTCGGCGCCGCGCCGACCTGACGCGAGGCGAGCTGGCCGTCCTTGAACAGCAGCAGGGTCGGGATCGACATGATGCCGTACTTGGAAGCGGTCGCCGGGTTCTCGTCGACATTCAGCTTGACGATCTTCAGCTTGTCGCCGAGCTCGCCGGCCACTTCGTCGAGGACGGGAGCGACCATGCGGCAGGGACCGCACCACTCGGCCCAGAAGTCCACGAGGACCGGACCATCGGACTTGATGACGTCGGACTCGAAGCTCTGATCCGACACTTTTTCGACGCCCATTTGGACACCTTTCCAGAATCTGGAGAATGCAGGGAAGTTGAAGCCAAAGTAGGTATCGCCCCCCCGCCCCGTCAAGGCGACGTCACCGCGAAGTGACGCTTTCCACCGCGCCCTCAAGCACATCCGCCCCGAGCGCATAGCTGAGCGGTCCGGCGGTGTAGACGAGGCGCGCCTCGATCGGCCGGCCGGGATAGAGCAGGCGCAGCAACCGCGCATAGAGCGCCACCTGCCGCACATGCGCGGGCGGCAGGCTCAACGCGTCGCGCGGCACCCGACGGTCGGTCTTGAAGTCGGCGATGAGGATGCGGTCGCCGAGCACCACCAGCCGGTCGATGCGGCCGGAGACCGGCGTGCCGTCCTCCAATTCGCCGATCAGCGGCACCTCGGCGAGGCTGCCGGGGCCGAACAGGTCGGCGAGGCCGGGCACGGCGAGCACGCCGAGCGCCTCGGTGAGCAGCTCTTCGCGCGCGGCTTCCTCGAAGTCGCCGGCGGCGGCCAGCAGGCGCCGGCGCGGCGCGGCACGCTCCTCCGCCGGCAGGGCCGCGAGGGCCGCCATGAGCCGGTGCAGCAGTTCGCCGCGGCGCAGCGCCAGCGCCTCCGGCCCTTCCGGTGCCGGGGCGAGCAGGCTGGAGGCGGAGGGCCGCAGCGCCGCGCGGGCCGCGGGTTCCTCTATCGGGCGTGACAAGGCGCGGGCCAGCGCCCGCTCGGTCTCGTCCGGCGCAGCAGCGATAGCGGCGACGGCCGGCGCCGCGACCATCTCTTCCTGCACGGCCGCGCGCCAGCGGCGGACCGTGCCGGCGAAGCCGGTGGCGGGCTGCTCGGCGGCTTCCGGCTCCAGCGCGCCGCGCACGAGGTCGTACCAGCAATCGGCCGGGCGCTTGCGGCCGCCATCCGCGCCGGCCAGCACGAGCGCGCTCTCGGCGCGGGTGAGCGCGACATAGAGCAGGCGGCGATATTCGTCCTGCTGCGCCGCATCGCCCTGCGCGCGGGCCATCGCCATGGCCGGCGTATCGTTCTTCTTTGACGGCGCGTGCAGCGCCGCGCGCCGCCCGTCCGGCAGCTCGACGCGCAGTAGGCCGGCGGCGCGGCGGGTCATCGGCCCGGAAGTGGTGTCGGCGAGGATGACATAGGGCGCCTCCAGGCCCTTGGCGCCGTGCACGGTCATGACGCGGACCTCGTCGCGCCCCGCCTCCATGTCACGCTTGGCCTCGGCGCCGCCGCGGCGCAGGAAGGCGAGGAAGCCGGCGAGCGAGGGCACCTCGATGTTCTCGTAAGAACGCGCCAGCGCCAGCATCTCGTCGAGCGCATCCGCCGCCTCCGGACCGAGCCGGGCGAGCATGGCGGCGCGGCCCCGCTCGCGGCCGAGCACGCGGGCGTAGAAATCGAAAGGCCGCAGCCGCCGCGCCTCCGGCCGCAGCCGCCTCAGCCGCTCGGCGGCCGCGCGCCAGCGAGGGTTCTCGCCAGCGCGGGCGAGGAGCGCGTCTTCCAGAAGGCCGGTGCGCTCCGGTGCCAGCTTCATCAGGTCGGCATCGTCGAAGCCGAAGAGCGGGCTCTTCAGCACGCAGGCCAGCGCCAATTCGTCGTCGCGCGCCAGCAGCGCGTCGCCCAGCGCCATCAGGTCCATCACCGCGATGTGCTGGGCCACCGTGAGGCGGTCGGCGCCGGCCACCGCGACGCGCGCCTCCTTCAATTCGCGGATGATCGCCTCGAACAGCGCGTCGCGCCGGCGCACCAGGATGAGGAAGTCGCCCGGCCGCGCCGGCCGCGTGCCGTGCCGGCCGGTGACGGGGAAACCCTCGCGGATGCGCGCGGCGATGTGGCCGGCGATCTTGCGGGCGAGCCGCCCCTTGGGATCGTCGGCGGCCGGCGCGTCGAGCGGGCGCTGCCAGGCGTCGATATCGACCTTCTCGCTCGGCGCCTCCGGCTCCCACAATTCGACCAGCGAGGGCAGCGCGGCGTGGATCGCCTCATGCACCGGCGGCTCGGCCAGCGCCGAGAGGCCCTGATAGGCGGTCTCGGCGTGGAACACCGTGTCCACCGCCGCCAATATGCCCGGCGCCGAGCGGAAGGAGTGGCGCAGCTCGATATGCTCGAAGCCGACGCCGCCGGTCAGGCGCATCAGCTCCCGCCGCACCGTGTCGAAGCGGCGCGGATCGGCGCCCTGGAAGGAGAAGATCGACTGCTTCTCGTCGCCGACCACGAAGAGGGTACGCGGCAGGCTCGAAGCGCCGATCCGCGCGCCCTCCCCGGCGAAGAACTCGGCGACGAGCGGGCGGATCACCTCCCATTGCTCGGGGCTGGTGTCCTGCGCCTCGTCGAGCAGCACGTGGTCGATGCCCTGGTCGAGCTTGTAATGCACCCAGGCCGAGGCACCCGACGCCAGCAGGCGCCGCGCGGCGTCGACGAGGTCGGAAAAATCGAGCACGCCGCGTGCGGCCTTGGCGCGCTCGTAGCGCCGCGCCGCCTCGCGGCCGAGGATCAGCACGGCACGGCTGCGCTCGAAGGCGCGGGCGGCCGAGAGCAGTTGCGCCAGCGGCGCGAGACGGTCGCGCTCGGCGAGCAGCAGCGGGTATTTCGCGCGAATCGGCGCCGCACCGAACTGGCTGTCGCCATAGGGCTCGCCGTCCTCCTTCAGGAAGACGCGGGCATAGGCGTCAGCGGCGCCCTCTTCCGGCGCGGCGGCAGCCTCCAAGAGCGAGCGGCCGCGCCGGGCGCAGTTGCCGCCCTCCTCGATCAGCGCCTGGCCGAGGCCGAGCCAGGCCCCCTGCGCGATCAGCGCCTCGGTGATGATGCGGTGCTCGATGTCGCGCGAGGCGATGGGCTGATCGAGACCGACCGCGGCGGCGAGGTCGTCGTCGGTCGCCTCCAGTGCCGCGGGGTCCGCCACCATCGCCCCGATGATCTCGTCGATGCCGTCGTCGGAGGTGGTACCGACGATAAGGCCGAGCGCCTGCCCGAGCGCGCTGTCCGGCCTGCCCGCGGCCTCCAGCACCACGTCGGCGCGCACGCGGGCTAGCAGTTCCAGCCGCGCCGCCTCCTCCAATTCGCCGAAGCCGGCAGGCACACCGGCCTCGAAGGGAAAGGCATGCAGCAGCGCCCCGCAGAAGGCGTGGATGGTCTGGATCTTCAGCCCGCCCGGCGTCTCCAGCGCCTGCGCGAACAGCCGGCGGGCATGGGCGCGGCGCAGCGCATCGGGCCGGCCGCCGTCGGTTCGGACGATCTCCCTGTCCAGCGCCTCGTCGTCCAGCGTCGCCCAGCGGCGCAGTTCGTCAAGCACGCGGTTGGCCATGTTGGCCGCCGCCGCCTTGGTGTAGGTGAGGCAGAGGATGCGGCCCGGCGGCACGCCGCGCATCAAGAGGCGGATCACCCGCCGCGCCAGCACATGGGTCTTGCCCGAGCCGGCATTGGCCGAAACCCAGGCGGAGAGCAGCGGGTCGGAGGCGGTGGTCTGCAACGCGGTCGCCGCGCGCAGCGGGCCGGGGGCGAGATCGGTGAGTTCGTTCATTCCTCGCCCTCCCCGCCGGTCGACCATTCCTTCACCCGCGCGAGGTGGTCATAGTCGCCGAAGCGGCCGCGAAACATCGGCCGCGCCAGCGAGGCATAGCCGCGCGAAGGATCTTCGAAGGCGGCTATCAATTGTTCCAGCCGCTCCAGCGTCGAGGCGGCGAGGCCGAAGGCGGTCTCGTCCCGGTCGACCGCGCTGACCTCCTTCAGCTCGTTCGTGCCGAGCCGCACATAGGTCAGCGCTGCCGCGCCCTCCGCCGGCAGATCGCGGAAGCCTCCCGCCGCCGCCATCGCGGCTTCGAGCGGCACCTGCGGCGAATAATGCGCGGCCGTCTGCTTCGCCGTCGGCACGGCGCCGGTCTTGAAGTCGATGATCGCCAGCCCGCCCTCGCGCAATTGCTCGATGCGGTCGGCGCGGCCCGTCAGTGCGAAGCGCCCGCCGGCCAGCGCTATGCGCCCGCCGAGCTCGGCGAAGACGCGCCGGGCCGTCGTCCGCCGCGCCCGCTCCCAGCCGATATAGCGCGGCACGAGGCGCTCGAAGCGCGCCCACCACAGCGCATATTCGGCCGGGAAGGCCTCCAGCTCCTTGAACGCCTCCCGCCCGAAGGCGAGCAGCGCCGCCTCAGGCTCCGCCGGCAGCGTCTCCGGGAAAGCCTGCGCGAAAGCGCCGAGCGCGTCGTGGATGGCGCTGCCGCGTTCGGCCGCGCCGGGCGCTTCGTCCAGCATGTCGAGCGGGCGCAGCCGCAGCACATGGCGGGCATAGATGGTGTAGGGGTCGCGCAGCCAGGTCTCGATCTCGGTGACGGAGAGCCGCTTCGGGCGCAGCTCGACCGGCGGCGCCGGCTCCGGCCGGGCGATGCGCGGCGCCGCCGGCGCCTCCTCGATCAGCGCGGCGAGGCGGCGGAAACGGTCGCCGCGCCGCTTGGCCATCTTCCAGCGCGCCTCCCCGCTCACCGCCTCCAGCCGTTGCAGGAAGCGGGAAGGCACGGTCGGCGCGCCGCCGAGCTTGCGCGGATGCGACAGGATCAGTTCCGGCGCGCCGCAGCCCTGCGCGAAATCGTGCGCGGAAAGGCCGATGCGCCGCTCCGGCGCCTCCAGTCCCAGCGCCGCGCGCATCGGCCGGCTGAGCCACGGGTCGGTGCGCACCGCGCTCGGCCAGGTGGCCTCGACGAGGCCGGCCAGCACCATGCGGTCGACGCTGACGAGACGGGCCTCCAGCGGGCCGAGGATGCGCAGCCGGGCGCCCGGCAGCAGAGGCGGACGGACCGGACGGTCCGCCAGAAGCAGAGGCAGGGCAGCGGCATAGTCGGCGAGGCGCATCACCGGCGCCTGCGAGGCGCCCTCGGCCATGTCGCTGAAGACCTTCGCCAGCTCGGCCAGCGCGATCTCGTCCTCGGCCGCGCCGCCATCCTCGGCGCTCCACGCGGCCGCGACGGCCGCGCGATGCGCCTCCAGCAGCGCCGCGAAGGGGTGCTCGCCCTCGCCCAGCGCCAGCAGCGGGCCGAGCGCCTGCGCGATCCTCTGCGCAAGATCGGCGGCGAGGGCCTGCCGGTCCGTGTCGACGGCCGCCCGCGGGTCGCTCGCGTGATGCAGCGCCGGCGAGAAGCCCGCGACCGCCCTGACGAGCCCGTCCGCTCCGGCCTCCGATCGCGGGCCGCGCAGCACCATCAATTCGAGCGCGTCGGCGGCCGTGTCGAGCGCGGCGCGCTCCAGCCCGAAGCGGGCGAGCGGATGGCGCAGCAGCGCGGAGAGCGGCACCGGCGCCAGCTCGGCCTCGCAGGCATCCGCCACCAGCCGGGCGAAGCGGCCGGGCGCGCTCTCGGATAGCGGCTCGCCGGCGGAATCGTCGATGGCGACCTCGAAGCGCAGCAGCTCGGCGGCGACGCGGCGGGCGAGGTCGCGGTCGGGGGTGACGAGGGCGGCGCTGCGGCCCGGCTCCTCCAGCGCCTCGCGCAGCGCCACCGCGATGGCGAGCGCCTCCTCGCGGGCGTCGTCCGCCTCGATCACGCTGACCTCCGCCAGCGCCGCGTCGATCTCCGCCGCGCCCAGCCGCTCGGCGAGGCTCGCCCAAGCCTCGGTCGAGGCGACCGGCCGCAGCGCCTCGGACAGCAGTTTTTCGCGCCCATGCGGCGCCGGCGGCGCGAGCACCCGCACCGCGTCGCGCCCCACCCGCATATGGGCTTTCAGCAGCAGGGCGAGGCCGTATTGCGGATGGCTCGGGGCCGGCGCCTCTTCGTCGGTCAGGTGATCCCAGGAGCGGGCGTCGAGATCGGTGTCGAGGCCGGGCAGCACCACGCAGCCGTCGGTGAGATGCGCGACGGCCGCCAGCAGGCGGGCGGTCGCCGGCATGGAGCCGGTGGAGCCAGCGGCGATCACCGGGCCGGCGGGCGCCATGCGCAGCCGCTCCGCCTCGGCGGCGATCAGCCGGTCGCGGCGCACGCTGGCATCGACCGCGCCGAGCTCGTCGAGCAGCGCCGGCCAGAACTCGCGGGCGATCTGCAGGAAATCCAGCGCCATGTCCCAGTAGAGGTCGTGCTGGCCGGGCACCAGCGTGTCGAGCCGCTCCCACGGCACCTGCTGCGCCGCCATCTCGTCGATGAGATGGGCGAGCGCGTCGGCCAGTGCGAACTCCGCGCCCGGCCCCGCCGCCACCGCGATGCGGCCGTCGTCGCCGGCAAGAAGCCGCCGCCAGCGCCGCACGAGGCTCGCCAGCGCCAGCCGGCGGGTCATGCCCGGCACGGCGCGCGGCGGATCGGTGAAGCTCTCGGCGAAGGCGAGCGAATCCTCGTCGACGTCGCCGAGCGGCACGATGCGCGGCAGCAGCGTCACGCCCGATGCCGTGCGGGCGCGCAGCGCCTCGGCCAGCAGGCGGCCGGCACGGCGGGTCGGCAGGAAGACGGTGGCGCTCGCCAGCGCGAACGGGTCGTGGCGCGGCGCGAAGCCCTCCACCAGCCGGCCGTCGAGCAGCGCGTCGGCCAGCACGGCGAGGAAGGGCACCGAGGCGGGGATGGTGAGCAGGTTGGGCGCGGGACGGCTCATGCCTGCCCCTCGCGCCGGACGCACGGCATCGCCCGCTCAGTCCTTGGAGCGCTCGATGGCCTCCTCGGCCAAGGCGACAGCCTCCGGCGTGCCGACATGCATCCAAACCCCTTCCATGCGCTCGCCATGCAACCGGCCCGCCTCGGCCGCCTGCCGGAACAGCCGGCTCAGCGAGAACGGCCCCTGCGGCGTGTCCGCGAAGATTCGCGGTGCCACGACCGCCGCCCCAGCATAGACGAACGGCGCCAGGATGCGCTCGGGCCGCGGCGTCAGCCGGCCCTCGCCGTCCATCAGGAAATCGCCGTGCCCGTCATAGCCGATGGAGGTGGCGATGGGCGCCACCAGCAGCGCGATGTCCATGGTCTCCGGGTCGAAGCCCTCCGCCAGCGCGGCGAGGTTCGGCCGGATGCCCTCGATCCAGATGGTGTCGGCATTGATGACGAAGAAGGGGTCCGGCCCCAGCTCGGGGAGCGCCTTGCGGATGCCGCCGCCGGTCTCCAGCAGCGCGCCGCGTTCGTCGGAGAGCACGATGCGCGGGCGGGTACGGCCGAGCAGATGCCGCTCCAGCACGTCGGCGTGCCAGTGCAGGTTGACCACCGCCTTCTCGACGCCGGCCTCGGCCAGCCGGTCGAGCACATGGTCGATCAGCGGCCGGCCGTTCACCGCCACCATGGGCTTGGGCATGTGGTCGGTCAGGGGGCGCATGCGCTGGCCGAGGCCGGCGGCGAGCACCATGGCGGTCTTGATGGCGGTCATGTTGTGGCGGGGTCGTTCGGCGTTTGTGTCGATGCGGCCTCGGAAGGGATGGCCGCCGGCGGTGTCTCGGCCGCCGGCGCCTCGGCCACGGTGGCGGGCGTGGATGGCGTCTCTGTGACAGCCGCGACTTCGGTCGGCGCAGGAGCTTCTTCCGGCGGCGCGGGAGGCGGAGCTGGGGGCGCCGCTTCCGCAGGCCTGGGCGGCGCGAGCGGCGCAGCGGCGACCGATGCGGGCATGGCGACGGCGGCTTCCGTCCGTGCGCGGGTGCGCGGCGGCGGCACATGGTCCTTGTACCAGCCCGCCAGCGCCTCCAGGTCGGTGAAGGCGAGGCTGCGCTGGAGATAGTTCCAGATGCGCGGCATGTGGCGCAGATAGCCGGGCTTGCGGTCGCGGTGGTTCAGGCGGGCGAAGATGCCGAGGATCTTGGTGGCGCGCTGCGCCCCCATCACCGCATAGGAGGCGGCGAAGCCGCGCATGTCGAAATCGGCATCCGCCTCGCGTCGCGCCTTCACGTAGCGGCCAAGCAGATGCAGCTCCAGCGCCTCGGGCACGTCGACGCGCGCATCCTGCGCCAGCGAGACGACGTCATAGGCCGGCGGGCCCATCACCGCGTCCTGGAAGTCGAGCAGGCCGACCTTGGCGATGCCCTCGCGCTGCGGTAGCCACATCAGGTTCGGCGAGTGGAAGTCGCGCAGCGTCCAGACCGGCTTCTGCGCCAGCGAGGGCACTAGCGCCGCCGCCCAGAGCTGGCGGAAGGACTGGCGCGCATCGGAGGGCAGGGCGACGCCGCAATGCGGCAGATACCAGTCGAGCAGCAGCTCGGCCTCGATGGTCAGCGCCTCGAGGTCGTAGGGCGGGATCTGGTGGTCGATGCCGGAGGCCACCGCCAGCGTCGCCGGCAGGTCGAGCGCATGCAGCGCCGCCAGCACGTCGATCGACGCCTCGTAGCGCTCGGGCACCGGGGCCGGCGGCGTGCCGGCGAGCACGCCCTCCTCGCCCAGGTCCTCGATGACGAGCAGCCCGGCGTCGAGGTCGCCGCCATAGATCGCCGGCGCCGAGAAGCCGCGCGCCCGAAGCCCGCGCGCCATAGCGACGAAGGGCTTCACGTCCTCGGCGAGATGGGCGACGGCGCTGTAGCTGCGGCCCGCACGCACCGGCGGCCCGTCCGGCCGGCGCGGCGCGTTCATCAATATGGCGTTGCGCTTGGCGCCGACCAGCCGCTCATAGGAGCGGGTGGAGGCATCGCCCTGCAAATGCCGGCGGCGGGCCGGGCCGAAGCCGGTGGAATCGATCAGCGAGCGGATCGCCCGCATCCGGTAGAGCGCGCCGGCCAGCCGCCCATAGCCCAGCAGCCGCACCCGCCGCGCCGTCTCCGGCTTGTCCTGCGGCATGGAGATGTGCACCTCCAGCCGGTCGGTCTTGAGCACCGCGCCCTCGGCGCGCTCGGGCCATTCGACCAGCGTCACCGCGCCGTCGGTCTGCTCCTGCCAGCCGAGCTCGTCGAGCTCCGACGCGTCGCTCAGGCGGTAGAGGTCGGCATGCACCACGCGGTGGCGCGGCAGGTCGTAGGTCTGCATCAGCGTGAAGGTCGGGCTCGGTACCTCGAGCTCCGGATCGCCGGCGAGCTCGCGGATCAGCGCCCGCGCCAGCGTGGTCTTGCCGGCGCCGAGGTCGCCGTCCAGCGCCACCAGGTCGCCCGGGCGCAGCATGGCGGCGAGGTCCATGGCGAGGCGGCCGGTCGCCACCTCGTCGGGCAGCACGACGTCCCAATGGGCGACCGGCAGGGTCGGGACAGCGCCGGTGGTGCGACCGTCGATCATCGTCTGCTCCGCCGCATCGCCCTACTCCGCCGCGTCGCGGCTCGCGCCGGCTTCCAGCGGGAAGATGCAGGTCACCAGCGTGCCCCCGCCCTGCGCCGGCGCCAGGCTCACCGTGCCGCCATGCAGCGCCACCAGCGAGCGCACGATGGAGAGGCCGAGCCCGACGCCGCGGTGGCGCGAGCCGGCGGTGTGGCTCTCGAAGCGGTCGAACGCCCGCGCGCCGATCTCCGGCGCGATGCCCGGCCCCATGTCGCGCACGCGGAAGATCACGCCGTCCTCGCGCCGCTCGGCGGAGAGGGTGACGGTCGACCCCTCGGGCGCGAAGCCGACCGCGTTGGAGAGCAGGTTGTAGAGGATCTGCCGCACCCGCTTGGCGTCGGCGCGGAAGCTGCCGGCGGCGTTCTGCAGTTCGATGGAGAGGCGGATGCCGCCCTCATTGAGCCGGTCGCGCACGCCCTCCGCCGCCGCCTCCATGGCCCCGCGCACATCGACCTCGGTGAGATCGAGCGTCATCGTGCCGGCGTCGATGGTGGCGAGGTCGAGGATGTCGTTGATGATGGCAAGCAGCGCCGCCGAGCTCTCGGTGATGTGGTTCACATAGGCGCGCTGCTTCGGGTTGAGCGGGCCGATCCCGGTGTCGTCGAGCAGTTGGGCGAAGCCGATGATCGTGGTCAGCGGCGAGCGCAGCTCGTAGGAGACGTGGCTGACGAAGGTGCTCTTGAGATGGTCGGCGGCGACGAGGGCGTCGTTGCGCTCCACCAGCGCCCGCTCGACATTGACGCTGTCGGTGACGTCGCGCAGCGTCACCAGCGTGGCGCCGTCGGGAAGCGGCTGGGTCGAGCCGTCGAGGATGGTGCGGTCGCTGCGCTCCATGCGGAACTCGGTCGGCACCCGCGCCTCGATGCCGGTCACCGTCGCGGTGAGGCGCGCCCACACGGCAGCGTCGGCAGTGAGCGGACGGCAGACCGCCGCCACCGCGTCGATATGGGGATGGGCGTCGAGCATGGCGGCGTCGAGCCGCCAGAGCTGGCGGAAGGCGGAGTTGACGAGGCCGAGCCGGCCGTCGCTGCCGAACACCGCCACCGCCTCGGCCAAGGCGTCCAGCGTCTCGGACTGGATGCGGGTGAGCGAGTTGTAGCGGCTCTCCAGCGCGAGGCGCTCGGTCACCTCGTCGAACAGATAGGTGATGCCGCCTTCCGGGTTCGGCGCGGTGACGACGCGCAGCGTGCGCCCACCCGGCAGATGCCACCAGTGCTCGCGCGGTTCGATGGCGCGGTAGGCGGCGTGCAGCTCCTCGCGCCAGAGCCGGAAATCCGCCTGCTCCGGCAGGCGGCGCGCAGCGCGCAACCGGTCGAGCACCGCGCCGTCGGTCGGCCGGTCGTCGAGGAAGGCCGGATCGAGGTCGAACAGCCGGGCATAGGCGGCATTGTGGAAGACCAGCCGCTGGTCGGCGCCGAAGATGGCCACCGCCGTGGCGAGCTGGTCGAGCGTGCGCCGGTGCGCGCCGACCACCTGGGCGAGCTCCGTGCGCACCGCCTCCGCCTCGGTGGCGTCGAGCGCGATGCCCGCCGCGCCGCCGCCGGCCGGCACCTCCAGCACGTCGAGCACGCGGCGCGTGCCGGCGACCACCACCGGCAGGCGGGCCTTGAAGGGCAGGCTCAACGCATGCGCCTTCTCGGCCTGGGTGCGGCTCTGCTGGTCGAGCAGCATCAGCCCGCGCGAGGCGGCGTCGTGGCTGTCGCGGGCCTCGACCGCATGGGCATAGGCGGCATTGCTCCAGCGCAGCCTTCCGTCCTCGGCACCGACCCAGGCCGGGGCCGGCAGCGCGTCGAGCAGCGTGCGCAGCGCCGAACTCTCGGCATCGAGCGCGCGGTAGGCCGCCTCGAGCTGCGCCTGGTCCAGCCGCACGCCGGTGATGTCGCGCAGGCGCAGCACCACCGCGGCGCCGACCGGGCGGCCATCCGCCTCGACGAAGCGGCCGTCCTGCGTGTCAAGCGTAGCGGCGAGCGGCGTGCCGCGGGCGCGCAGCCGGTCCACCGCCGCCTCGATCTCGCGGGCGGCAGCGGGGGTGAGCCAGGTGCCGAAGGCGAGGATGCGGGCGGGCGCGGCGACGCCGGTGAAGGCGGGCGTGTTGCCAATGATCTCGGGGGCGGCGGCGGGATCGCGCCAGACCACGACGATCTGCGGCTCGGCCATGAGCAGCGCACGCGCCTCGTCGATCTGGGCTTCCAGGCGGGAAATCTCGCCGAACGCCGCCGTCTCGCGCTTGAGCGACTGGCGGCGGAAGCGCAGATGCACGATGGCGGTGGTGGTGGCGAAGACGATGAGGCCGACGACCAGAGCGAGGCCGATCAGCACGCTCGGGTCCTGCACCGCCAATATGGCGAAGACGTCGGAGGTCGGCGCGGCGGAAGCGGCGGACAAGGGCGCCACGGCAAGCGGAAGGCCGGTGATGAGCGGGCGGAGCAGCCGGCGGCCGGGCCGCGCCTGCGGCGCCCGTCCCCCATCGTTCCGTTCTCCGCCCATGCCGGCCGGATGCGCCATCCGCGCCCGTCTCCCCTCGCCGACTGCCGTCCCCACGGCCCGGCGCCCGCATCCCCAGCGGGCACCGAATCACCGTGACTTTACCGGAGGGGGAGTCGCACTAGAAGGGCCGGCGGCGCAAAGGCCGCCAAAGCCTCACAGCCCTTCGAACAGCGGGGTGGACAGGTAGCGCTCGGCGAAGGAGGGGATGATGACGACGATGGTCTTGCCCTCGTTCTCCGGCCGCGCGCCGACTTCCAGCGCCGCCGCCAACGCCGCGCCGGAGGAGATGCCGACCGGGATACCCTCGAGCCTCGCTACGGCGCGGGCGGTCTCGAAGGCGGTCTGGTTGCCGACGGTGACCACCTCGTCGATCACCGAGCGGTCCAGCACCTCCGGCACGAAGCCGGCGCCGATGCCCTGGATCTTGTGCGGGCCGGGCTGGCCGCCGGAGAGCACCGGGCTGTCCTCCGGCTCGACCGCGACCATGCGCAGGCTCGCCTTGCGGGGCTTCAGCACCTGGCCGATGCCGGTGATGGTGCCGCCGGTGCCGACGCCGGAAATGACGATGTCCACCTCGCCATGGGTGTCGTTCCAGATCTCCTCCGCCGTGGTGCGGCGGTGGATGGCGGGATTGGCCGGGTTGCGGAACTGCTGCGGGATGATGGCGTCGGGCAGCTCCTTCACCAGTTCCTCCGCCTTGGCGACGGCGCCGCGCATGCCCTGCGCCGCCGGGGTCAGCACCAGCTCGGCGCCGAGCAGCGCCAGCATCTTGCGACGCTCGACCGACATGGATTCCGGCATCACCAGGATCAGCCGGTAACCATGGGCAGCGGCGACGAAGGCCAGTGCGATGCCGGTATTGCCGGAGGTCGGCTCCACCAGCACGGTGCCCGGCTTGATCAGCCCGGCCTCTTCCAGCGACTGGATCATGGAGACGCCGATGCGGTCCTTGACGCTGCCGATCGGATTGAAGAATTCGAGCTTGGCGAGGATGCGCGCCTTGACGCCGCGCTGGGTCGGCAGCCGGTTGAGCTGCACCAGCGGCGTGTCGCCGATGGTCTCGGTGATCGAGTTGTAGATGCGGCCCCGGCCCACCTGCTCGGCGGGCGTCTTGAGGGCGGTCTCGGCCATGGGTGCCTCCAGCAAGGGCGGACGGGCCGTTGACGCGCCCAGTCCGTTATTGGCGAACGATTTTCGCCGGCAGGGCTAGCATATTCACGCAATCAAGTCGAGAAAACAAAATAAAAACAGAATTATATGGTGAAATCGATGCCTTCGGGCAGTCCCTTGCGCAACGTGTTCTGCGCCGTGGATCGACACAGGTCCTCCACGGTAACCCCGTCCAGCGCCGCCTCGAAGGCGCGCTCGGCCTCGGCGACCGCCGGCTGGACGATGTCGCGCACCAGCGGCGGGAAGCCGTCGAGCGCCTCCTCGCTCTCCGCCTCGACCACGCGGACCACCTCAGCGACGGTGATGCGCCGCCGCTCGCGGGCGAGCTCGTAGCCGCCGCGCGGGCCGCGCACGCCCTTGAGCACGCCGGCATGGACCAAGGCCTGCAAAACGGGCTCGAGGTGACGGGGCGGAAGGTCGTGGCGGGCGGCGAGCGCCTTGGCGGCCACCGGCATTCCGCGCGCGTGCAGCGCGACGTCGACGACGGCGGCGATGGCGAGAAGACTCTTGTCGGACAGTCGCGGCATGCCCCTTGGCTAGCGCGATATGTGCCGCCCGTCGAGCCCCGTCGAGCCGAATCCACCGCTACCGCGTGTTGTTTCGTTCAAATCCCCGGTCGGAACCAGCTTAATTCGCGTCACCGGCGCGACCACCATCTGGGCGATGCGCTGGCCGCGCTCCAGCACCACCGGCTGGTCGCTCAGATTCACCAGCAGCACCTTCACCTCGCCGCGATAGTCGGAATCGACCGTCCCCGGCGCGTTGAGCACGGTCAGCCCCTGCTTGAGCGCAAGGCCGGAGCGCGGGCGCACCTGCGCCTCGTAGCCTTCCGGCAAAGCGATGGAGAGCCCGGTCGGCACCGCCGCACGGGCGAGCGGGGCGAGCATCAGGGGCTCGCCTTCGGGCAGAGCGGCGAGAAGGTCGAGCCCGGCAGAGCCCGCCGTGGCGTATTCCGGCAGCGGCAGGCCCTCGCCATGCGGCAGCACCAGGACGGCCACATCAAGGCTCGCATCGAGGCTCATTCGGCGGCCCCCAGCGGGCCGAGCGACGCGGCGACGCGGGCGACGAGCTTCGCGGCCACATCCGCCTTCGAGGCTTCCGGCCAGTGCTCGACGCCCTCCGCGGTGATGAGATGGACCGCGTTGCTGTCGCCGCCCATCACCCCGCCGGGAATGCCGCTGCGCTGCGAGACGTCGTTGGCGACGATCCAGTCGCAGCCTTTTCGCGCACGCTTGGCCTGCGCATAGGCCACCACGTTCTGCGTCTCCGCCGCGAAGCCGACGACGAGCCGCGGCCGGCGGTTGGACAGATGCGCCACGGTGGCGAGGATGTCCGGATTTTCGGTGAGCATGAGCGGGGGAATGGCGTTGCCGTCCTTCTTCAGCTTCTCAGCAACCTCGCTCGCGGCGCGCCAGTCGGCAACCGCGGCGGCGAAGATGGCGGCGTCCGCCGGCAGCGCGGCCTCGACCGCCGCCAGCATGTCGCGCGCGCTCTCGACATGGCGGACGTCGACGCCCGCGGGGTCCGGGAGGTTCACCGGGCCGGAGACCAGCGTCACCTGCGCCCCGGCTCGCGCGGCGGCGGCGGCGATGGCGTGGCCCTGCTTGCCGGAGGAACGGTTGGCGATGTAGCGCACCGGGTCGATCGGCTCATGCGTCGGACCGGAGGTCACCAGTACATGCCGGCCCTTGAGCGGGCCAGAGGCGGCCAGCAGTTGCTCGGCCGCTTCGACGATCTCCATCGGCTCGGCCATGCGGCCCGGCCCCCCCTCGCCGCGCTCGGCCATGGCGCCGGCATTCGGCCCGATGAAGGCGACGCCGTCCGCAGTCAGCTGCGCGGCGTTGCGGCGCGTGGCGGCGTGGCTCCACATCAGCGGGTTCATCGCCGGGGCGACGAGGATCTTCTTGTCGCTCGCCAGCAGCACGGCGGAGGCGAGGTCGTCGGCGAGGCCGTGCGCCATCTTCGCCATCAGGTCGGCGGTGGCGGGGACGACGACGATCAGGTCGGCCTCGCGCGACAGCCGGATATGGCCGATGTCGTGCTCGGCCTCGCGGTCGAACAGCTCGGTGAACACCCGGTCATGGGAGAGCGCGCCCGCCGCCAGCGGCGTGACGAAGTGCTGCGCCGCCGCGGTCATGATCACCCGCACCGAGGCGCCGCGCTCCTTCAGCCGGCGGATCAGGTCGAGGCTCTTATAGGCGGCAATGCCGCCGCCGATGATCAGCAGGATGCGCTTGGTCGCGAGCATGCACTGTCCCTTTGGCCGGCATCAGGCTCGCGCCTATAGCGCAGCCTTGCGCCGCAGCACAAAGAGTATGTCGGCGGGCGAGCTCGCGATAGCTCCGGAAGGCGGACGAGGTTAACCCGTCACTCGGCGGGGCCGGTGCGGGGATGATGGTCGCGCGAAGCGACGAGATAGACGATGCCGCCGACGACCAGGGCGCCGACCGGCATGATCAGCAGCAGCAGGAAGTTCGCGGTGGTCATGGCAAGAGACTCCCAAGGAGACGCCTTGCAAGGAAATGTAGGGCGACGCTGCCTGCGAGGCAAATCACGCTGATCGCCGCGATACCCAGTGCAGGCATGGAACCGCCGTTCAAGACCGAGATGACCGGGCCAAGTCCGCCGACCGCCATCACCGCGATGGCGATGCCGTTCAAGTAGGTCGCGGAGAGTTTCGTCCGCTCATTATGAACGAGGCTCATGCGGAAGCCCTTCCAAACGATCGGAAGAAGATACCGCCAAACCGGACCTTGCTACCTCAAAAAAGCAGATGCCCCGCCAGCAGCGCGGCGATCACCCACAGCGCGACGGTGCCCCAGCGATTGCCCCGCCCCTCGGCGCGGCCGATGGCTTCCGTCGTCTCGGGCGACAGCACGAGGCCGTCGCGGGTGGCGGCATCGAGCTGGTTGGCGATGCGCTGGCCCTGCGCGACGAGGTCCGGCAGGTTCTGCAACGAGCGGCCGATGGCGGAAAAGCCCCCCGCCACCTCCTCGATCCGCCCAACGGGGCCGAGATTGCGCTCGATCCAGGCGCGCACCACCGGCTCGGCGGTCTTCCACATGTCGAGCTGCGGGTCGAGCGTGCGGGCAACGCCCTCCACCACCACCATGGTCTTCTGCAGCAGCAGGAGCTCAGGGCGCGTCTTCATGTCGAACAGCGCGGTGACCTCGAACAGCAGCGTCAGCAGCTTCGCCATGGAGATCTGGTCGGCGCGGCGCGAATAGATCGGCTCGCCGATGGCGCGGATCGCCTGGGCGAAATCCTCCACCGAATGGTGCGGCGGCACGTAGCCGGCCTCGAAATGCACCTGCGCCGTGCGCAGCCAGTTGCGGGTGATGAAGCCGAACAGGATCTCGGCGAGGAAGCGCCGCTCCTTGTGGCCGAGCCGGCCCATGATGCCGAAATCGACCGCCACCAGCCGGCCCTGCGCATCGACGAACAGGTTCCCCGGATGCATGTCGGCGTGGAAGAAGCCGTCGCGCAGCGCGTGGCGCAGGAAGGACTGCATCACCACCCGCCCGAGCTTGGGCAAATCGTGGCCGGCGGCGCGCAGCCCTTCGAGGTCGTTCAGCTTGATGCCGTCGATCCACTCGGTGGTCAGCACCTCGCGGCCCGTACGGTCCCAGTCGACCGTCGGCACGCGGAAATCCTCGTCCTCGCCGGTGTTCTGGGCGAGCTCGGAGAGCGCGGCGGCCTCCAGCCGCAGGTCCATCTCCATCGACACGGAGCGGGCGAGCGTATCGACCACCGCCACCAGCCGCAGGCGCCGCCCCTCGGGGGAGGCGTGCTCGCCGAGCCGCGCGGCGCGGTAGAAGGAGGAGAGGTCGATGCGGAAGCGGCGCTGCACGTCCGGGCGCAGCACCTTCACCGCGACGCGCTGCACGGTGCCGTCGGCTTCCGTCACCTCGCCCTGATGCACCTGCGCGATGGAGGCGGCGGCGAGCGGCAGGCCGAAGCGCGAATAGACCACCGAAGCCGGCCGGTCGAAATTGCGCGCGATGGTCGCCTCGGCCACCTCCTGCGGGAAGGCCGGCATGCGGTCCTGCAGCAGTTCGAGGTCGCGCGCCATCTGCGCGCCGACGACGTCCGGCCGGGTGGCGAGGAACTGGCCGAGCTTCACATAGGACGGGCCGAGCCGCGACAAAGCGGCGCCGAGGCGCGCGGCGCTGGAGGCCGGGCCGCGCCGCTCGATCAATTTGGCGATGGCGAAGAGCGGCTCGGAGCCGGGCGGGCGCATGGCCGGATCGATGCGCGAAGCGACGCCCTCGCGCGCCAGCACGAAGCCGGCGCGGGCAAGACGCAGGTAATCGCCGAGCGGGGTGGCCACGCCCTTAGATCCGCACGCCGGAGTGCAGGCAGACGATGCCGCCGGTCAGCGGCGTGAAATCGACGCGGCTGAACCCGGCCCCCCGCATCAGGTCGGCGAAGGCCTCCGGCAGAGGAAACTTGCGGATCGATTCGACGAGGTATTGGTAGGACTCCGCGTCGCCGGTGACGAGCTTGCCCATGGGCGGGATCAGCTTGAAGGAATAGGTGTCGTAGATGGCGTCGAGGACGGGCATGTCGACGCGCGAGAACTCCAGCACGAAGCAGCGCCCACCGGGCTTGAGCACGCGGCGCATCTCGGAAAGCGCCTTGTCCATGCGCGGCACGTTGCGGATGCCGAAGGCGACGGTGGCGGCGTCGAAGCTCTTGTCGGCGAAAGGCAGCTCCTCCGCATTGGCCTCGACGAACTCGACGCGGTCGGCGAGGCCGAGCGAAGCCGCGCGCTCGCGCCCCACGGCGAGCATGCCGCCATTGATGTCGGCGACCGTGGCGGAGGTGCCCGCCCCGCCCGCCTCGACGGTGCGGAAGGAGACGTCGCCGGTGCCGCCGGCGACGTCCAGCAGCTTGAACGAACGGTCGCTCTTCGGCGGACGCAGGCGCGAGACCAGCAGGTCCTTCCAGGCGCGGTGCAGGCCGAGCGACATCAGATCGTTCATCAGGTCGTAGCGGCGCGCCACCGAGTGGAACACCTCGTCGACCATGCGCTGCTTCTCGCCGAGCGGCACGGTGCGGAAGCCGAAATGAGTGTCGGCGGCCTCCGTGGTGGTGCCGTCCGTCCGTGTGTCCGCAGCCATCTGCGCGCGGCTCCCGCCTTCGATCCCAAATCGGCGCGGACCATAGCGGAGTGGTCGCCCGCATCCAAGCGGCGGCCGGGGACTTGGTTACGCAGCAGCCATGCGCCCCACACAAAGGCATCCTCATCCTGAGGTGCGAGCACAGCGAGCCTCGAAGGATGGTCGTTATGGAGCGCCCGGACGAGCATCCTTCGAGGCCCGGCCAATGGCCGGGCACCTCAGGATGACGGCGCGCTGCTTCTCAGTTCCCGGCTCAGATCACCCGCACCAGCGTGCCGACTTGCACGCGGCCATAGAGGTCGATGACGTCCTCGTTGCGCATACGGATGCAGCCGGAGGACACCGCCTGGCCGATGGTATCGGGCTCGTTGGAGCCGTGGATGCGGTAGAGCGACTTGCCCAGATACAGCGCGCGGGCGCCGAGCGGGTTGTCCTCGCCGCCGGGCATGATGCGCGGCAGGTCGGGGCGGCGGTCGAGCATCTCGGACGGCGGGCGCCATTCCGGCCATTCCGCCTTGCGGCTGATGCGCTCGCTGCCCGCCCACTGGAAGCCTTCCTTGCCGACGCCGATGCCGTAGCGCACGGCCGTGCCGTCGCCCTGGA
Organism: Xanthobacteraceae bacterium; assembly: GCA_029239875.1. Classification (GTDB taxonomy): domain Bacteria; phylum Pseudomonadota; class Alphaproteobacteria; order Rhizobiales; family Xanthobacteraceae; genus Ancylobacter. The sequence goes on along the minus strand of JARBUD010000021.1, from coordinate 22,049 downwards.
TCAGATAGAGATAGCGGGCGCCGGTATCGACGATGATGGTGCCGGCCGGGTCGGAGCTGGAATAGCGCACCACGTGGCGGTCGAACTTGCGGTCGACGCCCTTGGCGCCGGTCGAGGCCCGGTAGAGCGGCAGCGGCGCGTCGGGATCGTCATAGACGTCGTCCTCGACCGCGTAGCTGGCCGGCACGGCGGCGGTGCGCGCCGATGTCCCCCGGGTCGAGCGGCTTGCCGCCTTGGTCTGGCGCGTGCTCGGCGCGGCCGCCTGCGCCGGCGGCGGTTCGACGGCGGGGCCGAGATCGGCGGGAGGCACGTTCACCGTGGCATAGGAGGAGCCCGGCGCGGCCGTCGTCCGGCGGGCCGGCGGCGGGGCATAGCCATAGACCCCGCGCCCGGCGCCGACATCGGCGCTCGGCCGCGGCGGCTGATAGACGCTGCCCGAGGGATAGACCGGCGCGTTGCCCGGCCGCCACGCGGAGGGATTGGACGCGGCGGAGCGCGAATAGAGCTGGTAGGAAGACTGGTAGCCGTAGACGCCGCCGCTCTGCGCCCGCGCCGGCCCCACGCCGGCGAGAGCCGTCAACACAACTGCGACGGCCGCCGCCTGCACGGCTGCCCGCCGACGTGCTGAAAGGAGACCCGAATCACCGCGCATGTCTGACGCCCCCGCGAAATGAATCACAGGTTGGTCATCTATGGTTAATGAAACCTTGCAGGGCGGAGTACCTCCGCGCGTGACGCGCCGAACGCACGCCAGCAGCACCACCTCATCCTGAGGTGCCGCCGCAGGCGGCCTCGAAGGACGGGCATCGGGATGCCCGCCCCGCAATTCCTCACCTCGTTGGGGAGAGGTGGCCCGCGAAGCGGGGCGGTGAGGGGCGCGCGATGGCGGAGCGGCAGGAGCCCCCCTCACCCCAACCCTCTCCCCCACGGGGAGAGGGAGTTCGGTCGCTCCAGCGGCGACCGCGGACCATCCGCTCAGGATGGCCGCGATCAGAAGCGGCCTGAAAAGAAGCGGCCGGGCATTTCAGCCCACAACGCCGTCATGCCCGGCCTTGTGCCGGGCATCCACGACTTGCGACCGGGCGCCGACGGAAAGACGTGGATGGCCGGGCCTGACCCGGCCATGACGTTACTCTCTTGAAGGCCGTCCGGGATGACGATGGATTGCCTCGGGCCTCGAACGTCAGGCCTCAGCCCTCACGCCTCACGCCGGGCAGCGGACATAGACCATGGTGCCGTAGCGGCCCGCCACTTCCGGGTCCAGCCACTTCAGCACCAGGATCTGGCCGTCGAAGCGCACGACCTCGCGGTCGGACTTGGCGCCGGCCGGTTCGTTCGGCAGGCCGATGAAGGTCGGGCCGGTGCCCACCTGCTTCGACACCATCTCCGAGGGCGACGAATCATCGGCGAGGTACATCATGAAGCCGCCATTCGGCCCGGCATTGATGACGTAGGGCTGGCGGCAGCCCTGCCGCGCCTGCGCCTCGGTGCGCGCCGCGTCCTCCGGACGGTGATAGGCGGCCAGGCCCCATTTGCCGACCAGCTGCTGGGCGGTGATCGGCGATGTGTATTGCGGCATGGCGGGCGCTGCGGGCTGCGGCGCCTGGGTGGCGCAGGCGGCGAGAGCGGCGGCGAGCATGCCGGCAAGAGCCAGGCGAAGGACGCGGTGGAACAGGTTCATTGAGCACTCCGGGACGTATGGATGCCGGACGGACGACGCAAAGTCATGCACGTGTCCGCCGCTTCGGATTTTCCTTACATCGGCATAATGATTGAGCTTTACGCCAGAAGGCCAGCCGAACATAGTCCGCGCGCGCTCCGACGTCGAACCTTCCCCGGCGATTGTGCCGGGATTGCGGGCCGAACGCCGGGCCGGAGTGGCCGACGTGACCGATTTCCTGATCCGACCGGCGGATGACGCCGACGGCGATGCCATAGCAGTGCTGATCGCCGCCGCCTTCGCCGAATATGAGGGCTGCGTGTTCGACCGCGCCGCCGAATTCCCCGAGCTCGACGCCATCGCCTCGCATTTCGCCGCCCGCGGCGGCACCATCTGGGTGGCCGAAGCGGATGGCGAGGTGATCGGCTCGTTCGCCCTGGCCCCCACCCGCGATGCCGACGCGCCGGCCGGCGGGCTCGAAATCTTCAAGGTCTATGTCGCCCGCGCCGCCCGCCGCCGCGGCGTCGCCCGGGCGCTGTTCGAGCGGGCGCTCGCCGAGGCGCAGGCCGCCGGCGCGCCGGAGATCCGGCTGTGGACCGACACCCGCTTCACCGACGCCCACCGATTCTATGAGCGCTGCGGCTTCCATCGCCACGGCGAGGCGCGGGAATGCCACGACCTCTCCGCGACCTGGGAATATTCCTACCGGCTGTCGCTGAACGCGGCCGCCGCTTCCCGCCTCGCCGCCATCGAGAGCTGATCCCATGCCGCGCTTCAACACCGGGCCCGCCCTGGCGGCGGTCACCGGCATCGGCCTCCTGTCGGTGATGGACGGCTTGATCAAATACGTCGCCACGGCGCACGGCGTCGGCCAGATCGGCGTCATGCGCTACGCCTTCGGCGCGCTGGCGGCCTATCTCGTCTTCCGCGCCGCCCGCACGCCCTGGCCGGACGCGGCGACGGTGCGCCCGCATGCCTGGCGCTCGGTGGTGGTGGCCGCCACCGCGCTGCTGTTCTTCTATTCGCTGGCGGTGCTCCCCCTCGCCGTGGCGCTGGCGCTCTCCTTCACCTCGCCGATCTTCATCGCGCTGTTCGCCGCGGCAATCCTGGGCGAGCGGCCGGGCAAGTCGATCCTCGTCGCGCTGGTGCTCGGCTTCGCCGGCGTTCTGGTGGTGCTGTGGAGCGAGCTCACCCATACCGGCGACGAGCCGGCGAACGCGCTCGGCCTCGCCGCCGCCATCGCCGCCGCCATCACCTATGCGCTGTCCATGGTGGTGCTGAAGAGCCGAGCCGCGCGCGACCCGCTGCCGACCATCGTGCTGCTGCAGAACAGCTTCGCCGGGCTGCTGCTGGCGCCGCTCGGCATCTGGCAATGGACGGCGCCGGCGGGCGGCGAAATCCTCGTCTTCCTCGGCATCGGCGTGCTCGGCACGGCCGGGCATCTGTGCATGGCCTGGGCATATGGGCGCGCCGACGCCAGCCGGCTCGGCGTGTTCGAATACACCGCCTTCGTCTGGGCGCTCGCCATCGGCCTGCTGGCCTTCGGCGAAGTCCCCTCGCCCAGCACCCTGCTCGGCGCCGCGCTCATCGTCGGCGGCGCGCTGGTCGCCTCGGGACGCGGCAAGGCGCCGCCTGAGCCGGAAATCGAGATCGGCCCCTGAGGGCCTGACCCATTATTCGCGATCGGGATGCCTGGAGGTTCGTCATAGCCGGGCTTGGCCCGGCCATCCACGACTTTGGTCCAGCTTGGCGCCTCGGAAAGTCGTGGATCCCCGGGCCAAGCCCGGGGATGACGGCCCAAAGGCGGCACCAACCACCCCGAAGAGCCGTTACGGGTCAGCCCCTGACCTCCGCGCTGCCCAAAGACTGGGCTGGACCGCGGGCGGGGAGACGATAGGTTATCCGCGCGCCGGCGCACCCTGGCCGGCGGCAAAGTTGAGGGGGCTGCGATGGGCTATTCGAGCTGTCTGCGCGCGGCGCTGACGGGCGCGGCGATGACCGTCGCCGCCCTCGCTTTGCCTGCCTTCACCCTGCCCGCCCCGGCCGCCGAGCCGATCCGTATCGGCGAGCTCAACAGCTACAAGGCCCAGCCCGCCTTCCTCGATCCCTACCGCAAGGGCATGCAGCTGGCGGTGAAGGAGATCAACGATGCCGGCGGCGTCGACGGGCGGCCGTTGGAGCTGATCTCGCGCGACGACGGCGGCAATCCCGGCGACGCCATCCGCGTCGCCGAGGACCTGGTGACGCGCGAGAAGGTGGACCTGCTCGCCGGCACCTTCCTGTCGCATATCGGGCTGGCGGTGTCGGGCTTCGCCGGCAAGCGCAAGGTGTTCTTCCTCGCGGCCGAGCCGCTGACCGACAAGCTCACCTGGTCGGACGGCAACCGCTACACCTTCCGCCTGCGCCCCTCCACCTACATGCAGGTGGCGATGCTGCTGCCGGCGGCGAAGGCGGCGCAGCGCAAGCGCTGGGCCATCGTCTACCCCAATTACGAATACGGCCAGTCCGCCGCGGCCACCTTCAAGAAGCTGCTCAAGGACGCGCAGCCGGATGTCGAGTTCGTCGAGGAGCAGGCCACCCCGCTCGGCAAGATCGACGCCGGCCCGGTGGCGCAGGCGATCGCCGACGCCAAGCCGGACGCGGTGTTCAACGTGCTGTTCGGGCCCGACCTTGCCAAGTTCGTGCGCGAGGCCGATACGCGCGGCGCGCTGGAGGGCACCTATGTCGTCAGCCTGCTCTCCGGCGAGCCAGAATATCTCGATCCGCTGAAGGACGAGGCGCCGGCCGGCTGGGTGGTCACCGGCTATCCCTGGTACGCGATCACGACGCCCGAGCACATGGCGTTCCTTTCCGCCTACCAGAAGGCCTATGGCGACTATCCGCGCCTCGGCTCGGTGGTCGGCTACACCACCATCAAGTCGATCGCCGCCGGGCTCAAGAAGGCCGGCGGCACCGACACCGAGAAGCTGGTCGACGCCTTCCGCGGGCTCGAAGTGGTCGGGCCGTTCGGGCCGTTCAGCTACCGCGCCAGCGACCATCAGGCGACCATGGGCGCCTATGTCGGCATCCTCGCGCTGAAGGACGGACAGGGCATCATGGTGCAGCCAAGCTATGTCGACGGCGCCAGCGTGCTGCCCTCCGACGCCGAGGTGAAGGCGCTGCGGCCGGCAGCGGACTGAGCGGCGCGACGAGCCGGCGGCCCCCTCCCGATGTCGCTCGACGCGCTCCTGTTCCAGGCGGTGAACGGCCTCGCCTCCGCCTCCGGCCTGTTCCTCGTCGCCGCCGGGCTGTCGATCATCTTCGGCGTCACCCGCATCGTGAACATGGCGCACGGCTCCTTCTACATGCTGGGGCTCTACCTCGCCGTGACGCTGGCGCCGAAGATCGGGACGTGGATCGGCGGGCCGTTCGGCTTCTGGGCCGGCATCCTCGCTGCCGCGCTCGTCGTGGCGGCGCTCGGCGCGCTGATCGAGATGACGCTGCTGCGCCGGCTCTATGGCGCGCCCGAGCTCTACCAGCTGCTCGCCACCTTCGCTCTGCTGCTCGTCATCAACGACGCCGCGCTGTTCCTCTGGGGCCCGGAGGACATATTGGGGCCGCGCGCGCCGGGTCTGTCCGGCTCGGTGATGCTGCTCGGCCGGCGGCTGCCTGAATACGACATCTTCCTCGCCCTCATCGGCCCGGCGGTGCTGATCGGCCTGCACCTGCTGCTCGCCCGCACCCGCTTCGGCCGGCTGATCCGCGCCGCGACGCAGGATCGCGAGATGGTGGCGGCGCTCGGCATCAACGAGGCGCTGCTGTTCACCATGGTCTTCGCTCTCGGCGCCGGCATCGCCGGGCTCGGCGGCGCGCTGCAGATGGCGCGCGAGCCGGCGAGCCTCACCCTCGACCTCTCGGTGCTCGGCGACGCCTTCGTGGTCGTCGTGGTCGGCGGCATGGGCTCGATCCGCGGCGCCTATCTCGCCGCCGTGCTGGTGGCGGAGGCGAAGGCGCTGTGCACCGCGCTCGGCGTGGTCGACATCTTCGGCTTCACCTTCAACATGTCGCGGCTGACGCTGGTGGCCGAGTTCCTGGTGATGGCGCTGGTGCTGATCGTGCGCCCGCACGGCCTGTTCGGCCGGCCGCAGCCACCCGCCGCCCGTGGCGGCCCGGCCGAGCCGCCGCTGCGCCCGTTCTCCGCCCCTGCCCGCCTCCTCGCCCTCGCCGCCGTCGCCCTGTTCGCCGCCATGCCGCTGATCGGCACGCTCGTCAGCTACGCGCCGGTGCTGGCGCTCGACATGCTGGTGGCGGCGCTGTTCGCCGCCTCGCTGCACTTCATCATGGGGCCGGGCGGCATGGCCTCCTTCGGCCACGCCGCCTATTTCGGCCTCGGCGCCTACGGCACCGCCTACGCCGTCACCGCGCTCAGCCTGCCGACCCCGCTCGCCTTCGCCACCGGCATCGGCGTCGCGGCCTTTGGCGCGGTGCTGTTCGGCTGGTTCTGCGTGCGGCTGGAGGGCGTCTATTTCGCCATGCTGACGCTCGCCTTCGCGCAGATCGTCTGGTCCGTCGCCTTCCAGTGGGAGGAGGTCACCGGCGGCTCCAACGGCCTGTTCGACGTGTGGCCGGAATGGCCGTTCGACAGCCGCACCGGGCTCTACCTCGCCGCCTTCGTGGTGACACTGGCCGGGCTCCTGCTGCTGCGGCGGCTGGTCTTCGCCCCCTTCGGCATGGCGCTGCGGGCCGCGCGCGATTCGCGCCTGCGCGCCGAGGCTTCCGGCATCCCTGTCGCCCGCGTGCGCTGGCTTGCCTTCGCGCTCGCCGGTGCGGTCTGTGGTGCGGCTGGCGGGCTGTTCGCCTTCGCCAAGGGCTCGATCTCGCCGGAGGCGATCTCGGTCGGCCGCTCCATAGACGGCCTGGTCATGGTGCTGATCGGCGGCGTGCAGAGCCTGATCGGCCCGGTGGTCGGCGCCGGCGCCTTCACCCTGCTGCAGGACAGCGTGATGCGCGAGACCGACTATTGGCGCGCGCTGCTCGGCCTCATCATCCTCGCCGTCGTCCTCCTCTTTCCCTTCGGCATCGCGGGTGGGCTCTCTCGCGGCCTGCGCCGGCCCGGAGGCGCGCGATGACCGCCATATTGGAGGTGCGCGAGCTCACCAAGCACTATGGCGGCGTGCGCGCGCTGGATGGGGTGAGCTTCTCCATCGCGCCGGGCGAATTGCTGGCGCTGATCGGCCCCAACGGCGCCGGCAAGTCGACCTGCTTCAACATCGTCAACGGCCAGCTCAGGCCGGATTCCGGCACGGTGCGCATCCTCGGGCGCGACGTCACCGGCCTGCCCTCGCGCCGCATCGCCCATCTCGGCGTCGGCCGCACGTTCCAGGTGGCGGCGGTGTTCGGCTCGATGACCGCGCTGGAGAATGTGCAGGCCGCGCTCATCGCCGCGCGCGGCGCCGTGTTCGGCTTCTGGCGGCCGGCGACCACCATCGCCCGCGACGAGGCCATGGCGCTGCTGGAGCAGACCGGCATGGCCGGCGAGGCCGAGCGGCCCGCCGCGGCGCTCGCCTATGGCGACGTCAAGCGGCTCGAGCTCGCCATGGCGCTCGCCGGCGATCCCAAGCTCCTGCTGATGGACGAGCCCACCGCCGGCATGGCCGCGGCCGAGCGCGGCGAGATGATCGCGCTCGTTCAGAAGCTCACCCGCTCGCGCGGCCTCGCCGTGCTGTTCACCGAGCATTCGATGGACGTCGTCTTCGGCCATGCCGACCGGGTGATCGTGCTCGCCCGCGGCCGACTGATCGCCGACGGCACGGTCGACGAGGTGCGCACCGATCTGAGAGTGCGCGAGGTCTATCTCGGCGGCACGGCGGCAGCGGAGGCAGCCGGATGAGTACGTCCGCCGATACGCCCATGCTGGAGATCGACGGGCTGGAAGCCTGGTATGGCGAGGCCAAGATCCTGTTCGGCCTGTCGCTCGCCGTCGCGCCGGGCGAGGCGGTGGCCCTCGTCGGCCGCAACGGCGCCGGCAAGTCCACCACAATGAAGGCGGTGATGGGGCTGGTGCGCCGCCGCGCGCGTCGCCTCGCCTTGCACGGGAAGGACATGGCCGGCCTGCCGACCTACGCCGTCGCCCGGCTCGGCATCGGCTATGTGCCCGAGGACCGGCGCATTTTCACCGACCTCACCGTAGGGGAGAATCTCGACCTCGGCAGCCGCGCCGTGCGGCCCGGCGACGGCGGCCTCATCGGCCCGGACTGGCCGCGCGAGGCGCTGTTCGCGCTGTTCCCCAACCTCGCCGCGCTGCAGGACCGGCTCGGCGGCCAGATGTCGGGCGGCGAGCAGCAGATGCTCGCCGTGGCGCGGGCCCTCGTCGGCCGCCCGGCGCTGCTGCTGCTCGACGAGCCGTCGGAAGGTGTCGCGCCAATCATTGTAGAGCAAATGATTGGTGCCCTGGCCGCATTGAAGGCCAGTGGCCTCTCCTTGCTGATTTCCGAACAGAATACCGCGCTGTGCAGTGCGGTATGCGACCGGGCCTATGTGATCGAACAGGGCGAAGTGCGGTGGCAAGGTTCGATGGACGCCCTCGATTCGGCAGTCGAGCCCACGCGAATATTCGGTTGAATCCCTCCAGATTATTGAACGTGTACGTATTGTATTTGCGAGCCGGCTTCGTTGTGCTCTGATGGCGGCCATGACGGATGTGCGGGAGAGAGACGGGCTTATGAGTGCGGACGGCCCCGACGATCCGGCCGACGCGAAGGCGCAGGCGATCGAGACCTACCGGCTCGATCAGCAGGTGGGTTTCCTCATGCGCGTCGCCAACCAGCGCCACACCGCGCTGTTCGCCGCGCGCATGATCGAGGGCCTGACCCCGCCGCAATTCGCCACCCTCGCCAAGCTGCGCGAGGTCGGCCCCTGCTCGCAGAACCGGCTGGGACGGCTGGTCTATCTCGACGCCGCCACCATCAAGGGCGTGGTCGACCGCCTGCGCGCCCGCGGCTTCGTGCTCACCGCCGACGACCCGCTGGACCGCCGCCGCCGCGCTGTCGGCCTGTCCGAGCGCGGGCGGGCGGTGGCGGATGAGGCCATATTGGTCGCGCGCGAGATCACCGAGGCGACGCTGGAGCCGCTCGACGAGGGCGAGCGCGTCGAGGTGCTGCGCCTGCTGCGCAAGCTCGGCTGATAAGGTTTGGAAGATCGTCATGGCCGGGCTTGGCCCGGCCATCCACGCCTGCAGTACCGCATGGCGCCAGGCAAGTCGTGGATCCCCGGGCCAAGCCCGGGGATGACGGTCTGCAGGTGGGAAGGGGGCGACGCCGCTCGGCGTAGGCTGAGGCAGCCTATCCCTTCGGCGCGAAATCGGCGAGCCGGCCGGCATAGGGCTTCGGCCGCGGCGGCGCATAGGCGCCCGTCTTCGAGGTCGCCAGCCCGGCCCTGACGAGGCCCTCCGCCAGCGCCACCGCGCTCGCCACCCCGTCGATCACCGGCACGCCGTGCTCCTCGCCCAGCGCGCGGGCGAGGTCGGCCATGCCGGCGCAGCCGAGCACGATCGCCTCCGCCCGGTCCTCGCACAGGGCGCGGCCGATCTCGGCGGAGATGCGGACGCGGGCGCCGGAGGCCGGGTCCTCCAGCTCCAGCACCGCCACCTCGGACGCGCGCACGGCGGCGCAGCGGCGGTCAAGCCCGTAGCGCATGAGATTGGCCTCGATGACCGGGATGGAGCGCGACAGCGTCGTCACCACCGCGAAGCGATGGGCCACAAGGCTCGCCATGTGGAAGCCGGCCTCGCCGATGCCGACCACCGGCGCCTTGGCGAGCGTGCGCGCGGCCTCCAGCCCGGTATCGTCGAAGCAGGCGATGATATGTGCGTCCACCCCCGCCGCCTCCGCTTCGGCGATGGCCGCGAGCAGGCCGGGCAGCGCCAGCGCGTCGTCATAGTGCCCCTCGATGGAGGCCGGCCCCATGGCGGAGGTGGCCTCCAGAATCTCCGTGCCCGGTGCCGCAACCGTGCGTGCGGCGGCGGCGATGGTATCGGTCATCGACCGCGTGGTGTTGGGATTGACGAGATGGATGCGCAAGGCGGCCGCCGCATGGTGGATCGGGATATGTCCCGCTTCTAGCATGGCGGCTGGCTGGGGCGGGAGGATTCGAACCTCCGCATGGGGGAATCAAAATCCCCTGCCTTACCACTTGGCGACGCCCCACCGGGCCGGCAGCCGTTCGACGGTACGCCGGCCGGCCGTGGGCGCGGACATAGACACAGCTTAGCCCGGCTTTCAACCTCGTTCGGGCGGGTGTCGCCCGCTCGATGGCGAAAGGGTCGCTCGCTTCATCCACATCCTTTACCGCGCGCCCCTTGCGGCCCTGCGCATCCGCATGCTAGAGGCTCGCGCCGCGGCGGAGTGTAGCGCAGCCTGGTAGCGCACCTCGTTCGGGACGAGGGGGTCGCAGGTTCAAATCCTGCCACTCCGACCACGCGAACCTGAGACTTCTCAATGTCTTAGGTGATGGGCAGACCAGGGCCCATAAATTGCCGCCCATGAAATGGCCCAGGAAATGGGAAAAGGGAGCCTTGTTCGCTCCCTCCTCCGCTGCGTGACTATCCGCCGAACATGCTCCGCCGTATCGCCGACGACCGGCGACATATCTCAGCCACGAGGAAGAGGATTTCATCGCTCGCCTCGGACGAGAGAGGCCGGGCCGTCCCCTTCGGATCGTAGATGCCCGATCCCTGGAGGACATCGCCGATGTACGACACGGCGATACCGGCGAGTACCGCAAGGTCGTGGATATCCGACTCGGGATCGTAGGTCGGTGCCTCGTTCCTGAAGCCGCTCATGCCGTTTCCCCTTCCTCGCCCTTCAGAAAGGTGCGCACACTGTCGACGACCGAGAGCGGCCATTCGATGAAGCGCGCCGTTCCCGTGTTGTTGCTGCGGCTCTGCACGTCGTAGCGGCCTCCGGCGTCCAGGCCCGCCTGGGTCAGCTTCCAGCGCCACTTGCCCTTGTGAAGCGGCTCGCGCTCCTGCAAGCCCATGGCCGCCAGATGCGAGTTGACGGCCTGCGCGGAGAGGCCGCCCAGCTTCTCGCCGATGGCGGTCGGGATGACGACGATTTCCTGCACGGCATCGGGGGCGCTCAGGACACCGAGGGCTCCCAGCGTGTCATGCCCCGTCGCGATGATGGTTGCCCGGTTCGCGGCGAGCATCGCGTGCGCGCCGCTCAGGCCCATGACGCGCGCCCAGCTCAGGTGCCGCTCAAACTGAAGGCGATTCTCTCGGGCGATCTTGAACCGCTCCGGCCCGGTCACCGGCGCCGCCGCGGCGCGCACGGCGAAATAGGTCTCCTCCAGCTTCCCGAACACCTCCCACGCCTTCGAGCTCTCCAGCAGCTTGGCATGGCGCAGGGCGCCGTGCTCGGTCCAGAGAGTGAGGTGCGGCGCGCGCATCCCAACTACCCCGCTATTGGCGGGGTAGTTCTTGAACTCCCGCAGATCGGCGCCGGACAGGCGGTAGTAGTGGCGCCCCTCCTCGAAACGGGACGAGTGAGCCTGATGGATGTCGTGAATGTTCTTGGGGTTCACGCCATAGGCAGCAGCGAGTTGTTCGGTCGTCATGACCGGCTGGTCACGGTAGAAAATGCGCGCAGACTCTTCCGCGCCGGGCATGGGCGCGCTATGTGTGAGGGCGTTCATCGCCGCTCTCCTCTAGATCGGTTGATGGTTTTTGGGCGGCGGCGGAGCCGGTTTTCCAGGCCTAGGCTCCGCCGCCGTTGCTCAGTAATCTTTTATTAACTCCTCGATATTTCTGGCAGCTTAGAACGTCGCGCCGCTTAGCGGCAGGGAATCTCACCCCAGATTTGGGGTATTTCACCCAGACGGCGGGTAGATCTCCCGGAGCCAGTCCCAGCCAATTTGCCACCGGTGCATTTGCAATCGGGCAAATTTCCTTTGATGAACTTTCAAACGCGCCGATGCTAGGTTAGGCCTACTCCACTGGTCGCATCATCCGTCGGCGATGGATGTTTTATCCGCGCCCGGCCTCGCGACAGACCTCATTATGGCAACGTCCTTTTCCGGATTTCCGGAAATTTCGTCCGAGATCTCGGAAATTTCACCCGAGACGTCGGTGAATCTGGCTGAGGTCTCACCCCGATGCGTCGGCGCCTCGGCGACGGTGGCCTCGAGGCCACGGAAGATCAGATACCGGATAGTCTCGGTTCTGGACTGATGCCGCTGAGCAAAGCGGACGTCGTCAATCTGATCGATTTCCGCTTGGACGAACGGTATTTGCACCTTGCGCGCCACCGCGGCGTGCTCGCTGGGGTTGGCGACGGGGTCCGACATCTTTCCCTCCATTCGCGTTTTCCGTTAAGACATTCCTCACATATCGTGGACACTATCCCGCGTCAACGTACAGCGTGGATCACTCCAACGATATTCGAGGAATGGAGGAACATTTGATAAACGCGGCGCAATCGAAGGCGGCTCGCGCGCTGCTGGAATGGTCGCAGTCAAGGCTCGCAGAGGAAGCTGGCCTTAGCGAGAGCACGGTGCGCGACTTTGAAAAGGGCCGCCGTATGCCAAGCTCCGACTCCCTGACCAAAATCGAGGAGGCTTTCGAAGCCGAAGGGGTATCGTTTATCGCAAATGGCACCTCGTCTCGCGATGGAGGACCCGGCGTGAGGTTCACAAACCGGGACAGCGTCGGAGACCTCGACGGCCGTATTGGCGAATTAGAGACGCTTGTCGACATCCTTTCTCAGAAAATGGCCGACACCGAAGAACGGCTGAAAGAAGAAATGGAGGACGAAAAGCCCGATCCTCACGTCATCAGCGCCTTATCCGAGATTTTGGTCGAGTTTGAGATTCTGATAAAGCGTAGGGAACGCGAGATGTTTGACCTCATGGAACTGAAGTCGAAGCTTGAGCACAACGACGACAGACCCTGACGCCGAACGACAATTTTTCCGCCGCGCTCTTTAAATCTGTAATGTCGATCGCTTTGGCGCTACTCCAGGGGCACGACAGCGCCGACCTGCGCGTCGGCAGAACGCAAAAAGCCCCGCCCTCCCGCAGGAGAGCTGGGGCAAGTATGGGGGTTAATGTCGATGTGCGCGCGGGGGGCCCGGCGTCGCCGATGCCGAATAGGACGACTAGACGCTGATCTAGCCCTTTGCGCGCTTCGGTCGCCGACGCAGAAAGCCTTGGCTCGCTTCCTGACGCGACAATTCGAGCATCTGCTCGGTGAAGGCATTGGCGATCAGCAGGGCCTTGACGGTCTTGCGAAGGTCGCCGCCGCACAACGCGATGGCCTCGTCGACGTCGCCGTCGCTGATCTCCTCCATCTCCGGCACCTCTACGGTGAGTTCCGCGTCGCTCACGACGGCAGCCCCTGCCAGCCAGGAGGCCAAGCCTTGCGCGCTCCGTCGATCGCGCCCTGCAGCTCGCGGTCGGTCAGGATGAGCGCGCTATTGAGGTTGTCGAGAGTGACGTACACCGTCTCGCCGACGGGTACCTTGCCGCACCAGATCCGGACGCTGCTGTGAAAGGCGCGCAGTTCGTTCTGCATGCGCTCCGCCTCGCCCGGTGACAGGGTGCGTTTCGTTCTTTGGACCATCTCGACCTCCTGTGAGGCCACTATGGATTCCATGAGAACAAAATAGGAACAAGCGGCATTCCGCAGCCGGAACAAATCCCCTAGGATGATCGGCGTGTTTAGGAGCAGTGCAGCATGTGCGGGCGCTTCAGTCAGTTCTACACGTGGGCCGAAATCCACGCCTTCTCTCGCCCGCTGGTGGTCGAGACGCCCTCGAACCTCCCGCCGCAATACAACATCGCTCCGACTGACCAAGCCGGCGTGATCTGGAAAGGCGCCGACGGCCAATGGCACTATGAGGTGATGCGCTGGGGCCTTATCCCGCGCTGGTGGTCGAGGCCGCTGAAGGGCATGGCGCCAATGCATAACGCCCGCGCCGAAGAGGTCGACACCAAGCCGGCGCTTCCCCGACCTGCTGCGCCTGCTCACCTCAGAAGCCGCCAGCGATACAGCAAGAACCACGGACCACGTCATACACGGCGTGAAGCGGATAGCATCGCAGCACGTCCGTCACCGTTGGAAGCGGCCAGCACGCCGGTCCAACATCGGGGGCAGACTCGCGACGATAATGCCCTAGATTGGACCCGGCACCTCAATAGTCGCAAGTCAATATCGAGATTGGGCAGCCTCATCATAAGCAAGGGAAAGCGTGATGATCCCACAGTCTTTATTGCGACGAATTTTCGAGCGCGTTGGCACTGCGTCCCATGACACCACACTCCGTGTCGAATTCTCTGACGGCTCTATCTATCAGAACCTCTCCGAAGGCCCCCGGCCAAAGGTCTCCATCAGATTCCGGAACCGCCGCGCCGAGTGGCATACATTGCTGTTCTTTTATGAAGGGCTGTTCGAAGCCTTCATCGACGGCGATGTGGATCTCGAAGGCGAACAGCCCATCGCAACGCTTGCCGCCTTGGGACACAGGGCCGGAATCGGGTCTTCTACATCCTGGAATCGCCTGTTGCGCAATCCGCTCAATGAGCTCCGGCAGCGGGTGCAGGAGTGGCGGCAAAGCGGGGATGCCCACCAACATTCCGTCCAAAATGCCGAGTTTCATTATGCGCTGCCGTCGGCACTGTTCGAAGCCATGCTCGGAGAGACACTCGGCTATTCCGAGGGTCTATGGACGCCCGAAACCCGAACACTCAACCAGGCCAAATTCAATAATTATGAGTATATTTGCCGGACGCTTCGGCTGGAGCCCGACATGTCCGTGCTCGAAGTCGGCGCCGGCTGGGGCTACCTAGCGATCTACATGGCGAAGCGTTACCAGGTTGACGTCACGGTCTATAATCCTGTTCGCCGCCAGAACGACTATATGCGCGAACGCTTTCACCGCCACGGATTGGCCGAGAAGATCCGTCTAGTCGAGGGCGATCATCGCGACATCGTTCGGGAGAGTGGCCGCTTCGACCGTTTCGTCTCCATCGGCGTGCAGGAACATGCCGGCTACAGGCCGAAGCAATACCGGTTATGGGCAGAAGCGATCGCCGCCGCACTAAAGGAGGGCGGCATCGGCGTCGTCTCGACCACTACCTGGATGGTACGGCAGATGACCGGCTTGCTGACGCTCAAGTATATCTTCCCCGGCGGGCATGTGCCGAGCCTGCCCGCGACGCTCGCGGCCTTCGATCGCGCTGGCCTGATGCTGATCTCGGTGGAGAACCTGTGGCCGCACTATCAGCGAACGATGGATGAGTGGCGGAAGAATTTCGTCGAGGCGTGGCCGCAGATCCAGAAGGCGGATGCAGCCGTCTTCACGGAAGCCTTTAGACGTCGATGGATGATGTATCTCGAAGGCACCGGCGAGGCGTTCGGAGATTCGCTTGATCTCTCCCATATCGTTTTCGCCAAAGGCCGGCGGGCGGATCTCTTCCCGCCGCTTCCCGGATCGTCTCCGTCCGGTATCGGATGGATTGGCGGCAACGAAGAACCGGACTGTTTTCGCTGATGCCATTTGTAAGGCTTCGTCGGACGATCAAACCGGGAGCACATCAACTGCGGTATCATTGAGCCAGCTTGAGCCGATTGCAACTCGAAGACCTGGCGCGTGTCCGGCAATCCGGGCGGCATCTAATCAGTATACAACCTACGTTAGACACCGTGAGGCTAAGTTAAGAGAATCACGCATTCAGGAAAGTCCGCATGCGCAGTGTTGAACAGAATGCCTTTCTGGCGATGATCGTTGCCATATCACTGGCGTTGGCCTGGATTCTCTGGCCGTTCTATGGCGCGATTCTTTGGGGAACCATAATCGCAGTCTTGTTCGCGCCGCTGCACCGGGAAATGGTGCGATTGCTGGGAGGCCGTCGGAATCTCGCCGCCTTTTTCACGGTCTTTATCATCGTGGCCATCGTGATCCTGCCATCGACTCTTATCGGGGTGTCATTGGCTCGGGAGGCCGTGGGCATCTATGGAAAGCTCCAATTGGGAGAGATCGATTTCGCCCGATTCTTTCGGCAAATCCAGGAGGTCTTGCCCGGGTGGGTAACCAACCTGCTGGATCACTTCGGCGTCGCGAGCCTCGGAGAGTTGCAGGAAAAGCTGTCCGCTGGACTCGTGTCGGGCAGCCAATACATAGCGACTCAGGCCCTCACTATTGGTCAGGGCACGTTTGACTTCGTCGTGAACTTGTTCGTCATGCTGTATCTGTTGTTCTTCGTGCTCCGAGACGAGGCCAAGTTGTCCAAGCGTATCCGTGATGCCATTCCGTTGCTCACCGAGCATAAGCAGGACTTCCTCAACAGATTCACGATCGTCATCCGCGCGACAGTCAAGGGCGACCTGCTCGTCGCGCTTCTGCAAGGAACGCTTGGTGGCCTGATATTTTGGTTCCTCGGGATCAGCGCTCCGCTGTTATGGGGAGTGGTGATGGCATTCTTTTCATTGCTTCCCGCGATTGGCGCAGGCCTGATTTGGGCTCCAGTTGCCATCTATCTTCTGGCAAGCGGGGCGGTCTGGCAGGGCATTATTTTGATCGCGTTCGGTGCACTCGTCATTGGACTCGTCGATAACTTCCTGCGTCCACTCCTGGTGGGAAAGGACACCAAGATGCCCGACTATATTGTGCTCATCTCCACTCTGGGCGGCATTGCGACTTTCGGTCTCAACGGATTTGTTGTCGGTCCCGTCATCGCCGCCTTGTTTATCGCGGCCTGGGACATATTCACGGCGTCAAGGCAAAGCGTTGGTGCCGACGGTACCGAGCAGTGAGCCCCGAAAGGGGATCGCGCCCTTGTGAAGGCATTTGGACTTCAGACCCGGCTGGCAACGCTAAGATAGGTGATTCGAGACCATTTTCTGGACCGCCGGAAGCTGGAGTTTCAGGCCTGCTTCACGGCGGTGGGCTGGCTACGCCGCCGGGGTTCTGCAGCGAGATTGGGGCCTTGTGGCCGATGGCCCCGTGCTGACCAAGCCTCCATCTTTTCGGCCGCGTCTGCAAGCGTCAGGAACCAGTGGGCGTTCAGACATTCGCTCGGACTGGCCGGTTGCCCCTGATCAGCCGCCCGTCGACATGCGCATCTGGAGCGGCGTCCTCGCCTTCGTGCCGGGGCATCGGGCGGAGATCAAGAAGCGCGTGGATGCCGTGCGCATCAGCTTCACGGCCGATCTGCTGGCGGCCGAGGGTGGCGTTTGGGTGCATGCTGGCTTCAGCGACCTCGAGAGGATCGTAAAGGCCCTGCGCTAGCGCCGCTGCTTGCGCTTCCCGTACCGCCAAGGCTCGGCGATGTGGCCGGGCAGCAGCTTCTCGGGTTTGGGGTCGGCGGGTGCGAGTATCTCCGCCTCCGTAGCGGCGGCGATGAACGCCGCTCGGAAGTCCTCCGCCGGCGCGTTCCCCTGGACCGCATCGAGCGCCACCATGCGCGCGGCCCGATGCAGCGGCGTGCCCTCGACGACGGATGGCCATTTCTCCAGCAGGAACCGGGCGGCGGCCTCGACATCGGTCAGCGTCCGCTTGACCGAGCCACTCTCCCAGACTTGTACCGGCTCCATCTCGATCATGGCCGATTCAACGCAAGACGGTGCGCTGAGGTTCAATTGCCTCGTCGTCAGGAGGCCAGGTGCGCGATGGCGTTGAACAGGAGAAGCACGGTGACGCACGTTGCGCCGGTAGCGACGACAGCATAACCAGCCTGTCGCATCTCCGTAGCGAGAAACGGCTTCACCGTCTTGTCGCGCCCAGCGCGGCCAATAAGCAGCATAGCAGCGACCACCAAGATTCCGACCAGCGCCGAGACGACCTCGATTGCCATATGTACCTCCCGAACCTTCCCTAAGGGAGCATGGAGCGACCAAAGCGGCAAGGGTGATCAAGCGTCAACGGATCGCAGTCCTGAAGGTGTCGATCTGGATGATGGCGGTTAGTGTGGAAGCTCCTTATAAGTCGCCGAAGGATCAAAGGCGAATAGGAGCGCTTTTGATGTCCCGTTTCGTGCGCAAGTACTGGATTCTCATCGCCTTAATGGTGTGGCTGTCGAAGCGGTCGCATATTAAGGTTGCTCAGCCATAAACGTGCACGATCCGCAGTCGGCACTCCGAACGTAAAAAAGGCCCCGCCCCCCTCAGGAGGAGAGCAGGGCCGACCGGACGGCACGTCACGGTTCGCATGAAGATGACGTGCCGCCGTTTCGAACGCTCAACAAGCCGCATCGAGGCGTGCGCACTTCTAGCGGCGCTGAACTGCTGAGTTAACATAGACGCCGTAGCCGCTTAGCGGCTCATCTGATGAGATCGGGCGGCCAAACACGTCCGTCTGGGAGACGGGCATGTGGATCGCAACGAGAGCGAGCCACACCACCGACATCATGGCCGCAGCTGCGAGAAGCAGCTTTCGCATAGCGACCTCCCGCTCGTTGACGAGCGGTCGCGGATGATCGATTACTCGATCACCTTCACGACCTTGCGAGTTTTCCCCTCGACGATCACCCGCTTATTGTTCACCACCGCATAGCTGTAGGTGTCGTGCTTGGGCACGGGGTGAAGGACGACGGTGTCGGGAAGAGCCGTTCCCACCACAACGTCACCCTGGAAGGTGACAGATGGGGTCTTTTCCTTGACGACATAGGTTTCCACCTCGCTCGGCACCGTCACGACAGCTTGCGCGAAGGTGGCGGCGGGGACGGCGATGACCGAGGCGACGATGGTCGCGACAAGAGCGATTTTCTTCATAGTATCCTCCACAGGTCGACAGGACCGTGGCGATAATGAATATCAATTAGAATTGTTCCGTGGCTTATTGTAGTATTTCTGACGACTACATAGATCAATACAATACCGCGCCCGCTCAAGGAGCAGGATTTTCGTCGGCACCAGCAAACGAATGAGCAGCCGTTTTTATTCCCGCGCTGCTTGAAATGGCCAGAAACGCAAAAGAGCCCCGCTCTCCCGATGGAGAGCGGGGTCAGTTAGGGAGGAAACGCCCAAGGACGGCTAGGCACGTTACCGCCGGCCGGAGCCGACGATCATCCGCGCGCAAGCGCAGATCTCAGAATTCCGGTTCGGGCCGCGCGGAACCTAGTGGTGGGCCAAATTGAGTCGACCTGCCTAGGTAAACGCCATACTGTCGCGGCGCCTGAGGCTGCTAAGAACTAGCGATCCACGGCAACTCAAAGGGATGGCTGATGCGGCTCGCGCATCAAGCTCGCCGACCTAGCTCAGCAGATGGACAGCGTGGAGAGCGCTTCATGGACGACCAAGGTTCGGCGCCATTTGTTTCGCGCTGCCCGATCGCTCGCTGACATGCGGAAGCTCGTTCCAATGACAACCGAGGCCGATCTTCCGGAGATGATACTGCGTCATGTCCGGCGGCTCGGTGGCACGGCGAAGCTGATCCCCCTGCTCATAGCCGTATCGTCGGATAGCCTCCTTTCATACTACTCTGTCGCAGGCGCAGTGGATCGCCTCGTCGCTGGACGACGTATCAGACTTCAGGGATCCACGCTCCGGCTTCTTAGCCCTCCGTCGCTGCACTAGTCATTGGATCTGGTTATCCGCCGATCCGCAGCCAATGGCGTACGGCATTCACCGCCGTGTCGCTGGCATAGGCCAGCATCGCTCCGAAGGAGATACCGCCGAGCGCCAGAAGGCCGGCGAAGCCCAGCCCGATGGTCTTCATCCGCTTCCACTCTTCCGTCTGCGGCTTGATCTCCTGGCTCAGCGTCCGCTCGATTGCCTCGAAGCGCGCTTCGCTTTGGTCGCGATGCTGGGCGGATACGGCCACGTCCACCGCGACGGTGGTCCTCAGCTCGGCCACCTCATCCTTGAGCGCATCCTGCCCCCGGAGAACATCCCGGAGCAGACCAAGGATTTGGTCATTGCTATCCGACATCAGGGGCGCCACCCGCACACTTCACGCCCGACAGCGTTGTGCGCCTTCACCTGCCGGACGGTCGACTCTGTGTCGGCATCTGCCCAACTGATCGGACGGAACACGCCGCATACGGCCTTACCCGTCGTGCCGCTTCCAGCCGTCGTCGTCGCGCAGCCGGCCGCCAACAGCGTCGCTGTCAGCGCGCTCGCGAGCCTTAGCCCCGCGATCACGGATATCTTCTGCACGGGCGGTCTCCCTTTCCTGGGCGCGATGGAGAGCGCCGGACGCGCCCCTATTGCGCCCGGCGAGATAGGCGAGGACGGCGGTGCAGATGATCAGCACCGCCGCCTTGATGGGGGACGGGAGGAGCGCCCAGATTGGGCGCCAGGCCTGCCAGGTGATTGCGAGCAGGACCGCGAGCGCGACCAGCCACACCCACCACGGCACGTTGTCGACGATGAAGCCGAGGAGCCAGGTCACGCCGTGGCTCCCCGGAGTTCGCGGAGGTCGGCCCTCGCGTCGCCGCTGACGATGGCGCCGATCTCCTTGTTGCGGCGGGAGGCCCAGAGACCGTAGGCGATGCCGCCGATGGCAACGACGACGCCGGCGACGACAAGGCCGGCGAAGATGGTGTCGAGCCAGCCACCGCCGCCGACCATGGGCTGCAGCGTATCCTTCGCCTGGTCGATGATGACGGCCGCGCCGCCGCCACCGGCCACGGTACCGACCGAGCCGCCGATCGGCGCCGGCGGCGTGGCGATATCGTCGATATCGGCCCGCTGGGCACCTTCCTTCGTGAACACCGGATCGGGGCCGACCGAGCCCATGGCCGCGGCTTGCCCATGCTTCAGCACGTTGCCGACGCGCTTCGACCATCCCGCGCCGAAGGTGCGCCAGGTGCGTAGCCCCTTCAGCATGGCGAGCCGACGGGAGATGATGTCGGCGATCAGCGCATCGTGATCGGGGTGCTCATTCAGCGCCTCGATGGTGACGGCGCCGACGACGCCGTCCGCCGCGACGCCGAGCGCGCGTTGCAGCCACTTCACCGACTGGCCTGGCCCCGAATTCACCGCACCGTCGAAGACGACATAGTCGACGCCAGCCGGCATCTCGTCGGCGCGGATCTCGTCCCAGTACTGGAACTCATAGATGGCCTTCACCTCGTCGCTGGTGACCTGCTTGACGCTTCGCGTGGGCTTGCCGGCACGGCGGCGCCAGCCGTCATAGACGCGCTGGGTCACGCCTTTATTGGTGGCGCCGCCGGGATCGGCGGGATGGTTCACATAGCCCCCCTCATGCACGAGGACGCGCTTAAGCGCCTCGTCGAAGCTCGACGCGGTCATGCTAGTCTCCAAAGTATCGAGTTGAGAAAGATGAGGCCCGGCCTTGGCCCGGCCTGCAGCGCTGCCCCGGTGATCTAGGACCGAAAGGAACGTGCCGTGAGTGACGACAAAAGGTTGCTCGAGATGCTCTCCGAGCTAGAGGGCGCT
This sequence comes from Xanthobacteraceae bacterium, assembly GCA_029239875.1. Taxonomy (GTDB): domain Bacteria; phylum Pseudomonadota; class Alphaproteobacteria; order Rhizobiales; family Xanthobacteraceae; genus Ancylobacter. The sequence goes on along the minus strand of JARBUD010000021.1, from coordinate 1,014 downwards.
ATCGAGGATCATTCCTACTCGCTCGCGGCCGCGCGGAGGCCGACGCTGACGCGGGAGGAGCGGCTGGCGGTAATCAGGGCCAGCAGAACGTCGTGGCAGCAGCTTGAAGAGGCGTGGCGCGCCATCGACAGGGTGGCGGTGTAGGCTGACTGCAGCCATCGCTATGACGCTGCCCTACACGACATGGGCGCGTGCGTCGCTTCGGAAACCCAAGCCGAGAGGTCCGCGAAAGCCGAGGGGCCGCAGGAGTAAGCGCCAATGGACGACCATATGAAGCCCGACTTGAGCCTTGCTCATCTTGAGCACGAGCACTTCCACAACCGGGCGCTTGAGATGTTCCGGTCCGCCATCTCGTTTGGACTGGAGGCGATTCGAACGGCAGCTTTAATCAACGGCGGGTCAGTGATCGCTGGGCTGGCTTTCATTGCCACATTGTTCGAATCGGACAGGTACATCGCCGTTCAACTCACGCTTCCGGTTTTCGGGTTCGCGATCGGAGCGATGCTTTCGGGTTTTGCTTCGTGTTTCGCCTATTTTTCCCAGATATTTTATTCTGACGCCTTCAATAAGGTTTCCCTGTCTTACCAGTATCCCTACGTCGATTACGGAACCGCTCCAGCAAAGAGACGAAAGCTCGCGGGAGATATATTCCGCGCGCTTGCCGTGCTTAGCGTAGCGCTAGCCTACGCCGCCATCGTATTCGGCACGTATCGAGCGTACTTGATCTTGTATCCGTCTTAATGCGCGAGTAACCCGCGCCCCCGGCGCGTCGGGAAGCCCGCGGCCGACCGTCACGCCGGCCAGGTGAAGGGACAGGCCGCCGCCACCTCGGCGAGGAAATCCTCAAGGGTCGGGGCGGCGCGCTCGCCCGCCTGGACGTCGGCAAGAGCGCCCAGCGCATAGGTCCAAACCGCAGAGCGATGCGCCTTCAGCGCCGCCGCCTCGGCGGCATAGGCCGGGTTCGGATCATCGAGATAGGTGACGGCCGCGAGCATGCCGTCATACTGGCGCTCC
>JARBUD010000020.1 GCA_029239875.1 Xanthobacteraceae bacterium | reverse complement strand
GCGGAAGCGCGAGCCGTTGAACACGCCGTAATGCCCGACCGTGGGCTGGAGGTAGTGCACCTTCATGTCGTCGGCGAGCCCGGAGCACAGCGTCTGCGCCGCCCGCGTCTGGCCGACGCCGGAGATGTCGTCGTTCTCGCCCTCGATGGTGAGCAGGGCGACGTTGCGGATCTTCGACGGATCGACCTTCTCGCCGCGATGGGTCATCTCGCCCTTGGGCAGCGCGTGGTCGATGAACACGGTCTGCAGCGTCTGGAGATAGTACTCGGCCGGCAGGTCCATCACCGAGAGATACTCGTCGTAGAACTCGCGGTGCTTGGCGGCGGAATCGCCGTCGCCCTTCACCAGATGGCCGAACATCTCGGCATGCGCCTTCAGATGCCGCTCCAGGTTCATCGACACAAAGCCGTGGAGTTGAAGGAAGCCGGGATAGACCTGCCGCATGACGCCGGGATGCGGCCAGGGCACGGTGGTGATGACGTTGCGGCGGAACCAGTCGAGCCCGCGCGCCTTGGCGAAGTCGTTCACCGCCGTCGGGCTCTCGCGCGTGTCGATCGGCCCGCCCATCAGCACCATGGAGGCGGGCACGTTGGGATCGCCCATCTCCTCCATGCGCGCCACCGCGGCGAGCACCGGCACCGCCGGCTGGCAGACGGCGAGCGCGTGCACGCCGCCGCCGAGATGGCGGAAGATCTCGATGAGGTAGTCGATATAGTCGTCGAGGTCGAAGCGGCCCTCGGCCAGCGGCACCTCGCGCGCGTCCACCCAGTCGGTGACGTAGACGTCGTGATTGGTCAGCAGCGTCTGCACCGTGCCGCGCAGCAGCGTCGCGTAATGGCCGGACAGCGGCGCCACGATCAGCATGCGCGGCTGCGGCCGGCGCGGCTTCTGCGGGAAGTCGCGCTCGAAATGCAAGAGCCGGCAGAACGGCTGCTCCCACACCGTCTCGATATTCACCGGCACATGGGTGGCGCCGATCACCGTCTCGTCGATGCCCCAGTCCGGCTTGCCGTAGCGCCGCGTGGTGCGCTCGAACATCTCCAGCGCCGCCGACATCGACTTGCCGAAGCGGGTATGGCTGAGCGGGTTGACCGGGTTGCGGTAGAACAGCCGCCCGGCATCGGCCATCACCCGCAGCGGATCGAGCGCGGCATGGCCCATCTCGAACATCCAGTAGAGCGGCTTCGAGAGCGCGGTCGCCGTCTCCAGCGCCACGTCGGGCGTATGCGCCGCTTCTGCGGCGTCGGGCACGTCTCCAAAAACGCCGATCGCCATGATGTCTCCGTCCTCAGATCCGCCCGAAAGGCCCGAAACCGGACGGCTCACGGCGGGCGGCGGTTCTTGTGCGTTGCAGCATAAATAGGCTCTTTCCTGCCGCCGTCAACGAATCGGCGCTCTCGCCCTTTGGTCGCATCTGCCGCTATAGAAGCCCGATGACCCTCGGGGACGGACGGTAACATGTCGCTCTCGCTCGACCATCCGATCGGCGAACGTTTTTTCGGGCTGCGGCTCGACACGCTCATCCGACTGCGCTGGCTGGCGATTTCCGGCCAGACGCTGGCCATCGTGGTGGTGCAGTGGGGGCTCGGCTTCTCGCTGCCGATCGGCGCGTGCCTCGCCGTGGTCGCGCTCTCGGCCTGGCTGAACCTCGCCTTGCGCCTGCGCAATCCCGGCGCAAGGCGGCTGTCCGACGTCGAGGCGGCGTGGCTGCTGGCCTATGACATCCTCCAGCTCGCCGCGCTGCTGTTCCTCACCGGCGGCCTCGCCAATCCTTTCGCGCTGCTGTTCCTCGCGCCCGTGCTGATCTCGGCGACGGCGCTGTCGCCGCGCACGACCATCCTGCTCGGCGTGCTGGCGGGGCTCTGCGCAGCGCTGGTCGGGCTGTGGCAGATGCCGCTGCCCTGGGCGGCGGAAGGCGTGCTGGGCGACGCGCCGGAGCTGCCGCCGCTCTACCTCGCCGCCATCTGGTCGGCGCTCGCCATCGCCATCGCCTTCATCGGCGTGCATGCCTGGCGGGTGGCGGAGGAGACGCGCGAGCTCTCCGAGGCGCTCGCCGCCACCGAGCTGGTGCTGGCGCGCGAGCAGCACCTCTCGGCGCTGGACGGGCTCGCCGCCGCCGCGGCGCACGAGCTCGGCACGCCGCTCGCCACCATCACCGTGGTGGCGAAGGAGCTCGCCCGCTCGCTGCCCCCCGACAATCCGGTGAGCGAGGACATCCGCCTCGTCAGCGAGCAGGCCGAGCGCTGTCGCACCATCCTGCGCACGCTCACCTCGCTCGGCGCCGGCGACGCGCCCTTCGACCGCATGCCCATCTCGCACCTCTTGGAGGACGTGGTCGCCCCGCACCGGCATTTCGGCATCACCATCGCGGTGACGCTGCCGGCCCGCGCCGGGGAGGAGCCGATCATCGCCCGCAATCCCGGCCTGCTCTACGGCCTCGGCAACATCGTCGAGAATGCCGTCGACTTCGCCGCCAACCGGGTCGACATCGTCGCCAGCTGGACAGCTGAGGACATCACCGTCACCGTCACCGACGACGGGCCCGGCTTCCCGCCCGAGCTGATCGACCAGATCGGCGCGCCCTATGTGACCAGCCGCGGCCGCAACCGCTGGCGGCGCGAGACGGAGGCCGACGGCGAGGACGGCCAGCAGGGCCTCGGCCTCGGCGTGTTCATCGCCAAGACGCTGCTGGAGCGCTCCGGCGCCGAGCTCGGTTTCATCAACCGCCCGCCGCCCGCCCACGGCGCCTCGGTGAACATCCGCTGGCCGCGCCGGCTGATCGACATCTCCGGCGAGCGCGAGCCGGAAGAGGAGCCGGCCACGAAGGCGTGATCGGGTCGCCGGTGCCGCGCTGCTGCGACAATTTTGCGCTCGCCGGCAGGGCGGGGTATAAGCGGACCGAAAACAGAACAGGCGTAAGCCGCTTTTCGCCGCGGCAAGGCAACCGGCATCCGGCCGGAATTTTGGGATTAGTTGGAGATGTTGGACATTACTTCGGACCTGCAGGACCGCTCGCTGCTGATCGTCGACGACGACCGGCCCTTCCTGCAGCGCCTCGCCCGCGCCATGGAGACGCGCGGCTTCACCGTGACCACCGCCGAGACGGTGGCGGACGGCCTCGCCAGCCTCGAGGGCAGCGCCCCGGCCTATGCCGTGGTCGACATGCGCCTCGGCGACGGCAACGGGCTCGACGTGATCTCGGCGCTGAAGCGCCGCCGTCCGGAAGCGCGCGGCGTCATCCTCACCGGCTACGGCAACATCGCCACCGCGGTCACCGCCGTGAAGATGGGTGCGGTCGACTATCTGGCGAAGCCCGCCGATGCCGACGACATCTGCGCCGCGCTGAACGTGCAGGGCGACTACAAGCCCCAGCTGCCGGAGAACCCGATGTCGGCCGACCGGGTGCGCTGGGAGCACATCCAGCGGGTCTACGAGCTGTGCGGGCGCAACGTCTCGGAGACGGCGCGCCGGCTCTCCATGCACCGCCGCACCCTGCAGCGCATCCTCGCCAAGCGCGCGCCGCGCTGATCCTTCGCCCTGCCCGGGCTCGGCCCGGGCAGACGGCGTCCGGGCCGCCAGGGTAGGAAAAACCCGGTAGGCACCCCTTTCCCGGGACCTTACGCTGCGTCCGTCACGAGATGCGAGCGCTTTGGACCGATGAACACCGCCGCCGTCCCGCCCGGTTCCATCCCACCCACCGCCGGCACCCACCCGAACGCCCCTCCACCCGACTGGCACGCGCTCCCGCATGAGGAGGTCGCGGGCCGGCTCGGCGTCTCCCCCGCGGGCCTCTCCGTCGAGGAGGCGCAGGCGCGGCTCGCCGTGCACGGGCCGAACGCGCTGCCCGAGCCGCCGGGCCGCCATCCGCTCATGCGCTTCCTCGTCCAGTTCAACAGCGCGCTGATCTATTTCCTGCTCGCCGGCGCGCTCGCGGCGCTGCTGCTCGGCCATCACGTCGATGCCGGCGTCATCATCGCCGTGGTGCTGATCAACGCCATCGTCGGCTTCGTGCAGGAGGGCAAGGCGGAGCAGGCGCTGCGCGCCATACGCGGCATGATCGCCCCGCACGCCAATGTGCTGCGCGGCAGCCAGCGGGTCAGCGTGCACGCGCGCGACCTCGTGCCCGGCGACATCGTGCTGCTGGAGCCGGGCGACCGCGTGCCCGCCGACACGCGGCTCATGCGCGCCCGCGGCATGCTGGTGGACGAGGCCATCCTCACCGGCGAATCCGTCGCATCAGCCAAGCGCGAGGAGCCGGCGCCGGCCGAGGCGCCGCTCGGCGACCGCCATTCCATGGCCTTCTCCGGCACCACCGTCGCCACCGGGCAGGGCGCCGGCATCGTCGTCTCCACCGGCCCGCGCACCGAGATCGGCCGCATCGGCAAGCTCATCGCCGAGGTCGAGCCGCTGGCAACGCCGCTGCTGCGCCAGGTCGACGCCTTCGCCAAGCGCTTCACCTGGCTCGCCATCGGCGGCGCGGCGGCGCTGTTCCTCTTCGCCGTGGCGGTGAGGGACTATGGCTGGACCGACGCGCTGATGGCGGTGGTGGCGCTCGCCGTCGGCGTGGTGCCGGAAGGCCTGCCGGCGGTCATCACCATCACGCTCGCCATCGGCGTGCGGCGCATGGCGCGGCGCAACGCGGTGATCCGCCGCCTGCCGGCGGTGGAGACGCTGGGCGCCACCTCGGTGATCTGCTCGGACAAGACCGGCACGCTCACCCGCAACGAGATGACCGCCCGCCGGCTGTTCATCCCCCGCGACGGCGGGCTCGCCGAGATACGGGTCGCCGGCACCGGCTACGCGCCGGAGGGCGAGCTGGGCTGGCCTGAGCCCGGCGATCCGGCCGAGGCGGCTGGTGCCCTGCTGCGCTGTGCGCTGCTGTGCAACGACGCGCATCTCAATGCCGATGGCAGCCATTGGAAGGTCGAGGGCGATCCGATGGAGGGCGCGTTGGTGGCGGTTGCCATCAAGGCGGGCCTCACCCCAGCCATCGAGCGTGGGACATGGGGCCGGCAGGACGAGATTCCCTTCGACGCCGCCTACCGCTTCATGGCCAGCCTGCACCGCGGCCCGCAAAGCGAGGCGGTGATCTTCGTGAAGGGCGCGCCGGAGGCGGTGCTGGCGATGTGCGACATGCCCGGCGAGGGCTGGGACGCGGCTCTGGCTCACACGGCGGCGGAGGGCGAGCGGGTGCTCGGCTTTGCCATGAAGCGGCTCGACGCGGCCGCCCCGGCGCGCCTGGCGCCGGACGACGTCCGCCACGGCTTCGCCTTCCTCGGCCTCGTCGGCTTCATCGATCCGCCGCGGCCGGAGGCGGTGGCGGCCATCGCCGAGTGCCGCACCGCCGGCATCGGCGTGAAGATGATCACCGGCGACCATGGCGCCACCGCCCAGGCCATCGCCCGCCAGCTCGGCCTCGCCGAGGATCCCAAGGTCGTCACCGGCGCCGATGTCGACGCCGCCTCGGACGAGGCGCTGGTCGGCATCGCCCGCGACACCGCCGTCTTCGCCCGCACCAGCCCGGAGAACAAGCTGCGCATCGTGCGCGCGCTCCAGTCGACCGGGCAGGTGGTGGCGATGACCGGCGACGGGGTCAACGACGCGCCCTCGCTCAAGCAGGCGGATGTCGGCATCGCCATGGGCCGCAAGGGCACCGAGGCCGCCAAGCAGGCCGCCGAGGTGGTGCTGCTCGACGACAATTTCGCCTCCATCGTCGCGGCGGTGAAGGAGGGGCGCACCGTCTACGACAACATCCGCAAGATGATCGCCTGGACGCTGCCGACCAATGGCGGCGAGGTGCTGGCCGTCATCATGGCGATCCTCATCGGCACGACCATGCCGATGTCGCCGGCGCAGATCCTCTGGATCAACCTCGTCCTCACCGTCACGCTCGGCCTCGCGCTCGCCTTCGAGCCGACCGAGCCCGGCGTCATGGAGCGCCCGCCGCGCCCGGCCCATGCCGGGCTGCTGTCGCGCTTCATGGTGTGGCGGATCGTCTTCGTCTCCGTGCTGTTCATGCTGGCCGCCTTCGCCATGTTCGCGCTCTCCATGGCGCGCGGGCAGGGGGTGGAGATGGCGCGCACCATCGTCGTCAACACGCTGGTGGTGCTGGAGATCTTCTATCTGTTCAATGTGCGCTTCATGCACATGACCTCGATCACCTGGCGCGGCGCGCTGGGCACGCCGGCGGTGCTGCTCGCGCTCGCCGGCGTCACCATCGGCCAGTTCGCCTTCACCTATCTGCCGGTGATGCAGGAGATCTTCGACACCCGCCCGGTCGCCCTGCTCGACGGGGTGATGATCGTCGCCATCGGCGTGCTGCTGATGGTGGTGCTGGAGGCCGAGAAGGCGCTGCTCCGCCGCCTCGGCGTGTTCGCGGCGGAAGAGATGTGAGGAGTAAGGATTCTTCCTTCACAACCTCATCCTGAGGTGTCCGGCGTAGCCGGGCCTCGAAGGATGGTCATTTGAGCGCACCCGTTCCACCCTCATGGCCGGGCTTGACCCCGAAGTCGGCTTTTGCCGACTTCGGTCTCGACATGAGGAACTCGGGCAAGCCCGAGTTCCGGCCACCCAGTGACCGGGCGCACCCGGTCCCCTGGGTCCCCGGGTCAAGCCCGGGGACGAGGGAAAGAATGTGGGGAGGTACCCTCATTTCAGGAAAGCACAGCGGAATGAACCCGCCCCTCACTCCACCGGCTGCGGCTTGCGGGCGGCGGTCTTCTGCAGCGCCTCCAGATGCGGGCGGGCCGCGTTGGCGGCGCTGTGCTCGATCATCCGGTAGCGGGCGATCAGCTCCTCGCCGAGCGGGGTGAGCTTGGCGCCGCCGCCATTGCGGCCGCCGGCATGCGAGGCCACCACCGGCTGGCCGAAGATCTGGCCGAGCTCGTCCACGAGGTCCCAGGCGCGGCGGTAGGACATGTCCATGGCGCGCCCCGCCCCCGAGATCGAGCCGGTGCGGGCGATGGCCTCCAGCAGCTCGATCTTGCCGGGGCCGATGCGGCCTTCCGGGTCGAGGTCAATGCGGATCGACAGCGAGGCCATGATGCGGTGACGCGTGTTCGTGTGCGGTTTCCGTACGGGGATGGGCGGCGGGCTCGGCGAGGGCCTGCCACCAGGCGTCGATGATGTCGGCATCCGGCGGGGCGAGCCGTGCCAGGCCGCCCTCGAACGCCGCCCAGCTCGCCATCGAGCTCGGCGCCACCGAGGTGAGCACGGGCACGTCGCGCTCCATGGCGCGGCCGAAGGCGTCGACCAGCCCGCTGCGGGCGGCTTCCAGCTTGCCGAACTTCGCCAGCACCAGCACGTCGCAGCCTTGCCCCAGCGCGTTCATCGCGCTTTGGCAGGCCGCGGCGACGCCCGAGCTGTCGAGATGGCAGGCGGCCGCATGGCGCCCGAGGTCCTGGCCGATGTGATGGAGCGCGCCGGTGGCGAGGTCGAGCAGCGCCTGCCCGGCGCAGCCGGGGCCGTCCGGGCCGGCGGCGACCTCGATCAGCCCGGCGACGCGCCAGCCCTCCGCCCGCCGCCGGGCGGCGAAGGCGGCGAGCGCGCCCTGTATCGCCTCGCGCGGCGCGCCCTGCAGGGCGAGAATACGGCTCATCGGGCATGTTCCTCCGGCCGGGCCGCGACCGCCGCGTCCCTGTGCCGACAGCGCCCTATATAGCCGTGCATAGCGCTGGTGCCCAATTCACGAAGCCGCAGGTTGCCGCTGCGGCTTGCCGAAAGGCCCGGCTGACCCGGCGGAATTACCGGATAAGTGAACGCCGCCCGGCTTGCCGGCCCGTATCGCGGAATAGGATGTTCGGGACGGGCGCCCGGCGGATGAGGGAGGAACAGGCATGGACATTCTTCGGCACGGCACCGAACCGGCCGCAGGGCCGGCGGAGTATTTCACCGGCGCGGTCGAGATCGCCTCCCGCTTCCAGCGCGCCGCGCCGGCCCGCGTCGGCGGCGCCATCGTCAGCTTCGCCCCCGGCGCGCGCACCGCCTGGCACACCCATCCGCTCGGCCAGACGCTGATCGTCACCGCCGGCAATGGCTGGGTGCAGCGCGAGGGCGGGCCGATCGAGGAGATCGGGGTCGGCGACGTCGTCTGGTTCCCGCCCGGCCAGAAGCACTGGCACGGCGCCACCACGGATTCCGCCATGACCCATGTCGCCATCGCCGAGGCGCTGGACGGCAAGCAGGTCGACTGGCTCGAGCACGTCACCGACGCGCAATATCTCGGCCGCGCCGCCGGCTCCGGCGGCTAGTGCTTTCCATCACATGCTTGCCGCCGCGCGGCGGCCACCAATCTCGGGAAAAGATCGTCATGCAGACACGTGAACTCGGAAGAAGCGGCCTGAAGGTCTCCACGCTCGGCCTCGGCTGCATGGGGCTGAGCAGCGGCTACGGCCCGGCGGTCGACCGGCAGGCCGGCATCGACCTGATCCGCGCCGCCTATGAGCGCGGCATCACCTTCTTCGACAGCGCCGAGGCCTATGGCCCCTATGTCAACGAGGAGCTGGTCGGCGAGGCGCTGGCGCCGTTCCGCGACCAGGTGGTGATCGCCACCAAGTTCGGCTTCAAATGGGAGCCGGGCGACAAGCCCGGCAGCTATCAGCGCACCGGCCTCGATAGCCGGCCGGCGCATATCCGCGCCGTGGCCGAGGCCGCGCTGAAGCGGCTGAAGACCGACCGCATCGACCTGTTCTACCAGCACCGCGTCGACCCCGACATCCCGATCGAGGACGTCGCCGGCACGGTGAAGGAGCTGATCGCCGAGGGCAAGGTGAAGCATTTCGGCCTGTCCGAGGCCGGCGTGCGCACCATCCGCCGCGCCCATGCGGTGCAGCCCGTCACGGCGCTGCAGAGCGAATACTCGCTATGGTGGCGCGAGCCGGAGGACGAGATCTTCGCCGTGCTGGAGGAGCTCGGCATCGGCTTCGTGCCGTTCAGCCCGCTCGGCCGCGGCTTCCTCACCGGCGCCATCACCGAGGCGACGACCTTCGACCCGAGCGATATGCGCGCCAGCGGCCCTCGGTTCACGCCCGAGGCCCGGCGGGCCAACCAGAGCCTGGTCGATGTGGTGCGCGCCACGGCGGAGGCCAAGGGCGCGACGCCGGCGCAGGTCGCGCTCGCCTGGATCCTGGCGCAGAGGCCGTGGATCGTGCCGATCCCCGGCACCACCAAGATCAGCCGGCTGGAGGAGAACATCGGCGCGGCGACGCTCGTGCTCAGCCCGGCCGAACTGGCCGCGGTCGACGAGGCGGTCTCGGCGATCGCCGTCGAGGGCGCGCGCTACAATGAGCAGATGCTGGGCATGATCGACCGCTGAACGCTGGCAGCCGGGCCTCAATGCACCGCGCGGCGCACGCCGCAGCCGAGCCGCGGGTCGACCTTGACCCGGTTGACGACGATGAAGCCTTCGGCGACGTGGCCGACGGCGTCCTCGAGCGCGATCTGCTCGCCGCGCGAGGCGACCGTGCCGGTGAGGGTGATGATCCGCTTCTCGGTCGACAGCGCGATCTCGATGTCGCCGTCGTTTCCGACCGCATTGGTCAGGCGCTCATAGAGTTGCCGGTTCCGCATGGCAGCCGCCTCCGTTCGACGCGACAGCAGAGGACGGCAATGCGCCTTCCGCATTGATCTGCCGCAAAGGCGGATCAGCCGAGCAGTTCCTCCATGGTGTCGACCAGCCGGTCGGCATGGTCCGTGGTGACGCAGAGCGGCGGGCGGATCTTCAGCACGTTGCCGAAGCCGCCGGCGGCGCCGATGAGGATGCCGTGGCGGCGCAGGCCGTTGATCAGCCCCTTGGCGATTTCCGGCGCCGGGCCGTCCTCCGTGCCGAACTCGACGCCGATATAGAGCCCCGCGCCGCGCACGGCGGTGATCGGCGCGCGCGCGGCAAGGCGCTTGAGGCGCCCGGTCAAATGCCGGCCGACGCGGGCGGCATTGGCGATGAGGTCGTCCTCCTCGATCGCCTCCAGCACGGCGAGCGCGGCGGCGGTCGCCACCGGGCTGCCGGCGAAGGTGTTGAAATAGCCGAAATCGGCGCAGAAATCGGCGAGGATCTCCGGCCGCGTCACCACGCCGGCGATGGGGTAGCCATTGCCCATCGGCTTGCCCATGGTGACGATGTCCGGCTCGACGCCGTGGCGCGAGAAGCCCCACATTCCCTCGCCGGTGCGCCCGAAGCCCGGCTGCACCTCGTCGGCGATGAAGAGACCGCCAGCCTTGCGCGCCACCTCCACCGCGGCTTTCAGGAAGCGGGGCGGGTCGGCATAGACGCCGTCCGAGGAGAAGATGGTGTCGACCAGCAGGCCGGCGAAGCGGATGCCGTCCGCCTCCATGCCGGCGATGGCGGCCGCGACCGCATCGGCGAAGCCCTGCGCGACGTCGTTGCCGAAGAGTGCCGGGTCGGGTGGCGGCACCATGCGCACATGGCGGGGCGGGCCGCCCTGCTTGTAGGAGGAGGGCGAAACCTCGGTCACGGCGGAGGTGTTGCCATGATAGGCGGTCTTCGTCACCACGAAGCCCTCGCCGCCGCTCGCCTTCCTGGCGAGCCGCAAGGCGAGGTCGTTGCTCTCGCTGCCCGTGCAGGTGAGCACGAGATTGCTCAGGGCGGCCGGGTAGGTGGCGAGCAGCTTCTCGGCGTAATCGTGGGCGACGTCGAACAGGTAGCGCGAGTGGATGTTGAACTCGCCCATCTGCTTGCGCACCGCCTCCACCACCTTGGGATGGCAGTGCCCGACGGTCGGGACGTTGTTGTAGAAGTCGAGATAGGCTCGGCCGTCGGAAGCGTAGATATGGGCGCCCTCGGCGCGGACGATCTTCAGCGGCTCGTCGTAGAACAGCACCGAGCCGGCGCCGAAGCTCTTCTTGCGCCGCTCGACCAGCGCGGCGATGTCCGGAGCGATGCCCGCGCTATTCCCCGCGAAGGCGTTGAGCGAGAGGATCTGAAGTGGCTCTCCCTTCATGACGCCGCCCTCTCGCTCTCGGCCGTGTCGTAGCTGGCGAGGAAGGCGCGGGCGAGCTCGACCGTGCCCTTCGTGTAGTCCTCGCCCATCGCCTGCGCGGTCGGGGTCTCGGAATGCGAGGCGACCCAGGCGGTGAGCAGCATCCGCCGCAGCATGATGAAGACCGGCAGGATGGCGCATTCCTCGTCGGCGAGCGGCGCGACGGTGCGGTAGCCCTCGATCCACGCGCGTTGCAGCTGCGGGATATAGGGCTCGTGCTCGGCGAAGCTGATGGCGGCGGCGAAGTCGTAGAGGTACCAGGAGAAGCCGCAATCGTCGAAGTCGATCACTGAGAGGTTGTCGCCCTCGACGAGGAGATTGGCGACGCGCATGTCGGCATGGACCAGGCCGAAGCGGTCCTCGCCGGTGCCGTAGTCGTCGAGCAACTCGCGCAGCACCTGCGCCGTGCGCTCCAGCACTGCACGGCCTTCCGCGTCGAGCCCGAGTCCCGCGCGCCAGTCGCCCCAAAGCTGCACCTTGCCGAGCATGGCGTCATAGTCCCAGCGCTTGCGGGTGAAGCCGTCCGGTGGCTGCCAGCCCCTGGCATGGGCATGGAGGCGGGCATTGATGGCGCCCAACTCGCGGTACCAGCGCGGCAAATCCTCGCCCTCGGCCGGTTCCTTACCCGGCAAAAGACCAAAGGCCACGGCATGGCGGACGGTGCCGCCGTCGTCGATATCGGCGATGAGGCTGCCGTCGCGGCCGAGCGCGGTCAGCCAGGCAAGCTCGGATTCGATCTCGGCGCGGCTGTGATAGCCCGGCCGGTGCACGCGGAAGACGACGTCGCGCCCGCTCAAAGGATCATGGGCGCGGAAGGTGGCGTTCTCGGAGATGGTGAGCAGCTTCAGCTCGGTCGCCTCCGACAGCCCCCAGCGCGGCAAGGCGGAGCGCAGCCCGCCTTCGAGCCGCGTCAGGAAGGCGTCGTCGTACATCGGTGTCGTCATTTGGGCCGCGTCATCGGACTGGTTTCGAGTTCGAGCTTCATCAGCGCCTCGAGTTCGGCGAGGCGCATCACGTTGCAGTAAATCCCGGCTCATGAGGTGACTCCTGTCACCACGGGCGTGCCACCGGTGTCACCGGCAATGTCACCGATCCTGCCACCAGTGGCAGGATCGGTGACATTGCCGGGGCATGGCGGGCGAGGAAGCCGGTGAGCGCCGCGTCATAGGCGGCGGGCTCCTCGTAGAACGGCATGTGGCTGGAATTCGGGAATACGATGAGTTCCGCCTGCTTCAATCCCTGCTTCATCCGCAGCGCGCAGGCCGGCGTGATCTCGTCGTGCCGGCCAACGGTGATCAGCACCGGGCAGGCGATGCGCGGGAGGTCGGGGACGCGGTTCCACTCCTTGAGGTTGCCGATATAGAGGAACTCGTTCGGCCCCTGCATCGCCATGTACGGGCCCATGTTCCAGTCGCCCAGCGAGGCCATCAGCGGCGCCGGCCACTCCTGCAATCGGCAGACATGGCGGTAGTTCAGAAGCGTGATCGCCGCCTGATATTCGGGATGGTCGTAGGTGCCCTCCGCCTCATGGGCGAGCAGCATCTCCACCGTCTCCGGGCCGAGCGAAGAGCGCAGCCGGTGCATCTCGCTCATCAGGTGCGGCAGGTCGGCGGCGGTGTCCTCCAGAATGAGCGTCTTCAAGGCTTCCGGATGGGTGAGGGCATACTCGATGGCGAGCCAGCCGCCCCATGAATGGCCGAGCAGATGCACGCGGCCGAGGCCCAGCGCCTGGCGCACCGTCTCGGTCTCGCGGACATAGCGGCCGATCTCCCACAGCGTGGAATCATCAGGCTTGTCGGAGGCACCGCAGCCGAGCTGGTCGAAGGCGACGACACGGTAGCCGTGATCCCTGAGGAAGGAATGCGCGTCGCGCAGATAGTCGCAGGGTAGGCCGGGGCCGCCATTGAGCAGGAACACGACCTCCTCGCCGGTGCCGTAGCTGTAGGCGACGACCTTGTGGCCGTCGATGTCGACCTCGATCCGCTCGTCGGCGGGAACCTGCTGCCACATCGACGCTATTTCCCCGCCACGGTGATCTCGACCTGCGCCCGGCCCAAGGCGCGGCCCACCGCGCCCGTCGGCGGCCGGTCGGTGACGAGGCGCTGTATGTCGGGGATGCGCGCCCAGATGGCGAGCGAGGGCACGTCGAACTTCGCGTGGTCGGAGACCACGATGGTTTCCGCCGCCCGGTTCATCATCGCCTTGTAGACCGCGGCGGAATCCGCCTCGGCGTCGGCCAGTCCGTCGGTGGTGATGCCGGAAATGCCGAGCACGGCGCGGTTGACGTTGTAGTTCTGCAGGAACTCGATGGTCTCCACCCCGACCATCATGCCCTCGCGGGCATTGTAGCGGCCCGGGCACATGATGATCTCGATGGTCGGGTTGGGGGCCAGCACCGTCGCCACCGAGAAGGAATGGGTGATCACGGTGAGGTCGCGGCACTCGGCCGACATGCGCCTGGCCACATGCGTGGTGGTGGCGCCGGCGCCGATGGCGATGACCTCGCGCGGCTCGATGAACTTCACCGCGGCGGCGGCGATGGCCTCGCGCTCGGCTACCATCATGCGGTGGCGCTCGGTGACAGCCGGCTCCGCCGCGAAGGGCCGCACCGCGCCGCCATAGGTGCGGTTGATGAGCCCGCGTTCCTGCAATTCGAACAGGTCGCGGCGGATGGTCTCGGTGGAGACCTCCAGCTCCGCCGCAAGGTCGCCGACCCTGAGCGTGGCGGAAGCCCGCATCTCGGCGAGGATGCGCTCCTGCCGGCCGGCCTTGTCGAGGCGGTGGCGCCGGCGCTCCACGGTGCGGATGGTGTCGTCGCTGCTCATGCTGCGTCACTCACGCTGTTGCCCGCCGGCGCACGAGCATTCCCACCAGTCCGCCGGCCAGCAGCAGCGCCGCCGCGCCGAGCGTCGCCATGGTGCCGAGCGCCGGGACCATGGGCGTATAGCCCGCGACCATCTTGGCATAGAGCCATTCGGGAATCGTCGAGTCGGCGCCGGTCGTGTAGAGCGAGAGCGGGAAGTTGCTCCAGGAGAGCAGGAAGGCGAACAGCATTCCCGACCAGATGCCCGGCCAGAGCAAGGGCAGCGTCACCTCGCGCAGCACCTGCAGGCGCGAGCAGCCGAGATCGAAGGCGGCTTCCTCCAGCGAGGGATCGAAACCATAGACCTGGATGGCGATCACCAGCGTCACGACGGGGACGATCCACACCATGTGCGCGAACACCGCCGTCATCCAGCTCGTCTGGATGCCGACGGCGTTGAAGCCGAGCAGCATTGCGAGGCCGAGCACCGGCTGCGGGAAGAAGATCGGCAGCAATATGAGCTTCTGGTAGAGCCGCCGGCCCTTCCAGTCGTAGCGT
This sequence comes from Xanthobacteraceae bacterium, assembly GCA_029239875.1. Classification (GTDB taxonomy): domain Bacteria; phylum Pseudomonadota; class Alphaproteobacteria; order Rhizobiales; family Xanthobacteraceae; genus Ancylobacter. The sequence continues at coordinate 129,408 of JARBUD010000020.1, read as the reverse complement.
GCAAAGGCGAGCGCGCCGAAGGTGGCGATGACGACGGAGAACACCGTGACCAGCAAGGCGACGCTGATCGAGGTCTTCACGATCATGCCGATCTCGATGGAATCGACCGTCTTGCCCCACCAGTCGGTGGAGTACTGCTTCACCGGGAAGCCGAAGTATCGGCTCTTGTTGAAGCTCGCCAGCGCGCCGCAGGCGATGGGCAGATAGACCACGACGAGGACGAAGAGCGTCCAGCCCCATATGGCGGCGTCGCGCCGCTTGTGGGTGATGGCCATCAGCGCCTCCCCAGCATGCGGTCGAGGTCGAGCTTCGACAGCGCGAACAGCGTCAGCCCGCCGATGAAGGCGGTGACGACGACGGCGAGCGCCGAGCCGAGCGGCCAGTTCTGCGAATAGGTGAAGGCGATCTCGATGTCGTGCGAGATGACGATGATCGACTGGCCGCCGAGGATCTTGGCCTCCGCCGTGGCGCCGATGGCGAGCACGAAGGTGAGCAGCATGCCGATGAGGATGCCGGGCATGGCCAGCGGCAATTCGATCTCGCGCCAGATCAGCAGGCGCCCGGCGCCGAGATCGCGCGCGGCGTCGACGAGGTCGCGCGGCACGAGGGCGAGGCCCAGCGTCATCGGGAACAGCATGAAGGGCAGGTAGGTATAGACCATGCCGAACAGCGTGATGCCGGGCGTGAACAGCACTTCCGGTCCGCCGGCAAGGCCCAGCCATTTCAGCGTGCCGTCGAGCACGCCGTTCTTGATGTAGAACAGCACCCAGCCATAGAGCCGGACGTTCTCCGAGACGAAGAGCGGGAAGACGAACAGCACGCTGATCAGCGGCGCGGCGCGGCCGAACACGACGTTGAGGCCGTAGGCGATGGGATAGGCGACGACCGCGAGGATGGCGACGGTCGAGAGCGCGAAGCCGCAGGACCACAGGAAGGAGAGCCACACCGTGTTCGACGGGTTGAACAGGGTGGCGAAGTTCTCCAGCGTGAAGGAGCGGAAGACGTCGAAGCTGCGCGGCGTCGCGAAGGCATAGCCGAGGATGGCGACGAGCGGGGCGGCGAAGCCGATGCCGAGCAGGATCGCGACGGGCAGCGCGCAGCGCGCCCCGGCCGAGAGCATCCGCGCATGACGCAGCTCGGCGGCGGTCTCGGGGGCGTGTGTGAGGGCGATGTCGGCCATCGCTCAGCTCTCGAGCGTGAAGGCGTCGGCGGCGTCCCAGCCGAGCGTCACATGCGGATCGGCGCCGGGGGGCAGCGCGCGGGCGCGGGAGAGCTCGACCAGCATCACCTTCTCGCCGCCCTTCGCCTCGACGCGCACCTGGTACTGGATGCGCGAGCCGAGCGAGTATTCGTTGTAGACCGTGCCTTCCAGCCGGTTGTCGGCGCTCTCGCCGGGGCCGAGGAAGCGCATGAATTCCGGGCGAACGACGACGAAGGCCTCGTCGAGCGCGGCGCCATCTTGCGGCGGGGCGACCTTGAAGCTGCCGGGCACGTCGACGCCGGACCAGAGGCCGTCCGGCCCGCGCTTCACCCTTATCGTGTTCACTTCGCCGACGAACTCGCAGACGAAGCGGTCGACGGGGGCGCCATAGATTTCTTCCGGGGTGCCGACCTGCACCAGCCGGCCGGCGCGCATCACGCCGATGCGATCCGACATCACCATCGCCTCCTCGAGCGAGTGGGTGATGTAGATGAAGGTCTTGCCGGTCTCGCGGTGAAGGTCCTTCAGCTCCTTCTCCAGCGTCTTCTTGAGCTTGTAGTCGATGGCCGAGAGGGGCTCGTCGAAGAACAGCACCTCCGGGTCGTAGGCGAGCGCGCGGGCGAGGGCCACGCGCTGGCGCTCGCCGCCCGAGCACTTCATGACGTTCTTGTCGTGATAGCTCTCCGGCAGGCGGACGATGCGCATCAGCTCCAGCGCACGGGCCTTGCGGGCGGCCGCGTCCACGCCCTTCACCTTGAGCGGGAAGGCGATGTTCTCGCCGACGCTCTTGTGCGGGAACAGCGCCAACGACTGGAAGACCAAGCAGGTCGGCCGCTTGTTCGGCGGCACGTCGTTGATCAGCTCGCCATGCAGCGTGATGTTGCCTTCGCTCGGCGTATCCATGCCGGCGAGCATGCGCAGCAGCGTGGTCTTGCCCGAGCCGGAGGGGCCGACGATGGTCAGGAACTCGCCCTCGCGCACGTCGAGATCGATGTTCTCGACCGCCGCGAAGCTGCCGAAGGTTTTGCGCACCCCCACGAGCTGCAGGATGGGCTTGGGCGGGGCGTCGGCGAGGGCGGCTTCGGTCGGCAAGGTCTGGAGCATGTCGTCTTCCGTGATGCGCCGGCGGCGGGTGGTCGTCGCCGGTGGTGATGTCGATTGATCGGCCGACTGCGTGCTTCGAGACGCGGGGCTGTGCCCCGCTCCTCAGCATGAGGAAATCTGTTCTTGCTTCCTCATCCTGAGGTGCCCGGCAAAGCCGGGCGTCGAAGGACGCAGGCGCGATCCGCTTGCTCGACTCGGCCTACCCCCGCAGCCGCTTGGCGGCGTTCATGATGTCGAGCGCCTTGTCGTAGTTGGGCACGATGTCGTATTCGACCGAGCGGGCCATCTCCTCCTCCAGGCTGTCCCACTGGATGGCGTCGAGTTCCTCCTTGGTGAAGAGGTCGAAGCAGGCCTTGTTGCCCATCTGCGCGACGGGATTGAAGGTGCCCTCGGCGAATGCGACGGTGTGGGCGACGTCGGGCGCCTGCACGTATTTCAGGAACTCCAGCGCCAGCGGCGACAGGTTCGGGTTGTTCACCGTCGAGGTGATCTCGATCCAGGAGATGCCGCCCTTGCCGCCGGCCAGCGGCCCCTTGAGCGGGGTGATGGCGCGCAGCTCGGGATGGCCGTCGGCGCGGGCCGGCGAGACCGAATAGGTGCCGCCGGTCAGATGCAGGTCGATCTCGCCGGAGATCAGCGCCTGGTTCATCGAGGCGATGTCGCCGATCAGCTTGGCGCCCTTGAAGACGCGCTTGGCGGTCTCTTCGAACTTCGCCAGCTCTTCCGGCGTGTGGACCTTGAACGGGTCGATGCCGGCGACGATGAAGATGTTGAAGACGTTCCAGTCGTCGGATTCGAGGATGCCGTACTTGCCCGACAGCTTGGGATCGTTAAACAGGTCCCAGCCCACTTCCTCGGCGGTCTTGCGGCTGACCTTGTCGGTGTTGACGACGAAGCTGTAGGGCCCGAAGCGCTGGGCCATGCCGATGAGGTCCTTGCCGTCATCGCTCATCGCCCATTTGTAGGGCGCCTTGAACTCCGGCAGCATCTTGTCGAAGAACGGCTCGAACTCGGCCTTGGGCAGCGGCTTGATCAGCTTCTCGGGCAGCATCACCTTGCGCGCCCAAGGGTTGTTCACGTTGATCAGGTCCCAGGTGTTGATCTCGCCGGCGCGCAGCCGGTTGATCATGGTGGGATCGTTGGTGAGGCTCTCGGCCTTCACCGTGGCGCCGGTCTTGGAGCGGAACGGGTCGAGCACCTGGGCGGAGTTGTAGCCCTCCCAGCACAGGATATTCAGTTCCTTCTCGCGCGCGGCGAACGCCTTGTTGGAGTTGAAAAGCGGGCCGGCCGCGGCGAGAGCCCCCAGCCCCGTGCCCATGCCCTTCAGCAGCGACCTTCTGGAAATTCCGGCCATCTCGAAGTCCCTCTGGATTGTTGGCGCGGATGGTTTTCGCCGCGCGTTCGGATGCCGCATCCGGGCGAGACGGATGTGGTTCTCATGTTGGACTGTGTGCGATCCTAAACATCATGTTTTGGGCTTTACAACACCATTTTTGCAGCGCAACGTGATGAAAAGGCAGGCAGCCCAAATCGGCGGCATTCATGCCGGCGAAGTGATGCGCTGACCTGCCAAGCCTCTGATCATCCAGAAAATTTAGGGAATGGCCTGATCATGTTCACGTCGCTCGCGGGAAAGACCGTCATCGTCACCGGCGCCAGCAAGGGCATCGGACGCGGCATCGCGCTGCGCTTCGGCGAGGCGGGGCTCAACGTGCTGGTGGTCAGCCGCACGCTGGCCGATGCCGAGAAGGTGGCGGCGGAGATCGGGTCGAATGCTTCGGGCTTCGCCGCCGACGTCACCAGCCCGGAGAGCACCGAGGCGATGGCGGCGGTCGCGCTGGAGCGCTACGGCTCGATCGACGTGCTCTGCGCCAATGCCGGCATCTTCCCCGCTGCCAAGCTCGGCGCGATGACCGCGGCCGATTTCGACCTGGTGATGAACACGAACCTCAAGGGCACCTTCCTGTCGGTCTCCGCCGTGCTGCCGGCGATGAAGGCGGCAAAGAAGGGGCGGATCGTCATCACCTCATCCATTACGGGACCAATCACCGGCTTTCCCGGCTGGACGCATTACGGCGCGTCGAAGGCCGGCCAGCTCGGCTTCATGCGCACGGCGGCGATCGAGCTGGCGCCGTGGAACATCACCGTCAATGCGGTGATGCCGGGCAATATCCTCACCGAGGGCATGGAGGGGATGGGCGAGGCCTATATCGCTTCGACGGCCGCCAGCGTGCCGATGAAGAAGCTCGGCAGCGTGTTCGACATCGCCAATGCGGCGTTGTTCTTCGCTACCGAGGAGGCGGCCTACATCACCGGCCAGGGCATGGTGATCGATGGCGGCCAAGTGCTGCCCGAGTCGCCCATGGCGCTGGACGAGATGGGCGCGGCCTGACGGCCAGGCCCCCGAGCGTCAGCGGTCGCCGCGCAGCAGGTCGCGAAGCGGACGCCGCCACGAGCGCGAGGACCATTTTCGGGTGGCCAGCGCATGGTCGCGCTCCCGTCGTGCCTGATCGAGCTCGGCACCAAGCTGCGTCACCGCCTGCTCGTGCTCGGTGCTCAGCTGGGCGACCGCCTGTTCGTGCTCGGCGCTCAGCCGCGCCGTCTCGCCGGTCGCTTGCGCGACCATGCCTTCCAGCGCTGCGCACCGGCTCAGCGTCTCGGCGAGCTGCGCAGCCATCTCGTCACGTGCGGCGACGGCCTTGTCGCGCTGCTCGACGAGATAGGCCTTGGCCGGTTCGAGGCGTTCGGGCGCGTTGGTGACAAGGAGGTCGGTGACGCAGCCGTCCTCCAGCAGGTTGATGCGCACCAGCTTGACCGCCTCGTCCGGCGAGAGGCGATGGAGATCGCGCCCCTCCGCCTCCCGCGGCCGGACCACATAGACATGGGAGAAGTTCGCGAGGATCCACTGCGCGAACTCATAGGGCGAGACCTTCGAGAAGATGATCTGGCACAGCGAGTTGAACTCGAGATAGACCAGCGCCCGATGCCGGTTCAGCTCGGCCAGCGCATCCTTCAGGATGGGGAACTCGAAGCCCTCGACGTCGATCTTCACGAAGTCGAGCCGGTCGAGGCCGTGCTCGGCCATCAGGGTCGAAATCCTCTTGGCGGGAACACTCACGCCGGCGCTGGAGATGTGGCCGTAGGCCGAGTCCTCGGTGAACGCGACCTCGCCATCCTCGTTGCTGATGGCGGAATGGCTGACGATGATGTTGGTCTCTTTGCTCGCCGCGATGTTCAGGTCGAGCACGCGGCCGATGACCGGGGCCGCCTCGACGGCGACGACTTTTCCGTGCGGCACGAACTGCGCCAGCATCAGGCTCTTCATGCCGATATTGGCGCCGATATCCAGGCAGACATAGTCGTCCTGGACGAACTGCCGGCAGAAGAGGTGGAAATGCGCCTCGAAGTCGTCGTGGATCAGATTGAAATAGGCGTCCGACTCGCTCGGTCCCGCAATGTCGTATTGCTTGTCCGCGATCCGGACATGCTTGACGGGATACGTCATCATCTAGTCCCTGCTGCACGCCCCCCGGCGCCCGCTCGGGCGGGCACGCGCCTTCGCCACCGGCGAAGAAGCGGCATGATTCCAGACTCCTCGGGCGCGGGATAGGGGGCGCGGCGCGATATGCCGGGGATGCGGCCGGAGCGCTTCCGGCGGTTCCATGCCATGGAAAGAGCGCGGACTGCCCTGCGGTGGGTCGCCTTCCGGCGAGGCTCTCGCCCTTTGCCCGGAAACGCTTTAAGAGACGGGCTCGATGAAACTCTTTCGCCACCGACCCGCTGGCCCGCAGAGGCCCGCCCTTCCGGATGCCGGGCACCATGTTCGCGCGTGGCGCCAGCTCTCCGTGCAGGACTGAGCCCGCCCGCCATGATGCGCCTTTCCGACACCGAGGACGCCGGCGAGGTCATCGCCATCGACTGGGGTACCTCCTCGCTGCGGGCGGCGCTGCTGGCGCCGGATGGGGCGATCGTCGACCGTCTCGCCTCGCCCGACGGCATCATGTTCGCCAATGGGCGCCGCTTCGAGGACATCTTTCGTGCGCTGTTCGGCGACTGGATCGCGCGCCATCCCCGCGCCGCCGTCCTCGCCTCCGGCATGATCGGCAGCCGGCAGGGCTGGGTCGAGGCGCCCTATGTCGCCTGCCCGGCGGGCTTCCAGGATCTGGCGCGCGGCCTCATCTTCGTCGAGGTCGAGGGACTGGCGAATGTCGGCTTCGTGCCGGGGCTCAGGATCGAGCACGATGACGGCGTGCCCGACGTCATGCGCGGCGAGGAGACCCAGGTCTTCGGCGCGCTCGCCTCGCTCGGGGTGAGCGAGGGCGTGTTCGTGCTGCCGGGCACCCATTCCAAATGGGTGCGGGTGGCGGGTGGGCGCATCGCCGGTTTCCGCACCTTCATGACCGGCGAGATGTTCGACGTGCTGCGCCGCCACTCCATCCTTGGCCGGCTGATGCCGGAAGGTGGCCCGAAAGGCGGCGAGCCGGGCGAGACCTTCGACCTCGGCTGCGACATGTCAGCGAGCGGCAAGCTGCTGCACCACCTGTTCTCCGTGCGCAGCCGCGGCCTGCTCGGCAAGACGCCGCCGGAGCAACTGGCCGACTACATGTCCGGCCTCATCATCGGCGAGGAGGTGCGTGAGGCGAGGGATTTCTTCGCGCTGTCGCCGTCGCCGGTCTATCTGGTCGGGCGCGGCGACCTCGCCGGGCTCTATCGCCGGGCGCTGGCGCATTACGACCTGACCTCCGCCGCGCTGGATGACGGCGTGACCTTTGCGGGGCTGTTCGCGCTGGCGCGCACGCATCGTGCACAGATGAAGGTGTGAGAATGGATTTCCGGGCGCAGCTCGCCGCTTTCCCGCTGATCGCTATCCTGCGCGGGGTGAAGCCCGACGAGATCGTGGACGTCGGCGACGTGCTGGTCGAGGCCGGCTTCCGCATCATCGAGGTGCCGCTGAACTCGCCGGAGCCGCTGAAGAGCATCGGGACGCTGGCGGCTCGGCACCCCGGCGTGCTGGTCGGTGCCGGCACCGTGCTGGACCCGGCGGATGTGGATCGCATCCGGGACGTCGGCGGCGGGCTCATCGTCATGCCGCATGCCGACGCCGAGGTGATCGGCCGTGCCAAGCAGCTCGGCCTCGCCTGCACGCCCGGCGCGGCGACGCCGACGGAAGCCTTCGCCGCGCTCAAGGCCGGCGCGGACGCGGTGAAGCTGTTCCCCGCCGAGATGCTGCCGCCGGCTATCGTGAAGGCGTGGCGCGCGGTGTTCCCCGCCGGGGTGCCGCTGATGCCGGTGGGCGGGGTGAAGCCGGAGACCATGCTGGCCTATTGGCAGGCCGGCGCGCGCGGCTTCGGCCTCGGCTCGGCGCTCTACCAGCCCGGCATGACGGGGGCGCAGGTGAGCGGGACCGCCGCCGCCTTCGCCCGGGCCGTCGCGGAGCTCAAGGCCTGAGATATTCCTTTTTCCCCATCCCCGGGCTTGACCCGGTCGCTGGGTGGCCGGGAAGACCTCTGTGGAACGGGCGATCACATCGCCCAGCCGCCGTCGATGATGTGGGTCTGGCCGGTGGTGAAGGTGGCGCCGGCGAGATAGACCGCGAGGTCGGCGATCTCCGAGGGCTGGCCGATGCGGCCGATGGGCTGGCGGGCGATGAACTCGGCCCGCGCCTTGTCGTAGTCGCCGAGCGCGCGCAGCCGGTTCTGCAGCGAAGGGCTCTCCACCGTGCCCGGGCAGATGGCGTTGCAGCGTATGCCGCGCGAGACGTAGTCGGCCGCCACCGACTTGGTGAGGCCGATGACCGCCGCCTTCGTGGTGGCGTAGGCGAAGCGGTTGGGCACGCCCTTGAGGCTGCTGGCGACCGAGGCGATATTGATGATCGAGCCGTCGGCACGCGCGAGCATGCCCGGCAGCACCGCGCGGATGGTGCGGTACATAGACTTCACGTTGAGCTGGAAGGCGACGTCCAGTTCGTCCGGGGTGCAGTCGAGCACGGTGCCGGCATGGACGAAGCCGGCGCAGTTGACGAGAATGTCGACGCGGCCGATCTCGCTGGTCAGAGCGCCCACCGCCTCGTCGCTGAGCACGTCGAGCTTGCGGGTCGTCAGCCCGTCGAGCCCGGCCAGCGCCGCCTCGTCCACGTCGGTCGCCCAGACCTCGGCGCCCGCGCGCCCGAGCCCTTCGGCGATGGCCCGGCCGATGCCGTTGCCGGCCGCCGTCACCAGCGCCACGCGTCCCTGCAAACCCGCCACTCGTTCTCTCCCGGATGTGTTGCCGATAGCCGCCGTTCGCCGGCCCTTTCAGAAGGTTGCTGCGAACAGCAACAGTACCTGATGGGCGTCCTGCGATTGGACCGGCAGGCCGTCCGCGGTCAGGCGGAAGTTCTCCGCCTGATAGAGGTTGTAGTCATATTGCAGGGTGATCGCGAGCGGTGGCGCCGGGGTCCAGGTGAGATTGGCGCCGACATTGACGTTGGCGACGCCGCTGGCGCCATAGGCGGCCTGCGCCACCGGATCGGCGATGTCGAAGGTGGCGTAGCCGCCGAATACCGCCGAGTTCCAAGTGTCGTTCCAGTTGTGCAGGTACTGGCCGACGACGCTCCAGCCCCGGGTCTTGGCGAGACTGCCATCGGTGCGCAGCACGGCGTCGGTCGGCGAGAAGTCGCCGCTGGCATCGATGATGCCGAGATAGGACACCGCCCCCTCGGCATAGGCGGCCTGGAGATAGAGCGTGTCGCCCGCCGCGATGGCCGGCAGGTTGAACATCACGCCGGCCTGCAGCGCATAGCCCCAGTCGCGCGTCGTGTCTGCGATGAAACTGCCATTCGGGCTGGCCGATATCTGGTGCAGCGCCCCCGACAGCAGGAACTGTCCCCAGTCGCCGGACTGGCCGAAATTGGCGACGATCTCCGGCAGCCTCGCATCGGATGAAAGCCCATCCGGATCGGCGAGGCTGGGATCGGCGGGCAGCAGGCCCTCGTCGCGCGCGGTCGAATCCTCCAGCGACACTTGCGCGGAAAAACCGTTCGGCAGGTGCCAAGTGTAGCCGACGAGCGCGAGCTGGGTCTGGTCGCCGATGGTCGCCGGGTCGGTGCCGAGCACGTACTGATTGGCGTAGAAGTCGAAGAAGGACTGGGTGAAGCCGAAGGTGAAGCCGGCGAACTCGATGTGCATGTCCCAGGGCTGGAACTGGCCCTCCTCCGCCGCTTCCGACCAGGGGTTGGCGGTGCGGTGGATCATGCGCAGCTCCATATAGGAGCGCAGCGTGCCGTAATCCGTGGCGGTGCGGGCGTCGAGCTGGAGCCCGAGAGTCGCCACCCAGTAGAGCGTGGCGTTCTGCGGCGGGTAGTCGGTGTAGGTGTTGTAATAGGTCTCGGCCCAGAGATAGGAGCCGATCCGCAGACAGGTGTCGGTGCCGACGACATAGACGAAGCCGGGTCCCTGCGCCTTGCACGCCTTCACATAGGCCGCGGTGATCGCCGGCGGCTCGGCGGCAAGGGCGGGGACGGCCGCCAGCCCTCCCGTCGTCACCAGCAGCCCGATTACTGGAAGCCTCATGCACCCCCCATGATCGCCGCCGTGAGGGGTGCCGATCGCCGGCGCGGATATTACCGCCGGCTCTGTGCAAACGGAATGTCCGCAGGCCCACAGGGCTGGGGATGCGCGGTGACAGCGCCTATGACGCGACGTGATCCCGGCCCGCCAGCGCGGCGCGCATGTGCAGCACGCCGAGCTCGGGCGAGGTGAACACCGGCACTTTCGTCGCTCCGAGCCCGTCGAGGGCGCGAGCCATGGAGGCCTGCGCCAGCACGACGGCGTCGACCTTGCCGACGACCGCCTCGAAGCCCTCGCGCACCAGCGCGTCATGGCCGGCGCGGTCGCCGTTCGCCAGCTTCTCGAAGGCGCCAGCGCAGAGATGGCTGGTGAGGGTGAGCGGTTGCCGCGCCTGGGCCGCGTGGCGCTCGATCAGTTCTGCCGTCGGCTCCAGCGTGGTGGAGAGCGTGGCGAGCACGCCGATGCGGCTGCCCTGCTCCAGCGCTCTTATCGCCATGCCGTCATCGACGCGGAACAGCGGCACCGGGCAGAGCGGAACCGTCGTGTCCACGGCGGGGCCGAGCGAGGAGCAGGTGACCATCACCGCCTGCGCGCCCGCGTCGACCGCCGACCAGACATGCCCGGCGAGGCGGCGCATGGTGAGCCGCGACAGCGAGCCCTCGTGGATGGTGTTCCTGAGTAGGCTCTCATCGACCATGTTGAACGGCCGCCAGCCGGGCAAATGCTTGGCCGCGAGCTCCTCGAACACCGGGATCAGCCCGGGCACGGTGTGGATCAGCGCCAGGGAGCGGGCAGCGGGAGCGGTCATCTAGGGCGTCACTCGGGCAGGATCGGTTCGGGAAGGGATCACTTCGGGAAGGCGGTGTTGAGCTCGTCGATCTGGGCTTGCGTGAGCAGGCGCGGGTTCTGGCCGCGCAGCAGCACGAGGAGCTTGGCGGTCTCTTCCAGCTCCTCGGCGGCATAGACGGCGGTCGTCAGATCTTTCGCCGTCACTACCGGGCCGTGATTGGCCAGCAGCACGGCGGCGTGCTTGCCCTGCAATTCGCGGATCATCTCGCCCATGGCCGGCTCGCCGGGTCGCACATAGGGCAGCAGGCGTACCTGCCCGACGCGCATCACCACGTAAGGGGTCAGCGGGGCGATGCAGTCGTGCGCGTCGAGGTCCGGCAGGCAGGAGAGTGCGGTGGCGTAGGTCGAGTGCAGATGCACCACCGCGCCGGTGCCGGGCCGGGTCTCGTAGAAGGCCTGATGCAGGAACACCTCCTTGGACGGCTTGTCGCCGGAGATGTGCCTACCCGAACGGTCGAGCTTGGAGATGCGGTCGGCCTCGAGGAAGCCGAGGCAGGAATTGGTCGGCGTCATCAATATCCCGTCCTCGACGGCGACGCTGATATTGCCGGCCGAACCGACCGAATAGCCGCGCTCGAACAGCGAGCCCGACAGGCGCACCAAGAGTTCACGCGTCGCCTTCTCGTCCATCGCCCCGCTCCTCAGGCTGCTTTCGCCGAGATGGCGCCGAGCGCCTTCTCGAAGAAGTCGACCGCGCCGAAATTGCCGGACTTCAGTGCCATACCCAGCCCGGTGCCGTCCTCGGTCACCAGCACCGGCACGCCGGGGTCGATCTCCGGACCGATGCGGAAGGAGGTGACGCCGAGCGCCGAGACCACGGCGCCCGAGGTCTCGCCGCCGCCGACCACGATGCGGCGCACGCCGGAATCGAACAGGGTCTTGGCCGCCTCGGCGAACAGGGCGTCGAGCTTGTGGGCAACCGCCTCGCGGCCGTAGCGCTCCTGCAGCGTGGCCACCTGTTCGGGTTTCGAAGAGGAATAGACCAGCGGCGCCTTGCCGGCATTGGCCTTGATGAAGGCGACGAGGTCGTCCGAGGTCAGCGTGTTGGCCATCACCTGCTCGACGTCGATGTTGAGCACGGGATGATCGACCGAATGCCGCTCGATCTGGCCGAGCGTGGCGCGCGAGCAACTGCCGACGAGCACCGCCTCCGGTCCCTCGATGGCGTCGATCGCCGGCGCGCCGCCCTTGGCGAGGCCGGCCTTGATGAAGTTGCGCGGCAGGCCGAGGGCGATGCCGGAGCCGCCAGTGAGGAACCTGGCGTCCTTGCAGGCCTCCGCGATGGTCAGCAGGTCGTCATTGCTGATGGCGTCGACGATGACGAGACGCTCGCCGCGTCCGCCCGCCGCCGCCAGCGCTTCGCGCACGGCGTCGGGGCCGCGGCGCACGACGCTCCAGTCAACGAGGCCGACGGCTTCCGTGGTCTGCAGCCGCAGCCAGCGGCGCAGGTCCGGGTCGGTCATCGGGTTGAGCGGGTGGTGCTCCATGCCCGATTCGTTCAGCAACCGGTCGCCGACGAAGAGATGGCCCTTGTAGATGGTACGGCCGGCATCGGGGAACACCGAGCAGGCGATCACGCCCTTGACGCCGAGCCGCTTGGCCAGCGCCTCGCCGACCTGGCCGATATTGCCGGCGGGAGTGGAATCGAAGGTCGAGCAATATTTGAAGATGATCTGCCGGCAGCCCTGCGCCAGCAGCCAGTCGAGCGCCGCCTGCGACTGCTCGATCGCCTCCTCGGCGGGGATGGAGCGGCTCTTCAGCGCGATGACGCCGGCCTCGACGTCGGGCGAGGCGTCGGTCGTCGGCACGCCGAGATATTGCACCGTGCGCAGCCCGCCTTCCGGCGCGACGCCCTTGGCGATCGTGTTGGCGATGTCGCTCGCCCCCGTGAAGTCGTCGGCGATTACTCCGAGCAGCATGTCTTCCACCCCTCTCCCTGTCGCCTGCCGTCAGGCGTTTTCCTTCAGCACCTTGCGCTTGGCGGTCACCAGCGCGGCGAGGCAGCGGTCGCGCCAGGCCTTGCGCGCGTCGAGCTGGTCGGCGGGCGTCTTGGCGCGGCGCTGCTTCTCGACGGTGGCGACCAATCCCTCGCTCCACGGGCGCGGATCGGCCTGTTCCTTGGCGAGGTCGTAATACATCGGGCCGAGCTTGGCGCAATAGTCGGCGACGCCGCCCTGCGCGTTCAGGTCGATGGTCTCGAACGGGCCCATGAAGAACCAGCGCAGGCCCAGCCCTTCCGACATCGCCGCGTCGACATCGGTCGCCGAGACGATGCCGTCCTCGACGAGGCGGAAGGCTTCCGCCAGCACCGCGCTCTGCAGGCGGTTGACCACGAAGCCGGCGATCTCGCGCTTGAGGCGGATCGGCACCTGGCCGATCTGCTTCATCAGCGCATCCGTGCGCTCGACGACGGAAGGCGCGGTCCAGGGGGCCGGAATGATCTCGACCAGCGGGATCAGGTGCGGCGGGTTGATCGGATGGGCGACGACGCAGCGCTCGCGGCCTTCGATTGCCTCGGTGAAGGAGGAGGCCGGCAGTCCGGAGGTGGAGGAGGCGATGATCGCGTCCCGCTTCACCAGGTTCGCGAGCTCCTTGTAGAGCGCCTGCTTGATCGGCAGCCGCTCCGGCGCGCTCTCCTGGATGTAGTCGGCGCCGCTCACCGCTTCCGCGAGGCTGGAGGCCGGCTTCAGGCGGGACAGGATGGTCTCGGGCGTCTCGCCGTTGAGCAGGCCCTGCGCCGCCAGCGCCGGCGCGGCGCCGCGCACGAAGTCCAGCGCCGCCTCGATCGAGGCCGGCGAGGGATCGTAGAGCGTCACCTCATAGCCCGCGCGCGCGAAGACGAGACCCCAGGAGCCGCCGACGAGGCCGCAGCCGACAAGAGCGATTTTGGTCATTCCATTCCGTCCAAAGCAGGGTCGTAGAGAGTGGCCGGCGCGCGATGAGGCCGCCGGCCGGGAGGGCTCACGCGGAGGCGGCGAGGCCGCCGAGATAGGCGGCGCGCACCTGGTCGTTGTTCCACAGTTCGTCCGGCTTGCCGGAGACCAGCAGCGAGCCGGCTTCCAGCACATAGCCGCGGTCGGCGACCGAGAGCGCCATGTTGGCGTTCTGCTCGACCAGCAGCACGGTGGTGCCGCGCTTGCGGATCTCGCCGATGATGCGGAACACCTGCTGGACGATCAGCGGGGCGAGGCCGAGCGAGGGCTCGTCGAGGAGGAGCAGCTTCGGCTTGGCCATCAGGCCGCGCGCGACCGCCACCATCTGCATCTGCCCGCCCGACAGGCTCCAGCAATAGGCGTGCTCGAGCCGCTTCAGGTCCGGGAAGAACGCGAACATGTCGTCGGCTTCGCGCTCCAGCTGGCCGCGCGAGACGCCCGCGCGGTTGGAGGAGCCGAGCAGGATATTGTCGCGCACGGTGAGGCCGGGGAACAGCCGCCGGCCTTCCGGCACATGGGCGAGGCCGAGCTTGGCGATGGCCTCGGTCTTCAGCCCAAGGATCGACTGGCCGGCGAAGGTGATGGAACCGCCGATATGCGGCACCAGCCCGGAGATGGAGCGCAGCGTCGTGCTCTTGCCGGCGCCGTTGGAGCCGAGCAGGGCGACGATCTCGCCTTCCTCGACCGTGAGGTCGAGGCCCTTGAGCACGTCGCCGGCATTGTAGCGTGCGGTGAGGCCCTTGATCTCAAGCAGCTTCATTGCGCGGCTCCCCCAGATAGGCGGCGATGACTTCGGGATGGGCGAGCACGGCGCGCGGCTCGCCATCGGCAATGCGCTTGCCGAAGTTCAGCACGGTGATGTGGTCGGCCACCTGCTCGATCAGCTTCATGTCGTGGTCGATGATGACGATGGTCAGGCCGTGGCCCTTCAGCCGCTTCAGCAGCGCCGCCATCTCGCCCTTCTCGGTGAGGTTGAGGCCGGCGGCCGGCTCGTCGAGCAGCAGGATCTCCGGCGAGCCGGCGAGCGCGCGGGCGATCTCGACATAGCGCTGGTGGCCGTAGGGCAGGTCGCCCACCGGCAGACCGGCGACGTCACGCAGGCCGACGAAGTCAAGCGCGGCGAGCGCCCGCTCGCGGGTCGCCTGCGCGCCGGCGACGTCGTTGCCGTCGCGCTCGGCGCCGATGGTGACGTTCTCCAGAACGCTGAGGCCGCGGAACACGCGGATGTTCTGGTAGGTGCGGCACATGCCGAGCTTGGCACGCTCATGCGGGGCGAAGCTGGTGACGTCGCGGCCGAGGAGCTTCACGCTGCCGGCGGTGGCGACGTAGAGACCGGTGATGACGTTGACCATGGTGGTCTTGCCCGAGCCGTTCGGCCCGATCAGCGCGTGGACCGAGCCCTTGCGCACCGCCATGTCGACGCCGTCGAGCGCCTTGAGGCCGCCGAAGTGCTTGGCGAGGCCGGAGATGTCCAGAACGATCTCCTTCGACGCCTCGCCCTTGCGGCTGAGCAGGGGCAGCGGGGGGACCGGGCCGGTCTCGACCGGCGCCGCCTTGAAGAAGCGGTCGGCGACGAGGCCCCACACGCCGCGCGGCAGGAAGATCATGATGGCGATCACCGCCGCGCCGTAGACGGCAAGATAGGCCTGGCGCAGGAAGCGCAGCCATTCCGGCAGCAGCACCAGCAGCACGGTGCCGAGCAGCGCGCCCACCGGCGACTGCACGCCGCCGAGCAGCGCCATGGTCAAGAGCACGATGGACTCGTTGAAGGTGAACTGGTCCGGGCTGATATAGGAGAAGGCTCCGGCGAACAGGCCGCCGCCGAGGCCGCCCAGCGCCGCCGAGATGCCGAAGGCGATGGTCTTGGTGCGGAACACGTCGATGCCGCAGGTGGAGGCGGCAAGCTCGTTGTCGCGCACCGCCTGCATGGCGCGGCCGAGCCGGCTCGCCTTCAGGCTGGCGGCGTAGAAGGTGACGCCGACGAGGAAGGCGAGGCACAGCGCCAGATAATGCGAGCCGATGCCCAGTTCGAGCGGGCCGAGCACCGGCCGCTCGACGCCGGACACGCCGTCCGGGCCGCGGGTGAAGCTGATCCAGTTGGTCAGCACCATGGTGACGATCATCTGGAAGCCGATGGTCACCATGGCGAGGTAGTGGCCGCCCAGGCGCAGCGTGGCGAGGCCGAGGAAGATGCCGCCGATCGAGGTGACGACGACGCCGAGCGCCAGCGCCACGAAGAAGGGCAGGCCGTAATCGACCGTGCCGAGGGCGACGCAATAGGCGCCGATGCCGAGGAAGGCTGCCTGGCACAGCGCCAGCTGGCCGCAATAGCCGAGCACGATGACGACGCCGGCGACGGCGATGGCGTAGGTCGCCGCCTGCATCATGATGTTGAGGTAGTAGCCCTGCGTCGGTGCCAGCAGGGCGACGGCGATCACCGCCGCGAGAGCGAGGATGCCGTAGAGGGCCGTGCGTCCGGTCGAGGAAGCGGTACGGGTCATGATGGCCTCCTCACGCCTTCTCGGCGATGCGTTCGCCGAACAGGCCCTGCGGACGTACGAGGAGCACCGCGAGCAGCATTAGGAAGGCGAAGGCGTCCTTGTAGGGGACGGAGATGTAGCTGGCGCCCAGCGTCTCGACGATGCCGATGATCAGGCCGCCGCAGATGGCGCCGGGGATCGAGCCGAAGCCGCCGATGATGTTGGCGGCGAAGGCCTTGAGCGCGATCAGCGGGCCGATGCCGACAGAGACGAACAGGATCGGCGCGACGAGGATGCCGGCGAGGCCGCCCAGCGCGGCGGAATAGGCAAAGGTGCCGAAGATCATGGCGATGACGGGAATGCCGAGCAGGCTCGCCATCTCCTTGTCCTGCGAGGTGGCCTGCAGCTTCTTGCCGACCATGGTCTTCTCGAAGATCAGGTACTGCAGGCCGACCAGCACCGCCGTGACCGCGATGATGGTCAGGTACTGGCTGTCCATGAACACGTTGCCGACCAGGAAGCCGGCGCCATCGAACAGGCCGGGCAGCACTTCCGGGCTCGGCCCGTAGGTGGCGAGGATGAGGTTCGACAGCAGGATGGTGGCGCCGATGGTGCTGATGATCACCGGGATCTGCCCGCGGTCGCGCAACGGCCAGTAGGTGATGGAGGCGAAGACGACGCCGAAGATCGCCATCGCCACCACGGCCAGGCCGAGCGAGACGAAATAGTTCAGCCCGAAGCCGGTGAGCAGGATCACCATGGCGTACGCGCCGAGCATGGAGAACTCGCCCTGGGCGAAATTGACGACGTTCGCCGAGCGGATCAGCAGCACGAAGCCGAGGGCGACCATGGCATAGATGCTGCCGATGCCGATCCCTGTGAACAGAAGCTGTGGAAGCAGACTCATCGCCGGTCCTGCGCGCGAGAGGGCAAGGTCTTCCTGCCGGCGCTTGGCGCCAAAGGGCAGGAAGGCGGAGGTGCGATCAGGAGATCACGAAAGGAGCGGCCGCGCGGACGCGGCCGCTGAGTGACGTCACGAAGAGGGGCCGTGACGCGGAAGGAGGGGCGCTGGAACCCGCGCCGCCGTCGTGCCAATCACTTGTCGAAAGCGATGTGGCGTTCGAAGACGATGGTGCCCTTGTCGTTGCGGACGATGTTGTAGCCGCGCAGGCCGTCGCCGTTCTGGTCGAAATTGTAGGTGCCCTCGGCGCCCTTGAAGTCCTTGAGCGACAGCAGCGCCTCGCGGACCTTGGCCGGCTCGGTGCTGCCCGCCTTCTTGACCGCCTCGGCGATCAGGCGGATCGAATCGTAAGTCCAGGCCGAGGTGTAGTCCGGCGGGCGGCCGACCTTCTTGGAGAAGGCGTCGAAATAGACCTTCGCCTCGTCATTGGCGGCTGAGTTGTAGTCGGCGACCGCGAAGGTGCCGTGCAGCGCCGGGCCGGCGAGCTGCAGCGCGGTGGTCGACGCGACCGAGGCCGAGCCGACCCACGGGGCGTTGATGCCGAACTGCTTGAACTGGCGGGCCAGCACGGCGACGTCGGTCTCGAGCGGGGTGTAGCTGGCGATGATGTCGGCGCCGGACTGGCGCACCGCCAGCACGATCGGCGTCATGTCGGCCTGGCTATTGTTGAAGCCCTGCACCAGCACCGGCTCGATGCCGAGCGCCTTGAGCGAGGCGGTCAGCGCCTTGGCGCCGGCGGTGCCGAAGGCGTCGGTGGAGTGGACGATCGCCCACTTCTTCTTGCCGAGCGTGTTCACGCCGTAATCGGCGATCACCTTGGCCGAGAAGGAATCGTTCGGGCGGGTGCGGAAGAACCAGGGATTGCCGTTCTGGGTCAGCGACGGGTCGGTGCCGCCGAAGAACACCGGGATGCCTGCGCGCTTGGCGTCGGCGGAGATGGCGTTCACCTGCGTCGAGCGCAGCGAGGCCAGCACGGCGACGAGGTCGCCGCGGTTGATCAGGCGGGAGAAGGCCAGGACGATGCCGGGATTGGTGGTCTGGTCGTCCTCGATCACCAGCTCGAACTTGCGGCCAAGGGCGCCGCCTTCGGCATTCACGCGCTCGATGCCCAGCTCGGCGCCGGCCTGCTGGAAGTGGCCGACTTCGGCGGCGACGCCGGTCAGCGGAGCGGCCATGCCGATCTTGATCGTGTCCTCGGCGGCGGCCGGGACCAGCGAGCCGGCAAGCGCGGCGGCCGAGATCAGGCCGAGCGCGAAACGACGTGACAATGCCATAAATGACCTCCCAGATATGAATCCGATTTGATATCGGATTGTTCGGGGCGCACCATCGTCGCTAAAATGACACCGAGTCAAGAGGCCTTTTCCTTCGCCGGAATCGGTTTCGTTGACTTATGGAGCCGTTCCAGGACTATCTCCCCACGAGCATGAAGCCGGTGCCGATGAGCAGCACGTTCTCCATTCCCCGTCCCGTCCGGCTCGGCGCCGAGGTCTATGACTGGCTTCTCAAGAAGCTGATGTCGCTCGAGATCGAGCCCGGCGGGCGCATCAGCGTCGACAAGCTGGCGCGCGAGCTCGGCGTGTCGCAGACGCCGATCCGCGAGGCGCTCAGCCAGCTCGAGGCGCAGGGGCTGGTGGTGAAGATCCACCTGTCCGGCTACCGCGCCGCTTCGCAGCTCACCCGCAAGCAGTTCGACGACCTCTGCGAGCTGCGGCTGCTCTTGGAGCCGGCCGCGGCGGCGCGGGCGGCGGTGCTGATGTCGGAGGACGAGCTCGGCGCGCTGCGCACGCTGGCGGCGGACATGGAAGAGCCGGTGCCGGGCGACCCGCTGTCGGCCTACAACGCCTTCGCCCAGCAGGACGCGCGGTTCCACGCCGAGGTGGCGCGGGCGAGCGGCAACGCACTGCTGCACGACATCGTCACCCAGCAGCGGGTGCACCTGCACCTGTTCCGGCTGCGCTTCTACACGCGCGTCACCCAAGACGCGATCGTCGAGCATGCGCGGATCATCGAGGCGTTCCGCGAACGCGACCCGGACGCCGCCGCGGCGGCGATGCGCTCGCATATCGAGAAGGCGCACGCGCGCTTCAAGGACGTCTTTGAGGGCTGAGGGGGGCTTGCCCCTTTACGGCGTCATCCTGGCTGTAGATTCCACCCTCCGACCGTCATCCCCGGGCTTGGCCCGGGGATCCACGACTTGTCTGGCGCCAAGCTGAATCGAAGTCGCGGATGGCCGGGCCAAGCCCGGCCATGACATCGCTTCGAGCGGCAGCCGCCCTCACGCCCCCGGCAGCGTGCCGCCGAGCTCGTCCTCGATATGGATGCGGATGATGTCCTCGAACGAGGTCTCCGCCTTGAAGCCGAGCGCCTCGGCGCGCCTGGTGTCGAAGCGCTGCGGCCAGCCCTCGATGATCCGCGCCACCACGGGATCGCGCTCGCGGCGGATCAACGCCACCGCCTTGTCGCCGGCGACGCGGCGCAGCGCCTCGATCTGGTCGCCGACGGTCGCGGAGAGCCCCGGCATGGTCAGCGAGCGGCGGTTGCCGAGCGCGCTGGTGTCGAGCTCGCCGGCGCGCTTGATGAAGCCGGTCGCCGCGCGCGGGCTGGCGAACCAGTGGCGCACGCTCTCCGACACCGGCAGCACGGCTTCCTGGCCGTTGAGCGGCTCGCGCAGGATGGAGGAGAAGAAGCCGGAGGCGGCGCGGTTCGGCTTGCCGGGACGGATCGAGATGGTCGGCAGGCGGATGCCGATGCCGTCGAGAAAGCCGCGCCGCGAATAATCGCCGAGCAGCAATTCGCCGATCGCCTTCTGCGCGCCGTAGCTGGTCAGCGGCGTCAGGAAGAAGTCGTCGGGAATGCTTTCCGGGAAGGGCTCGCCGAACACGGCCAGCGAGGAGGTGAACACCACGCGCGGCTTGTAGGAGCCTTCCGGCCCGGTGAGGCGGATCGCCTCCAGCAGCGCCCGCGTGCCGTCGACATTGATGCGGTAGCCCTTCTCGAAATCGGCCTCGGCCTCGCCGGAGACGATGGCGGCGAGGTGGAAGATCACGTCCGGGCGTCCGGCCACGAGTTGCTCGGCAGCACCGGGCGCGGAGAGGTCGGCGGTCACCAGGCTCGTCTCAACGGGCGCGCCTTCCGGCATCGGCGGGGCGACGACGTCGGCGAGGGTGAGCTGGCCGGGCGCGCGCCCGTTCAGCCCCTCGAGCAGCAGGGACGCGGTCAGCTTGCGGCCGAGCATGCCGGCCGCACCGATAATCAGGACGTGCATGTGAACTCCGATCTTGCAGGCAGGAGAGCCGCGCGGGCCGGGCTTCCGGTCTTGGGAAGGGCGGGGGGCGCGACGCTGGGGGGCAGGTTCGCCCGCAGACTTAGAACATGTTCCGCGCAAGTTGAAGCATGTCCATGCCCCGTTGGCCGATGGTCGAAGCCGGGCGTCACGCGCCGGGGGCGATGCGGGTCTCCAGCAGATCGAGCTCGCGCACCAGCTTGCGCATGGTGCCGTCGGTGAGCTGGCGACTGCGGGCGAGCTGGTAGAACTCGCTGCGCTCGGCACGGATGCCGGCGAGGCGCAGCTCGCGCTCGATGCGTTCCATCCGGTGCAGATGCTCGGCCGCGTCGCCGGTCTGCGAGCCGCGCTCGATGCGCTGGCGGTAGCTCTCCATGATGCGCGCGCCGGCGTCGGCATAGAGATCGGCGTCGCTGCGGCCCTCGCCGAGATCATGCTGTGCCCGCTCGACCGCCATGATGGCGGCGTGGGCGGCGGCGAGGCGGGCGCTGTCCTCTTCCTCGTGATGGACCGGCTCCGGCGGCAGCTTCAGGCCCTTCATCAGGAAAGGCAGGCCGATGCTCGCCATCAGCAGCGAGACGATGATGACGCCGGCGGCAAGCAATATGGCGAGGTCGCGGGTGGGGAAGGGCGAGCCGTCGTCGAGCAGCAGCGGCAGGGAAAGCACGCCGGCCAGCGTAACGGCGCCGCGCGCGCCGGCGAGCGAGGTCACGGCGATGAGCCGCCAGCTCGGCTTGTCGGCCTCCACGCCCTTGCGCGCCGCCCGGAACAGGGTGAATTGCAGCGACACCCACACCCACAGGAAGCGCAGCACGGCCACCGCAATATTGATGGCGACGACATAGACGATGAGCCAGGCCGGCTCGCGCTGGCCGGCCTCGGTCACCGCCCGCGTGGCGGCGTGGACGATGGTCGGCAGCTGCTCGCCGAGCAGCACGAAGACCACGCCATTGGCGGAGAACTGGATCATGTCCCAGAACGCCGCGCGGCGGACGCGGGTGAGCGCCATCACATGGCCGGCCCGCTCGATATGGCTCATCACCACGCCGGCGCTGACCGCTGCCAATATGCCCGAGCCGCCCACCTTCTCGGCCAGCATGTAGGCGCCGAAGGGGATGAGCAGGCTGATCAGGATCTGCGCCCCGGTCTCCTCGCCGACCCGCCGCGAGATCCAGTCCTTGGCCACGCCCGCGGCCCAGGTGACGCCCGCGCCGATGCCGACGCCGGCGATCACCAGCCAGAGGAAATCGCCGAAGGCGTCGATCAGCGAGAAGCTGCCGGTCAGTGCCGCGATGACGGCGAAGCGCATGCAGACGAGGCCGGAGGCGTCGTTCAGCAGCGCCTCGCCCTGCAATATGTGCATCAGCCGGTGCGGGATCGGCGTGCGCGCGGCGATCGCCGCCACCGCCACCGGATCGGTCGGCGAGATGACGGCGGCGAGCGCGAAGGCGACCGCCAGCGGCATGTGCGGGATCATGAAGTGTAGGAACAGCCCCACCCCCAGCACGGTGAACACCACCAGCCCGAAAGCGAGCTGCAATATGGTGCCGCGGTCGCGCATCAGCCCGTCCTTGGGGATGCGCCAGCCGTCGAGGAACAGCAGCGGCGGCAGGAACAGGAGGAAGAAGATCTCCGGCTTCAGCTGCACGCCGAGATCGGCGACCGCGGCGGTTAGCACGCCCAGCACGATCTGCACCAGCGGCAGCGGCACCGGGATGGGCAGCGACCGGGTGAGCCCGCCGCTGGCGACGACGGCGAGGAGCAGGATGAGGGCGGTGGTGATGGCGTCCATGCGCGATCCGATGCGGACGAAGCGTTCTGATCGCGCAGGTATAGTTCAGGCGGCGGCAGGCCGTCGCCTGCGCAGGGTGCGACGACAGCCCACGGCGCGCACGATTCTTGCCGAGTGCCACGACCGCATGAGGGGAAGGCGTCAGTAGACGGCGCGCCCGCCGGAGATGTCGAACACCGCGCCGGTGGAGAAGGCGCAGTCCTCCGAGGACAGCCAGGCGATCATCGCCGCGATCTCCTCCACCTGCACGAAGCGGCCCATGGGGATCTTCGACAGCATGAAGTCGATGTGCTCCTGCTTCATCTGGGCGAACAGCTCGGTCTGCGCCGCCGCCGGGGTGACGCAGTTGACGAGGATGTTCGAGCCCGCGAGCTCCTTGCCGAGCGACTTGGTCAGCCCGATCACGCCTGCCTTCGAGGCGGAATAGTGCGAGGCGTTGGCGTTGCCCTCCTTGCCGGCGATGGAGGCGACGTTGACGATGCGGCCCCAGCCGTTCTCGAGCAGCTCCGGCACCACCGCCTTGCAGGTGAGGAACGGGCCGATGAGGTTGACGTCGACGACGCGGCGCCAGCTTTCCGTGTCGAGCTCCCACAGCCTGCCGTTGCCGCCGGTGATGCCGGCATTGTTGATCAATATGTCGATCTTGCCGTGCGCCTTGAGCGTCGCCTGCGTGGCGGCGTTCACCGACATCTCCTCGGTCAGCTCGACGATATGGGTGGAGACCTTGCCCAGTGCGAACAGCGCGCCCGCGGCCTCGGCGAGCCGCCTGGCGTCGATGTCCCACAGCGCCACCGCGGCGCCCGAGCGCAGCAGCCGCTCGGCGGTGGCGTAGCCGATGCCGCGGGCGCCGCCGGTGACGATGGCGACGCGCCCCTTCAGGTCGATGGCGTTCATGGCGCGCGCTTCCTCACTTGGTCTGACGGCGCGCGGGCGGCGCGCCTTTGCTCATTCCGTCGCCGGCCTGGCGGGCGCGGGGCGGAAATGGTCGAGATAGGCGATGATGGGTTCCCACTCGCCGTCGGCGACGGAGATGGCGAGATAGCCGTCCGGCCGCACCAGCTCGATGCCGCCATCGACCGGGTTCGGCCGAATCGCCAGATCGACCAGATCGCCGAGCGGGACGGGCGGCTCCTCCGCCCAGGCGCCGGCGCGCAGGGTGAAGCGCGGCGTGTCGCCGGCGCCATAGGGCACTTCGCCCTCGATCGGCGGCATGCGCGAGCCCGCGCGCGGCCCGGCCTCCCAGGAGACGCCGTTGAGTGGGCTGTCGTCGTAGCGGATCGAAGTCTCGGTCATCGAACCCTCCAGCGCGTGCTGCACCGGCGCGAGGCCGAGCACGAACTGCGCCACCGCGTTGCGGATGCGCCGGGCGATGGGATTCTGGATCGTCGCCATGCGAGTGAGGCGCCCCGAGGCGGCGATCACCCCCGCGCCGACCGCCCGGCGCTCGGGGTCGTAGCTGTCTAGCAGCGCGGGCGCGGTGGAGAGCCCACGGATGATCAGAGCGAGCTTCCAGGCGAGGTTGATGGCGTCCTGCATGCCGGTGTTCATGCCCTGGCCGCCCGCCGGGCTGTGCACATGCGCGGAATCGCCAGCGAGGAACACGCGCCCCTCGCGGTAGCTATTTACCTGGCGCTCGTTGATGCGGAAGGCCGAGGTCCAGACCGTATCCTGGAGCTGGATGCCGCCCGGCCCGCGCCGGTCGAGGATGGCCTGGAATTCCTCGAAGCTCGGTGTGGTCGGCGCCGGCCCGGTCGAGGTCCCGAGGCCGACGATCAGCCGGTAGCGCCCCGGCGCCATCGGGAACAGCACGACCGGGCCTTCCTCGTGCCAGTAGGTGGCGAACTCGTTCACCGGGAAGGGCACGCCGGTCATGTGGAAGTCGCCCTGGCCCCAGTCGTCGCCGCGCGTCTCGCCGTCGAAGGCGAGGCCGAGCCGGTGCCGGACCACGCTGTGGGCGCCGTCGCAGGCGACCATCCAGCCGAAGCGCGTCATCTCCTCGCTGCCGTCGGCATGGTGCAGCGTGGCGGTGATGCCGGTGTCGTCCCGGGTGAAGTCGACGAGGCGCATGCCGAGCTCCGGCCAAACGCCGTGCTCCGCGAGGCGGTCGCCGAGCACGCCTTCCGTTTCGCTCTGCGGCAGCATCAGGACGAAGGGATAGGGCGTGACGACGTCCTTCAGCTCGATCCGCGCGATCGGCTCGGTGCCGGCGATGATATGGGCGACGGTGACCCTGTTGCCGCGGGTGACCAGGTCGGCGGAAAGCCCGTCGCCGGCGCGCTCCAGCAGTTCCAGCGTGCGCGGCCACAGCGCCACGGCGCGCGAGGTGTAGGCGCGCTCGGTCATCTGGTCGACGACGCGCACCGGCACCCGGTAGCGCGCCAGCTCCAGCGCCATGGTGAGGCCGACCGGACCGGCGCCGACGATGAGGACGGTATCGTTCATGACCGCATTCCCTGCCTGGCTCATGGATCGGGCCGCGATCATTCATGCACGGCCGGCCGTCGACATCCACCGGCGGCGATGGGGCCGGTGTCTTCAGCCCTCAACGCCCCGACCGGCCCGAGCTAAACACGCGGCACGCTGCAATGCAGCAATGAATGGTACTTGCGTTGTTGAGCAAATCGTACTGAACTAAACACAATACTAAATCTGCCGACGCCAATCGTGCCGATGGAAAATCAATGGAGGGGGCTAGGCCCACCTCTTTCTCTGGGAGGAGAGCATGCTGAAGAAGTGGGTGCCCCTGTTCGGGGCGGCGGCCGTCTGCGCCGCGGTGGCCATGCCCCAGGCGGCAAAAGCCGAGCAGCTGACGCTGTGCTGGGCGGCGTGGGATCCGGCCAATGCGCTGGTGGAACTGTCCAAGGACTTCACCGCCAAGACCGGCACCACGATGAAGTTCGAGTTCGTCCCGTGGACGAGCTATGCCGACCGCTTCCTCAACGAGCTCAACTCGAAGGGCAAGCTCTGCGACCTGATCATCGGCGACAGCCAGTGGATCGGCGGCGCGGCGGAGAACGGCCATTACGTGAAGCTGAACGACTTCTTCGCCAAGGAAGGCATCAAGATGGATGACTTCGTGCCGGCGACGGTGGTCGGCTATTCGGAATGGCCGAAGAACACGCCGAACTATTGGGCGCTGCCGGCCATGGGCGACGTGGTCGGCTGGACCTACCGCAAGGACTGGTTCGAGCGTCCCGAGCTGCAGAAGGAGTTCAAGGCCAAGTATGGCTGGGACCTCGCCGCGCCGAAGACCTACGACCAGCTCAAGCAGATCGGCGAGTTCTTCCAGAAGCGGCAGATCGACGGCAAGACCGTCTACGGCGCCTCGATCTACACCGAGCGCGGCTCGGAAGGCATCACCATGGGCGTGACCAACGTCCTCTACGACTGGGGTTTCATGTACGACAACCCCAAGAAGCCCTACGAGATGGAGGGCTATGTGAATTCGCCGGACGCGGTGAAGGGTCTGGAGTTCTACAAGGCGCTCTATGACTGCTGCACGCCGCCCGGCGCGTCCAACGTCTACATGGTGGAATCGGCCGACGCCTTCAAATCCGGCCAGGTGGCGATGCAGATGAACTTCGCCTTCACCTGGCCCGGCCTCTATAAGGACGAGAAGGTCGGCGGCAAGCGCATCGGCTTCTTCCCGAACCCGAAGGAGAAGTACCACTTCGCCCAGCTCGGCGGGCAGGGCATCTCGGTGGTCTCCTATTCCGACAAGCGCGACACGGCGCTGCAATACATCAAATGGTTCGCCCAGCCCGACGTGCAGGCCAAGTGGTGGAAGCTCGGCGGCTTCTCCTGCCTGAAGGCGGTGGTCGACGCCCCCGACTTCAAGACCAGCCAGCCCTATGCCCCGGCCTTCCTCGAATCCATGGCGATCGTGAAGGATTTCTGGGCCGAACCGAGCTACGCCGAGCTCCTCCAGGCCATGCAGAAGCGGGTGCATGACTACGTCATCGCCAACAAGGGCACGGCCAAGGAAGCACTGGACGAGCTGGTCGTCGACTGGACCGAGATCTTCAAGGACGACGGCAAGATCTGACGAAGGTCGGCGGCGAGCGCCTGCGTGCTTCGAGACGCGGGGCGTCGCCCCGCTCCTCAGCATGAGGGAGGCTTCCTCATCCTGAGGTGCCCGGCGCAGCCGGGCCTCGAAGGACGCAGCACCTGACCGCTGCGAGGTCCCCCGAGGCCTTGGCCTTTCCCGACCTCCTCCCGATGGCGACCCGGTTCTTCGAGACCGGACCGGGTCGCCCCCTTTTCCGCCGACGCCAGCGAGTGCGCGCGTGAACTCATCCCATCAGACCTTCGCCGAGAAGGCGTCCCGACTGGCCACCGAGGCGGCCGTGCGGGCGACGCCGGAGCCCCTCGCCAAACGGGTGCGCGGCTTCTCAGACCGGGCCATCGCCTGGCTGTTCATCGCCCCGACCATCGCTCTGCTCCTGGCGATCAATATCTTCCCGCTGTTCTGGGCGATCTATTTGTCCTTCACCAACTACCGGGCCAACCGGCCCAATGCCGAGGTGAGGAATATCGGGCTCAGCAACTATTCGCGCATCCTCAACGACCCCGACATCTGGGCGTCGATGCAGACGACGGCGCATTTCGTGTTCTGGACCATCCTCTTGCAGACGGTGATCGGTTTCGGCCTCGCCTATCTGATCGACCGCAAGTTCCGCGGCCACGCCTTCTGGACCACGCTCATCCTCATCCCGATGATGCTGTCGCCCGCCGTGGTCGGCAATTTCTGGCGCTTCCTCTACGAGCCGCAGATCGGCCTCTTCGCCTATGCCGTCTCGTTCCTCACCGGCATTCCGACCTCCGACATCCAGATGCTCGGCAGCGTGCAGCTGGCGCCCTGGGCGATCGTCATCGTCGACACCTGGATGTGGACGCCCTACGTCATGCTGATCTGCCTCGCCGGGCTGCGCTCCATCCCCGACTACATCTACGAGGCGGCCGAGGTCGACCGCGCCTCGCCCTGGCGGCAGTTCTGGTCGATCACCGTGCCGATGGCGCTGCCCTTCATCATGCTGG
Source organism: Xanthobacteraceae bacterium (assembly GCA_029239875.1). Lineage (GTDB taxonomy): Bacteria > Pseudomonadota > Alphaproteobacteria > Rhizobiales > Xanthobacteraceae > Ancylobacter. Next base: position 102,218 of record JARBUD010000020.1, on the reverse strand, counting down.
CGGTGCTGTTCCGCGGCATCGAGAACTTCAAGATGTTCGACATGGTGAACCTGCTCACTGGCGGCGGGCCCGGCTCGACCACGGAGGTCGCCTCCATCGCCCTCAAGCGCGACGCCTTCGAGGCCTGGGCGACCGGGCGCTCCTCGGCCTTCGCCATCGTGCTGTTCGTCGCCGTGTTCGGCCTCGCCAACATCTACGTCAAGGCGCTCAACCGGGTGAAGCAGAGATGAGCACCGCCAAGCCCGCCGCGGGCACCGCCGCCCATTCCGTCGTCGAGCCGAGCGCCACTTCCAAGCGCGTCGCTGCCACGCTGGTGATCCTCTACGCGGTGATCACCATGGTGCCGCTGGCCTGGATCTTCCTGACCAGCATCAAGTCGCCGCCGGATTCCATTTCCTATCCGCCGAAGCTGTTGTTCACGCCCTCGCTGGAAGGCTACTGCAACCTCTTCACCACCCGCACCCGGCAGACGCCGGAATACATCGCCGCGCTGCCGCCGCCCGAGAACACCTGCGACGCCGTCACCCGCGAGCGCAACATGGTGATCGCCGGCCCGTCCAACTTCCTGCCGCGCTTCGTCAACTCGCTGATCATCGCCTTCGGCTCTACCTTCCTCGCCGTCGGGCTCGGCACGCTGGCGGCCTATGGCTTCTCGCGCTTCAAGGTGCCGCTGGCGGACGACCTGCTCTTCTTCATCCTGTCGACGCGGATGATGCCGCCCATCGCGGTCGCGATCCCGATCTTCCTGATGTACCGGGAGCTCGGCCTCTCCGACACCGCCATCGGCATGATGCTGCTCTACACGGCGGTGAACGTCTCGCTCGCCGTGTGGCTGCTCAAGGGCTTCATCGACGAGATCCCGCGCGAGTACGAGGAGGCCGCGATGATCGATGGCTACACGCGCCTCCAGGCCTTCCGCAAGGTGGTGCTGCCGCAGGCGACGACCGGCATCGCCGCCACCGCGATCTTCTGCCTGATCTTCGCCTGGAACGAATATGCCTTCGCTTCGCTGCTCACCTCGGGCAGCGCCCAGACCGCGCCGCCCTTCATCCCGACCATCATCGGCGAGGGCGGGCAGGACTGGCCGGCGGTGGCGGCCGGCACGACGATCTTCCTAGTGCCGATCCTCGTCTTCACCATACTGCTGCGCAAGCAGCTGCTGCGCGGCATCACCTTCGGGGCGGTGCGCAAATGAGCGACCGCACCCTCATCATCCCGAAGAAGCGCCGCCCTTTCTTCCTGCGGCGCGGGCCGATGGAGGCGCTCGCCGTCCTCCTCATCGCGCTCGGCTTCCTCATGCTGTTCCAGCCCTTCTGGCTGGTGCTCTACACCTATTCCTTCGTCACCCTCCTGGCCGGCACGGCGATGTTCACCGTCGTGTCCAAGTTCCCGGAATAACGCCATGGCCGAGATCAGGGTCGAGCATCTGCGCAAGGAGTTCGGCGATTTCGTCGCCGTGCAGGATTCCACCTTCACCGTCGAGGACGGCTCGTTCCTCGCGCTGCTGGGGCCTTCGGGCTGCGGCAAGACCACGACGCTGCGCATGATCGCGGGATTGGAGCTGCCGACCGGCGGCGCCATCCGCCTCGCCGGCGAGGACGTGACCTATCGCCGGGCCAGCGAGCGCGACATCGCCTTCGTGTTCCAGCTCTTCGCGCTCTACCCGCACATGAATGTGCGCGCGAATATCGGCTTCCCGTTGCTGGCGCAGGGTGTGCCGAAGGCGGAGATAAAGCGTCGCGTCGAGGAGACGGCTAAGCTTCTCCAGATCGACCACATACTCGACCGGCCGGTCTCGGGGCTCGCCGGCGGCGACCGCCAGCGCGTGGCGCTGGGCCGCGCCATCGTGCGCCGGCCGAAATGCTTCCTCATGGATGAGCCGCTCGGCACGCTCGACGCCGAGTTCCGCGAAGTGATGGTCCGCGAGCTGCGCGAGCTGCACAACCGCATCCACGCCACCACGGTCTACGTCACCCACGACCAGATCGAGGCCATGGCCATGGCCGACAAGATCGCGGTGATGAACCATGGCGTGGTCGAGCAGTTCGGCACGCCGCAGGAGATCTATGACCGCCCCGCCTCCATGTATGTCGCCGACTTCATCGGCTCGCCGCCGATGAACTTCATCCGCTTCAATGGCGGCCTGCCGCGCGGTGCGCGCATCGCCCGCATCGGCGTGGCGGCGATCGAGATGCCGGAGCTGCGCGAGGAGGTCGCGCCCGGCGACCTCGCGCTCGGGGTGCGGCCCGAGCATGTGCGGCTGGTGGATTCCTCGCCTTTGCGCGGGGCGATCTATGGCAGCGAATATCTCGGCACCAACCAGATCGTCACGGTGGAGACCGAGGGCGGGCTGGTGCGCGCCCGCCTGCCGGCCGACCACGGCTACACCATAGGCGAGCCGGTCGGCCTTGCTTTCAAGAGCGAGCGGCTGTCGCTGTTCGAGGCCCGCTCCGGCCGGGCGATCCGCTCGGCCCTGCACGAGGGCGAACTGCGCCGGGAGGCTCGCCATGGCTGACGTCATCCTCAAGGGCATCACCAAGAGCTTCGGCGACAAGCGCGCCGTCGACGCGGTTGACCTGCACATCCATGACGGCGAATTCGTCGTGCTGCTCGGCCCCACGGGCGCCGGCAAGACCACGACGCTGCGGCTCATCGCCGGGCTGGAGACGCCCGATGCCGGCACGCTGCACATAGGCGGGCGGCCGATGCAGGGGCTTGCGCCCGCCAGCCGCGACGTCGCCTTCGTGTTCCAGCAATATTCGCTCTACCCGCATCTGACCGTCTACGAGAACCTCGCCTTCCCGCTGCGCTCGCCGGCCCGGCGCATGGACGCCGCCACCATCGACGCGCGGGTGCGGCAGGTCGCGAAGATGGTGCGCATCGACCACAAGCTGGAGAACCGTTCGACGCGGCTCTCCGGCGGCGAGATGCAGCGCGTCGCCATCGGCCGGGCGCTGGTGCGCCGGCCCTCCATCTACCTGATGGACGAGCCGCTCTCCTCGCTCGACGCCAAGCTGCGCGCGGAGCTGCGGCTGGAGCTGAAGCGCATCCAGAAGGAACTGGGCGCCACGCTGCTCTATGTCACCCACGACCAGATCGAGGCCATGACCATGGCCGACCGCATCGGCATCCTCTCCGAGGGCCGGCTGGTGCAGATCGGCACGCCGCGCGAGATCTACACCGATCCGGCGAACCTCCATGTCGCCGCCCGCCTCGGCCAGCCGCACATCAACATATTGCCGGTCGGCCTGCTGCCGGGCGCGGAGGCGCCGGCGGGCACCGCTAAGGTGGGCGCGCGCACCGAGCACATCGCCATCGCCCGGCAGGACGGCGGCAATGCGCGGGTCGACTGGATCGAGCATCTCGGCGACCAGAACCACCTGCACATCAAGGTGGGCGAGCACAGGCTGGTGACGCTGGCCGACCCCGACATGCCGGTGGCGCCCGGCGACGGGATCAGCGTCGCCTTGAGGAACCCGCTCTATTTCGGCCAGGACGGCAATCGCCTCGACGGAAGACGTCTTGCGTGAAGGCGCCCGGCGCCCGCGCCGGATGTTGCGTTGAACGGATGGGAAGGCAGCGATGAAACATTTCTTCAACCGCCGGGACAGCATCGTCACCGAGGCGCTCGATGGGCTCCTGCGCACGACGCCGCCCGGCCGGCTGGCGCGGCTCGACACCTATCCGGACATCAAGGTCGTGCTGCGCGCCGACTGGGACAAGTCGAAGGTCGCCGTGGTCTCCGGCGGCGGCGCCGGGCACGAGCCGTCGCACGCCGGCTTCGTCGGCAAGGGCATGCTCACCGCCGCCGTCTCCGGCGAGATCTTCGCCTCGCCGAGCGTGGAAGCCGTGCTCACCGCCATCCGCGCGGTGACCGGCGCGCCGGGCTGCCTGCTCATCGTCAAGAACTACACCGGCGACCGGCTCAATTTCGGCCTCGCCGCCGAGCGCGCCCGCGCCGAGGGCTATCTCGTCGAGATGGTGATCGTCGCCGACGACATCGCCCTGCCCGACATCGCCCAGCCGCGCGGCGTCGCCGGCACGCTGTTCGTGCACAAGATCGCCGGCCATCATGCGGAGATGGGCGCGGACCTTGCGACCGTCGCCGAGGCGGCGCGGGCGGCGGCGGGCGACATCGTCTCGCTCGGCGTGTCGCTCTCCTCCTGCTCCATCCCCGGCCAGCCCTTCGAGGCACGGCTCGGCGAGGACGAGGGCGAGCTCGGCCTCGGCATCCATGGCGAGCCGGGCGTCGAGCGCATCGCGCTGCGTCCCGCCTCCGAGATCGTCGCGCTGATGGCCGAGCGGCTCGGCGCGCGCCTCGTTGATGGCGCCGACTACGCGCTGTTGATCAACAATCTCGGCGCCGTGCCGCCGCTGGAGATGGGGCTGATCGCCGAGGCGCTGCTGACCTCGAGGCTCGGCAGGGATGCGCGGCTCGTCATCGGCCCGGCGCCCTTGATGACGGCGCTCAACATGAACGGCTTCTCGCTCTCCTATCTGCGCCTCGATGCCGCCCGCGCGGTGGCGCTGGCCTCGCCGGTCGAGCCGCTTGCCTGGCGGCCGGCGGTCGTCACCGGTGACATCGCCGTGCTGCCGGCCCCTAGCTCGCACAAGGTGCCGGTGGCGGCGGGGAGCGGCGATGCGACGGCGGAGGCCGCCATCCGCACCGTCTGCGCCACGCTCACCGGGCTGGAGGAGGAGCTGAACCGCCTCGACGCCCGCGCCGGCGACGGCGACACCGGCTCCACCGTCGCCACCGGCGCCCGCGCCATCGAGGCCGTGCTGCCGCAGCTGCCGCTCGCCGACCGGGCGGCGACCTTCGCCGCCATCGGCGAGACACTGGGCACCGCCATGGGCGGGTCGAGCGGCGTGCTGATGTCGATCTTCTTCACCGCCGCCGCCAAGGCCTCGGCCGAGGGCGGCGACGTGCCCGCCGCTCTGCTCGCCGGTCTCGACCGCGTGGTGTTCTATGGCGGAGCGACGCCGGGCGCGCGTACCATGGTCGACGCGCTCGATCCGGGCCTGAAGGCGCTCGCCGCGAACGGGCTTTCCGCCGCCGCCGCCGCGGCCGGGGCGGGGGCGGAAGCGACCAAGGCGATGGCGCGGGCGCGGGCCGGCCGCGCCGCCTATCTCGGCGCGCGCGATCTGGAAGGTTCGCCCGATCCCGGCGCGGTCGCGGTGGCCCGGGCGTTCGAGGCGCTGGCGGCGCGCGGTTGAGCCGCGCCGGAGCGCGGGAGAGGGGATGAGGATGCAGCTCGACGCCGCCGATCTCACTGCGCTCATCGCGCTCTGCCGCGCCGAGATCGACCGGCATTGCGAGCATCTCTCGGTGCTCGACAGCGCCATAGGCGACGGCGACCATGGCGCCAATATGCGGCGCGGGCTGGATGCGGTCTATGCCGAGCGCGATTCCATCGCCGCCCTCCCGCTGCCGGCGGCGCTGGAGAAGATCGGCCTCGTTCTGGTGATGAGCATTGGCGGCGCCGCCGGGCCGCTCTACGGCACGCTGTTGATGGAGCTCGGCCGCGGCCTGCCCGACGCGCCCGATGCCGCCGACTTCGCCGCCACGCTCGGCCGCGCGGTCGAGGCGGTGGCGCGGCGCGGGCGCTCCGGCCCCGGCGACAAGACGCTGCTCGACGTGCTCTATCCGGTGCAGGCGGAGGTCGCCGGCCACGCGGCACCCGCCCGCATCGCCGAATGCGCGCAATCGGCGGCACGCGCGACCGAGATGATGCTGGCGCGGCGCGGCCGGGCGTCCTATCTCGGCGAGCGCTCGGTCGGCCACGAGGATCCGGGCGCGTCGAGCTGCGCCCTGCTCACCACCACGATCTGCCTCTACCTCAAGGAGCATGCCGCCCCATGACCGCGCGAGAGCAGGGGTCATCCGCCGCCAATGTCGGCATCGTCATCGTCTCGCACTCGCCTCTGGTGGCGCAGGGCGCGGCCGACATGGTGCGCCAGATGGTCGGCGACTGCGTGCCGCTGGCCTGGACCGGCGGCAATGCCGAGGGCGGGCTCGGCACCTATGTGCGCGGCATCAGCGCGGCCATTGAGAAGGCGTGGTCGGAGGCGGGGGTTGCCATCTTCGTCGATCTCGGCGGGGCGGAGACAAACAGCGAGATGGCGGTGGAACTGCTCGGCCCCGCCCGCGCCGCCAAGGTCGCCATCTGCAACGCGCCGCTGGTAGAGGGCGCCGTGGTGGCGGCGGCGGAAGCCTCGGGCGGCTCGGCGCTCGCCCGCGTCGTCGCAACGGCGGAAGAGTTGTCGTCCTGATGAGCGAGCTCACTCCCTTTCTCGGGCGGCCCGGTACCGCCCATCGTGGACAGGCCGTGGTGGAAGTCACCCATGGCATCGGCCTGCATGCGCGCCCTTCCGTCGCCTTCACCCGCCTCGCCAAGAGCTTCCCCTGCACCATCGAGGTGGCGGTGGACGGCTCCAACGAATGGTTCAACGGCAAGAGCATCGTGAAGATCATCGGCGCCCGCATCCGCCGCGGCACCCGGCTGCGCATCCGCGCCGAAGGCTCGCGCGCCGAGGAGGCGGTGGCCGCGCTCAGCGAGCTGGTGCGGCGCAATTTCGATGAGGACCGGAAAAATGGGCGTCCCGATGGCCGCCCCGCGTGACCTGCGCGGCCGGCCCGCGGCGCCCGGCCGGGCGCTCGGCGCCGTGCACCGCGCCGAGGAGCGTCCGCTGCCGTCCGGCCCGCCGGGGGAGAGCGACGCCCGCGCGGCGCTGGAAGCCGCGGCGGCGCTGGCCGCCGGCGAGCTGAAGGCGCTGTCCGAACGCTCGGACGAGGAGAGCGCCGGCATACTCGACTTCCAGATCGAATTGCTGCTCGACGGGGAGCTGCTGGCCCCGGCGCTGGAGCGCATCGGCAAGGGCGAGGGCGCCGCGCTCGCCTTCGCGGCGGCGATGAACGCGCATATGGACACCATCGCCGGCGGCGGCGACGCGTTCGCCCTGCGTGCCGCCGACCTCGCCGACCTCAAGAGCCGCGTGCTCGACGCGCTGGCCGGCCGCACGCGCGCCGACTTCCCGCAGGGCACCGTCTATGTCGGACGCGACATGCCGCCGAGCCTGTTCCTCGCCCATGACTGGTCGGGCGGCGGCGGCATCGCGCTTTCCGCCGGCAGCGCGGCGAGCCATGTCGCGATGCTGGCGCGCTCGCGCGGCGTGCCGATGGTGGTCGGGCTCGGCGCTCTGCCGGTGGAGAGCGGCGACCGGCTGCTGGTAGACGGCAGCGAGGGCGTGGTGCGGCTCGATCCCGAGGAGCGGCTGCTCAGTCCCCCGCCCTCCGTCGTCGCTGCCCCCGTGCCTTACGCCGGCGTGGCGCCGCGGGCGCGGCTCTTCGCCAATATCGACACGCTGGCCGACCTCGACACGCTCGACCCCGCTCTGGTGGAGGGCGTCGGGCTGGTGCGCACCGAGTTCCTTCTGCCGAGCGCGGCGGAGGTACTGGACGAGGAATGCCATCTCGCCCGCTACCGGCGCATCCTCGACCGTCTCGCTGGCCGGCCGGTGACGCTGCGCCTGCTCGATGTCGGCGGCGACAAGGCGCTGCCGGGCCTCGTCGAAGGCAGCCCCGCCTCGGTGCTGGGCGAGCGCGGCGTGCGTTTCCTCATCGCCCATCCCGACCTCGCCCGGCTGCAGGCGCGCGCGCTGCTGCGCGCCGCCGCCCATGGCCCGGTCAGCGTGCTGCTGCCCATGGTGACGCTGCCCGCCGAGCTCGTCGCGATGGCGCAGCTCTTCGACGAGGAGGCGGCCCGGCTGGAACGGCAGGGCATCGCTTTCGCGCGCCCGCCGCTCGGCATCATGGTGGAGGTGCCGGCGTCCGCCTTCACCCTCGACCTGTTCACGCAGGCCGCGTTCTTTTCCGTGGGCACCAACGATCTGATGCAGTATCTGGCAGCGGCGGCCCGCGACAATCCGGCGGTCGCGCACCTCTATGCGGGGGCGGAGACGGCCATGTTCCGGCTGCTGGAGCACATCGCGACCACCGCCCGCGCGATCGGTCGGCCGGTCTCGCTGTGCGGCGACCTCGCCGCCGAGCCGGCCGCGCTTTCCCGCCTCCTCGACATCGGCCTGCACGATCTCTCGGTGGCGCCCTCGCGCCTCGCCGGGCTGCGCGCGGCTCTCGCGGGCGACGCCTGACCATGGCACGCGAGCCCAGCGACGAGGCAGTGATCGCCTACAAGACCATCCTCGCCGGCCTGCTCGACAACCGGCCCTCGGGCACGCGCCAGCGCCTTGCCGCCGCGCTGGGCAAGCATCGCAGCTTCGTCACCCAGGTGACCAGCCCGACCTATGACACGCCGCTGCCGGCGCGGCATCTGCCGACCATCTTCCGCGTGTGCCATTTCAGCCCGGCCGAGCAGGAGCGCTTCCTCGCCGCCTACCAGTCGGCGCATCCCGGCAAGCTGCCCGATGCCGGCGGTACGGAGAAGCTGCGCACTTTGTCGGTGATGGCGCCGGATTTCGGCGACGAGAAGAAGAACCGCGCCTTCGACGACGCCGTCGCGGAATTCGCCGCCAAGATGGCGGCGCTGGTGAACGGGGGCGAGTGATGCGATCTCGCGGGCGCCAGCGATGAAGCGGATCATGAACTCAGGCCAGACGCTGGTCGCCGAGAGCCTCGCCGGCTTCGTCGCCGCGCATGAGGACCTCGTCGCCTTCGGCGGCGGCGGCCGCTTCCTGCGCCGGCGCACGCTGAAAGCGGGCAAGGTCGCGCTGATCTCCGGCGGCGGCGGCGGGCACGAGCCGCTGCATGGCGGGTTCATCGGCGCCGGCATGCTGGACGCCGCCTGCACCGGCCACATCTTCACCTCGCCCACCCCGGACCAGATCGTCGCGGCGATGGACGAGACGGACACCGGCGCCGGCTGCCTCCTCGTGGTGAAGAACTACGACGGCGACGTGATGAATTTCGAGATGGCGGCGGAGATGGCCGCGCCGCACCACCGCATCGAGATGGTGGTCGTAGAGGACGACGCCGCCTACGGCCCCTCCGTGCGCAGCCGCGGCCGGCGCGGCGTCGCTGGCACCATCGTGGTGGAGAAGATCCTCGGTGCCGCGGCCGAGGAGGGCCGCGACCTTGCCGCGCTGAAGGCGCTGGGCGAGGACCTGTCGCCGCGCCTGCGCAGCATGGGCGTCGCCTTGCGCGGCGTCGCCGTGCCCGACAATGCGCGCGAGACCTTCGCCCTCGGCCCGGACGAGATGGAGATCGGCGTCGGCATTCATGGCGAGCCGGGGCTTTCGCGCCAACGCCTCGCCGGCGCCGACGAGATCGTCCGGCTGATCTGCGCACCCATCCTCGACCAGCTCCCTTCCGCCACCGGGCTGCGGCCGCTGCTCATCGTCAACGGCTTCGGCGGCACGCCGCCGATCGAACTGCACCTCGCCTATGGCCTCGCGCGCCGCTTCCTGGAAGCCGAAGGCGTCATGCCCCAGCGCTCGCTGGTCGGCACCTTCGTCACCTCGCTCGACATGGCCGGATTCTCGGTGACGCTCGCTTTGCTCACCGAGGAGGAGTTCGCCCTGTGGTGCGCGCCGGTGGCGACGCCGGTGCTCGCCTGGTGAGCTAGATCTGCTCGCTCGCCGCTGGCAGGGTGAAGGAGAAACTGGCGCCCCCCGCCGTGCCGGCCCGGTCCACCGTGATGCGCCCGCCATGCGCCTCGATGATCGAGCGGCAGATCGGCAGGCCCATGCCCATGCCGGACGGCTTGGTGGTGAAGAAGCTCTCGAACAGCCGGTCGATATGCTCGGGCGGAATGCCGGGGCCGCTGTCCTCGACGATGCAGCGCACGCTCGTGCCGTCGGCGGCGAGGGTGCGGATGACGACCCGCCGCTCGGAGCTGCCGGCCTGCACCATGGCCTGCATCGCGTTGATGGCGAGGTTGACGATGACCTGCTGCAGCTGCGTGCGGTCGCCCAGCACCTGCGGCGCTTCGGGCGCGGTGTACTGGAGCACGGTGACCGTGCGCGAACGGGCCTCGTTGCGCAGGAACAGCAGCACCTCGCCGATCACCTCGTCGAGGACGAGCAGCGTCCGCTCCGGCGCCTTGCGGGCGGCCATGGCGCGGATGCGGCTGATGATTTCGCCGGCGCGCTGGGCGTCGGAGACGATGCTGTCGGCGAGCTCGCGCACCTCTTCGATGTTCGGCACGGGGCGGCGCAGCCAGCGCACCCCGGCGGCAGCGCTGGAGGCGATGGCGGTGAGCGGTTGGTTGACCTCGTGGGCGATGGAGGCGGTGAGCTCGCCAAGCACCGAGACGCGTGCTGCATGGGCGAGGTCGGCCTGCACCCGGTCGAGCATCTCCTGCGCGCGGGCGCGCTCGGCCAGCGCCTCCTTGGCCGGGGTGATGTCGGAGACCGCGCCAACATAGTGCAGGTCGGGTGAGCCGTTGCGCATGGAGTGCGCCACCGCGTGTACATGCCTGACCGTGCCGTCCGGCATCAGCAGGCGGAATTCGAAGTCAAAGCCGCGCTCGCCGTCCGCCGCACGGTAGATGGTCTCGCGCACCCGCACCGCGTCGTCGGGGTGCGTGCGCTGGATCAGGAGGTCGATCGAGGGCTCGGCCGCTGGCTCGTAGCCGAAGATGCGGAAGGTCTCGTCCGACCAGTGGATGCGGCCGGTGACCACGTTCCAGCCGAAGCTGCCGGTGTGGCTGAGCCGCTGCGCCTCAGCGAGGAAGGCGGCCTGGCTGCGATGCAGCAGCTCGTCGGCCTGCTTGCGCTCGGTGATGTCGGTGTTGTTCTCGAGGATGCCGACGGGCTGCCCCCGCGCGTCCTTCTGCACGGCCCAGCGGGAGGCGACGGGCACCTCGGTGCCGTCGCGCCTGCGGTGCACCAGTTCGCCCTCCCAGCGTCCGGCGTCCAACAGCAGCGCGTTGATCTGCGCCAGCGGCACCGGGAAACGGGTCTGCAGCAGGTCGTGCGTGACCTTGCCGATCGCGTCGGCGCGGCTCCAGCCGTAGAGCTGCTCGGCACCGCGGTTCCAGTAGGAGATCGCGCCGTCCATGTCGCGGACGATGATGGCGTCGGCGGTGAGTTCGAGGAGCTGGGCCTGCTCGCGCTGGATGTCGGCCGAGTCGCGCAGCCGCCGCACCAGTCCGGTCACGGTCAGCGAGCAGACGAGGAAGGCGGCGAGCGCGGCGATGTCCTGCACCTCGCTGACGTCGAGCGTGTAGAGCGGCTGGACGAAGAAGTAGTTGAGGCTGAGGATCGCGATCAGCGAGAAGAAGGCGGACGAGACGAAGCTGTCCAGCAGCGACAGCAGTACGATGACGATCAGCAGGGCGGCGGCGGTCGTCGCGAGGTTGAGCTCGAAATGGACCGACGCCCAGGTGACGAGTGCCAAGGCGACGCCGCCGAAGATCCAGAGGGCGACGAGGCGCTGGACAGGCGTGAGCTCGTCGAGCTTCGCCAGGAAAACCGGTATGTTCAGATGCCCGCGCCCGCCCGCGTCGTGGTCCAAGGACAGCCTCTATCCGGACCGCCCCGCGACGATCCATTCCCCGAGCGTCAATAGGTACGAAAATATAGGTTGGCCGAAGAGTGCACAAGCAGCCTCGGCCGGTTCCGGATTGGCGTGGCGCGCCGGCCAGGGGATGTCCGCAGTTGCGTCCCGGCCGGTTGCATTGTTTGTTTCGTGCGATTCCCCTGTGAGGTTCCCCGCAATGGCCTGCTCCCGCGCCTTCAAGCCCCGCCTCGTCGCCCTGTCGCTGGCCTGCGGGCTCACCCTTGCCGCGACTCTTGCCGCGGGAGTCGGCGCCGCGTTCGCGCAATCCGTGCCGCCGTCGGCCAAGAAGCCAGCCACGCCGCCCGCCGCCGCGGCGCCCGCCGATCCCAATGCCCCGCAGGCGACCACCGCCACCTATGGCGACTGGGTGGTGCGCTGCGCCATCCCGCCGAACCAGACGGTGCGGGTCTGCGAGGCCGGCACCGGCGTGCAGGTGCAGGGGCAGCAGGGATTGCTGGCGCAGATCGTGATCGGCCGCCTGAACAAGGACCAGCCGACGCGTCTCGTCATCCAGCTGCCGAACGGCGTCTTCCTGCCGCCGGGGGCGACGCTGTTCCTCGACGAGAAGGACAAGAGTGGGCTCGCCACGGTGTTCGCCACCTGCACGCAGGCCTGCTTTGCCGATACCGAGCTCAAGCCCGACCAGCTCGCCGCGCTGAAGGCGGCCAAGGGCCCGGGCCGGCTGGAGTTCGTCGACGGCGCCCGCAAGCGCATTGCCGTGCCGATCTCCTTCAACGGTCTTCCCGCCGCCACCGATGCCGCGCTGAGCCCGAAGTGACTTCCCGGCAGTCCCACGACGGCGGCGCCCCATGACCGACGATTCAACGAGCCCGCCGACGGCGCAGGCGCTGACGGGGATCCGGGTGCTCGACCTCTCCCGCGTGCTCGCGGGGCCCTGGGCGACGCAGATCCTCGGCGATCTCGGCGCCGAGGTGATCAAGATCGAGAAGCCCGGCGCCGGCGACGACACGCGCGGCTGGGGTCCGCCCTGGCTCGAGGACGGCGAGGGCAACGCGACGCGCGAGAGCGCCTATTTCCTCTGCGCCAACCGCAGCAAGCGCTCGGTCACCATCGACATGGCGCAGCCGGAAGGACAGGCGCTGATCCGGCAGCTGGCGGCGCAAAGCGACGTCGTGATCGAGAACTTCAAGGTCGGCGGGCTGAAGCGCTACGGCCTCGGCCATGAAAGCCTCGCCGCGCTCAACCCGCGCCTCGTCTACTGCTCGATCACCGGCTTCGGGCAGGACGGGCCGGAGGCGGGGCGCGCCGGCTACGACTTCATGATCCAGGGCATGTCCGGGCTGATGTCGGTGACGGGCAGCCCCGAGACCGAGCCGCAGAAGATCGGCGTGGCGCTGGTCGACGTGCTCACCGGGCTGAACGCGGCGATCGCCGTGCTGGCGGCACTGCAGCAGCGCGAGCGCACCGGCCGCGGCCAGCATATCGACGTCGCCCTGTTCGACGTCGCCATGGCGAGCCTCGCCAATCAGGCGCTGAACTTCCTCGTCGGCGGCACCGCGCCGCGCCGGCTCGGCAACGCGCACCCCAACATCGTGCCCTACCAGGCGTTCGAGACGGCGGACGGGCATCTCATCCTCGCGGTTGGCAACGACGCGCAGTTCGCCCGCTTCTGCCGCATCGCCGACCTGCCGGATATTGCCGGCGACGCGCGCTTCGCCACCAATGCCGGGCGGGTGGCGGAGCGCGACCTGTTGATTCCCATCGTCGCCGCGGCGCTGAAACGCCAGACGACCGCCGAATGGCTGGCCATGCTGGATGCGGCGGGCATCCCGGCCGGGCCGATCAACACCATCGCGCAGGCCTTCGCCGAGCCGCAGGCGGCCGCGCGCGGACTGGCGCTGAACCTCCCCCATGCGCTCGGCGGCATCGCGCCCGGCGTGCGCAGCCCGCTGCGGCTGAGCGATTCTCCCATCGGCGATCCGATGGCGCCGCCGACGCTCGGGCAGGACACGGAGCTCGTGCTGGAGCGCGTACTCGGCCTGCCGGCGGAGGAGCGCGAGCGGCTGCGCGGCGCGGGCATCATCTAGAGGGTTGGCATCGTGAGCATCCGTGATCTCTACGAGACCTATGACGCGGTCGGGCTGGCGGAGCTGGTCGAGCGCCGCGAGGTGATGCCGGGCGAACTGCTCGACGAGGCGCTGGCGCGGGTCGCCGCGCTCAACCCGCAGCTCAACGCCGTCACCGTGCTGGCCGAGTCCGTCGCCCGCCGCCTGATCGAGGAGGGGCTGCCGGAAGGGCCGCTGCGCGGCGTGCCGTTCCTGCTCAAGGACCTCGGCGCGGAGGCCATCGACTTCCCCTGCAACAACGGCTCGAAGCTGTTCGCGGGCACCCGCTACGCCAAGGATTCCTCCATCTATGCCCGGCTGCGGGCGGCAGGGCTCGTCACCTTCGGCCGCACCGCCTCGCCCGAGGGCGGCATCGGCCCGGTGACGGAAGCTGCCGTCTATGGCGGTCCGACCCGCAACCCGTGGAACCTCGATCATACGCCGGGCGGCTCCTCCGGCGGCGCCGGCGCGGCGGTGGCGGCCGGCTTCATCCCCGCCGCCCACGGCTCGGATGGCGGCGGCTCGGTGCGCATCCCGGCGTCGAGCTGCGGCCTGTTCGGCTTCAAGGCGACGCGCGCCCGCACGCCGGACGGGCCCTATGTCGGCGAGGGCTGGGCCGGCATGGCCATAGACGGCTTCCTCACCCGCTCGGTGCGCGACACCGCCGTCCTGCTCGACGCGACGCAGGGGCCGGACCTCGGCGCGCCCTATGTCGCCCCGCCGCTGGAGGGCACGTTCCGCGCAGCGATGGACCGGCACGACAGGCGCCTGCGCATCGCCTTCGCCACGACCAGCCTCACCGGCGCGCCGGTGCATCCCGAATGCCGCGCCGCGGTGGAAGACGCCGCCAAGCTGCTGGCCGATCTCGGCCACTTCGTCGAGGAGGCGCTGCCGGAGGCCGACACCTCCGGCATGATGGCGGCGTGGACGAAGATCGTCGCCTGCGGCAGCGCGCTGGTGGTCGAGACGGCGGTGCGCAAGCGCGGCCGGCCGCTGGAGCCCGGCGAGGTCGAGGGCATCGCCCGCGGCGCCATGGCCTATGCCCGCACGGTGAGCGGCGCCGACTATCTCGAAGCCGTCAACAAGATGCACGCCTATGGCCGCGAGATGGCGGCCTTCTTCCAGCGCTACGACATCTTCCTCACCCCGACTTTGGCCGAGCCGCCGGCGCAGATCGGCCGATTCGCCCACGGCACCGAGGATTATGTCGACTACCGCATGGGGCCGGGCCGGGTCTTCGCCTATTCGCCCTTCACCGCCGCCTTCAACGCCTCGGGCCAGCCGGCGGCCTCGCTGCCGCTGCACTGGACCGCCGACGGCCTGCCGGTCGGCATCCATCTGGCCGCGCCCTTCGGCGAGGACGAGAAGCTCATGGGCCTGTGCGCGCGGCTGGAGGAGGCGCGGCCCTGGTTCGACCGGCGCCCGCCCCTGCGCTACGCCGCCGCGCCCTGAGAGGGGCCGGATGGCCCGCGCCTTGCACCCATGCCGGCGTGCAAATCATCGCCTTGCCGGAAGCCTGAGCGCCACATAGGCTACCCTGCGAAAGCGACAACCGACCATAACGGGTGCTGAGAATGCCGGAGCCTTCCGGTCCTGAGGACAAGCGCGTCGCGATCGAAGCCAGGGGCATCGTCAAGGAGTTCGGAGAGGGGCCGAGCGCGTTGCGCGCCCTCGACGACGTGTCGATTTCCATCCGCGAGAACGAGTTCTTCACGCTGCTGGGCCCTTCCGGCTGCGGCAAGACCACGCTGCTGCGGATGATCGCCGGCTTCGAATACCCGACCGAAGGCGCCATCCTGCTGCATGGCGAGGACATCGCCGGGCTGCCGCCCTTCAAGCGGCCGGTGAACACCGTGTTCCAGAGCTACGCGCTGTTCCCGCACCTCACCGTTGAGGAGAACGTCGCCTTCGGGCTGGAGATGCTCGGCCGCTCGAAGGCCGAGATCACTTCCCGCGTCGCCGCCATGCTGAAGCTGGTGCGGATGGAGGAACTGGCGAAGCGCCGCACCGACCAGATCTCCGGCGGCCAGGCCCAGCGCGTCGCGCTCGCCCGCGCGCTGGCGCCGGGGCCGAAGGTTCTGCTGCTCGACGAGCCGCTCTCGGCGCTCGACTACAAGCTGCGCAAGGAGATGCAGATCGAATTGAAGCGCATGCAGCACGAGACCGGC
This sequence comes from Xanthobacteraceae bacterium, assembly GCA_029239875.1. Taxonomy (GTDB): domain Bacteria; phylum Pseudomonadota; class Alphaproteobacteria; order Rhizobiales; family Xanthobacteraceae; genus Ancylobacter. The sequence goes on along the minus strand of JARBUD010000020.1, from coordinate 86,466 downwards.
ATCACCTTCGTCTTCGTCACCCATGACCAGGAGGAAGCGCTGACCATGTCGGACCGCATCGCGATCATGTCGAAGGGCCGCGTGCTGCAGATCGGCTCGCCCTGGGACATCTACGACAAGCCGGCCGACCGCTTCGTCGCCGACTTCATCGGCGAGACCAATTTCCTCACCGCTTCCGTCCTCGGCATCGAGAACGGGCTGGCGCGGGTGCGGCTGAAGTCCGGCGCCGAGATCGTCGCCACCATCGCCGAGGGGCTGACGCCGAGGGACGAGGCGACCCTCGTGGTGCGGCCCGAGCATGCCCGCGCGGTGGCGTCGGGCGGGCAGGTGTCAGGCGCCGTCGAGAATGTCGTCTATTTCGGCACCGACACGCATATCCATGTCCGGCTGGACGCCGGCGACATCTTCATGGTGCGCCAGCAGAACCGCCGCACCCAGTCCTGCGGCTTCGAGGTCGGCGACCGCGTCGGCATCGAGATCGCCTCCGACGCCGCACAAGTGCTGAGGGACTGAGCATGGCGTCGGCGGCGGAGATCGCGAAGCGGGCCGAGCGTGAGAATATCCGCGGGCGCTGGCTGCTCTCCGCGCCGGCGCTGGTCATCATCTTCATCGCCGCCATCGGCCCGCTCTTCGTCATGCTGGCCTATTCCTTCATGACCAAGGGCGACTATGGCGACGTGAAGCCGGTCTTCTCGCTCGACGGCTGGTTCTCGGTGTTCTTCCAGCGCGACATCTTCGACGACACGCTGTCGATCGCCGATGCGCATCTGTCGATCATCTGGCGCTCGGTGCGCCTGTCGGTGATCACCACCCTGGCGACGCTGGCGCTGGGTTTCCCCACCGCCTATTTCATCGCCACGCGGCCGCGGCACACCCGCGAGATGTGGGTGTTCCTCGTCACCATTCCGTTCTGGACCAACCTGCTGATCCGCACCTTCGCCATGCAGCAGGTGATCCGCAACGAGGGCGTGCTGAACACCGGCCTGCGCGCCCTCGGCATCATCGATCAGCCCCTGCAGATCATGTACACCGACTGGGCGATCCTGTTCGGCATGGTCTATGTCTACCTGCCGCTGATGGTGCTGCCGCTCTATGCCAGCATGGAGAAGCTCGACTTCCGGCTGGTCGAGGCGGGCTACGACCTCTATGCCAGCCGCCTTGCCGTGCTCCGGCGGATCATCATCCCGCTGGTGAAGCCCGGCATCGTGGCGGGATCGATCCTCGTCTTCATCCCCTCGCTCGGCGCCTATGTCATCCCGCGCGTGCTGGGCGGCGGCAAGAACCTGATGCTCGGCAACCTCATCGAGCTGCAGTTCGGCTCGGGCCGCAACTGGCCGCTCGGCGCGGCGCTATCGATCACCCTCATGGCCGTGGTGATGCTGGCGCTCATGGTCTATGTGCGCAACGCCGCGCGCTCGGGGGCCGGCCATGGCTAGATGGGGGACGAGGCGCTTCGACATACGCGTGCAGCCGGGCTTCGGCACCATCGCGCTGTTCACCTTCGCGCTGCTCTACCTGCCGATCGTCACCCTCGTCGTCTATGCCTTCAACGGTAGCGACTCCCTGTCGAGCTGGGGCGGCTTCTCGCTGCGCTGGTTCGCCGATGCCGCGCGCAACGGCGCGGTGCAGGACGCGGCGCTGCGCTCCTTCATCGTCGCCGTGCTCGCCGCCGGCATCGCCACCGTCGCCGCGACCATGGCTGCCATCGCGACGACCCGCACCGCGCCCTATCGCGGCCTCGGCTTCAAATACGCCTTCATCAACCAGCCGCTGATGGTGCCGGAGATCGTCACCGCGGTGGCGCTGCTGATCGTGTTCTCTCGCGTGAAGGTGTGGACCGGCTATTCCGGGCTCGGCTATCTCGTGCTCGCCCACACCGCCTTCTGCATCCCTTTCGCCTATCTGCCGATCCGCGCCCGGCTGGAAGGGATGGATTCCTCGCTGGAGCGCGCCGCCGCCGATCTCTACGCCACGCCCTGGATGGCGTTCCGCCGCGTGACGCTGCCGCTGCTGCGGCCTGGCATCATCGCCGGCTTCATGCTGGCCTTTGTCATCTCGCTCGACGACGTCGTCATCACCGAATTCGTCAAATCGGGCGGTCAGGACACTCTTCCGACCTACATGCTTGGCCAGATCCGCCGCGCCGTGACGCCTGAGATCAACGCGATCGCCACCGCCTTCCTCGCGCTTTCGGTGCTGCTGGTGACCGTGTTCTTCTTCATCAACCGCCGGAAAGCCTGAAACAACAAAACCTACGGAGAGTGAACATGAACTGGATGAAGACGGCCGCCATCGCGGCCCTCGCCACGCTCGGCTTCGCCGGCAGCGCGGCGGCGGAAGGCGCGCTCAACATCTACAATTGGGGCGACTACACCAGCCCCGAGCTGATCAAGAAGTTCGAGGACAAGTACAAGGTCAAGGTCACCGTCACCGACTACGATTCGAACGACACCGCGCTCGCCAAGGTGCGCGCCGGCGGCCACGGCTTCGACATCGTGGTGCCTTCGGCCAACTACCTGCCGATCTGGATCAAGGAAGGGCTGCTGCTGGAAGCGCGCCCCGACCAGATGGAGAATTTCAAGAATGTCGAGGCGCGCTGGGTCGACGTGCCGTGGGATCCGGGCCGGCACTATTCGGTGCCGTGGCAGTGGGGCCTGAGCGGCATCGGCGTCAACAAGAAGGTCTATGGCGGCGACATCAACACCTCGGCGATCTTCCTCGACCCGCCCAAGGAGCTGGTCGGCAAGATCAATGTCGAGCCGGAGATGAACGACGTCCTCTACGCCACCATCAAATATCTCGGCGGCGAGTGGTGCACGACCGATCGCGACCTGTTGAAGAAGGTGCGCGACAAGCTGGTCGAGGCGAAGCCGAAATGGCTCGCCATGGACTATTCCGTCACCGAGAAGCTGCCCTCGGGCGACTATGCCGGCGTCTATTACTGGAACGGCGCGATCATGCGCGCCCGCCTGAAGAACCCCGACATCGCCTTCGGCTACCCGAAGGAGGGCTACCCGGTGTTCATGGACAGCGTGACCATCCTCAAGGACGCCAAGAACGTCGAGAACGCCAAGCTGTTCATGAACTTCATCATGGAGCCGGAGAACGCGGCGCTGATCTCGGCCTTCGCCAAATATGCCAACGGCATCAAGGGCTCCGACGCCTTCCTGCCGGCGGACATGAAGGACGCGCCCGAACTGGTGATTCCGCCGCAGTTCGAGAAGGCAGGCGAGTTCCTCAAGACCTGCGCGCCGGAAGTGAGCGAGCTCTACACCCGCATCTGGACCGATGTGAACAAGTGATTTGAGCCGGTGACATCGGCACGGGCGGGGATCTGCCTGCCCGCGCCGGGTGGGGCGGCCAATGGAACGGCCATCGGAGTGGCGGTTTATCCCGGCAGGAAACTGTTCCGGAGACACCGCCATGACCCCGCGCGCCACCACCCCGCGCTTCCTGCGGCGGCCGCTTCTCGCCGGCGCCCTTCCGGCGCTGCTGCTGCTCGCGGCCTGCGACCAGCAGCCGAGCCTGCCGCCCACCGCCGAATACGGCGCCAACCCAACGCTGCCGGCGCCGCACTCCTCGCTGATTCCGACCATCAAGGTGGCCGACGCGATCGGCTGGAAGGAGGGCCAGACGCCCAAACCCGCAGAGGGTATGGAGGTTGTCGCCTTCGCCTCCGGCCTGCAGCATCCGCGCTGGCTCTACCAATTGCCGAACGGCGACGTCCTCGTCGCCGAGAGCGACGCGCCGCCCAAGCCCGAGGGCGCCAGCGGCGGCCTGCGCGGCTGGGTGCAGGGCCTGTTCATGAAGAAGGCGGGGTCGCAGACGCCGAGCGCCAACCGCATCACACTGCTGCGCGATGCCGACGGCGACGGCGTGGCCGAGCAGCGGCACGTGCTGTTGACCGATCTGTTCTCGCCCTTCGGCATGGCGCTGGTCGGTGACCAGCTCTATGTGGCCAATGCCAATGCGCTGATGCGCTTCCCCTACAAGGAGGGCGCCACCGACATCACTGAGCCCGGCACCAAGGTTGCGGACCTGCCGGCCGGCCGCAACCACCACTGGACCAAGAGCCTGGTGGCGAACGAGGACGGCTCCAAGCTCTACGTCGGCGTCGGCTCGAACTCCAACGCCGCCGAGAACGGCATGGAGGAGGAGGAGAACCGCGCCGCCATCCTCGAGATCGACGCCGCCACCGGCGCCACCCGCGTCTTCGCTTCCGGCCTGCGCAACCCGGTCGGCATCGACTGGAACCCGCAGACGAAGCAGCTCTGGGTGGCGGTGAACGAGCGCGACGAGATCGGCGATCATCTCGTGCCGGACTACATGACCTCGGTGCAGGAGGGCGGGTTCTATGGCTGGCCCTATTCCTATTACGGCCAGCATGTCGACGAGCGCGTCGAGCCGCAGAAGCCGGAGCTGGTGGCCAAGGCGCTCAAGCCGGACTATGCGCTCGGCGCCCACACCGCCTCGCTCGGCCTGACCTTCGTCGACAACCCGGCCTTCGGCGAGCGCTTCCAGAACGGCGCCATCATCGGCCAGCACGGCTCGTGGAACCGCTCCGACCCGTCCGGCTACCGGGTGATCTTCGTGCCCTTCACCGACGGCAAGCCCTCCGGCATGCCGCAGGAGCTTCTCACCGGCTTCCGCAACGAGGAAGGCGAGGCGCAGGGCCGCCCGGTCGGCGTGCTGGTGGACGCCAAGGGCGGGCTGCTGGTCGCCGACGACGTCGGCAACACCGTCTGGTGGCTGAAGAACGCCGCCTCGGCCGCCTCACTCGGCGCGCCGTCCGCGCCCGGCGGCTGAGTAGAACTCGGCCACCGCATCGATCGCATCGTCGGGCAGCCGCTCGGCGATGCGCCGCATGATGTGGGCGTATTCGGTGCCGCCGCGCGCCCCCTGCTTGAACAGCCGCAGCTGGCCGGCGATGTAGCCGGCATCCTGCCCGGCAAGGCGCGGATAGGCCCGGTTGCGGTGGTCCGGGCTGCGTTTCGACGGTGCGCCGTGGCAACTCTCGCAGGCGGGCACGTCCGCCTCCGGCAGGCCGCGCAGGGCGATGGCGGCGCCGGCGCCTTCCGCCGGCTGCACCGTGTCGCTGACGCCGGGCTGCGCGGCATAATGCGCCGCCAGCCGCCGGACATCCGCATCCGTGAGGCCGTCGACCGCGAACTGCATGTAGCCGCTGTGGCGGGCGCCCTTGGCGAAGGCGCGTAAGGTCGCGTCGAGATAGGCCGCGCTCTGCCCGCCGATCACCGGGAAGGCCCCGCCCTGCGACCCGCCGTCGAGGCCGTGGCAGCGGGCGCAGCCTTCCAGCGCCCGGTCCTCAGGCACGGCCGGGCCGAAGGCGAGGCGCTGGTAGTCCGCCGCCGAGAGGTGGGAGAGCGCGCGCAGGAAGGCGACCATCGCCCACACCTCGTCGTCGCGCTCGGGTGCGATCCATGACGGCATGCCGGTGTATTTCACCCCGTGCCTGACGATGCGCGAGAGCTCGCGCCGGCTCCATGTGTCGGAGGCGTTGGCGAGCGGCGGCGGCATGGGCGTCATATGCGCGGGCAGGATCGGGTTCACCCGCAGCGGCGAGCCGTGGCAGAAGGCGCAGGACGTCTCGAAATGTCCGGCGGCGCGGCGCACATGCGCCGGCGCATCGAGATCGACCGGCGGCTCGGGCTCGAACAGGGCATAGGTGCGGATGGAGTTCTGCATCACCCAGTGCAGCGCCCAATAGGTGATCCGCCAATGGCCGGAGCTGGCACTGATGCTGATCACGCCCGACCAGGCGATTAGCAGTCCCGCAACGGCGAGCGCGGCGAGGGCGATGAGCGCGCGCCGCGGCGTGACGAGGAAGGAGAGCCGGGACCACCTCACGGCGCCGTCCTCCGCGTTTCCTCGGAGAGCACCACCCGCGCCATCAGGAACAGGCCGCCGGCGAGATAGGCCGCCCCTCCCGCAAGCAGCATAATCACGCCGCCCATCTGCTGGTCCGCCACCACCGACGTGGCATCGCCGCCATGGACATGGCCGTAGAGCGGCCGCCCGGCGAAGGCGATCAGCGCGCCGAGCAGTGTCATGTGCATGGAGGTGACGAGCAGGCCGAGCGTGCCGATCAGCGCGCCGGCCACGGTGCCGCCGGCGGCACGGCCGAGGCAGGAGAGCCAGAGCAGCAGCCCGGCGGCGAGGAAGCTGGCCTGCTCGACGACGAGGAGGACGCCTCCCGCCCGCGCCGCGCCGTGCAGCGCCGGCAGATGCCAGCCCCATACCACGACGAATTCCAGCATCGCCGCCAGCAGCGGCGAGAACAGCAGCGGCAGCCGGCCGGTGGGATCGAAGCTTGTCCCCACGAGCCCCGCGGCGATCAGCGGCGCGGCGAGGGCCACCACCGACATGTGCATGGTCATGTGGGCGCTGAAGGAATGCGCGGCCATCGCCGGCAGCGGCCCGCCCCAGACCAAGGCGAGGAGGAGGAGGCCGGAGCCGAGCGCCAGCGTCTTCATCGCACGCACTCCGTGACGAACAGCGCCGGCAGGGCCCCGAACACCACGCTGACCGCGCTGAGCGCGCAGAGCAGCAGCGTGGCGAGGCCGAGGAAATGCTGCTGGTCCTCGTCGGTCGCCTGGTTGTGCGGCGGCATGTCGGAGCCGAAGCCCCAATGGCGCCACGCCTGCACGCCGGCGACGAGGATGAGCCCGAGCGCGGCCACGGTGGCCCCGGCGATGGCGAGGCGCAGCGTGCCGAGCGCCTCCGGCGCCTTGGCGCAGACGATGGCCGAGGCGACGTAGCAGAACAGGAAATGGAACGCCCACACCACCGGCGGGGTGAGCAGCGTCCAGAGGTTCGGCGTCTCGCGGCGGAACAGCATGGCGGCTCCTCAACTCGCGAGCGGGGCGAGGACGATCACCGCCAGGGTGGTCGCCATGGTGAGGGCGGCGAAGTGCCAGTAGAGCACGACGTTACGCAGGTCGATGTCGTGCTTGCCGGTCAATTTGCCGGCAAAGCTCCCGGCGAGGCAGTAGCCCTGCATCAGCACGCCGACCGCGAGATGCAGCGCCGTCCACAGTGCCAGCACCCACACCGTCGCCGGATAGACATGCTCGGTCGGGTCGAGCTCCCAGGGGGCGAGCAGCAGCAGCGCCGCCCCGGCGAGCGCCAGCAGGAGCGAGAGCGCGAGCGATGCGCGCACCATGCCGGGACGATCCCACCAGTTCTCCCGCCGGGCGAACAGCATCAGCAGCCAGGCGAGGAGCGTCGCCGCGCCGGCTCCCAGCGCCAGCCAGGCATCCGGCATCGCCATGCCCTCGGGCGGGAAGGCGGCGTGGATGGTCCAGTAGTAGAAATAAGCGAAGACGAGGCTCAGAAAGGCGGTGCCGTCGCCGACCATGGTGATGAACATCGCCCACCAGCCGACCGAGGCCGAGCCGGAGGCGTAGAGCGGCAGCTCCAGCCCCATGCCGGCGTCGGCGGCCGGCTTTTCCGGGATGCGGGCGGTGCCGGTCCACAGCCAAACCATGATCGCGGCGATGCCGAGGCCGCCGGAGACGAGCGCCGCGATCCACCAGTGGAAGGTGGTGGCGATGAAGCTTCCGCCGATGAGCACGGCGGCGATCATCGGCTTGAAGCTGTCGCCGGGCACGCGCAGCACCTGCTCCGGCGTGGCGTCGAGCACGTCGGTGACCAGGGTCTCGCGCTTGCCGTCCGGCGCGCCGGGCAGATAGAAGCGGCCGGCGGCGATGTCCTCCATCAGGCCGGGCTGGTCCCAGAGCGGATAGCGGCTGGAGACCGGCGGCACCGAGCGTATGCCCCAGGGCTCGGAAGGATCGCCCGCGACCCATTCCAGCGTACCGGCCTTCCACGGATTCTGCGGCGCGCGCTTCTTGCCCAGCCGCAGCACGTCGATGACCAGCACGGCGATGCCCGCCGCCATGGTGAAGGCACCCACCGTCGAGACGAGGTTGAGCCAGTCCCAGCCGAGCCCGTTGGGATAGGTGAAGACCCGCCGCGGCATGCCGCGCAGGCCGGTGATGTGCATCGGCAGGAAGGCGATGTTGAAGCCGGCGAACATCAGCCAGAACGACCAGCGGCCAAGCCTCTCCGACAGCATCCGCCCAGTGATGAAGGGATGGAAGTAGTACACGCCGGCGATGAGCGGGAAGAACATGCCGCCGATCAGCGTGTAGTGCAGGTGGGCGACGACGAAGTAGCTGTCATGCGCCTGCCAGTCGAACGGGGCGAGGGCCACCATCACGCCCGTGAGCCCGCCGAAGACGAAGATGGCGAGCGCTCCCGTGGCGAACAGCATGGGGATGGAGAAGATCACCCGTCCCGCCAGCAGCGTCGCCACGAAGACGAAGATCTGCACGCCCGTGGGGATCGCCACCGCCTCGGACGCCGCCGAGAAGAAGCCGAGCGACAGCGCCGACAGGCCGATGGTGAACATGTGGTGCGCCCACAGCCCGAAGCTGAGGAAGCCGGTGCCCACCGCCGCCAGCACGATCCAGCCATAGCCGAGGATCGGCCGCTGCGCGAAGGTCGGCACGATCATCGCGAGCAGCGCGATCGAGGGAAGGAAGATGATGTAGACCTCCGGATGGCCGAAGATCCAGAACAGGTGCTGCCACAGCACGGGATCGCCGCCGCGCGCGACGTCGAAGAACGGCCAGTCGAACAGCCGCTGCATCTCGAACAGGATGTCGCCGGCGATCAGCGGGGGGAAGGCGAACAGGATCATCCCGCCGACGATCAGCACGTACCAGCAATAGAGCGGCATCAGGTTGATGCGCATGCCCGGCGGGCGGCACTTCAGCACGCCGACGATCAGCTCCACCGCCGCGGCGATGGAGGCGACCTCGATGAAGGAGAGGCCAAGCAGCCAGATATCGGCGCCGATGCCGCTCTGCGTGGTGTCGGTGGCGAGCGGCGGGTACATGAACCAGCCGCCGTCCGGCGCGGCATCGAAGAAGATCGAGCCGGCGACGAACACGCCGCCGATGAGGAAGCACCAGAACCCGAAGGCGGACAGCCGCGGGAAGGGCAGGTCCCGCGCCGCCAGCATCTGCGGCAGGATGAGGATCGCCACCGCCTCGAAGATCGGCACGGCGAAGAGGAACATCATCATCGTGCCGTGCAGCGTGAAGAGCTGGTTGTAGGTGCCGGCCGAGACGAGGTCGTTATTGGGCACGGCGAGCTGCGCGCGCATGATCAGCGCCAGCACGCCGGCGAAGAGGAAGAAGAAGAACGAGGCGCCGGTGTACCAGAGGCCGACGATCTGGTTGTTGACGTTGGAGAGGTAGCGCCAGCCGGTGGAGAAGGCCCAGGTGCGGCGCAGCTCCTCCTCCTCATGCTGGCGGCGTTCGATGTCGCTCTCGCGTGCCTTCATTTCAGGCTCCCCAGATAGGCGGCGATGGCCTCGATGTCGGCGGGCGGCAGCATGCCGAAGGAAGGCATGCGCACGCCGGGCTTCACCCGCTCGGTGTCGGCGATGAAGCGCTTCAGGTTCTCCGGCGTATTGGGCAGGATGCCCGCGCCGATGGTTCGTCGGTCGGCGAGATGGGTGAGGTCGGGGCCGATGGTCCCGGCGGCCTCGGTGCCGCGCACCGTGTGGCAGCCGCCGCAGCCATTGGCGAGGAAGGCGCCCGGATCGCCGCCGGGCGGGGCCGGCGCGGTCTCGCGCGCGAGCCAGGCGTCGAACTCCGCCGGCTCCATGACGACGACCGGGAAGGCCATCAGGGCGTGCGAGCGGCCGCAGAACTCCGCGCAGGCGCCGCGATAGACGCCGGTGCGCTCGGGCCGCAGCACCAGCCGGTTGGTGCGGCCGGGGATGAGGTCCATCTTGCCGGCGAGCGCCGGCACCCACAGAGAATGGATGACGTCGGCGCTGGTCAGCACGAGCTCAACCGCCCGACCGACCGGCAGGCGCAGTTCGTTGGCGCTCTCGATGCGGGTGCCGTCCGGGCCGAGATAGGTCACGCGCCACCAGTACTGCTCGCCCGACACCTCGATGCGCAGCGCCGGCTCCGCGGCGCGCAGGATGGGCATCAGCCGCAGCCCGAAGACCAGCAGCCCCGCCAGCACGACGGTGGGGAACACCGCCCCCGCCCAGAGGATGATGCGCAGCCCCGCCCGTTCGCCGAGCGGCTGCTTCTGGAATCGGCCGCCGAACACGGCGGCGCTGATGACGACGGCCCAGATCAGCCCGGCGCCGGCGAGCATCACCCAGAACAGGGTGAGCACCTCCGCCGCCTCGTGGCCGGCCGGGTCGAGCGCCGATTGCGGCCCCGAGCAGCCGGCGAGCAGCATCGCGCCGCCGAGCGCGACGGCCCGGTCCGCGCGGTGACGATGCCCGCCCGCCCGCCGTGCCACGTCCGCGGCCGGAGGTTTAAGTCAGCGAACCCCAATCGAGGCCGCCGCTGTCCTCCGTCCCGAGCAGGGTCTCGCCAGCCTTGGCGCCGGGCACCACGATGACCACCTCATGGCCGTCGCGAATGGCGTTTGAGGCCGCCGCCACCGCGGCCTCGAAGGCCGCCTCCTTGCTGGCATAGCCCATGCCGAGCTGCTCGTTGAAGGCGACGTGCCAGTCTGCCTCGCTGCCCTGGATGCGGTAGATGTCGGTCGTTCCGTGGTCGATCTTGCCGTGTGAAGCCGTCTGCATCGCCTTGCCCTCCGTCGTCAGGGATGAACGGCCGCACGGGCGATGTGTTCCGGCACCGCCGCTGCTTTCCGCCCGGTGCGCACAGGCGGGGCGGGCGCCCCGCCGGCCCCGCGCCCGCCCTCGCGCAGCAGTTCCGACAGCAACGCCGCGCGGGCGGCCGCCGACCGCGCCTGGCTTGCCTCGGCGAGCCGCCCCGCCTCGAAGGCGGTGATGACGGTGTCGTGCACATAGGAGGTGCGGCAGACGGTGAGCGTGTTGGCGAGCTCCTCGGCCAGCGGCGCGATGGCCGCCTTGACCTGCCGGCGCCGCCCGCGCTCGCTGGTTTCCGGGTCGAGGCGGCCGAGCTGGTCGAGCACGCCCATGGAGGCGGTGAGCGTGCGGAAATCCTTCAGCGAGATCGGCCGGCGGCCGACCTCCTTCAGGAAGGCGTTCACGTCGCCGGCGCGGATGGCGTGGATGGCGCCCTTGCCGTTGCGATACTTGAACAGCCGGCGGCCCGGCAGCTCGCGCAGCCTCGTCAGCGCCTGCGCCAGCGCCGCGTCGCGCACCTGCTTGGCGATCGCCTTGCCGCCCTTGCTCTTGAAGCTGAGCGCGATCGTGTCGCCCTCGATCCGTACATGCGATTTCAGCAGCGTGGTGGCGCCGCGGGTGCCGTGCTCGGCGGCGTATTGATCGCTGCCGGCGCGGATGGCGGTGAGCGAGACGAGATGCACCGCGGCGGCGAGTGCCAGCCGCCGGTCCGGCTCGGGCCGCCGCAGCGAGCGCCGCACCGCGCGCGAGATCACGGGGAGCGCCTCGGCGAGGCCTGCGAGGCGCTGGGCCTTCACCGCCTCGCGCACGCAGGTCCAGTCGGGATGGTAGCGGTATTGCAGCCGCCCGGCCGCGTCCTCGCCGACCGCCTGGAGATGCGCGCGCGCGTCGGTGGCGAAGCGGACGTTCTCATAGGCCGGCGGCACGGCGAGGCGCCTAAGGCGGTCCAGCGTCTGCCGGTCGGTGACGGGCGTGCCGTCGGCGTGTCGGTAGGCGAAGCCGGCGCCATGGCGCTTGCGGCGGATGGTCAGCGCGGCGGGACGCACCAGGCGCAGGCCGAAGCGCCGCGCAAGCCGCCGAACGGTTGGTGTCTCGGACATGGGTAGAACCCGGCAGGGGGCAGAGGCGCCCGCCTCCTCAACGTCGCCGACGGGACCCCGTTCCCGGCGCCGTCAGGAACGTGCGCGTCCCCGGCACGTTGTTCCGGCGAACAGCGGCAACAGGAATCGAGGGAGGAAATCATGGTCGATCGCGACGAACGCATCCGCCTGCGCGCGCGCCAGCTCTGGACGGAAGACGGCTGCCCGCAAAATCGCTCCGAGCATTATTGGCGCCTCGCAGAGGCGGCCATGGCGGAGGAGGGATGCGAGAGCTTCCGTCCCGTCGACGCCGCCGCGGCCCCGCCGCAGCCCGCCGAGACGAAGGACACCGGCGGCTATCCGCGCTCGCAGGAGACCGGCAAGCCGCCGATCCCGCACCGGGACGACGTCGATCCCAACGTCGTCATGGAGGGCGGCGAATACGAGCCGATCAGCGAGATCGAGACGATCCGGCGCACGCTCGAGGTACCGCCGAGCCGCCGCGGCCCGGGCTCGCCGCCGGCCGATCGCGAGGGCGCGATGAGCGGCCTTGCCGGCTCGCGCGTCAGGTGAGAGGCGGCCGGTCATGGAGGGCGGAGGGGGAGTAGACGGCGGCCGTCCGGGCCGCGCGGTGCATCTGTGCCTCGACATGCAGCGGCTGTTCTCGCCGGGCGGTCCTTGGCCGACGCCGTGGATGGTGAATTCCCTGCCGAACATCGCGGCGGTGGCCGAGCGCTTCGGCGAGCGCAGCGTGTTCACTCGCTTCATCCCCGCACGCGATCCCGGCGCGGAGATCGGCACCTGGCGGGACTATTACCAGCGCTGGTCCGGCCTGACGCTGGAGAGGCTCGATCCGTCCCTGCTCGACCTCGTCGACGAGCTGAGGCCGCTCGCCCGGCCCGACTGCATCGTCGACAAGCGCCGCTTCTCCGCCTTCTCGGCGCCGGGGCTGGCGCCGGTGCTCAACGGTCACGGCACGGATACGTTGATCGTCACCGGTGCGGAGACCGACATGTGCGTGCTCGCGACCGTGATGGACGCCGTCGACCACGGCTACCGCGTCGTCGTGGTGGAAGATGCCGTGTGCTCCTCCTCCGACGAGGGACACGATGCGGCGCTGACGCTCTACCGCACCCGCTTCGCCCAACAGATCGAGACATTGACGACGCAGGCGGTGCTCGACCGGGCGGAAGCATGGGCGCTTTAGGGGAAGAGCCGGAACGAAGCGCCCGCCATCTCGTTCTTCGCTGGCTTGGGGAGACATCCAGCAGGAGACGGCCATGGCCGAGAAGACACTCGACACGCTTTTCCACGAAACCCTCAAGGACATCTATTACGCCGAGCGCAAGATCCTCAAGGCGCTGCCGAAAATGGCCCGCGGCGCGCAGTCGCCGCAGGTCAAGGCGGCCTTCGAGAAGCACCGCGACGAGACCGAGGGCCAGATCGAGCGCCTGCAGCAGGTGTTCGAGATGATCGGCAAGCGGGCGCAGGGCAAGACCTGCCCGGCAATCGACGGCATCATCGAGGAAGGCGAGGAGATCCTCGAGGAGTTCAAGGGCCAGCCGGCCCTCGACGCCGGGCTCGCCGCCGCCGCGCAGGCGGTCGAGCACTACGAGATCAGCCGCTACGGCACGCTGAAGCGCTGGGCCCAGGTGATGGGCCTGAAGGACGCGGTGAAGCTGTTCGACGCCACGCTGAAGGAAGAGACCCTGACCGACGAGACGCTGACCAAGCTCGCCGACCAGGTCGCCAACGCCAAGGCGCTGAAGGCAGCGTGACCCGGATGGCGCCGGCGCAATCCGCCGGCGCCATTCCTTCATGATTATAGTTTGCCGGATATTCTTTACGGAGCATGCGCATGCCGCAGCCCGAGCTTCAACCGAACCGCAGATCGATCTGGCGGCGCTACGGCTATGGCTGGGTGACATTGGGATTCTTCATCATCTCGCTGATCGGCCACTGGCTGTTCGGCTGGTTCGCCTATGTGAACGAGCAGACGCAGCACGGCGCGGCCATCGACGTCTCCGGCTACACCGTCGAGATGATGCGCGACACGCTGGAGAACTGGCAGTCCGAGTTCCTGCAGCTCATCTGGCAGATCGGTGGCCTCGCCTTCCTGCTCTATGTCGGCTCGCCGCAATCCAAGGAAGGCGACGACCGCATGGAGGCGAAGATCGATGCCATCCTCGCCGCCGTCGATCCCAAGAACGCCGACGAGATCATCGAAGGGATAGACCGCGACTATGCCGGCCGTCACACCGACGAGCGCTGGCAGCGCCTCGCGCGCGAGGGCCGCTCCGGCTGAAGACCGGACGCAGGAAGGCTTCCCGCCCCGCAAGAGACGGGAAGCCGACGTCCAAATCGGCCGCGTTACGCGACGACGTAGACGATCTCGTAGGTGTCCGGCTGGACGATGACGATGCGCCCGTCCGCCAGCACGAAGTAGCGATAGTTCCGGTACTGCGGCACGATCTCCACCACGCGCGGCGGCAGCGGGTGCAGCTCCACCGTATGCGGGATCGCCACGCCGACATTCACCGAGAAGTTCACGTCACGGACCGGCCCGACGTGGGTCTGGGTGATGGTCTGCTTGATCGTGGTGCGCTTCTCGCTGGTGATGTTGACGTTGGTGTTGTTGGTCGTGTTGGTGGTGGTCTGGGTGCTCTTGGTCCGGGTGGTGCCGGACTCGGCCGTGCCCGTACCCGTCGCCGCCGCGGGCTCGTTGCGCTGCGCGTTCTGGCCCTGCATGCGGTCCTGCTGCTTGCCCTGGCTGTCCTGGGCGTTGCGGTTGGCCTTGCCCGGCACCTGCGCGTCGGGCTGCTGGGCGCTGCGCTGAGGCGCGTTGCCGGTGCCGGGCGGCATCTGCGTGTTGCCCTGGGCGGTGTTGCCGCCCTGCGGCGTGCCGCCGAGCTCGCCGCCGGTGGCGTCCGGCCGGTCCGGCGTCGCCGGCGGGGTCGAAGGCTGCATGCCGCCCGCGCCGCCGGTCGAGGGCGCGGCGCCGGTCGAGGGCGGCAGCGTGGTCTGGCCGATGGCGCCGCCGGCGAATAAGCGCGACGGGCGCCACGGTTGCGAGAATGATCAGCTTGCGCATGAGCGTTCCTCCATTGCATGGCCGGCCCGGCGGACGCGGACGCGGACGTCGCGCCGGTCGGCCGGTTGATCGGAGGCCGGTCAGTTGATGACCTGGATAACCTTGCGGCTGCCGGCGTCGACGATGACGCGCTGGTCGTTGACCACGGCGTAGCTGTAGCGCTCATATTTCGGCACCGAATGGATTTCGACGGTGGCCGGCAGCGCCGAGCCGACGACGACCTGTTCCTCCACCCGCACCGACGGCACGCTCTCCTTCATCACATAGGTACGTACCTCGGCCGGAGGCGTCGCAGCCGCGCCGACCGTGGCGCCGGCAACACCGCCGACCACCGCGCCCGCCGGACCGCCGACGGCAGCACCGGCCGCGGCCCCGCCGATCGCACCGGGGACGGCGCCCTGCTGGGCCGTGGCGGCCACAGGCATGGCGAGGCCCGCTATCAGGACAGTCGTGGCAAGAAGGTTCGTTTTGTTCATGGATCCCTCCATTGTCGAACTGGCCGGAAAACGTCCGGATCACCCAATGTTTCGACGAAGGTCACGTAACGTGGGCGTGAGGCCGAGGTAATTATCGACGTTTGTATTCTTTTTCATGGTCTTAATCGTAGGTATGTTCCGCCGCATTGCATAAGTTCGTCGCATGACTGCCAATGGGATGGCTGATTGCGGCCACTATGACGTCACCTTTGGCGAAAGTTGCTGCCGCTTGGACGGCAGTGCGCCGCCAGGCCGCGTCCTTGTCCCGGGGGACATGCCACGAAATTGATAGACTATTCGGCCCGGCGTGCTGGTGCCGCGGTGCCAACGCCCCCATCCTTTCTCGACCGGGGGCGTTCCGGGACGGAGACAACACATGGCCAGCCGCAAGCAGCTTCACCTCGGCGCCTTCATGCGTCCGGTGAGCCTCCTCACCGGTGCCTGGCGCTATCCGGGCGCCTGGCCGGACGCCAACTTCAACCTCGCCCATATCGTACGGCTGGCGCAGAAGCTGGAGGAGGGCAAGTTCGACGCCTTCTTCATGGCCGACCATCTCGCCGTGCTGAACATGCCGGTGGAGGCGCTCAAGCGCAGCCACACCGTCACATCGTTCGAACCGTTCACCCTGCTCTCGGCGCTGGCGATGGTGACGGAAAAGATCGGCCTGGTGGCGACTGCCTCGACCACCTTCGAGGATCCCTACCACGTCGCCCGGCGCTTCGCTTCGCTCGACCACATCAGCAACGGCCGCGCCGGCTGGAACATCGTCACCACCTCCAACCCCGACGCGGCGCTGAATTTCGGCCTCGACGACCATATGGAGCATGACGAGCGCTATGTCCGCGCGCGGGAGTTCTACGACGTCGTCACCGGCCTTTGGGACAGTTTCGCCGACGACGCCTTCCCGCGTGACGCGGCCTCAGGCCTCTATTTCGATCCGTCGCGGCTGCATGTGCTCGGCCACAAGGGGCCGTATTTCTCCGTGCGTGGCCCGCTCAACATCGCTCGGCCGGTGCAGGGCTGGCCGGTGATCGTTCAGGCGGGCGCGTCCGAGGCCGGGCGCCAGCTCGCCGCCGAGACGGCGGAGGCGATCTTCGCCGCCGCGCCCGACCTTGCCGCCGGCCGCACCTTCTACGCCGACGTGAAGGGCCGATTGGACAAGCTCGGCCGCCCGCGCGACCACCTCAAGATCCTGCCCGGCGCCTTCGTGGTGGTGGGCGAGAGCCTCGAGGAGGCACGCGCCAAGCGGGCGAGGCTCGACGGGCTGGTGCATTACGACAGCGCCATCGCCTCGCTCTCCATCGCGCTCGGCCACGACGCCTCCCGCTTCGACCCGGACGGGCCGCTCCCCGATGTGCCGGAGACCAATGCCAGCCGCAGCGCCCGCGAGCGGGTGATCGACCTCGCCCGCCGCGAGAACCTCACCGTCCGCCAGCTCGCCCAGCGGCTCGGCGGCTATTCCGGCCTCGCCTTCGTCGGCACCCCCGAGAGCATCGCTGACGAGATGGAGGAATGGCTGGAGACGGAAGGGTCGGATGGCTTCAACGTCACCTTCCCCTTCCTGCCGGCCGGGCTCGACGACTTCGTCGACAAGGTGGTGCCGGAGCTGCAGCGCCGCGGCATCTACCGGTTCGACTATGAGGGCACGACGCTGCGCGAGCATCTCGGCCTGCCGCGCCCGGCAAACCGCTTCTTCGTGGAGGGGGCCTCGGCGGCGACCGGGAGCGCAGGCTGACGGTCGCGTGCCGGGATTCGCTTGCCTAAAACCGGAGAACGATCCCGGCTCTCGCTACGCTCGACCAGGATCATGAACTTGCCAGCGGCATGGTTGCCGTCCCCCGTTACCTGCTACCTATGGTTATCCACATCTGCGTTCTATTTCGAAACGCCGGTCGTGCGAAATTGAAACGGGACCCCTTTCGCCCAATCGTTTGCCATGCACTAGAATTGGGCACAGGGGGCGGCGACAAACTGCGTAACGGAGCTTTCCATGAGCCGCATCCGTGTCGTTCGCCTTGTCTTCGCCGCGCTGATGCTGGGAGCCTTCAGTCTCCCCGCCGCCGCCGAAGCGGTCTACAACCGCGGCAATTCCGCCGATCCGGAATCGCTCGATCCGCACAAGACCTCGACCATCTACGAAGCGCATATCCTGCGCGACCTGTTCGAGGGGCTGGTGATGCAGGATGCCACCTCGGACATCTATCCCGGCGCGGCGGAGAGCTGGACGCTGTCGCCGGACGGCACGGTCTACACCTTCAAGCTGCGGCCGGACGCGGTCTGGTCCAACGGCGATCCGGTGACGGCGGAGGACTTCGTCTATTCCTTCCGCCGCCTGGAGGAGCCGGCGACCGGCGCCGAATACGCCTCCATGCTCTACGTCATCAAGAATGGCGAGGAGGTGAACACCGGCAAGGCCAAGCCCGAGGAACTCGGCGTGCGCGCCGTCGATCCGAAGACGCTGGAGATCACGCTGAAGGCGCCGACGCCGTACTTCCTGGAGATGCTCACCCACCAGTCCGCCTATCCGGTGCACCGGGCCTCGATCGAGGCGCTGGGCGCCGACTGGATCAAGCCGGGCAAGCTGGTTTCCAACGGCGCCTTCACCCTCGCCGAGTTCATCCCCAACGACCACATCAAGGTGGTGAAAAACCCGAAATTCCACGCCGCCGGCGAGGTGAAGCTCGACGCGGTGAACTACATCCCGACCGAGGACCGCTCCACCGCTATCAAGCGCTTCGAGGCCGGCGAGCTCGATTCAAACGATGATCTGCCGACCGAGCAGTTGGCCGACCTGAAGGCCAAGTTCGGCGATCAGGTGAAGATTGGCCCGTATCTCGGCACCTACTACTACGCGGTGAAGACCGACAAGGCGCCGTGGACCGACCCCAAGCTGCGCCGCGCCGTGTCGATGCTCATCGACCGCGACTTCCTTGCCGAGAAGGTCTGGCAGAATTCTATGCTGCCGGCCTATTCCATGGTGCCGCCGGGCATCGAGGGCTACACGCCGGCCGAGGCCGACTACGCCCAGATGTCGCAGTTCGACCGCGAGGACGAAGCCAAGAAGATCCTCGCCGATGTCGGCTATGGCCCCGACAAGCCGCTGAAGCTGGAGATCCGCTACAACACCTCGGAGAACCACAAGAATACTGCGGTGGCGATCCAGGAGCAGCTCAAGCCCTTCGGCATCGAGGTGTCGCTGATCAACACCGACACCAAGACCCATTACGGCCATCTGGAGCAGAAGGGCGACTACGACTATGCCCGCGCCGGCTGGATCGCCGACTACAAGGACCCCGAGACCTTCCTCGGCATTTCCCGCAAGGCGAGCGGCAACAACTACTCGAACTTCAGCAATCCCGCCTTCGAGGCGAAGATGGACGAGGCAGCCGCCGTGGGCGGCGATGCCAAGGCCCGCATGGCGAAGCTCGCCGAGGCCGAGAAGGTGCTGGTCGACGATCTCGGCAACATGCCGCTGCTGTTCTACAGCTACCACGCCATCGTCTCTCCCAAGCTCAAGGGCTGGAAGGAGAACGTCATGGACGTCCATCCCTCGCGCTTCATCAGCAAGTAGGATGACGCGCCGGCGGCCCAATGCGCCGCCGGCCGTCTCTGCACGAGGACCGACATGGCACGCTATGTCCTGCGGCGATTGCTTACCGCCATCCCGACGCTGTTCCTGATCGTCACGCTTTCCTTCTTCCTGCTGCGCGTCGCCCCCGGCGGCCCGTTCAGCCAGGAGCGGGGCCTGAGCCCGGAGGTGAAGGCGAATCTCGAGCGCGTCTACCAGCTCGACGCCCCGCTCTGGCGGCAATATCTGAGCTATCTGGCCGACCTGCTTCACGGCAATTTCGGCCCCAGCTACAATCTGCCGGACTTCACCGTCGCCGACCTGTTCCGCGTCGGCCTGCCGGTGTCGATGCAGCTCGGGTCCTCGGCGCTCCTGCTGGCGCTGATCGTCGGATCGGTGCTCGGCGTGATCGCTGCGCTGCGTCAGAACAGGGGCGCCGACTATGCGGTGGTGGCACTGGCGACCGCCGGCTCGACCATCCCGACCTTCGTCATCGCCCCGCTCTATCAGCTCGTCTTCGCGCTGACGCTCGCCTGGGTGCCGGTGGCAGGCTGGGGCGGCGGCGCGCTCATCAACAAGATCGGGCCGGTGCTGACGCTCGCTCTGCCGCAGATCGCCATCGTCGCCCGGCTGATGCGCGGAGCGATGATCGAGGCGCTGCGCGCCAACCACATTCGCACCGCCCGCGCGCTCGGCCTCTCCGGTTGGTCGGTGGTGGTGAAACACGCTTTGCGCGGGGCGCTGTTGCCGATCATCTCCTATGCCGGCCCTGCCGCCGCCGCGCTGCTCACCGGCTCGGTGGTGGTGGAGACCGTCTTCGCCATACCCGGCGTCGGCCGCTACTTCGTCGATGCCGCGCTCAACCGCGACTACACGCTGGTCATGGGCACGGTGGTGGTGATCGCGGTCTTCGTCATCCTGTTCAATCTACTCGTCGACCTCGCCTATGCGCTGGTCGATCCGCGGGTGCGCTATGAGTGACGTCACCGCCGATCTCTTCCCGCCTCCCCTAGCCAAGGGGCGCTCGCTCTGGACCGACGCCTGGCGGCGGCTGCGGGCGAACCGTGCCGCGGTGGTGAGCGCGGCCTATCTTGTGGTCATGGCGGTGGCCTGTCTCGTCGGCCCGCTGCTGACCGGCCATTCCTATACGGCGATCTACAGCGACTATGTCCGCGTGCCGCCGAGCCTGAGCCCATATCCGCAGCCCGACCAGATCGCCACGGCGCTGGAGGACCTCACCCGGCGCATGCGCGTCGACCTCGCTTCCTGGCAGGAGGAGGGCGAGCGCGTACGCGTGACGCTGCGCTCCACGCGCCCGATCGACCCGCGCGTCACCCGCTATTTCGACCGCTCCTCGAGCTTCACCGACACCCGTGTCGAGGAGACCTCGCCCGACGGCCTAGGTCTGACGCTGAGCACCGCCGTGGCGCGGCACTATTTCCTGTTCGGCACCGACAATACTGGGCGCGACCTGCTCACCCGCACGCTGATCGCCGGGCGCGTCTCGCTGGCCATCGGCCTGCTCGCCGGGCTCACGGCCGTCGTCATCGGCGTCGCCTATGGCGCGACCGCAGGCTATCTCGGCGGCAGGGTGGACGACGTGATGATGCGCATCGTCGACGTGCTCTATTCGCTGCCCTTCATCTTCCTCGTCATCATGCTGGTGGTGTTCTTCGGCCGGAACTTCGTGCTGATGTTCATCGCCGTCGGCGCTGTGCAATGGCTCGACATGGCCCGCATCGTGCGCGGGCAGGCGCTCTCCATCCGCCGGCAGGAATATGTCCATGCCGCGCAGGCGCTCGGCGTCTCCGCCTCCGGCATATTGTGGCGGCACGTCGTGCCGAACACGCTCGGCCCCGTCGCGGTCTATATGACGCTGCTGGTACCGCAGGTGATCCTGCTGGAGAGCTTCCTCTCCTATCTCGGCCTCGGCGTGCAGGAGCCGCTGACGAGCTGGGGCGTGCTGATCGCGCAGGGGGCGAAGAACATCCCCTCCGCCAACTGGCTGCTCATCTATCCGTCGATCTTCCTGACCTCGACGCTGTTCGCGCTGAACTTCCTCGGCGACGGCCTGCGCGACGCGCTCGACCCGAAGGACCGCTGAGATGGAAGGAAGCGGCCCCCTGTTCGAACTCGCCGGCCTCGACGTGCGCTTCGACACGCCGGACGGCGAGGTGCATGCCGTGCGCGGCATCGATCTCGCCCTGAGTGCCGCCGAGACGCTGGCCGTGGTCGGCGAATCCGGCTCCGGCAAGAGCCAGGCGATGATGGCCGCCATGGGCCTGCTGGCCAAGAACGGCCGGGCGACGGGAAGCGTGCGCTATCGCGACCGGGAGATTCTCGGCCTCGACTCCCGCGCGCTGAACGAGGTGCGCGGAGCGCGGATCGGCATGATCTTCCAGGAGCCGATGACCTCGCTCGACCCGCTCTACACCATCGGCAGCCAGATATCCGAGCCGCTGATGCGCCACCGGCGGATGAATGCGCGTGACGCCCGCCGGCGCGCCGGCGAATTACTGGCGCTGGTCGGCCTGCCCGATCCCGAGCGGCGGCTCTCGGCCTATCCGCACCAGCTCTCCGGCGGCCAGCGCCAGCGGGTGATGATCGCCATGGCGCTCGCCGCCGAGCCGGACGTGCTGATCGCCGACGAGCCGACCACCGCGCTCGACGTCACCGTGCAGGCGCAGATCGTCGAGCTGCTGCGCTCGCTGCAGCGTCGCTTCCACATGGGCATCGTCTTCATCACTCACGACCTCGGCCTCGCCCGCCATTTCGCCGATCGCGTGGCGGTGATGCGCCACGGCGTGGTGGTGGAGGAGGGCACGGCTGCCGACGTGCTCACCACGCCCCGGCACGACTACACCCGCATGCTGCTCGACGCCGAGCCGACCGGCACCAAGGCGCCGCCGGCCGACGATGCGCCGACCGTGCTCGACGCCCGGAACGTTCACGTCACCTTCCGCATCGGTGGCGGGCTTCTCGCCGGCCCGCCGCTGGAGATCCACGCGGTCGACAATGTCAGCCTCACGCTCAAGCAGGGGCAGACCATCGGCATCGTCGGCGAGTCCGGTTCCGGCAAATCGACGCTCGGCCGGGCGCTGCTCGGTCTCGTCGCCCGCGAAGGCGACATCCGCATCTTCGGCAGGCCGACCGGCGATCTTGATGCGGCGGGGCTCAGGGCGCTGCGGCGCGAGGTGCAGATCGTATTCCAGGACCCGTTCGGCTCGCTCTCGCCGCGCATGACGGTCGGCGAGATCGTCACCGAGGGCCTGCGCGTGCACGAGCCCTCGCTCGACGCCCGCGCCCGCGAAAAGCTGGCGGTCAAGGCGCTGGAGGATGTCCGGCTCGACCCGGCCTTGCGCAACCGATACCCGCATGAATTCTCCGGCGGCCAGCGCCAGCGCATCGCCATCGCCCGCGCGGTGATCCTGAAGCCGCGTGTGCTGGTGCTGGACGAGCCGACCTCGGCGCTGGATCGCTCGGTGCAGAAGGGCATCGTCGAATTGCTGCGCCGGCTACAGGCTGAGCACGGCCTGTCCTTTCTCTTCGTCAGTCACGACCTGTCGGTGGTGCGCGCGCTGTCTGACTGGATCATGGTGATGCGGGGAGGGCGGCTGGTCGAGGCCGGGCCGACCGAGCAGGTCTACCGGACGCCGGCCGCGGCCTATACGCGCCAGCTCATCGCCGCGGCCTATGGGGGGCTGCTGGAGCTGGAGGCGGCGGCAACCGCTACGGCTTGATGGCCGGCTCGCTGTAGCGCGGCATTCACCCCTCGTCGGCGCGGGCGTCCTGCTTGTCCAGCAGCTTGCGCTCGACGCTGCGCAGATGCGTCCGCATCGCCGCGGCGGCGCCGGTCATGTCGCGATGCTCGATGGCATCGACGATGGCGTCGTGCTCGGTGAAGCTGTGATGGCTCGGCAGCGGCTTCACCGGCGCTGTGCGCAGGCGGCCCCAGGTCACGGCGCGGCGCACCGCGTTCAGCGTGTCGAACAGGCCGAGCAGCAGGCTGTTCTGCGTCGCCTCGGCGATGGTGCGGTGAAGCCGCGCGTCCCAGCCCTCATATTGCCGCCACGTCTCCGCCTGCCGCGAGCGGGCGAGGCACAGCCGCATCTCCGAAATCGCCGCTGGCGTCGCCGTGAAGGCAGCGGCGCGGGCGATCTCCGGCTCGATGACGAGGCGCGCGCGCATCACCTCGGCCGGGTTGCTGCGGCGGGCGAGCGCCGCGATGTCGGCGAAGGTGTCGAGCGGCCGGCTGCCCATGAAGGTGCCCTTGCCGACATGGCGCCAGAGCTGGCCTTCGGATTCCAGCACGTCGAGCGCCTTGCGCAGTTCCGTGCGCGACACGCCGAGCGCGACGGCAAGGTCGCGCTCGGGCGGGATGCGCCCGTCCTGCGGCAGGTCAGCCTGCGCCAGATAGGCGCGCAACTGCGTGACGATGCTCTTCTCCGGATAGGCGTCGGCAGGCGGCATAAGCATAGGCGACTCGGATCAACCAAAGTGAGGATTGGTTCAATCTATGGGGCCAAGAAGCCGCATGGTCAAGCGAAAGCGGCCTTGACCGTGGGGAGCAGCCAATATAAACCAAATCATAATTGGTATCCAACCTCGCGGGGTTGGTCGGGAGTGGACTCAACCACTCCGCACTCATGGGAGTCGGAAAATGCTCAAGAGCCTCACGTCAGGATTCCGCAATCTTTCCGGAGCCGCGGCCGCCCTTGGTCTCGGCGCCGTGCTCATCGCCGCGCCGCAGGCCGAGGCGAAGGTCCGCGTCGCCTATGGCGACATCGCCAGCGTGGAGAACCTCCACCTGCTCGCTGCCTTCGAGCTGGCCAAGCAGAAGGGCGTCGATGTCGAGATGACCTATCTGAAGTCCGAGGACATCGCCGCGCAGGCGGTGGTCAGCGGCCAGGCCGACATTGGCGTCGGCGGTCCCTATGCGCTGATCCAGAAGGTGAAGGTGCCGGTGCGCATCTTCCTCCAGCTCTCGACCCTTAAATTCTATCCGGCGGTCAACGCCGAGTTCTACAAGACCTGGAAGGACCTCAACGGCCAGGAAGTCGCGGTGCATTCGCGCGGCTCGGGCACCGAGGCCATCATGAAGCTGATGGAGCAGAAGCAGGGCATCAAGTTCTCCAAGATCAGCTACATCCCCGGCTCGGAGGTGCGCACCGGTGCGCTGCTGCAGGGCAACGTGAAGGCGACCATCGTCGACGCCGCCGGTCGCCGCCTGCTGCAGGAAAAGGCTCCGGGCAAGTTCATCATCCTGCCGCTCGAGGGAGTGAACGCCACCGACGAGGCGCTGTTCGCCCGCCAGGACTATCTCGACAAGAACGCCAAGGACGTCGACATCATTGTCGAGTCGATCCTCACCACCTGGCGCGAGGTGACCAAGAACCCCGGTGTCGTCGCCGAGTGGCGCAAGAAGTACAACCTGCTGCCGGACCTGCCGGCCGACCAGGTGGCGGAGATCACTCCCTATTTCACCGAGCTCGCCGAGGGCAAGGCGTTCCCGCTCAATGGCGGCGGCGCAGCGGCGGCCAAGGACGACTTCGCCTTCTACACCCTCTCCGGCCAGCTCACCGGCGAACCGGCGAGCCTCAAGGTCGAGGATTTCTGGGCGCTCGAGCCGCTGAACCGCGCGCTCGGCAAGGTCGGCACGAACTGAAGGCCCGATTGATGTCGGCTCCCGCTCACGCGAACGGCTCCTCGCGGGCCGTTCGCCCCGCCGAGGCTTCCTCCTTCTGGAGGAAGCTGTCGGGGCACCGCACCGCCCTCTGGCGGACCGCTTCCATCGGCCTGTTCTTCCTCGCCTGGGAGATCGCCGGCCGCAATCCGATCAGCTTCGCCTTCCCGACCTTCCTTGAGACGCTGCGCGCCTTCGTGACCATGACGCTCGACGGCTCCTTCGTCGCGGCCTATGCCGAGACGCTGCAGCCGCTGGGCTGGTGATCGGCATCGCCATCTCGGCGGTGATCGGCGTCGGCCTCGGCATCGTCATGGGCCTGTCGCGCTTCGCCGAATGGCTCATCGCCCCGGTGTTCATAGTGCTGCAGGCCGCGCCCATGGCGGCGCTGATCCCGCTCATCACCTTCATGTACGGCATCGGCCTGGTGTCGAAGACACTGGCGGTGATCATGCTGGCGCTGCCGGTGATCGTGCTCAACGGCTACAAGGCGGTGCGCAACGCCAACCCGTCCCTGGTGGCCATGTGCTACTCCTTCCAGGGCACGTGGTGGCAGCGGATCGTCAAGATAATCATCCCCGACGCCTCGCCGGTCATCTTCGCCGGCCTGCGTCTCGGCCTCGCCGCCGGCTTCATCGGTGTGATCCTCGCCGAGCTGCTGATCACCCCGACCGGTATCGGCGACCTCATCACCTATCACCGCTCGGTGGCCAATTACGCGGAGATGTATGCCGCGGTGGTGTCCATCATCCTCGTATCCACCCTGACGCTCGCCGCGCTTGAGGCTTTCGAGCTTCGCGTGCTGCGCCCCGAGAAGAGGAAGTCCTGACCATGCGCAACATCACGGCCGAGGCGCTCTCCGCCGCCGCCAAGCCCGCCGGATCCGACGTCGCCGTCGAGGTGCGGGGCGTGTGCAAGATGTACAACGAGGTCGAGGCGCTGCGCTCCATCGATCTCGACTTCCCCTCCGGCAAGCTCACCACGCTGCTCGGCCCGTCCGGCTGCGGCAAGACCACGCTGCTGAAGATCATCGCCGGCCTCATCCCCTCGACCTCGGGCGAGATTCGCGTCGGCGGCAAGACGGTGACCGGCCCCGGCCCCGAGCGCGCCTTCGTGTTCCAGGATTTCGCGCTGATGCCCTGGGCGACGGTGATGCGCAACGTCGCCTTCGGCCTTGAGCTGAAGGGCATGGGCAAGGACGAGCGCCAGGCGATCGCCGCCAAGTACATCGCCGAGGTCGGGCTGTCCGGCTTCGAGAGCAAGTACCCGCACGAGCTCTCCGGCGGCATGCGCCAGCGTGTCGGCCTCGCCCGCGCCTTCGCAGTGAATGCGGACGTGCTGCTCCTCGACGAGCCCTTCTCGGCGGTGGACGAGCAGAACCGCCGCAAGTTCCAGGAAGACCTGCTGGAGCTGGTCGAGAAGGAGAGGAAGACCTTCATCTTCGTCACCCACTCCATCGAAGAGGCGGTCTACTGCTCCGACCGCATCGTAATCCTGTCGCGCCGGCCCGGCCGCGTGGCGCAGATCATCGAGCCCGAAATCGACCGCTCGGCCTCGCCCGACGCCATCCGCCGTGACCAGAGCTACCTCGATACGGTCGAGGAGATCTGGCAGGGCCTCAAGCACTACGTCGACTAGGGAGAAGCCATCATGACCCTTTTCGGCTACCGCGTGCCGATGATGGCCTCGCTCATCGTCTGGTGCGCCGTCTGGGAGCTGGTCGGGCGCTCCGGCGCGACCTTTCTCATCCCGCCGCTCTCCGACGTCGTGGTCGCCGCGGTGGCGCTGGTGCAGACCGGCACCTGGCAGGCGGCGGCGCTGACCACGCTGAACAGCTTCCTGCTCGGCATGTTCTTCGCGATCGTCGCGGGCATCGTCATCGGCGTGCTGATGGGCCGCTTCGCCGCGGTCGACAACCTGCTTGGCATCTGGGTCAACATCTTTGTCTCGGCGCCGCTCTCGGCGCTAGTGCCGGTGCTGATGATCCTGTTCGGCATGGGCGAGACGACGGTGGTCGTCACCGTCTTCCTGTTCGCGGTGTGGATCATCGTGCTGGACACGCGGGCGGGCATCCAGGGGGTGCCCCCCTCGCTGATCGAGATGGGCCGCAGCTACGGCGCCTCGCGCTTCGCCCTCTACTTCAAGATCATCCTTCTCGCCGCCCTGCCGGAGATCCTGGCGGGCATCCGCCTCGGCGTGGTGCGCGGCGTGAAGGGCGTGGTGATCGGCCAGTTGCTGGTCTCGATCATCGGCTATGGCGAGTTGTTCGAGCTCTACTCGCGCAACTTCGACATGGATAATTTCTGGGCCCTGACCATCATCCTCTTCGCTGCCGCGATGGGCCTGTCCGCCGTCATCGAATCCATTGAGAAACGCGTCGACTATTACGCAGGAGTACGCTGATGAACGCGCCTATCGACAATTCCGCCTATGTGATCACGCCTCCTGGCATCGCGACGCTCCCCGTCGAAGGCTCGGACAAGCTGTTCCCGATCCACCGCATCTACTGCGTCGGCCGCAACTACGCCGAGCACGCGATCGAGATGGGGCACGACCCGAACAAGGAACCGCCCTTCTTCTTCCAGAAGAACCCCGACAACGTCATCACCAACGGCACCTTCCCCTATCCCGACAAGTCCAGCGACGTGCATTACGAGGTCGAGATGCTGGTCGCGCTCGGCAAGGGCGGCCGCAACATCCCGGTCGAGCAGGCGCTCGACCATGTGTGGGGCTATGGCATCGGTCTCGACATGACCCGCCGCGACCTGCAGGGCGAGGCCAAGAAGCTCGGCCGCCCGTGGGAAGTCGGCAAGGCGTTCGAGGATTCCGCCCCGTGCTCGGCGCTGGTGCCGGCCTCCAAGATCGGCCATCCGAACCAGGGCAAGGTGTGGCTGAAGGTCAACGGCGCGCTGCGCCAGCAGGGTGACCTCAACCAGATGATCTGGAAGGTGCCGGAGATGATCGCCTATCTGTCCGGCCTGTTCGAGCTGCAGCCGGGCGACGTCATCATGTCCGGCACGCCGGCCGGCGTCGGCGCCATCGTGCGCGGCGACCACATGGAAGGTGCGGTCGAAGGCGTCGCCACGCTCGACGTCAAGGTCGTCTGACGCTCCATCGCTGGAAAGAACGAGCGCCCGGCGCGGTCCATGACCGCTGCCGGGCGTTTCGCGTCTGCGGCCCGGCCGGTTCAGGCCTCCGGCGCCTTGTGGATCGGATCGACCCAGTAGACCTCCTCCGGCTTCTCCACCGGATCGACATCGGTGATGTTCACCACCACCGCCTCGTTGTCGGAGCGCACCAGCACGCAGTCGAGCGGCTGGTCCGGATCGGCGTTGATCTCCTGGTGCGGCACATAGGGCGGCACGAAGATGAAGTCGCCCGCTTCCGCCTCGGCGACATATTCCAGCCGGTCGCCCCACCGCATGCGGGCGCGCCCGCGCACCACATAGATCACGCTCTCCAACTCGCCGTGATGATGCACGCTGGTCTTGGCGTTGGGCTGGATGGTCACCGTCCCCGCCCAGATCTTCTGCGCGCCGACGCGGGCGTGGTTGATCGCCGCCTGCCGGAACATGCCCGGCGTCTGCGCGGTGTTGGGATCGAGCTTGTCGCCCTTAATCACCCGCACGCCGTCATGCTTCCAGCGCTCGGCGTCGTGCTCGTGGGAATGATCGCCCGAATGCTCGCTCATGGCCGTCGTCCCTCCTGCTGCGGCGCCGGAATGCCGGCCGATCATAGCCGGGAAAGCGCCGGCCGGTAGAGCCGTCGCGCCGCGCGAGGGCGTCGGGCTATGCCGATACGCCAGCGCGTTCTGAAAAGATTTCGGCTGCCTCTCCGTCAATATCGCCGCGAACGCGATCGCATGGATGGTGCGATGCGTCGCATGCGGGTCCGGGGGCCCTGTTGCCGTATCCCAGGTCGATCGATGCCGCACGCGGCGCGACGACCTGTCCGTCGGCGATACCCGTCCGGGCGACGTGACGATCTCCACGCAGCCGACAGCTCCGCCACCGCACGATCCAGAGTGAGAACCGTGACCGCCGTCGCCGACGCACAGCCGCTCACCTTCGCCGGATTCCCCGGCAGCGCCTGGGCCTTCGCGCTCAGGAGCTGGCTGGCGCTCGTCATCGCGCTCTATGTCAGCTTCTGGCTGCAGCTCGACGCGCCCTACTCCTCCGCGCTCACCGTGGCGATCCTGGCCATCCCGACGCGCGGCCAGACCATGGAGAGGGCCGGTTTCCGGCTGCTCGGCACGGTAATCGGCTGCGCCGCCTCCATCGCCATCGTCGGCCTGTTCACCCAGACGCAGGTGCTGCTGCTGGCCGGCCTCGCGGTGTGGATCGGGGCCTGCGTCTACGTGGCGGCGCTGCTCGACGGCAACCGCGCCTATATGGCGGGGATCGGCGTGATCACCGTGGCCTTGGTCGCGCTCGAGCATCTCGACGATCCGCAGGACATCTTCGATGCCGCCACCGGGCGCGGAGCGGCCATCGTCGTCGGCATCCTCGCCGTAGCCCTCGTCAACGACCTCTCCGCAGCGCCCGACTATTACCCGCAGGTCCTGGCCAGGCTCTGCGACCTGCACCGCCGGATCGCCGGATATGCGGAGCGCGCGGTGGGCGGCGAGACCCTGCCCGCGACCATGGCGGCCGGTCTCCTGCGCGAACTCACCCTGCTGCGCCCCGACATCACCGGCCTTGCCGCAGAATCGAGCGTCGGGCCGGCGCGCAGCGCGGCGGCGCGCGCCGCCATGGTCAACCTCGTGGCCATGTTCGCCACGGTTCGCGCGCTGGGAGGAGCGGCGGCCGGCTCGTCCTGCGCTTCGAGGCTGACCGACGAACTGCAGCGCAAGCATGCCGAGGTACACGGGAATCTCGCGGCCCTGCGCGCCGGCGAGCGGCCCGCCCGGGAACGGCACGCGCCCGTCTATCGCTCGCGTCGGATCGCGCTGGCGAACGGGCTGCGCGCGGTCGTCTATTTCGCACTGGCGTCGGGGTTCTTCGTCATCACCGGTTGGCCGTCGGCCAGTGCCGCGCTCGCGCTGGTGGCGATCCTAATCGGCCTGAGCGCCACCATGACCGATCCGACCGTGACCACCCGGCTCGCGGTGATCGCCGCGCCGATCTCCTGCATCCTCGCCGGCCTGCTGGAATTCGTCGTGCTCGACGGCGTCGACGCCTTTCCGCTGCTGGCGCTCGCCCTCGCCCCGTTCGTCATGGGCTCGGCGCTGCTGATGACCCGGCCCAATCCGGTGCTTGCGGGCTTCGGCCGGATCAACCTCGTCTTCATCGTGCTGCTGTTCCTGCCGACCAATCCGCAGAGCTACGACCCGCAGGCCTTCCTGTTCACCTGCCTCTTCCTCCTGTTGGCGACGCTCCTTCTGGCCGCGATCCAGATCGTGCTGCCGCCGTTGTCCGGCGAGCGCCGTATTCGCTGGCTGGCGAAATCCGCGCGCCGTGACCTCGCCGCGCTGGAGGCGGGTGCCGGCCCGCGCCTCGCGCCGGAAGAGGCGGCGTTCCGCGATGCCGCGCGCATCGGCACGATGATGATGGCCGGCGGTTCGGCGCCGCAGATCCAGACGGTCCTGACGGAAGCCATGGGCTGCTTCGACCGCGCCGTGCGGCTGCGGCTCTGCGGCGCCGCCGCGTCCGACGGCCCCTTCAACGTCCACCGTCTCCAGAGGGAGCCCTGACCGCCATGTTCTCGGAACTTATCATCGGCGGCGTGCTGATCGCGCCTGCGGTCTCCTACGCGGTGGTGGCGCTTGTCGTCATCCTGGTGCTGCGCCCGCTGCTGCGCGCCGTCGGGTTCGCCCGCTTTGTCAGCAATCCCGCGCTCGCCGAGCTCGGGCTCTACGTCACGATCTTCAGCCTGCTTCTCCAATTCGCTTGAGGGTACAGCCATGGACGCGCGTCAGCCCCCGGTGCAGCTCCTGCTGCGCGACGATCCTGCCGTCGATCCGGACGGCGACACGGCGCCCGCAGCGCGTGTCGGCATCGAGGATCATCCGACCGCCTTCGTAGCGCCGCCGCCGGCCGCACGGACGAGCCGCCTCGGGCACCTCCTCCGCTCGACCGGCCGGCATCTGCTCACCCTGGTCATCGCGGTGGTCGCCGTCGCGGCGGCGCTCGTCGCCTGGCAGTACTACGTGCTGGCGCCGTGGACGCGCGACGGCGCGGTGCGCGTGCAGGTGGCGAATGTCGCCCCGCAGGTCTCCGGCCAGATCGTCGACGTCAGGGTCTCCGACAACCAGTTCGTCCATGCCGGCGACGTGCTCTACGTCATCGATCCGTTCGACTTCGAGGTGAGCCAGCGCGCGGCCAAGGCCCTGATGGACGAGCGCGCCGCCGACCTCGAGGTGAAGCAGGCCGAGTCGCAGCGGCGGCAGAACCTCTCGCCCATCGCCACGACGCCGGAGGAGCAGCAGATCTTTGCCGGCAACGCCGCGCAGGCCAAGGCCGCCTTCGACGCGGCGGGCCAGCAATTCGCCCAGGCCGAGGTGAACCTCAAGCGCACCAAGGTGCTGAGCCCGGTCGACGGCTATGTCACCAACCTCTTACTGCGCGTCGGCGACTACGCGCAGACCGGCCAGACCAATATCTCCATCATCGATGCACACAGCTTCTGGGTCGACGGCTATTTCGAAGAGACGAAAATGGCCAAGATCTGCGTCGGCGACCGCGCCGAGGCCAAGCTGATGGGCTATTCCGAGCCGATCACCGGCCATGTCGAGACCATCACCCGCGGCATCAGCGTCGCCAACGCCGAGGCGGGCACGCAGGGACTGCCCAACGTCAACCCGATCTACACCTGGGTGCGCCTCGCCCAGCGCGTGCCGGTGCGCGTCGCCATCGACCATGTGCCGCCGGGCGTGCCGCTGGTCTCCGGGCTGACGGCGACGGTCGACATCGTGCCGGCGCAACCCGACCATCCGGCCGGGTTCGCGGGCGTACTCGGCCGGCTGTCCGAGGTGTTCTATGGCCCGCCGCCACCGCGGCCCGGCTGCATCGCCGCCACAGCCGGTCCTGCGCCTGCGGAGACGGTCCCGGTGCCGGCGGATTCCCCGCCCGGTCCCGCCGGCAAGCTGGAGCCAGGGCTTACCCCCGGCCTGACCTCGCCGCCGGCTGTGCGATAGCGAGACGCCGAGCCCGCCTCACCGATCTCCTCGACGGCAAGGTGCTTGCGCGCCCAGCCGTTTCGTGGCCGGAAGGGAAGGAAATGGATTCGGTCCGGTGGCTACGGCCACGGCCGGCGGTGAGGGAGAGCCGACATGCCCGCCAATGCGATGTTGCCGCAACTGCGGGAAGTTCTCGGCGAAGCCGGCGTGCTGACCGACCCGGACCGGCTGGCGACCTATCTCGTCGACCAGCGCGATCTCGTGCGCGGCGCGGCGCCGGCGGTGCTGCGCCCGTCCTCCACCGAGCAAGTGATGGCGATCATGCGCCTCGCCAGCGAGCACCGCGTCGGCATCGTGCCGCAGGCGGGCAATACCAGCTATTGCGCCGGCGCCACGCCGGACGGCTCGGGCGAGCAGTTTGTGCTGAGCCTGGAACGGCTCGACAAGGTGCGGGCGGTCGACGCGCTCGACGCGACGCTCTCGGTCGATGCCGGCGTGATCCTCAAGCACGCGCAGGAAGCGGCGGAAGCGGCCGGGCTGTACCTGCCGCTCAGCCTCGGCTCGGAAGGCACCTGCCGCATCGGCGGGGTGATCGGCACCAATGCCGGCGGCCTCTCCGTGCTGCGCTACGGCATGACGCGCGACCTCGTCCTCGGGCTGGAGGTTGTGCTGCCGGACGGCACGCTGGTCAACGACATGCGCAAGCTGCGCAAGAACAACACCGGCTACGACATCCGCCAGAATTTCATCGGGGCCGAAGGCACGCTGGGCGTCGTCACCGGCGCGGTGCTCAAACTGATCCCGATGCCGAACCGGCGGGCGACGGCGTGGGTGGAGCTGGCGCCCGACGTGCCGCTGCCGGAGATGCTGGCGCTGGTGCGGCGAGAGACCAGCGACCTCGTCTCCTCCTTCGAGTTCATCACCGCCCGATCTCTGGCTCTGGTGGCCGCCGATGGCGGCAGGCTGAAGAGCGGCTCGGGTGGGGTGATCCTGATCGAGCTGTCTTCCTCCGCGCGCCACCTGCCCATCGAGGAGGTGCTGGAAGGCGCGATGGGCGAGGTGGTCGAGCAGGGCTGGGCCGAGGACGTCATCATCGCCCGGGCCGAGGCGCAGCGGGCGGAGATGTGGCGCATGCGCGAGACCATCCCCGAGGGCGA
This sequence comes from Xanthobacteraceae bacterium, assembly GCA_029239875.1. Taxonomy (GTDB): domain Bacteria; phylum Pseudomonadota; class Alphaproteobacteria; order Rhizobiales; family Xanthobacteraceae; genus Ancylobacter. Next base: position 53,623 of record JARBUD010000020.1, on the reverse strand, counting down.
GAAGCGTTTCGGCGGGTCGGTGAAGCACGACATTTCAGTGCCGTTGGGCCGCACGGTGGATTTCTTGAAAGCGGGCGGCGCAGCGGTGGCGGCCTATGATCCGAGCTTCGAGCTCTCGATCTACGGCCATGTCGGCGACGGCAACTTGCACTACAACGTGCTCGTGCCGCCGGGCGAGGATCGGCTCGCCTTCACCGACCGGATCACCCGCGAGCTGGCGCCGGCGCTCTACGACATCGCCGTCGGCATGGGCGGTACCTTCAGCGCCGAGCACGGCGTTGGCCGGCTGAAGCGCGGCCTGCTGCAGCACTATGCCGATCCCGGCCGCTACCGCGTGCTCCGCGGCCTCAAGGGCCTGTTCGACCCGCACGGGGTGATGAACCCCGGCGCCATGGTCGATCCGTCCATCGGCCTGCCCGACTAGGGGCGTTCCTTCGCTTCAGTAGCCGACCGAGAGGTCGACACGTCCCGTGGGTTCCTCGCCGCGCTCGAAGCGGTTGAAGTTGCCGATGATGGCGCTCTCCGCCGCCGCGCTCACGGCCTGGGCGGCGATGTGGGGCGTCACCAGCATCCGCGGATGCGTCCAGAGCGGGCTTGTCCCCGGCAGCGGCTCGGAGGGGAAGACGTCGAGCATCGCCCAGTCGAGCCTGCCGGCATCGAGCGCGGCGACGAGATCGGCCTCGATCAGATGCCCGCCACGTCCGAGGTGCACCAGCGCGCCGCCGCCGGGAAGCCGGTCGAACAGCCGGGCATCGAGGATGCCGCGAGTCTCGTCGGTCAGCGGCAAGATGTTCACCAGGATCTCGCTGCGAGCGAGAAAGGCGTCGAACCCTTCCGCGCCGACGAAGCTCTCGACGTCGGGAAGCTCCTTCGACGTGCGGCTCCAGCCGATGACCTTGAAGCCCAGCAGCGCCAGCTTCAGCGCGATATCCGAGCCGAATACGCCGAGCCCCATCACCCCGACCGTGCGATGGGAGGGGTGTACCGCCTCCAGCATGCGCCATTCGCGCTCAGCCTGCTGGGCGCGGTAGCGGTCCATCTGCCGGTGCCAGTTCAGCACCCCGTAGAGCGCATATTCCGTCATCTGCTCGCGAAGCCCGCCATCGACGAGGCGGAACAGTGGCTTTTCGCGCGGGAAGGCGGGATCGCGGATGATCTGGTCGATGCCGGCGCCGAGGGAGAACACCGCCTGGAGATTGGGCAGCGAGGCCAGCACGCCGTCCGGAATGCGCCAGACGAGGGCATGGGTGATGTCGGCCGGGTCACCGAGCTCGGGGAAGACTCGGAATTCGACATCCGGCCGCTCGCGGGCGAACAGCGCCTGCCACGGCGCGGGATCGTCGATGTTGGAGGCGAAGAGCAGGGTGGGGCCGGCCATGGATCGTTTCCTCCGCTGCACGCCGGGCGACGCGCAGAGCAGCGCGGATGCAAGATTCGCATCATAGGGTGGAGAGATCTCTACGAGGCCGCAGCCGGCGATGTCGAGCCCCCGGCAGCGTGCGCCCTGGCGGCCGCGTTCAGTGCAGGGCGTGCTCCAACTCGTCGAACCACAGGTCGGTGGCGATCGCGAACAGGCCGACCAGGATCGCACCCTGCAGCACATAGGCGGGGTTCGAGCCGGACAGTCCCTCGATGATCGGCGAGCCGAGGGTGAGCGCCCCGACGGTCGAGCCGATGGTGGCGGTGCCGATATTGAGGATCACCGAGGTGCGCACGCCCGAGAGGATCACCGGCGCGGCAAGCGGCAGCTCGACCTTGAGGAGGCGCCCGGCAGGCGAGAGCCCGATGCCGTCCGCCGCCTGCACCGGTGCCACCGGCACGGCGTTCAGCCCGGCGATGGTGGCGCTCACCACCGGGAGCAGGCCGTAGGCGATCAGCGCGATCACCGTCGGCGCACCACCATAGCCGATGACCGGCACGGCGAGCGCCAGCACGGCGGTGGGCGGGAAGGTCTGGCCAACCGCGGTAAGCGTGTCGACGGGGCCGGCGAAGTCGCGTCCCGCCGGACGGGTGACGAAGATACCGACACCGATGCCGACGCTCACCACGACGAGGCTCGCCACGCCGACCAGCGCCGCATGCGAGAGCGCCAGGTCGACGAAGCTGGCGCGGGTGTAGAGCGGGCGCTGAAGTTCGGGGAACAGCGCGTGGAACAGCGGGTCGCTGAAAGGCAGCAGCGCCAGCGCGGCGAGGAAGGCGAGGGTGGCCCAGATCGCGGGGCGCCCGGCGAGATGGTGGATGCCACCGGTGGAGGGGAGGGCACGGGCGCTCATGGGCCTGTCACCTCCCGCGCCACCACGTCGGCGAGGGAAAGCGTGCCCTGCCGCCCGGCGCGGTCGCGCACGGGCAGGCGGTCGATCGAGCCCGCCACCATGCGCTCCAGCGCGACATCCAGTGTCGCTTCGGCGGCGATCGGCTCGCCACTGGTGACGTTGCCATAGTCGGTGCGCTCGCCGACCGGCGTGACCTGCAGCAGCCGCAGGCCGCGATGCGGGCCGCCGACGAAGGCCTCAACGAAGGGTGTCACCGGCCGGCTCAGGAGGTCGCGCGGTGCGCCCTGCTGGATCAGCCGGCCTTTGTCGAGCACGGCGATCAACGAGGCGAGGCGGATGGCCTCGTCGATGTCATGGGTGACAATGACCACCGTCTTGCCGGTGCGGGCCTGGATGTCGATCAGCGCCGCCTGCAGCCCGTCGCGCGTCACCGGGTCGAGGGCGCCGAAGGGTTCGTCCATCAGCAGCAGGTCGGGATCAGCGGCGAGCGCGCGGGCGACGCCGACGCGCTGCTGCTGGCCGCCGGAGAGCTCGTGCGGGCGGCGCTCGCGATACTGGGCCGGATCGAGGCCGACCAGGTCGAGCAGTTCGTCGACGCGCGCCTCGATGCGCGCTTCCGGCCAGCCCAGCAGCTCCGGCACGGTGGAGATGTTGCGGGCGATGCTCCAGTGCGGGAACAGGCCAATCGACTGGATGACGTAGCCGATACGGCGCCGCAGCGTGACCGGCGCCAGCCCTGCCGTGTCGGTGCCGTCGATCAGCACGCGCCCGCCATCCGGCTCGATCAGCCGGTTGATCAGGCGCAGCGTCGTCGACTTGCCGCAGCCGGAGGGGCCGACCAGCGCGCAGATCGAGCCGGTGGGGACGGTGAGGCTAAGCTGGTCCACGGCCGTCGTCGCACCGAAGTGCTTGGTCAGGCGGTCGAGCACGATCATGAGGGCCTCCCGGAGGTCAGCACCGCACCGAGGCTGCGTAGCGCGAGGTCGGCGATCAGGGCGAGGACGATGGCGGAAAGCGCGCCCAGCAGGATCAGGTCGGTGGCGGTCTGGCCAAGTCCTTGGAAGATAAAGGAGCCGAGGCCGCCGGCGCCGATGAGGGCTGCCACAACCGTTAGGCCGGTGAGCTGCACGACGACGACGCGCAGCGCGGCCACGAGGATCGGCAAAGCGAGCGGGATCGACACCTTCCAGAGGATCTGCCGCTCGTCGAGCCCCATGCCGCGGGCGGCGTCGATGACCGGCTCGGGCACCGAGGCGAGGCCGGTGAAGGTGCCGCGGGCGATGGGGAGCAGGCCGTAGAGGGTCAGCGCGATGACGGCCGGTGCGGCGCCGATGCCGCCGATGCCGAGCGTGCGCAGGAACGGCGCGGCGCCGGCGAGCGCGCTGAGCGGGCCGATCAGCAGACCGAATATGGCGATGGAAGGGATGGTCTGGACGAGATTCAGCGTTCCGAACAAGGGCTTTCGCCAGCCCGGCCGCCTGAGCGCCACTACGCCGAGCACGCCGCCGATGGGCAGCGCCCCCGCGAGCGCGCCGCCGACCAGGGCCATGTGGCGTACCACCTCGGCGCCATAGACCGACTGCCGGTTGGCGAACTCGCGCGCCAGCGACAGGTCGGACAGCGCGCCGGAAAAAGCCAGCGCAGCCAATAAGCTGACCACGGCCGCGGCGATGGCGGCCTGCGCCAGCGGGTGTGGAGCGAGGCGGCCGGTTGCGTCGGCGAGGGCGAAGGCGGAGCCGGCCGCTACGATCCAGAAGGCGGCGCCCAGCGAGGTGCGGGCGATCGGGCCGCTGTCGGCTGCAACGAGGCTGCCGGCATGCCCTGCGGCGGCGACACAGGCGATCAGCAGTGCAGCCGCGACGATGGCGGTCATGCGGTCGCGCCAGGGACCGGAGCGGACCAGCGCGGCGACGCCGAGCGCCACGACCAGCGCGCCGACGAGGAGAGCGGAGCCCGGCTCCACCGCCGACCACAGCGGCACCGCCTTCCCGCTGAGAATGCGGTTCGGCGCCACCGCGACGAAGCCGAGGCTGCCCAGCGCCACCACCATGCCGGTGACGATGAGCACCAGCAGCGGGTTGGCGCGGGCCTCCGCGTCCTTGCGCCGGGCGAGCGACGCCTCGACCGCCGGGGCGAGGGCGGCGTCGCTCGCCAGGGTCACTTCAGCAGGCCCTTCCCGACGAGCCAGTCCTTGGCCACCGTCTTGGCGTCCTGGCCCTCGATCTGCACCTTGGCGTTGAGGCCCTGCAGCGTCTCGAGGTCGAGCGCGGCGAAGGCGGGGGCGAGGATGGTGGCGATCTCGGGATGCTTGTCCAGTACCGTCGCGCGCACCACCGGCGCCGGCTGGTAGACCGCCTGCACGCCCTTGGTGTCGTCGAGCACCTTGAGGTCGAGCGCGGCGATGCCGCCATCGGTGCCGTAGACCATGGCGGCGTTGACGCCGGAGGTGCCCTCCGCCGCCGCCTTGATGGTCGCCGCGGTGTCCCCGCCGGAGAGCACCAGCAGCTGGCCCTGGCCGAGCTTGAAGCCATAGGCCTCCTGGAAGGCCGGCAGCGCCGCCGCGCTCTCGACGAACTCGGCCGACCCGGCAAGCTTCACCTCGCCGCCACCGGCGACCCATTTGCCAAAATCGTCGAGCGTCGCGAGCTTGTTCTTCTTGGCGACGTCGCCGCGCACGGCGATGGCCCAGGTGTTGTTGGCGGGGGCCGGCTGCAGCCAGACCAGCTTGTTGGCGGCGTCGAGCTCCTTGGCCTTGGCATAGGCGGTGTCGGCCTTCTTCCAGGCCGGATCGCCGTCGATGTTGAAGAAGAAGCCGGCATTGCCGGTATACTCGGGATAGATGTCGACCTCGCCTTCCAGCAGCGCGGTGCGGACGATCTTGGTCGGCCCCAGCGAGAGGCGCTCGTTCACGTGGAGGCCGTTCTGCTCCAGCAGCAGGGCGATGATGTTGCCGAGCACCGCGCCCTCGGTGTCGATCTTGGAGGCGACGGTGACGGTGTCGGCGGCCGGGGCGATGCCGGGCATGCCGAGCCCGAGGCCGGCGGCGAGTGCCGCGCTCGCGAGAAGACGGCGGATGCTCATCAGGAAAACTCCCTCATCTGCGCCGCCGACCCCGCGGCCTCATCCTGCATATTTAAGGCGGTCCACTCGCTTTGACATGGTGGGAAGATGCCGTTCGTCATCCCGTGACAAGCCGGCAGCAGGCATCAGCTGATACCGCGCAGGCGCAGGCTGCGCCGTCGCAGCAGCTCGGCTGTCAGCAGCAGCCCGACGGCGAGCACGATCAGCAGCGTCGCTGCGGCGAGGATGGTGGGGCTGATGTTCTCGCGTATGCCGTCGAACATCTGCCGCGGCAGCGTGCGCTGGAGCGGACCGGTGAGGAACAGTGCCACCACCACCTCGTCGAAGGAGGTGACGAAGGCGAACAGCGCGCCGGAGATGACGCCCGGCGCGATCACCGGCAGCGTCACGCGGCGGAAGACGGTGAGCGGCGAGGCGCCGAGGCTCGCGGCGGCGCGGGCGAGGTTGGCGTCGAAGCCGGTGAGCGTGGCGCTGACCGTGACCAGCACGAAGGGCGCGCCGAGCGCGGCATGGGCGAGGCCGAGGCCGAGCAGCGAACTCGCCAGGCCGAGCGGCGCGTAGAAGAAGTAGCTGCCCAGCGCGACGATGACGATCGGCACGATCATCGGCGAGATCAGCACGCCCATCAGCAGCGCCTTGCCGCGGAACTCGTTGCGGTGCAGGCCGACGGCGGCGAGCGTGCCGAGCACCACGGCGATGGTGGTGGCGATGGAGCCGACGATCAGGCTGTTGAGGAAGGCGCGGCCCCAGGCCTCGCTGGTCAGCAGCGCTTCGTACCAGCGCAGCGAGAAGCCCGGTATCGGCAGACTGAGGAAGCTGGCCGAGGAGAAGGAGATCGGCACGATCACCATGAGCGGCAGCACGAGGAAGGCGAGCACCGCCATGCTCACGCTCCACAGAAGAATGCCGCGGATCCGCTCTCCCATGGCGTCAGCCGAGCTTCATGCCGTCGGTGCCGACGACGCGCGTGTAGACGAAGTAGAGCGCGATGGTGATCACCAGCAGCACCGTGCCGAGCGCCGCCGCCAGTCCCCAGTTCAGCGTCTGCAAAGTGAGGAAGGCGATGAGCGCGCTGACCATCTGGTCGTTGGCGCCGCCGATCAGCAGCGGCGTGATGTAGTAACCGATGGCGAGGATGAAGACGAGCAGGCAGCCGGCGGTGACGCCCGGCAGCGAGAGCGGGAAATAGACCCGCCGGAAGGCGGTGAGGAAGGGCGCGCCGAGCGAGGTCGCCGCCCGCATGTAGTTGGGCGGAATGCCCCTCATCACCGAATAGATCGGCAGCACCATGAAGGGCAGCAGCACATGCGTCATGGCGATGACGACGCCCGGCCGGTTGAACACCAATTGCAGCGGCTGGTCGATGAGCCCCAGCCATTGTAGGGCCTCGTTGAGCGGGCCTTCGCGCTGCAGGATCACCAGCCAGCTCGCCGTGCGCACCAGCAGCGAGGTCCAGAACGGCAGCAGCACGAGGATCATCAGCAGGTTGGCGGTGGATTCGGGCAGCGTCGCCAGCCGGTAGGCGAGCGGATAGGCCAGCACCAGGCAGAGCAGCGTGACGGTGGCGCTGATCTCCAGCGTGCGGGTGAGCGAGGCGACATAGACCGCGCGGCTCGGATCGGTCGGCTGTATGTGGTCGTTGTCGTCGCGCCGGTGGTCGAGCGCGGCGAGCACATAGCCGTCGGTCAGCCGCGGCGAGGCGCGGCCAAGCGCGGCCCAGATAGATACCTCGCCCCATTGCGGGTTGAGGCCGGTGAACGTGTCGCGCCACGTGCCGGCGGGCGCCTCGGGAAGCCGGCGCGCGGTGGACATCAAGAGCGAGCGGTAGCCGGCATTCTCGAAGTTCAGCCGCGTGGCCAGCTCGGGCAGCGTGCGGTTCTGCGAGGCGGCGCGCAGTTCCCCGGCGAAGGCGGCGAACACCGCCTCGTCGGGGACCGCGCGCTCCTCGCTCGCCCGCCATTGCTGCAGCAGCGCGGAGGTCTGCGGCAGGATGTCGGGCATCGGCCCGTTCTGCACCGCCTTCACCAGCATGCCGGCGATGGGCAGCACGAAGAACACCAGGGTGAAGAGGATGAGCGGCAAAGCGAGGCCGAGCCCGCGCAGCGTGCGCCGGCGCTCCGCCCGGCGCAGCGACGCGCGCAGCGTCCGCGCCTCGGCGCGGGCCTCGTCTGCCGTCATCGTCTCCATCGCGGTCGCCTGAGTCAGGTCACTGCGCCGCCCACGCGTTGAAGCGCTCGTTCAGCGCCTCGATGTTGTCGACCCAGAAGCTGACGTCGAAGCCGAGCCCGTGCTCGATCACGCCCGGCGCGGTCGGCAGGAAGGGCAGCACGTTGGGGGCGATGTTGCCGGTGGAGTCCTTCAGTGTCGGGCCGTAGGCGAGGGCGTTGGCGACCTCCTGCTGGCGGGCCGAGGTCTGGATGAACTTGAGGAAGTCCGTCGCCTGGTCCTTGTTCGGCGAATTGGCGAGGATCACCCAGCTGTCGACCTGGTAGATGAAGCCGGCATCCCACGAGAGCGCGAAGTTGGTCTTGTCGGCGTTGTTGGCGGCGAAGACTCGCCCGTTATAGACGCTGGTCATCGCAACCTCGCCCGACTGCAGCAGCTGCACCGGCTGCGAGCCGGCCTCCCACCAGACGATGTCCTTCTTGATGGTGTCGAGCTTCTTGAAGGCGCGGTCGACGCCCTCCTTGGTGGCCAGCAGCTTGTAGACGTCGGCCGGCTTGACGCCGTCGGCCATCAGCGCGAATTCCAGCGACTGGCGCGGGCCACGGCGCAGCGAACGCTTGCCGGGGAACTTCTTGGTGTCGAAGAAGTCGGCCCAGCTCTTCGGGCCGTTCTCGCCGAGCTTGCCCTTGTCATAGGCGAGCGCGGTCGACCAGACGAAGGTGCCGACGCCGCAATCATCCGCCATGCCGGGCAGGTACTGGTCCTTGTTGCCGAGCTTGGTCCAGTCGAGCTTGGCGTAGATGCCTTCCTCGCAGCCCAGCACCAATTCGTCGGCCTCGACCTGCACCACGTCCCAGGTGGATTCGCCCTGCGCCTTGGTGCGCAGCACGCCGATGCCGCCGTTCCAGCTGTCCTGCACCAGCTTCTTGCCGGTGTCCTTCACGTAGGGTTCGAACATCGCCTTGTTCTGCGCCGTCTGCGCCGCGCCGCCCCAGCCAACCACGGTGAGGTCGCGCGCGCTGGCCGCGCCGGCGAGGAGGGAGAAGCCGGCGGTCACGCCGGCGGCGAGGATCAGTCGTCCGAGTGTGCTCTTCATTGTCGTTCCCTCTGTTTTAATAGGCACGTTGGAGACCTGCTCAGTTCCGCGCCGGAGCGTCGAGCGCGAGGCAGTCGGTGGTGTTGAAGCCGATCTTCAGTTCCTGACCGGCGACGAAGTCGCGGCCGCCCTCCGCGTTCGGCACCTTGGCGATGAAGTCGCTGACGCTCATCGTCGACAGGCGCAGCCTGAGATGGTCGCCATGATAGATCACTTCCTCGATCCGGGCGGGCATCACATTGGTGCATGCGGAGGTGTCGTCGACGATGCGCACGCGCTCGGGGCGGAGGGAGACGAGCTTGCGCGTGCCAAGCGTGTGCTCGCCGATCAGTCCGCAGCGCAGCGTGCCGCCGGGGGTCTCGACCTCGCATGTGCCGTCCGAGGCGCTCTTGAGCGTGCCCAGCACCGCATTGTTCTCGCCGATGAAGCTGGCGACGAAGGCGTTCTGCGGCCGCTCATAGAGTTCCTTCGGCGTCGAGAGCTGCTGGATCTTGCCCTCGTTGAACACCGCCACGCGGTCGGACATGGTCAGCGCCTCGCCCTGGTCGTGGGTGACGTAGACGATGGTCACCCCGAGCCGCTCGTGCAGGTGCTTGATCTCGTACTGCATCGCCTCGCGCAGCTGCTTGTCGAGCGCGCCGAGCGGCTCGTCCATCAGGATCAGCACCGGCTCGAAGACGAGGGCGCGGGCGAGGGCCACGCGCTGCTGCTGGCCGCCGGAGAGCTGGCCGGGCTTGCGGTCGGCGAGGTGCTGGAGATGCACCATGCCGAGCGCCGCGCGCGCCCGCTGCTCCATCTCCGCCTTGGACACCTTCCGCACGCTCAGGGGGAAAGCGATGTTCTCCAGCACGCTCATATGCGGGAACAGGGCGTAGTTCTGGAACACCACGCCGATGTCGCGCTTGTGCGGCGGCACGCCGTCGATGGAGCGCCCGCCGAGCGTGATGCGACCGGAGGTCGGGTGCTCGAAGCCGGCGAGCATCATCAGGCAAGTGGTCTTGCCCGAGCCCGAGGGGCCGAGCATCGTCAGGAACTCGCCCTTGCGGATTTCGAGGTCGAGGTCGGAGACCACGAGCGTCCGGCCGTCATAGGTCTTGCGGACTTTCTCGAAGGTGACGAAGGCGTCGTTCGGGACGGTCATGCGGTCTCGCCGGTGGGGATAGTCGCGAATGCCGGTACCAGCCTAGCGGAAGCCGGCGGTGCTGGGCAGCCGTACGAGACTTTTAGCCGCCGCTGGCCGCCGGCCATAGCCCCCCGCCGGCAAAAAGCTGCGGCACGGGGGGCCTGACATCCGGTGTCGTCGACCGAGCACTCCCCGGCGAGGTGACATTGATGGCGACTGCAACTAAATTCCGTGCATAAGTTCGGGAGTTCGAAGGATGCGGGTGTCGAAGGAAAAGGCGGCGGAGAACCGGGTCGCCCTGCTGCAGGCGGCCAGCCGACTTTTCCGCCAACGGGGCATCGACGGCGTCGGCGTAGCCGATATCGCCAAGGAGGCGGGGCTGACCCACGGGGCGCTCTACGCGCATTTCCCCTCGAAGGACGCACTGGCGGCCGAAGCCTTCTCGCACGGCTTCGCCGGCAATCTGGCGAACATCCGGGAATGGGCGGGGAACCGCCACCCCTCCTTCGAGGAGTACCTCGACGGGTATCTCTCGCCACGGATGCGCGACATGCTTGAGACGGGCTGTCCGATGGCCGCTTCCGCCAGTGAGGTCGGGCGGCAGGACGCCGCCGTCAGCGCCAGCTTCGCCCACGCCTTCGAGGCAATGGCGGCACTGCTGGAAGACGCGCTGGAGAAGACGATTCCCGCCGACGAGCGCCGCCGTCTCGCCGTCGCCGCCGCGGCAGCGGAGATCGGCGCCATCGCCGTCTCGAGGGCGGTGGCCAAGAGCGATCCGGCATTGTCGGAGGAGGTGCTGGAGGCCGTACGTGCGGCCTTCGCGGCGATCCTCGGTGCCGGGACGCCGGAAGCCGGATAGCCGGTTCGCCGGCTTCACCTGAGCCGGGAAGGGGAAGGCCCGGCCGCCGCCGCTGCGGCGACCGGGATTCGTGTCGTCGTGTCAGGCCGCCGCGAGGTCGAAGCGGTCGAGGTTCATCACCTTGGTCCAGGCGGCGACGAAGTCGCCGACGAACTTCTCCTTCGCGTCGGACGCGGCATAGACCTCGGCCAGCGCGCGCAGGATCGAGTTCGAGCCGAAGACGAGGTCGACGCGGGTACCCGTCCACTTGACCTCGCCCGACTTGCGGTCGCGGCCCTCATAGACGTTCGTGGTCTCCGGCGCCGCCTTCCACTGGGTGCCCATGTCCAGCAGATTGACGAAGAAGTCGTTGGTCAGCGCGCCGGGCCGATCGGTGAGGATGCCGTGGGTCGACCCGTCGACATTGATGTCGATGGCGCGCAGGCCGCCGATCAGCACCGTCATCTCCGGCGCGGTCAGGGTGAGCAGCTGCGCCCTGTCGATCAGCGCCACCTCGGCGTGCGTCTCCAGTCCGGCCTTCTGGTAGTTGCGGAAGCCATCCGCCGCCGGCTCCATGACGTCGAAGGCATGGATGTCGGTCTGCGCCTGCGTGGCGTCGGTGCGGCCCGGCGAGAACGGCACCTTCACCTGATGCCCGGCCGCCTTGGCCGCCTCCTCGACGCCGGCATTGCCCGCCAGCACGATCAGGTCGGCCAGCGAGACCTTCTTAGCCCCTGCCTCGCGGTTGAAGCCGTACTGGATGTCTTCCAGCACCCGCAGCACCTTGGCGAGTTGCAGCGGCTGGTTGGCCTCCCAGTCCTTCTGGGGTGCGAGACGGATGCGAGCGCCATTGGCGCCGCCGCGCTTGTCGCCGCCACGGAAGGTCGAGGCCGAGGCCCAGGCGGTGCCGACCAGCTCGGACACGCTGAGGCCGGACGCCAGCACCTTGGCCTTGAGCGCCTCGGCATCTGCCTCGTCGATCAGCGGATGATCGGCGGCCGGCACCACGTCCTGCCAGATCAGCTCTTCCTTCGGCACTTCCGGGCCGAGATAGCGCGAGCGCGGGCCGAGGTCGCGGTGGGTCAGCTTGAACCAAGCGCGAGCGAAGGCCTCGGCGAAGGCCTGCGGGTTCTGCAGGAAGCGGCGCGAGATCTTCTCGTAGACCGGGTCGAAGCGCAGCGACAGGTCCGTCGTCAGCATGGTCGGCTTGTGCTTCTTGGACGGATTATGCGCATCCGGGATGACGTCGTCGGCGTCCTTGGCCTCCCACTGGATGGCGCCGCCGGGGCTGCGGGTCTGCACCCATTCATATTTGAACAGGTTCTCGAAGAAGTGGTTGCTCCACTGCGCCGGGGTCTGCGTCCAGGTGACCTCGAGGCCACTGCCGACAGTGTCTGCGCCGAAACCGCTGCCGAAATTGCTGGCCCAGCCAAGGCCCTGCGCCTCCAGCTCGGCGGCTTCCGGGTCCGGGCCCTTATGCGATTCCGGCGCGGCGCCGTGGGTCTTGCCGAAGGTGTGGCCGCCGCCGATCAGCGCCACCGTCTCCTCGTCGTCCATCGCCATGCGGGCGAAGGTCTCGCGGATGAAGGCGGCCGCGGAGATCGGGTCACCATTGGCGCCGGGGCCTTCCGGGTTGACGTAGATGAGGCCCATCTCGGTGGCGCTGAGCGGGGCGTCGAACTTGTCGAGCGGGCGGTGCGTCAGCCAGGCGGTCTCCGAGCCCCAGACGACGTCCTGGTCCGGTTCCCAGGTGTCCTCGCGGCCGGCCGCGAAGCCGAAGGTGCGGAAGCCCATGGTCTCCAGCGCGACATTACCGGTGAGGATCAGCAGGTCGGCCCAGGAGATCTTCTGGCCGTATTTCTGCTTGATCGGCCACAGCAGGCGGCGCGACTTGTCGATGTTGACGTTGTCCGGCCAGGAATTGAGCGGAGCGAAGCGCTGCTGCCCGCGGCCGCCGCCGCCGCGCCCGTCGGCGAGGCGGTAGGTGCCGGCGCTATGCCAGGCCATGCGGACGAACTGCGGGCCGTAATGGCCGAAATCGGCCGGCCACCATTCCTGCGAGTCGGTCATCAGCTGGCGCAGGTCGTTCTTCAGCGCCTCATAGTCGAGCTTGCCGAACTCCTCGCGATAGCTGAACGAGGCGTCCAGCGGGTCGGACTTGGAGGAATGCTGGTTCAGGAGGTCGACGCGCAGCTGGCTCGGCCACCAGTCGCGGTTCTGCCTGCCCCCGGTCCCGTGGGCGACCGGGCACTTGCCCGCACCCTGCTCGGTCTTCGCGTCCATGAGTCTCTCCGATAAAAGCTCGTTATTGCGCCAGCTGGGTCGGCCGGCCGGCCGCCCGGAAGAAGCCGGCCACGCTCTAGCCTCATGAGATGAGGTGGTCGTGACATTGGCGGCATCTCGATCGTCGCAGGGTCGTAGCACAAAGCTTTCATTAGATTAATTCGGATTTGCTGATTGGTGTGATAAGTTTGCCTTATGACGAACCTCACTCTCAAGCAGCTCCGCTATTTCGAGGCCCTGGCGCGCTGCGGCCATTTCGGGCGCGCGGCGGAAGCGTGCGGCATCTCGCAGCCGGCGCTGTCGATGCAGATCAAGGAACTGGAGGAGGAGCTCGGCACCGAGTTGTTCGACCGCAGCGCGCGGCAGGTGCGCCTCACCAGCTTCGGCGAGGAGGTGGCGCTGCGCATCGGCGGCATATTGCGCTCGGTCGACGAACTGGGCGACCTCGTGCGCGCCTCACGCGACCGGCTGGTGGGGCGGCTGCGCCTCGGCGTGATCCCGACGGTGGCGCCCTATCTGCTGCCCACCCTCATCGGCGACCTCACCCGCACCTATGGCGGGCTCGACATCCATGTACGCGAGACGCTGACCCCGCGCCTCATCCAAGAGCTGGAGGAGGGCCGGCTCGATGCCGCCATCGTCGCCCTGCCGGTGTCCGAGCCGTCGCTCGCCGAGACCACGCTGTTCACCGAGAGCTTCGTCCTCGTGCGGCCGGGCGAGGATGAGGGCAAGCCCGTGCCCGAGCCCGACGCGCTGCGCGAGATGCGGCTGCTGCTGCTGGAGGAGGGGCACTGCTTCCGCGAGCAGGCGCTGTCCTTCTGCAACATGAACATGCGCCCCTCGCCGCCGCGCGACCTGCTCGACGCCAGCTCGCTCTCCACGCTGGTGCAGATGGTCGACGCCGGCATCGGCGTGACGCTGATCCCGGAGATGGCGGTGGCGGTGGAGACGCGCTCGGCCTCGGTGTCTGTGGTGCATTTCCGCGGGCCCGAGCCCTCGCGCACCATCGGCATGATCTGGCGAAGGACCAGCCCGCTCGCCAAGCAGCTGGCGGAGATCGCCGAGCTGGTGCGCCATTCGGCCGGCCTGCTGCGCGAGCAGGGGCGTGCGCCGGCCCCCCGCCGCGGGCTCTAGTCGAGGCCGAGCTCCCTCGCCAGGATGCCGTTCACCTCGTCGGCGTTCTCGTACTGCACCCAATGGCCGGCTCCCGCCAGCCGGTGGAAACCGGCTTCGGGGTCATGCGCCTTCAGCAGCGCCTCGCGCTCGTCGAGATGGCCCCTGCAGGTCACGTCCTCCTCGCCCCAGATGCCGACGAGACGGGCGCTGATCTGCGGCAGCGCATCGTGCAGTACGCCCATGCGGGAGATGCGGCGGCTCTTGACCCGGGCGCGGGCGACGTTCGCCGCCTGCAGATGCACGGAGAGCTCGTCGACGCTGGTAGGCCGATGGAACATGAAGAGGCCGAGATTGGCCCGGTGCGCCTCCATGAGAGCCGCCGGATCCTTGAGCAGGCTGATGTTGCGGAGCTCGACCTGAGGCGCCCGCGGCAGCCGCAGCCCGCCGCTGCCGACCAGCACGACATGTCCCACGCGCCGGCCCTGCGAAGCGGCCAAGAGGCCCGCGACGGAGCCGCCGAAGGAGAAGGCAGCGACGTCGAAGTGGGTCTGCGGGCCGATGATCTCGTCGAGTCCCGCCAGCACCGGCGCGGCGACGCCCTGCGCCGTGAGCCTGTCCTCGGGATCGCCGGAATCGCCGAAGCCGGGCATGTCCGGCACCAGCACCAGCCGCGAACGGGCGAGCGGCCCGACATTGCGGATCCAGTGCGTCCAGGAGCCGTAGCCGCCATGCAGCAGCACGAGCGGGCGGCCCTCGCCGAAGGCATGCCACACCAGCGGCCGGTCGGACAGGGGCGTCTCCATGCGCCGGCCGCGGGCGGCCGTGGCCGCGACCATCTCGGCAGGGGAGAACGAAGCGGTCATAAGGATGGGGCTCGTCATCGCCTCTGCTTGGCGGCCGGCGCCACCCGGGTCAAGCCTTCGGCAGGGCGAGGAGGTGGAACGGGGTGGGGCAGCGGCGCGAACGACGCGCCCCCGATACCGTTCATCTGCCGCTACTGGTCGCCGCTGTCGACCGCCCTAAATCAGGAACAAATGATGCTGCTGCGCACCGTTTCGGGCGCCATGGCGCTCGCCCTCCTCTGCCTGCCCGCCGCCGCGCATCAGGCGCCGAGCGGGTGGTCCTATTCAGCCGCCTGCTGCGACAACAAGGACTGCCACCCCGCCGCGCCGGGCGAGGTGGAGACGATACGGGGCGGCTACTTCATCCCCGCGACCCGCGAGATGATCCCCTTCTCGGACCGGCGCGTTAAGCCGTCCGGCGACGGGTCGCTGCACCGCTGCTCCTATAGCGGCATCCCGGCGGCGGGAACGATCTGCCTCTACGTACCCGCCGGCAGCTGAAGCCGCACGCCGCTCAGGCGGCGCTGTAGGCCCGGCCGGCGGCGTCGGCGTGCTCCGGCGCGGGCGCGCGGGCCGAGGCCAGTACGCTGCAGACGCCGTCGCGCTCCACCAGCGTGCCGCAGCTGGTGGCGAAGGCTGGCCGCGGCAGCACACGGCCCTGGCCGAGCTCCATATGGACGTCGATCAGGCAGTCGACGAAGCGGCGGGCGAGCTTGAAGTCGACCACGCCGGGTCCCATCATCGCCGTCACCGGATTGACGAGGCGCACCAGATCGGGGCGCAAGGCGCGCAGCGAACCGGCGGCGATGAGCGGTTCGGCCGTGTGGTCGAGCACATAGCCGATGTTCCGCCCCGACAGGATGAGCGCGAGCTGCGACTGGATGCCGAGCCCGATATCGCCGCAGGTGATGCCGTGGCGGGTGCGCTCCGGGTGGTAATATTCGAGATGCCCGCGGTTGCAGTAGGCGGCCGATTCGATGTTATCGATGGTCAGCTCGTCGTCGGGCACGGCGAAGAGCGGATGCTTGTCGCTGCAGAACATGTAGCCCTGCTCGTCGAACAGGTGCTCATAGGTGAGCTGCGGGAACTGGTCGTTCACCAGGCCGATGCCGACATGCACGATGCCATCGGCGACGCGGCCGGTGAGCTGGAAGCCCAGCATCACCTCCATCCGGAAGCGCACGTTCGGATAGTATTCCGAGAACCGCCTTATGGCGTCGTGGATGCGCGCGGACGGGTTCTCGACGATGCCGTCCTGGATGCCGATGGACAGCTCGTAGGCGGTGCTCTGGTTGATGTTCGAGGCCTTCTGCTTGAACGTCTCGACCGAGGCGAACAGCTCCTTGGCGGCCTGGTAGACCGCCTCGCCCTCGCGGAACAGCTTGAACCCCTTCGGGCCGCGCCGGCACAGCCGAGTGCCGAGCCGGATCTCGAGCGACTTCAGGTTCTCGCTCAGCGTCGACTGCGAGAGGTTGAGCACCGCCTGTGCAGCCGTGAAGCTCTTCTCCTCCACGATGGTGCAGAAGCAGCGTAGCAGCTTCAGGTCGACGTCGTAGATCTGGCTGATGTTCGACATTGCCGGCCCTTTCTGGTGTCGGTGATGCACTCCTCGCCCCCGGGGTCCGCGGGTCTCTGCAAATTGTGCGCCGCACGCAAGCGGCCCGCATCCTGCTGAAATCGCAGCAGGATCGCCGATGCGCGTGTTTTCATCAGCGAAGCTAATTGAACAAGAATTCAGCAACGAGGCAGGCGATGCCCAATGCGGCGTCGGCCTCCGGCGCCAACATCGCTTGGGGTTTTGGCGATGGTAGCGGCGCGATCGCCGGCTCTAGGCTGCCGCTTCGGTAAAGAAGCGCATCGAGGCAGCATAGATGACGGCACGGCCATTCCATCTCGGATGGTTCACCAATTTCGCGGTCGACGAGTGGACGAGGCCATTCACTGGTGGCGGCGGCAATCCCTGGGACGGCAAGTTCTACATCGACATGGCGCAGGCGATGGAGCGCGCCGGCTTCGACTACATCATGCTGGAAGACACGCTGATGATCTCGGAGGCCTATGGCGGCTCGACCGAGACGTATCTCAAGCACAACATCATGGGTCCGAAGGCCGACCCCTCGCCGATGGCGGCGCTGATCGGCGCCAACACCACCAATCTCGGCGTGGTCGCGACCTTCTCCACCATGGCCTACCCGCCCTTCATGCTGGCCCGGCTGTGCTCGACGCTCGACAACATCTGCAACGGCCGCTTCGGCTGGAACATCGTCA
Organism: Xanthobacteraceae bacterium; assembly: GCA_029239875.1. GTDB lineage: Bacteria > Pseudomonadota > Alphaproteobacteria > Rhizobiales > Xanthobacteraceae > Ancylobacter. The sequence goes on along the minus strand of JARBUD010000020.1, from coordinate 36,537 downwards.
CTACCGGCGAGGACCTGGCGGCGCAGAATTTCGGCATGGAGAAGCTGCCGCCGCGCCAGCTGCGCTACGACATGGCCGACGAATATGTCGAGCTGGTCAAGCAGCTCTGGGCGAGCTGGGAGCCGGACGCAGTGGTGCGCGACCTCTCGACCGGCACCTATGCCGACTACACCAAGATCAACCCGATCAACTTCAAGGGCACCTATTACAGCAGCCGCGGGCCGCTGAACTGCGTGCCTTCCCCACAGGGACGCCCCGCTTTCGTACAGGCGGGCGGCTCGCCGCGCGGGCGCGAATTCGCCGCCATGACCGCTGATAGCATCATCGCGCCCTCCATGGGCGTCGCCGGGCTGAAGGCCTATCGCGATGACGTGCGCGCCCGGGCGGCCGCGGGCGGGCGTGATCCGGACGAGATCAAGGTGCTGTTCGTGGTGGCGCCGATCCTCGGCGAGACCGAGGAAGAGGCGAAGGCCAAGGCCGCGCGGATTATCGAGGCGCCGGACTATTACGAGAAGACGCTGGCGCTGGTCGCCGCCATTACCGACATCGACTTCTCGACATTCGACCTCGATCAGCCGCTGCCCCACCTCACCACCAATGGCGAGCAGGGCTCGCTCGACGCCTTCCAGCAGTCCGGTTCGGGCAAGACGCTGCGCCAGCTCTGCGCCGACCAGCTCTCGCGCGGGCTCGACGGTCTCGTCGGCACCCCGGACCAGGTGGCGGAGCGCATGGGCGAGGTGATGGCCGAGGTCGGCGGCGACGGCTTCCTGATCACCCGGCCGTTCACCACCAACATCAGCCGGCAATACATCAACGAGATCTGCGAGGGGTTGGTGCCTGCATTGCAGCGCCGCGGCCTCGCCCGCAGCCGCTACACCGAGGGAGCGACCCTGCGCGAAATGCTGCGCGAGTTCTGATCCCCTTGTCCTGCTTTTCCTGCCGATCGGAGGAAACATGAGCGCGACCGATCCGCGTGCCGCCGCCAAGGCGCTGGCCGGAGAGCCCCTGCCGGCCGCCGTCGGCCGCGACCTCTACCGCGCCGGCATGGCGAAGCTGCCGGCGGCGGTGAACATCATCACCAGCCTCGGCGAGGAAGGGCGCTACGGCTTCACCGCCTCGGCGGTGTGCTCGGTGACCGATTCACCGCCGACGCTGCTGGTCTGCGTGAACCGCTCCAACCAGTCGCATCGGGCGATCACGTCGAGCCGCGTGCTCTGCGTCAACACGCTGGCCGGCCCGCATCACGAGGCGCTCTCCATGGCCTTCGCCGGCGGCGTGAAGACCATGGACGAGCGCTTCGCCGCCGCCGGCTGGACCACGCTGGTCACGGGCGCGCCGGTGCTCGCCGAGGCCACCGTCGCCTTCGACTGCCGGGTGACGCAGATCGCCGCCGTCGGCACCCATGACGTGGTGTTCTGCGAGGTGCTCGGCCTGCACGAGGCCGGCTCCAGCGAGGGGCTGGTCTATTTCGGCCGCAGGTTCCACCATCTGACCTGACCGCGCCGGCCCTCATCGTTTCCGACTGGAGTGACCTCGCCTATGACCGATACCGAGACGCCCGCCCCGATCGACGTGAAGACCTTCTGGCGCACGCTGGGCGAGCGCGCCACCGGCATGACCGTCGTGACCGCCGCGGGCGACGAAGGCCCGGCCGGCTTCCTCGGCCTGTCGGCGGCGCATGTCACCGCCGATCCGCCGACCATGCTGGTCTCCGTCGACGCCAAGACCAGCGCGCTCGGGCCGATCCTCGCTTCCAGGCATTTCGCGGTGAATTTCCTGCCCGCCAGCGCCGGCCATGTCGCCGATGCCTTCTCCGGCAAGGCCGGGCTTTCCGGCGCGGCGCGCTTCGTCGAGGGCGAGTGGGGCACGCTTGCCACCGGCGCTCCCGTTCTCAACGACGCGCTCGGCGTGTTCGACTGCGTGGTGGACCAGGTGGTGGAGCGCGGCAGCATCTCCATCATCATCGGCACGGTGATGGGGGCGAAGGCGGCCGGGACCGGCGAGCCGCTGGTGTTCTTCCGCGGCAAGACCATTGCCGGCCTCGCACCGGCAAGCTGACCCCTTCAGCGCAGGATCTGGGCGAGGAAGCCGCGCAGGCGCTCGCTTCTGGGTGCCTCGAAGAAGGTGGCGGCATCGCCGCTCTCGACGATCTCGCCATGGTCCATGAACACGCAGCGGTCGGCGACGCGGCGGGCGAAGCCCATCTCATGGGTGACGCACAGCATGGTGACGCCGCTCGCCGCCAGCTCCTCCATCACGCCGAGCACCTCGTTCACCATCTCCGGGTCGAGCGCCGAGGTCGGTTCGTCGAAGAGGAGGATGCGCGGCTCCATGCAGAGCGCGCGGGCGATGGCGACGCGCTGCTGCTGGCCGCCGGAGAGGCGCGAGGGATATTTGCGCACGTGGTCGGCGAGGTGCACCCGCTCCAGATAGAGCATGGCGAGCTTCTCGGCCTGCGGCTTGGTCAGCCCGCGATTGAGTTGCGGCGCCAGCATGCAGTTCTCCAGCGCCGTCAGGTGCGGGAACAGGTTGAAGTGCTGGAACACCATGCCGACTTCCTGGCGGATGTCCTGCACCGTGCCCTCGTCGGCGGTCAGCTCGATGCCGTTGACGACGATCCGCCCGCCATCATGGCGCTCCAGCGCGTTGATGCAGCGGATCAGCGTCGACTTGCCGGAACCGGAGGGGCCGCAGATGACGACCTTCTCGCCGCGCCGCACCTCCAGATCGACGCCGCCCAGCGCGCGATGCGAGCCGTAATGCTTTGTGAGGCCGGAGAGGAGGATGGCGGGCGAGGCCGCCTCGCCCATGGCCTTCAGGTCATGCGGGCGCGCGTTCATGGCGTCACCTTCACCAGGCCGGCGAGCCGGCGAAGCGCAGTCCCGCGCACCGGTGCCGCGACGGTCACCTCGACGATTTCGGCATTGTGGCGGTTGAGCCAGCGGCCCCATAGGGTGAAGCCGACGCGGATCAGGTTCACGAAGGCCCAGTAGAACGCCGCCGCGCACAGGATCGGCGTGAACGGATCGTAGGTCTGCTCGAAGATGGTGTTGGCGACGGCGGTAAGGTCGGTGATCGTCACCACCGAGACGATGGCGGTGCCCTTGATGAAGCTGATCACCTCGTTCTGGTAGGCCTTTAGGCCGTAGCGGATCGCCAGCGGCATCCGCACCCAGATGAAGATGTTGCGCCGGGAGATGCCGAGCGCCTCGCTCGCCTCGACGATGCCGCCCGGCACCGCCATCAGGCTGCCGCGCAGCACCTCGGTCATGTAGGCGGCATGGTTGAGGGCGAGCGCGACGATGGCGCAGCCGAAGGGCGAGCCGAACAGGATCCAGAACGGCCCCTCGCGCAGCGCCGCGATCTGGCCGAGGCCGTAATAGACGAGATAGAGCAGGATCAAGAGCGGCGCGCCGCGGAAGAAGACGACGAAGATCTCGGCCAGCAGGGCCGGCAGGCGCCGCTCCGACATGCGGGCGAAGCAGATCGGGAAGGCGAGCGCCAGCCCGAGCACCAGCGGGATCGCGGTGATGATCATCGTTACCTTCAGCCCGTCCAGCAGCGCCGGTAGGCTCTCCCAGGCGAGGGCGGGATCGATGGGAAGTCTGTTCATGCGTCGGCCCGGGCCGTGCGGGCGTTCGGTTCGCGGCGGAGGCCGCGGTCGAGCCGGATTTCCAGAATGGTGGCGAGCTTGAGCGTCGCGGCGCTGAAGGCGATGAAGACCAGCGCGGTGGCGATGAAGAAGATGAAGGGCTCCTTGGTCGCGCCGGCGGCGATTTTGGAGGCGGCGACGAGGTCCTGCAGGCCGGCGAGCGAGACCAGCGGCGTCTCCTTCAGCATGAAGCTCCACACATTGACGAGGCCGGGCAGAGCGAGCCGCATCACCTGCGGCAGGATCACCTTGCCCCACATGATGATGGGCGGGATGGCGAGCGCGCGAGCGCCCTCGAACTGGCCCTTCGGCAGGTTCTCGATGGCCCCGCGCACCAGTTCGGCGATGTAGGCCGCGTAGACGACTGCGAGCGCTGTGACTCCGGCGCCGAAGGGCGAGATGTCGATCTCGGAGCCGAGCTCGCCCAGCACCGTCATCAGCATGGCGCTGCCGCCATAGAAGACGAGGAAGATGACGAGCAGCGTCGGCACGCCCATGAAGATCGAGGCGTAGACCCGCCACGCCGCCTGCACGAGGCGATTGCGCGAGAGCGTGACGACTCCGATCAGCACGCCGAACACGAAGGCGAAGGCGAAGCTCGCGAGGAAGAGCTCCAGCGTGATGAGGGCTCCCTCGCCGAGCTGGCGCAGATAGCCGGCCAGATCGGCGGGGGAGAGGTTCGTCATCGCCGGGGCTCCCTCGCGGCCGCGATCAGTTGGTCTTCTCGCAGGCCGCTTCCGCCGAGAGCGTGGCGACCGGCACGTATTTCTTGCGGATGGTGGTGTAGGTGCAGTCCTTGATCATCTCGGCGAGCGCGCCGTTGACGCGCTTGACCAGCGCTTCGCTCTTCTTCGGAAATATCCAGCTATAGCCGCGCTCGGCCTCGGGGATGGAGGGATCGCCGAGCCAGTGGTCGCCGCCGGCGAGCTCGTAATCCTTGCCCTCGGGCTTGGCGATCAGCTCCAGCGTCCAGTTGATCTTGGAATCGAACACCAGGTCGAGGCGGCCGGCCAGCAGGTCGAGCTTCATCTGGTCGGGATTGTCGTAATAGACCTCGACGAAGGTATCCTTGCCGAAATGCTTGTGGATGTAGGGCACCATGGAGGCGCCGCGCTGCAGCGCGATCCTCAGGCCCTTGCCCGTCACGCCTTCCTTGGTGAGCGTGTAGTTGCTGCCCTTCTTCACCACGAAGGTGGCGGGGTTGTAGACGATCGGCGTGGCGAAGAGCGCCTTGTCCATGCGCTCGGGGGTCGGCGAGATCTGGGTGACGATGCCGTCGAACTTGCCCTGCAGCATGGACGGGATCAGCGCCTTGAAGTCCATGACCACGATCTCGCAGTCGGCGCCGATGCGCTTGCACATCTCGCGGGCGAGCTCCGGCTCCATGCCGGTGAGGTTCCCGGAGGAATCCACCATCGAGAAGGGCGGATAGACGCCCTCATTGCCGAGCTTGAGCTTCTCGGCGGAGGCCGTGGAGAGGCCGGCGCCGAGCAGGAGCAGACCGAGCGCGGCGGCGCCGGTACGCAGTGGGCGACGCGGGAGACGCGGGTGGGTGGGGTTCATCGGCATCGTCCTGTTGTCATCAAGGGTGAGTTTGCGGGAGCGCAGAGGTCAGAACTCGAGCAGGTTGTCGCGCAGCTGCTCGTGCGTGTAGGCACGGCGGGTAAGGCCACGCCGCTGCAGCACCGGCACCAGCCCATCCATGATGGTGGCGACCGAGCGGCGGCTGACGTCGGACAGCACGAGCAGGAAGCCGTCGCCGCCGACCTCCTGCATCACCTCGTCCATCTGGCTGGCGACGCTGTCCGGCGTGCCGACGATGTCGACGCAGTAGCCGACGCTCACATGGTCGACCATCGCCTGGCGCAGCGGCTTGTCGCCGGCGCGGGTGAGGAATTGCGAGAGGCTCGACTGGTGGCCGTTGGTGGTGAGCACCAGCTCGCTCACCGGCGTGTCGAGGTCGAGGTCGGACAGGTCGAGATTGGTGCTCCATCCGAAGCGCGCCATGCGGGCGTCGAGATTGGCGGCGGCCTGCACGCGGCGCTGCTCGGCGGCCCATTTGGCCTGCTCCTCGGTCTCGGCGATCACCGGCGAGAGCAGGAACAGGATCTTGCAGCTGTCGGGGTCGCGGCCCATCGCCGCCATCTGGGCGCGGATGTCGTCGCGGTACTGCTTCATGTTGGCGACGCCGTTCGGCGCGGCGACGATGGTGTCGGCGTGGGTGGCGGCGATCTTGCGCCCGCTCTTGGAGCCGCCGGCCTGTGCGATCACCGGCTGGCCCTGCGGGCACGGGCCGGAGTTCAGCGGGCCGCGGGAGGCGTAGTACCGGCCCTTGTAGTCGATGGTGTGGACCTTCGCCGGGTCGATGAGGATGCCGTTCTCGCGGTCGTCGAGGATGGCGCCGGGCTCCCACGAGCCCCACAGGCCCTTGACGATGTCGATGTACTCCTCGGCCATCACGTAGCGCTCGTCATGGTCGGGGAGCTTGTCCATGCCGAAGTTCTGCGCCGAGAGGTCGGACGAGCCGGTCACCATGTTCCAGCCGGCGCGCCCGCCGGAGATCTGGTCGAGCGAGGAGACGATGCGGGCGGTGAGGTAGGGGTGGTAGGCGAAGGTCGAGAGCGTCGGCACGATGCCGAGCCGCTTGGTCGCCGCCGCCATGATGCTGGCGACCACCGAGGGCTCCTGCCTGGGCACGCAGATGCCGCCCTTCAGGAAGATGTCGCGCGAGTTCTGCCAGTTCTGGCCGACATAGATGGAATCCTCAATGAGGATGTAGTCGAAGCAGGCGCGCTCCATCGACCGGACGAGGTCGAGGAACATGTCGGCCGTCATCCATTCCTGCGCGATGTTACCGGTCCAGGGCTCGCCCCACGCCTGGATGCTGGAGCCCTGCAGAAACCAGGCGAGATGAAACGGATTGGCCGGCATGAACGCACCTTCTCCTTGCATGCACAGCGTCGGTCGCGCGCGACGCTGTGGAGAAGGTAAGGCTGCTCAAGGGACGGGAAGTATCGCCAAGAGGCGAAGCTTGATTTGTCTGCTCGCCTTATGGGCCAGCCTAGAAAGTGAGCAAGACGTATGCGCGCTGGTCAGCGCGTGCGGAAGGGACGGGCCTCGTGGGAGACCCGTTCCCTGACTGCGGGCTTCGGCTGCGCCAGTCCTACACCCCGATCGGCATGAGGGCGGAATCGCGCTCCACCGCGCGCGGCGCCACCAGCGCCTTCCAGGTGGAGAGCGCGCGGTTCGCTGCCGGGAAGGCCGGGCGGGAGACGAAGCGGCCGCGGCCAGGGCGCGGCGTCGCATTGCCGCCGGCTGAATACACCACCTCGCCGCGCGAGAGGGTGAAGCGCGGCAGGCCGCGCACCTCGACGCCCTCGAACACGTTGTAATCGATGGCGGATTTCTGCGCGCTGGCGCGGATGGTCTTGCCCGCCTTCGGGTCGAGCACGACGATGTCGGCATCAGCCCCCGGCGCGATGGCGCCCTTCTTAGGATAGATGTTGAGGATGCGGGCGATGTTGGTCGAGGTCACCGCGACGAACTCGCTCGGGGTGAGCCGGCCGGTCTCCACGCCCTTCGTCCACAGCACCGGCAGCCGGTCCTCCAGCCCGCCCGTGCCGTTGGGGATCTTGGTGAAGTCGGTCAGCCCCATGCGCTTCTGCGCCGTGGTGAAGGCGCAGTGGTCGGTCGCCACCACCTGCAGCGAGCCGGAAGAGAGCCCCGCCCACAGGCTGTCCTGGTGCCACTTGTCGCGGAAGGGCGGCGACATCACCCGCTGCGCCGCGTGGTCCCAGTCGGGATGGGCATATTCGCCCTCGTCGAGGGCGAGGTGCTGGGCCAGCGGTTCGCCATAGACCCGCATGCCCTTCTGCCGCGCCCGGCGGATGGCCTCGTGCGCCTGCTCGCAGGAGACGTGGACGATGTAGACCGGCACGCCGGCGGCGTCGGCGATCATGATGGCGCGGTTCACCGCCTCGCCCTCCACCTCCGGCGGGCGGGAATAGGCGTGCGCCTCCGGGCCCCTGATGCCATCAGCCAGATATTTCTGCTGCAAGGCCGCGACGATGTCGCCGTTCTCCGCATGCACGAGCGGCAGCGCGCCGAGCGCGGCGCAGCGCTGGAAGGAGGCGAACATCTGGTCGTCGTCGACCATCAGCGCGCCCTTATAGGCCATGAAATGCTTGAAGCTGTTCACGCCGCGCGCGACCACCCGCTCCATGGCGTCGAAGGTCGCCTCCGACCAGCCGGTGATGCACATGTGGAAGGAATAGTCCGAGCTCGCCTGTCTTTTCGCCCGCGCCTCCCAGGCGTCGAGGGCGCCGATCAGGTCGTCGCCCTCCGGGATGACGAAGTCCACCACCATGGTGGTGCCGCCCGACAGCGCGGCGAAGGTGCCGCTCTCCCAGGTCTCCGCCGTGGTGGTGCCCATGAAGGGCATCTCCAAATGCGTGTGCGGGTCGATGCCGCCGGGCATGACATAGGTGCCGGCGGCATCGAGCACGGTGTCGCCGGAGAGATCCGGCCCGATGGCGGCGATGGTCTCGCCCTCGATGAGCACGTCCGCCTCATAGGAGCGGTCGGCGGCGACGACGGTGCCGCCCTTGATGACGATGGACATGGCTCTCTTCTCCGTTCAGGCGATCTCGGCGGTGGCGAGCACCGCGTGCAGCAGCACGTCGGCGCCGGCCTTGGCCCATTCCGGGGTGATGGCCTCGTCCTCGTTGTGGCTCAGCCCGTCCACGCAGGGGCAGAAGATCATCGCCGCCGGCGCGACCTTGTTCACCCAGCAAGCATCGTGCCCAGCGCCGGAGACGATGTCCCGGTGCGAGTAGCCGAGCGCCTGCGCCGCCGCGCGCACGCGCCCCACCAGGGTGGGATCGAAGGCGACGGGATCGAATGAATTGACCTCGGCGATGGCGATGCCGAGGCCCATCTTTTCAGCGATCTCTGCCGCTCCGGCGCGCACCTCCGCCGCCATGGCGTCGAGCACGGCGAGCTCGGGATGGCGGATGTCGATGGTGAAGACGGCCTTGCCGGCGATGATGTTGCGCGAGTTCGGGTAGACCTCGACATGGCCCACGGCGCCCACCGCCATCGGCGCGTGCGCCCAGGCGAGCCGGTCCACCAGCTCCATGATGCGGGCGGCGCCGAGCCCGGCATTCAGCCGGCGCGGCATCGGCGTCGAGCCGGTATGCGCTTCGCGCCCGGTCAGCGTCACTTCGAGCCAGCGCGTGCCCTGGCCATGGGTGACGACGCCGATGTCGAGGCCCTCGGCCTCCAGGATCGGGCCCTGCTCGATGTGCAATTCGAAATAGGCGTGTGCCTTGCGCGCGCCGACCTTCTCCTCGCCCCTGAAGCCGATGCGCTCCAACTCGGCGCCGAGCGTCTTGCCCTCGGCGTCGCGCACGGCATAGGCGTCACCAAGGCTCATCACCCCAGCATAGACGGCGGAGGCGACCATGGCGGGGGCGAAGCGGGAGCCCTCCTCATTGGTCCAGTTCGCCACCTCGATGGGATGCTTCGTGCGGATGCCGAGGTCGTTCAGCGTGCGCACCACCTCCAGCGCGCCGAGCACGCCGAGCACCCCGTCGAACTTGCCGCCCGTCGGCTGGGTGTCGAGATGCGAGCCGATCAGCACCGGCAAGGCGGTGGGGTCGGTGCCCTCGCGGCGGGCATACATGGTGCCCATGGCGTCGACGCCGATGTTCATCCCGGCCGCCTCGCACCAGGACTTGAACAACAGCCGCCCCTCGCGGTCGGCGTCAGTCAGGGTCTGGCGGTTGTTGCCGCCGCGCACGCCGGGGCCGATCTGCGCCATCGCCATCAGGCTGTCCCACAGCCGCGCGCCGTCGGTGCGCCAGTTGCCGCTCGGGGCCGTCATGATCTCTCTCCTCTTCGCAAAGCCGCTCAGAGGTTCACCACCGGCAGCACCGTGCCGACTTTGGCGGCCCGAGCCGCCGGCGGCAATGGTCAGGCGGAGAGATCGGGCGAGACATCACCAGTAACGGCGACGAGGAAGGGCCATTGTTCCGGGAGCGGCCCACCGGGCGAGGGGATCGGCGCGCCGGCGAGGTCGCGCCATTCCTCCTCGCCCCAGCCGTCGGGTAAGGACAGCTGGGGGATGCTGCCCGGCACCCGCGTCGGTACGACGACGCGCACTGCATCGTCGCCCATCCGCCGCTCGAAGCCGAACCAGCGCCAGGGCGAGGGGGCGAGGCGCAGCGGCGTGTAGCCGCCGCGGGTCAGCGCCGGATGGGTGCGGCGAAGCGCCAGCAGGCGGCGGATAAGGTCGAATTTCTCCCGGTCCTCCGGCGCGATATTGCCGGCTCCCTCCAGAGCGGCGCGCCGCGCGTCCCAGTCGACCGGGCGGCGATTGTCGGGATCGACCAGCGAGAAGTCGCGGAACTCGGTGCCCTGATAGATGTCCGGCGTGCCGGGCAGCGTGAGCTGGAGCACGGTCTGGGCGAGGCCGACGATGCGCGCCGCCGGCGCGAGGGCTTCCACCAGCCGGCCGATCGCTGCGCGGACGGGTTCGCCCTCCGGCGCCGCGACAACCGCCGTTGCGAACGCCTGTGCCGCCTGCTCATAGGCCTCGTCCGGCGTCTCCCAGTTCGTGTGCCGCTTGGCCTCGCGCAGCGCCTTGGTGAGATAGGCGGCGATGCGCTCCTCAGAGATCGGCCAGGCGGAGACGAGCGTCTGCAGGATCATCACCTGATCGAGCGGATCGGGCAGCATGAGCCCGGCCGCCTGCCGCGTCAGCGTGGCGCAGGCCTCGCGCGTCTCGTCCAGGAAATTTAGCCAGCTATCGGGCCGGAAGCTCAGCGTCGCGAGCCGCGCCCGCGTGTCCGGCCCCCGCTTGGTATCGTGGGTGGCGACCGGGGTGAGGTCGCGGGCCTGCGCGGCGGCGCGGGCGGCGTTCAGCGCGTGCATCTCGTCGAGGTCGCGCGAGGGATGCTCCAGGCTGCCGCCAACCTCGTTGACGCAGAGCAGCACCGGCGTGCGGTAGAGCTCCGTGTCCTCGAAACCCTTGGCCATGGCCGGGCCGCTCAATTGCTGGAAGCGCAGGCGGAACTGCCGGTCGCTGTCGATGCGCGGGGCCTTCAGCCGCTCCAGCAGCACCGCGCCGGCGGCATTGGTCAGCGGGTCCTCGGCGACCTCCATCGCGGCGCGGATCGTGTCCCAGATCGACTCGTCCTCCGGCGCATGGCCGTCCCATGTCGCATAGGAGCGGTAGACCGGGCAGTGGACGATGAGCGCCGTCACCGCCTGCCTGATCGCCGCCTCGGTGAGATCGCCGGCGGCGATGTCGGCGTCGAGCCCGTCGCGGGCGAGGCGGGTCAGCGCCTCCACCTCGGCGGCGAGGCTGGTCGAGAGCACCTGCCGCTTGGCTTCAGCGAGGCGCTTAGCCGGCGTATCGACGAGCAGGTGGCGGGCGCGCAGGTTCTCCTCCAGCGCGCGGTAGCCGTCGGCATCGACGAGCAGGCCGTTTATGTCGTTCAGCCGCTCATAGCCGGTGGTGCCGTCGATCGGCCAGTCGCGCAGCGTCTCGCCGGGTTCGAGAATCTTCTCGACGACGAGCGGCACGTCTGGACCGACGAGCGCGCGCAGCCGGGCGCAATAGCCGGCGGGATCGACGAGGCCGTCTATGTGGTCGATGCGCAGGCCGTGGACGAGGCCGCGCCGCACGAGGTCGAGCGGGAGGCGATGGACGATCTCGAACACCTCCGGGTCCTCGACGCGCACGCCGACGAGATCGGTGATGTTGAAGAAGCGGCGGTAGTTGAGGTCGTGCGCCGCCGTGCGCCACCAAGCGAGGCGCCAGTGCTGGGCGTCGAGGATGGCGGCGAGGTCGGCGGCGGCGAGAACCGCATCGCGCTTCGCGCGATCCCCGGCGCTGAGCGGCGCCTGCGCCTCGCTCAGGCCGGCCGCCGCTCGCAACTCGGCGACGCTCTCCGGGCGGAGCGGTAAGGCATGATCGGCATAGGCGAGGACGATGCGCCCGCTCGCCTCGGCGCGGAGCGACAGCTGCCCCGCCTCCAGCGTCGCCTGCAACGGATCGCCGAGCACGGGAAGCAGCAGCCTGCCCTTCTCCCAGAACACGTCGAACAGTTTCGCGGCGGGGCAGTCCGGCCCGCGCTCCAGCATCTCCATCCAGAACGGGTTGTGGCTGGAGGCGGCCATGTGGTTCGGCACGATGTCGAGCAGCACGCCCATGCGGTGTTCGGCGAGACGCGTGGCGAGGCGCTCGAAGCCTTCCTCGCCGCCGAGCTCGGGGTTGATCCGCGTCGGGTCGGCGACGTCGTAGCCATGGGTCGAGCCGGGCACCGCTGTGGTGATCGGCGAGGCATAGAGATGGCTGATGCCGAGCGAGGCGAGATAGGGCACCAGTGCCTCGGCATCGGCAAAGGTGAAGCCCCTCTGGAGTTGCAGCCGGTAGGTGGCGCAAAGCTCGGGGTTCATGCGGGCGCCAGGCTCCACACCGCGGCGGCAAAGGGGCCGAGCGCGAGCCGCCCGTCCGTCTCATGCGTCACCGCGCCGATGCTGGCTGCGACGGGCATGCCGGCGATGCCGGTCGGCGGGTCCAGCCTCGCCGGCTGCGTGCCGGCGTTCAGCGCCATCACCAGCGTGCCGGCGGCAAAGCGCCAGGCGATGCGCAGCGCGTCGTCGGTCCGGCCGACCTCGCTGCCGAGATAGCGGCTTCCCGTCAGCGGCCAGACGAGTTTGCTGCGCTGTTCGGCGAGCCGGCGGAAGGCGTCGAGCTCGGTGCGCGCCTGCGGCGTGGCGAAGTCCTCCGGCTTCAGCTTAGCGGAAATGAAGGTCGCCTCGGCTAGAGGATCGGGGAAGGTCGCCTCGCCATGCGCGTCGAAGAACTCGGCGAATTCCGAGCGGCGGCCGGTGCGCACCGCTTCCGCGAGCTCGCCGTCGAAGTCGCAGAAGAAGGGGAAGGGCGTGCGCAGCAGCGCCTCTTCGCCCTGGAACAGCAGCGGGATCTCCGGCGAGAGCATCAGCACGAAGCGCAGGAAGGCGAGCCGCTCCGACGCCAGCGCGGTGGCGAGCCGGTCGCCGAGCGGCCGGTTGCCGATATGGTCGTGGTTCTGCACGAAGCTGACGAAGGCGTCGGGCGGCAGCTCGTCCGTCGGCGTTCCGCGCGGATGGCCATCTGTGCCCGGATAGGGTTCGCCCTGGAAGACGAAGCCTTCCGACAGCGCCCGTCCGGCGGCGGCGACCGCGTCGTCGGCATAGGGCGCGTAGTAGCCGGCCCGCTCGCCGGTCGCGAGCACGTGGAAGGCATGGTGCCAGTCGTCGTTCCACTGGGCGGTGAACAGGCGCTCGCCGCGCGTCATCCAGCCGGCGACGTTGTCGTGGTTCTCCAGCACGAGGAAGGCGTCGGGCCGCACCGCCCGGCAGGCCTGCGCGATCTCGCGCAGGAAGGTTTCCGTGGCTTTCGTCGCCAGCGCATGCACGGCGTCGAAGCGCAGGCCGTCGAAACCGAAATCGGCCAGCCAATAGGCGGCGTTCTCGGTGAAGAAGGCGCGCACCGTCTCGTTCTCGAGATCGATGGCCGGACCCCACGGGGTTGTTATGTCCCGCCGGAAGAAGGACTTCGCATAGAGCGGCAGGAAATTCCCGCTCGGGCCGAAATGATTGTAGACGACGTCGAGCATCATCCCGAGGCCGTGCTCATGGGCGGCGTCGATCAGCGCGCGCAACTCGTCCGGCGTGCCATAGGCGCGGTCGGGGGCGTAGAGCAGCACGCCGTCATAGCCCCAGTTCCGCCGGCCGGGGAAATCAGCGACCGGCATCAGCTCGATCACGGTGAAGCCGGCGTCGCGATAATGGTCGAGCCGGTCGATCAGAGCGCGGAAGGTGCCTTCCGGCGTCGCGGTGCCGACATGCACCTCGGCGATCACCGCCTCGCGCCAGGGCCGCGCCCAGCGGCGCGGAAGGTTCGCCGGGGGAGGCATCAGCACGCTCCAGCCGTCCGTGTCCTCCGCCTGCATGCGCGAGGCAGGATCGGGCACGGCCTGTCCGCCGACATGGAAGCGGTAGAGCGCGCCGGGCGCGACATCCGATATTTCGACGGCAAAGAAACCATCGCCGCCGGGCTGCATGGCGCGGCAGCCGGTGCCCTCGATCTCCAGCTCGACGGCCTCCGCCTCCGGCGCGAACAGGCGGAACCGCGCGCCCTGCGCGAGCGGTTCGGGGCCGAAGCGGCGAGGAGGGGCCGTCATGCGCGCCATTCCCAGACGACGAGGGTGCGCGCCGGCATGGTGAGGCGGGCGCGGGCGCCCAGCTTGGCGCCTTCCAGCTTGTCGTCGGTGGCGAGGATCGCCACCCAGCGCCCGGACTGCACCGGAGGGGCGATGAAGCGGACATCGACATGTGAGGCGTTCAGCATGATGAGCAGCGAGGGTTCGTCCGGCAGCACGGGCGCGAGGCGCACGGTGAGGCATTTGGAGTGCGGGTTGGCCCAGTCCTCCTCGCGCATGCGCTCGCCCCCGGTGTTGAACCAGGCGACGTCCGGCAGCCCTCTCTCATTGCGCGAGCCGGTGAGGAATTCCGGCCGCGAGAGTGAGGAGTGCCGCTTGCGCAGCTCGGCCAGCCGGGCGACGAAGGCCGGCAACTCGCTGTCCTCGTTCGACCAGTCGACCCAGCCGATCTCGTTGTCCTGGCAATAGGCGTTGTTGTTGCCGCCCTGCGAGTTGGAGCGCTCGTCGCCGGCGAGCAGCATGGGCACGCCCTGGGAGAGGAACAGCGTGGCGATCAGGTTCCGCTTCTGCCGGCGGCGCAGCGCGTTGATGCCTGCATCGTCGGTCTCGCCCTCGACGCCACAGTTCCAGCTCTTGTTGTCGTCATGGCCATCGCGATTGTCTTCGCCATTCGCCTCGTTGTGCTTGTCGTTGTAGGTGACGAGGTCGTGCAGGGTGAAGCCGTCATGAGCGGTGATGAAGTTCACGCTCGACCATGGCCGGCGGCGCCCTTCCGAGAAGATGTCCTGCGAGGCGGCGAAGCGGGTGGCGAAGCTGCCGAGCAGGCCTTCCGAGCCGCACCAGAACTCGCGCACCTTGTCGCGGTAGTCGCCGTTCCATTCCGAGAAGCCGGGCGGGAAGGCGCCGAGCTGATAGCCACCGGGGCCGACGTCCCACGGCTCGGCGATCAGCTTGAGGCCCCCGAGGGTGGGGTCCTGGAGGATGGCGTTGAAGAAGGCGTGGCCGGGATCGAATCCCGTTGGGCGGCGCCCGAGCGTGGTCGCGAGGTCGAAGCGGAAGCCGTCTATGCCGTAGACCGACGCCCACATGCGAAGTGAGTCCAGCACCATCTGCAGCACGCGCGGATGGTCGGTGTTCAGCGCGTTGCCGCAGCCGGTCATGTCGTCATAGTAGCGCCCGTTGCCGGGCAGCAGCCGGTAATAGGACGCGTTGTCGATGCCCTTGAAGGTTAGTGTTGGGCCGAGATGGTTGCCCTCGCAGGTGTGGTTGTAGACCACGTCGAGAATGATCTCGATGCCGGCTTGGTGCAGGTGGTCGACCGCCTCGCCGATGGCGTCCAGCCCGTCCTCGCCGAGATAACGCGGCTCCGGCGCGAAGAAGCCGAGTGTATTGTAGCCCCAGTAGTTGGAAAGGCCGCGGTCGACGAGGTGGCGATCCTGCGCGAAGGCGTGGACCGGCAGCAGCTCCAGCGCGGTGATGCCGAGCTTGACGAGATAGTCGACGAATTCCGGCTGGCCGAGCGCGGTGAAGGTGCCGCGAATCTTCTCCGGGACGAGCGGGTGGCGCATGGTGAGCCCGCGCACATGGCCTTCGTAGATCACGGTCTTCGGCCAGGGAATGCGCGGGTGGTCGGTAGCGGTGAGCGGCGTGCCGGCGACGACGCGCGCCTTCGGCATGAAGGGCGCGCTGTCGCGCTCGTCCATCTTCAGATCGGCGTTGTCGCCCGCGCCGATGGTGTAGCCGTAGAGCGCGTCGTCCCATTTGACGTCGCCCACCAGCATGCGGGCATAGGGATCGAGCAGCAGCTTGTTGGAGTTGAAGCGATGGCCCGCTTCCGGCGCCCACGGGCCATGGACGCGCCAGCCATACACCTGGCCGCGCCCGACTCCCGGCAGGTAGCAGTGCCAGACGCCGTTGGTGCATTCATCGAGATCGATGCGCTCGAGCTCGGTCTCGCCGTAGCGGTCGAACAGGCAGAGCGTGACGCCCGAGGCGTTGTCGGAGAACAGCGCGAAGTTCGTCCCCTTCCCATCGACCGTGACACCGAGAGGGAAGGCCGAACCGGGCAGCACCTTGCGCATGGAAGAGGATACCTTTGAGAGGAAGCACGCCACAACAACGGTGCCGCCCCGCGGGCGTTCCGCCGCCATCGGGCAATCTTGCAACGGACAGGAAAATGATCGGCAGGCCCGGAACGCGCAGGGATGCGAGCCGCGCTCAATCGCGGTCGCCTACATGGCCATGGCGGGAAGCCTCGCCCTCAGTTGCGCCCTGCGTGAACGCCGCGCCTCGCGATAGAAGGCGTCCCGGCGCTAGGACAACCGGCCGCCGGGGCCGCGTCCGATCGTACCCACCGGCGAGGTCGACAGGTACTGGATCGAGCGGCGCACTAGCTCCGGCAGGCTGTTGGCGCCGAGCTTGGACTTCAGCGCCGAGCAGGTGTTGGCGACGGTCTTGTAGCTGACGCCGAGCTCGGCGGCGATGTTGGTGTAGTCCTTGCCCTCCGCTAGGAGCGACAGCGTCTGCAGTTCGCGCGGGGTGATGTCCGCCAGTGGCGTCGCCTTGCGCTTGCCGAGCAGGGCGACCTGCATGGCGAGGTCGTGGCTCATATAGGGCTGGCCGCGCCGGACCCGCTCGAATGCCTCCAGCAGCGCCCCGGAGGAGGTGTCCTTCAGCACATAGCCGTTGGCGCCCGCTTCCAGCGCGCGGCTGGCGATCACCGGGTCGCCATGCATGGAGAAGACGAGGATCGGCGTGTGTGCGTTCTGCGCCCGCAGCCGCTGCACCAGCATGAGGCCGCTCAGGCCGTTGCCGTTCAGCGCGAGGTCGACGATGACCACGTCGGGCTTCTCGCGGCGGAACAGGCGGTAGCCGCTGAGCAGCGTGCTCGCCTCCAGCACCTTGTCGACCCCCGCATCCTCCAGCAGGCGCCGGCAGCCCTGCAGCACGATGGGATGATCGTCGATCACCAGCACGCTCGTCATGTCGTGGCGGCCTCCTTCGTCGCGATGGGGCGGCCGCCTGCTTCCGCGGTCGCCGGGATGGATATCTCCACGCGCGTTCCGCGCGGCGTGGCGGACCGGATGCGCCAGCTTCCGCCGAGGGCGCCGATGCGCTCCTCGATGCCGATGAGCCCGAAGCCCGGCACCGTTTCGGGCGGCATGCCGGCACCGTCGTCCTCGATGACGAGGCTCAGCCGGCCGGTGCCGCAGTCGGCCCCCAGCTCGATCGTGATGTTCTCGGCGTCGCCATGGCGCAGCGCGTTGGTCACCGCCTCCTGCACGCAACGATAGACGGTGATGTCGATGCTGTCGCCATAGCGCTCGGCCAGCCCGTCGGCGGCGAGGCGGATGTGCCGGCCCGGCGAATGGCTCTCGAAATCCGCCACCAGATCGGCGATCACCGCCGCCAGCGGCACATGGCCGAGCGCCATCGGCCTGATCTTGCGCAGCAGCCGGCGGTTGAGGCCCTGGATGCGGTCGAGGATCTCGACCATGGTCGCCGTGCGCTCGCCCAGGCGCTGGGCGAGGCTCGGCTCCGCCCGCGCCGACAGCCGGTCGACCGATTCGAGATTGGCGCGCAGCCCGAAGACGCAGGGGCCGAGCTCGTCATGCAGGTCGGAGGCGATCTGCCGGCGCTCGTCGTCCTGCACGCGGATGAGGCGCTCGTTAAGCCGGCCATTGTCGTCGCGCGCCACTTTCAGGGCGGCGCCCAGGGCGTTGAAGCGCTCGGCGATCACCGCCAGCTCCTGCACGCCCGGCACCGGCAGGCGATGCTCGAAGCGGCCGGCTTCCAGCTCGGACATGCCGGCGGAGAGCGTCCGCAGCGGCATCAGCAGCCGCCCGAGCACCACATAGAGGGCGGCGAGGATGGCGATGTTCACCGCGAGCGCGAGCGTCGCGAGGGTGGAGGTGTCCTGCCAGACCTCGGCGATCTCGTCGGAGGCTTCGCCCGCCACCCGTATCCGTCCGATGGTCTGGCCGTTCTCGACCACCGGAATGTCGCACTCCGCCCGGTCCACCGTGACAAGGGCCGTGAACCAGCCGGGCACCTCGCTCGGGCCGTGCTCCCCCTCGTCGCCGGCCGGGGCGATGTCGACCACCTTGCCGTTCGCGTCCTCGATGCGGATGCGCACATGCCTCATCCCGTTGATGTGCAGGGGCAACTGGGCGAGCGAGCCGCCTCCCTGCGCGCCCAGCCGCTCGACCGTCTCCTCGACGAAGCGCTCGGCGACGGCGAGGGAGGAGAGGATCTCCACCTCTGTGGCGCGGCGCGCATTGGCGATGATCACGGCGAGCGCCACCAGCGCGGCGCAGAGATTGACGGCGATCACCGCCGCCATCACCTGCCAGCGCAGCGAGCGCCGCCGCCACAGGCTGAAGCCGGGTTCGCGGACGAAGGCGCTCATGGCGTGGTTCCCTCAGGCGTCGCGGTATCCACAGCGCGGATCGGCTCGGCGCGCAGCGCGGCGAGGGCGGCCTCCCGCGAGGCACCCTGGCTGCGCAGGTTGAAGTAATGCTGGCACAGATCGCTGAAGCCGCTGCGCGATCCCTTCGGCGCCAGGCCGGCGAAGCCGGTGACGATCTCGCGCACGCCTTCCTTGGCATCGATCTCGCCCAGCATCGTCTCCAGCTGGACGGCGCGGTTGGCGATCATGCGGTCGGTCTCGCCGAAGCGCTCATCGGCATCCGCGAGCAGCGCGTGCCAGGGCGCGACGGCGGGATCGCTCGGCGGCAGGTCGGCGCCCGCGGCGCGGCTCGCCAGCCAGACGTCCGGCGCCGTGCCGTCGGTCGGCTGCAGCCAGGTCTTGCGGGCGATAGCGTCGTTCGCCGGTGCCGCCACCCGCTCGCGCGTCTCCCGCTCGCCCTCATCCGGACAGCCGGCGAGGGTGAAGGCGAGGACGGCGCCGAACAGGGCGCGCGCGAGAGGAAGCGAAGCAGCGTTCATCTATACTTATGAACTTCTTATGAGCGCAGGTGGGCCGAGACAGCTTTAGCTCGGAGGAAGCGCGTCGAGAGTGTCCGGCAGAGCCTGCCGGTGGCGAAACGCCCGCCGCGAGTCTTCTTCCAAGGCTCTGGAAGGAAATCATTTTTCTGCGCTCTGGACAAGCCTTCCGGCCTTTCTCCAAGCATTCTCCCCGTGAATGGGGAAAAGTTCCCGTCAAGATTTTCCAACTTGCCTAAAGACATGAGTTGTCTTCGCAGCAAACAATAATCAGACAAATAATAACATCTTGAATGATTCATAAGAATTCCACTCCGCACTTGAAATAAAGCTTTCAGCGCGCAGATCGCCGCGAGCGAGAGTGCGGAGGGAAGCGAAGAAGTCCGCCTTCTGCCGGCGCCAGCCGGTCGGGGATGCGGAACGGCCTGGGAATAGGAAACGCGAGGTAAGTCCAATGAGCCGATTGCACTCTTCGGTGTCCGCGCTCTCCGTCGCCGCCGCTCTGGTGGCCGCGGTTGGCCTCGGCGCCATGGCGCCGGCGGTGGCGAACGACAAGCTCGTCGAGCTGTCGAAGAACACCGACAACTGGCCGATGACCGGCAAGAACTACAGCGCCAACAACTACAGCGAGGCCAGCCAGATCACCAAGCAGAACGTCAAGCAATTGCGTCCTGCCTGGTCGTTCTCGACCGGCGTGCTGAGCGGACACGAGGGGACGCCTCTCGTCGTCGACAACGTGATGTACATCCACTCGCCCTTCCCCAACACGACCTTCGCGGTCGGGCTGGACGACCCGGGCAAGATCCTGTGGCAGCACAAGCCGAAGCAGAACCCGACGGCCCGCGCCGTCGCCTGCTGCGACGTCGTCAACCGCGGCCTCGCCTATTGGCCCGGCAACGGCACGGTCGGCCCGCTCATCATCAAGACGCAGCTCGACGGCCACGTCGTCGCCCTCAACGCCAAGACGGGCGAGGAGTACTGGAAGCTCGAGAACTCCGACATCAAGGTCGGCTCGACGCTCACCATCGCGCCTTACGTGGTCAAGGACACGGTGCTGATCGGCTCCTCGGGCGCCGAGCTCGGCGTGCGCGGCTACGTCACCGCCTACGACATTGCCACCGGCGCCCAGAAGTGGCGCGCCTATGCCACCGGCCCGGACGAGGAAGTGCGCCTCGGCGCCGACTTCAACAGCGCCAACCCGCATTACGGCCAGAAGGGCCTCGGCCAGGCCACGTGGGAAGGCGAGGCCTGGAAGATCGGCGGCGGCACCAACTGGGGCTGGTACGCCTTCGATCCCGGCACCAACCTCTTCTACTACGGCTCGGGCAACCCGGCGCCGTGGAACGAGACCATGCGTCCCGGCGACAACAAGTGGACCATGACCATCTGGGGCCGCGACATCGACACCGGCGAGGCCAAGTTCGGCTACCAGAAGACCCCGCATGACGAATGGGACTATGCCGGCGTCAACGTCATGATGCTCTCCGAGCAGCAGGACAAGACCGGCAAGATGAGGAAGCTCCTCACCCATCCGGACCGCAACGGCATCGTCTACACGCTCGACCGCGAGAATGGCGATCTGATCTCGGCCGACAAGATCGACGACACCGTCAACTGGGTGAAGCAGGTCGACCTCAAGACCGGCCTGCCGCAGCGCGATCCCGAATACGCGACCCGCATGGACCACAAGGGCCGCGACATCTGCCCCTCGGCGATGGGCTACCACAACCAGGGCCACGACTCCTACGATCCGGAGCGCAAGTCCTTCTTCATGGGCATCAACCACATCTGCATGGACTGGGAGCCCTTCATGCTTCCCTACCGTGCCGGCCAGTTCTTCGTCGGCGCGACCCTGTGGATGTATCCGGGCCCGAAGGGCGACCGCCAGAAGTATGAGGGGCTCGGCCAGGTCAAGGCCTATGACGCCATCAACAACAAGTACAAGTGGCAGGTGATGGAGCGCTTCGCGGCCTGGGGCGGCACGCTCGCCACCGCCGGCGGCGTGATGTTCTACGGAACGCTCGACGGCTTCATCAAGGCCCGCGACAGCGACACCGGCGAACTGCTCTGGAAGTTCAAGCTGCCCTCCGGCGTGATCGGCCACCCGATGACCTACACCCATGACGGCAAGCAGTACGTCGCCATCTATTACGGCGTCGGCGGCTGGCCGGGCGTCGGCCTGGTGTTCGACCTCAACGACCCGACCGCCGGCCTCGGCTCGGTGGGCGCCTTCAAGCAACTCCAGCACTACACCCAGATGGGTGGCGGCGTGATGGTGTTCTCGCTGAACGGCGAGGGTCCCTATGACGACCCGAATGTCGGCGAGTACTCGACCACGGTGATCCAGGGCGGCGGCTGATCGCGCCCTTTTCCCGGCCGCCCGTCGCGCTCCTCCCCGCGCTCCGGGCGGCCGGCTCACTCCCTTCATTCCGACACAGGCGCGCAACCGGCCGCCGGCTCCGTCAGGAGGAACCATCATGTCCAAGCTTCACGCCGTCAGCCGTCTCGCTCTCCTGGCCGCAGGCCTCGCCGTTTTCGGCAGCGCGTCGGCGGCCACCGTCGAGAAGGACAAGGCCGCTGGCCGGAACCCGGATGAGCTGCGCATCTGCGCCTCGACCGTCGAGGCCCCTTTCTCCGCCGCCGATTCCTCCGGCTTCGAGGACCGCGTGGCGATCGTGCTGGCGCAGGCCATGGGCCGCAAGCCGGTCTTCGTGCGCAACGACAAGCCCGGCATCTACCTGGTCCGAGACCAGCTCGACCAGAACAACTGCGACGTGGTGATGGGCGTCGATGTCGGCGACGAGCGCGTGCTCGCCTCCAAGCCCTATTACCGCACCGGCTACGTGATGGTCACGAAGGCGGACCGCAACATCACCGCCAGCGCCTGGGACGACCAGCAGATCAAGGACCAGACGCGCTTCGCCGTCCGCTTCTACTCGCCGGCCGAGACCATGCTGAAGCGCATCGGCCGCTTCGAGGACAACGCGGCCTATATGTATTCGCTGGTCAACTTCAAGTCGCGCCGCAACCAGTGGGTCCAGGTGCCCGGCGACCGGATCGTCACCGAGGTGGCGAGCGGCGAGGCCGATGTCGGCATCGCCTTCGCCCCCGAGGTCGCGCGCTATGTGAAGGCGTCCTCGACGCCGCTGCGCATGACTGTCATCTCGAAGGACATCGACCAGCCCAACGGCGAGGCGATCCGCATGCACTACGACCAGGCGGTCGGCGTGCGCAAGAACGATCCCGGCCTGCTCGCCGAGATCAACACGGCGCTGGAGAAGGCGCGGCCGCAGATCGAAGAGATCCTGAAGCAGGAAGGCATTCCCCTGCTCGATCCCAACACCTGAGCTTCTGCCGTCCGCCGGTGCCCCCGTGGGGCGCCGCTTCCTATCCTGCGATGTGAAGAGTTTCGATGAAGAAGACCGTGTTCACAAAGAAGGCCGCCGTCCTGCTTCTGGCCGGCGTTCTCGGAGCCGGCGCGGCGGGTCTCGGTGCCCGCGCCGCGCTCATGCTGACCAACACCGTGACCGGCCAGCCGCTCGACCTCGCCGAGGCGCCGGAAGAGGGCCGGGACACCAAGGCGGTGAAGACGTTCCTCGAGACGGGAGTGAACATCTACAACGAGAACCTGGCCTGCCTCGCCAAGGGCCACGAGCTGTTCCTGTCCATGTGCTCGGGCTGCCACGGCCATTACGGCGAGGGGAAGATCGGGCCGGGGCTCAACGATTCCTACTGGACCTATCCGAAGAACGAGACCGACCAGGGACTGTTCGAGACGATCTTCGGCGGCGCGCAGGGCCAGATGGGCCCGATGTACGGCGCGCTGAACATGAACGAGATGCTGCTCGTCATGGCCTGGGTCCGGCACCTCTACAAGGACGATCCGAAGGGCGCGACCTGGCTGACGGACCAGCAGCGCAGCACGTTCAAGCCCTTCGACGCGAACGCCAAGCACATCGAGCCAGCCGAGGCGCTGACGGCGGCGTGCGGCGGACCGGCGGGCTGAACCGCGCCGGCTGAAGACGGGTGGAAACGACGAGGAGACCTGACATGAGCATCATCGACCGCAGCGTGAAGTTCGCCTTCTCCCTCGCCGGCGCCGGGGCTCTCGCCCTCGCTCTTGCCGGCGGCGCGAGCGCCTATGACGGCACCAACTGCAAGGCGCCCGGCAATTGCTGGGAGGCCAAGCCCGGATATCCGGACAAGGTCGCCGGCTCGAAATACGACCCCAAGCACAATCCTGCGGAGCTGAACAAGCAGTCGCAGTCGATCAAGGAGATGGAAGCGCGCAACGCCAAGCGCGTGGAGAATTTCAAGAAGACCGGCAGCTTCGTCTACGACGTCGGCAAGATCTCGGCGAACTGACCGGCCTTCGCCACGGCCTTGCCTGAGCACACTTTGCTTTCAAGAACCCACTTGCGGGTGGACGCCATTCTCCTGTCCGCCCCGCGATCCTCCGGGCTTAGCCGCCCGGTCTGTGGGCAACTGGCGCGGCCGACGCCCGGCGGGTCCTCCTGCCGGCGTGGGCCGCGCCCTTTTGGGGCGCCGCTCACGGCATACGCCGTCATGGTCGCCCGTCTGCTTGAAAGGCTCCCCGCATGCGCATCGTCCGCGATACCGATTCCGTCCTGTCCGACTGGCGGGGCCATGCGCTGCGCTTCGAAGGCGAGATCGGCAAGGTGGTGCTGGGGCAGGAGCGCGTCATCCGCCTCCTTGCCATCGCCACCTTCGCGCGCGGCCACGTGCTGCTGGAAGGCGATGTCGGGGTCGGCAAGACCACGCTGCTGCGGGCGCTGGCCCGCGCCATAGGCGGCGCCTTCGAGCGCATCGAGGGCACCATCGACCTGATGCCGACGGACCTCGTCTACCACGCCCATCTCGGCGAGGACGGCAGGCCGCGCATCGATCCCGGCCCGCTGCTGCGCCAGGGCGAGCAGCTCTCGGTGTTCTTCTTCAACGAGATCAACCGCGCCCGCCCGCAGGTGCATTCGCTGCTGCTGCGGCTGATGGCCGAGCGCTCGGTCTCCGCCTTCAACCGCGAGTACCATTTCCCGCATGTGCAGGTCTTCGCCGACCGCAACCGCGTCGAGCGCGAGGAGACCTTTGAGCTGCCCGCCGCCGCCCGCGACCGCTTCCTGATGGAGGTGCAGGTCGGGATGCCCATGGAGACGGAGGCGCGGCGCAGCCTCGTCTTCGATCCCCGCTTCCACAATGTCGATACGCTGCTGATGGAGGTCGAGAGCGGCGTCATCGATCCGGAGGCGCTGGAGACGGTGGCGCGCGCGATCCAGTCCGGCGTGCGCTCCAGCCCGGCGCTGGAGGCCTATACGCTCGCCCTCTGGGAAGCCATCCGCAATCCGGCGACGCTCGGCATCGAGATCGAGGGCGTGGACATGGCCCGCCTCGTCCAGGGCGGCGCCAGCCCGCGCGGCATGTCCTACCTCGTGCGGGCCGCCCGCGTGCGCGCCTGGCTGGAAGGCCGCGACATGGTGGTGCCGGAGGATCTGCGCGCCGTGTTCCCGGAAGTCATGGCGCACCGCATCTTCATCGATCCGGTCTACGAACTGCGCCGCGAGCGCATCGTCGGCGAGCTAATCGCCGGCGTCTTCGCGCGGGTGCCGGCCCCATGAATGAGGAACCCCTCCAGCCGATCCCCTACCGGCTGCGCTGGCGGCCGGAGGGCATCTTCCCCGGCGCGCATCCCGGCCATGGCGAGGGCGCGGAGGGCGAGTTCCGCCGTCATGTCTCGCTGCTGCGCCAGCCGGACCCGCGCCGCATCGATCTGCGCGTCTCGCTGCGCGACCCTTATGGCGAATTGCATGTGCGCCAGTTCGCGCCGCGCCGGGCGGTGCCGGTCGTCGCGCTGGTCGACCTGTCCGGCTCGATGCGCTTCGGTGATGCCGTCGCCGGGCGCGTCGCCGATCTCTGCGCGCTGCTGGCGCTCTCGGCCATGCGCGCCGGCGACAGCTTCGCGCTGTTCGGCTGCGACGCGCATCTGCGCGAGGAGGCGAGTCTTCCCCTCGCGCGCCGGCGCGGGCTGGAGGAGGAGGTGCGCCGTCGCCTCATCGCGGCACAGCCGGAGGGCAGGGGAGCGGCCGGCCTCATGGAAGCGGCCGAGCGCCTGCCGCATCGGTGCAGCCTCGTCTTCGTCGTCTCCGACTTCCTCATGCCTGCTGCGGAGCTGGAAAACCTGTTCGACGCGCTGTGGCGGCACGAGGTGGTGCCGGTGGTGGTGCGCGACAGTTCGGTCGAGGAGCGGCTGCCGCGCTGGGGCCTCGTCGAGGTCGGCGACCTGGAGACCGGCGCTGCGCGGCTTGTCTTCATGCGCCCGTCGCTGCGCGAGCGCTGGCGGCTCGAGGCCCGCGAGCGGCGGCAGGCGCTGGAGACGCTGTTCGTCCGGCGCGGCCTGCGCGCCATCGACCTCAAGGATGCACTCGACGTCGAGGCACTCGCACGCCGCCTGATGGAGGGGTGAATGGGGCTGCGGGCGCGCATGGGGCTGCTTCTTCTGGCCGCCGCGATGCTGACGTCGTGCCCGGCGCTGGCGCAACTGCGCTCCGTCGACCTCTACGCCCCGCGCCCCTTCGGCTATGTCATCGGTGACGCCATCGCGCTCACCGCCGAGATCGCCCTCGACGCGCCCTATGTGCTCGATCCCGCCTCGCTGCCGCAGCCGCGCCCGCTCGACTACTGGCTCGACCTGCGCGACGTCCGGCTGAAGGACCATGGCATCGAGGACGGCGTGCGCCACTACACGCTCGACCTTGTCTACCAGACCTTCTACGCCCCGCTGGAGCCGCGCCGGCTCGCCATTCCCGGCGTCGCGCTCTCCGCCGTCGACGGCGAGCGGAGGGTCGCGGTGAATGTGCCCGCATGGTCTTTCCTCATGTCGCCGCTGCGCGAGATCATCTCGACGGCACCCGGCCAGGCCATGGCGCTGCGCCCCGACATCGCGCCGCAGCCGATCCCGACCGCCGCCACGATGCGGCGGCTGATCATGGTGCTTGGCCTCACCCTCGTCGCCTTCCTCGCCCTTGCCTGGCAGAAGGGATGGGGACCGTTCGGCCGCCGCCGCTCGCGTCCCTTCGCGCAGGCGGCACGCGCCATCGCCGCCCCGCTGGCCACCGCGCCGGACGCGCCGTCCTATCGCCGGGCGCTGCTCGCCCTGCATCGCGCCTTCGACGTCACGGCGGGCAGGGGCGTGTTCGCCGAGGACCTACCGGCCTTCTTCGAGGCTCATCCGGCCTTCCGCGCGGCGGAAGCCGAGGTGCGTCGGCTGTTCGCCGCCTCGCGCCGCGTCTTCTTCGGCGACGACACGCAGGGCGCCCAGCGCGAATTACCCCCGCTTGAGCTCGTTGCCATCTCGCGCCGCCTGCGCGCCGTCGAGCGGGGCGGGCCATGAGCTGGGCGGGCTCCATCCTCGATGGGCTGACGCGGGACTGGGGCGTGGACCACCCGCTCGTGCTGGCCCTGATGGCGCTCGCCCTCCTGCCCTTCCTCGCCACCCCCTTCGTGCGGCGCGGCATTCCCTCGGCGGCGCTAGTGCCGGTTGATCCGCTCTCCCGCGCGGTCGCGGCGGCGCTGCGCCTCGCCGGCTGCCTCGCCATCCTCGCGCTGGTGCTCGGCCTTGCCGGCTTGCACCGGCGTGAGCAGAGCGTGGAGCGGGAGGGTACCGGCGCGCATCTGGTGCTGCTGTTCGACCGCTCCTCCAGCATGGACAACAGCTTCGCCGACCGCGCGCCGACCGGTGACCAGGAATCCAAATCCGCCGCCGCCAAGCGCCTGCTGGCCGAGTTCGTCGCCCGCCGCCCGCATGACCGCATCGGCGTCGCCGCCTTCTCCACCTCGCCCATGCCGGTGCTGCCGCTCACCGACCATCACGAGGTGGTGGACGCGGCGATCGACGCCATCGACCGGCCGGGCCTCGCCTTCACCGAT
Source organism: Xanthobacteraceae bacterium (assembly GCA_029239875.1). Classification (GTDB taxonomy): domain Bacteria; phylum Pseudomonadota; class Alphaproteobacteria; order Rhizobiales; family Xanthobacteraceae; genus Ancylobacter. Next base: position 9,789 of record JARBUD010000020.1, on the reverse strand, counting down.
GTCGGCCGTGGCCTGGCGCTCGCCTTCTCCTATTTCGCTGATGATACCGACGAGACCTCGCGCGCGGTGCTGCTGGTCTCCGACGGCGCGGCGCTGATCGACCGGCGGGTGCAGGACGCCTTGCGCGACGCCGCGGCCCGCACGCCGGTGCATCTCTATTGGCTGTTCCTGCGCTCGCGCGGCTCACCCGGCATCTTCGAGGTGCCGCCGGGCGAGGACACGCCGCAGGCCAATCCCGAGCGCCATCTCCATTTATTCCTGCAGGGTCTCGGCCTGCCCTATCGCGCCTTCGAGGCGACGAGCCCGCAGGCGGTGGCCGACGCCATCGCCGAGATCGACCGGCAGGAGACGCGCCCCATCCGCTATGTCGAGCGGGTGCCGCGCCGCGACCTCGCGCGACCCGCCTTCATGGTCGCGGGCTTCGCGGTCGCGCTGCTGCTCGCCGCCAAGTTGGCCGAGCGACGTCTGGCGCCTGCGCGCAGGACGCGCGCACCGGCCGCGGAGGCCGCGCCGGCACGGAGGGCGGCATGAATACGGGGCGCGCCGTCGTGATCACGAGCACGGCCGTGCTGGCCGCGAGCCTTATCGCCGCCGGCTGGTTCGGCGCGCGGCTCCTCATCGACCGCACCGACAACGCGCTCATCGCTTCGCTCGGCTCCGGCCATGACGTCGCCGTCAGCCCGGACGATCCGCCGGCGCTGCTGTTCGCGCGGCTGCATTTCCTCGTCACGCGCGACCGACTGGACGAGGCGCAGCCGCTGCTCAACCGCCTCGCCGCTGGCGGCGATCGCCGGCTTGCCGTCGCCGCGCTCTACGACATGGCCAATGCCCGGCTGCGGCTCGCTATCGATCATCTCGGCTCCAACAAGATCGACCCGGCGATCCCGCTGGTGCGGCTCGCCAAGGACAATTACCGCCGCGCGCTGAACCTCGATCCCGGTTTCTGGGACGCCAAGTACAATCTCGACATCGCCATGCGGCTGGTGCGCGACTTCCCCCAGCTCGACGTCGAGGGCGAGGAGATCCCTCCCGAGGCCGCCAAGAAGCTATGGACCGACCTGCCCGGCCTGCCGCGGGGGCTGCCATGAATAGGGTGGCGAGGGTGGCGACGGCGGGCGCCCCGCTCGTCCCCGCCCGCGACTGGCGCTTCTGGCTGTTGCTCGTGGCGCTCCTCGCACTGCTCGCCGCGCTGCTCGCCCCGCGCGTCGCGCTCACCCGGCCGGCGCGCGACATCCTGCTCGTCATCGATGTCACCGGCAGCATGAATGTGCGCGACTACGCCACCGGTGGCGCACCGCAGACGCGCCTCGCCGCGGCCAAGCAGGCGGCGCGGGCGCTGCTCGCCGGCCTGCCCTGCCAGTCGCGCCTCGGCCTCGGCATTTTCACCGAACGGCGCAGCTTCCTGCTCTTCGAGCCGGCCGAGGTGTGCGAGAACTTCGCCGCCATCGACGGCGCCATCGACGGGCTCGACTGGCGCATGGCGTGGGAGGGTGACAGCTATGTCACCAGTGGCGTCCACGCCGCCCTCGCCCTCGCTGCCGGGCTGAAATCCGACCTCGTCTTCATGACCGACGGCCAGGAGGCTCCGCCCTTGGCGGGCGGAAGGCTGCCGGCCTTCGACGGCAAGCCGGGCGAGGTGGCGGGCCTTCTCGTCGGCGTCGGCCGCACCGATCCCTCGCCGATCCCGAAATTCGACCAGGACGGCCGCGAGGTGGGCTTTTATTCCGAGCAGGACGTCCCGCAGGAGAACCGTTCCGGCCCGCCCCCCGAAGACGCGCCTTCGCGCGCCGGGTGGAACCCGCGCAACGCGCCCTGGGGCGGCGAGCCGGCGACCGGCACCGAGCATCTCAGCGGCATGCGCGAGGAGCATTTGCGTGCGCTCGCCGCCCAGACCGGGCTCGGCTTCGCCCCGCTCGACGGCGCCCCGGGCCTGATTGCCGCGGTTGAGGCCGACACGCGCGCCCGTCCGGTGGTCACCCGTATCGACACGGCGGCGGTGCCGGCGGCGCTGGCGCTGTTCTGCCTCGGCGTCCTCTTCGGCCTCGGCGCCATCTCCTCCCGGCGCCCCGGCCGGCTTCCCGTTCAATGAAGGAAAACATGATGCTTGAACGCCTGGTGATCGCGCTCGTCCTGCTTCTCTTCCCGGCGGCCTTGCCCGCGCACGGACCGACGCCGCAGAGGGCGGACGAGACGCTCGCGATCCCGGCCTCGCCCGACACGGTGTGGAAGCTCGTCTCCAGTTTCGGTGGCATCGGCCAGTGGCACAAACTGGTGACAAAAGTGACCGCCACCGGTGGCGATGCGGCCGGCGCCGAGCGCGTGCTCACGCTGGAGAAGGGCGAGATCACCGAGGGGCTCGACGAGGTCGATGCCGGCGCGAAGCGCATCTCTTACCGCCTGCTGAAGGAGAACGCGCAGGCGCTCCCGGTCAGCTTCTACACCGCCACCATCGAGGTGAAGCCCGCGGGTGACGGCAGCGAGGTCGCCTGGAGCGCGCGCTTCTACCGCGCCGACACCAGCAACTTCCCGCCCGACGAACTGAACGACGAGGCGGCGATCGCCGCCATGACCGATTTCATCAAGCAGGGCCTTGAAGGGCTGAAGGCCAAGGCAGGCGGCTCGTGAAGGAAAGCCTGCGCGGCCCGCTGATCGCCATTCTCGCGCTGATCGCCGTTCCGGCCTTGGCCGGCGAGACGCCGGTCCTCGTGGCGGTGGTGTCGCAGCAGGCGGGCATCCTCTCCCTCGTCGACGCCGAGGCGGGCCGTGTCGCTGGCGAGATCCGGCTGCCGCGCGTGCCGGCTGCGGTCGCGGCGACGTCGGACGGCCGCCTTCTCTATGTCACTCATCCCGACCTCGGCCTCGTCACGCCGGTCGACGTGGCGGCGCGGCGCGCCGGGGCGAGCTTTGCCGTGGGCAAGGAGCCCTTCGGCATCGCGGTGATCGAGGACGGCCGCGCGCTGCTGGTCAGCGACTGGAGCGCCGATGCGCTGGTCCGCATCGATGCCGCGACCGGCCGGGAGACGGGCCGCACCTCCATCGGCCGGTCGCCCGCCGGCCTCGTCGTCGCCGCGCGCACCGGGTACGCCTATGTCGCCGACCGCGAGAGCAACCAGGTCAGCGTGGTCGACATCGCCACCATGCAGCGCGCCGCCACGATTCCCACGGGCCGGGCCCCCTTCGCCCTGGCGCTGTCGCCCGACGGCGGGGAGCTCTACGTCGCGAATGTGCAGAGCAACGATCTGTCCATCATCGACACGGCGAGCGCTACCGAGACGGCGCGCATCCGCATCGGGCTGATGCCCTATGGCGTCGCGGTGACCGCCGACGGCGCCCGCATCGCGGTGACCAGCCAGCAGAGCGGCAAGGTCGCGCTGCTCGACCGCGCCACCCGCAAGATCGTCACCGAGATGAAGGTCGGAGAGTACCCGGAAGGGGCCGTCATTGCCGGAGACCGCCTGATCGTCGCCAACTGGGCCGACGACAGCCTGTGCATCGTCGGGCTGCTCCAGCCGGCGCCGGCCTGCGACGGGCGCGTGCCGGTCGCGGCCGGGCCGCGCATGATGGCGGTCGTCCCGCCCGCGCGCGACTGACCGGCGCCGTCGCGGCAGCGGCCCGGCTCAGGAATGGACGGATAAGCGGAAGGCGAGCGGACGCCTGCGGGCGCCCGCTCTCGCGGCCTGCGCAACTCGGCGCGCGCTATTTCTGCACCGCCATCTCGCCGGACTTGAAGAAGGCGTCGGTGATCTGCTTCAGATAGGGCTGCGCGTCCGAGTGGCGCGCGCCGGCGTCCAGGGTCACCGACTGCGTGTAGAAATTGATCGGTATCCGCTGTCCCGGAACGACATTGGGTATCTCGGCCGGCGTCGGCTCGAACACGACGTTGCTCATCAGCTTGGCGCTCATCGTGCCGTCCGGGCCGGACGGCGCATGCATGAACCAGAAGACGCGGATCGCCTTGTCCTGGTCGAAGCCGCCGGCGACGGGAAACCTCTTCGTCTTGAAATCCGCCGTGATGAGGACGTTGGTGAACTTCAGTCCGGCCAGCTCGGCCCGCTTTCTGAACTCGCTCGTCAGTTCGTCGCACGCCTTGCCGGTCCAGGCTATTCCCGTCGCGGGGCTGCAGGTGAAGACGATGCCGGATGTGAGGTCGAAGCGTCGTTTGGGGGGATCGCCTTGAGCCGATGCCTCCAGGCTCCCGATCGCCAGCAGCGCGAGGGCGAACGTCAAGCACCGCATCATCTTCCCCCAATGCGTGACTATCCTGAGAATGCCGCAGGGGAATATCGATGTCGAGGCAGGTCCCGACCCGTAAAGCGGGAATGGCGCCGGCTAAGCTCATCGTGCAGTGCTGCTGCTTGATCTAGCGCAATTCGATCTCATACTCCGCCGCTATCCTGCCGGGAGTTGGCAGGTTGGAGCGTGACGAGGCGTAGAATGAGCGCGTTCGTTGGAGGCATGTCACGCGGGAATGCTGACAGGTCAGCCGAACCGCTCACCGCTGATGTCCGGCCGTCCGATGTCCAGCGGCAGCTTCAACGCATCCTCGCCAGTCCCGAGCTGAGACGCTCCAATCGTCTCGCCGATTTCCTAGCCTATGTCGTCGAGGAGACGCTGGAAGGCCGGCAGGACCGCATCAAGGCCTATTCCATCGGCATTGAGGTGTTCGGGCGCGACGGGACCTTCGATCCGCAGCTCGATCCGGTCGTGCGCATCGAGGCCGGGCGGCTGCGGCGCGAACTGGAGCACTACTACCTCGCCACCGGCCGCGACGACGCCATCGGCGTCGACATCCCCAAGGGGGCCTATGTCCCCCGCTTCTTCTATCGCGCCCAGGTCGCCCGGCGCAGCGAGCCCGAGCCGATGGTTCCGCTCCCTGCACCGGCCTCTTCGGCGTCGCCGGCCGATGGCGCCCGGCAGCACTGGCGCTGGGCCGTGACCGGTGCGGTGATCGCCTGCCTGTTCGCGCTGGTCTGGCTCGGCACGCGCCTCGAGCGGGCGGAGAACGCCGCGGCCAGTGCCGCCGTCACGCAGTCGTCCATCCTCGTGCTGCCCTTCGCCGATCTCGGCGGCAAGGACATCGCCCGGCGCGCCGCGGCGATCTCGGACGAGCTCATGGCCCATCTCGCGCGCTTCCGCGAGGTCACGGTGATCGCTCCCGAGGGCGCGGGCGCGCCCGATCCGGCGCGATGGCCGGCGGCGCGCTATCTGCTCGACGGCAGCGTGCGGGCCGACGATTCGCGCCTGCGCGTGACCGCTCGGCTGGTCGACCGCACCAGCGGCACCATGCTGTGGTCGGACGTCTACGACATCGACCCGAACGCGCCGGACGCCATCACCCTAGAGGAGGACATCGCCTCACGCGTCGCCACCGCCGTGGCGCAGCCTCACGGCGTACTGTTCGGTTCGCGCGAGCGCACGGGCGACCGGTCGCCGCCCGATTTTCCCGCGCCATAGCCTCGCCGAGCGGATCGGCGAGGCGTGTCACCCTCCGTGCTTACTCGATCGGATCCCGCAGGATCGGGCAGGTCATGCAGTGACCGCCGCCGCGCCCGCGTCCGAGTTCATCGCCCTCGATGGTGATGACCTCGATCCCGGCCTTGCGCAACTTGGTGTTGGTGTAGGAGTTGCGCTCGTAGCCGACCACCACGCCGGGCGCGAGGGCGACGACGTTGTTGCCGTCGTCCCATTGCTCGCGCTCCTGCTCGTAGCTGTCGCCGCCGGTGGTGACGATCCGCAGGTGCTGCAGCCCGAGGGCCTCGGCCGCGACGCCGGTGCCGTCCTCGGTGAGGAAGGGGCGATCCTCGACCGTGTAGTCGACGTCTTCCTCATTGTCGCCCGGCCGCAGGCTGTAGCAGGTGATCTGCTGGCACACGTCGAGGAAGACGTTGGCGAGGTCGCGGTCGCACATGGTGAACACCGTGTCGAGATGCATCGCCGCGCGAGACTTCGGCATCTGGCAGGCGACGACGCGGGTCGCCGCCTCGCCTATGAACAGCGCGCGGGCGAGCTGGCCGACCGCCTGTGGCGTGGTGCGCTCGCCCATGCCGACGAAGACGGTGCCGTTGCCGACCGGCATCACGTCGCCGCCCTCCAGCGTGGAGGGACCGAAATCCTCGTCCGGATCGCCCCACCACACCTTGAAGTCGCCGTTCCGGAATTCCGGATGGAACTTGTAGATGGCGGTGACCAGCAGCGTCTCCGGCCGCCGCGCCGGCCAGTACATCGGGTTCACCGTCACCCCGCCATAGATCCAGCAGGAATTGTCGCGGGTGAAGATGGTGTTGGGCACCGGCGGGATGACGAAGCCGGTCGGCTCCAGATAGCGGCCGAACATGCCCTGCGGCTCGAAGGGCAGCTCGAAGCGGGCGATGCCGCCGACGAGGTGCTCGGCGAGCTTCATGGCCGGCATCTCGTCGAGCCAGTGGCGCAGCTCCTTCAACATGCCCGAGCCGACATGGTTGGCGGTGATGCGGCGGTCGAGCACCCAGTCGCGGGCTTCCTTGATCTCCAGCACGCGCGCGAGCAGGTCGTGGAACTCGAGCACCTCGACGCCGACCTCCCGCATCTTGTTGCAGAAGTTGAAGTGCTCCTTGACGAGCTTCCTCGACGACCCGCATGCCGCGGTGGACGGGCCGCACCAGGGCGAGATCGTCAACCTTGCCGATGCCCGCGCCGAACGCTCCCGCACCGGACAGCTCGACCTGCTGGGCGCACTCGGCCCCGAGCGCATCGCCCGCGAATTCGCCGCGCTCGACGGCGCACCGGCGAAGAAGGAGCGCAAGCCGGACCAGCTGGAGCTGCCGCATCTCGTCATGCCGGCGCATCACGACGTGCGCGCAAAGGACGTCGTGCTGCCGCGCCTGCACGCGGCGCTGGCCGCGGCGGCCGACCGCGGGCCGGAGGATTTCGCCGAGCTGCTGCTGGTGCCCGGCGTCGGCGCCCGCACCGTCGAGGCGCTCGCCATGGTGGCAGAGGTGGTGCACGGCGCGCCCTGCCGCTTCTCCGATCCGGCGCGCTTCTCCTACGCCCATGGCGGCAAGGACCGACACCCCTTCCCGGTGCCGGTGAAGGTCTACGACCAGACCATCGACCTCATGAAGTCGGCGGTGCGCAAGGCGAAGCTTGGCCAGACCGAGGAACTCGCCGCCATCCGCCGGCTCGACGATCAGGCGCGCCAGCTCGAACGCCTCGCCGGTGGGCGCAGCTGGGAGGACATCGTCGAGGACGAGACGCGTCTGTCGCCACGCTATGGCGGGCGCAGCGTGTTCGGCGAGGAAGAAGAGACGGCCGCCGCCGGTGCGGCACCTGACAAGGACAGCGGCGCCCTCGGCCGCCACGCGGGTGTATCAAGCCCCGGTCGATAGAGGGCCGCCCAGTGACTCGATGAAGGTCTGGCACGAAGTCAGCTCTTCGGTGCGGATGAACTCGTTCGGCTTGTGCGCGCGGGCGATGTCGCCGGGTCCGCATATGATCGAGGGGATGCCCGCATTCTGGTAGAGCCCGGCTTCCGTTCCATAGCTCACAGCCGCCAGCGAGGGCGCTCCGGTGAGCCGTTCCACCAGCGCCGACAACGGCGCGTCGGGGGGAAGGGAGAGCGCCGGGTAATCGCTCAGCGGCTCCCATGTCGCGTTGATGCCGCGCGCGGCGAGCGAGCGGACGATGGCGTGCACCGGCTCGAGCAGCGCGGTCGGCGCGATGCCGGGAATGGCGCGCGCCTCGATTTCTGCGACGCACAGATCGGGGATGATGTTGAGCGCCTGCCCGCCCTTCAGCGTGCCGACCTGCATCGAGGAATAGGACGGCTCGAAGGTCGGATCGTGCGGGCCCTGGGTCAGCGCCCCGGCCGTTTCCACGGCCTTGGAGAGCACATCCGCCATGAGGTGGATCGCGTTGATCCCCTGATCGGGCCGCGACGAATGACCGGCACGGCCTTCGATGCTGATCCGCGCGGCGGCCTTGCCCTTGTGGGCGCGCACGCCGCGCATGTTGCTCGGCTCGCCGATGATCGCGCCGAGGGGAGGCGCGCACAGCTCCGGCAGCCGGGAAATCAGATGGGGCACGCCGCGGCAGCCGGCTTCCTCGTCATAGGAGAAGGCGATGTGGATCGGGTGGTCGAGCCGCCGGGCCCGGAGCGCGGGCACGCTCGCGAGCACGGCCGCGAGGAAGCCCTTCATGTCGCTCGTGCCGCGCCCGTAGAGGTTCTCCCCCTCCGCGCGGAGCGTGAAGGGGTCCGAGCGCCATTCCGCTTCCTGCGCCGGAACGACGTCCATATGCCCGGAGACGATGTAGCCGGGCCGGTCTTCCGGCCCCAGCGTCGCGAAGAGGTTGGCGCGGTCGCCTTCCGGGCCGGGCAGGACGTGGACCCTGACGGAATGGCCCTCCAGATAGCGCACGATCCAGTCCACGACATCGCCATTCGGCGTGCCGACCACCGAGGGAAAGCTCACCAGGCGTTCGAGGATCTGGACGACGTTCATTCAGGGAGGCTCCGCATTGGATTGGAGGGCCGCGGGCTATCGGCCCGAAGCGCGGGCGCCGCGAAGGAGTGCTCCGCGCGGCGTCCGGTCATGTTCGTCGGCCGGATGCCCGGCAGTTCTGCTTGGGTTCGTCTACCTGGGCTCGAAATAGTTGGCCCGCACCGCCGCGCCGACGAGATTGACGATCAGGCGGCCTGCCGTGATGCAGGTGATCTGGTTCACGTCGGTGGCAGGGGTGATCTCCACTACGTCCATGCCGAGGACGCGGCCCTTCTTCACGAGCCCATGGATCAGGCTGCGGGCCTGCATGAAGGTCATGCCGCCCGCGCAGGGAGCCGCCACGCCCGGCGCGATGCCGGGCTCGAAGGCATCGAGATCGACCGTGAGGTAGTAGCGGCCGCCATCCGGGATCATGTCGAGCACGTGCTGGATGCCGCGCTCGTGGATGTCGTAGGCGGAGACGAGATGCGCGCCATAGGCCTTCGCGGCGGCGTACTCTTCCTGGCGCCCGCTGCCGCTGGCGTGAAGGCCGATCTGGAAGATCTCGCCGATATGGTCCATTTCGGACGCGCGGCGGATCGGGCTGGACAGCCCGTGCGTGACGCCGTTGATCTCCTCGCGCCAGTCGAGGTGCTGGTCGATCTGGATGAGGGTGACCGGCCCCTGGTCGTCGAGGGCCTTGATCACGGGGATCGGGATCGAGTGATCGCCGCCCAGAACGATCGGCATCGCGCCGGAGGCCACGATCTTGCGCACGACGTCCTCGGCGCGCTTGAGGTGATCCTTCAGTTCGCGCGGATCGGCGTAGACATCGCCGCAGTCGACGGCGCGGATCGCCCTGTTGTCGTAGAGCGGGCCGCCAATGTCGAAGTCATAGCGCTCGATGGAGCGCAGGATCCGGTCGGTCGCCCGGCGCATGGCCAGCGCGCCGCGGCTCTGGTCGCTAGCGATCTCGCCGAAGGTGTAGGATTCGCCGTAGGGGATGCCGAGATAGGCGATGTCCGCGCTGAGCGCATCGAGATCGGCGCAGGGCTCGGAATAGAGGAAGGTCGTGTGCTCGGCCTTGGCCGGGATCGTGAGGGGCATGCGCGTTTTCCTTGTCGTCGGCGTCGAGTTCGCCATGGGCGATGTCGAGCGATGGTCCGGCCTTGGCGGGTACGTGGGCGCTGCCCGGCCGTGAGGAGGGGTGTCCGGCTCTCGTCAGTGTCCGAGGATCTGGCTGAGGAAGAGCTTGGTGCGCTCGTGCTGCGGGTGGGAGAAGAACGCCTCCGGCTCGTTCATCTCGATGATCTGCCCGGCATCCATGAAGATC
>JARBUD010000061.1 GCA_029239875.1 Xanthobacteraceae bacterium | reverse complement strand
CACGCTGCTCGATTTCGACTATCGCGAGGTGCAGGTCGCCCGCGCCATCATCGACAATGCCCGCCAGGTCATCCTGGTCGCCGACCGCTCCAAGCTGGAGCGCTCCGCACCGGTGCGCATCGGCTCCATGTCGGAGGTCGACACCTTCGTCACCGACACCATCTCTTCGCCGGAACTGCGCAATGTCTGCCAGCGCGAGCAGGTGGAGCTCATCGAGGTCGGCGGCCTCGACGAGGACGGTTTCTGACGCAGCCCCGCTACAACATATGGGTAGTTAGCACCCGCGCTCTCCTGCCCTAGACTGCCGCGACGCACCATGGCGAGACAGAGGTGGGAGGAAGACGAATGGAACTGCGCCGGCTTGGACGCTCCGACATACTGGTCCCGCCGCTCTGCTTCGGCGGCAACGTGTTCGGCTGGACCGCCGACGAGACGACCTCCTTCCGCCTGCTCGACGGCCTCGTCGAGGCGGGCTTCAGCTTCATCGACACCGCCGACGTCTATTCCCGCTGGGCCGACGGCCATGCCGGCGGCGAGTCCGAGACCATCATCGGCAACTGGATGAAGGCCCGCGGCAACCGGGCGAAGATCGTCCTCGCCACCAAGGTCGGCGGCGACATGGGCCTCGGCAAGCGCTGCCTGAAGCCGGACTACATACGCGGCGCCGTCGAGGCCTCGCTGAAGCGCCTGCAGACCGACTATATCGACCTCTACCAGTCGCACTGGGACGATCCCGAAACACCGTTCGAGGATGTGCTCGGCACCTATGAGGAGCTGATCAAGGCCGGCAAGGTGCGCCTGATCGGCGCTTCCAACCTCTCCGCCCCCCGGCTGTTCGAGGCGCTGGCGGTGGCGACGCGCGAGAAGCTGCCGCGCTACGAGACCTTCCAGCCCGAATACAACCTCTATGACCGCGCCGGCTACGAGAGCGAGCTGGAGCCGATCTGCTCCGGCAACGGGCTCGGCGTCATCACCTATTTCTCGCTCGCCGCCGGCTTCCTGACCGGCAAGTACCGCACCTCCGCCGATGCGCAGAAGAGCGTGCGCGGGCGCGCGGCGGTCGACAAATATCTCAACGACCGCGGCCGGCGCATCCTCGCCGCCCTCGATGAGGTGTCCGCCGCGCATGGCGTGAGCCCGTCGCAGGTCGCCCTCGCCTGGGTGATGGCGCGGCCCAGCGTCACCTCCGCCATCGCCAGCGCCTCCAAGGTCGAGCAGCTCGGCGACCTCCTCGCCTCGGCCGAGCTCAGGCTTACCAACAGCGAGATAAGCCGGCTCGACGCCGCCAGCGCCTGGAAGGAATGACCATGCCCACGCTGGATCCCGCCGCGCTCGGGCGCTTCATCGATGCCGGGCGCGGCGTCGCTCCAGCCGATCTCATCATCAAGGGCGTACGCCTGCTCGACGTCATCACCGGCGCCATCACCGCGACCGACATCGCCATCGTGGGCGACCGTATCGTCGGCACCTATGACAGCTATGACGGCCGCGAGGTGATCGACGGCGCCGGCCTCTTCGCCGTGCCGGGCTTCATCGACACCCATCTGCATGTCGAATCCTCGCTGGTCACGCCATTGGAATTCGACCGCTGCGTACTGCCGCACGGCGTGACCACGGCGATCTGCGACCCGCACGAGATCGCCAACGTGCTGGGCACGGAAGGCATCGAGTACTTCCAGCGCTGCGCCGAGCACACCATCGTGGACCTGCGGGTCCAGCTCTCCTCCTGCGTACCCGCCACCGCCTTCGAGACCGCCGGGGCGGAACTCGATGCGGACGACCTCGTCGCGCTGCGCGGGCATGCGAGCGGCATCGGCCTCGCCGAGTTCATGAACTTCCCCGGCGTGCTGTTCAAGGACGAGGGCTGCCTCGCCAAGCTCTCCGCCTTCTCGGACGGCCACATAGACGGCCACGCGCCGCTGCTGCGCGGGCGCGACCTCAACGGCTACATCGCCGCCGGCATCCGCACCGAGCACGAGGCGACCGCACTCAACGAGGCGCGCGAGAAGCTGATGAAGGGCATGACGGTGCTGATCCGCGAGGGATCGGTCTCCAAGGACCTGCATGCACTGATCCCCCTGATCAGCGCAGACACCTCGGCCTTCCTCGCCTTCTGCACCGATGACCGCAACCCGCTCGACATCGCCGAGCAGGGCCATCTCGACTACATGATCCGCGAGGCGATAGCGGGCGGCGCGCCGCTGCCCCACGTCTACCGCGTGGCGAGCTGGTCGGCGGCCAATGCCTTCGGCCTGCGCGACCGCGGCCTGATCGCGCCCGGCCGGCGGGCGGACATCGTGCTGCTCGACAATCTCGAAGCCTGTTCGGTGCGGCACGTCATTTCCGCCGGGCGGCTGGTGACGGACGAGATGTTCGCTTCGCGCGGCACGGTCGCGCCTGTCGGACTCGAATCGATGAAGGCCGAGCCGGTGGCGGCGGACGACTTCCGCGTTCCCGACGGCGAGGCCGCCACGCGGGTCATCGGCGTGGTGCCGGGGCGCATCATCACCGAGGACCTTTCCTTCGACCTGCCGGTCTTCGACGGCGAGAAGCATGTCGACCTCGACAAGGACGCGGTGAAGGTCTGCGTCGTCGCCCGCCATGGCAGGAACCGCAATATCGGACGCGGCTTCGTGCATGGCTTCGGCATGAAGCGCGGCGCCATCGCCTCTTCGGTCGGCCATGACAGCCACAATATCTGCGTCGTCGGCGCCGATGACGCCGACATGGCGGTGGCGGTGAACCGGCTGATCGCGCTGAAGGGCGGCTTCGTCGTCGCCGAGGGCGGCGCGGTGAAGGCCGAGCTGGCGCTGCCGGTGGCGGGGCTGATGTCGGCAGGCTCGTTCGAAGAAGTGCACGACGCGCTCATCCCGCTACGCGCCGCCGCCAAGGCGCTCAGCGTCGTCTTGCCCGAGCCGTTCCTGCAGGTCGCCTTCCTGCCGCTGCCGGTGATCCCGCATCTGAAGATCACCGATTTCGGCATGTTCGACGTGGATAAGTTCGCGCTGATTGAGGGGTAGCCTCGGCGTGTTTCCCCTGTCGCCGCATCCGCCAACAGGCCGTCATGGCCGGACTTGATCCGGCCATCCACGTCTTGGAACCGGGTGCAGGTGGAACCGCGTGGATGCCCGGATCAAGTCCGGGCATGACGTTGCGCCTACGGTTCCGGCCCGACGCCTACGCCATCGCCCGCCCCTCCCTCCGGCGCCCCCGATCTGCTAGACCCGACGCATCGTTTCCGAAATTCCGCCGCCCGAAATTCCGCCGCCCGAGATTCCGCCGCTGATGTCCCGCCTGCGCTCGTCCGCCTTCCTCGTGCTGCTGGTCCTGTGGACGGTGCTGCTGGCGCCGACCATCCCCTATTACGCGCTGCGCAACGAGCCGAAGGTGACGCGGCGTTTCTCGCGGATCTGGGCCGGCGGCGTGCTTAAAATTCTGCGCCTCGTCGGCGTCTCCTGCCGCACCATCGGCGAGGCGAACCGGCCGGACGAGCCGGCGCTCTATGTCGCCAACCACCAGTCGACCTTCGAGACCATCGCCAGCGCCGTGCTGGTGCCGGACGTCGCCATCATCCTCAAGGAAGAGCTGTACAGGATCCCAGTCTTCGGCTGGTTCCTCAGGAAGTCTCCGATGATCGCCATCGACCGCGCCGGCGGCGGCACGGCGATGAAGAAGATGTTCCGCGAGGGCCGCGAGGCCGCAGCCGAAGGGCGCAGCCTGCTGATCTTCCCGGAAGGCACCCGCCAGCCGGTCGACATGCGCGCGCCGATGCAGCGCGGCGTGGTGCTGCTCTACAAGGCGCTCGGCCTGCCGGTAGTACCGATGGTGCACAATGCCGGGCTGTTCTGGCTGGCGCGCAGCTTCGAGATCAGGCCCGGCGAGATCACCGTCTCCTTCCTGCCGCCAATCCCGGCCGGCCTGCCGGAGGCCGAGTTCATGGAGCGGCTGTCCACGGCGATCTATGACGAGCGCGACCGGCTGGTGGCGCAGGCGCGGGAGGCCGCATGAGCACGGAAGACGGCATCGTCATCGTCGGCGCCGGCCAGGGCGGCTTCCAGGCGGCAACCTCGCTGCGCGAGGCAGGTTTTGCCGGCCCTGTGACGCTGGTCGGCGAGGAGCCCGGCCTGCCCTATCAGCGCCCGCCGCTCTCCAAGGCCTATATGAAGGGCGATGCCGGCATCGAGCAGATCGAGCTGCGCCCGGCCGCCTTCTTCGCCGATCATCGGATCGAGGTCGTCAACGCCCGCGCCGAAGCCATCGACCGCGCCGCCCGGCGGGTGCTGCTGGCAGGCGGCAAAGCCCTGCCCTACGCCCATCTCATCCTCGCCACCGGCGCCCGCAACCGGCCGCTGCCGGTGCCAGGACGCGAATTGGCGGGCGTGTACTACCTGCGCAGCCGTGCCGACGCCGATGCGTTGAAGCAGCGCCTCGAAGGCGCCCGCCGGGTGGTGGTGATCGGTGCCGGTTTCATCGGGCTGGAATTCGCCGCCGTCGCCCGCACGCTCGGCCATGAGGTGACGGTGATCGAGGCCGCCGCACGTCCCCTCGCCCGCGCCGTCTCGCCGGAAATCTCTGCCTTCTTCGCCGACGCCCATACGAGCATGGGCACGACGCTGCTGCTGGGCGCCGGCGTAGTCGGGCTGGTCGGCGAAGCGGGGCACGTCACCGGCGTCGAGACGACGGACGGCCTTGTGCACCCGGCCGATTTCGTCGTCGTCGGCATCGGCGTCACGCCAAATGTCGAGCTCGCCGCCGGAGCCGGGCTGGAAGTGGCCAACGGCATCGTGGTCGACGCGCATCTCGCCACCGGCGATCCGGCGATCTCCGCCATCGGCGACGCGGTCGCTTATCCCAGCCGCTTCGCCGATCGGCTGGTGCGGCTGGAATCGGTGCAGAACGCGGTGGACCAGGCCAAGGCCGTCGCCGCCCGGCTCACCGGCAGGCCGGCGCCCTATGCGGCGGTGCCGTGGTTCTGGAGCGACCAGTCCGACCTCAAGCTTCAGATGGTCGGCCTCGCCGGCCCGACCGACGACGCCGTGCTGCGCGGCGACCCGGCTTCCCGCCGCTTCTCGGTGTTCCGCTTCCGGGATGGCGTGCTGACGGCAATAGAGAGCGTCAACCGCCCCGCCGACCACATGCTCGGCCGGCGCCTGCTCGCCGGCACGCCGACCCTCACCCCCGAGCAGGCGGCCGACGAGAGCCTCGAGCTGAAGAGCTTGTTGGGGCGGTAGGCCACCCCTCCCCCCTCATGGCCGGGCTTGACCCGGCCACCCAGTGACCTGGCGCACCCAGTCCCCCTGGGTCCCCGGTCACCCAGTGACCTGGCGCACCCAGTCCCCCTGGGTCCCCGGGTCAAGCCCGGGGATGAGGGAAAGGGATCAGACCTTCGCCGCCCGCAGCCGCAGCGCGTTGCCGATGACGCTGACCGAGGACAGCGCCATGGCGAGCGCGGCCACCATGGGCGAGAGCAGCAGCCCGAACACCGGGTACAGCACCCCCGCCGCGATCGGCACGCCGGCGGCGTTGTAGATGAAGGCGAAGAACAGGTTCTGCCGGATGTTGCTCATCGTCGCCTCCGACAGGCGCCGCGCCCGCACGATGCCGCCGAGATCGCCGCGCAGCAGCGTCACGCCGGCGCTCTCGATGGCCACATCCGTGCCCGAGCCCATGGCGATGCCGACATCGGCGCCGGCGAGCGCCGGCGCGTCGTTCACGCCGTCGCCGGCCATGGCGACGACGCGGCCCTCGCGCTTGAGCTTCTCGACCACCGCCGCCTTCTGGTCCGGCGCCACCTCGGCCTCGACCTCGGTGATGCCGAGCCGGCGCGCCACGGCTTCCGCCGTCGTGCGGTTGTCGCCGGTCAGCATGACGACGCGGATGCCCTCGTCCGCCAGCTCCTTCAGCGCTTGCGGCGTCGTCGCCTTCACCGGGTCGGCGATGGCGACCACCGCGGCCGCCTTGCCGTCGATGCCGACGAAGATGGCGGTCGCGCCCTCGCGGCGCAGCTCGTCCGCCTGCCCGGCGAGCGCAGTCGTGTCGATGCCGAGTTCCTTGAGGAAGGCGGCGCTACCGAGCACGACGCGCTTGCCGTCCACCAGGCCGTAGGCACCCTTGCCGACGGGTGAATCGAAGCCGCGCACCTTGGGGATGTCGAGGCTGCGGTCCTGCGCCGCCGTCACGATGGCACGCGCCAGCGGGTGCTCGGAGGGGCGCTCGACCGCGGCGGCAAAGCGCAGCGCCTCCGCGTCCTCGACCCCTTCCGCGGTCACGATCGCGGTGACCGAAGGCTGGCCCTCGGTGAGCGTGCCGGTCTTGTCGACCACCAGCGTGTCGATCTTCTCCATGCGCTCCAGCGCTTCGGCGTTCTTGATCAGCACGCCCATCTGCGCGCCGCGTCCGACGCCGACCATGATCGACATCGGCGTGGCGAGGCCGAGCGCGCAGGGGCAGGCGATGATCAGCACCGCCACGGCGGCGATCAGCGCATGGGCGAAGCGCGGCTCCGGCCCCCACACGCCCCAGGCGATGGCGGCCAGCACGGCGCACAGCACCACCAGCGGCACGAACCAGCCCGACACCTGGTCGGCGAGGCGCTGGATCGGCGCACGCGAGCGCTGCGCCTCCGCCACCATCTGCACGATGCGCGCGAGCATGGTGTCGCGCCCGACCTTCTCGGCGGCGACGACGAGGCCGCCGGAGCGGTTCAGCGTGCCACCGATGACATGGTCGCCCTCGCCCTTGGTGACAGGCATGGATTCGCCGGTGACGAGAGATTCATCCACCGCCGAGCGGCCTTCGACCACCTGCGCGTCCACCGGCACCTTCTCGCCGGGGCGCACCCGCAGCTTGTCGCCGACCGCGACCTGGTCGAGCGGGATCTCCTCCTCGCTCTCGTCCGGATTGATGCGCAGCGCCGTCGTGGGCGCGAGGTCGAGCAGCGCCTTGATGGCGCCGGAGGTCTGCTCGCGGGCGCGCAGCTCCAGCACCTGGCCGAGCAGCACCAGCACGGTGATCACCGCCGCGGGCTCGAAATAGACCGCCACCGCGCCCTGCGCATCGCGGAAGGCGGCCGGGAAGATGCCGGGCGCGAAGACGGCGACAAGGCTGTAGGCATAGGCGACGCCGGTGCCGAGCGCGATCAGCGTGAACATGTTGAGGTTGCGCGTCACCAGCGACTGCCAGCCGCGCTCGAAGAACGGCCAGCCGGCCCACAGCACCACCGGCGTGGCGAGCACGAGCTGGATCCAGTTCGAGAGCTGCGGCGGGACGACGTGGTGCACCGCCGGGAAGAAGTGGCCGCCCATCTCCAGCACCACCACCGGCACGGCCAGCGCGAGGCCGATCCAGAAGCGGCGGGTCATGTCGACGAGCTCGTGGTTCGGCCCGTCGTCGAGGCTCACCAGCACCGGCTCGAGCGCCATGCCGCAGATCGGGCAGGAGCCGGGGCCGATCTGGCGCACCTCCGGGTGCATCGGGCAGGTATATTCCGTGCCCTCCGGCACCGGCGCGGCCGGCGCGCGCTCGCCGAGATACTTCTCAGGGTCGGCGACGAACTTGGTCCTGCATCCGGCACAGCAGAAATAATAGGTCCGCCCGCCATGCTCGGCCCGGTGCTGGGCGGTGTGGGGATCGACATCCATGCCGCAGACCGGGTCCTTGGCCATGTGCGCCGCCGCGTCTGCGTGGTCGTGCGTATGGTCATGGCCGTGGGCGTGGTCATGATGGCTGTGATCATGCCCGCCGCAGCAGGAAGCACCGCTCCGCTTGCCTTCGTTCTCGTGATCCGCCATCGCCATCTCCTGCCTATACCCCACTTGGGTATCGAGTACTTGCGATATATACCCGACAGGGGTATATGGCAAGCATGCAGAACGAAACTCGCAACGCCTGTCTGAAACGCCTGAGCCGGATCGAGGGCCAGGTCCGCGGCCTCTCGCGCATGGTCGAGGAAGACCGCTACTGCATCGACATCGTCACTCAGGTGGCGGCGGTGCGGGCGGCGCTCAAGAAGGTCGAGGAGGAAGTGCTGCGCGACCACGTCGCCCACTGCGTCGAGCACGCCATCGCCTCCGGCAATGCCGACGAGCAGCGCAGCAAGGTCTCCGAGCTGATCACGGTGCTCGGCAAGCTGAAGGCGTGAACGCCGGCAAGGGCGGCTAGAACAGCGATCCCTGCGCCGATGCCGGCGGCCTGAGATCGACGCCTTCGAGCTCCAGCATATGCGCCTTGGTGTCCGCCCCGCCCGGTGCGGAGAAGCCGCCGAGCTTGCCGCCGGCGGCCAGCACGCGGTGGCAGGGGATGATCAGCGGCACCGGGTTGCGCGCCATCGCCTGCCCGACGTCGCGCGCCGCCTCCGGCCCCGCGCCAAGCTCTTTCGCCAGCGCACCATAGGTAGTGGTCTCGCCCCAGCCGACACGACGGAGCGCGGCATAGATATCGGCGAAGAAGGCCTCCTGCTCGCCGAGGTCGAGCCGCACCTCGGAGAAATCGACCGTCTCGCCCTCGAAATAGCGCCGCACGGCGGCGACCGTCTCGGCGATTTCCGTCGTGGGCTCGCCGGGCCGCGCCTCCGGCACCCGCCGCAGCAGGTTGCGCTCGGTGGCGGCGGCGCTCGATGAGGGCAATTGGAAGCGCGTGATGCCAGCCGCGCTCCAGGCGAGGCCGCAGAAACCCCGCGCGGTCTCGAACACCAGATAATGCTGCTCAAGCGGGTCCATGGCTTTCCTCCCTGGTGAAAGCTAGGTCGCTTTGCCGGCGCGGCCAACCCGATCCCGCCTAAACGCCCTCTCCCCAGTGGGGAGAGGGCTGGGGTGAGGGGTCCTCGACGCTCCGCAGGTTTGTCGCCCCTCACCGACCCGCTTCGCGTGCCACCTCTCCCCCACGGGGAGAGGGAAAGAAGAGCCGGGGCCGGCTCTCACCCGCCGTACAGTTCCTTGTACTGGTCGCGCAGCAGGTTCTTCTGCACCTTGCCCATGGTGTTGCGCGGCAGGTCGTCGACGAAGATCACCCGCTTGGGCAGCTTGTAGCGGGCAAGCCGCCCCTCCAGCGCCGCAACCACCGCCTTCTCGTCCAGCGCCGCATCGGGGCGGGCGACCACCACCGCCGTCACCCCCTCGCCGAAATCGGCGTGCGGCAGGCCGATCACCGCGCTCTCGACCACGCCGTCCAGCGCATCGATCTCGCTCTCGATCTCCTTCGGGTAGACGTTGTAGCCGCCGGAGATCACGAGGTCCTTGCCGCGCCCGACGATCTGCACATAGCCGTCCGGGCCGATCAGCCCGAGGTCGCCGGTGACGAACCAGCCGTCGTGGAACTCAGCGGCGGTCCTCTCCGGCATGCGCCAGTAGCCTTTGAAGACGTTCGGTCCCTTCACCTCGATCATGCCGATCTCGCCGGCGCCTAGTTCCGTCCCGTCGTCGGGCGAGACCACGCGCAGGCTCACCCCCGGCAGCGGGAAACCGACGGTGCCGGCGATGCGCTCGCCCTCATAGGGGTTGGAGGTGTTCATGCCGGTCTCGGTCATGCCGTAGCGCTCGAGGATGGCGTGGCCGGCCCTCGCCCGCCATTCGCGGTGCGTCTCCGCCAGCAGCGGCGCCGAGCCGGAGATGAACAGCCGCATCTTCGCCGCTGCTTCCGGCGTCAGGCCCGGGGCCTTGAGCAGGCGGGTGTAGAAGGTCGGCACGCCCATCATGACGCTCGCCCGGTCCATCAGCCTGAGGATCGCCTCGGGGTCGAACTTCGGCAGGAAGATCATCGACGCCCCGGCCGCCAGGATCACGTTGGTGGCGACGAACAGGCCATGCGTGTGGAAGATCGGCAGGGCGTGGATCAGCACGTCCTCCGGCGTGAAGCGCCAGGTGTCGACCAGCGCCAGCGCGTTGGAGGCGAGGTTGTCATGGGTCAGCATGGCGCCCTTGGAGCGCCCGGTGGTGCCAGAGGTGTAGAGCAGCGCGGCGAGGGCGTCGGGTGAGCGCGCCACGTCCTCGAAATTCGCCGCCGCCGCATCCGCCGCCGCGCTCAGGGTTCCCTTGCCGTCAGTATCGAGCGTGAGCAGGTGCGCGACGCCGCGCGCCCTTGCGATCGGCGCCAAGGTCGCCTCGGCTGCCGGGTCGCAGACGAAAACCGCAGGCTCGGCATCGCCGAGGAAATAGTCGACCTCCGGCGCCGTATAGGCGGTGTTCAGCGGCAGGAACACGCCGCCGGCGCGCACCGTGCCGAGATAGGCGAAGATGGCCTCGACGCTCTTCTCCACCTGCAGCGCCACCCGGTCGCCGGGCTTCACGCCCAGCGAAACCAGCGCGTTGGCGTACTGCGCCGCGCGCCGTTCCATGTCGGCATAGGTGAAAACGGCGCCTTCCGGCGTCGCGATGAACGTGCGCCCACCCTCCGGTTGGCCAGCCCGGAGGGTGTCGAACAGGTGGTTGGTCATGGACAGGGGTTTTCGAGTGGGGACGCGCCGGCCGGGTCGAGCGAGGCGAGCCGTCCGCACGGGGTACCGGTCGCCGCGGTCTCGGGAACCTTCAGCCCGAGCGAGGCGACGTAGCCGCGATTGACGTTGGTCCTGGCGAAGCGCGCATTCTCGATATAGGCGCGCAGCGTCGCCACCACCGCCTCTTGCGGCGGCTTGTCCATCGTCGCCCACTGGCTGCGCGGCACGCTGCCGAAACGCGCGATCGCGTCCCAGCCGGCCGGCTTCTGTATGGACGCGACGGTCGAGGGGGAATCGAGGTTCTTGTAGGTCCAGAAGCTCCAGCCGATGCCGAAGCGCTCGTTCAGCGCCCGGAACTGGGCGTTCCAGTCATTGTTCAGCTCGCCTGTCTCGCCGACGAAGATCGGCACCTGCCAGCGATTGGCGAAGTTGGCGTATTTCTGGATCGAGCTGCGCTGAGGGGCGGCCCAGAACATATGATAGGTGTAGCCGAGGTTCTCTGCGAAGGGCGGGCCGAACACGTCGAAATTCGTGCTCCACTGCGCGCCGGCGAGCATGATCGGGTGGTTCGGGTCCACTTCGCGGATCGCCGTCACCAGGTCGCGGTAGAAGGGTTCGAGCCGCGAGTTCAGGAAATCGGTGTCGTGATAGGGCGTGACCGGCTCGTTGAGCAGGTCGTAGCCGAGCACGGCCGTCTCGTTGCGGTAGCGCTCGGCGATGGCGCGCCACATGGTGATGGTGCGGCGCTTGAACTCGGGGACGTAGAAGGTCAGCGGGTAGCCGACGCCGTCGTCGTGGTTCACCCCGGTCTGCCCGCCGGGAGCGGCGTGGATATCGAGGATCAGCTTGATGCCGTGGACCTGCGCCCACCCCACCAGCCGGTCGATCAGCGCCCAGCCTTCGCCGTTCGGATCGACCTGGTCGGGGTTCTTCGGGTCGAGGAAGAACTTCCAGTGCAGCGGCACGCGCACCGTGGTGAAGCCGGAGGCCGCGAGGAAGGCGACATCCTCCTCCCGGATGTAGGTGTCGCGGAAATCCTTCCAGAACCGGGTCGCCTCCTCCGGACCGGCGAGGTACGTGACCACGTCCTCGATGTCCTGCGGCGAGCGCTGGACGGTGAACTTGAACATGTAGCCTTCCGGCAGCAGCCAGTTGCCGAAGCTCATGCCCTTGATGAGGAAGGGCGAGCCGTCCGGATGCACAAAGTTCTTGCCTTCGGCGCGCACGAAGCCCGGCGCGGGCGCGCCCGGTATGTCGGTCTGGGCGCGGGCGGGAAGCGAAGTGGCGAGAAGGACGGCGGCGAAGGGGAGAAGATGGCGAAGCATGGTCAGGAACCTATAAAAGCCGGCGCGCGGCGGCAATGGCGGACCCGACTCCGCTTGAGGTAATTGAGGGCGGCTGCGCCCCTCGGGCACGGTGACAGGGCGTGCCGGGCACGCTAAGCCTGACGCATCCCGCCCCTTCTCCCGCCTGCTGATGCCTCACCCATGTACCTGACCTACGCCGCCATCTTCGTCGCCGTCGTGGCCGTCTTCGCGCTTCTCACGGCGCGCGGCCGGGTTCATGCCTTCCTCGCCCTCGTGGCCGCCGCCTTCGCCTTCAACTGGGGCATCGGCTGGTCGCTCGGCTTCGTGGTCAAGAGCTTCGGCACCGGCTTCGGCCAGTCGCTGGCGGCGCTCGGCCTCGTCGTGGTGGCGGGGGCGCTGATGGCGGAGATCGCCGACGGCACCGGCGCCACGGCGCGGCTGCAGCAGATGGTGCGCGGCTGGCGCCGGCGCGCGCCGCCGCTCGCGTTGCTCGGGCTGATCGGCGGCATGGGCTCGACGCCGGCCGCCGCCTTCGCGGTGCTCGACCCGCTGCGGCGCGGCATCGGCGGCGACAGCCCGCGCTCGGCGCTGGTGCTCGGCCTGTCGCTCTCGGCCAGCCACGGCCTGCTCATCCCCGCCCCGGTGATGCTGGCGAGCCTCACAATATTGCGCGGCGACTGGCTTCTCGCGGCGTTCATCGGCGTGCCGGCAGCCATCCTCTGCGTGCTGCTCGGCATGTTCTTCGCCCGCTTTGCGGCCGCCGACACGCCCCGGCCGGTCGACACGGCGGAGAGCATCGACGGCGAGACCCTGCACGCCCCCGGCCGCGGCGCGCTGGCGCTGCTCGTCGCCGGCCTCATGCTGGTCGCGCTGCTGATCGTGCAGTCGCTCGGCGACATCGCCTCGGAGCCGTTCGGCGGCGGCAATGACCGCCTGTTCATCCAGGCCCTCGGCAGCCCGATGCTGCTCGTGGCGGTGGGCGTCGGCCTGCTCCTGCTGCTGAGCTGGAACTGGGAGCCCGGCGGGCTCGGCGAGGACGGCTGGGCGGCCCGCGCCCTGGCCAAGGCCGCGCCACTGCTGCTCATCGTCGGCGCCGCCGGCGGCCTGGCGAAAGTGGTGCAGGACACCGGCACCGCCGAGATGGTGGCGGAGGGCCTGATCGGCCTGCTGCCGGCACACGGCGCGCTCGCCCTGCTGCTGCCTTTCGGGCTCACCGCCATGGTGAAGACCTTGCAGGGCTCCTCCCTCGTCGCCGCCATCACCGCCTCGGGCATGATGATGGAGCTCGTCGCCCCTCTCGGCCTCGACGATCCCACCGGCCGGACGCTGGCCGCGCTTGCCGTTGGGGCAGGCGCCATGACCGTGTCGCAAATAAATGACGGATTCTTCTGGCTCGTTACCCGCGCCGGCGGCTTTACGCCCCCCGCGGCGCTCGCGCGCCTCTCGGTCGGCACCGCGCTGCAGGGCGCGCTCGCCGTCGCCGTGCTGATGCTGTTCCGGCTCGTCGCCGGATAGGTCCGAAGGGAACCCCGATGCTCCGACGCCGCGACTTCCTCGCCTCCGCCGCTGCCGCCGCGTCCCTGCCCGTGCTGTCGCCCAGCGCGAGGGCGCAGGTGCCGGCCGAGCCTCCGGTGGCGACGCCGCCGGCACCGGCGCAGGTACAGCCGCTGCCACCGGCCGGCCAGCCGCAGCTGCCGCCCGGCTTCGTTTTCGGCGCCTCGACCTCCTCCTACCAGATCGAGGGCGCGGTGAAGGAAGGCGGGCGCAAGCCCTCCATCTGGGACACCTTCTCCCACACGCCGGGCCGCATCGCCGACGGCACCAATGGCGACATCGCCTGCGACCACTACAATCGCTACCCCGGCGACGTGGAGCTGATGGCGAAGGGCGGCTTCCAGGCCTATCGCTTCTCCATCGCCTGGCCGCGCGTGATCCCCGACGGCACCGGGCAGGTGAACGCCGCCGGCCTCGACTTCTACGACCGCCTCGTCGACAAGCTGCTCGAGCGCGGCATCCTGCCCATGGCCTGCCTCTACCATTGGGACCTACCGCAGGCGCTGCAGGACCGCGGCGGCTGGCACAATCGCGACATCGCCGGCTGGTTCGCCGACTATGCCCGCGCCGCGGTGGGCCGGCTCGGCGACCGGGTGAAGCCCTGGGCCATGCTCAACGAGCCCTCCGTGCACGCCATCTTCGGCCACGGCTTCGGCAACCACGCGCCGGGGCTCACCGGCTGGCCGAGCTACGTCATGGCCCAGCACCACCAGAACCTCGCGCAGGGCACCGGCCTCACCGCGGTGCGGGCTCTGCGCGGCGACCTCAAGCTCGGCACGGTGTTCTCGCTGCAGCCGATCTACCCGGCCTCGCAGGACCCCGCGGATGTCGCCGCCGCCCAGCGCTTCGACGCCTGCTGGAACACCATCAACCTCGATCCGCTGTTCAAGGGAAGCTACCCGGCACCGTTCGAATCCGTCTTCGCCCAGCTGGTGAAGCCCGGCGACATGGAGGCGATCCGGGTGCCGGTCGACTTCCTCGGCATGAACTATTACGGGCCGTCCTGGATCAAGCACGATCCTGCCGCCTTCCTCGCCCAGGCCGGCTATGGCGCGGTACCGGAGGGCACGCCGCGCACCCTGCTCGGCTGGCCGATCAGCGCGCAGGGGCTGGTCGAGGTGCTCACGAGGCTGCGCGACCAGTACGGCAACCCGCCCGTCTTCATCACCGAGAACGGCGCCTGCTACGAGGACCCCGCTCCGGCCAACGGCGTTGTGCAGGACCCCGAGCGGGTCGAGTACATCCGCGCCCATCTCGTCGCCTGCAGCGAGGCGATCCGCCAGGGCTGCGCGCTCAACGGCTATTTCGCCTGGTCGCTGCTCGACAATTTCGAATGGGCGGAGGGCGAGCGCCGGCGCTTCGGTCTGATCAACGTGGATTTCGCCACCCAGCAGCGCACGCCCAAGGCCTCCTATCTCTATCTTTCCCAGATCATGCGGGCGCACGCCGCCGCGCGGCCGTAAGGGCGGATTTCGGCGTGCGCGCAAGTGACATGCGCCGGACACATATGTCGGTCATTTGACGTTGCTGGCTTGAGCCGCCCTTCTATGTGATACCAGACGCAGCCCTAGTTTCAGGCATCTCGCCGGACGGACAAACAGAGCAGACGCATGCAGACAGACGATCCCGCCGTTGCCGAAATCGTCGACTTCATCTCCGGCGAGGTCGGGGTCGATTCGAACCTGCTGACGCCCGAGACGCCCGTTGCCGAGCTCGGCATCTCCTCGCTCGACCTGATCGAGACCATCTTCAAGCTGGAAAGCCGCTTCGGCATCGAGATACCGAATGACGGCCCGCTGAGCGGCAACGACGTGACCGTCGGCACGCTCGTCCAGCATGTCGCCGACCTGCTCGCGGCGCAGAAGGCCAAGACCGCCTGATGCCGGCGCGCGTCGCCATCACCGGGCTCGGCTCTCTCTCGGCGCTGGGCCAGGACGTTCCGTCGCATCTCGCCGGCCTGCGCGCCGGCACGGTCGGCATCGGCGAGACGCAGGGCGTCGACGTCTCCACCATGAAGACCAAGATCTCCGCCGAGGTCCGCGACTTCCGGCCGGAGGATCATTTCGATCCGCGCCAGCTCGGCCTGCTCGACCGCACGTCGCAATTCGCCGTCGTCGTCGCCCGTCAGGCGCTGGCCGATGCCGGACCGGCGCTGGAAGGCGTGGCACGCCATCGCGCCGGTGCCATCTTCGCCGCCTCAGTCGGCTTCCACGCCGTCGACGATAGCTACCACAAGCTCTATGCCGACAAGGCGCCGCGCCCGCACCCCTTCACCGTGCCGCGCGCCATGCCGAGCGGGCAGGTGAGCCATATCACCATGGACCTCGGCATCCATGGCCCGTCCTTCTCCATCGCCTCCGCCTGTTCCTCGGCCTCGCACGCCATCGGCACCGCCTTCCACATGATCCGCTCCGGCATGCTGGACGTGGCGGTGGCCGGCGGCGCGGAATCGCAGATCACCTACGGCATGCTGAAGAGCTGGGAAGCCCTTCGGGTGCTCGCCCCCGATGGCTGCCACCCCTTCTCCAAGGACCGGGCCGGGCTCGTCATCGGCGAGGGCGGCGGCGCCGTGGTGCTGGAGAACATGGACCGTGCCATCGCCCGCGGCGCCACCATCCATGCCGAGCTGGTCGGCTTCGGCATGAGCGCCGACGGCATGGACATCACCGCCCCCGACATGGCGAGCGCGGCGGCCTCCATGCGTTTCGCGCTGGAGGATGCCGGCCTCGCGCCGGAACAGGTCGGCTATGTGAGCGCCCACGGCACCGCCACCGCGCTCAACGACAAGACTGAGACGGCGGCGCTGCGCCATGTGTTCGGCGCCCATCTCGACAGGCTGCCGGTCTCCTCGTCGAAGTCGCAGTACGGCCATACCATGAACGCCTCGGGCGCGCTGGACCTCGTGACCACGGTTCTCGCGCTGCGCGAGGGCTTCCTGCCGCCGACCATGGGCTTCAACGAGCCGGACCCGGAATGCGACATCGACTGCGTGGCGAACGCCTCGCGCGAGGCGCCGATCGAGGCGGCGATCTCGTCGAGCTTCGCCTTCGGCGGGCTCAATGCCGTGCTGGCGGTGAGGCGCTATGAGGGGTGAGCCTCACGGCTCCACCCTGAACCCTTCCGCCAGCCCCTCCCCCACCAGCGCCGCAACCACCGGCCGCTGCTCCGCCAGCCGCTCGCGGCAGAAGGCGGCGACCTCGCGCGGCAGGCGGCCGAGCTCCTGCCGGCGGGCGATCAGCGTCAGGTGCCGCGCCAGGCCCGGACCGGGCAGCGCATGGCAGGCGAGCCCGTCCAGCGGCACGGCGGCCTCGATCAGGCACAGCGGCGTGGTGACGGCGAAGCCCGCCCCGTCCGCCACCGCCGCGGTCACCCCATAGGGCGTGTCGAACTCCAGCGGGCGCGGCAGCTCGAGGCGCAGCCGGCGCAGATGCCGCTCCACCTCCATGCCGGTCTTGGAACGGGCGGAGAAGCGCACCAGCGGCACGGTGCGGGTCAGTTCCTCGATGTCGGCGACCCGTGCCGGCGCGGGCAGGTTCGCCGGCATCAGCAGCACATAGGGCTCGGTGAGCAGCGGCCAGCGCTCCAGCCCCTCGATCTCGTCGAGCGCGTCGGCGCCGACCAGCAGGTCGAGCTG
>JARBUD010000060.1 GCA_029239875.1 Xanthobacteraceae bacterium | reverse complement strand
GGAGAGCTGGCCCGGGTACTTGTTGGCCTGCTCGGGGATCTTCACCTTGCGCAGGAAGTGCATGGCGAGCTCTTCCGCCTCCTTCCTGGGCGTCTTGCGCACCCAGATCGGCGCCAAAGTGAGGTTCTCCAGCACGGTCAGATGCGGGAACAGGTTGAAGTGCTGGAAGCACATGCCGACCTCGCGGCGGATCTCGTCGATGCGCTTGAGGTCGTTGGTGAGCTCGATGCCGTCGACGACGATCGTGCCCTGCTGGTGCTCCTCCAGCCGGTTGATGCAGCGGATCATGGTGGACTTGCCCGACCCCGACGGGCCGCAGATGACGATGCGCTCGCCGCGCAGCACCCGCAGGTTGATGTCCTTCAGCACATGGAACTCGCCATACCATTTGTGCACGCCGGCAAGTTCGACGGCAGTCTCGCGGCTCGGCGGGGTATGCACCGCAGGCAGTTCGTCGCTCGGGACGATGGAGTGAGCTTCGGTCATGAGGGCCTCCGTCAATGCCGGTGAGAGGTGTTCAGCCGCCGCTCCACGAAGAGGGAATAGCGCGACATGCCGAAGCAGAAGAGGAAATAGACCACGCCCGCGAAGGCGAAGCCCGTGTAGAGCGTCACCGGGCTCGCCCAGTTGGGGTCGGTGAAGGACGCGCGCAGCTGGCCGAGGAAGTCGAAGATCGAGACGATCAACACCAGCGTCGTGTCCTTGAACAGGCTGATGAAGCTGTTGACGATGCCGGGAATGACCAGGGTCAGCGCCTGCGGCAGGATGATGAGGCGCATCATCTGGCTCCAGGTCAGGCCCATCGCCATGGCGCCCTCGTACTGGCCCTTCGGGATCGCCTGCAGACCGCCGCGTATCACCTCCGCCATATAGGCAGCCGAGAACAGCGCGACGCCGACCAGCGCCCGCAGCAGCCCGTCCGGATTCGAGCCCTGCGGCAGGAACAGCGGCAGCATGTAGGTGGCGAAGAACAGCACGGTGATCAGTGGCACGCCGCGCCAGAACTCGATGAAGACCACCGAGAGCAGCCGCACGACCGGCATCTGCGAGCGCCGCCCCAGCGCCAGGAGGATGCCCAGCGGCAGCGAGGCGACGATGCCGGTCACCGCGATCACCAGCGTCACCAGCAGGCCGCCCCATTGCCGCGTCTCGACATAGGGCAGGCCGAAGTCGATGTCCCAGGCGACCACAAGCAGGCCGAAGGCGAAGAAGACCCACATGGTGCTGCGCGCCGCCGCCCGGCCATCGCCGCCGATGAGGCCGATGACGCCGCCGATCGCCGCCACGACGATCAGCGCGGTGAGGACGTAGTCGGCCCAGAAGACGAGGTTTACCCCCGCCACATGGACATGGCCGAACACCGAATGCAGCAGGCCGAAATGCTCGAACAGGAAGGCCTGCAGGTTGATGTTGCCGCCGGTGAGCAGGATGAAGGCGACGATCGGGTAGATCACGAAAAACAGGAAGGCGTTGAGCCGCTTGAAGGGCCAGCTCAGCACCAGCAGTGGCACCAGCAGGATGGCGCCGGTGGCGAAGACGACGTCCGGCCGCCAGCGCTGGTCGATCGGGTAGAAGCCGTAGATCAGCTGGCCGAACTTGGCCTTGATGAAGGGCCAGCAGGCGCCCGCCTCGGGGCCGAGGCAGGCTTCGCGGTTTTGCCCGGTCCATATCGCGTCGATGAACATAAAGCGGATCAGCGGCGGCACGATCAGCAGCACCAGCCCGAGCCCGACGAGGGTAAGGATGGTGTTGGGGATGCTGGAGAACAGGTTCTCGCGCATCCAGCCGATGACGCCGACCTGGCGCCGCGGCGGCGGCATCGGCGCCACCATCTCGGTGCGGATGAAGGTCCCATCGTCGAAGGTAAGGCTCATCGGCGCGCCCTCACCGTTCCACGAGCGCGATGCGCTTGTTGTAGGCATTCATGACGAACGAGGTGAGGATCGACAGCACAAGATAGACGCCCATGGTGATGGCGATGATCTCGATCGCCTGTCCGGTCTGGTTCAGCGAGGTGCCGGCGAACACCGCCACGAGGTCGGGATAGCCGATGCCGACCGCGAGCGAGGAGTTCTTCGTCAGGTTGAGATACTGGTTGGTCAGCGGCGGGATGATCACACGCATGGCCTGCGGGATGACCACGAGGCGCAGTGTCTGGCTATTGCGAAGCCCCAGCGAATGCGCCGCCTCGGTCTGGCCGTGGCTCACCGCCATGATACCGGAGCGCACATTCTCGGCGATGAAAGCGGCAGTGTAGGTAGCAAGCGCGACGGTGAGCGCGACGAATTCGGGGATGACGCGCAAACCGCCGGCGAAGTTGAAGCCCTTCAGCTCCGGCCGCTCGAAGGTGATCGGGAAGCCGGTGAAGATCATGGCGGCGAGCGGCACGAGGACGAGAATGCCGAGGCCCACCCACAGCATGGGGAAGCGCCGGCCGGTCTCCTCCTGGCGCCCGCGTGCCCAGTAGCCGATCAGGATGACGGCGAGGAGCGCGGCGCCAAAGGCCCACAGCACCAGCCCCGTGCCTTCGCCGAACAGCGGGCGCGGGATGATCAGGCCGCGGTTCGAAATGAACACCTCGCCGAAGATGGAGATGCTCTGGCGCGGGCTGGGCATGGCGCTGAGCACGGCAAGGTACCAGAACAGGATCTGGAACAGCGGCGGCAGGTTGCGCAGAACCTCGACATAGGTGGTCGAGATCAGCCTCACGACGAAGTTCTTCGACAGCCGGCCGATGCCGACCAGGAAGCCGATGATGGTGGCGAGGAAGATGCCGACCACCGCGACCAGTATCGTGTTCAGAAGGCCGACGACGAAGGCACGGCCATAGGTGGAGGTCTCGCTATAGGGGATCAGCGTCTGGCTGATCCCGAAGCCGGCGGTGTTGTCGAGAAAGCCGAAGCCGGTGGCGATCTTCTGCGCCGCGAGGTTGTCGCGGGCGTTCTCGACGAACATCCAGCCGAGCAGGACGACGAGTATCAGCGCGATGAGCTGCAGGCCGATGCTGCGTACATTCGGGTCGTTGATGAACGACGCACTCTTCGAGCGCCCTTGGACGGGCTCTAACACCAGGTCCGACATGGTCCCCCTCGCCTCTTCCGAGGCCTGCAAGTCCCGCACCGGACGTGCCGCCGGCTTCGCGGGAAAAAGCGAGGGCTCCCGGCAGGACGCCGGGAGCCCTGTTGGTCAGCGGATCGGCATGCCGTACTGCTGGCCGCCCTTGGTCCACAGGGCGTTGGCGCCGCGCTCGAGCTTCAGCGGCGTCGCGGGACCGACGTTGCGGTCGTACATCTCGCCGTAATTGCCGATGCTCTTGACGATCTGGTAGGCCCAGTCATTGCCGATGCCCATGCCCTCGCCGAACTTGCCCTCGGTACCGAGCAGGCGCTTGATCTCCGGATTGGTGGCCGACTTCTGCTGCTCGTCGACGTTCTTGGAGGTCACGCCGAGCTCCTCGGCATTGATCTGGGCGAAGAGCACCCACTTCACGATGTCGAACCACTGGTCGTCGCCATGGGCGACCACCGGGCCGAGCGGCTCCTTGGAGATGATCTCCGGCAGGACGACGTGGTCGTCCGGATTGGTGAGCTTGAGGCGTTCGCCGGCGAGGCCGGAGCGGTCGGTCGTGAGCACGTCGCAGCGGCCCGCATCATAGGCCTTGACCACCTCGTCATTGGTGGCGAAGGCGATGACCTCGTAGGTCATGTTGTTGGCGCGGAAATAGTCGGCCAGATTCTGCTCGGTGGTGGTGCCGGTCTGCGTACAGACCGAGGCCCCGGACAGCTCGAGCGCCGAGTTCACCTTCTTGTCCTTGCGGATCATGAAGCCCTGGCCGTCATAATAGGTGACGCCGGTGAAGTTCAGGCCCAGCGAGGTGTCGCGGGTGATCGTCCAGGTCGTGTTGCGCGACAGGATGTCGATGTCGCCCGACTGGAGCGCGGTGAAGCGGTCCTTCGCCGAGAGCGGGGTGAACTTGACCTTGGTGGGATCGTTGAAGACCGCTGCGGCGACGGCGCGGCAGAAATCCACGTCGAGGCCCGTCCAGTTGCCCTTGTCGTCCGGGGTCGAGAAGCCCGGCAGGCCCTGGCTGACGCCGCATTGGATGAAGCCCTTCGACTTCACCTGGTCGAGCTTGGCGGCCTGCGCGCTGACCGCACAAAGCCCGAAGGCCCCGGCGACGGCGAACGTGGAGAGGAGGCGTTTCATGTTGGCAGCCTTCTTCATTAGGATTTGAGCTGGCGTACCGGCCGCGCGGTACGCGGACGACACGGGCGGAAGAAAAAGCAATTCGCATGCCGCGATTGGCGTTAGGAAGCGGGGCACGCCTACGTCCTTCGTCTGACGGGTGGCTGGACAGTCCGCGAACCAGCCTTCCCGTCTCCCCCTACAGACGCCGCGTCATCAGAACGCCGTAATCCGGTCCGGTCAAGCGCTTGACGTTAGCGCCCCGTCCACTCCCAATTGGCGCCCCGCAGCACAGGTCGGCAGGCAAAACGAATGACGGAACAATCGGAAGGCGGCAGCGCCCGCAAACGCTCGGTCGAGACCGAGCTGGTCACGGCCGGCCGCGATCCGCAACGCTTTGACGGCTTCGTGAACACGCCCATCGTGCGCGGCTCGACGGTGCTCTCGGCGACGGTGGCCGATCTCGAAGGTCATACCGGACGCTATACCTATGGAAGACGCGGCAACCCGACGGTCGAGACGCTGGAGGTCGCGATCACGCGGCTTGAAGGCGGCGCAGGCACCGTGCTGACCCCCTCCGGGCTCTCGGCGGTCAGCACCGCGCTGCTGGCCGTGCTGGAGGCGGGCGACCATCTTCTGATGGTCGACACTGCCTATCAGCCGACGCGGCGGGTGTGCAACGAGGTGCTGCGCCGCTACGGCATCGAGACCACCTATTACGACCCGCTCGTCGGCGGCGGCATCGAGGAACTGCTCCGCTCGAACACGCGGGCGGTCTTCCTTGAGTCCCCCGGCTCGCAGTCCTTCGAGATCCAGGACGTGCCCGCCATCGTGGAGGCTGCCCGCCAGCGCGGCATCGTCACGCTGATGGACAATACCTGGGCGACGCCGCTGTTCTTCCGTCCGCACGATTTCGGCGTCGACATCTCGATCCAGGCGGGCACGAAGTACGTCGGCGGCCATTCCGACCTCAACCTCGGCACCATCTCCGCCAATGAGCGCCTCTGGCGTCGGCTGAAGCTGGTCCATGGAGACCTCGGCATCACCGTGGCGCCGGAGGATGCCTTCCTTGCCGCCCGCGGCCTGCGCACCCTGGCGGTGCGGCTCGTGCGTCATCAGGAATCCGCGCTTACCGTCGCGCGCTGGTTGGAGCAGCGGCCCGAGGTGAAGGAGGTGCTGCATCCCGGCCTGCCAGGTCATCCCGGCCACGCACTCTGGGCGCGCGATTTCAAGGGCGCCTCGGGCCTGTTCAGCTTCATCCTGCAGCCCGTGCCCAAGGCTGCGGTCGACACCTTCCTCGACACGCTGGAGCTGTTCGGCCTCGGCTACAGCTGGGGCGGCTTCGAGAGCCTCGCCATCCCATTCGACTGCAGCGCCTACCGCAGCGCCACCACCTGGGCGCCGGGCGGATCGGCGATCCGGCTCCATATCGGGCTAGAGGACCCGGCCGACCTTCTCGCCGATCTCGAACGCGGGTTCGAGGCGCTGGCGGCGGTGCGCGACGCTCAGGAACCGACGCGGTAGAGCGTAAGGCGCACCACCCGCAGGCCGTTGTACTGGAAGCCGCGCACCTCCGCGCCGCGCCCGATGCGCAAGCCAAGGGCCTCGGCCCGGCGGGCGAAGCGCGCCTCCTGCCGGCGCTCGACGAAGACGACGCGGCAGCCGCCCTCCTTGAGGAAGTCGGCGGCGCCGGCGCCGTCGAGGAAGCGCGGCGGCTGCGCCAGCAGCAAAGCGAGGCTCGGCTCGCTATAGCCCGCGGAGCCGACGAGCACGCCGCCGCTGCGCCCCGCGCACGGCTCATGCTCCGCCAACGCCACCAGCCGCGGCGAGATCCAGAAGCTCTGCATCTGCGGCAGCACGAGCTGCATCACGCCGAAACCGGAGATTAGCATGCCGGCGATCGCCACCAGCGACGCCTTCTCGACGCCATAGTCGCGCACCGCACCCGCCGCCGTCACCAGCGCGAAGAAGCCGATCAGCAGCAGCGGCCAGGCGAGCAGGCTGGTCGTATGGTCGAAGACGGCGAGGCCGAGCAGCGCCGCCACCGCGATCGCCGCGCCGATCAGCGGCCATAGCCAGAGCAATCGGGCGAGCCGCGTATTGCCCAGCGCCATCGCGCCGCGCTCGACGGCCAGGGCGATGAGGATGGCGATCGCCGGCAGGGTCGGGCCGACATAGGCCGGCACCTTGGCCGGCAGCAGCTCGAACAGCAGCCAGGCCGGCAGCACCCAGGCCAGCAGGAAGCGCACCGACCCGATGCGCCGCGCCTTCCACAGCATCGGCACGGCCAGCGCGGCGAGTGGCGCCGCCGGCCAGAACAGGCCCCAGAACATGAGCAGATAGGCGCCCGGCGGGCCGTTGAAGCCCTGATAGTCGGGCGCGACCCGCCCGAGTAGCAGGCGGGCGACGAACTCCTCATGCGTCTCCGGCGGCGCATAGCGGCGCAGCAGGAACCAGCCGCCCGCCACCAGCACGATCAGCCCGAGGCCCGCCAGCGACTTCGCCCGCCTGAGGAAGCGCGCGCTGCGGTCGAGGACGGCCAGCGTCGCCAGTGGCAGCACCACATAGAGCGGCGCGATCAGCCCCTTGGCGAACAGCGCGAAGGCCAGGGCGCCCCAGAAGATCAAGGCGAGCTGCGCCTGCCGGCGCGCCTGCGCAGGATCCTCGGCCGGCTCGCCGTGGCGCTCGTCAAGATAGAGCCGCCCCATGGCGCCGATCATCGCCGCGACCGCCCCGAGCAACGCCGTCTCCGGCACGGCAAGGCGACCGGCCACACTGAGCGCGACGCTGCTCGCCAGCAGGCTGGCGGCGAACATCGCGGCGCGCCGGTGCGCGAAGGCCAGCGCCGCCCAATAGGTCAGCAGCACGCTCGCGATGGCGGCGGCGAGCGAGGGCAGCCGGTAGAGCCAGATGCGGCGCTCGACGCCGGGAACGCCGACGAGGTCCGCCGCAGCGACCACCGCCGCCTGCATCCAGTGCAGGCCGAGCGGCTGCGTGTGACGGGGCCCCCAGCCTAGGCGGGTCTCGACGAAGTCGCCGTTGTCCAGCATCTGCCGGGTGACCTGCGCGGCCCGCGCCTCGTTGCGGTCGACCGGCGGGATCGAGAAGAAGCCGGGAAGCAGCGCCACGAGGCAGAGCAGGACGAGGAACAGGCACGCGCGGCGGTCGGAACGGCTGGCGGCATCGAACAGCTCGACGATCCGGCTGGGAATGCGCAAGCCGCCCCAAGTGTAGAGCGGACCGGGTCTTCCGCGCCGGCCCGCGTTCATTGGCGTCATCTGGTGGAATCCCTCCGAGCCGCAAAACCATACCAGACGAATCCGGAGGGCGATGTGTCCCGGAGGCGACGGCTCGCCGTCAGCTGGCGATGTGGATCGCCTTGGCGGCTTCGGTGGCGATGACGTCGGCCGCATCCCAGCCGCGCAGCAGCGCCGGAACGCGGGAGGCGGGCAGCGCCTTGGAATAAAGGAAGCCTTGGGCGAGATCGCAGCCATTGGCGCGCAGATAGGCAGCCTGCGCCGGCGTCTCGACGCCTTCCGCCACCGTCTCGATGCCGAGGCTCTGGCCGAGATGAATCACCGCGCGCACGATCGCCGCGTCGTCGATGTCGTGCTCGATGTCGTGCACGAAGGAACGGTCGATCTTGATGCGGTCCACAGGAAACTGCTTGAGGTGCGACAGCGAGGCGTAGCCGGTGCCGAAATCGTCCAGCGCGATGCGAACGCCGGCATGAGTCAGCGACTGCAGGCTGTGGCGCACCATCTCGGTGCCGCGGCCGAGGAAGACGGTCTCGGTGACCTCTATCGCCAATCGCTCGGGCCGGATGTGCGAATGGTCGAGCGCCGTCAGCACCCGCTCCGCCAGCCCGCCGCGGGTGAACTCGGACGAGCTCATGTTGATGGCGACATGGCCGAACTCGCAGCCCTGGGCGACCCAGGCCGCCATGTCGCGCGTCGCCAGTTCCAGCACCCGCTCGCCGATGGCACCCGCGAGGTCGGGATCGTCGAAAACCTGGCCGAATTCCTGCGGGCCGAGCAGGCCGCGGCGCGGGTGGCGCCAGCGCAGCAGCGCCTCGAAGCCGACGATGGCGCCGCTGCGCAGCGACACCTTGGGCTGGTAGTAGGGTTGGAATTCGCCGTTCTTCAGCGCCAGCCGCACGCGGGCATAGAGCTGGATGCGCTTCTCGGTCGCCTGCTGCATACGCGTGTCGTATTCGACCGCGACGCCGCGGCCGGCCGCCTTGGCGCGGTAGAGCGCGATGTCCGCGTTCTTGAGCAGCGTCGAGGGGTCGGTGCCGTGCTCGGGCGCCACGGCGATGCCGATGCTGCCACGGCAGGAAAGCACGGTGCGGCGGTAGCTGAAGGGCAGCCTCAGCGCGGAGAGCGCATGCTGCGCCGCGACCATCGCATCGGTCGGGCTGTCCATGCGGGCGAGCAGGACGATGAACTCATCGCCGCCGAGCCGCGCCACCATGTCAACGTCGCCGATGCAGCCGCCCAGCCTCTGCGCCGCCTCCACCAGCAGCGCGTCGCCGGCGTCGTGACCGAGCGTGTCGTTGACGTCCTTGAACTGGTCGAGATCGACTAGCAACACCCCGACATAGCGGTGCGACCGGCGCGAGCGGCGCAGCGCCGCCTCCAGCCGCTCCCGCATCAGCCCACGATTGGGCAGCCCGGTCAGCGCGTCATGATTGGCCATGTGCCACATGCGCTGCTCGGCTTCCTTCTGCTCGGTGACGTCCTGCAGCATGCCGAAGGCGCGCAGGACGCCATCGCCGTCGATCTCCACCTCGCAGGACTTGCGCACCAGCCGGTGGTTGCCATGCGCATCGACGAAGGGCAGCTCGATCTCGAAGGATTCGCGGTTGCGCAGCGCCGTCTCGAACTCCTTCTGGAAGTTCTGGCGGGCCTCAGGGGGGAAATGCGACAGCGCCAGCTGCTGATCGGGCTCGATGCTCTGCGAGAGGCCATAGATGCGGTAGATGCCGTCCGACCAGCTGAGCCGCTCAGTCGCGACGTCGAACTCCCAGCCGCCGATCTTCGCCAGCCGCTCGGTCTGGGCGAGCAGGCTCTGCCGGCGCCAGAGCTCGCGGCTCTGCATCTCCAGCAGCCCCTGGCTCATCCGCCGGTATTCGAGCTCGCGCCGCGTACGCTGCGTCGCTTCGTGCAACCGGAACTGGTCGACGATGATGCGCGACAGGTGGGTGATGATCTCGGTCTCGGAGGCCGACAATGTCCGCGGCTCGGGCCCCCACAGACAGAGCACGCCGATGTTCAGCCCCGCCCGCAGCGCCAGCGGCATGCCGGCATAGAAGCGGATATGGGGCTCGCCGGTGACGAAGATGTTGTCGACGAAGCGCGAGTCCTCATGCGCGTCTGGGATCACCATCAGGTCCGGCGACATGATGGTCCAGGTGCTGAAGGAGTGCTCACGCGACGTACCCTCCATGTCTACACCGGCCCTCGCCTTGAACCATTGGCGGTCGCGGTCGATGAGGCTGATCGCCACGCTGGCGACGCCCAGCATCTTGCGCGCAAGCACGCACACGCCGTCCAGCGCAGCGGAGGGTCCCGTATTGAGAATCTGCAACGCGTGAAGTTCGGCGAGCCTTTCGGCTTCGTTCTCCGGTAGCGGATATGCCATCACACACCTTGGCGGATCGGCAAGGAGCCTAACGGCTCCAGTTCAAAGAGCTTTATGATACCTCAATGCGAACATCAAACCTTGCCGGCAGCCCGACTCGTAGCGATCGACCCCAACGGTAGATTCCGGATGACCAGGATCCGGCGGCGCCTCCATCGTCAGTGCGCCGCGCCCTCGTGCGATGCATGGACCAGGCCACCCGCTTCCTCGATGAAGCGCGCGACCTCCTCCACCCCGCTGCCAGCCCGCACATTGGCGAAGACGAAGGGCCGGCGCCCGCGCATGCGGCGCGAATCGCGATCCATCACCTCCAGCGAGGCGCCGACCAGCGGGGCGAGGTCGACCTTGTTGATGACGAGAAGGTCCGAGCGGGTGATGCCCGGCCCGCCCTTGCGCGGGATCTTCTCGCCGGCCGAGACGTCGATGACGTAGACGGTGATGTCGGCGAGTTCGGGCGAGAAGGTCGCGGCGAGGTTGTCGCCGCCCGATTCGATGAGGATCAGGTCGAGGGCGGGGAAGCGCCCGCGCATCTCGGCGATGGCGGCAAGGTTGGCCGAGGCATCCTCGCGGATGGCGGTGTGCGGGCAGCCGCCGGTCTCCACGCCCATGATGCGCTCGGCCGGCAGGGCGCCGGCTCGGGTGAGGATCTCGGCATCCTCCTTGGTGTAGATGTCGTTGGTGATGGCGGCGAGGTCGTAGCGCTCGCGGAAGGCCCGGCACAACGCCTCCATCAGCGCCGTCTTGCCCGAGCCGACCGGTCCGCCGATGCCGACCCTCAGGGGGCCGCTGCTGCTTGCCATGATGCTTCCCCTCGCCTTCAGCTTCGGAACAGCCGCGTGTACTGCGTTTCGTGACGCATGGACGCGATGTCGGATTTCAGCGCGGCGCCGCTGAGCCGCTCCAGCGGCACGCCTGGCGCCAGCGGCGCGACCTCGCGCACCGTCTTCGTCGCCGCCGCCAGCGCCTTGTTACCGTCGGTCTGGCCGAGCGGCACGAGGCGGACGGCGGCGGAGATCAGGTTCGCCGCCACGGCGTTGAGATAGGCGGAGAGCGTCGCCCCCAGCGGCAGGCCGTGCGCCGCCGCCGCGATGCCGACCGCCACCGGATAGGCGACGCGCCCGCCCCAGATCGTGGCGAGCCGCTCCAGCGCCGGCGCCGGCCAGGCGATGCGGGTGGCGGCAAGGAAGGCGTCGCCCTGGTTCAGCGTCTCCATCTGCCGCTCGCGCGAGGGCGCGAAGGCAGCCGCCAGTTCCAGCACTTCGACGAGGCGGGCATCATCGCCCTCGCGCAGGGCGCGGAAGGCATGGGCGAGCAGCACCGCGTCGGCGAAGGGGCCGCCATGGTGCAGGAGGTCGTCGACCCAGCGAATGAGCGAGGCGACGTCCGAGATGTCCTGCGTCTCCACCGCCCATTCCAGGCCGTGCGAATAAGCGAAGGCGCCAACCGGATAGGCCGGCGAGAGCCAGACGAACAGCGCCAGCAGGTCGGGCGCGGGCGCGCCCTGCACCCCGTCTGCCGGCCCGTCCGCATCAGCCATGGCGATGGTCGTGCCCATGGCGATGGTCGTGCCCGTGCCCATGATCGTGGTCGTGATGATGCTCATGGTCGTGGGAATGGTCGTGCCCGCAGCCGCACGCCTCGCCATGCTTGTGCTCGTGATGCTCGTGAGCGTGCGTATGCTCGTGCTTGTGGTCATGCTCATGACCGTGGACATGCAGCACGTCCCGCTCGTGCGCGTGGTCGTGATGCTCACGCTCGTGATGGCCGTGATCAT
Organism: Xanthobacteraceae bacterium; assembly: GCA_029239875.1. Classification (GTDB taxonomy): domain Bacteria; phylum Pseudomonadota; class Alphaproteobacteria; order Rhizobiales; family Xanthobacteraceae; genus Ancylobacter. The sequence goes on along the minus strand of JARBUD010000060.1, from coordinate 5,541 downwards.
GGGAATGATCGTGCCCGCAGCCGCAGGCCTCGCCATGTTCATGGTGGTGGCCATGATCATCGTCGTGATGGTCATGCCCGTGATGGCCGTGCGCCTCGGCGGCCTCATAGGCACCGCCCTCCGGCTCGAAGGCGGCTTCCACCACCTCGACCGTGGCGCCGAGGCCGCGCGCCATCTCCTCCAGCACGCTGTCGCGGGCGATGCGGATGCGATCCGCCAGCAGCTCGGCCGGCACGTGGCGGTTGCCGAGGTGCCAGGCGAGGCGCGCGAGGTGATGCGCGTCCTGTGCCACGATCTCCGCCACCGGCTCCTCGGCGGCGGCGACGGCGACGACGCGCCCGTCGTCCAGCGCCAGCCCGTCGCCATCCTTTAGCCGCGTCGCCTCGTCGAGGTCGAGCAGGAAGGCGACGTCGTTCTCCCCGCGCATGGCGATGCGGCGGCGGTAGCGCCCGTCATGCGGCAGCACGACACGGTCGGCGGCGGTGGCGGCATCCCAGCTGCCGGCCGGCAGAAGCGAACGGGCACGGATCATCGAGAAACTCCGGGTAGAGGGGCGGCGCTCGGCTGGAGCATCCTTCGAGGCTCACTACGCTCGCACCTCAGGATGAGGTGGTTTCTTGCGCCCTCATCCTGAGGTGCCCGGCAAAGCCGGGCCTCGAAGGATGCTGAAACAGAGCACCTCCCACACTTAGAACAGGAAGTAGCGCTGCGCCATGGGCAGCTCGGTGGCCGGCGTACAGGTCAGGAGCTCGCCATCCGCCCGTACCTCATAGGTTTCCGGGTCGATCTCCAGATGCGGCGTCGCGCTGTTGTGAACCATCGACGCCTTCGAGATGCCGCCGCGCACGTTCTCAACCGCGACGGTGCGCTTCTCCAGCCCGAGCTTCGACCCGACATTGAGCTCGATCGCCGCCTGCGAGACGAAGGTCAGGCTGGTCGCCGTGCGCGCTTTGCCATAGGCGCCCCACATCTGCCGGTAATGCACCGGCTGCGGCGTCGGGATGGAGGCATTGGGATCGCCCATCTGCGCCGCGACGATGACGCCGCCCTTGATCACCATGTCCGGCTTGGTGCCGAAGAAGGCCGGCGACCAGACGACGAGGTCGGCGAGCTTACCCGTCTCCACCGAGCCGATATGGCGGGAGACGCCGTGCGCAATGGCCGGGTTGATCGTGTATTTCGCAATGTAGCGCTTGGCGCGGGCATTGTCGTTGCGTTCGCTGTCCCCCGGCAGCAGGCCGCGCTGCAGCTTCATCTTGTGCGCGGTCTGCCAGGTGCGGGTGATGACCTCGCCGAGCCGGCCCATGGCCTGGCTGTCGGACGACATCATCGAGATGGCGCCGAGGTCGTGCAGGATGTCCTCGGCCGCGATGGTCTCCTTGCGGATGCGGCTCTCGGCGAAGGCGAGGTCCTCGGCGATCAGCGGGTCGAGGTGGTGACACACCATGAGCATGTCGAGATGCTCGTCGAGCGTGTTGATGGTGAAGGGCCGCGTCGGGTTGGTCGAGGACGGCAGCACGTTGGGCAGGCCGGCCACCTTCATGATGTCCGGCGCATGGCCGCCGCCCGCACCCTCGGTGTGGAAGGCGTGGATGGTGCGGCCCTTGAAGGCGGCGATGGTGTCCTCGACGAAGCCGCTCTCGTTGAGCGTGTCGGTGTGGATCATCACCTGGATGTCGTACTCGTCCGCCACCGACAGGCAGTTGTCGATCGCCGCCGGCGTCGTGCCCCAGTCTTCGTGCAGCTTGAGCGAGCAGGCGCCGGCCTCGATCTGCTCGACCAGCGGGCCGGGCAGCGAGGCGTTGCCCTTGCCGGACAAGGCAAGGTTGACCGGGAAAGAGTCGAAGGCGCGCAACATCATCTCGATGTGCCACGGCCCGGGCGTGCAGGTCGTAGCGTTAGTGCCTGCTGCCGGACCCGTGCCGCCGCCGAGCATGGTGGTGACTCCGCTCATCAGCGCGTGCTCGATCTGCTGCGGGCAGATGAAATGAATGTGACTGTCGAAGCCTCCAGCCGTAATAATCTTGCCCTCGCCGGCGATGACCTCGGTCGAGGCGCCGATGATAATGTCGACACTTGGCTGAATGTCGGGATTGCCGGCCTTGCCGATGCCGTGGATGCGCCCGTCGCGAATGCCGATGTCGGCTTTGACGATCCCCCAATGGTCGAGGATCAGCGCATTGGTGATCACCGTGTCGACCGCGCCCTCGGCGCGCATCACCTGCGACTGCCCCATGCCGTCGCGGATGGTCTTGCCGCCGCCGAACTTCACCTCCTCGCCATAGACGGTGAGATCTTTCTCCACCTCGATGATGAGCGACGTATCTGCCAGCCGCACGCGGTCGCCGGTGGTCGGCCCGAACATCTCGGCATAGGTGGCGCGGGAAATCTTGATGGACATGGGGAATTCCGTTCGAGCGGGAAGCAATCAGCGGCGGAAGAGGGTCACAGCTTGCCCATGACGTCCTGGCGGAAGCCGTAGACCTCCCGCTTGCCGGCGAGCGCCACGAGCTTCACCTCGCGGCTCTGGCCGGGCTCGAAGCGCACCGCGGTGCCGGAGGGGATGGCGAGGCGCATGCCGCGCGCCTTGTCCCGCTCGAAGGCGAGCGCCGGATTGGTCTCGAAGAAATGGTAGTGGCTGCCGACCTGGATCGGCCGGTCGCCGGTATTGGCGACGGTGAGCGAGACGAACTCCCGCCCGGCCAAGAGCTCGATCTCGCCTTCCTCGTGCAGGATCTCGCCCGGCGCGCCGGCATTGTGCGCGGAGGCGATGGGCTCGTGCACGGTGACGAGCTTGGTGCCATCCGGGAAGGTCGCCTCGACCTGGATCTCGACGATCATCTCGGCGACGCCGGGCATCACCTGCTCAGGCGAGAGCACGGTGGTGCCGAGCGTCATCAGCTCGGCAACCGTCCTGCCGTCGCGCGCGCCTTCCACCACCACGTCGGTGATCAGCGCCACCGCTTCCGGGTAGTTGAGCTTCACGCCGCGCTCGAGGCGGCGGCGGGCCACCATGGCCGCCATGGCGACGAGGAGCTTGTCCTTCTCGCGCGGGCTGAGGTTCATCACTGCGTCTCCGGCTCTGCAAAAGTCAGCGTCACTTGCATCAGGAATGCCAGATGCGCGGTATCTCGGCGATGCCGAGCGCGCCGACGACGCGCCGGATCGCGGCTTCCAGCGGCGCGCCGTCGCGCGCCAGCAGCCGGATCGACAGCATGCCGTCCCAGGCGCTGGCGCCGGCGTCGAGGTTTTCCGGCAGCTCATCCGGCAGGCCGAGCGCCGCGCGCACCGCCTCCAGCCGGCTCTCGGCGTCCGGCGCGACCAGCAGGATCGTGGCGAAGGCAGCCCAGCCGCCAAGCGTGGCGCGGCGGTCCAGCACCGCGGCGATATCGCCGTCGAGCTGCAGCCCGTCGGCATAGACCAGCCTGCCGCCGCGACGGATGCGCCAGCGGTCGAACAGAAGGCCATGGCTGAGCCGCTCGCCGCGCGCGGTGCGCCCGAGGATCACCGGCTCGACCAGCAGCAGCCGGCCTTGCGGCGCGACCTCCGCCGAGATGGAACGCTCGATGCGGGCGCCATCGAACACGATGGTCGCCTGCGGCATCCAGTCGAGGCCTGCGCCCGGCGCCACCGAGAGATCGACGTCGATGCGCGAGACCGCGCCGTCCGAGCGGTAGACCTTCTCGGCAGCCTGCGTCGTGACCACAAACTGGGCAGCCTCCAGGGCATGGAGGACGGTTTGCGAGCGGTCGCCGCCGGCGAGCCCGCCGCCGGTGTTGATCATCACCGCCTCCAGCGCGGCGCCGCGCCGGCCGGAGAGCGGGAAGCGCACGCGCGCAAACCCCTGCTCCTCGATCCGTCCGCGCACCGTCCGGCCGCCGTCCCCGCGAACCTCGACGAGAACCCGTCCGAAGCCCCGCCGCTCGACTGGAATGGTCGAAGGCAGCGCGTCAGACGGCAATGCGGTTGCGTACATCCGGATCCTCGAGGGCGGCGCCGTCGCCCGACATCACCACCGCCCCGCGCTCCATCACGATGAAATGGTCCGCGAGCTCCCTGGCGAAATCGAAATACTGCTCGACCAGCACGATGGCCATGTCGCCCTTGCTGCGCAAGTAGCGGATGGCGTTGCCGATATCCTTGATGATCGAGGGCTGGATGCCCTCGGTCGGCTCATCGAGAACTAGCACCTTGGGCCGCATGGTGAGCGCCCGGCCGATGGCGAGCTGCTGCTGCTGGCCGCCGGAGAGATCACCGCCGCGCCGGCGCATCATCGAATCCAGCACCGGGAACAGCGAGAACACGTCGTCGGGGATGAAGCGGTCGGGCCGCTTCAGCGGCGCGAAGCCGGTCTCCAGATTCTCCGCCACGGTGAGCAGCGGGAAGATCTCGCGCCCCTGCGGCACGAAGGCGATGCCGCGCCGCGCCCGCTCCGAGGGCGCCATGGTGGTGATGTCCTCGCCGTTGAAGCGGATCGCGCCCTTGGCGATGGGCGCCTGCCCGACGATGGCCCGCATCAGGCTGGTCTTGCCCACGCCGTTGCGCCCGAGCACGCAGGTGACCTTGCCCGCCTCGGCCTTCAGCGAAACCCCACGCAGGGCCTGCGCCGCGCCGTAGAAGAGGTTGACGTCGTTGACTTCAAGCATGCGCCAAATCTTCCGCTACTAACGCCCCAGATAGACTTCGATGACGCGCTCATTGGCGCTGACCTGGTCGAGCGTGCCTTCCGCCAGCACCGAGCCTTCATGCAGGCACATGACGCGCACGCCGAGGTCGCGCACGAAGGTCATGTCGTGCTCGACCACCACCACCGAATGGCCGCTGGCGTTGATCTCGCGCAGCAATTCGGCAGTCTGCGCCGTCTCGGCGTCGGTCATGCCGGCCACCGGCTCGTCGACCAGCAGGAGCTTCGGGTCCTGCGCCAGCAGCATGCCGATCTCCAGCCACTGCTTCTGGCCGTGCGAGAGCGCGCCGCCGAGCCGCTCGCGGTGCTCGGTGAGCCGGATGGTCTCGAAGATTTCGTCGATCCGGTCGCGCTCCGCCCCGGTCTCGCGGCGGAAGATGTTGGGCAGCGCCCGGCGCTGGCCCTTGAGCGCAAGGCGCAGATTGTCGAGCACGGTGTGGCTCTCGAACACGGTCGGCTTCTGGAACTTGCGACCGATGCCGAGCGTGACGATCTGCGTCTCGTCGAGCCGCGTCAGGTCGGTGGTGCCACCGTTGAAATAGACGTCGCCGCGGTCCGGCCGGGTCTTGCCGGTGATCACGTCCATCATCGTCGTCTTGCCGGCGCCGTTCGGACCGATGACGGCCCGCATCTCGCCGGGGTCGACGGTGAAGGACAGCGCGTTCAGGGCGCGGAAGCCGTCGAAGGTGACGGTGACGTCGTTGAGGTACAGCAGCGCCTCGGTCAGGGTCTTCTTCTGCGCCCCGAGGCCGTCGGGCGCGTCTTGCACCGCTTCGGGAGCGGCCAGCAGTTCGATGTCGCTCATGGCTCTCCCCTCACTCGGCAGGCTTGGGTTCGGCGACCGGCTGGACGGGCAG
>JARBUD010000019.1 GCA_029239875.1 Xanthobacteraceae bacterium | reverse complement strand
CCGCGCCCATGTGCGGCGGCTGGAAGCGCTGCGCCGGGCCGGCCATGTCGAGCGCATCGACGCCGACCATTGGAAGATCCCGGAGGACCTGCCTGAGCGAGGCATCGCCCATGACGCACGCACCCGAAGGAAGGACTTCGCGGTCCGCACGCTCTCCGCCTTCGATCTCGACCAGCAGGTGGGCAGCGATGGCGCCACCTGGCTCGACCGTGAGCTTGCCTCCCGCCAACGCACCGAGCTTTCCGACGCGGGCTTCGGCCGCGAGCTGAACGACGCCCTGGAACGCCGCCGCCAGAGCCTCGTGGACCAGGGCCATGCTGTGCGGCTGGAAAACGGCAACGTCAGTGCGCCGCGCGACATCCTGGCCCGCCTTGAAGCGGTCGAGGTGGACCGCGTCGGACGAGCCATGGCGGCAGAGCGCGGACTTGCCTACACACGGAGCCAGCCGGGCGAGTATGTCTCCGGCCGGCTCGCCGGCTCGGTCAATCTGGCCAGCGGACGCTTCGCCATGATCGACGATGGTCTTGGCTTCCAGCTCGTACCCTGGCAGCCCGTGCTGGAGAAGCAAATCGGCCGGCACATCTCCGGTGTCTCCCGCGACGGCGGCGTCGAGTGGAGCCTTGGCCGCAATCGAGGGCTTGGGCTTTAGGTCGCGCTTTCCTGTGGCGGCGGTGTCTCCAGATCGGGATCGGCCGGCAGCGGCGCGAAGGGATCGACTTCCGGGAAAAGCGTGCGCTCGCGAAGCCAGTCGCCAAAAGAGGCGGGATCGAGCGCACGCTCCAGTTCACCAAGGCGCAGGCGCGACCAGTCCAGCATGCGCTGCGTTTCGGTGTCCTCGATACCCTCCGCCCAGGCGATCCAGGAACGCAGCTGTTCTGCCTTGCGCCCCATCTCGACGATCTCGTCGAGAAGTTCGTCGCGTTCCTCCTCGCGCTTCGTACGTGCCTCGGTCCGCTGCCGGTTCTCTTCCGCGCGGCGGCGGAGGCGTGCGTTGCGCTCGTCTTTGAGACGCTCATCGCGCCGGTAGTCGATCCAGCCGTGGAGTTCCTCGACGATGGAGTCGAGTTGGGACTCCAGGGTCGCACGGGTGTTGTCCCGCCAGTTGCGGCGGCGCTGCTCTGTGCTCCAGGCTTCAATGGAGATCGTCAGTTCACCGCCTGGGATGTAATCGAACTCGGGATATTGGCGTTCGTAAGTGAAAGCCCAATCACGGTAGCGAGCCGAGCGCCGGTAGCGCTCCTCCGCCTTCAACTCGTCGACCGTCGGCTCGTGCTTTCGGCGCTTTATCGTCTCCGCCAGTATGAAGGGAACCTTGTCGACGCCCCGGCGGACCTCGACGTGCTTGCCCGCGAGGGTGCAGGAAATCTCCCGCGCCTCCAGCCCGCGCGCGATGCTGTCGAGAATGAAGATCGCCCGTTCCACCGAACCGGCTCCCAGCCGCATCGACAGCAGGCCGTCCCCGCCAATCGCGATGATGCCGTCATGATCCGGCTTGGTGCGGCGCAGTGTATGGGCGGTCAGCGATACGGCAATGTGGGGTTTGTTCACCCGGCTCCACTCGATCGTCCGTGTGTTCGGCTCTCGCGGCTTCAAAAGCCGGCGTGGCGCGATCGCTGCTTTGCGCGCCCGTTCTAGGCGTTCCTCGATAGCGGGATCTGACGGGCTCGTCGGATCGAGGCTGATGAGCTCGACGGCGGGATCGGCGGAGGAGGCAAAGATCGTCTGCCTAGGGTTCTTGCCGGCCGCCTTGTCTCGCCAATAGGCCGCCGTCGGCAGCGGCACGCGATGCCGGACGCATAAATCCCGCAGCCGCCAATGCGATATACCGAGCTTGGCAGCGACGGCCTCGAGCGGCTCTGCCCAAACGAGATTGTACATCTCGCGGCGGGTGACATGGGCGATCATGCGGATATGCGAGTGACGTCAACGGGAAGCCTGCAATCTATCGCCGTTCGATGACATCTCCGCCAGCCGACCGACACCATTCACAGAAAAGGACTTTCGCGAAGAACCAGTAGGCCGGTTTGCCGCAGCCGCATCAAGGCTGGCGCTTCGCGCCACCGCTTACGCGGCTACGGCCTTGACCCAGCCGCGGCCGACCGGCAGGGGCCAGCTATCGCGGAAGGCGGAGTGTGAGCCACTTGCTCCGCGAGGGAGATAAGCCGACGGTCGGGGCGTGCCGGAAGCGGATCTCTGCTCCCAATTGGTTAGCAGACCTTCGGCCTCCCGCCCGCAACATCGGTCGTCGAGCCGACCAGGATTTGAGCCCGGAACCCACCATTCGTTCATCCTTTTGGGCGAGGTGCTGGGGAACGACCTAACTTGGGGATTGAGATGAACGATCCTCTCACTTCCTGAACATGTTCATGCGGATGTCGTCATCGAAGAAGCTGCCTCGCCGCCACGACGAGATGAAGCCTCGATCCTTCAACCATGTCACGAACTGGAGGTTCGCTTCGCTGTACTCGATCTTCGGCGTTGCGAAACCCGGTCTGATATCGGGGAGTGGATCCGGCAAGGATTGCAGGATGTCTCTCACCTGCTGATCATCGAACATCCCGTGAAGCATGTTGAACAACGATATCTGCGTGGCGAGAGGCCGGGAGCTCATGATGACCGCGCGCGCGGCATCGACTCCGAGGTCGTCGATCTTCACGCCGGTTCGAGCCAGTATTCTGCCGATGATGGCCGCGCGAGTAGGCATGCCGGCCAGCAGGCAAAAATCCATCTTCTGAAGTATCCTCAGCCGGTTGTCGTCGCCGATATCCGCCTCCAATAGCTTTTGCCGGAAATCGTCATTCAACTCGCATTTGCTCTCGATCTCAAAGAATTCTTCAATGTTATTTATCAGAAAGGAGAGACCCAATTCCGTATCGTTACTGAGATGCGACAGGTTAGCTGCGGAGAAGTTTATTATTTTCTGATCAATCAGTACCTTGGTCTTTTCTGCACTTAGCTGCTGCGGGAAGACGTTGAATTTCTCCGGAAGAACTCTGACATAGGCCCTATATGCTTCGGTGCTCAACTCGTCGTTCTCGATGATGAACTTGCACAATGGTGCCGCCCGATCCCCGTCTGGAATTTTGCGGCCGGCGAGCGCACGCAGCGTGCCGGTGTTGTTCAAGAACTGAGTGAGTGTTTCCGCATTGTAGTTGCCGCCGCCGAAAAACGTTAGGCAGTTGTCCCAAGTCGCTTCGATCTTCTCAATCTGAAAAAGCGCAGCGTGGAGATTGTCGGGAACTTGATCCAAGGTCGGGATTGATGCCAACTGCTTTCTTAAGAATTCGATAATTGATTCGACACCCACGTCGGATCTCGCAATGATGCGCTGAATAGACGAAATGCTCTCTTGGCAATTGTCCGGCAAACGAAGCAGGACGTCCCGCAGATACTCGTTGAAATGGCCATCGACCTTGGCCAAAAGCGGTTCGCTGCCGGATTCGAGCACCAACGTGTAATTTTGCTCGCGTGGCCGGTCAGCATCCGCGATGCCCAGGACGACCCGGAATATGAAGTTTAGGTTGTCAATGGCCAGTTTATAGAGGCCTTCGTCAAACAGGATCCGTATAACGCCTGGGTGAGACTCTACGGTGGCCAAATCCGTCACGTCGATGTTGAGAGGTTGCAGTCGCTCCGCGGGGATATCGACCCCCTGCGCCAGAATCTTGCCCAACCTCTCTGAGACGAAATCGGACAAGGCTGGGTGCCTGCCGGCGAGACCCTTCAGATCCGCACTCGACAGGTGACTGATGATGCGCGCCATGTGCGTAAGGTTGGTGGGGCTGGCTAACGCCGCCGCAACGAACCCTGGCCACGTCCTCGCCAATCCCGAGATCAGGGCCGTAACCGCCACGCCTCGGACGTAATAGCTATGTAGGAACGTCTCGCAGCCGTTGAAATCAGACGCGATGAAGTTGAGCAGACGTCTGGTCTGTGTCCCGTACGGCGACGGATCGGCGAGCAAGCAGTCGACGATCCTCACGTTGAGAACGTAGTTTCGGCTGAAGTCCTCGTCGCGCATCGCGGCGATGACCTCCCTCGGATTATCTATCTGAAAGTCGGGATCCGGAGTTCTGAAACTGCGTATGCGGATAAGAAACTTGTTGTCGCTAGGAGATAGGCGCCCTGAATGAAAAAGTGATGTGTACTGGTAGTAGGTATCATCCAAATAACCTTCGAGAACCAGAAAACGGGCCAGCTCGGCGCCGTCTCCGAATTCGTCAAACAGCCCATCGGTTTCATCGGCATTTTCTCGCAGGACCTCGTTGAAACGCGTCATCCGCAAGGTGCCCAACTTTGCTCTCAGTTCACGAATTGTCTTCAGTGATGACTCTTTGAAAGCTGCAGATTTGTGATAGATTTCATCCTTGCGCTGTTGGAACGTTCTGTGAGGATCAACCTTCGCCTGCAAGTCGGGTATCCTGAACAGCTGCTGATGGCCTTGCGTTGTGGCCACTTGCACTTGACGCGATTCCAGAAGTGTTTCAAGCCGCTCATCGTTGGCGAGGTTGCTGAACGGAATCATGGTGCTGCGGTCGAGTCCCACACGGCTGAAGCCTTCGGGAATCATCTCGACAATGGCCATCGCATAGATTCTGCCCAATTCGGTCAGGTCATTGGGCAGCTGCTTCTCACCTTGATCGACGAGCTTCTCGAGGCGGGATATCTCGGCGGTGTATAGGGACTCGCTTGTCGCGATGTATCGATCATGGCTCCGTAGAATCTCTGCCAGATTTCCCTTTCCGCGGTGAAGATTCTCGAAGTCGCTTGGGAACACGTTTTTGTAAATCAAGACCGCCAATAGCTTATTGACGTCAAGATTATGGTCGTTATCGGTTTCGAGATTTGCAACGTAGATCGCATATTCGTTGAAAATGTTTTGTATGAGGCGGAGGTCATTAAGATATCGCGACACCTCTCGCAGGAACTGATGATCGAGCCTGTCCTCCAAGGAAAGCCGCTTGCCTTGCTCCAGCACCTTGTCGATCGAATTCGAGCTATTGATGATGGGTATGACCGGAATTATGAATTCGAAGAACTTGGTCCTATCCGTGTTCACGAACATGTCGTCGCGAAGGGCGTAAAGAAACCGGATATGTCGCTTGCCACGTAGATTGGCATTCACGAGGCTGTTGATCTCACGCAGTGTGACGAAGACATCGGTATTATTGAATCTGTCCAGATCCTCGATGACAACAAGATCATATTTCGTGGATTGGAAGAAGTAAACGATCTCATCCAAGTGGCGATTAAGGATGGACTCTTCGGTCGCCGCCTTGGGTGTAATCTCAATATCCTTCAGTGATATGCTCTTTAAGGATATACCGAAACTCGCGATATAGAGCTGATGAATGACCTGCCAAATGAACCCGCCGCCGATCGCGAAGGCAATCAGATTGAACCAGTTCGTAGTGTCGAACGGAAGGAAATAGGCCCCCGTCATGATCGCATCGCGCTTCTGGAACAGGTACCAGCAGGCGATGACGCCGATAATCATGAAGAAAGAGGCCAGCATCGACCAACGGCCGGGTGACTGTATCCGCTTGAACCTCGAAAGCGGAAGCCGTTTGGCATCGGCGCCGTAGAGCATCTGTTGAAGGATGCTTCGCTCGATCTCCTGCCTGCCCACCTTGCCTACGGTGGAGCCGAATTCAGATAGAGCCTCAGGTAGAAACGCCGCTAAGGAGATCTGCAGAACCGGCCGATTATACCCCTTCAGGAAAGATTTGATGATGCTACTCTTGCCTGATCCATAGGGTCCGGTGAGGGCGATGTTCATCACGCGGGGGTTGTTGGTCGCGTTGGCCAGGGCGGCCGAGTACACGCCCGCCGGGTCCGCCTGATCCGTCGGGGCCAGATCGACATATCGGGGTCCGGCGCCTGCCTCCCCCGGCTTCCGAGCGAGCCGATTCGCAGCCATAGTGAGCCAACCCGCCAACGTCGCTCGATAATCGGTCAAGTTTCGCAGCCCCGAGCTTGAGTGTGACCAGAAATTACCTACCATGGCCTCATGGGTGGCCAAAGACTGACGGAAGCGGACGCTATGTCTTGAGCAGATCGGCCTTGTCGATGGACGTCAGCGCCTCACGGAACCAGGAGCGGTACTCGGCGGAGGCATTGCTGATCTCATCATCGAGGTCAATCTCGGTCACCGCGAAATCGTGGGGGATCGAAAAGCGCAGCTCCCGGCGGAGTAAACAGGCAACGACATAGTCGTAGCTCACGTTGTGATCTTCGTGGTGTTCGATGGCGTAGATGCCGAACCGGCCGACGATCAAAGGGTCGAGGATCGTGTAGATGAACTCCAGCGACAGCGCGCTGAGGTCACGAACATCCGGCGGGCAGAAGTGCTGGATCGCATTGCGTGCTTGGCGCAGGCGCTCGTAGCACTCAGGATTGGGAATTCTCAGGCCGGTGGTCGCCCACAGGACCTGTGGCAGCTTCTCGAAGTCGTGCGTCCGCCCACGTTTCAACAACCGCTGAAGGTCAAGCTCGTCAGCGTTCTTGTCGTCGAGGGTGACAAGGTCCTTGAAGATCAACAGCGGATGCTCGGTGGCGATTATCGCTTTAAGGAACAGTTCTCCGGCGTGGGCAGTGTTGAGCACCGACATCAGCGGCCAGTGCTCGCTTCCGGGGTCCATGAAGACAGCATGATGGTTGGCCTGCGTGAGGGCCGCTCGCGCTAGGCCGAGGATACGGCGTGGGATGCCGCGAAGCTCTTCGTTCATGATCTGGGCTAGGCGTTCAAGCAGACGACGATGAGCCGCGAGGCCTGATCCCAGAGGGCTGTCAGGTGACTCGGCGAAGGCGCGAAGTCGGGCGAATGGACATAGCGGTTCATCGTGTCGATCGAGAACAGGCCGTCGGCGTTGTCGAGCTTGCGGATCAGGCTCGCGTACTTCCCGTCGATCTTGTTTTTGGCCTCAAGATCGGCGCCGACCTTTTTGACCTTGTTCTTCAGTGGATCGTTCGGATGGACGGCGGTGAGGTTGGTGCGGGTGATGTAGTTGTCGATGGCCAGCTCGAACAGGACACGGAACAGCACCGAGATCGCGTTGGGGTGGTCGTCCAGCCGCAACTTGAACTGCAATTCGTCCCAAATCTGGCGATGACGCTGGACGTGGGCCTGCCAGACCACCGCATGGCTGACTTGAGGAATTAGGGTTGTGCGCTTGCTCGGCTTCGGAGCCGGCTGCGGTTGCGGGGCGAATGGAGGCGCGGTGGGGTCGCCTGGACCAGGACCTGGCCCTGGATTGGGGCCTCGTCCGGGATTGGGATTCGCTGGGGGCCCAGCGCCGGCGCCCGAGCCAGCGACCGGAGGGGTTAGCGGCGGCAAGGGCAATACGCCCTCGGCCTCCAGACCGTCGAGATAGGCGACCTTGCCTTCGTTATCCCAGAGATCGCCGAGGACCACCTTACGGGTTGCTAGATCCTCGGCCACACGCCGGAAGATCGGAAGGACCAAGCTTTCATCATGGGTAAGTTGAAGCTTGCCGCGCGTGACGCTGATTCCGACTCGATTGCGCAAGCCCTCGGAGGACAAGAGCCGATTGGCCGTCGACCATGGTATTTTCCTCGCCGGCAGCGCGCCCGCGGCCTGAAGCCGTTTTTCGATCTCGTCCGCGACATTGACCCCGCCGCCCTTGCCCGTCCGCTCGACGAAGGTCGCCGTCATCCGGTCTGTCCAGGGATTGCGGCCCACGCCGCCGCGCGTACCCGTGTGCCTGCGCAGCAGAATGTCGTCGATGCGCTCACGGTCGGGCTCGATCTGACATTCGAGCCTCGTGGGGAAGGTGCCGGTCCAACTCTCCTTCAGGCCCTTGAAAAAGGCTTGCAGTTCCACGCTAGGCGCTCGCTTCGGCTCGGCGATCAGCTTGAGGCACGTGACACGCCGGTTTCCGTCGAAGACGAGGTAGGCGTCGCCATTCGGCCAAACCAATGGCGGCTCGTAAACCTCGCCGGTCTCCGCGAGGTCTTTCGCCAATGCGCGCATGGCCTTTTCGTGGTTAGTGAACAACCAACCGATGGCCGCTGTTTCATTCTCAAGCTCGCCGTGGCGGTCGTTGGCACTGTTCACGGTGAGCGCGTCGAGCGCCAATTTCTTGTACGACATTCTATACCCCCGACTCTTGACCTTAGCAGTCAGGGTCGAGCCGGCATATCTGAGATGCTCGTCTTTGTTGTGTTTCGGCCAGTGTTCACCTTCAGCGGGGCTGACAGCATCCTTGCTGACGGTTCTTCCGTTCGAGCGGACCATTCGCGGCTTCTAGCGGCGAGCGTCGTCTGCCAAGCTCGCCGCCGCCCAACCCAGCTCGCTTCCTTCGACGCCCTGGCGGGTGGGGTTTGGAGATTTTGGTAGGGCTGGGGTGCGGCTGGATTTAGGTTTCAATGTCAGCCATTAACCCGTCATTCCGAAAGGGAGGTAAGGGGCAAACTGCGCGATGGCCGCAATCGAGCTGATCCGATGGCAAGTCGGCATGCTCGACGGCGGAGAATGGTCGGCTAGGCCGACCGAGATGAAACCGCTCATCGCTCGGCAAACATCGGAAGCCGCAGCGTGCGTAACGGTTGTTCCGTCAGAGCCGTCAGCCATCCAGACTGGCGAGATGCCGAAATGCCGAATCCGATGTCGATGTTCACGCGTGCGTGCGATACCCGGCACATTGCCGGCGGACCTTTACGCCTACGCGAGCGAGGTGCCACGGCCTTGTGATAATCCGCGCCCCATCGAATCCGAGCGTGCTAGAATCCGCGTGACCGATAACTGGCCCGAGGCGCTGCCCATAACGGAAGCCGAGCTGCGGGTCATCGAAGCCCACTTCGCAGAGGCGCTCGACGAGCTGTTCGGCCCTCTTCCGTGAGAGGAGACGCCGGACGTGGTCAGACATGCAGCAGAGCGGAATGTAGGATGTGTGACCGGCGTGGCGGAGCGAGCCGCGCTCTATCTCCGCGTCTCGACCGGGCGACAGGCTGATAGCGATCTGTCCATCCCCGACCAGCGCCGGCAGATCGAGAATTATTGCCAGGCGAAGGGGTGGGAGCGCGTCGCGGAGTTCGTCGAGCCGGGCAATACCGCCACCGATGACCGGCGCCCTGCCTTTCAGGCGATGATCGATGCCGCCCTGACGAGGCCCGCACCCTTCGGCGTCATCATCGTTCACAGCTTCTCGCGCTTCTTCCGCGATCAGTTCCAGTTCGAGTTCTATGTCCGCAAGCTCGCGAAGAACGGCGTGCGGCTCATCTCCATCACCCAGGACCTCGGCGACGATCCCATGAGCGTCATGATGCGCCAGATCATGACGCTGTTTGACGAGTACCAGTCGAAGGAAAATGCGAAGCATACCCTGCGGGCGATGAAGGAGAATGCCCGCCAGGGCTATTGGAACGGCTCACGCCCACCGATCGGCTATCGCATCGTGATCGCCGGTCAGCGCGGCTCCAAGGTCAAGAAGAAGCTGGAGATCGATCCAATCCATGCCGACACGGTCCGGCTGATCTACCGGCTGGCCCTGACGGGTGATCCGCAGCGCAACGGCGGCCCGATGGGCATCAAGTCCATCACCGCCTATCTTAATGAGCGCAACATCCGCACCCGTGGTGGTGGGCGCTGGGGGATCGCTTCTGTCCACCAGATCCTGACTCGAACCACCTATATCGGTGAGCACCGGTTCAACACGCGGGATCACAGAACTCGAGCTCCCAAACCGGAAGCCGAGCACGCGATCGCCCAGGTCCCTTCGATCATCACCGAAGCTGAGTTCCGCGCCGTGCAGGCGAACCTCAAGGCGCGAAGTCCGCAATGGACACCACCGCGAGAGGTGAGTGGCCCGACGCTCCTGACCGGCATCTGCTTCTGCGCCAGCTGCGGTGGCGCCATGACGCTCCGGACCGGCAAGGGCGGCTCCGGCGGCATGTATCGCTATTACGCCTGTTCGACGACAGCACGCATGGGTAAGACCGGCTGTAAGGGCCTTGCGGTCCGCATGGACCGGCTCGATCGGGCCGTCATCGATCATCTGGAATGGCGCATCCTCGATCCCGAGCGCCTGTCCGTCCTGCTGGAACAGCTTCTCGATCGGCGCGAAGAATGGGTCGAGCGGCGGCGCAGCCACATCACCGAACTCAACAAGCGTGCGACGGAGGCCGAGGCCAAGCTGAAGCGCCTCTATGAGGCGATCGAGAACGGCCTGATCAACATGGCGGATCTCTCATTGAAGGATCGCATTGCCGAACTGACCGCGATTCGCGACCAGGCCCAGGCAGACGCCGAGCGCGCGCAAGCGGCTGTAGAGAGGATTGGCCCGAAAGTCACCGTCGAGAGCCTGGAGCGATTCTCCGAGGTCGCCCGCGCCAAGCTGCGGACGGAAGCCGGGGAGTATCACCGAGACCATCTGCGCGCGCTGGCCCAACGCGTCGAGGTAGTGAGCAAGTCGGAGATTCGTCTAATGGGGAACAAATCAGACCTGCTGCGCACGCTGGCTGCCGCATCAAGCGTAGGAGCGGCGGCGAACGGCGTTCGCAGTTTTGTACCGAAGTGGCGCACCCGGCACGATTCGAACGTGCGACCTTTGCCTTCGGAGGGCAACGCTCTATCCAGCTGAGCTACGGGTGCCCGCGGCGCGGAGGATGCGCCGGTGCTGCGTCTTCATAGTCGAACGGCTGCCCGCCGGCAACCGGGAGCGTGCGATGTCCCCCCGGGGATCGCGACAGGAAACTGTCGCGGCGGAGTGGTGGCACGTCGCGGGGAAGCGGCGGCCTCCGGGGCCCGTGGGGCGCCGTCGCGGAGATGCTGGCAGGTGGGCCGATTGTGGCTATATAGCCTGTCATGACCGACGCCCCCGCACCTGTCCGCACTTCCGTGTTTTCCGCCGACGAGGTGGAGCGCTATGCGCGCCATCTCGTACTCGCCGAGATCGGCGGGCCGGGGCAGCAGAAGCTGAAGAAGGCCTCGATGCTGGTGGTCGGCGCGGGCGGGCTCGGGGCGCCGGCGCTGCTCTATCTCGCCGCCGCCGGCGTCGGCCGGCTGGTCGTCGTCGACGACGACATCGTCTCGCTGTCGAACCTCCAGCGGCAGGTGATCCACACCACCGAGAGGATCGGCAAGCCGAAGACCGAGAGCGCCGGGGCGCTCGTCGCCGCGCTCAATCCGCATGTCGCCTTCGAGGGTATCGACGCCCGCATCACCGCCGAAAACGCGATGGAGCTGGTCTCCTCCGTCGACGTGGTGATCGACGGTTCCGACAATTTTTCAACGCGTTACCTCGTCTCCGACGCCTGCGCGCTGGCGGGTAGGCCGCTGGTGACGGCGGCGCTCGGGCGCTTCGACGCGACGGTGACGACGCTGCGCCCGCACGAGAAGAATGCGGACGGCGCGCCCAACCCGACCTATCGCTGCCTCTTCCCCGAGCCGCCGCCCGCCGGCACCGTGCCGACCTGCGCCGAGGCGGGAATCCTCGGTGCGCTGGCCGGCGTCGCCGGCTCGCTCGTGGCGCTGGAGGCGGTCCGTGCCGTGGTCGGCTTCGGCGAGGGGCTGGTCGGTCGCCTCTTGATGATCGACACCATGTCGATGCGTTTCGAGACGTTGAGCTATGGCTGGGATCCCGAAAATCCGCTGACCGGCGAGAGCCCCACCATCACCGATTTGTCCGCCCACGGGCAGTGACCAAAAAGGTGACATTTCGTCCGCCACCGGTGGCAACAGGGGTGCGTGGTGACGTTCCGGCGCGTCACCGGTGGCATCGGGGTGCGCGGCGGCATCCCTCGGCATACGTCATCCCGGCCGGAGGCGAAGCCGCAGAGCCGGGATCGCTCCCCGTCCTAGTTACGATCCCGGATCGGCCTTCGGCCGTCCGGGATGACGACAGGAGGATCAAGTCCGTGGATGAGAGAAACCTCGGGCTTCCCGCCAAGGGCCTCACAGCATCGCGGGCAGCACGCGGTCGGGCGGGCGGTGGCCGTCCATGAACGCCTTGATGTTGACGATCACCTTCTCGCCGGTGTCGACGCGCGCCTCGACCGTCGCCGAGCCCATATGCGGCAGCAGCACCACCTTGCCGGCTCGGGCGAGCTTCAGCAGCTTCGGGCTCACCGCCGGCTCGCGCTCGAACACGTCGAGCCCGGCGCCGGCGATCTCGCCGTTCTCGATCATGCGGATCAGCGCGTGCTCGTCGATCACCTCGCCGCGGGCGGTGTTGACGATATAGGCGTCGGGGCGGATCAGCTTCAGCCGGCGGGCCGAGAGCAGATGGAACGTCGCCGGCGTGTGCGGGCAGTTGACGGACAATATGTCCATGCGCGCCAGCATCTGGTCGAGGCTGTCCCAGTAGGTCGCCTCCAGCTCCTCCTCGATATGGGCGGGGAGGGGGCGGCGGTTGTGGTAGTGGATCTGCAGGCCGAAGGCCTTGGCGCGGCGGGCGACCGCCTGGCCGATGCGGCCCATGCCGATGATGCCGAGGCGCTTGCCCCAGATTCGGTGGCCGAGCATCCACATGGGCGACCAGCCCGGCCAGGTGCCGTCGTCGCTGGTGATCAGCGCCGCGCCCTCGGTCAGGCGGCGCGGCACGGCGAGGATCAGCGCCATGGTCATGTCGGCGGTGTCCTCGGTGAGGACGCCGGGCGTGTTGGTGACGGTGATGCCACGGGCATTGGCGGCGGTGACGTCGATATGGTCGACGCCGTTGCCGAAATTCGCGATCAGCTTGAGATTCGGCCCGGCGGCCTCGATCACTTTCGCGTCGATGCGGTCGCAGATGGCGGGGACGAGCACGTCGGCGGTGGCCGCCGCCTCGGCGAGCTCCGCCTGCGACATCGGGGCGTCCTCGACGTTCAGGCGCGCGTCGAACAGCTCGCGCATGCGGGTTTCGATCTTGTCGGGCAGCCTGCGCGTCACGACCACCAGCGGCTTCTTGCGAGCCATGTTGCTCCCCGTGCAAAACCCCGTCGACAGTCAAGCTCTCGTTAACGCTGAGGCCACACACTCGCGCCATCCGGGCGACGCGTTCATTAGCAGACGGGTCCGCGAAACACAAAAATGCACCGGTTCGCGGTGCAGGGCGTGCCTCAAGGATCGTGCCGGGGAATCGGCGCCGCTCCCGGTGGACGAATGGGTGATTGGACGATGGGCATGAACTGGCTTCGAGGCAGGGCGAAGCTGCGGAATTCGGCTTTTGGACTGGCGGCGGCTCTCCTCGTGGTGGGCGCGGCGGCGGGCTCGCTGAGCCATGCGCAAGAGGGAGGCGCGTCGGGCGAGGCGCCGGGCGCCGCCTCGGGGCCGACCGGGCGCGCCAGCGGCCTGCCGGTGCCGCGATTCGTCAGCCTCAAGGCCGACAAGGTGAATGTGCGCTCGGGTCCGACCCGCGACCATGGGGTCGCGTGGGTGTTCACCCGCGCCGGCCTGCCGGTGGAGATCACCGCCGAGTTCGAGACCTGGCGGCGCATCCGCGATTCGGACGGCGCCGAGGGCTGGGTCTACCATTCCATGCTGTCGGGCCGCCGCACCGCGCTGGTGAGCCCGTGGAAGGCCGGCGAGGCGACCCCGCTCTATGCCGAGCCGGAGACGTCAGCCGCGGTGAAGGCGCGGCTGGAGCCGGGCGTGCTCGGCAAGGTCGAGCATTGCGACGGCAAATGGTGCCGCTTCTTCGACAGCGGCTTCGACGGCTTCGTCGCCCAGGAGCGCCTGTGGGGCGTCTATCCCGGCGAGAAGATCGAGTAGAGCGACGTCACGCTGGGGGACGGGCGGCGTCCAGCCTGGATGACGGCGTCTGACTGCACAGTGCGCCGTCATCCTGAGGTGCTGGCCAAAGGCCAGCCTCGAAGGATGCCCGTCCGGGTGCGCTTGAGCGACCATCCTTCGAGGCTCGCTCCGCTCGCACCTCAGGATGAGGGTGTGTTGTGGGGCAGGCTCTCAGAATGAGGGTGCCCATCCTGTCCGGCACACGATTCCGGATCGGCCTTGCGGCCGTCCGGGACGACGGGATGGCAGGCGGCACCCGGCCTGATGCCGGCGCCTGACTCCACAGTGCACCGTCATCCTGAGGTGCTGGCCAGAGGCCAGCCTCGAAGGATGCTCGTCCGGGTGCGCTTGAGCGACCATCCTTCGAGGCTCGCTTCGCTCGCACCTCAGGATGACGGTGTGTTCTGGGGCAGGTTGTCAGGATCAAGGTGCCCCATCCTGTCCGGCACGCGGAAACGAAAAAGGCCGGTCGCAGGACCGGCCTTTCGAATTCCTGTGATGTGCCGAAGCTCAGCTGCGGCGAAGACTCAGCTGCGGCGCTTGGGGCGCAGGCGGACCACGACGTCGATGCGGGCGACCTCGAAGCCTTCCGGCGGCTCGGGAATGCGCTCGACCTCGACCGCCGTGCTCGGGATGTCCACGAGGTTGTTCTCGCCCTCGAGGAAGAAGTGGTGGTGGTCCGAGGGGTTGGTGTCGAAATAGGTCTTCGAGCCGTCCACCGCGAGCTCGCGCAGCAGGCCCACCTCGGTGAACTGGTGCAGCGTGTTGTAGACGGTGGCGAGCGAGACCGGGAAGCGCGCCTTGATCGCCTCCTCGTGCAGGATTTCCGCCGAGACGTGACGGTCGCCCTTGGCGAAGAGCAGCCAGCCGAGCGCGAGGCGCTGGCGGGTGGGGCGCAGGCCGACGTCGCGCAGCATGTGCCGCACGTCGTGGAACGGGCAGCCGGTACGGGCGGCGGAACTGTCGCGCAGCCGGGCGACCGGCAGCACAGGTTCCTCCTCGACGACCACGCGGGAAATCGCGACGTTATGGGGGCGGAAGCCTTCGTTCATCTCGTATTCCGGGCCATCGTAGACCGGCCAAACCATGGGCCTTGCGGCTTCGGCGCAACCGGTCTGCAATAAGTGGTGCACCGTGCCGGCACCGAGGTTTCACACCCCAAGCATCTTCCGGACGTTGCGTTTTTCATCTGGCATTATATCTGCACGCCGAACGCCGGGGCAATATCGGCGCCGATAATCGTAACGGTTCCAATGTAGGGCACGGTTCGCCGCGCCGAAAGGGGGCCGCGGCGGCAGCGGCGCGGCGGGTGTCACGGTGTTGACATCCGCAGTGTCGCAGGGGCATGGCCGGTGGCTTTGAGTGCGCAGGGCGCTGTGATAGGAAGCCCTACGATCGAGGCCCGTCGGGGGAACGGGCCGGCGACTTGCGTCGCGCATCCTGCGGCGGGGGCCGCTCAAAGGAAAGAAAGTTACGAGCGTGAGTGACACCGGCACGATGGTCGAGCGCCAGACGAGCTTCAACTACGAGGAACTGCTCGCCTGCGGGCGCGGCGAGCTTTTCGGACCGGGCAATGCGCAGCTTCCCGCGCCGCCGATGCTGATGTTCGACCGCATCACCGAGATCTCGGACGATGGCGGGCCGAACGGCAAGGGCCATGTGCGCGCCGAGCTCGACGTCAAGCCCGACCTCTGGTTCTTCGCCTGCCACTTCCTCGGCGACCCGGTGATGCCGGGCTGCCTCGGCCTCGACGCCCTGTGGCAGCTGGTGGGCTTCCATCTCGGCTGGCTCGGCGCGCCGGGCCGCGGCCGCGCGCTCGGCGCCGGCGAGATCAAGTTCTCCGGCCAGGTCCTGCCGAGCGTCAGGAAGGTGGTCTACGGTATCGACTTCAAGCGTGTGATGCGTTCCAAGCTGGTGCTCGGCATCGCCGACGGCTGGCTGGAGGCCGACGGCGAAGTGATCTACCGCGCGAGCGACCTCAAGGTCGGTCTGTTCCAGACCTGACGCCGGCTCCCGCGGGGCGTCCACGGCGCCCTCTCGCGTGCTTAGAAGGAAAGGAAGCCTATGCGCCGCGTTGTCGTAACCGGAATGGGCATCGTCTCGTCGATCGGCAATTCCACCCAGGAAGTCCTGGCCTCGCTGCGCGAGGGCAAGAGCGGGATCGTCCGCGCCGACAGCTATGCCGAGCTCGGATTCCGCAGCCAGGTGCACGGCGCGCCGCAGCTCGACGCCAGCGCCATCGTCGACCGCCGCGCCATGCGCTTCCACGGCGGCGGCACCGCCTGGAACCATGTCGCCATGGATCAGGCGATCCGCGACGCCGGGCTGGAAGAGAACGAGATCTCCAACGAGCGCACCGGCATCGTCATGGGCTCGGGCGGCACCTCGACCCGCACCATCGTCGAGGCCGCCGACATCACCCGCAAGAACAACAGCCCCAAGCGCGTCGGCCCCTTCGCGGTGCCGAAGGCGATGGGCTCGACCGCCTCGGCGACGCTGTCGACCTGGTTCAAGATCAAGGGAATCAACCACTCGATCTCGGCCGCCTGCGCCACCACCAACATCTGCATCGGCAGCGCCGCCGAGCAGATCCAGTGGGGCAAGCAGGACATCGTCTTCGCCGGCGGCTGCGAGGATCTCGACTGGACGCTCTCCTGCCTGTTCGACGCCATGGGGGCGATGTCCTCCGACTATAACGACACCCCGGCGGTGGCCTCGCGGCCCTATGACAAGAACCGCGACGGCTTCGTCATCTCCGGCGGCGCCGGCGTGCTGGTCCTCGAAGAGCTGGAGCACGCCAAGGCGCGCGGCGCCCGCATCTATGCCGAGATCGTCGGCTACGGCTCGACCTCGGACGGCGCCGACATGGTCGCCCCCTCCGGCGAGGGCGCGGCGCGGGCCATGCAGCTCGCCATGAGGGACGTGAAGGGCGGCATCGACTACATCAACCCGCACGCCACCTCGACGCCGATCGGCGACCTCAAGGAGATCGAGGCGATCCGC
The DNA here is from genome assembly GCA_029239875.1 of Xanthobacteraceae bacterium. GTDB lineage: Bacteria > Pseudomonadota > Alphaproteobacteria > Rhizobiales > Xanthobacteraceae > Ancylobacter. The sequence continues at coordinate 56,062 of JARBUD010000019.1, read as the reverse complement.
GCCGTGTTCGGCGACAAGGCGCCGCCGATCTCGGCCACCAAGTCGCTGACCGGCCACTCGCAGGGCGCCACCGGCGTGCACGAGGCGATCTACTCGATCCTGATGATGCAGAACGGCTTCATCGCCGCGAGCGCGCATATCGACGAGCTCGACCCGGCGTTCGCCGACATGCCGATCGTGCGCGAGCGGGTGGACAACGCCCGGCTCGAGCGCGTGCTCTCCAACGGCTTCGGCTTCGGCGGGGCCAATGCGGTGCTGGTGTTCCAGCATCCCGATGCATGACCCGGGCGGCGGCGCGGAAGGAACAATCGGCATGAGCCTGATGCAGGGCAAGCGCGGCCTGATCATGGGGGTCGCGAACGATCACTCCATCGCCTGGGGCATCGCCAAGACGCTGGCGGCGCAGGGCGCGGAACTCGCCTTCACCTATCAGGGCGAGGCGCTCGGGCGCCGCGTGCGACCGCTCGCGGAGAGCCTCGGCAGCGACACGCTGATCTCCTGCGACGTCGAGGACCTCGATTCGGTCGACGCGGTGTTCGCGGCGCTGAAGGAGAAGTGGGGCCGCCTCGACTTCCTCGTCCACGCCATCGGCTTCTCCGACAAGAACGAATTGAAGGGCCGCTACGCCGACACCACGCGGGCGAACTTCACCCGCACCATGGTGATCTCCTGCTTCTCCTTCACCGAGCTCGCCAAGCGCGCGGCGCCGCTGATGAGCGAGGGCGGCTCGATCATCACCCTGACCTATGGCGGCTCGACCCGCGTGATGCCCAACTACAACGTGATGGGCGTCGCCAAGGCGGCGCTGGAGGCGAGCGTGCGTTACCTCGCCGCCGATTACGGCCCGCAGGGCATCCGCGTGAACGCCATCTCCGCCGGCCCGATCCGCACGCTGGCGGGCGCCGGCATCGCCGATGCGCGGCTGATGTTCAACTACCAGAAGCGCAACGCCCCGCTGCGCCGCACCGTGACCATCGACGAGGTGGGCGGCTCGGCGCTGTACCTGCTCTCGGACCTCTCCTCCGGCGTGACCGGCGAGGTGCATTTCGTCGATTCCGGCTACAACATCATCTCCATGCCGCATCCCGACGCGCTGAAGACGATCGAGGATGCCGAGGAGCGCGCCGCGGGCGAAGTCGCGGCGGAGTAGGACCTCTACGGCCCGGCACCATTCAGCCTTGGATGAACGTCATGCCCGGCCTCGTGCCGGGCATTCACGTCTTTGGCCTCCGAGGAAGTCGTGGATGGCCGGGCCAAGCCCGGCCATGACGGCGCTCCCCCTATTCCGTCATCCCGGACGGCCAAAGGCCGATCCGGGATCGCGTGCAGATTGGAGAGCGATCCCGGCTCTCGCTGCGCTCGGCCGGGATGACGACGGGAGCATCAGACGCTCACGCCCGTAAGGCGATCCGATACGGGTGCGCCGGGTAGACGCCGAGGATGCGCACTTCCTTGGAGAAGAAGGACAGCTCTTCCAGAGCGAGCTTGAGCGCATGGTCGTCGGGGTGGCCGTCGACATCGGCGTAGAACTGGGTTGCGAAGAACTCGCCGTCGAGCTGGTAGGATTCCAGCTTCGTCATGTTCACGCCGTTGGTGGCGAAGCCGCCCAGCGCCTTGTAGAGCGCCGCCGGCACGTTGCGCACGCGGAACACGAAGGTGGTCACGGTCGGGCCATTGTTGGCCGGCGCCCATTCGCCTTCCTTCGCCAGGACGATGAAGCGGGTGGTGTTGTGCGCCTCGTCCTCGATGTTCTCGGCGATGATGTCGAGCCCGTAGATCTCCGCCGCGAGGCGCGAGGCCACCGCAGCGCGGCTCGGATCGCCGGCCTCGGCGACGAGGCGGGCGGCGCCGGCGGTGTCGGCGTCGACGATGGGCTTCAGGCCCAGCTTGCGGATGATGTTGCGGCACTGGCCGAGCGCCATCACATGGCTTTCCACCGTCTTCACCGTGGCCAGCGTCGCGCCCTTCACCGCCATGAGCTGGTGCGACAGCGGCAGGAAGAACTCGCCGACGATGGTGAGCCCGGAGGTCGGCATCAGATGGTGGATGTCCGCCACGCGACCGGCGACCGAGTTCTCGATCGGGATCATGCCGAGATCGGCCTCGCCGTTCTGCAGCGCCGCGAAGGCGTCCTCGAAGGTCGGGCAGGGCACCGCCTCGTGATCGGGATAGACCTCGCGGCAGGCGATGTGCGAGTTCGCCCCCGGCTCGCCCTGGAAAACGATGCGGCGGGTGGTCATGACGGCTTCCTCATTTGGCGGTCGCGGCTTCGCGCGCCAGCAGCTCGCGGGCGCGTTCAAGGTCTTCCGGCGTGTCGACGCCGAGCGGTACGGTGTCGACGATGGCGACGTCGATGCGCATACCGGCTTCCAGCGCGCGCAGCTGCTCCAGCTTCTCGCGGCTCTCCAGCGGCGAGGGCGGCAGGGCGACGAAGCGCTCCAGCGCGGCGCGGCGATAGGCGTAGAGGCCGATATGGTGGAACAGCGGGCCCTCGCCGTAAGGCGCGGTGGCGCGGGTGAAATAGAGCGCGCGCAGGCGCGCGGGCGAGAGCGGGCTGCCGACCGCCTTCACCACGTTCGGGCTGGTGCGCTCGGCCTCGACCGCGATCTCGGCGGCCAGCGTGCCGATGTCGACGGCCTCGTCGTCGAGCAGGTCGACGGCGGAGCGGATCAGCGCCGGGTCGATGGTCGGCAGGTCGCCCTGCACGTTGACGATGCGGGTCGCCCGGCGGTCCGGGTCGACATGGCCGAGCGCCTCGAAGATTCGGTCGGAGCCGGTGGTATGGTCGGCGCGGGTCATGACCACCGCGAATCCGGCGTTTTCCACCGCCTCGCGCACGCCTTCATCGTCGGTGGCGACGACAACGCGGCCTATGTTGGCCGCGGCGGAACGCCGCGCCACCTCGACGATCATCGGCCGGCCGCCGAGATCGGCGAGCGGCTTTCCCGGCAGCCGCGTGGAAGCCATGCGGGCTGGAATAAGAATAAGTGTGTCCTGGGAGGACATTTCCCGGCCTTACCAATGCTCTCGGGTGCTCGAAGACGGCTCCGCAGAGTGGCGAAACGTAGCACCGCGGCGCGCTTATACGGGTTGCACGCCAACCGTCAAAATGATTAGTTCCGCCCGCCATTGGCGGCCCATATGGGCGGCTGATACATTGCGCGCGGGGCGTTGGTGGGCCAGCCGGATGGCCGCCGTGCCGGGTGAGGGAGCGAATATTTCGATGGACGGCTTCGAGCTGAACAAGATTGCCGGCGCGGTGCTCGGCGTGCTGACCTTTACGGTCGGCCTGAACGTGTTCTCCGACATCCTGTTCACCCGCCATGCCCCGGAGAAGCCCGGCTTCGAGATCGCGGTGCAGGAAGGGTCCTCCGGCGAGGCCCAGGCCGCCGCTCCTGCCGACGTGCCGATCGCCCAGCTGCTCGCCGCCGCCAGCATCGAGAAGGGCGCCGCCCAGGCCAAGAAGTGCGCCGCCTGCCACAATTTCCAGGAGGGCGCCGGCGCCAAGGTCGGCCCGGACCTCTATGGTGTCGTCGGCCGTCCGGTGGCCAGCGCCCCGGGCTTCGCCTATTCCGCTGCGATGAAGGCGCATGGCGGCGAGTGGACCTTCCAGAACCTGTCGGACTTCATCAAGAACCCGAAGGCCGATATCCCCGGCACGGCCATGGGCTTCGCCGGCATCGCCAAGGAAACCGATCGCGCCGACCTGCTGGTCTACCTCAACAGCCTCTCGCACAACCCGCTGCCGCTGCCCAAGCCCGAAGAGGCTGCGCCCGCTCCGGCCGCCGCCCCCGCGGGCGAGAAGGCCCCGGCCCAGCCGGCGCCGGCTTCCGGCGAGCCCGGCGGCAACGTGCCGCCGCCGGCCGGTTCCGCCGCGCCGGAGAAGCCCGCCGAACCGGCCGCGCCGGCCCCCGCGGCACCGGCTCCCGCAGCTCCTGCCAATCCTTGATGAGAAGCGCGCGAAAGCGCGCTTCTTTCACGTTTCCGTCAGGCCGGTGGCGCTTCGCGCCCCGGCCTTATTCTTTTCGGAACGTAACTGTTCATAATCGCCGCGAAGGACGGCGCGTCCGGTAATCTGGCACGGACGCGGCGTCTCGACGCGTGAAAGGGATTCGCATGCAGACCTCGCCTCGCCGCCCCGATCCTGCCGCCCGCGGCCGCTTTCGCGCCTTCGGCGCCGCGCTCATCGCCCTCGGCGTGCTCGCCGGGCCGGCAATGGCGCAGGAGGCGGGCCAGCAGGCGCAGCAGCCGGCGCCCGCCGGAGCGCAGAGCGCGCCGGGCGAATGGCGGCACGGCCTGTCCCTGCTCGGCCAGCCGAAATACCCGGCCGACTTCAAGCATTTCGACTATGTGAACCCGGACGCGCCCAAGGCCGGCCTGCTGCGGCTCTCGGTCGACGGCACCTTCGATTCGCTCAACGACATCATCGCGCGCGGCACGCCGGCGGGCGGGCTGCAGCTGATCTACGACACGCTGATGAGCCCCGCCTCCGACGAGGTGGCGACCGAGTACGGCCTGCTGGCCGAGGCGGTGCGCTACCCGGCTGATTTCTCCACCGTCACCTATCGTCTGCGCCCGGAGGCCAAGTGGCACGACGGCCAGCCGGTGACGGCCGAGGACGTGGTGTGGTCCTTCGAGCAGCTCACCAAGAACAATCCGCGCCAGGCCTACTACTACAGCCATGTGAAGAAGGCCGAGGTGACCGGCGAGCGCGAGGTGACCTTCACCTTCGACCAGGCGGGCAATCGCGAGCTGCCGCAGATCGTCGGCCAGATCCGCGTCATGCCCAAGCACTGGTGGACCGGTAAGGACGCCTCCGGCCGCCCGCGCGACATCAGCCAGGGCACGCTGGAAGTGCCGCTCGGCTCCGGCCCCTACAAGGTCAAGCAGGTCACGCCCGGCCGCTCCATCTCGTTCGAGCGCGTGCCGGACTATTGGGGCAAGGACCTGCCGGTGAACATCGGCACCAATAATTTCGCCGAGCAGCGCTACGAATATTTCCGCGACAACGTCGTCGAGCTGGAGGCCTTCAAGGGCGACCAGTACGATTTCCGCGTCGAGACCTCGGCCAAGGACTGGGCCACCGCCTACGACTTCCCGGCGGTGAAGCAGGGTAAGGTGATCCTCGAGGAGTTCCCCGACCGCGCCTCCGGCTCCATGCAGGCCTTCATCCCGAACCTGCGCCGCACGAAGTTCCAGGACCAGCGGGTGCGCCGGGCGCTGAACTACGCGCTCGACTTCGACGGCATGAACCGCACGCTGTTCTTCGGCCAGTACAAGCGCACGTCGAGCTATTTCCAGAACACCGAGCTCGCCTCCTCCGGCCTGCCGACCGGGCTGGAGTTGGAAATCCTCGACAGCGTCAAGGACAAGGTGCCGGCGAGCGTGTTCACCACGCCCTACGCCAACCCGCCGGAAGGCGGCGAGGACGTGCGCCGCGCCAATCTGCGCGAGGCGGCCAAGCTGCTGCGCGAGGCCGGCTACGAGATCAAGGGCGGCAAGCTGGTGGACCCGCAGGGCCAGCCCTTCACCATCGAGATCCTGCTGGCGAGCCCGGCCTTCGAGCGCGTCGCGCTGTTCTACAAGCCGACACTGGAGCGACTCGGCATCACCGTGAACATCCGGCAGGTCGACGTCTCGCAATACATCAACCGCATCCGCGCCCGCGACTTCGACATGATCGTCACCGGCTGGGGCCAGTCGCTCTCGCCGGGCAACGAGCAGCGCGACTTCTGGGGCTCGGCCGCCGCCGACCGCGAGGGCTCGGGCAATTATGCCGGCATCAAGGACCCGGGCATCGACGCGCTGATCGAGAAGGTGATCTACGCCAAGGACCGGCCCGAGCTGGTCGCCGCCACCCACGCGCTCGACCGCGTGCTGCTGGCACACGACTATGTCGTGCCGACCTGGAACTACGGCTTCACCCGCACCGCGCGCTGGAACCGCTTCGGCCGCCCGGAAAAGCTGCCGGAATATTCCTTCGGCTTCCCCGACATCTGGTGGTGGGATGCCCAGAAGGCCGCGCAGACCGGGGGCACGCAGTGAGGCAGCCGATGGGGATGATCGCCTGCGTGCTTCGAGGCCCGGGCTTTGCCCGGGCACCTCAGCATGAGGGAGGTCGGATATGACCCGACTGCCGCCGGGGATCCTTCCTCATCCTGAGGAGGTCGCCGAAGGCGGCCGTCTCGAAGGACGCAGCCGGTCGATGCGGGGCGGCGTCTCCCGCCGCGCGCTGCTCACCCTCACCACTGCCGCCGGCGCGGCGCTCATCCTGCCGCGCGGCGCCTTTGCGCAGGAGGCCCCCACACCTCCTGCCGCCGGCGCCAATGGCGAGCGGCACGGGCTCTCGGCCTTCGGCGACCTCAAATACCCGGCCGACTTCACGCACTTCGCCTATGTCGACCCCAATGCCGCCAAGGGCGGCACCTTCTCGCAGGTCGGGCCGACCGCCGCCTTCAACCAGTCCTTCCAGACCTTCAACTCGCTCAACGGCTACATCCTCAAGGGCGACGGCGCGCAGGGCATCAACCTGATCTTCGACACGCTGATGGTGCGCGCGCTGGACGAGCCGGACGCGGTCTACGGCCTCGTGGCCAAGAGCGTCACCGTCTCGCCGGACGGCACGGTCTACCGCTTCCGCCTGCGCCCGGAGGCGCGCTTCCATGACGGCTCCAAGCTCACCGCCGAGGACGTCGCCTTCTCGCTCAACATATTGAAGGAGAAGGGCCACCCGATCATCGGCCAGAGCCTGCGCGACATGGAGGCGGCCGAGGCCGATGGCGACGCGTTCGCCGTGGTGCGCTTCAAGCCGGAGCGGGCGCGCGACGTGCCGCTCGTCGCCGCCTCGCTGCCGATCTTCTCGCGCGCCTATTACAGCAAGAAGCCCTTCGACGAGAGCACGCTGGAGCCGCCGCTCGGCTCCGGCCCCTACAAGGTCGGGCGCTTCGAGCCCGGCCGCTTCATCGAATATGAGCGCGTCGCCGACTACTGGGGCAAGGATTTGCCGGTGAATGTCGGCACGGCGAATTTCGACGTGCAGCGCTACGAATATTTCCGCGACCGCGAGGTCGGCTTCGAGGCGTTCAAGGCGCGCGCCTATCTGTTCCGGCAGGAGTTCACCGCCCGCACCTGGGCCACCGGCTACAATTTCCCGGCGCTGAAGGACGGGCGGGTGAAGCAGGAGATCCTGCCCGACCACACGCCCTCGGGCGCGCAGGGCTGGTTCCTCAACCTGCGCCGGGCGCAATTCTCCGATCCGCGGGTGCGCGAGGCGCTGTCCTATGCCTTCGATTTCGAGTGGACCAACAAGAACCTGATGTTCGACGCCTATAAGCGTACGACCTCGTTCTTCGAGAACTCGGACCTGAAGGCGGAAGGGCCGGCCGGCCCCGACGAGCTGGCGCTGATCGCGTCGCTGGGCGACAGGATCACGCCGGAGGAGGTCGCGGTGCTGAAGGCGCCGCCCTGGACGCCGCCGGTCTCCGACGGCTCCGGGCAGGACCGGGCGCTGCTGCGCAAGGGCACGCAGCTGCTGCACGAGGCCGGCTGGGTGATCAAGGACGGCCGGCTGACCAATGCCGAGGGCAAGGCCTTCACCATCGAGTTCCTCGACGACGAGAACGGGCTGGAGCGCCATACCGCGCCCTTCATCAAGAACCTCAAGCTTTTGGGCATCGAGGCCAATTTCCGCCTCGTCGATCCGCCGCAATACCAGCGCCGGCTGAACGACTTCGATTTCGACGCCACGGTGCGGCGCTATTCGATGTCCACCGTGCCGGGGGACTCGCTGCGTACCTATTTCGGCTCGCGGGCGGCGAAGATCGCGGGCTCGAACAACCTCTCCGGCATCGCCGACCCGCTGGTCGACCTGCTGATCGAGAAGGTGATCGCCGCGCCGACACGCGACGAACTGCGCACCGCCTGCCGGGTGCTGGACCGCCGGCTGCGGGCGGGGCGCTACTGGGTGCCGCAATGGTATTCCGGCGAATACCGCATCGCCTATTGGGACGAGTTCGCCTGGCCGAGCGTGCCGCGCCCGGACTATGACCGCGCCATTCCGACGATCTGGTCGGCGCGGGGGCGGTCGGCGGGGTGAACCGTAAATGTCGTCATCCCGGACGGCCGCAGGCCGATCCGGGATCGCGCCCAGAATGGAGAGCGATCCCGGCTCTCCGCTACGCTTCGGCCGGGATGACGACTCAGTGCGAACAACCTCGCATGAACGGACGTTAAGTTGACGCGGCTCCGCCCGCCCTCCACCTTGAACGCCGGTTGCCGAGAACCGGCGAAGGAAGCCCGAAACGCATGCTCGCCTATATCGTCCGACGCCTCGCGCTGATGGTGCCGACCGTCATCGGCATCATGCTGATCTCCTTCGCCGTGGTGCAGTTCGCCCCCGGCGGGCCGGTGGAGAAGGTGATCGCCGAACTGACCGGGCAGGGGGCCTCCGCCACCTCGCGCATCACCGGCGGCGGCGGCGATTTCGGCGGCATGCAGCAGAACGCCCCGGCGGGCGATCCGGTCTCCTCGAAATATCGCGGCGCGCAGGGGCTCGACCCGGCCTTCATCAAGCAGCTGGAGAAGCAGTTCGGCTTCGACCGGCCGGCCTATGAGCGCTTCGGCAAGATGCTGTGGGACTATGCCCGCTTCGACTTCGGGCGCTCCTATTTCCGCGACATCTCGGTCATCGACCTCATCGCCGAGAAGATGCCGGTGTCGATCTCGCTCGGCCTGTGGATGACGCTGATCACCTACGCGATCTCGATCCCGCTCGGCATCGCCAAGGCCGTGCGCGACGGTTCGCGCTTCGACGTGTGGACCTCGGCGGTGATCATCGTCGGCTACGCCATACCGAGCTTCCTCTTCGCCATCCTCTTGATCATCCTGTTCGCCGGCGGCTCCTTCTTCTCCTGGTTCCCCTTGCGCGGGCTCACCTCGGACAATTGGGACCAGCTCTCGCTGGGGGCGAAGATCCTCGACTATTTCTGGCACCTCGCGCTGCCCATCATCTCCATGGTGCTGGGCGCCTTCGCCACCATGGCGCTGCTGACCAAGAACTCGTTCCTCGACGAGATCCGCAAGCAATACGTCATCACCGCGCGGATGAAGGGGCTGTCGGAGCGGGCGGTGCTCTACCGCCACGTCTTCCGCAACGCCATGCTGATCATCATCGCCGGCTTCCCCGGCGCCTTCGTCGCCGCCTTCTTCTCCGGCTCGCTGCTGATCGAGACCATCTTCTCGCTCGACGGGCTCGGCCTGCTCGGCTTCGAGAGCGTGCTGAACCGCGACTATCCCGTCGTGTTCGCCAATCTCTACATCTTCTCGCTGGTCGGGCTGCTCATAAACCTGCTCTCCGACCTCACCTATACCTGGGTCGATCCGCGCATCGACTTCGAGACGCGGGACGTCTGAGATGGACGCCGCGAACACCACGCTGCCGCCGACTGCGCCGACGGGCGCCGCCGACATCCCGGCGGAGACGCCGCGCCGCTCGCGCTTCTCGCCGCTGAACCAGCGCCGCCTCGCCAATTTCCGCCGCAACCGCCGCGGCTGGTGGAGCTTCTGGATCTTCTCGATCCTGTTCGTGCTGAGCTTGGGGGCCGAGTTCATCGCCAACGACAAGCCGTTCTTGGTCGAATACGACAACGCCTATTACTTCCCCGGCCTCGTCGCCTACCCCGAGACCACCTTCGGCGGCGACTTCGAGACCGAGGCCGACTATCGCGATCCGTATCTCCAGAAGCTGATCGCCGAGAAGGGCGGCTGGATGGTCTGGCCGCCGATCCGCTATTCCTATGCGACGCACAATCTCGACCTGCCAACGCCCGCGCCCTCGCCGCCGACCTGGATGCTGACCGAGGCGCAGTGCGCGCCGGTGGTCGCGAAGCTCGGCCGCACCGGCGGCTGCGACGCGCTGGAATGGAACTGGCTCGGCACCGACGACCAGGGCCGCGACGTGCTGGCGCGGCTGATCTACGGCTTCCGCCTGTCGGTGCTGTTCGGCCTGATCCTCACCATCATCTCCTCGATCATCGGCGTGGCGGCCGGCGCCGTGCAGGGCTATTTCGGCGGCTGGACCGACCTGATCTTCCAGCGCTTCATCGAGATCTGGACCTCGATCCCCGCGCTGTACCTGCTCCTGATCATCTCCTCGATCCTGGCGCCGGGCTTCTGGGTGCTGCTCGGCATCCTCCTGCTATTCTCCTGGGTGTCGCTGGTCGGGCTGGTGCGCGCCGAGTTCCTGCGCGCCCGCAACTTCGAATATGTGCAAGCCGCGCGGGCGCTGGGCGTATCCAACCTCACCATCATGTGGCGGCACATGCTGCCCAACGCGATGGTGGCCACATTGACCATGCTGCCCTTCATCGTCTCCTCCTCGGTGATGACGCTCACCGCACTGGACTTCCTCGGCTTCGGCCTGCCGCCCGGCTCGCCCTCGCTCGGCGAATTGCTGGCGCAGGGCAAGTCCAACGTCCAGGCACCCTGGCTCGGCCTGACCGGCTTCTTCACCGTGGCGATCATGCTGAGCCTGCTCATCTTCATCGGCGAAGCCGTGCGCGACGCCTTCGACCCGAGGAAGACCTTCCAATGAGCGAGACGCAGCCCCTTCTCTCCGTCCACGACCTGTCGGTCGCCTTCACGCAGGGAGCGCGGACGACGCTCGCGGTGGACCATGTCTCCTTCGACCTGAAGCGCGGGGAGACGGTGGCGCTGGTGGGCGAGTCCGGCTCGGGCAAGTCGGTCACCGCGCTCTCCATCCTCAAGCTGCTGCAATATCCCGCCGCCAGCCATCCTTCCGGCCGGGTGCTGTTCAAGGGCGCGGACCTGCTCGCCATGTCCGAGCGCGAGATACGCGGCGTGCGCGGCAACGACATCACCATGGTGTTCCAGGAGCCGATGACCTCGCTCAACCCGCTGCACACGGTGGAGCAGCAGATCGCCGAGATCCTGTTCCTGCACCGGGGCATGCGGGGAGCGGCGGCGCGGGCGCGGGTGATCGAGCTGCTCACCGAGGTCGGCATCCCCGAGCCGGAGACGCGGCTCGGCTCCTACCCGCACCAGCTCTCCGGCGGCCAGCGCCAGCGCGTGATGATCGCCATGGCGCTCGCCAACGAGCCGCAGCTCCTCATCGCCGACGAGCCGACCACCGCGCTCGACGTCACCGTGCAGGCGCAGATCCTCACCCTGCTCAAGGAACTGCAGCGCCGGCTCGGCATGGCGATGCTGTTCATCACCCATGACCTCGGCATCGTGCGCAAGATCGCCGACCATGTCTGCGTGATGAACAAGGGCCGGATCGTCGAGGAGGGGCCGGTGGCGGACATCTTCGCCGACCCGCAGCATCCCTATACGCGCGCCCTCATCGCCGCCCAGCCGCGCGGCAATCCCTCGCCCCCGCATCCGGAAGCGCCCGTCGTGCTGGAAGCGAAGGACCTGAAGGTCTGGTTCCCGATCAAGGCCGGCCTGATGCGCAAGACCGTCGGCCACATCAAGGCGGTGGACGGCATCTCGGTGGAGATCCGGCGCGGCGAGACGCTGGGCGTCGTCGGGGAATCCGGCTCGGGCAAGACCACGCTCGGCCTCGCGCTGCTGCGGCTCATCTCCAGCGACGGCCCGATCGTCTTCATGGGCGAGAGCATCGACACGCTCGGCTTCAAGCAGATGCGCTCCCACCGGCATGCGATGCAGGTGGTGTTCCAGGACCCGTTCGGCTCGCTTAGCCCACGCATGTCGATCGCCGACATCGTCGGCGAGGGGCTGAGGGTGCATCAGCCCAAATTGACCGCGGACGAGCGCGAGCAGCGGGTGATCGATGCCTTGAGGGATGTCGGGCTGGAGCCGGAGAGCCGGCACCGCTACCCGCACGAATTCTCCGGCGGCCAGCGCCAGCGCGTCGCCATCGCCCGCGCCATCGTGCTGGAACCCTCCTTCGTGGTGCTGGACGAACCGACCAGCGCGCTGGACATGATCGTGCAGGCGCAGATCGTCGACCTGCTGCGCGCCCTGCAGCACAAGCACGGGCTGACCTATCTCTTCATCAGCCACGATTTGCGCGTCGTCGCCGCGCTCGCCTCGCGGGTGATGGTGATGAAGGGCGGCGTGGTGGTGGAGGAAGGCCCCGCCGCCGACCTCTTCGCCAACCCGAAGACCGACTATACGCGCGCCTTGTTCGCCGCCGCCTTCAACATCGAGACCGCCGGCACCGTGGCGGACGCCTAGGATTTCCCGCATGACCGAACGCGCCGGCATCGGTGAGCTCGCCGACCGCCCCATCGACGTCGCCCTGACCGAGCCGGTCTCGGTCGGCAGCGGCTTCCGCGCCTATCACCGGGTGATCGCGACGCTGGACGGCGCCGGCGGCGCGCCGCTGCGCCAGCAGCGCGACATCCTGCGCGTCGGGCCGGTGGTGGCGGTGCTGGCCTATGACCCGGCAGCCGCCTGCTTCGTGATGATCCGCCAGTTCCGCTTGGGCGCGCAGCTCGCCACCGGGGTGGGCGAGCTGGTCGAGATCGCCGCCGGCCTCATCGATCCCGGCGAGAAGCCGGAGGATGCCGCCCGGCGCGAATGCAGGGAAGAGATCGGCGTCATCCCCCGCGCGCTGCTACCGGCGACGCAGTTCCTGCCTACGCCGGGCGTCACCGACGAGTTCGCCACGCTCTATATCGGGCTGGTGGATTCGCGCGAGGTGCCGGCCGAGGCCGGCGAGCCGGGCGAGACCGAGCACACGCGGCCCTTCCTGGTGCCGGTGGACGAGGCCATGGCGAGCCTGCACGCGCCGTTCCCCGGCGCCTTCGCCAATGGCTTCGTGATGCTCGCGCTGCAATGGTTCGCGCTGAACCGCGGCCGGGTCGACGCCTTCGCCTGGCCGAACGGCTAGAGCCTTTTCCGCTCGGATGCTTTCATCCGAGCGATCAGAAAATGCGATGCCTCAAAGCCTTTTGACGCTGCGCACCGGCGTGCCGAGCGCCTCGATGCGGGCCAGCGCATCCTTGAGCGGCTCGCGCACCACCGACATGAAGTGAGCGGTGGCGTGCAGCAGCGTGTCGGCGTTTTCGACTATGCCGACATGGCCGGGCCAGTAGACGAGATCGCCGCGCTGGAGTTCGGCGATGTCGCCGGAGAAGGCGACCGGGTTGCCCAGCGCGGCTTCCTGCATGTCGGTGTCGCGTGGCGAGGCGATGCCGCAGGCGGCGAGGGACACCTGAACGAGGCCGGAGCAGTCCAGCCCGAGGCTGGAGCGCCCGCCCCAGAGATAGGCGGCGCCGAGGAAGCGCGCGGCCACGGCCACGAAATCATCCTCGTTGGAATCGAGCGGCGCGAGGTGATCGGCGAAGACGAAGCCGCCGGCCTCGGTGATGGCGAAACGCTCGCGCGTGCCGGCGATTGCCATCCGGCTGCCGCAGGAGAGCAGCTCCATCGGCGGCAGCTTGATGGACGGGCCGGGGAAGACCGGCGTGCGCAGCGCCCGCACCTTGTGCGTCGCCGCTGCGCCCGGCAGGTCAATCGCCTCGGCGGGCAGCCAGCCGACATAGCCGTCGGCGTCGAGCTGGCCCCAGGCCCAGCCCTCTATGTCGATCTCGTAGACGGTGACGGTCTCGCCGAAGAGGGCTTCCGTCGTCAGCGGTGAGGTCGGGTCGGGCTCCTTGCGCACCGGCACCGCCGGGCGGACGACGGCGTAGGTCGTGCCCTCGACATAGCGGTCGGCCGCGACGATGCCCTGCAGATGTGCGGCGGCGAGGTCCGGCCGGGCCGGGGTGAGGCGGGGATCGAGGCTGGCGGGCGAGTGGGCGTTCATGGACACTATCTCGGCAGGGAGCGGGCGACGGTTACCACGAGGTCGCCGAGCCGCTCCACATAGAGCGCGCCTTCCACCGTACGCTGGATGATCACGTTGCGTCGATCCGCGTCGTCGCGCCGGCGCGAGACCAGCCCGAGCTCGCCCATCGTGTCGAGCGCGCGGGTGATGACCGGCTTGGTGACGCCGAGCCGCGCGGCGAGGCCGCGCACCGTGTGCGGCGGCGCCTCCAGATAGACCCCGAGCAGGATGGCGAGCTGGCGCGGGCTGAGGTCCGGCGCGTCGTCGCGGACCTGCGCGAGCGAGAGCTCGTGCAGGAGGCGCAAGGCCTGCGAGGGCCGCAACTCGACCGCCATTGCCCGTCTCCGACGCTCAGCGTCTGCCGTAATCGTTACGGCTGCGGATTGTTTATCGGATCATGGCGGCGTCGGCGACAAGAAATGCTTAACGGGGAAAGGCTGCTGCCGCGTCCCGTTCTCGCCTGATGACCCTCATCCTGAGGTGCCCGGCCATGGGCCGGGCCTCGAAGGATGCCCATCCGGGTGCGCTTCAGCGACCATCCTTCGAGGCTCGCTGCGCCCGCACCTCAGGATGAGGTGGTGCGGCAAGGAGGCGTCCTGCCTCAGACGCCGAACCGCTCGGCGATGAGGGCATCGAGGGCGCGGATGGTCTGGGCTTCGCCGCCCTCCGGCCGGCCGGGGCGGGGGGAGGGGTTCCAGGCGAAGATGTCGAGATGCAGCCAGGCGCCGGCGCGCTCGACGAAGCGCTGCAGGAACAGCGCCGCGGTGATGGAGCCGGCGAAGCCGCTGCCCGGCGCGTTGTTGAGGTCGGCGATCTTGCTGTCGAGCATCGAGGCGTAGGGCTGCCATAGGGGCAGCCGCCAGGACGGGTCTGCCTCGGCGGCCCCGAAGCGGGCGAGGTCGGCAGCGAGCGCCTCGTCGTCCGTGTAGGCGGGCGGCAGCTGCGGGCCGAGCGCGACGCGGGCGGCGCCGGTGAGCGTGGCGAAGTCGATCAGCAGCTCCGGCGCCTCCTCGTCGGCGAGGCTGAGCGCGTCGGCGAGGATCAGCCGGCCCTCGGCATCGGTGTTGCCGATCTCGACGGTGAGCCCCTTGCGCGAAGGGAAGACGTCGCCGGGGCGGAAGGCCGAGCCGTCGATGGCGTTCTCGACCGCGGGGATGATGAGGCGCAGCCGCACGTTCAGGTCGCGGCCCATGATCATCTGCGCGAGGCCGATGGCGTTGGCCGCCCCGCCCATGTCCTTCTTCATCAAGAGCATGCCGCTCGACGGCTTGATGTCGAGCCCGCCGGTGTCGAAGGCGACGCCCTTGCCGACCAGCGTCACCTTGCGCGCGTTCGGATCGCCCCAGGAGAGGTCGATGAGGCGCGGCGCGCGCGGCGAGGCGCGGCCGACCGCGTGGATCAGCGGGAAGTTGTCCGCCAGCAGGTCCTCGCCGGTGGTGACGCGCACCTCGGCGCCGAAGCGGGAAGCGAGGGCGCGCACCGCCGCCTCGATCTCGGCCGGGCCGAGGTCGTTGGCCGGCGTGTTGACGAGGTCGCGGGTCAGCGCCACCGCTTCGGCGGTGCGCAGCACATAGGCGGCGTCGACGCCCTCCGGCACGACCAGGCGGATATCCGCGCCGTTGCGCTTGCCGTAGCGGGTGAAGCGGTAGCCCCCTAACAGGAAGCCCAGCGCGGCGAGGCGCGGGTCGGCCGGGGGATGGGCGATGCGGTAGTCGCCGGCGGGCAGCGCGGTGGCGAGCTTGCCGAAGGAGAGCGGGTCGCGCGGGGCTTCCTCGCAGCCGAAGATCACGCCGGCGATGGAGCCGTCCGCGGCGGGCAGGACGAGCAGCGCGCCGGGCTCGGCCTTGAAGCCGCTCGCCTCGGCGAAGGAGAGGGCGGGGTCGGGCAGGCCGCCGGCCACCTCGCGCCAGTTCTGCGGGGTGACGCACCAGATCGGGCGCGGATGGGAGGCCTCCTCGGCCCGGATCAGTTGCGCCCCCATCGCCTCGCTCTCCTTCGATTTCTCAGGCTACGGCCAGCTCGAACGCGCCGTCCTCGATCAGGTAGACCGCGCCCTGGCGCACCGGCAGCTCGACCGCCTGGGTCGCCGGCATGCCGGTGAGTGCGTGCAGTATGGCCCGCACCACCCCACCATGCGTGACCACCACGGCGTCGCCGGCCAGTTCGCCGATGGCGGCGAGCACGCGGGCGGAAAGCTCGGCATAGCTCTCCCCGCCCGGCGGCGTGAAGTTCCACGGGTCTGCGTCGCGTGCGGCGAGGCTGACCGGATCGCGCCGGCGCAGCTCCGGCCAGGTCGCGCCCTCCCAGCGGCCGAAGCCGATCTCGCGCAGGCGCGGGTCGCGGCGGAAGCCGTCCGGCGGCAGGCCGAGCTCGGCGCGCAGGATCGCCATGGTCTGCGACGCCCGGCTGAGCGGGCTCGCCACATAGTCGAGGCCGTTGGTGCCGCCGCTCAAGCGCTCGACCACCCGCGCGGTCTCGGCCGCCTGCTCGCGGCCGAGATCGTTGAGCGGGATGTCGTGATAGCCCTGGAGGCGGCCGGCGAGGTTCCAGTCGGTCTCGCCGTGGCGGACGAGGAAGATGCGTCGCTTCATCATTTCGACGGAAGGGCCACGACGTGCGTGTAGCTGGGGCCGTTCAGGGGATAGTTGACGCGTAGCGTCACCGTCGATCCCGCCGGCGCCCGCCCGGAGGCGAAGACGCGCATGCCGCCGGCCAAGCCGCCGACGCAGCGCTTCGAGCCGGCGTCGGTGCCGGTGGCGGTGAAGGAGCCGACGTCGAGCTTGATCTTCACGCCGGGCGGAGCGCTGAGCACCTGGATCTGCGGCGCCTGCGTCATCTGGCACAGACTGTCCGCCGTGCCGGCGGCGAAGATCAGGCGCCCGGCGCCGCCACCGGTGAGATAGGCGAGCCGGTCATCGTCGTTGCGCCCGTCGCTGGGGCTCACATAGCCGGGGAAGATGGCGCCGCCGGTGCCGAAGATGCGGTTGAGCAGCGGGTAGGTCTGGAAGTCCGGCGGCACACCGCGGTCCTGCGCGCCCGGCGGCGGGATATAGGGCAGGCCGGAGCCGCCGAGGCCCGAGCCCGGCGGCGGGCCGACGATGATCGGGCCGTTCTGCGCGCTCGCGGGCGCGGCGGCGGCCAGGCCGGCGGCAACCAGCGCGGCGGGCAGGAGGGTACGGAAGAGCTGGGGAAGGCGGGCCTTGCTCATGCGGCGATGCTCCTGCTCCGCGGATGACGTCAGTCGCGCTCGAGGGTGAGGTCGGGCGCTTCGGGGTTCTTCATGCCGACGATGTGGTAGCCGGCATCGACATGGTGGATCTCGCCGGTGACGGCGCGTCCGAGATCGGAGAGCAGGTACATGCCGGTGTCGCCCACTTCCTCCACCGTGACGGTGCGGCGCAGCGGCGCGTTCAGCTCGTTCCACTTGAGGATGTAACGGAAATCGCCGATGCCCGAGGCGGCCAGCGTCTTGATCGGGCCGGCGGAGATGGCGTTGACGCGGATGTTCTTCGGGCCGAGATCGGCCGCGAGGTAGCGCACGCTCGCCTCCAGCGCTGCCTTGGCGACGCCCATGACGTTGTAGTGCGGCATCCACTTCTCGGCGCCGTAATAGGTCAGGGTCAGCATCGACCCGCCATCCGTCATCAGCTTCTCGGCGCGCTGGGCGACCGCGGTGAAGCTGTAGCAGGAGATCAGCATGGTCTTGCTGAAGTTCTCCGCCGTGGTGTCGACATAGCGCCCGTCGAGCTCGTTCTTGTCGGAGAAGGCGATGGCGTGGACGAGGAAGTCGAGCCCGCCGAACTGGCGCTCGGTCTCGGCGAAGACGGCGTCGATGGTGGCGGGGTCGGTGACGTCGCAATGGCCCACGAGGGTGGCGTCGAGCTCGGCGGCCAGCGGCTCCACCCGCTTCTTCAGCGGCTCGCCCTGATAGGTGAAGGCGAGCTTCGCGCCTTGCGCATGGGCAGCCTTGGCGATGCCCCAGGCGATGGAGCGGTTGTTCGCCACTCCCATCACCAGGCCGCGCTTTCCGCTCATCAATCCGCCCGATGCCATGCTGGTCACGTCCTGCTCCGTATCGCTGGCCATCTCGCGATGGCGAGCGTTCCTATCGCACAGCGGCAGGACCCGCTCAAGCGAGCGGTGGAGGCGGCGCAGGGCGTGCCGGAAAGGCGCGGCTCAGGCCGCGCCGTCGCGCCGGCGGCGCATCAGCTCTTCCAGTTCCGCATCGGGCGTCTCGGGCAGCGTGATTCGCACCGTGGCGAAGAGGTCGCCCGACGTGTCGTCGGTCTTGGGCAGTCCCTTGCCGCGCAGGCGGAAGGTGCGGCCGGACTGGGTCCAGGCCGGCACGGAGAGCTCGACCTCGCCGGAGAGCGTCGGCACGCGCAGCTTGCCGCCGAGCACGGCGTCGGCCAGCGGCAGCGACACGTCGGTGCGCAAATCCGCGCCCTCGACCTTGAAGTGGCGGTGCGGCGCATAGGCGACGACAACATAGGCGTCGCCCGGCGCGCCGCCGAAGGGGCTGGGCTCGCCCTGGCCCTTCAGCCGCATGCGGTGACCTTCCGCGACCTTGGGCGGGATCTTCACCTCGACCGTGCGCCCGTTCGGCAGATGCACCTTGACCGGGCCGCCCTCGACCACGCGCTCCAGCGGCACCGGCACCCGGACGTCGACATCGCCGCCGCGCGGCATCTCCTGGCGGCCGCCGGCACGGGCTCGGCCGCGGCCCCCGCCGCCGAGCCCGCCAAGGATGTCGGCGATCACGTCGTCGAAGCCGCCGGCGTCGTGCGGCCCGTGGCCGGAGCGGCGTGCGCCCTCCGGGCCGAAGGAGAAGCTCTCGAAGATGGTCTCGCCCTGCGGTCCACGCTGGAAGCCGCCGCGGTTGAACCCGCCGCCGGGGAATCCTTCGAAGCCGCGCGGCTTGCCCTCGGCGTCGATCTCGCCGCGGTCGTACTGGCCGCGCTTCTCGGGGTCGGAAAGAATCTCGTGCGCGCTGTTCAGCTCGGCAAAACGCTCCTGCGCCTTCGGATCGTCCTTGTTGGCGTCCGGGTGCAGCTTCTTGGCGTGCTTGCGGAAAGCGCGCTTTATCTCGTTCTGGTCGGCGTTGCGGGCGACGCCGAGGATGTCATAGGGATCGCGCATGGATGCTGATCTCGTCCGGCGGTTCCGGCTCAACGGTGCATGTAGGCATGGTGTTGCCGCGGTGCAACGGTCGCCGGCAGCGCGATCCGCACGGAGCTGTCAGCTTCTGGCCAGCAGCCGCGCCTCGTCGACCTTCCACCAGCCGCGCTCGTTGCGGCAGGCCTCGCCCTGCAGCCATTCCTCGCCGTTCGTGCGCACGAAGCTCATCAGGAAATCGCGGCAGGCGCCGCGGCCCGAGCCGGAGGAGGCGAGCGGGGTGACCGTGCCGCGCGTGGCGCTGGCATAGTTCTCCCACGGCACGCTCGGCGCCTTGGAATCCTCGCGCAGCGCCTCGGCGAGCGCCAGCCGCGCGGCGGCCCAGTCTTCCGGGGCGACGCCCTGCGGCACCGGCTCGCGCTGATAGGCGGCGGCCCGGCGGGGCGAGATCGAGCCGGTGGCGAGCGTGTCGAGCGGCGGCGCGCTCGAACAGCCGGCCACTGCCAGCGCGCCGACCAAAGTCGTCCATGCGGCAGCTGTGCGGAAGAACCTGTCGCGCTTATATGAGGAGCCGCCGCGCGACGCGACCTGCGCCGCCGTCGCCCGCCGCCTGTGGAACGTGTCCATGGGTCCCTGTCGTCCGTCCGCCCGAAGATGACCTTATGGAAGCGTCCCAAGAGTTAACATCCGGTGATTTCACCGCCGCCACGGAGCCTTTCCGGCTGTTCGAGGAGTGGTTCGCCGAGGCGAAGGAGAAGGAGCCGCGGGATCCCAACGCCATGGCGCTGGCGACCGTCGACGCCGACGGGCTGCCGGACGTGCGCATGGTGCTGCTGAACCAGCGCGACGAGCGCGGCTTCGTGTTCTTCACCAACACCGGCAGCGCCAAGGGGCGCGAGCTCGCCGCCGTGCCGAAGGCGGCGGTGGTGTTTCACTGGAAGTCGATGAACCGGCAGATACGCGTGCGCGGCCCGGTGGAGATGGTGAGCGACGAGGAGGCCGACGCTTATTTCGTCACCCGCCCGCGCCTGTCGCAGATCGGCGCCTGGGCGAGCGTGCAGTCGCGCCCGCTGGAGGGGCGCTTCGCGCTGGAGGCGGCGGTGGCGAAAGTCACCGCGCAATATGCGCTGGGCAGCGTGCCGCGCCCGCCGCACTGGACCGGCTACCGCATCCGCCCGGTGCAGATCGAGTTCTGGCACGACCGTCCGTTCCGCCTGCACGACCGCATCGTCTTCCGCAGGGACAGCGCCGAGGCGACTGTCTGGAACAAGACAAGACTTTACCCCTGACCCCGCTTTGTCCCTGACACGGCCTCACCCCTGAGCTAAGACAGCCCCCATGACCAAGGGTTCCAACCAGCCTCGCCGCACCATGCTGCTCACCGGCGCCTCGCGCGGGATCGGGCACGCCACCGTCAAGCGCTTCTCGGCCGCGGGATGGCGGGTGATCACCTGCTCGCGCCATGCCTTCCCGGAGAACTGTCCGTGGGAGATGGGGCCGGAGGACCACATCCAGGTCGACCTCTCCGACCCGGCCGACACGCTGCGGGCGGTGGACGAGATCAAGAACCGCCTGTCGGACGGCGAGCTGCACGCGCTCGTCAACAATGCCGGTATCTCGCCCAAGGGGCCGGGTGGGGCACGCCTCGGCACGCTCAACACGCCGGAAGAGGACTGGCGGCGGGTGTTCCAGGTGAACTTCTTCGCCCCGATCCTGCTGGCGCGCGGCCTGCTGGAAGAGCTCAAGCGCACCCATGGCGCGGTGGTGAACGTCACTTCCATCGCCGGCTCGCGGGTGCATCCCTTCGCCGGGGCGGCCTATGCCACCTCGAAGGCGGCGCTGGCCGGGCTGACCCGCGAGATGGCGGCCGATTTCGGCCCGCTCGGCGTGCGGGTGAACGCCATCGCGCCGGGCGAGATCGACACCTCGATCCTCTCCCCGGGCACCGAGAAGATCGTCGAGCAGATCCCGATGCAGCGCCTCGGCACGCCCGACGAGGTGGCGAAGATCATCTACGTGCTGTGCACGGACACCTCGTCCTATCTGAACGGGGCGGAGATCCACATCAATGGCGGCCAGCACGTCTGAGCCGTCAGGCAGATGAACGTCATGGCCGGGCTTGGCCCGGCCATCCACGCCTTCATCAACCGGTCGTGGATGCCCGGCCCAAGGCCGGGCATGACGTGGCTTGAGTTGCAGCCGTCCGGGATGACGGCTGAGTGGATAACGGCTCCTATCCTCAGAGCCACTTCTTCCATTTGAAGAACCAGTAGGGCACGACCGCCGCCGCCAGCATGGCGACGAGGGCTACGGGATAGCCGAAGCGCTCGCCGAGCTCGGGCATGTGCTGGAAGTTCATGCCGTAGATCGAGGCGATCAGGGTCGGCGGCATCAGCACCACTGACAGCACGGCGAAGATCTTGATGATGTTGTTCTGCTCGATGCTGACCATGCCGAGCGTGGCGTCGAGCAGGAAGATGATTTTGTTGCCGAGATAGCTGACATGGTCGTTCAGCGAGGTCGCGTCGCGCTGCATGCTCTTCAGCCAGGCGCGCTGGTCCTTGTCGAAGCGCTCGGCCTCGCCCTCGGTGGACAGGAAAGTGACGAGGCGGCCCATCGAGACCAGGCTCTCGCGCACCTTGGAGGCGAGGTCGGCGCGGCGGCCGAGCAGCTTCAGGATCACGCGAAAGCGCTGGCTGCCGCCGCTGGACGCGGATTCCCGCTCGAAGATGCGCCGGGACAGGCCGTCTATGTCCTCCGACAGCGTCTCGATGATGTCGGCGGCGCGGTCGACGATGGTGTCGAGCAGCTCCAGCAGCAGCCGGTCGCCCTTCATCGTCTGCGGGCAGTCGCGGTCGAGCTTGGCGAGGACGAGGCGGAAGGGCTTCGGCTCCTCGTAGCGCACCGTGGTGAGCTTGCCCTTGGCGAGGATGAACGACACCTGGGCCAGCGTCGGGCGCTCGCCCTCGCTGTTGCAGACGATGGAGCCGGTCATGTAGCGGGCGCCGTTCTCCACCCTCAGGCGGCTCGACGGCTCGATCTCCAGCATCTCCGCCCGCGTCGGCACCGAGATGCCCAGCGCCGCCTCGACCAGGCGGTCCTCGCCGTCGGCGGGCTGGTTGAGGTCGATCCACACCGCGTCGCCGGGCAGGGGCTCGCCCGCGCCGACGGGAACGGACACAAGCGTGCCCCCGCGCACGCAATGAGCGGTGATCATGGCTTCTCCGACGCTGCTTCGCGCAGGAAGATGCGCCGGAACCGTGCGGAGTTCCAGCCGGTCCGCGTGGCGGCCGGGCCGATCGCCCGTCCGCGCGCAAGCTGCGGCCGCGCCCGCCCTTGGGCGCTCTCTTCTTCCACTGCTCTGGGAGATGAGGCGGCTATCGCGGCGCGGCCATCAGGCCGGCGGCGTCAGGCCGCGAAATATTCCACGTCTCGGATCGTGACGATCTTTGCCTCGTCGGTCCGCGCCGCGCCCGTACCGGGGGCATCGGATACCGTCTGCTTGGCTGGATTGTAGGGCGCCGCGGCGGCAAGCGCCGGGAGGCCGATCTCGCGCCAATGCGCGTTCTGCTGGGACGCTTCCCAGCGCTGGCTAGGCTGCGCCTCGGGCGCCGGTTGGTCTTCACTGGACATGACTTCCTCCGATACTCGTCGCCATCATTGGGCGACTGCCCTCGAAATGATCATCGAGTGCGTCAAAAATATGCAGAATCGCGGTCTCGGATAAGGTCTCTTTGCGTCAGCGGTGCCATTAGCCGGCTTTTTCGACCTCTTCCAACGGAACTGAGCTCTTTTTGCAACATTTCGCGGCCACCGACGCGTGGCGATGATGTGGCCTCTTCAAGGCAGGACCCAGTTCGGTTAATCGACGTGTAGGGCTGATCGACACGCGTCCGCGTGCCGGCGATTCGGAGCATCGAGAAATGATTTTGCGCGGGGCGAGCGTTGTCCTGTTGGCCGTTCTTTTGGGCGCGTGCAGCAATGCGCAGCGGCAGCCTGCGCCGACGGCGTCGCTGACGCCGCGCGACAAGCAGCTTCTGGCCAATGCGCCGTACCAGAAGGTGCTGCCGCCGGACATGTACCAGCGGGCCATCGTCGACTACTCCACCAAGGAGAAGCCGGGCACCATCATCGTCGACACGGACAAGAAGTGGCTCTACTTCGTCCAGGACAACGGCAAGGCCATCCGCTACGGCGTGACGGTCGGCGAGGAAGGCCTCGCCTTCAAGGGCAACGCCAAGGTCGGCCGCAAGACCGAATGGCCGACCTGGACGCCGACCCCCGAGATCAAGCAGCGCATCGCCGGCGTGCCGGACTTCGTCGGCCCCGGCCCGCACAACCCGATGGGGGCGCGCGCGCTGTACCTGTTCCAGGGCAACAAGGACACGCTGTTCCGCATCCACGGCACCAACCAGCCGGAATATATCGGCCAGGCCATCTCCTCGGGCTGCATCCGCATGCTCAACGAGGACGTGATCGACCTCTATACCCGCGTGCCGCAGGGCGCCAACGTCGTCGTGCTCTGACGCGACCCGACGTTTCCGGAATGAAGGGCGCTGCATCGGCAGCGCCCTTTTTGTTTGTCTGGATGATAGGCGGTCCCTTTGGGAGGGTCGTCATGGCCGGGCTTGGCCCGGCCATCCACGCCTTTGATCACGCGGTGCTCGGGAGCAGTCGTGGATCCCCGGGCCAAGCCCGGGGATGACGTCGTTCGGGTGGCTGCCTTCCGGCCTCACGCCGCCAGCAGGTTCTCGCGCACTGCCCAGTCGAGCGTCTTGTCGAGCGCGCGGGTGAGGCGGTCGAACAGTTCGTCGATCTCGGCCGGGGAGATGACCAGAGGCGGGCAGATGGTGACGGCGTCGCCGAAGACGTTGCGCACGATCAGCCCTTCCTCCTGGGCGAAGGCCACGCACTTGGCGGCCATGCCGAGCTTCGGGTCGAACTGGTGCTTGGTCTTCTTGTCGGCCACCAGCTCGATGCCGGCCACCAGCCCGGCGCCGCGGGCCTCGCCGACCAGCGGGTGGTCCTCCAGCGCGGCGCGGCGGGCGCTGAAGTGCGGGATCTTCGCCCGCACCCGCTCGAAGATGCTCTCGCGCTCGTAAATCTCCAGCGTCTTCACCGCCACGGCGGCGGCGACCGGATGGGCCGAGTAGGTGTAGCCGTGGCCGAAGCTGCCGAGCTTGCGGCTCTCCTCCAGCATGGCCTGGTACATATCCTCGGGGATCATCACGCCGCCGATCGGCTGGTAGGCTGAGGACAGCGCCTTGGCGACGGAGATGGAGTGCGGCTTCATCTCCATGGCCTCAGAGCCGAAGGCGGTGCCGAGACGGCCGAAGCCGGTGATGACCTCGTCGGCGATGAAGAAGACGTCGTACTTCTCCAGCACCGCCTGGATCTTCGGGTAGTAGGTCTTCGGCGGCACGATGACGCCGCCGGCGCCCATCACCGGCTCGGCGATGAAGGCGGCGACCGTGTCCGGCCCCTCGGCGATGATCAGAGCTTCGAGCTCGGCGGCGAGGCGGGTGGCGAAATCCTCCTCGCTCTCGCCGGCTTCGGCGAGGCGGTAGTAATGCGGGCAGGTGGTGTGCCGCACGCCGGATATCGGCAGGTCGAAATCGTTGTGGTTGCCGGCGAGGCCGGTGAGCGAAGCCGCCGCGATGGTGACGCCGTGATAGGCGCGCATGCGCGAGATGATCTTCTTCTTCTTCGGCCGGCCGAGCGCGTTGTTCATGTACCAGACGAGCTTCATCTGGGTGTCGTTGGCTTCCGAGCCCGAGCAGGTGAAGAACACCTTCGAGATCGGCACGGGGGCCATCTCCTTCAGCTTCTCGGCGAGCTCGATCGCCGGGTCGTGGCTCTTGCCGCCGAAGATGTGGGTGAAGGGCAGCTTGCGCATCTGCGCCGCCGCCGTCTCGACCAGCTCCTCGTTGCCGTAGCCGAGAGCGGTGCACCACAGGCCCGCCATGCCTTCGAGATAGGGCTTGCCGTCGACGTCATGCACCCACACGCCCTTGCCGCGCTCGAGGATGAGCGGCCCGGTTTCGCGGACCGCCACGAGGTTGGTGTAGGGGTGGACCAGGGTCTCGACATCGCGAGCCTGAAGGTTGGTGAGCATGGCCGAACTCCGCCGGTGAGAAAAACCGGCCGCCAGCCTAGAGCCACCAACGGCGCGCCGGAAGCGCGCCGTTGGTCTGAACGGGACTCTATTGACTCTTTCCCGCGGAATCCGATGTCGCACCCTCCTCCGGCGGCTCGTCGGAGACGGCGGGCTCACCCGCTTTCGCCTCGGCGGGCTTCACCGGCGGCCTGGGCGGCACGGCCTCGGCGCGGGCGGTGGCCCACTGGCAGAGCACCGCGCCCGAGCGGCGCTCGGCCCGGTCAACATGCAGGTGCTGCTCGTGATAGCCGTCCGAGCCGGGACCGAGGATGGTGGTGAAGTCGGCGCAGGCGCTCGCCTTGAGCTGGTCCTGGAAGGCGACCGGCATGGCGTGTTCGTTCGCGCCCTTGGTGGGCGGGCCGATGACGAAGCGGCGCCCGTCCTTCAGCTCGTAGCCGCGGGTGTCCAGCGCATTGCCGCGCCCGTGCTCGCTGATCTTGGCGCCGGCGACATGGTTGCGCGACCGGCATTGCAGCGAGCCGGCGACCAGCACCTTGTCCAGCGGCGAGCCGAGCGTGGCGACCGCCGGCTCGACCTTCTCGCGCAGCCAGCGGGCGACCGAGGCCGCCATCGCGCAGCGCAGCTCGGCGGCGGGCTGCAATTGCACCAGGCGGCCGTCCTTCATCCGCACCGCCGAGAGCACGACGCCGCGATCGAGCGTGCAGGCGGGTTCGGTGGTCTTCACCTCCGTGGGCGTGAACACGCCGATATCCTCGTTGGACAGTTCCGGGCAGATCGTGGGGACGGGGGTCGCCCGGGCGGTCTGGGCCGGCTCGGCCGCCGGCCCGGCGGCGGGCGGAGGCAGGGCGGCGAGCCGTTCCGGCGCGGGCGGGGGCAGGGGAGCACTCGCTGCGGCCGGCGGCTCGGGGGCTGCTGGCGGAGGCGCGGCCGCCACGCGCTCACCGGAGGGAGCGGGCGCATCGGGCTTGGCCTGGCCGGGGTCGGAGGCGGCCGCACGTTCGGGAGCGGGAGCGGGCGCGTCCGGCTTGGCCTCACCGGGGTCCACAGAGGCCTTCGCGGGCTCGCCCGAGGGGGCGGGCTTGTCCGGCTTCGCCTCGCCGGGATCGGAGGCGGCTTTCATGTCCGGTTTGGTGACGTCCGGTTTCACGACGTCCGGCGCGCCGAGGTCGGATTTGACGACGTCGGGCTTCGCCTCGGGAATAGGAGCCTTCGTTCCTTCGGGTGCCGGCGCCAGCGCCGCCTGCTGGTCGGCGTCGCCGGGGCGCGAGGGCGGCAGCGGCACCTTGCCGTCGACCGGCTTCGCCGTCGCGGTGCTCTTCGTAGCCGGGCGGCGCTTGGCCGGCCGCTCCGGCGTGACGCCGAAAAAGTCGCCGAGCTGACGGTTGATGGCGGTGCCGGCGCGGTCGATCGAACGGGTGAGATCGTCGGCGGCGAGCGAGGACGTGCCGGCGAGCAGCAGCCCGACCGCCAGGACCGGCGCGACGCGGCGGGGGAATGGGAAGCGGGGGAATGGGAGGCTTCGGAAATCCATGCTATCAGGCCTCCTCATGCCGGCGTGACCGGGCTTTGGATCGCGGGTTTGGACCGATAGTGAACGCGCCACGCGCCATTCTGTTCGATAAGGACGGTACTCTGGTCGATTTCGACCGTACCTGGGGACCCGCCGCAGGTGCCGTGATGCGGCGTCTGGCCGGTGCCGACGAAGCCGCGCTGACCCAGCTTTACGAAGCGAGCCACTTTCTGCCGGCGGAAGATCGCTTCCTGCAGAGCTCGCCGCTGATCGCCGGTTCCTCGCGACAATATGGGCCGCTCTGGGCGCAGATCCTCGACGTGCCGGCGACGATGGACTTCTTCCACGACATCGACCGGCTGTTCCGCGAGGAGGGCGGGCGTTTCCTCACGCCCATCGGCAGTCCCGCGCAGACGCTCGGCCGGCTGCACGCGCTCGGCCTGCCGCTCGGCATCGCCACCAACGACGCCGAGCCCAATGCGCGGCTGCAGGCGACGCAGCTCGGCCTCGACGGTCTGCTCAGCGCCATCTACGGCTATGATTCCGGTTACGGCTCCAAGCCGGCCCCCGGCATGATCGAGGCGTTCAGCCGCCTCACCGGGTTGCCGGCGGGCGAGATCGCCCTCGTGGGCGACACCCGCCACGATCTGCACACCGCCCGCAATGCCGGCGCCATCGCGGTGCTGGTGCGCTGCGGCCCCGGCCCGGTGGACGACTTCGCCCATGAGGCCGACCTCGTGGTCGATACGGTGGAGGACCTCGCCGAGATCATCCTCGGCGCGGCCGCGCCGGCGGAGGCCGCCCGATGATCCGCCGCCGCCTCTACATCGAGGAGCGCATGTCGCGGCTCGCGGTCTGGAGCCTGCGCACGGCGATCTTCGCCTTTCCCGTGACCTTGATCGGCGCGATGCTCTACGCCACGGAGACGCTGGATTTCCGCAGCGCCGCCTACACCGTGCTGGCCGGCGTCGGGGTGGCGGTGCTGGCGCTGTTGCTCGCCTTCGCCGGCTTCGTCGTCATCTGGAACGAGGGGCTGAAGGGGCTCGGCCGGGTGATCGGCGCCGCCGCGCTGGCGCTGCTGCTGATCACCCCGACCGCGACGCTGGCCGCGCTCGCCGTCGGCCTCAAGAGCCTGCCGGACGTGACCACCGACACAGAGGACCCGCCGGAATTCGTCACGCTGGGCACGGTGCGCTCGCGGGCCTCCACCGGCCTCGCCTATCCCGGCGGCAAGCTCGCCGACGACCAGCTCGACATCTATCCCGGCATCAAGCCGATCAGCTTCGACGCGCCGCCGGACGAGATCTTCCGCGTGCTGACGAACATGGTGACGCGCCACAAATGGCTCGTCGTCGATTCCGTGCCGCCGCGCGGTAATCGCGACGGGCGGATCGAGGCGGTGGCGCGCAGCCTGCCCTTCGGCCTGCGCGACGACGTGGTGATCCGGGTGCGGCGCACGCCGACCGGCTCCACCGTCGACATGCGCTCGGTTGCACGCAGCGGCAACCGCGACTTCGGCTCGAACGCCCGCCGCATCGACCAGCTCTTCGACGAGCTCGCCGACCAGCAGGGCCGCCCGCGCCGGCAGTAGGCGTTCAGGGGAGGCGATAGACGCCCTCGATCGCCGCCGGCCCTTCGGTGAGCACGTCGCCGCGCCCGACAAGGTCCTCCAGATGCGCCAGGGTCGACAGGCCCGCCGCATCGGCGAGGCGCGGGTCGAGGCCGATATAGATCGCCCGCACGATCTCAGGGATCGCCAGCGGCCCGCGCTCCAGCGCCCGCATTATGGCGGTCTCGCGTGCCAGCCGGTGGCGCACATAGCGCTCGACGAAGGCCGGCCCCTGCCGGATCGCGCCCCCATGGCCGGGCAGGTAGAGCTGCTCCGGCCGCTCGCCCAGCCGGCGCAGCGAATCCATGTAGTCGCTCATCGAGCCGTCCGGCGGCGCCACGATGGTGGTCGACCATCCCATCACATGGTCGCCGACGAAGATGAGGCCCTGGCCTTCGAGGATGTAGGCCATGTGGTTGGCGGCGTGGCCGGGGGTGGCGAGGGCGTCGATGGTCCAGCCCGCGCCCTCCACCCGCGCGCCGTCGGCCAGGGCGACGTCCGGCAGGAAGGAGCGGTCGCCGGCGGCGTCCAGCGTGTTGACCTCGCCGGCATGCAGCTCGCGCGCCGGCCGGTGCGGGCCCTCGGCATAGGCCGGGGCGCCGGTAGCCTGCTTCAGCGCGTCGAGTGCGCCGCTGTGGTCGCGATGGGTGTGGGTGAGGAAGATGTGCGTCACCTTCTCGCCGTGGACGGCGGCGAGCAGGGCGGAGACGTGGGACGCATCGTCCGGGCCGGGATCGATGATCGCCACCTCGCCGCGGCCGACGATGTAGCTGCAGGTGCCGGTGAAGGTGAACGGGCCGGGATTGGGCGCCAGCACGCGGCGCACGCCGGGCGCCACTTCCTCGACAACGCCGGGCACGGCGTCGAAGCGCCGGTCGAAGGGGATGTCCTCTGCCATGCCTGCCTTCCCTTTGGGCATGCCGTCGCGTGCGTCCCGGTCGGGCACGACCGAATTGCGCACCGCGCGCGGCATCGCTATTCAGCTACTGCGCGGCCTGCCTATCGCAAGGGTGATCAATGGACAAATTGCTCGACGGCTATCGCCGGTTTCGTGCCACCTCTTGGCCCGAGCGCAAGGCGCTGTTCGAGCGGCTCGCCGCCCGCGGGCAGAAGCCGCAGACGCTGGTGATCGCCTGCTCGGACAGCCGCGTCGACCCGACCATGATCTTCGACGCCGGCCCCGGCGAATTGTTCGTGGTGCGCAACGTCGCCAACCTCGTGCCGCCCTACACGCCTCCCGCTGCCGATGGCGAGCCGGAGCACGACCACCACGGCACCAGCGCGGCGATCGAGTTCGCCGTGAAGGTTCTGGAGGTGCGGGAGATCATGGTGCTCGGCCACGCGCTGTGCGGCGGCGCCGGCGCGCTGATCGACGGCGCCCCGGCGCAGGCGCAGGACTTCCTGCCCGACTGGATCCGCATCGCCCGGCCTGCGCGCGACATCGCCCTCAATCTGAGCAGCGATCCGGCCGAACAGCGCACCATTCTTGAGCACCAGTGCGTCAAGCTCTCCCTGCGCAATCTCGAAACCTTCCCCTGGATCCGGGAGCGGGTCGAGAATGGCCGTCTGGTGCTGCACGGCGCCTATTTCGCGGTGGCGACGGGGGTGCTGGAGCG
This sequence comes from Xanthobacteraceae bacterium, assembly GCA_029239875.1. Classification (GTDB taxonomy): domain Bacteria; phylum Pseudomonadota; class Alphaproteobacteria; order Rhizobiales; family Xanthobacteraceae; genus Ancylobacter. The sequence continues at coordinate 26,278 of JARBUD010000019.1, read as the reverse complement.
GCTGCGTGAGGACGGCACCTTCGGCCCCGTGTGAGGGTTGATCCCGATATCGCGTCGCCTTGTTTCCGCGTTGAATGCCCGCATCGGGAGCGTGGTTCCGGGGCCTGTTACCGGCGCGTGCCATTCGCGGCCCAAATCTTGCTGATTCTCTGGAACCGCCGTTCCCGGCGGGCGTTGGTGCGCTGACTGGCAGTGCCGGTCCATCAGCAAAATTCGGCGGAACGTGGGAGGAAAACGCGGTGGGACTGTTCTCAAAGGACATCAAGTCGCTCGACGACCTCCTCCGACAGAGCCTCGGCGAGCTGCTCTACACCGAGCGGCGCATCGCCAAGGCCCTGCCGTTGCTGGCCGCCAAGGTCTCCGATCCGCTGCTGCGCCGGGAGCTCGAACGGGCGAAAATGGCGAGCGAGGATCACCTGGCGCGGCTCGAGGAGGTGTTCCACCTCCATGACGCGGCGCCGCGCTCCATCGAGTGCCCGGCGATCGACGGCATTTTCATCAGCGCCGAGGAACTGAACGACGAGATCGACGGGTCCCACGTGCTCGACGCCGCCATCGCCGCCGCGATGCAGGCGGTCGCGACCTACAGCGCCGCCCGCTACATGACGACGACCGCCTGGCTGCGCCAGCTCGGCCGGCCGGAATGCGCCCGGCTGCTGCACGCCAGTCTGGTGGCGCGCCAGCGCGCGGCGGATGCGCTCTGCGCGCTCGCCGAGCAGCGGCTGAACGCCCGTGCCCGCGGACGCACCGACGACCGGCCGTCCGGCGTCGCGCTGGCCGGCTAGACAGGAGCGCGGCGGGCGACCGCCGCCGTCAGCCGTGAAGGATCGGCCGCGAGCCTTTCCACCTCGACCCAGCGATTCCAGTCTTCCGCGAGGCTCCAGCCGGGCCGGCCGACGCGTGCCACCGGCAGCCGGTAGTGCAGGACCGCGCGCGGCTTCACCTTGCCGCTGATGCGCGGCGCGACGCGCTCGGGAAACAGCTCAAGGAACAGCGGCAGCAGGTCCAGCGAACGCTGGCGCGTCGGGTTGGCGCCGACATAATCGTCGCACAGCGCCTCCAGATCCGGCCGATAGCCGGGACCGAGCACCTTATCCACATAGTCCTGCGGATAGGGCGGCGGCGCGTGCAGCCGCGAGAGGCCGGCCTGGCCCTGCGCCCTCAGGCGCGGCTCCGACACCAGGAAGGCCCGCAGCACCGCGAGCAGCGCCGCCGGCTCCAGCGAGGCCGGGACGATGTTGAAATGCAGTCCCAGCGAGCCGAGGACGGTGGCGCCGTCGCCGCCGGCGCCTTCCTCGCGCAGGGCATGGACGAGAGCGTCGATTTGCCGGAGATCGGCCGGCAGGATCGGCCCGGTCACCATTTCGCGCGGCACGAAGGGGCGCAGAGCCGCGCCGATGAGGCGGGCATGCGGGCGCAGCCGCGGCATGGGATGGCCGTCGCGATGAGGGTGGGCGTGGCGCATGTCGAGCTCCACGCACAGATCGCCGAGCCGCGAGCCGACGACGTGGAAGGCGTGCGGGTCCTCCTCGCGCAGCGTGCCGCCGGCCTCGCGCATGAGGATCTCCGCCGCCCGCCGTTCGGACAGCCGGGTGAACTCGACCTCGACGCCGACGCGGCGCGGCTGTCCGCCAAGGGTGAGCGGAACGGGCAGCGGAAGGAAGGCGGTTGCCGGCAGGGTACTCACGCGCGCGGCCATGATCGCATCATCGACCCTATGTGGGGCCGGCGCGTGCGCACGTCCAGACGCTGCGTCACGTTGTGCAGGAGTCGCGCCGGCGGCCCCCGTCTCCGGGGCCGGCCGCGTCGGGGCAGATGACGCTAATCGTTCGACGACAAGGTGTACCCGCGGACGCCCATGGTCGCCCCGCCATCGACGAAAATCCGTACCTGCAACGACTTCACCGGCTCCGATAGATCGAACTCGAAGGTCGTCGCGCTGCCGTCCAGATCAAAATGTGCAATCGTCTTGATCTCGGTCGTTCCGTCGATCACGTCGATGTAGCTCTTGCCGGCCGCCGCTATGTCGGCGTCCAGCGAAATCGTGTAGCGGCCGGCCTCGAATGGTAGGCCGGGGCCGAAGACGAGATAGCCGGGCGTTCCGGTGGTCCGAATTACGCCTCCATCAAAGCGTCCGACCTGTGTGTGCTGCCGCCGGACTATCTCGTCGACGTCGCGGACGAAGCACTTGGCAGAAGTCAGGCAGGCGCTGCCGGGCGGGTAGAGTCCCTCGATGTCGGCGGGCGCTGTGATGGGGCGGTCGAACACCGACAAGAGAAGTAGTCCGCTGTTCGTCTCTCTGGTTGCTACCTTTGTTCCTGCCCTGACATCGGTGAAGTCGGACGAGATGAACGGCCCATTGCAGCGGGCTTGCCAATCGTCGAGCGTCATGCGCCGGATGTCATAGTCGTGCAGGTGGAACTTGTAGAGGTTCACCCTCCACGCTTCGTTCTCCGGCAGATCCGGGTCCAGGCCGATGCACGAACCGCTCGGCCATGACCGGCGAACGACCTCTGGCAGGTCAGACGGTTTGCTGACGATGGTCAGCACACGGTGGTGCCACGCTAACTGGGTGTAAGCACAGAGGCCAAAGGCGCTGAGAATGACGGCTGTGGCTGCCCATCGGGGAAGCATGACGGCGAGTGCCGCAATGACGCCGCCCAACAGGATCGCGGCGGCCAATGTCGTCCCGTCCGGTAGGGTCGCGGGCCAGAACGACACGAGATTGACGAGGTTCAGGCCCGGCCAGAGGCCGCTGCGGCTGAGGGCAAGGTCGGACGTGCCGGGAGTGATGTAAACCAGAGCAACGAACGCTGCCGGGATCAGGATGCAGAGAGGCGCCCACCTCCGATAGCCGGTCGTCAGGAGGCCAAGCATGAGCAGCGGCAGCACCGCGCCGTCGGCATAGCGCCCGTACATCCAATGATCAGGTCGCGTCGTCGCGGGGGTGGCCGCAAACATCAGGGCGCCGATGCCTACCACACCTAGGAGTGACAGGGTCATGTAGGCGCACGCCGCCCGATTGGCGGGGCGAGGAGCTTTGAAGACGGCATAGAGCGAGGCGGCGAAGCCCAACACGGCGAAGCCGAGCGTTCCGATAGCGACGTAGCTCAACTGGCCAATGCCTCGGATAACCGCCTCCCAAACTACATAGGGGGTGACGTTCGCGAGGTCGAAGCTCTCATAGTGGAGCTGAGGCTGGAATCCGGCCGGCGTCATCCATTGCACGAGAGCCGGGGACAGAACGAGACGGTAGAGCGCAACGGCGGTGATTTCGATCGCTGCGGCGCAGAACGGAACAACCCATGTCCGGCTGCGGATCGCCACCAGTACGATAGCGGCCAGCGAGGCAACGATCACGCCGGCACCGACAGGGTGGACCCAGAACAGAAAGCCGACCAGCACGCCGTGAGCCAGCAATGCGCCCTTGTTTTCGGCGGCCTCAAGAAGCGCCAGCACGGAGAGGATATAGACCAGCACGAACGCCGGCGTTGCGAAGGCATATCCGGCCATCACGAGCGGGATGGGAGAGAGGGCGCACACGATCAGGGCGCCCAGCCGCCGGATCGTCGAGGCTTCGGGGGCCAGTCGCTCGCCGACCGCATAAAGAGCGACAAGGCTTGCCCCAAACATCGCCGCATTGAGGGCCTGCACGACCGGCCAGATGATCTTGGGATTGTCCGAGACGAGGAAGGCGGGGGCGATCAGGAGCGAATAGCCGAAATGATAGGAGCTGGCCCCGTCGATCCGGTCGCCCGTGAGCGCTGCGGCGTTCAGCAGATATCCGACTTCATCGGCCAGATAGCCTGGGCCTTTGAACCTCAGCGAGATAGCGAAGTACGCCACCGAGAACAGCAGGGCTGCGAAGACGGCAAGAAGGCGTGACAGGGCGGCTGAGTTGATGCTGGGGATCGCTTCCTGCGACCGCATTCGAACATCCGTGATCGTGTTTGACGGTAGCTAAATGGCTACCGTGTTCAGGATTCTTCGTCCAGCCGCCGCAGGGCTGGCGATTTCCGGCTCGCGACCGCGAGGGGCCATTTTGGGGGCAATAGCTCACAGGAGCCACTCTCCTGTCCGGAGGGCCGCATTCCCGGCATCTCTGTCAGGATATCCGTCGGGGTAGATTCTTGAGGGCTCGGGAAACCCTTGGTCCGCTTGGTCGGAGTGGCAGGATTTGAACCTGCGACCCCCTCGTCCCGAACGAACGCGGCTTAGGTTAAATCATTGATATTTAAGGAAGGAGATTTCCAGCGGTCTACGTTTGTTCACGCCTTTTGACCCTATTTCATGGGCATTTCATGGGCCGTTCTGCGTACGTCTCACTTGTATGAAATCACCAGCTTCGTGGAACTACAGATCGAGCATGTTCCGAGCCGCCGGGTGTATCTCGGGCGCATCCCGAGTGCTCTGGTCTTATGATTGGCATGCTGGCGAACGCTCAGTGTCAGCCCTGCCGTTATGCAGTCGTCGCATACCGCGCGGGGCGACTTGGAGCGGATGAACGCGGCCACTTCATCCTCAGCGGTCATGGCGGCGTTGTTCTCTTCCCAAACGCCTCTGCGCTCGCTTTTTGATAGTCCGGCGAGTGATGACCATACCCGTTCTCGATCTGCTCGACGGTCATGCCGACGGCGCCGGCAACCTCCCACGGAAGCACGCCGGCCTGAAGCTGCCAGGTGACGCAGGTGTGTCGCAGCACATGGGGGACGACGTCAGCGCCGAGGGCGGCGTCGTTCCGGATGCCCTCCCAGCCTGTTCGGATCGGCGTAGACAAGCCCTCGCCGGTGCTGGTGTGAATGACATGCCTGATCGGGTGCTCGTTCGAGGTCGGGTGCGTCCGGTCCAACTGCTGCCAGCGGAGAAGATGAGGCATGAGACGGTGAGGAATGCGCGCCGGCGGTCTACGCTTTTTCGTTTCCCGCTCTCCTGAGCCGCGCCGATAGAGCAAGCCGCGGCCGAGGTCGACCCAGCCACCATCGACATTCGCGTGCCACTGCAGCCGCTCGATCGCCTCGTGGCGCGTGCCGGTGTAGAGGCCGATGAGGATGAATCGAGCAATGTGCGCGCGTCGGGTACGCGTCTGCTTGCGGATGCCTTCCGGCTGGATCTTAGCCCAGCGGCCTGTGTCGACCTCGCGCCGCCAACCCAGGCATGCCCACAGCAGCGCGGCAACCTCCGCACGGGTGAGCCACCGATCGCGCGGCACCGACTTCTCCGGCAGTGTAATTTTGGGAACTGAGGGAAGGGTGTACTCGGCGTGATACAGGTTCACGGCCGCACGAAGCACCTCGAGTTCACGGCGCGCGGTGGCGGGGCTGACGCGCTTCTTGAGCGCCGCTTCGGTCTTGGCGCGGCGCAGCGGCTGGGCGGTCCGCCACTCGACGTACTGGCGGCATGTCTCACCGCGGATATCACTGACGTTCTTCCCACCCCACCATTCCGACAGCGTTTCGCAGAACGCGAGCATCTCTCGGTAGCGCGCCGCGGCTTTCACCGTCGCGGTGGCCGGACGGGCCTTTGCCTCGGCGTAAAAGGTCAGGACATCGGCTACTTTGAGCCGAGTGAAATCACGGGTGCCGACGGTCGAGACGTGTTTGCCGGCGAGATATTCCTGGAAGCGTTCTTCAGCTCCGCGAACCTCTTTTTCGCCGCAGCCTGTGCTGATTTCCCGTCCCCGGTCGATGATAACCCAGAGCCTTTCGCGGCCGTCGCGCTCTCGGAGATAGAGGCGGGGAGGCTTTGGCTTTCGGCCCGGCATGGCTTCAACATCTCGCGGACGGACATGGGAGTGGTGAAATCCTTGCCCAGCAGGCGCCGTACCGCAAGGTCGCCGCGCTTCGCAGCCTTGCGGAATGACGCGGTGGTTAGCGGACCTTCAGGGAAGAATAGGGCTGCGGCTTCCGCGAGTGTCATAGATTCATCGTCGCGCCACTGGTCGATGCTCGGGCGGAGCCGAATTCGCGCGAGAGGATCACGAGCCATTGCCTGCTCGCGAGATTAGCGTCGCATAGTCGATCTCGGCCTGTTTGTTATGCGCTTCGATCGCCCGCGCGTCTGCGCCTTCCAGGTACTGCACGGCGTCGCCGATGACAGCCCGAAGCGCTATGATGTCGGTGGCCACAAGGTTTGCTTCCATTGCAGCTATAGCGGCCTCGGCAATGCGCAGCAGGGCAAAGCCTTGCCTCAGGTCGTCTATGCCGTCGTTCCCGACAGGGAAGTGGACCGGGCGTTCTTTCGACATCATAGCCTCCCTACGAGTTCAGCGAGTTCGGTCGGGTACTCGTCGGGATCGAGGCAGCGTCCGGCATCGTCCAGCAGCACGAAAGCGCGCTGTCGACGCTCCCTGTCATCCGAAGGCGTCCGGCCGACCATTTCATCGACGATGTCGTTCTGGAGGTTGGCGAAGCAGTCCGACAGGCCGAGAAGAGCGTCCTTGGCCTTTTTGTCCTGGGTCGACCAGCCGAGACCCTCGACAAGGTCACCGGCGCTTATCGCCGCTCGATGCAGCATTCTGAGAGCGTCTATCGACATCCCGGAAAGTTCCGGCGTCTCGATGGCGCAACCGGTTTCAGCGAACCTCTGTGCCATCACGCAGCCTCCGCCGGCTCAGTGGAGCGCGGATCGAAGGGATCGCACCGGGCGGCCAAGTAAATGTCGCCGGCAGCGTCGGCACGATCGATGCGGTGCACGGCTTCGATCCACCGAACGAGCGCGTAGGACATCCGGGATATGGCATTGCTGATTTCCTCCGCTTTCTCGTCGGCGACACCGGCAGGCACGAGGCTTTCGAGCGCCGAAGCTGCGTCGGCGATCAGGCCGAGCAGAAGGACAATCCCGTATGGTCCTTCAACGGGTGCGTAGGAGGCAGCCGCCTCTACGGCCTTGATCTGGCCGTAGACGGCGTTCTGCCGGTTCTCTCTCCGGATCCACTCTGGCGTCCCGCTTTGCAGGCCTGCCCGTCTTGAAAGCTCGTTGTGATCGCGCCAAAGGCGGATCAGCTCGGGCGCGAAGCTGTCAGCAGTATGGTTGGGCATGACTTCTCCTTCCGCCACGGCAACGCAGCGGGCTGTGAGAGCTGGCTGATCAGATGGTGACGGCGCGCCTCAGCTCGCGGAGGCGAGTTCTTCCGGTGCTTGCCGTCCGTGGACGCGGCTGGCGGTCCTGGGGAAAAAGTACGTCGGGGCCGCGTGATCGCGGCTCGCGTCCGCTTGGCCGTCGAGGAAGTTCGCCACCGAGTGCGCGAGATTGTCGACGCTGAGAGCCAGCGACTTGCGGGTCTCGACGTCTTCCATTCCGCTCATCCAGGAAACCAGGGCGGAAATCACCGACACCTGGGCGAGTGCGCCCTTGGGGCTGATGGCCTGCACATAGGCGAGTGCATCGCGGAGCGCGGATATGCCATTGTCCAGCTCGGTATCGACGCGATCGTAATAGTCGCGCTGCCAGCTGCCTTGGCTCGTGTCCATGCCTGCCGCTTCGGTCGCCTCGCGGTCGTCGATATGCGCCGCGATCACGTCAGCGATCACGGCAGCCGGGCACAGCGGTGGCGCTGCGCTAGGGCTGTCGTCAAAGAACATCAGCGCGACTTCAAGCAAGGTGGTGATGACGGGATCTGCCATCCCCTCGCGTGCTTCCTGAGCAGCCATCCGGATAGCCTCGGCGGCCCCCGCGATGGTGGTTGGGACGGGAAGACTCCCGGCACGCAGCAGCTCGTCCAGCGGACGCGGCCAATTGTCGGGGACGTTGCCGTCCTCAACAGGGACGCTGGCCTCCTCTTCCCGCCACGCCGCCGCGAAAGCAATCATGGGATCGGCGGCAGAGGCGGCTTCGGTGATGTGCGGAGAGTGATACATCGCGTTCCCCTCGAGTTCTGACACGAGGGATTTACGCTCATCGCGTAATTATGGTCAATAGAGTTTTTACGCGATGCGCGTAATTTGTCAGGCTCGTTCTATCCAGTGCACTTTCGCGGCCCATTCCACGGCGACGTCCGTGACAGGGGGCGCATTATAGCTGATCAGCGTCCAGAAGCCTTCAGCCGATCCCTTTGTCAGCATCTTGATGAAGGTGCGCCCGTCCTCCAGACGGATGATGCACTCGCGCCCGACATAGGTCACCAAATCCGGGCCGGATCGCCGCTCGTCGAAGACGATGGTGTCGCCATCGTGAAAGACCGGCCACATGCTTTCGCCGCGGACCTTCACCGCAACTGCATCGGCCGGAGCTCCTGGCGGAGCCTCTATCTCATCGAGGCCCGCACCCATTGCGTGGTCATCAAACGGGATCACTTCTGCGCCGGCCCCGACATAGCCGACGAGCGGGAGCGTTGGCCTGTAATCCTCCGGCAGTTCGCCGCCGTCGAGGATCCAAGTCCACGGTACGCGGAAGGCGCGGCTGTATCGCTTGGCTGCGTCGATCCTGGGGATGCGGTCCCCGTTCTCGTGCCCGAGATAGGTAGAGACGGGCCAGCCGAACGCGCGCGCCGCGTCGGAGCCTGTCTTGTAGCCGGCACGCTTGCGCGCCTCAGCCAAACGTTCGCCTGGTTCGCTCATCATTCCCATTTTTCCCACAATGCGTTACGCATGTCGCGTAGAATTGCGTTGCGCCTTTTACGCGATGAGCGTAAACAGATCGTTATGAGCACGTCTGTTCCGGAAATCATCGACAGCTTCACCCGCCTGAGCACGTTCGGCCGTGCATGCGGCTTCACGCGGCATCCGAGTCAGCGCGCTTATGACATGCGCCGGCGAGGCCGCATCCCGAGCCGATATTGGCCCTTGATCATCGAGAACGCAGCGGACGCGAGTGACCTCGATATCACGGTGGAGATGTTGCTGGCGGCGCATGACGACCGGCCCGGCGTCGACAGCACCAAGCTTCCGGCTCCCCTCCCGCGCATCGCGCCACGCGTGCACGAGCACGCGTGCGAGGACGAGGTTGCTTCGAACAAGGTAGCCCATCATGACTGATAGCCTTGCGAGCCCTGCCGCTGCAGAAAAGGCGTGGCAGGAATACGTCGCCGCTCTCGACGCAGCCCACCGTTCGCGCCGGTTGCATGACGCAATGGCCGCCGGAGCGGCGTGGCGCCGGTTCCTTGACCTCTTCATCACGCCTGCTCAGCGCGGCGCGCTCGGATCGGCCCGCCCCGAATGATGGACATGTCTTCTATGGCTATCGCGGTTCGGCCCGCAGATGCCAACCACGCGATCGTCGAGATTGAGCAATCGTTGCTCGGCGCGCTTCTGGTGATGCCTGACGCCTTCCCAGCGGCGTCGGCACTCCTATCGCCGGAGAGCTTCGCCGAGCCCCTGCACGGCAGGCTCTATGCGGCTATGGCAGAGCGTGCGGCACGGGGTTCCCTTTCTGATGCCCGGTCTCTCGCGCACGACCTCGGGGCGGGATGGAATCAGCCGATCCTCGGTGATCTGACGTTCGGCGCCTACGTGGCGCGTCTCGGCTCCGCTGCAGCGCCGCCGTCCATGGTCAAGTCCTATGCCCGCGACATCCGCGACGCTGGTGCGCTGCGTGCCGTCTTTGCCGCGGTTCGGGAGGTGGAAGCGTCGCCCGGCATGGCATCCGAGCGCCTCGCCGCGATCCTGACGTCTGTCGACGAGGTGCGCGCTGGCATCGCGGAGAAAGAAGGCACCCGCCAGCCGGCCGGCGCCAGCTCTGAGGCGCTGCTGACAAAGGTGAATGCGCACCGCATGGGCGAGCCGATGTTGCTGGGTGCAACGACCGGCTGGCGCTCGCTCGACGACGTCATGGGCGGATATATCCCTGGCCAGCTCGTGGTGCTCGCCGGACGCCCCGGCATGGGCAAGACCACTTGCGGCACGAGTTCGGCTTGGCAGTGCGCCTCGGCCGGCAACGGCACGCTTTACTTCAGCCTGGAAATGGGGCGGGACGATCTGGCCGCGCGGCTCGTTACCGATGTCGCTTTTCACCGCGGAAACGCCATCGCCTATTCGGCCGTGAAGCGCGGCCGTGTGTCCGACGCGCAGATGGAAAGCCTGCTGCGCGCCGACGCCATGCTGAAGACGCTGCCGCTGGAGTTGGACTACTCGGCACGTTTGTCCGTTGCCGAGGTGTCGGCGCGGGTCTTGGCGGCCAAGAGGAACCTCGCCGCGCGCGGCGTCGATCTGCGCGTGGTCTTCATCGACTATCTGAAGCTCCTGCGCGCTGCTGATCGGTACAAGGGCAATCGGGTCTATGAGGTCGGCGAGATCACCGCGGGCCTTCGCGCGGTGGCGAAGGAGCAGGGTGTCTGCATCGTGCTCCTTGCTCAGCTCAATCGCGGCGTTGAGAGCCGGGAAGACAAGCGCCCGCAACTTGCGGATCTGCGAGAGAGCGGAGACATCGAAGCGGACGCCGACGCCGTGCTCTTCGTCTATCGCGAGGCGTACTACGTCGCGACCACGAGCGAATACAAGGAAGGCGATCCGAGCGCCTTGGCGCGCTACGACCTCGTGCGCGACCGCCTCGAAATCATCGCCGCCAAGAACCGCAACGGGCCGACCGTCGGCGTCGACTTGTTCGTCGACATCGCCGCCTCGGCGGTGCGCGATCCGAACGGGGAGGGCTGATGAGCGAAAAGCCCTGGTATCGGCGCTACCCGTCAGACTTTCTCCACGGCACAGCGGGGCTCCCTCTGGAGGTCAAGGGTGCCTATTCGGTGGTGCTCGATCTGATCTATGACCGCCGCGGACCTATCCCGGATAATGCGCATTGGATCGCTGGTCACTGCGGATGCTCCGTCCGCAAATGGAACACGATCCGGGCCACGCTGATCGACGAGGGCAAGATTGTCGCCGAGGGCGGTTTCATCATCAATCCGCGCGCGATGCGCGAGGTCGATATCTCCGCGGAAACTGCCCGAAAGCTCGCCGAAAACGGCGCGAAAGGCGGAAATAAATCGGCTGAAACTCGCAAACTTAAGGCTGAAAAGAACGCCGAGGAAAGCAATATCAGTGGCTTGGCTGAAGCCGGGCTTGAAGCGGGTTCCAAGCATCGCGCGCGCGTTCTAAATCCAGAGACTAGAAATAACCCTATAGTCCCTAATTCAAAATCGGACATTGAAGCCGCGTTTCTGGACTTCAAAGCGGCCTATCCGAAGCGAGACGGCTCGCAGGATTGGACGAAGGCGCGCACCCGGTTCGGGTCTCTCGTCGGCAAGGGCACCGATCCCGGGCGCCTGGTCGCATCGGCGACGGCATACCGGCGCGAAGTCGAGCGCAAGGGCAACCTCGGGACCAGCTACGTCAAACAGGCCGCCACGTTCCTGAGCGGGGCTTGGGAGGAGTATGGCGAGGCTCCAAATGCTATCGCCGCCTCGCCGGCGTCGGCGCCAGCGCTCCCTCCTGACTGGCCTCACAACCTCCCGCATCCCGATCGCGTTCGGGACGCCATGTCTCGCCGCTTGTGGCCCGGCACCTGGGGTGCCCCGCCTGGGCAGCCCGGTTGCCGCCTCTCGCCTGCCGTCCTGGAGAAGTTCGGGCTCGCGGCATCCCTTGACCTCGAAACCCGGCTGGAGGGCTGACCATGGCACGCCGCAAGCACAAGAACCGTCTGCGCACGCCGTCCGGACGGTTGTCGCGGTCGAAGGCCGCCAAGCGCACCGAAGCGCAGCAGAACATGGCGGTGGCGCTCGCCCAGCCTCATCGGGCGTGGCTGCCGAAGACCGCCCGCCTCGATCAGCTTGCCGAGAGCGAACTCGGCCGGCTCTACCTCGCTCAGGCGATCACAGAGCCGGAGCTTTGGGCCGGGCAGGCGTGGCAGCGCACCGTCAACCAGTGGCGCAGCGTGATCGCCGCGCCGCGTGATGCGGGCTCGGCAGCCGGGCGGATGATCGGAGATGCCTTCGCCAATTGCGAGGTGCCGACCAGCACGCCGGAGGACCGCAAGAGCTGGGCAACGGCGCGCTACGAAGAGGCTCTTGCGGCCCTGTACAGCCTCCAGGACGGCGTCGAGGTGGCCGCGGTCGTCAATCGCGTCGTCATGCAGGATTCGATGCCAGCGGGCGCTCTGGGGCTTCTCCGGGCCGGGCTTCGGGAGCTTGCCGGACTTTGGCGCATGGACCGCCAGAACGCGCCGCGCGGTCGGCGCGAGAAAATCCGGGTGTGGCATGCCGAAGAAGCATGATCGCGAGCCGGGGCAGGTCTACGGCTACGTGCTGGTGCTCCGCGTGCTCGCGGCCGGCGCCTGTTGCCTGGGGCGATATCCGGCCGCGCTCCGCGTGCTCTGCATCATCGCCGAGTACAGCGACAAAGATGGCAAGTGCCACGTTGGGCTCGACACCATCGGCGCCCGGCTGGGGATTTCCCGGCAAGCGGTGGCGAAGCACGTCAAGTTGCTCGCGGAGCGCGACCTGCTGACGTTCAAGGCACGCGCGGGCAGCACGCATAAGTTCCAGATCGGCATGATGGATATCGAAGGCCGCTTCAATGAGGAGGCGGTTTACGGGCGCCGTGAAGGGAACCGCGTGGAAAAGCTCCGGCGGCAAGGCGTCCCGCTCTGCCGGTTCCGTGAGCGTGAGGGCTTTCCCGAGTACGCGAAGTTCGAAAACGAGATCCGGATCGTGCCGCAGCACAAGAAACAGCAGGCGCTTGCCGCGATGAAGGCTCACGAGGCATCGCTTGGCATCGTCTACGAACACGTCGGGGCAGGCAGAGACGGGTTGGAATACTACAGAATGTTGCAACTCCAGAAGTTACGGGCGGTGGAACCTTAGAGGTTACATCAGTCGCAACCTTAGAAGTTACACCACCCGCAACCTCTACAGGTTCCACGAAGAAACCTCTGAAGAGATTTCCTCAAGAAATCTCCTGAAGAGACGCGACGCGGCCCCGGCTTAGCGCCGTGCCGCGCGTCGCTCCAGAAGGAAAGGGCAGCGAATGAGCATCCGCGTTGATTTGCCGGCCGACGCGACGAGCCTCGGCTACAGCGTGAAGTACGACGGCCAACTCTATCGGTTCGTCGACGTCGTGAAGACGACGAACCGGCATGGCGAGCCGTGCAGCTACCACGTGCTTGAAGCCGAGTGCGCCACATGCGGCGAGGGCTTCACCATAGCGTGGACGCCTGGAGCCGAGTTCAAGCCGAACCGTCGATGCCAGCAGCACCGGCTATCGGGCCGTCGCGTGCACAAGGTCCGCGGGAAGAAGCGGTCGGCGCGGCTCGAATGCGAGCTGATAATGGGCGCGGCGTCGCGAGTTGGGCAGGGTGGCGATGTCGGGAGGTTCGCTGAACGACAAACAAGGGCCGGATTGCTCCAGCCCCTGCCGGTCACGAGATGAGGTAGATCATTAGCGCGCAAGCACGGATGCAAGCTGCTAAGTCGACCTTCACAGTGACCGCGACGCGGATCGATGGCTTCATGGGCCATACCTCCGGGCCGCGGCGCGCCGCTTCCCAAAAGGTTGCGGTGGTGGCCTCTACGCTACGGATGACCCGCCGTTCGTAGATGTACCGGGCCGCCTCTGCCTGTGCGCACAGGTGTTGGCGAATCCTGTGTGACCCCTCGGATTACGACATCCATCGGGTGCCGAGGCACAGGTACGCGGGTGTCCAGTGGGAGCCGCCGCCTGGTCATGGGCGTGTCCCCGCAAAGGCCGCGCGCTAACATGGTGGCCCGGTACGTTCTGAGAGTCGAGAGCGCACGAAAAAGCCCGCCGCTCACGGGGAGGGCGGGCTGTCGGCCGGCCAGGGGTTGAATCAATCGTTTGGTGGCTTCAAGAACATCGTGAATTGCACCGGCTTCTTGCCGTAGTGCCGCCCAACTCGACTGCGCAACTCGTGCATGTCATCGCATGTTTTAGCCATGCCAATGACCTCGTAGCAGCGAGACACCAACTGCCGAACCCCATAGTTGTCGGTCAGCTGTTGATGCCAGCGCGCGCCGGCCGGGGGCTTATTCTCCTTCAGATATTTGGCAACATCGTCGTCCAACGTGTCGTAGATCAGTTCTGTAACAAGCTTTCCCCACCACTTCGGACGGCTCTGCAGCGGGGTCTTCCACCCCGTAAGCCGTCCGAACTCCTCCCAAAGCTGATCAGGGAACGTTTTTTCCCACGCTCGTAGCTCTTCCGAAATGAAGGCGCGCAACTTCACCTGCAGAGCATCTTCGGCGCGCTCGTATTGGTAGCCGGTCGCTTCATCGACAAGGGCGTCAAGACCGATGCGGCTGAGGCCCGCAGTCAACATAGCGCATCGGATGGCGATCTCGCGCTGGCGGTCGGTAAGGCTGGCCCCTTCATACAACGCCTGGACATATCCGCGGCAAATAAGTTCGAAGTGTTCGGTGGTGATACCGATGGCGGCCCATTGCGTTCCAGGAATCGTAAATCGCACAGTTTCCTGCAGGATTTTGTCCTTATCGATGAATGGGTTAAGAGATTTCTGGCCTATGTAGTCCTGCAGGCTTCCTCGTTCGATATTCGCGATGGCCTTGGTGGTCGAGCCGGACGAAAGGACGCGCGTCTCGTCGTTGAGGACATAGCAATCGAGTTCGTTGCCGCCCAGATCGATCTTGCCGCGCCACTTGGCGAACGGCAGCGCGTCTAGCTCTTCTTGAGTTAGGTCCTTGATACCACTGGAGGCTGGCGGCGGTGCGGGAGGCTTAGCCCAGCGTGCAGCGGCGGCCTTTCGAGCGCTTTCGGCGCGCTGTTCGGGCGAAAGTGCCTTGGCACGCGCGATGCCGCCTTTGGCATGGCGGCTCCCCGGATCGTCAGAATCAGTCATGGCGCCCTCCTGCATTTCATATAGCAGGCATATGCACGCATCATGCCTGCTAGTCAAGCACGCAGGAGGGCCATTTGTGCGTGCTACATCGCAGGCATTAGGCCTACCCAATCACCCCGAAGCGCCGCACGACACGGCCTTTCACCATCTTACCGGCCGCCACACGTCCGTAACAAGCGCGATGATCTCGACGGTCTTGCCGTCGTTGGCTTGCAGGTCAGCGTCCACCACACTGGTTTGTAGAGAGGGTCCGTCCCGCGCGGTGTCGTGTGCCGGCCCTGAAGGCCTTCCCCGCCGCGGCTAGATTGGCGCCGGAGCCCCTCTGCGCGCGGCGTCCGCGCATAATCAGTCCCAGAGGCCCACGCTTACCGTGTCATGCAGCGTACTTGCACCATCATCGAACCGGGCCGCGTCGAGAGAGACAGGGCCAAACTTCGAGAACATTCGGTGATGGGCTTGTAGCGCCTGCTTCGTCTTTGCCTGGATATTCTTGATCAGGCATTCACCGGTCAGGAGCGAAATAGCCGTCTCCGAAACGATTTCGTGCCGTAAGTCCAGCGGGAGGTTATGTGGCACAAACTTCTCTATCATCGCGTGAAGCTGACGGCCTGATAGGGACCTAATCTTCCTCTTAGATTGATAGCGAAGCCGAGAGAGGCGGGTGGAGGCGATGCCGTTTGTTGTAAGTTTCCAGCTTAAATTGTATTTATTTATCTCCGCGCGATGAGTCTTGCGATAGTTGCGCTTGCTTATCCTCACTTCATCCGCGTGGCAAATTATGTATTCCCTATGTTTCTCATTGATCGTATTTCTATTTTTTGTTCTATAGGTTTTCAACCATTGTTTTTGCTTCTCCGGATTGCGGGCCCTATATTCGGCCATATATTTCCGGTGCTTGGCGCGGCGCTGCTCGATTTGCTCGGGCGTTGTCATGACGGATCTCCGTGCCATTTAAACGGTGCGGGTGGCACCGAATCACTACGCAACGTCCGACGATTTCAGAAAGGTAGACCAAAGTTGCGCATGAACCAAACAGCGAGACTGCGCACCGAAAATAAACCCCTGTACGGCTTGGGGCAGTTACTTCGTCCATCCGCTCTAATCCGGTCGGGAATTGAGGCGGCGTGTTGATCCAGCGCGCGGCGCGAGAGCAAGTCGACTGCTCAGATATGAGCCGTCCTTGCCATTGCTCGATTCCCCAATTCTGGGGAGAGCCGCCCTAGGCGCCTGAGGTGTGTGGATTGTCCAGATTTGGGCAGTCCCCAGCCTGGGCACGACGGTTCTTGACTTTAACCTATTTCGAGTTAATTTAAGGACGAAATGGAACGGTGGTGATTTGCGCCCAAGCCGGAATGGCGGCAGAGGCGTGATCTGCCTCCAGATGGAGAGCTACTCAGGATCCGGAGGATCGAGAGCGCGAATCCTCCGCCACTCTTCCATAGTGAGGGCGGCGATGAGCACGGTATCGACCTCGTCCAGGAAACTCATCCACATCGGCTGGCCCTCGAAGATTGTGTCTTCAGGGTTACCGGACAGGCGGCATAGCGCCCGAGCAGCTCGTTCCCGTGGTGACTTCGCTTTCGCCAGCATGACGGGCTCCGTTGCATGACCTGCCGATCTTGCATCGAGGCACGCGTCTCCGCCAAGACCAATGTCCGCGCCATCGTGTGCGGCGATGTCAGGGCTGTCGCTGCCCAAACCAAATAAGCGGCCGGGCACATCGCGAACAAGCTCAAGGACGAGAGCAATTCCGACGAGGTCACTGGTCCACAGCCCGATGGGACAACGCAGCAGGCTAGTGACAAAGCACCAGGCTGATGACCGCCGTGGTTCAGCGCGACAGCGCGGCTATGACAGCAAGTGGGAGCGTGCCCGCCTCCACTTCCTCGCCGAGCACCCGCTCTGCCGCATGTGCGAGCAGCACGGCAAGGTCGTTCCGGCTTCCGTCGTCGACCACGTCATCCCCCACCGAGGGGACGCCAAGCTCTTCTGGTCTCGCTCCAACTGGCAGCCGCTCTGCGAAACCCACCACAACAGCACCAAGCAGAAGCAGGAGCGGACAGGCGGCGTGATCGGCTCCGACCTGGATGGCCGTCCTCTCGATCCGAACCACCCGTGGAACCGAGCCTGAGGCCACGCCGTCGGCCCGACCGGGGCAGGGGGGCTATCGAAAGTCGAGGGCTTACGGGGGCCGGACCGGCCGGGTCCCGGCATTCGCACTGCAACCAGTTTCAGAACAAAAAGTTGAGGGCACCCCAGAGGGGTGATGCCGTATGAACGTGATCGAGGGCTCCGGGCAGATCGTGCCGGAACCGCATTGGCGCATGCTGTTGACCGATGATCTGGAGATCGAGGCCGCGGCCGAATACTGGCGGGCTGTAACCACCGAGCTCCGCGAACGCAACCTGCTCGCGCCCGCCAATCGGCATGCCATCCAGCGGCTCGTGCTGGCATACGTGATCTTTGACCGTTCGGCACGCGACGTCGCCGAGCACGGCGCAGTGACGAAGCCGCGGCGCGGAAACAACAAGGCCATCGCACGGCTGAGCCCGCATTTCACCGCCATGCGCGAGGCCGGCAACGATGCGGCGACACTCGAAGCCGAGCTCGGGCTCTCGCCGCGCCGTCGTGGTGCCGTGACCAAGGTCGAGCGGAAGTCGAGGGCCGCCCGTGCGTCGGATGAGTTCAAAGGCAAAGCTGCCGGATGATCCGACGACGCGTTGGGCGCGTGACGCAGTCGACGGGCGGATCGTCGTAGGAGAAATCGTAGCATCCGCGGCTGATCGCCACCTACGCGATATCGTCGACGGCGGACGGGGCCTTCACTGGGTTCCGGAGAAGGCCGGCCGAGCACTGCGGTTCTTTCCCGCGATGCTGCCGATCACTGCGGGTTCGGCGGCTGGACAGCCTTTCAATCCTCTCCCGTGGCATGTGTTCGTTGCGGGTAGCCTGTTTGGCTGGCGCAAGGAGAGCGGGCGAATGCGCTTTCGCTCGGCGTGGCTGGAGACCGGGAAGGGGCAGGCGAAGTCGCCGATCATGGCGGCGATCGGGCTCTACCTGATGGGCTGGTACGGAGTGCCCCGCGCCGAGGTGTTCTCCATTGGGCAGGACCGCGCGACCGCCAACGTCCTGTTCAAGGATGCTGTCGCGATGTGCCGGGCCGCGACGCCGGGCCAGGAGGACGAGCCGGAGGAGATTCGGGAGACGCTGGAAAACACCGGCGACGTGCTGATCCGTGGCGAGGGCGACAACGCCTGGAAGATCGAGCACCCCGCCACCGGCTCGAAGTTCCAGTCGCTCGCCAACGGCGAGGCCATATCTGGGCCGCGGCCTGTCGCAGTGCTGGCTGACGAGATCCACGAGTTCAAGTCGAACCATTCGATCGAGACATGGAAGCGCGCCATCGCGAAGATGCCGGGCGATGCGCTGATGCTGCTCGGCACGAATACGCCGGCATCGGACCAGATCGTCGGCACCGACTATTCCGAATTCTACCAGAAGGTCGCGCGCGGCGAGATCAGGGACGACGAGGCGTTCGCCTTCATTGCCCGGGTAGACACGAAGGACCGCGAGGCCGTTTTCGACAACCCGGCCTGCTGGCGCAAGGCGCTTCCGGCGCTGGGCATCACCTTCCCCGAAGAGAACATCATCGGTGAGGTGAACACCGCGCGGGTGCTCCTATCGACTGCCCAGTCGGTGAAACGGCTCTATTTCGGCATTCCGATTGGCGCCACCGAGTTCTGGATCGCCGAAGAGGCCTGGGTTGCGGTTCAGGGCCAGATCGATGAAGCCAAGGTCAAGGGCCGCCGATGCTGGCTAAGCTTAGACCTCTCGAAAAAGAACGACCTGACGGCTCTCAGTATCTGCTGGGAGGACAAGGACGGGCACCTCTGGGTGCGCACATTCTACTGGACCACCGCGGACGGCATCGCCGATCGATCCAAGGCGGACAACACGCCATACGACCAGTGGGCACTTGATCCAACTACCCGGCTCGCGGCTGTGCCGGGAGCTGTGATCGACAAGACCTTCGTGGCTGCGAAGGTGAAAGAGCTATGCGCCGCTAACGAGGTTGAGTTTCTGGCGTTCGACCCGGCCGGCATGCTCGACTTCATAGCGGCTTGCGAACAGATCGGGTTCGACGTCTGGCGCTGGACGGGGCCGGATGAGCCAGAGGGATCGGGCCTCAAGCTGGTGAGCCACGCCCAAGGCAAACTGGTGCGCTTCGAGGACAAGCAGCTCACGATGCCCCGATCTGTGGAGCGGCTGGAGGATCGCATCCTCTCCCGCACGATCACGATTGAGGCGTCGCCCGTCACGCACAGCTGTGCCGCCAACGCGCACATGGACATCGACGGCCAAGATAACCGTGCCTTCGATAAGAAGCGCTCGCGAGGCCGGATCGACGGCATGGTGACGATCGCCATGGCCGTCGGCGCGGCGGACAACGAATTCGACGAGGCAGACGGTATGGACGGCTACCTCAAGAGCATGGCGACCGCGTCGTGAAGCTGTTGCGCAAGGCCTTTGGCTACATCGTGCGCCCGTTCGGCCTGCGCGACCGGCATTTGCCGGGCTACGACGGCGGCGACAGTCACGCCGGCGAGCGCATCACGGTCGACAGCGTGCTCGCTCTCTCGACCGCCTGGGCATGTGTCAATCTGCTGGCCGGCACGATGGCTGCGCTTCCCATTGACGTGCAGCGTAACCGCGACGGCCGGCCCGAGGATGCGGGTGATCATCCGCTTGCCCGCGTGCTGCGCGACAGCCCGAATGCCGATCAGACGCCGATCGACTTTTGGGAGTTCATGTGCATCAGCCTTGAGCTCTGGGGTAACGCCTATGCGCTGATCGAACGGAGCGGCGAACGGATCGTCTCGCTGGAGCCCATTCGGCCGGATCTGGTGACCGTTCGCCGCCGGGCCGATGGTGAGCTCGAATATCGGTGGAGCGAGGGTGGTCTGACGCCTGAGGTGCTGCTGACGATCGAAGCCGAGGATTACCGGGACCGGCCGGTGACCATCTATGACGTCTATTTCCATCCCGACACCGGCGCGTTGCTCCACGTCCAGGCATTGAAGCGCGGCTACATCGACACGATCGACCACATCGACGATCCGGAGGACGGCTACACGCTCGAGGCCAAGTGCGAGAGCCGGGCGCTCGACTACACCCGCACCAACGGGCGCCGGCGCACCGTTGTCGACCAGGCGCGTCGCGCGCCGGGCGATCTGTTCTTTGAGCACGCCGCCATGCGCGGTCGCGAAGTCATCTTCTGGGGGCGGGAAAAGGCCGCGGCGCCGCGACCCCAGGTGCCCCGATCGACGACGCCTCGCCGGCGCTGAAAGCGGACCACTCACCATGCGGATCAAGGGATGGGAACGCGAGCTCCGGCTCGTGGTCGAGAAGCATATCGCCCTGCCGTCGGCCTATGGCATCTCGGATTGCTACATCATCGCCGACGACGCCGTCGAAGCCGTCACCGGCAAGCGGATGTTCACGGGGGCGCGGGGCTATCGCACGGCGGCCGGCGCCGCGAAGAAGCTGCGGAAGCGCGGCTTCCTGACCGTTGCGGATGCCTTCGCGGCCCGCTTCACCGAGATCCCGGCGATGATGGCGCAGCGCGGGGATATCGGCGTCATCCACCAGCCGAATGGTGACGTCACCGGTGGGGTCTTCACCGGCCTCGGCTTCCTCACCCGCGACGGTGATCGCGCCGTGTTCCTGCCCTGCACCGACGTCGCGCGCGCCTTCCGGGTCGACTGACCGATGCCGTTCATTGCCCCGATAGTTGGAGCCGTTGGTGCCGCCATCGGCGCCGTCGGCTCGTTCGTCGGCAGCCTCGGCATCGTCGGCCAGGCGCTGCTCGGCATCGGCGCCAGCGTGCTCTCCAGCGTCATCCAGAAGGAGACGGCCGGAAAAGCGGAGAAGCAGCCCGGCGGCGTGCAGTTCGAACGGCAATATGGCGGCGATATCCCGCGGCAGGTCGCCCTCGGCCTTTGCGGCATCGCGGGCCACGATACCTACGCGAACACGTTCGGGCCGGCGAACGGGATATTCCAGCAGATCTACACGCTGTCGGACTTCCCCTGCCACGGCCTGTCGCGCGTTGCCATCAACGGCAAATGGGTAACACTTGGCCCGGTCGGCGAAGACGGGATGCGGAAGGTCACCAGTGGCGAGTACGCCGACCTTATCCGCGTCCAGTTCGTCGATGGCACGCAAACCGCCGCTCTGGCAGGGCTGGTGTCGGCGGCAAACCCGGCCGACCGGTGGACCGCCAATCACATCGGCGCCGGCGTCGCCTATGTCTACGTCGCGCTAGCCTATACCGAGCCGCTCACCAGCTTCCCCGACTTCTTCTTCGAGTTCTATGGCGCGCGGCTCTACGACTGGCGCAAGGATTCCACCGTTGGCGGCTCCGGCGGCCACCGCTGGGGGAACTACGCCACCTATGAGTACACCGAAAACCCGGTGGTGATGGAATACAACTACCGGCGCGGCATCGCATGGAACGGCGACATGTTCTGCGGCATGGGCATGCCGGCCAGCGATTTGCCGCTGGCGAAATGGACCGCGGCGGCGAACATCTGCGACGAGACGACGGACTACGGCACGCGCTACCGCTGCTCGATCATGCTCGACTGCACCGCCATGCACGGCGAGAACATCACGTCGCTGCAGCTGTCGTGCGGGGCCAAGAAGGTCGATGCGGTGGATGGGTCCTGGCCGCTGGTCGGCCATGATCAGGCGGTGGTCGCCACCATCACCGACGACGACCTGATCTCCAGTTCGCCTGCGCGCTGGACGGCGCGCCGCTCGATGAGCGACCTCGTCAACTCGGTGGCCGGCAACTTCCCCGATCCCGATCAGCTTTGGTCGATGATCGGCTATGAGACGCAGACCAGCCCGGCGCTGGTGACGCTCGACCGCCGCAACCGCGATATCGCCGTCGACTTCCCTATGGTGCGGTCGAAGGATCAGGCGGCGCAGCTCGCTCGCATCTATCTCGAGGAGAACCGCTACGAGGCGACCAGCGACGAGGTGTGGCGCCCGCGGTTTCAGGTGCTGGAGCCCGGCGACTGGATCCGCCGCGTCGGCCGCAAGCATGGCGACCGCGTGTATCAGATCACCGGCCTGTCGCTCGCCTCGCACGATGCCGACGGGCCGCGCAACGTCTCGGTCACGCTGCAGGAAGTCGACGGCGCGATCTATGACGGCATCACGGCGCCGCCGATCGTGGCGCCGATGCCGCCCGGCGCGCCGGTGCTGCTCAGCGAGGTGCAGGATTTCAGTCTCGCGCCGGTGACCGTTGTCGGGGACGACGGCCGCCTGCTGCCGGCTATCCGGGCGGCGTGGTCGAACATCACCGACGTCACCGTGGCCTATGTCGACGTGCAGTACTGGCCGGTGGCGCAGCCGGCGTCGGTGTTCACCAGGAGGGTTTCGGTCGATCAGACGGTGGTGACGCTCTCAGAGGGCGTCGTGCGTGCCACGGAATACAAGGTCAGGACCCGGCTGGTGACGCAGCCGCCGCGCCTCACCGTGTGGAGCGCCGGCGAAACGATCACCACGGACGCCATCCCCGATACCGACATCGACGTCCGCCTCGCCAACATCAAGGGCGACGCCTACGACGCGCTGCGACGCATGCGCGAGGACATGACGGCGGCAAAGCAGCAGATGGACATGATCGTCCGTGACACATCGGTCGGTCTCGGTCGGCAGGTTACCGCCACGAGTGTGGCGACGCGGCTTGGCAAGGCGAACGCGACGGCAATCCAGAGCGTGCAGGCCACCGTGCAGGATTTCGGCGACCGGATCGTCGCCATGGCCGAAATCATCAACGCCGTGAGCGCGTCGATCGACAGCATCAACGGGACGCTCGCCGGGCAGGCATCGGCAATGAATGCGCTCACCGCGCGGGTGGAAACGACCGAGAGCGGGCTTCTGGCCGTTTCGTCGTCGCTGACCACGGTCAGCGCCACGGTCGGCAACCTCGGCGCTTCCGGCCTCCTGCGGATCGAAGCCCGTGCCGGCAGCGGCGACGTCTCCGCCCGCCTCGTCGTGCTCATGCGCGCGACTGTGGGCAGCGCCTGGCGCGAGGTCGGCACGATCTGGGAAACCGGCTTCACCGGCGGCAACCCGGCGCTGCCGTTCGCACGCATCGCCAACTATGCCGACCAGTACGTCATCATCAACCCGACCAACGATGCCCGCCTGCCGCCCTTCGTGGTCGATACTACGCTCGGCCAGGTCATCATCACCGAGGCCCTGATCAAGCGGCTGACGGTGAACAACTTCACCCTCACCGGGGCCGGCAGCAAGCTGCTGATCACCAGCAATCCGGCTCGCATCAGGGCGACGAGCTGATGCCTGTCTCATTGACCGTAACCGGTGGAGCGATGCGGCTGCGCACGGCGCTGCCGGGGCATGATCCGGAAGATGAGAATACCGACGAGCGCTACCTGACTTTCGACAGCTTCTGGGGCGGGACACTGCGGCTTCTCGCCAACAATGTGGTGTCGGCGGCGAGCCTCGCGAACCTGACCGTGACCTATCCCGCCGGCGCCGACGGGCCGATCACCCGCCGGTGTAAGGTGCTGCCGAGCGCCGGGGAGAACGCGACGCGGCCGACACTGGCATGGGCGCGCCGCGGCGCCGGGGCGGTCACCTATTCCTCTGGCGGAGTCGACACGCCCACGGGCTATCAGCGCGGCTACCGCCAGTGCGGCGTCACGCTGCGCACCAACAGCATCCTGCTTTCGCCGCAGCTCGCAGGCGTCGACTACGTGTATTTCGTGTTCGGCAACAATGGCACGGCAGCGGAGAGCGCAGGCGGCAACGGCATCATTATCGGGCAGCATGATTTGCATGGCGTCGGCCTTCATGCCTCGCGCCCGGGCTTCGATGTCGACACGGCGACCCTCGCCGAGATGGCGGTCTCGACCCGCAAGAACGTCTTCCAGATCTTCGAGACCGGGACCGTTAGCTTGACCGGCACGGTCATGACCGACCCGCTCGCCGATCCGAACGTCAACTCCTTTGCCATGCCGGCCGCGTTCGTCGATCTCGCGGGCTCCTATCCTCACTATCCGCCAGTGATCGCCTACTCCGTCGGGAATTCGGAACAGATCAACTGCAGCGTCTTCTGGATCAATGCGAGCCGCCTGCTCATTCTCGGGACGGCGAGCTTCTCGACGCCGGTGCGGTTCGCGGTTGTGGCGAGCGACCCGGCCTACCAGGGCGGCGTGGACGGTGCGGCGGGCATCGTCCGGCTCGACATCACCGGGGATTATGTCCGCGTCTCCAAGCATAACATCGGCATCGATGCCGCCGGCATCGCCGACCTCGTGTTCGATTCCGATCGCCTGACGCCACGCCTCAAGGGCTTCAGCGCCGTCGGCGCCTCGCAGGGCACGGGGTTCTTCAACCTGCCGTCGCCGCCACCCGCCGGCGCCGGGCCGCCGTTCAACTTATTCATCCTCTGGGATCCACAGATCGGCGAGTGGTGGTGCGGCTGCGGGAGCGTCGCCTATTTCGACGTGCTTGGATTCTACCAGACCGTCGGCGTCTGGGGCTATTCCGGCCACGCGCCCGCCGGATGGGTAGCGAACCGCACGCAATGCGGCTGGTTCCGACCGGGCAGCTGGGGCAGCGCGCCGGGCTTCACGGCCACCATGAACATCTCCGATTTCAGCTGAGGACATTCCATGCCGACGTCGCCCACCGTCTTTTCCCTCGGCACGGTTACCGTCACTAACGGGTCGACCGCCGTGACCTTCGCCGGCGCCGGCCTCGTTGTGAACGGAGTCGCCGGCGGCATCCTGTTTGTCGGTGACAGCAGCATGCCTCTGGCGTCGGTCGAGAGTGATACAGCGGCGACGCTGGCGCGGCCTTGGGCAGGCGCAAGTGCCGCCGGCGCATCCTATGCGATCTCCCTTGAGAGCTCGCTGGCGGCCGACGCGACCTTCGTGCACAGCCGCCTCGTCAGCGTGCTCGGCGCCATCGGCGCGATCGAGAACGCGCGGCCGAACTATGAGGTGCAGTCGCTCGGCGCCAATGTCCCGCCGGGCGCTCCGGTCGCCGGCGGCCTCTATGTCGTCGGCACCGTGCCGACCGGCGCCTGGGCAGGGCGGGCGAACAACCTGGGGCAATGGACCGGGGCCGCTTGGCTTTTCACCGCGCCGGAGCGCGGCACGACGGTGGTGAGCGCCGCGACGGGCATCATTTCGATCTGGAACGGGACGGGCTGGGCGCCCTATGTGGCGCCCTCAACGTACTTCGGCAGCTTGATGCCATCGACCAGCGTCGGCGCGCTCCTGACGGCCTTGGGCTTCTCCCCCTTCATCCAGGGCATGCGGGATGACGTCGACCAGGAGGCGGCCCGCGCGACGCTGGGGGCACTCGGCAAGGGCGGCGACACCATGGACGGCCGCTTGATTGCGGCAGGCGGAGGGCAGGCCGACAACGGCATCGCCAATGCCTCCGTCGCTGGTGGCGAAGTCGAGATACGCGGCAACGGCACCGGCGCTGCCGCGATTCTGCTCCACCGACCGGGCGCGTTCGCCGCCTATCTCGGGCTGGATACCGACAACCAGTGGAAGGTCGGCGGCGGGTCCCACGGAGCCGTTGCCTATAAGATCTACCACGCGGCCAGTGTCGTCGGCGCCGTATCGCAAGCGGGCGGAGTGCCGACCGGGGCGATCGTCGAGCGGGGAACTAATGCGAATGGTGATTATGTCCGTTATGCCGACGGCACTCAGATATGTTGGCGTCGTCATGTTCGTGCGCCGGGCAATCTAGCATCCTACGCGTTTGCCGACGCAGGCGCTTACACGTTTCCAATCGCATTTCTTGGAGGAACGCAGCCTGTTGTAACTAATAGTTACGACGGCGCGTGGTCACCCTTTGTTTATACGTCTGTAACCGGGGTAACTGCTGTTGGAATAAATAACGTTTACTTCACCAACGTAAGTAACTCTGCGCGAGACACGACGGGCGGCAGCCCGACTTTCCATTATCATGCAATTGGACGGTGGTACTGATGAAAATCAATCTGTCCCCTCAGCGTCGCGACGATACTCTTACTGCCTTCAAGAATGGCGACGTGCTCACCATCAATGGCGAGGCGATTGACTTTTCCGGGCTACCCGATGGCGCGACCGTTCCCAACGGGGCGGTTCTGTCCGACTGGATCGTCGGCGAAGTCAGCCGCGTTGCCGGCGATCTCGAATTGACGCTGATCCTGCCACACGGGCCGTCGCCGTCGCACGCGGTCGCCTTTCCGGCGCCGATCCTCAATCCGGCCGATGGCGCGATCGTGCTGCCGGCCGACGAGGAAACCCTCTGATGCGCACGCTTTCCCCTTCCGACTACATCACCGCCGACCAAAAGGCGGCCGAACAGCAGCAACTGCTGCTGGCAACCTATTCCGCGTCCATCCAGGGCATGCTCGATGCCAAGGCGCAGGAGCGCCAGTATGACGGCATGCTCGCGGCCGTCACCTATCTCGATGATCCGAACCCGGCCTATGCCG
>JARBUD010000059.1 GCA_029239875.1 Xanthobacteraceae bacterium | reverse complement strand
GTGCCGGGCGAGACGGCGACCGTCTCCGACTGGGCCAACCACCTCTCCACCATCTTCCCCGAGGTGCGGCTGAAGCGTTACCTCGAAATGCGCGGCGCCGACGGCGGGCCGTGGGCGAACCTCTGCGCCCTGCCCGCTTTGTGGACCGGCCTGCTCTACGACCAAGCCAGCCTCGATGCCGCCTGGGACCTCGCCAAGGGCTGGAGCGCGGAAGAACGCCAGAAGCTGCGCGACGACGTGCCCCGGCTCGGCTTCAAGGCCGAGATCGCCGGCCGCTCCATGCGCGACCTCGCCCGCGAGGTGGTCGCCATCTCCCGCGCCGGCCTCGCCCGCCGCGACAAGCGCGACAGCCAGGGCCGCGACGAGACGCGCTTCCTGAAACCCCTGGAGGAGAGCCTCGAGACGGGCCTCACCCCGGCCGAGGTGCTGCTGAAGCGCTACGAGACCGAGTGGAACCGCTCGGTTGAGCCGATCTTCGACGACTGCGCCTATTGATCGCCCTCATAGGAGCCGGCCCGATAGGTGCCGACGCTCCATAGATGGCCTTCCGGGTCGCGCACGGTGAATTCGCGCGATCCATACGGCGTGTCGTAGATCGCCATCACCACCTCGGCGCCCGCCTCCACCGTGCAGTTCCACAGCGCATCGGCATCCGGCACCACCACATAGATGCCCTGGGTGACGCCGCCCGCCTCGGCCGGGGTGCGCATGCCGAGCACATCCTCCCGCACCCCGCCGATCATCAGCGCGCTGGTGCCGAGCGCCAGCTCGGCATGGGCGACACCGCCATTGCCGTCATCCACCACCAGGATCGGCGAGAAGCCGAGCACCTTCTTGAGCCAGGCGATGGCGGCATGCGGATCGGCATAGCGGAGAAAGGGAACGAGGTCGCCGGGGATGGGTGCGGACATGGGAATCTCCTGCGGCATTAGGACACCATGTGCGGCGCGCGGGGCAGAACCGCGCAGGCGCCGTACCGGATTGACTTAGGTCAAGCCGCCGCAACGTCACCACCCTAGACTGCCTCCAATTCCAGCCGACGCCGGCCACCCCCGAAATCGGCTCTCTGAAAATGGGAGCGACGATCATGCGCGTGCGAAGTCCGGTGATGCTGGCGCTCATGGCGCTGGCGACGATAGGCCCTGCCCTCGCGCAGGCACCTGCCGACGACGAGTTGCTGAAGGGGGCGCAGGAAACCTTCGCGGCCCTTCCGACCACGGCGCCGGCGGTGAAGGACAATGTGCTTTCCCGCAGCCGGGTCGAGCTCGGCAAGATGCTGTTCTTCGAGCCGCGGCTGTCGTCGAGCCATTTCCTGTCCTGCAACAGCTGCCACAATGTCGGTACCGGCGGCGCGGACAACCTTGAGACTTCGATCGGCCATGGCTGGCAGCGCGGGCCGCGCAACGCGCCGACCGTGCTCAACTCGGTCTACAACACCGCCCAGTTCTGGGACGGGCGCGCCGAGGACCTCAAAGCCCAGGCCAAGGGCCCGGTGCAGGCCGGCGTCGAGATGGCGAGCACGCCCGCCAACGTCGTGACGACGCTCAAGAGCCTGCCCGACTACCAGAAGCGCTTCGCGGACGCCTTCCCCGGGGAGAACGACGCCACGACCTTCGACAACATGGCCAAGGCCATCGAGGCGTTCGAGGCGACGCTCGTCACCCCCTCGCGCTTCGACGCCTATCTCGAAGGCAACAAGGCGGCGCTGACGCCGGAGGAGAGGAAGGGCCTCGCGCTGTTCATCAGCACCGGCTGTGCCGCCTGCCACAACGGCGTGAATGTCGGCGGCAACGGCTACTACCCGTTCGGCGTGGTCGAGAAGCCCGGCGCCGAGGTGCTGCCCGCCGGCGACAAGGGTCGGTTCGCCGTGACCAAGACCGCCTCGGACGACTACGTCTTCCGCGCCGCGCCGCTGCGCAACATCGCGCTCACCGCGCCCTATTTCCACTCGGGCAAGGTGTGGTCGCTGGAGCAGGCGGTGGAGATCATGGGCACGTCGCAGCTCGGCACCGAACTGAAGCCCGACGAGGTGACGGCGATCGTCGCCTTCCTGGGCAGCCTCACCGGCGAGCAGCCGCGGATCGAATACCCGATCCTGCCGCCGAGCACCGAGGCGACGCCGAAGCCGCAGCTGATGGTGACGCCGGCGAAGTAAGACCAGGCGCGCATGCGGCGAGACTCGGGACGCGGACCTTGGACGGGGCAAGCGATCCCGATGCGGCCGGACCGGCGGGTGGGCCGGGGTTGGCCGGGACGGCGGGCGAAAGCCCGCCGTTCTTTTTCATGCGGCGGCGATCACTCCGCCGCGATGGCGGCTTCCGAGATGTTGTCGAGGCCCTGCACGATGTGGTTGGCGAGCGCGTCGGCCAGCGGCGAGGCTTCGTGCCGGTTGCGCAGCAGGCCGATGCGGCACGGCGCCAGCGCGGGGAAGCCGTCGGACGGGCCAAGCACCCGCATGCCCGGGCGCAGGCCCGATTCCGGCAGCACCGAGATGGCGAGGCCGGAGAGCACCGCCGCCGAGACCGCGGTGCTGTTCGAGGAGGTGTAGAGGATGCGGAACGGCCGGCCGACCGCCTGCAGCATGGATATCGCCTCCTGCCGCCAGTTGCAGGTCTGCCGCCCCAGCGCGAGCGGCACCGGGTCCTCCAGATGCACCGGATGGCGGTTGGAGCCGACCCAGAGCAGCTGCTCGCGGCGGATGATCTCGGTCTCGCGGTTGATCATCTCGCAGTCGGTGATGATGGCGAGGTCGAGGTCGCCGGTGTCGATGCGGTCGATGAGGTCGGTCGAGGGATCGCACACCACGGTCAGCTCGACATTGGGGTGGGTCGCCGAGAAGCGCGCCATGATCTCGGGGAGATAGCGGTCGGCATAGTCGTCCGGCACGCCGAGCCGTACCCGGCCCGACAGCTCGGCGGAGGCGAGGCTCGCCACCGCCTCCATGTTCAGCTTCACGATCCGGCGGGCATAATCGAGCAGCCGGTCGCCTTCGTCGGTGAGGCGCGAGGCCCGCCCGTCGCGGGCGAAGATCGCCTTGCCGACCCTCTCCTCCAGCCGTTTCATCTGCATGGAGACGGCCGACTGGGTCTTGTGAACCACATCGGCGGCTTTTGTGAAGCTGCCGGTTTCGGCAATTGCGATGAATGTTCTTAATTGATCAATATCGAGCAGCACGGTCATGGAGCGACCTCCCGGCGGGCTATCATCAACGTCAATGATATCTCGGATCAGAAACATTCGCTAGTGTGATCAATCACCCTGCGGCATAAAGATTCCGCCGCGAACGGATGACGTCGATATCGGGTGGCTCCAGCGCCTCCCGAGGATCAGAAAGCCCAACGTCATCGCCGCGCGGCCGACAGATGGAGGAATCGATGTCGTATATAGGCGAAGTCCGGAGAACCGTGTTTTCCACTTTCGGCACCGCGGCCAGCGGCGTGCTGGTCGCCACCGTCATGGGTACCGTTCAATTCATCAAGGCGGTGAGCCGCCGCCGTCAGCTCAACCAGCTCGGCGGCTTCGACGACCGCATGCTGCGTGACATCGGCCTGACGCGCTCGGACCTGCGCGACGCCGCGTCCGGCCCGCTCTGGCAGGACCCGACCGCCGTGCTGGTGGTGCGCTCGGTGGAGCGCCGCGCGGCCCGCCGCCTCGCTTTGCGCGAGGCCCGCGAAGCCGCGCAGGTGGCCGCCCACGCTGCCGCCTTCGCCGCGCCCAACTCGAGGGACGCCTCGCGCGGCGATCTGATCTCCTGCGGGTGAGCATGCGAAGGCCTCGCCCGCCCCGCATTTGCGGCGGCCGAATTTGCGGCGGCATCGACCCCCTCGTGTCGTCGTCTTGAAGCCCGCTGGCCCTGTCCAGCGGGCTTTTTTTCATGGCCCGCCGCGCCATCCGGAATACGAAGTAACCCACTCTCCCCTCATGCCCGGGCTTGACCCGGGCACCCAGTGACCCGGGGCGACCGCTCTCCTCTGGATCCCCTGGTCAAGCCCGGGGATGAGGGAAGGTGGCGATGTGCGCCTCACCTTGCAGCCGTGAAAGACCGTCCTTGCAGGCCGATGGATGCGCCGGCGGCGCCGACGGTCCATATGGGAGCGGCCGGCGCGGTCCCTCCGCGGCGAGCGGAAAGGCGAACTCCTATGGCACAGCATCTCGAACTCGGCCTCGACACCTTCGGCGACGTCACCTCCCGCGCGGACGGCAAGCCGCTCCCCCATGCGCAGGTGATCCGCAACCTCGTGGACGAGGCGGTGCTGGCCGACGAGCTCGGCGTCGACTTCATCGGCGTGGGCGAACATCACCGCGACGATTTCGCCGTCTCGGCGCCCGAGGTGGTGCTGGCGGCCATCGCTGCGCGCACCAAGCGCATCCGGCTCGGCTCGGCGGTGACGGTGCTGTCCTCGGACGACCCGATCCGCGTGTTCCAGCGCTTCTCGACCGTCGACGCCATCTCGAACGGACGCGCAGAGGTGATCCTCGGGCGCGGTTCTTTCACCGAATCCTTCCCGCTCTTCGGCTTCGACCTGAAGGATTATGAGGCGCTGTTCAGCGAGAAGCTCGACCTGTTCGCCGCGCTCTTGAAGGACAACGGCACCGCCGACGGCGTGACCTGGAACGGCAACCTGCGCCCGCCGCTGGCGAAGCAGCATGTCTATCCGCTGGTGGAGAGCGGCACGCTTAAGACCTGGATCGGCGTCGGCGGCTCGCCGGAATCGGTGGTGCGCGCCGCGCGCTACGGCCTGCCGCTGATGCTCGCCATCATCGGCGGCGACCCGGCGCGGTTCGCGCCGTACGTCGACCTCTACCACCGCGCGGTCGCCCAGCTCGAGGGCGTGACGCATCCGATCGGCGTGCATTCGCCGGGCTATGTCGCCGAGACCGACGAGCAGGCGCGCGAGGAGTTCTTCGCCGACTACAAGCGCATGCGCGACCGCATCGGCGCCGAGCGCGGCTGGCCGCCCATGGGCCGCGACGAGTTCGAGCGCGAGGTCACGCAGGGCTCGCTCTATCTCGGCTCGCCCGAGACGGTGGCTCGCAAGATCGCCAAGACCGCGACGACGCTCGGCATCGGCCGCTTCGACATGAAGTACAGCGCCGGCCCCCTGGCGCATGAGAAGGCGATGAAGTGCATCGAGCTCTATGGCCGGCAGGTGATCCCGCGCGTGCGGGAGCTGCTGGCGCAGGAGAAGGTCGACGCGTAGGCCTCCTTAAGGAAACGTCATCCCGGAACGGCCGCGAGGCCGTATCCGGGATCGCGTCGTCGTCGCAGAGCCATCACGGAAAGCGATCCCGGCTCTCCGCTGCGCTTCGGCCGGAATGACGGGCTGGATTTGGCACCCCGTCATCCCCGGGCTTGGCCCGGGGATCCACGACTGCTTCATCAGCCAAAGACGTAGATGGCCGGGTCAAGCCCGGCCATGACGGTGTTTAGGGGGACGCGCCGACGCCCTCACACGTTCAGCAGCAGATATTCCCGCTCCCAGGGCGAGATCACCCGCATGAAGGTGTCGAACTCGGTCTGCTTCACCGCCGTGTAGGTCTTCACGAAGCTCGGGCCGAGCACGTTGGAGATTTCCTCCGAGTGCTGCATCGCCGCCACCGCCTCGAGCAGGCCGCGGGGCAGCTCGAAGTCGAGCCCCTTCGCGTCCGATTCCAGCGGCTCGGTCGGGCGCAGGCTTTCCACCAGGCCGAGATAGCCGCAGGCGAGCGACGCGGCGATGACGAGATAGGGGTTGGCGTCGGAGGACGGCACCCGGTTCTCCACCCGCCGCGCCGCCGGCGAGGAGGGCGGCACGCGCAGCCCGGCGGTGCGGTTGTCGTAACCCCACTGCACGTTGATCGGCGCCATCGAATCGCGCGTCAGCCGGCGGTAGGAGTTCACATAGGGCGCCAGGATCGACATCACCGCCGGCATGTAGCGCTGCTGGCCGGCGATGAAGGCGAAGAATTCCGGCGTCGGATCGCCCTCCTTGTCGGAGAAGATGTTCTTGCCGGTCTCGGCGTCGACGATGGACTGGTGGATATGCATCGCCGAGCCCGGCTCGTCGGCGATCGGCTTGGCCATGAAGGTAGCGTAGATCTTGTGGGCCAGCGCCGCCTCGCGGATGGTGCGCTTGAACAGGTAGACCTGGTCGGCGAGCACGATCGGGTCGCCGTGCAACAGGTTGATCTCCATCTGCGCGGCGCCGTCCTCGTGGATCAGCGTGTCGATCTCCAGCCCCTGCGCCTCGGAATAGTCGTACATGTCCTCGAACAGGGCATCGAACTCGTTCACCGCCTGAATGGAATAGGACTGGCGGCCGATCTCCGGCCGGCCGGAGCGCCCGATCGGCGGCTTCAGCGGATAGTCGGCGTCGGTGTTGGGCTCGACGAGGTAGAACTCGATCTCCGGCGCCACCACCGCCTTCCAGCCCTTCTTGGCGTAGAGGTCGACGACGTTCTTCAGCACCTGGCGCGGGGCGAGGTCCACCGGCCGCCCATCGCGGTGATAGGCGTCATGGATGATCTGCGCGGTGGGGTCCTGGGCCCAGGGCACGACCGCCAGCGTCGAGAAATCCGGCTCCATGACGAGATCCGAATCGACCACCACCGAATCGACGAGGTCGTCATAGGGCGGATAGTCGCCGGAGATTGTCTGGAAGAACACGCTGAGCGGCAGGTTCATGGTCGGGCCGTTGAGGAATTTCGACACCGGCATGATCTTGCCGCGCCCGACCCCGGCGAGATCCGGCACCGCGCATTCGATCTCGGTGATGCCGCGCGCGCCCATCCACGCCTTGGCCTCGGCGAGCGAGGTGACGCCGCGGGGAGCTTCGACCACGTCCTTGTCGGGACGCTTCTTCTTGGCCATGATTGCCTTCCTAATGCGCGATTTGCGCCATCATGAGGCAATCACGGCCCCCTGACTGCCGTCAAGGCGGGCCCCCTCTGCTCAATTCCGGGCATGGTAAAATTGTTCGCATTGCGCCGTTGAGCCGCCGCGCGAAGCCGGATAGCGTTTCCTGTAATTGCCGGCGCGACCGGCGGGGGAACGGGACCTGACAGCATGAGCAACGGCGTCGCCGAGAAGACGCAGAAGACCATTGGCGGCATCCGCCGGAAGTTCGCCCCCTGGAACGACCCGCAGGCCGTCCCGCTCATCCGCTACCAGAACGTCACCAAGCGCTTCGGCGAGTTCACCGCCGTCGACAACCTCTCCCTCGACATCTATGAGCGCGAGTTCTTCGCCCTGCTCGGCCCGTCCGGCTGCGGCAAGACCACGCTGATGCGCATGCTCGCCGGCTTCGAGGAGCCGACCGAGGGCATGATCACCCTCGCCGGGCAGAACCTCGTCGGCACGCCGCCCTACAAGCGGCAGACCAACATGATGTTCCAGTCCTACGCGCTGTTCCCGCATATGAGCGTGTGGGACAACATCGCCTTCGGCCTGAAGCAGGACCGCATGGAGAAGGGCGCCATCGCCGCCCGCGTCGAGGAGATGCTCAAGCTGGTGAAGCTTGAGAAGTTCGCCAAGCGCAAGCCGCACCAGCTCTCCGGCGGCCAGCGCCAGCGCGTGGCGCTCGCGCGCTCGCTGGCCAAGCGCCCGAAGGTGCTGCTGCTGGACGAGCCGCTCGGCGCGCTCGACAAGAAGCTGCGCGAGGAGACCCAGTTCGAGCTCATGGACATCCAGATGGAGCTCGGCATGACCTTCCTGATCGTGACCCACGACCAGGAGGAGGCGATGACGGTGGCCGACCGCATCGCGGTGATGAACCACGGCAAGCTGGTGCAGGTGGACCAGCCGGCGGTGATCTACGAGCAGCCCAATTCGCGCTATGTGGCCGATTTCGTCGGCGACGTGAACATCCTCGACGCCAAGGTCGAGGCGCTGGCGCCCGGCGCCGTCACGCTGCGCGCCGAGGCCGCGCCCGACATGCCGATCCGCGTCGCGCAGGAATGCCCGGCGAAGGTCGGCGACAGCGTCGCCCTCGCTTTGCGCCCGGAGAAGCTGCGGGTCGAGCTCGACCCGCCGGCCGACCCGAGTGTCAACACGCTCACCGGCACCATCTGGGACATCGGCTATCTCGGCGACCTCTCCATCTACCATGTCGAACTGCCCAACGGCGTGCGGGTGAAAGCGGCCAAGCCCAACCTGACCCGCATGGTCGAGCGACCCATCACCTGGGACGACAAGGTCTATGTCTCCTTCACGCCGGATGCCGGCGTGGTGCTGACGAGCTGAGGGGGCGGCCATGGCGGTGAAGTCGTCGGGGCGCTGGCTGGTCCTCGCCGTCCCCTATCTCTGGCTGCTGGCGCTGTTCCTGGTGCCGTTCCTGATCGTCTTCAAGATCAGCCTGTCGACGGACGCCATCGCCCAGCCGCCCTATGAGCCGGTCTTCGACCTGGCGGCCGGCTGGGAGGCCTTCAAGGAGAGCTTCAGCGCGCTCTCCTTCGACAATTACTCCTACGTGCTGAGCTGGGACAACGAGTTCATCGAGGCCTACGGCTCCTCGCTCTGGATCGCCGGCGTCTCGACCATCCTGCTGCTGATCGTCGGCTATCCCATCGCCTATGGCATGGCGCGGGCGCCAAAATCGATCCGCCCGACGCTCTTGATGCTGGTCATCCTGCCGTTCTGGACCTCGTTCCTGATCCGCGTCTATGCGTGGATCGGCATCCTCTCGCCGGAAGGCCTGCTCAACCAGCTCCTCATCGCGCTCGGCATCATCTCGCCGGACCAGCCGCTGCAGATCCTCGCCACCAACACGGCGGTCTATATCGGCATCGTCTATTCCTACCTGCCCTTCATGATCCTGCCGCTCTATTCGGCGCTGGAGAAGATGGACGACACACTCTTGGAGGCCGCCGCGGATCTGGGCTGCCCGCCCTTCGCGGCGTTCTGGAAGATCACCTGGCCACTCTCCCTGCCGGGCGTCTTCGCCGGCTGCCTGCTCTGCTTCATCCCGGCGGTGGGCGAGTTCGTCATCCCCGACCTGCTCGGCGGGTCGGACACGCTGATGATCGGCAAGGTGCTGTGGACGGAGTTCTCGGTGAACCGCTCCTGGACCGTCTCCTCGGCGGTGGCCGTGCTGCTGCTCATGGTGCTGGTGATACCGATCGTGTTCTACCAGAACCTCCAGGCCCGCGAAGTGGAGGGACGGTGATGCGCAAGGGACTGTCCTGGTTCAACACCACCTCGATCGCGCTCGGCTTTGCGTTCCTCTACATCCCGATCATCCTGCTGGTGATCTACTCCTTCAACGCCTCGCGGCTGGTCACCGTGTGGGCCGGCTTCTCCTTCCACTGGTACGTGCAGCTGTTCCACAATCAGCAGCTGCTCGACGCCGCCTGGGTGACGCTGCGCGTCGCCTTCCTGACCGCCACCATCGCCACCGTGCTCGGCACCATGGCGGCGATCACCCTGACCCGCTACGGCCGCTTCATCGGGCGCACGCTGTTTTCCGGCATGGTCTATGCGCCGCTGGTCATGCCGGAGGTGATCACCGGCCTGTCGCTGCTGCTGCTCTTCGTCGCCATCGGCCTCGACCGCGGCTTCTGGACCATCACGCTGGCGCACATCACCTTCACCATGTGCTTCGTCTCGGTGGTGGTGCAGTCGCGCCTCGTGACCTTCGACCGCTCGCTGGAGGAGGCGGCGCTGGACCTCGGCTGCACGCCGTTCCGCACCTTCTTCGTCATCACCCTGCCGATCATCCTGCCCGCCGTTGTCTCGGGCTGGATGCTGGCCTTCACCCTGTCGCTCGACGACCTCGTCATCGCCAGCTTCACCACCGGCCCGGGTGCCACCACGCTGCCCATGCGCATCTACTCACAAGTGCGCCTCGGCGTGACGCCGGAGATCAACGCCGCCTGCACCATCCTCATCGCCATCGTTACCGTCGTGGTGATCATCGCCTCGATCATGACCAAGCGACAGGAGATGGAGCGCCAGAAAGCCGAGCGGTTGGCGGCGGCGGGATAAGCCTGCGGTCGTCCGGGATGACGGCAAACCTGGAGATCACGCCCCGATCTCTCCCTCTCCCCATTGGGGAGAGGTGGCCCGCGAAGCGGGTCGGTGAGGGGCGACACCATTGCGGAGCGTCGAAGGCCCCTCACCCCAACCCTCTCCCCGTCGGGGAGAGGGAGCAGGTCAGCCTAAACCGAGCGGCGCTCCCCTTCCTGCCCTGCTATAGTGGCCGGCCTCGCACCCTCGCCGAATCGAACGCCCCGATGCCCCTTCGCCTGCTCCCCTCCACCCTGGTCGACCGCATCGCCGCGGGCGAGGTGGTGGAGCGTCCGGCGGCGGCGCTGAAGGAGATCGTCGAGAACGCGCTCGACGCCGGCGCCAGCCGCATCGAGATCGTCATCGACGGCGGCGGCCGGCGGCTGATGCGCGTGACCGACGACGGCTGCGGCATGAGCGCGGAGGAACTGGCGCTGGCCGTCGAGCGCCACGCCACCTCCAAGCTCGACAGCGAGGACCTGCTCTCCATCGCCACCCTCGGCTTCCGCGGCGAGGCGCTGCCCTCCATCGGCGCGGTGGCGCGGCTTTCTATCACCAGCCGCCCCCGCGGTTCCGACACCGCGCACGAGATCCGCGTCGAGGGCGGCGTGAAGTCTCCGGTGAAGCCCGCCGCGCTCGGCTTCGGCACGCGGGTCGAGGTGCGCGACCTGTTCTTCGCCACCCCGGCGCGGCTGAAATTCCTCAAATCCGAGCGCGCCGAGACGGCGGCGGCGGTGGACGCGGTGAAGCGCCTGGCGCTGGCCCGCCCCGAGGTCGGCTTCACCCTGGTCACCGACGAGCGCCCGCCCGTCACCTGGCCGGCGCGAACCACCGATGCCACGGGCCGGCGCGCCCGCATCGCCGACGTGCTCGGCCATGAGGTCGGCGCCAACGCGCTCGACATTGACGGTCTGCGCGAAGGAGCAAGGCTGTCCGGCCTCGCCGGGCTGCCGACCTACGCCAAGGCCAACTCGCTGTCGCAATACCTCTTCGTCAACGGCAGGCCGGTGCGCGACAAGGTGCTGATCGGCGCCATCCGCGCCGCCTATTCGGACCTCCTGCCGTCCGACCGCCACCCGGTGACGGCCCTCTTCCTCGACCTCGACCCGCGCGAGGTCGACGTAAACGTGCATCCGGCCAAGACCGAGGTGCGCTTCCGCGACGCCGGCAATGTCCGCGCCCTGATCGTGCGGACGCTGACCGACGCACTGGCGCTCGGCGCGCCGCGTACCGCCTCGACGGCGGCGGAGAAGCTGGCGCAGTTCGCCCGCCCCGATTTCCGGCAAGGTGCTGGCAATCCGCCGCGTCCCGGCAGCTATGACTGGACTCGCTCCTGGGCGGCGCCGGACGTCGCCCCGCGCGAGGCCTCTCCCGCCGGTTTCCACGAGGAGGCGGCGGGCTTCGATTTCGGTGCCGGCCTCGGCCTCGCCATCGCCCCCTCGGCCGATGCCCGCGCCAATGCCGTGCCGGCGGCGCCGGACCTGATGGAGCGCCCGCTCGGCGCCGCCCGCGCGCAGCTGCACGAGACCTACATCATCGCCCAGACCAAGGACGGCGTGGTCGTCATCGACCAGCACGCCGCGCATGAGCGCATCGTCTACGAGAAGCTGAAAGCCGCCATGGAGCGCGACGGCCTCGCCCGGCAGATGCTCCTCGTGCCGCTGGTGGTCGAGCTCGATCCGTCCGACGCCGCAAGGCTTTGCGAGCGCGCCGAGGCGCTGGAGAGGTTGGGCCTCGTCCTCGAGCCCTTCGGCCCCGGCGCCGTGCTGGTGCGCGAGGTGCCTTCCCTGCTCGGCGATGCCGACGTCTCCGCCCTCGTCACCGAGCTCGCCGAGCACGCAGCCGAATGGGACGACGCGCTACCGCTGGAGCGGCGCCTCCTGCACATCGCCGCCACCATGGCCTGCCACGGTTCCGTCCGCGCCGGCCGCCGCCTGCGCGTCGAGGAGATGAACGCCCTGCTGCGCGAGATGGAGGCGACGCCCAACGCCGCGCAGTGCAATCACGGCCGCCCGACCTTCGTCACCCTGGTGCTCGCCGACATCGAACGCCTCTTCGCGCGGCGATAGGCTTTCGCGTAAGGTGCCTGCGTAATGGCGTTCGACCCCGATCATCCCGCAAGCTGGTACGCCG
Source organism: Xanthobacteraceae bacterium (assembly GCA_029239875.1). Lineage (GTDB taxonomy): Bacteria > Pseudomonadota > Alphaproteobacteria > Rhizobiales > Xanthobacteraceae > Ancylobacter. Next base: position 5,476 of record JARBUD010000059.1, on the reverse strand, counting down.
CGACGGCGCACCATCTCTCGCCCTTCCTGCCGCTGGCCGGCACGGTGCGGGCGGATGTCTGCGTCATCGGCGGCGGCTATACCGGCCTCTCCGCCGCGCTGCATCTGGCGGAAGCGGGCCTGTCGGTGGCGCTGCTTGAGGCCTCGCGCCTCGGCTCCGGCGCCTCCGGCCGCAATGGCGGGCAGATCCATTCCGGCCAGCGCCGCGACCAGGACTGGCTGGAGGCACATGTCGGGCTCGACGAGGCCAAGGCGCTGTGGCGCTTGGCGGAGGACGCCAAGGCGCTGCTGCACCGCCTCATCGCCCGCCACATGATCGATTGCGACGTGAAGCCGGGCCTCATCGTCGCCGACCACAAGCCGTCCTATGTCGCCCACAGCCACGCCTATGCGAAGAAGCTGAACAAGGTCTACGGCTATCCGCACGCCGCCCCGCTCTCGCGCGAGGAACTGCGCGAGCTGGTCGGATCCGACGCCTATTACGGCGGCATGATCGACCATGGCGGCGGCCACCTGCATCCGCTCAACCTGGCGCTGGGCCTTGCCAAGGCAGCGCACAAGGCGGGCGCACGGCTGTTCGAGCAGTCACGGGCGCTACGCATCGACGAGGCCGGCGACAAGGTGAAGGTCGCCACGCCGAAGGGCGTCGTCGAGGCGGACTGGGTGCTGGAATGCGGCGACGGGCTGCAGGACGGGCTCGACAAGCGCGTCGACACCCATGTGATGCCGATCGCCAACTACATCGCCGCCACTGAGCCGCTGGGCGAGCGGGCGCGGGAGATCATCTCCAACGGCGCGGCGGTGGCCGACAGCCGCTTCGTGGTGAATTATTACCGCCTCTCGGAGGACGGCCGGCTGCTGTTCGGCGGCGGCGAGAGCTATACGCGCCGGCTGCGGCCGAACCCCGGCGAGTTCGTGCGGCCCTACATGCTGAAGGTCTTCCCGCAGCTCGCCGACGTGCGCATCGACTATGGCTGGGGCGGGCTGCTCGGCATCACCATGACCCGCATGCCCTTCGTGCGCCGCCTGTCGCCGCGCGTGCTCACCGCCGCCGGCTATTCCGGCCAGGGCGTGATGCTGGCGCCCTATTTCGGCAAGATCCTCGCCGAGGCGGTGACGGGCCAGCTCGGCCGGTTCGACCTGCTGGCGCGCCTGCCGGTGCCCCCCTTCCCCGGCGGCCCGCTGATGCGCTGGCCACTGCTGGTCGCCGGCATGAGCTACTACGCACTGCGCGACCGGCTGTGAGGGCGGATTGATCGAGCTTGAGAGCTATGCCCGCGATGCGCTGGCCTTCGTCGAGGCGCATGCGCACCTCGCGCCCTACATCGCCTTCGCCCTGGCCTTCGGCGAATCCATCGCCGTGCTGTCGCTGTTCTTCCCGGCCACCTTCGTGCTGATCGGGCTCGGGCCGATCATCGAGGCCGGCGGCGCCCCTTTCGCGCCGGTCTGGGCGGCGGCGGTTGCCGGAGCGTCACTGGGCGACGCGCTGTCCTACTGGATCGGCCGCCATTTCAAGGACAGCGCCCGCCATATCTGGCCGCTGCGCAACTATCCGGAGATGCTGGCGCGCGGCGAGCGCTTCTTCCGCAGCTATGGGAGCTGGAGCGTGTTCATCGGCCGCTTCTTCGGCCCGTTGCGCGCCGTGGTGCCGCTGGTCGCCGGCATGTTCGGCATGCCGCACCTGATCTTCCAGATGGCGAACGTCACCTCCGCCATGGTCTGGGCCTTCATCCTGCTCGCACCCGGCGCCGCGGCGGTGAAGGTTCTGGGGTGGTGAAGCCCTGAAACGCACATGGCCGGGACGAGCCCGGCCATGACGTTATCCGTAACGGTCGAGACGAAGCTCAGTTCTTCGTCTTGTCGACCAGCTTGTTCTTGCCGATCCACGGCATCATGCCGCGCAGCTTTGCACCGACTTCCTCGATCTGGTGGGCGTCGTTGATGCGGCGGATGCCCTTGAAGCGGGCGGCGCCGGCGCGGTACTCCTGCATCCATTCCGAGGTGAACTTGCCGGTCTGGATGTCGGTGAGCACGCGCTTCATCTCGGCCTTGGTCTCGGCGGTGATGATGCGCGGGCCGGAGACGTACTCGCCCCACTCGGCGGTGTTGGAGATCGAGTAGTTCATATTGGCGATGCCGCCCTCATAGATGAGGTCGACGATCAGCTTCACCTCGTGCAGGCACTCGAAATAGGCCATCTCGGGGGCGTAGCCGGCTTCCACCAGCGTCTCGAAGCCCGCGCGGATCAGCTCGACCAGGCCGCCGCAGAGCACGACCTGTTCGCCGAACAGGTCGGTCTCGCACTCTTCCTTGAAGGTGGTCTCGATGATGCCGGAGCGGCCGCCGCCGACGCCCGAGGCGTAGCTGAGGCCGAGGTCGAGCGCGTTGCCCGAGGCGTCCTGGTGCACGGCGACCAGGCACGGCACGCCGCCGCCCTTCTCATACTCGCCGCGCACGGTGTGGCCGGGGCCCTTCGGCGCGATCATCAGCACGTCGACGGTGGACTTCGGCTCGATCAGGCCGAAATGCACGTTGAGGCCGTGGGCGAAGGCGATCGCCGCGCCGTCACGGATGTTGGGGGCGATCTCGTTCTTGTAGATGTCGGCCTGCAGCTCGTCCGGGGTGGCCATCATCATCAGGTCGGCCCACTTGGCGGCCTCGGCGACGGTCATCACCTTGAGGCCGTCGGCCTCGACCTTCTTGGCGGTCGCCGAGCCCGGCTTCAGGCCGATGGCGATGTCCTTGGCGCCGGAATCCTTGAGGTTCAGCGCATGGGCGCGGCCCTGCGAGCCGTAGCCGATGATGGCGACCTTCTTGCCCTTGACGAGGTTCAGGTCGGCGTCGCGATCGTAATAAACGCGCATGGGTGTCTCCTTTTTCACGCGTTGGTCGGGTTCCGGCCCGGACCGGTCTTTTCCGTGCCGCAGAGGGTGAGAAACTGGTCGGTGGCGCGGGCAGCGTCCCGCTCGATCTCCGCCGGCGCGAGGCTGAGCCTGTCGCCCAGCAGCACGCGGATCTGCACGTCGCGGCCGACGAGGCCGATGAAGGTGCGGAAGGCGGTCTCGGTGTCGTTGAAGTCGAGCAGACCGGCCTCGCGGCCGGCGTCGAGCAGGGGCTTGAGCCGCTCGCCGATGGCGAAGCGCCCGTTCGCTAGCATGATGGCGCCGAGGTTCGAGCCGCGCGTGCCGGCCTGGCTGATAGCGAAGCGGTTCAGCGCGACGGAAGTGGGACTGGAGATCACGCCGAGCCAGTTGGCGGCAAAGCGGATCAGGCTGTCGCGCAGGGCGAGGATGTCGAGCTTCTGGCGGTCGTAATTGCCGGCGCGCACCTTGGACGCCTGCCAGCGGACCGTGGCGGTGAGTAGGCCGTCACGGTCGCCGAACCACTTGTAGAGGCTTTCCTTGGAGCAGCTCGCCCGCCGCGCCACGGCGGTCATGGTGACGTCGCCGCCCTGCTCCACCATCAGCGCCAGCACGGTGTCGAGCACCGCCTGCTGGCGTTCGGTGAAGGTCTCGCCCGCTGGATCGGGTGGCGTCGTCATGCGGGGAAACATCCGTACCGTACGTTACGGTTCCGTCTACAGCAGGGCGCCGCGCTCCGCAAGCAGACTCCGCGCCCCGAGCCGGCCCTCGAAATTTCACGCTGCGGAAGCTATCTCAGCGGAGCCGTGCCATTGCCGAACGGAGACCGTGATGAGCCTTCCCACCGCCGCCGAGATCATCGCCTTCTGGCGGGAAGCCGGGCCGGACAGATGGTTCGAGAAGGACGATGCCTTCGACGCCGCCATCCGCGCCCGCTTCCTCGCGGCGCATGAGGCGGCCGCCGCCGGCGGGCTCGACGGATGGATGAAGACGGCGGAAGGCAGCTACGCGCTGCTGCTCCTGCTCGACCAGTTCCCGCGCAACCTGTTCCGCAACTCGCCGCGCGCCTTCGCCACCGACGGGAAGGCGCGCGCCGTCGCCGACCGCGCCATCGCGCAAGGCTTCGACATGGAGTTCGATACGCTGGAACGGCGGTTCATCTACATGCCGTTCATGCATTCGGAGGAACTGGCCGACCAGGAGCGCTGCATCGCCCTGTGCGAGGCCTCGGGCGACGAGGAAGGCACCATGTACGCGGTGATCCACCGCGACATCATCCGCGACTTCGGCCGCTTCCCGCACCGCAATCCGGTGCTGGGCCGCGACACCTCGGACGAGGAGCACGCCTTCCTCAAAGCCGGCGGCTTCGCCGGCTGATCACATCCCCTCGGGGCCGCGGCCGATGGCGGCGACGCCGGTGCGCGAGACCTCGACCAGGCCGAGCGGCTCCAGCAGCGAGACGAACTGGTCGATCTTCTCCGGCTTGCCGGTGATCTCGAACACGAAGCTCTCCAGCGTCGTGTCGACGGTACGGGCGCGAAAACTCTCGGCGATCAGCAGGGCTTCCTGCCGGATTTCGCCCTTGCCACGCACCTTGATGAGGGCGAGCTCGCGTTCCACCGCCTTGCCGACCACGGTGAGGTCGACGACCTTGTGCACCGGCACCAGCCGGTCGAGCTGGCTCTTGATCTGCTCGATGATCGGCGGCGCGCCGGTGGTCACCACGGTGATGCGCGACAGATGCGAGGCGTGGCTGACCTCGGAGACGGTGAGGCTGTCGATGTTGTAGCCGCGCCCGGAGAACAGGCCGACGATGCGGGCAAGCACGCCCGGCTCGTTGTCGACCAGCATGGAGAGGGTGTGGCGTTCGGCGGGTTCGCTGACGGGGGGCATGGGGAACTCTGAAAAGGCGCTAGTGAAAAGCGGAACATCCATCGCCCCTCATGGCCGGGCTTGACCCGGCCACCCAGTGACCGGGAGCACCCGGTCCCCTGGGTCCGCGGGTCAAGCCCGCGGATGAGGGAAGAAAAGCGGCGCAGTGAAAAGCCGCATCACACCAGCATCTTGCCTTCCTCGCTGATGGCGTCGTCGAGCGCCTCCGGATGATCGGGGAGGATCATCTCGTTGTGCGGCTTGCCCGAGGGGATCATCGGCAGGCAGTTCTCCATCTTGTCGACGAGGCAGTCGAACAGCACCGGCCGGTCGACATTGATCATCTCCTGGATGGTGCCGTCGAGGTCGGCGGGGTTGGAGCAGCGCAGGCCCACCGCGCCATAGGCTTCCGCCAGCTTCACGAAGTCGGGCAGCGATTCCGAATAGGAATGCGAGTAGCGCCCGCCATGCAGCAGGTCCTGCCACTGGCGCACCATGCCCATGTACTCGTTGTTCAGCACGAAGATCTTGACCGGTAGGTTGAACTGCAGCGCGGTCGAGAGCTCCTGCAGGCACATCTGGATCGAGGCCTCGCCGGCGATGTCGATGACGAGGCTGTTGGGGTGCGCCACCTGCACGCCAATGGCCGCCGGCAGGCCGTAGCCCATGGTGCCGAGGCCGCCGGAGGTCATCCAGCGGTTCGGCTCCTCGAAGTGGAAGTGCTGGGCCGCCCACATCTGGTGC
>JARBUD010000058.1 GCA_029239875.1 Xanthobacteraceae bacterium | reverse complement strand
CCGCTGTCCCAGACCGGGGCGATGATCAGCATGATGGCGCCGGCCAGCACCAGCCGGGCGGTGAGCAGCACCAGCGGCGGGCAGTCGGCGAGCGCCAGCTTCGCCCCGGCGAAGGCCGAGGACCACAGCACTAGGAACAGGCCGATGAGCAGCGGCAAAGGCAGCAGGGTTCGCGACGCGGCCAGGGGGCTCGCGCCTACGCTTGATGCGGGTTGCATCGGCCATCTCCGAGACGGTTGATGACAGGGAGGCTAGTCGATCAGAGTTGGATCGGAAAACGAGATGTTTTCATGGCCTCCATGAGGAAACTCGATCTTTCGTGATCGCCTCTCTTCGTGAAGGTCCGCCGACGTGCCGGAACGCCTCACGGCGTCCAGCCATAAATCCAGCGGTAGCGCTCGAGTACGGCATCGCCGGGGCGGGTCCGCATCACAAGATCGCGCGCGAGACGGGCCGGGCCGGAGAGGTGATAGATGCGGTCCATGCCGCGCGCGGCCTTCTGCACGCGGGCGGTGCGGGGGATGCGCAGCGCCTCGTAGCGGCGCAGCGCGGGGGCGATCTCCGCCGTGCTTTTCAGCAAATCCGCCAGGACCACCGCATCCTCGATGGCCTGCGCGGCGCCCTGGGCGAGGAAGGGCGGCATGGCGTGGGCGGCGTCGCCGAGCAGCGTCACCGCGCCCGCGCCCCAGATAGGCATCGGGTCAAGGTCGAAAAGTGCCCAGCGCAGCCACCGTTCCGGGGCGCCGATCAGGGCAAGCGCGCCGGTGCTCCAGCCGCGGTAATGCGCGAGCAACTCGCCCGGCGCGCCTTCGAGGTTCCAGCCATGCACCTCGCGTTCGTTCGGCGTGACGGCGACGAGGTTCACCGCCTCGCCGCCCTTCACCGGATAGGAGACGAGATGCGCGCCCGGCCCGAGCCACAGCCGGGTGACCGGCCCGGCAAGGCCAGCGGGCAGGACGCCCGCCGGCACGGTGGCGCGCCAGGCAGCGCGATGGCGGAAGGAGGGCTTCGCCTCGGGATGCAGCTGCAGCCGCAACGCCGAGCGCAGGCCGTCGGCGCCGATGAGGGCGTCGGCATGGAGGCTCTCGCCTCCGGTGACATGGACGGTCACGGCGTCGGGTTCGGCCTCGAAGCGCTCGACGGCATGGCCGAATCGCAATTCGATGGCGGGATTCTCGCGCACCGCGGCGAGCAGGGCGGAATGCAGATCGGCGCGGTGGATGACGAGGAAGGGACCGCCGAAGCGCGCTTCGGCTTGCGCGCCCATCGGCGCGCCGGTGAGACGGGTGCCGCGGCGCCCGTCCATCACCTCGAAGGCTTCAGGAAAAACCGCGTTCGCGGCGACGCGCTCATAGACGCCGAGCGCCTTGAGGCAGCGCGTGGCGTTGGCGGCGAGCTGCACGCCGGCGCCGGCTTCCTCCAGCGCCTGCGCGCGCTCGAGAATGGTGACGTCGAAGCCGGCCTGCGCCAGGGCGAGCGCGGCCGTGAGCCCGCCTATGCCGGCTCCGGCGACGAGGATACGGCGCGTGGCCACGGCATCAGGCCGGGGTCAGGCGGCGGCCGGCGTCTCGTAGAGGGCGCCCGGCGGGGTCGATTCGGTGCCGTGCAGGTGTGAATCGAACTTGTAGAGGGTCGAGCAGTAGGGGCAGACGATCTCGTCGTCCGAGCCCATGTCGAGGAAGACATGCGGGTGGTCATAGGGCGGCAGGGCGCCGACGCACATGAACTCCTTCGCGCCGATGGAGATGCTCGGCACGCCCGCCGAATTGTGGAAATGGGGAACGACGTGGCCCGCCATGATGTCCGCCTGCGCTCGCGTTGCAATCGGCCGGAACATAGCGGCAGGCGCCGCCGGGTCCAAGGGGAGATGGGCCTTGTCCGGCGGGGCGGCGGGTCGCACCCGTAAAGAGACCTATGACGCAGCGGGACGTCCCCCATCGCTTCGCCATATTGGTGAGGCATTGGGGTTGTCGCGGCGCAGGGGCGCCTGCGTGCTTCGAGGCCGGCCTTCCGGCCGGCACCTCAGCATGACGAGCGGGGTCTTCGATCTTCCGGGCCTCGTCATCCTGAGGTGCGAGCGCCAGCGAGCCTCGAAGGACGCACGACCGTTCCGCTTTCAACCTCTTGAGCCCATGTACCGCTTCTTCGCCGCCGCTGGTTTCCTCCTCGCCTTCGCTGGCGCGGCCCATTGGGTCGTGCCGATGGGCCGGCAGGCCTATCAGCTCGTCACCGCCCGCGACGACGCGGCGCGCATCGCCGACCTTCAGCTCGAGGGCGTGCTGACCGAGGCGCGGGTGGCACAGGAGATCGACGCCGCGCTGAAGGCCGAGGATGGCGAGATGGCGGCGAGCTTCGTCGAGCTGGCCGACGCCCGCGGCATTCCCGTCTCGGCCGGGCAGCGGGCGGAGGTGGCGCTCATCAATGCGCCGGCGGCGAAGATGGCCCGCGGCGCGGGACGCTTCGGCAAGGGCTTCCTCACCGGCGAAGGCGAGGACCTCGCCGGTCTCGCCGGCTCCACAGTGAGCGACCTCACCGTCTGGGGCGACGTGCGCGATCTCGGCCGCGAGGCGATCCATTGGGCGCGCGGCGAGCCGGTGGACCGGCTGATGGTCGATCTCGCCGGCGTCGGCATCGTGGCGACGGGGGCGACCTATGCCGCCTTCGGCGCGCCGCTGACGCTGCGGGCCGGCATTTCCGTGCTCAAGGGCGCAAGGCGGGCCGGCGTGGTCGGCGGGCGCTTCGCCGGCAATCTCGCGGCGGCGCTGCGCGGCGGCAGCCGGGGGGAGGTGGCGACGCTGGTCTCCGACCTCGGCGCCGCCGGGACCAAGGCCGGCACGCGCGCGACCTTCGCCGGGCTGCGCCATGTCGACGACGCGGCCGGCGTGGCGCGGCTGCGCACGCTGGCACAGGCCAAGGGCGGACAGACGCTGGCGGTGGTGAAGACGCTCGGCCGCGGCGCGCTGTTCGTCACCGAGGCGATGGCCAAGCTCGCCTGGTGGGTGATGGCGGCGGTGGCGAACGTGATCGGCCTCGTCGCCTCGTTCAATTCCACGGTCGTCGCCATGCTCAGGCCCTTGTGGAAGAAGAAGCGCCGACGGATGCTGCCGGCATTGGCATAGCGTTCGCGGGGGCGGCGATGAGGAGCGTGTTGTTGGCGATGGCGGTCGGGCTGTTGGCGGCGCCCAGCTTGGCGACATCCGCCGGCGCGGCGGAGAACCGCTGCGGCTGGTACGTCAACCCGACGCCGGGCAACTGGTACCTGACCGACCGCAACGGCAATTGGTGGATGCGCTCGCAGGGCGGCCTGGAGGCCGAGGGCTTCGACAACGCGCCGCAGTTCGACGAGAAGCAGTATGTGAAGCTGCAGCCGAACGGCTACGGCTATGGCTGCGCCTGCCTGAGCGTCGACACCGACGCCGCCAATGGCAACATCACCCGGATCTATTCCGGCAAGATCCTGCCGCTGGCGCGCTGCCGCGGCGACAAGGCGCTGAAGAAGCCGGAATAGCGGCCATGCGCGTGCCGGTGCTTGGCAGGGCAGGGCGGCATCATTAGCGTGCCGGCTCCCTTAACGGAGCGCGCCATGCCGACCTTCTCCCATGACGGTATCGACTTCGCCTATCTCGACGAGGGCCAGGGCGAGCCGATCATCCTCGTGCACGGCTTCGGCTCGACCAAGGAGATCAACTGGGTCGGCCCGAGTTGGGTGACGACGCTGACCCGCGCCGGCCGGCGGATGATTGCCTTCGACAATCGCGGCCATGGCGCTTCCGGCAAACTCTACCAGCCCGAGCTCTACGACCCCTGGCTGATGGCGCGCGATGTCATCGGCCTGATGGACCATCTGCATCTGCGCCGAGCGGACGTGATGGGCTATTCCATGGGCGGGCGCATCGGCGCCTGCGCGGCGCTGGAGGCGCCGGAGCGGGTGCGCTCGCTCATCCTCGGCGGCATCGGCATCCATCTGGTGGAGGGCGCCGGGCTTCCGCTGACGATTGCGGACGCGCTGCGGGCGCCAAGCCTCGCCGACGTCACCGATCCGACGGGGCGCATGTTCCGCGCCTTCGCCGACCAGACCAAGAGCGACCGCGAGGCGCTGGCCGCCTGCATCGTCGGCTCGCGCCGCACGCTGAGCCGCGAGGAGGTCATGCGGATCGCGGTGCCCACGCTGATTGCGGTCGGCACGCGCGACCCCATCGCCGGCGCGGCGCGGCCGCTGGCCGAGCTGATCCAAGGCGCCAGGGCCATCGACATCCCCGACCGCGACCACATGCTGGCGGTGGGCGACAAGGTGTTCAAGGAAGCGGTGCTGGCGTTCCTGAACGAGCGGGCGTGAACTATAGTTTACAGGTCGCGGTGCGTGAACTATAGTTCACGGCCATGGTCGAGGTGCGGCAGACGACCGAATTCGTTGCCTGGTTCCGAGGCCTGAAGGACAGGCAGGCGCGGGCGCGCATCGACGCCCGCATCGCGCGCTTGGCCGATGGCAATGCCGGTGATGCGAAGCGTGTCGGCAGCATCAGCGAGTTGAGGATCGATTACGGGCCGGGTTATCGGCTCTATTTCACGTGGCGGGGAACCGAACTGGTGATCCTGTTGGCCGGTGGCGACAAGCGCACCCAGGCTCGCGACATCGCCTTCGCCACCCGCCTCGCCGCAGAATGCAAGGAGTAGCTTCGATGGCGCTCGAAACCACGAAATGGGATCCGGCGGACAATATCGAGACGGCCGAGGATGTCGCCGCCTATCTCGAAGCCGCCTTCGAGGACGGCGATCCGGCGGTCATCGCGACCCTGCTCGGTGCCATCGCTCGCTCCAAGGGCATGACCAAGATCGCCAAGGATGCGGGCGTGACGCGCGAGGCGCTGTACAAGGCGCTGAGCGCCGATGGCGATCCGCGGCTGTCCACCCTGCTCGGCGTGATCAAGGCGCTCGGGCTGACGCTGACCGTCGAGCCGAAGAAGGCAGCCTGACGGCCTGCTTTCGTCCGCGCCCACCGCCGTACCGCCATGCGGCGGCGGCGTAGGATCGGCGGCGGCGCTGTGCTACAAATGCCGTCAACTCGGGAAAAAAGCCGGTCGCACCGACGGCCGGCGGGAAAACGCTGTAGAACGCTCATGGCTCAGAATACGCTCCATCGCATCGAGGCGCCTGCCCGCGCGCTCGACAAGGTCGATCCCGTCTGGTCGCGCATCCGCAACGAAGCGGAGGAGGTCGTCGCGCGCGAGCCGGCGCTCGCCGGCTTCTTCTATTCGGCCGTGCTCTACCATCCCTCGCTGGAGGAGGCGGTCGGCCACCGCATCGCCCAGCGCCTCGACCACGTCGACATGCCGAGCCACCTGATCCGGCAGGCGTTCCGCGAGGCGGCGAGCGAGGACCCCGAGCTCGGCATCGCGCTGCGCGCCGACATCCTCGCCGTCTGCGACCGCGACCCGGCCACCGAGCGGGCGATCGAGCCGCTGCTCTATTACAAGGGCTTCCACGCCATCCAGACGCACCGCCTGGCGCATTGGCTGTGGAAGAACGGTCGCCGCGACTTCGCGCGCTACCTGCAGAGCCGCTCCTCCTCGGTGAACCAGGTCGACATCAATCCGGCGGCGCCGTTCGGCCGCGGCATCTTCTTCGACCACGCCACCGGCATCGTGGTGGGCGAGACCGCGGTGATCGAGGACGACGTGTCGATCCTGCAGGGCGTCACCCTCGGTGGCACCGGCAAGGAACATGGCGACCGCCATCCCAAGATCCGCCGCGGCGTGCTGCTCGGCGCCGGCGCCAAGGTGCTCGGCAATATCGAGGTGGGCCATTGCGCCCGCGTCGCCGCCGGCTCGGTGGTGCTGAAGCCGGTGCCCCCGCGCACCACCGTGGCGGGCGTGCCGGCCAAGGTGGTGGGGGAGGCGGGCTGCGCCCAGCCCTCGCGCAGCATGGACCAGATGTTCGAGGACCTGCCCTTCCTCGGCGACTCGATCTGAGCCGCTTCGCGCCGCTCACGCCGGTTGCGCCCGCGCCTCCGGCGTGGCAAGCCTGCCGCCCAACCAACATCGCGGGAGCATGACTTTGGAAAAGAAGGACCTGGAACGCGTCCAGACCTATATGCGGCGCCTGTTCAGCAACACCCAGCTGCGGGTCGTGGCGCGCCCGAAGAAGAAGGATTCGGCCGAGGTCTATCTGGGCGAGGAGTTCATCGGCGTCCTCTTCGAGGACAAGGAAGACGGCGACCTCTCCTATAATTTCCAGATGGCGATCCTCGACACCGACCTCGAGGACTGATCCTCGATGGCCATCTATGCGCTGGACGGGGTGGCGCCGGATCTGCCGGCGCTCGGCCGCTTCTGGGTCGCCCCGACCGCCGAGATCATCGGCAACGTGCAGCTCGGCGACGAGGCGAGCGTGTGGTTCGGCACGGTGATCCGCGGCGACAATGAGCGGATCACGCTCGGCGACCGGGTGAACATCCAGGAAAACTGCGTGCTGCACACCGATCCCGGCTTCCCGATGACCATCGGCGCCGACTGCACCATCGGCCACAAGGCGATGCTGCACGGCTGCACCATCGGCGAGAACAGCCTGATCGGTATGGGCGCCACCTTGCTCAACGGCGCGAAGATCGGCCGCAATTGCCTGGTCGGGGCCGGCGCGCTGGTGACCGAGGGCAAGGAATTCCCCGACAATTCGCTCATCGTCGGGGCGCCGGCCAAGGTGATCCGCACGCTCGACGAGGCGATGGAAAAGCGCATCCACGGCACCGCCGCGCATTATGTGCGGAACTGGCGGCGCTTCGCGGAGGGGCTGCGGAAAATCGACTGAGGGTCTGCCTGCCCTTCGCGGTTTCTTCCCTAGGATCAACGTCATCCTGAGGTGCGCGGCGTTTAGCCGGACCTCGAAGGATGCTCGTCCGGGTGCGCTTGAGCGACCATCCTTCGAGGCTCGCTGCGCTCGCACCTCAGGATGAGGGTGTGTTGTCGGGTACTTGAACGTTGTCATGGCCGGGCTTGGCCCGAAGTCGGCGTTTGCCGACTTCGGTCTGCTTGAAGCGGAACTCGGGCAGGCCCGAGTTCCGGCCATCCACGCCTTCTGGCTGAAGCAGTGCGCGGTCAAAGACGTGGATCCCCGGGACAAGCCCGGGGATGACGGTCCGACCAGAGGGGGAGGGCGTCGACGCTCAGTACCGGCCCACCGTGAGCGGGGCCAGCACGTCGCCGAGCGAGACCCATTTGTCGGCCTCGTCCTGCGCCTGGCGCTTGACGAAGCGGTAGCCGGTCTCGTGCCAGAGCAGCACCGCCGCCTCCTGGTTGTCGAGCACCAGGTCGCCGCGGTCGGTGACCACGGTGAGCACGGCGTGGCCGTCGCCCTTGTGGTCGCGCACCACGGTGACCAGCAGCGTGTCCGCCGGCCAGCCGAGCCCGATCAGCGTGCGGCGCTTGAGCAGGACATAGTCCTCGCAGTCGCCATAGCCGTCGTCCGGATAGGTCCAGCGCTCGACCTCGCCATAGTGGTCGAGGTCGGTCATCGGCTCGATGCGCCGGTTCACATCCTCGTTCACCTGGCGCAGCTGGGCGAAGTTCGCCTCGGTGAGCGCCACCTTGCCGCCATCCGCATGGCCAGGCTGCAGGCCCGCGCCGCAGTCCCCCGGATTGTCGGTGCAGAACCGCGCATAGCCGATCGGCACGCCGGTATTGGCGCCGACCGCCATGTTGGCGGCGAAGCTCGTGAGCATCGCCACCTGTTCCTTCGCCTCGACCGGCGCGGTGCCCATAAGAGCTCCCGCCAAGATCGTCGCTCCTACCGCGAGGAGGGCCCGTTCGAGCCTCTTTTTCATCGCGTACCTCATCCTTGTCTATGGATGAGATCATAGAGGCGAGGTTTTTATTCTCGTCTAAGCGATGACGAAGATTCGTCACAACGCTGGACAGCAAATGTTAATATGTCTTTTTATTGACGTTAACCACGCCAATAGGCAAACTGTTCATCACGCGGATTAAGCCGGCGGCAACCCCTCGGTGCCACGCCCGCGCCCTTGCCATGAGTCGCTGCGGCTTGCCGCGGCGCACGCGGCAGCCTATGTGATCCGCGTGCTCGAACCGCCCCGCCTTGCCCGCGACCGACGCGAACCGATCCTCAACGTGCCGCCGGTGATCACCGTGCTGGCGGCGGTGATGCTCCTCATCCAGGCCGTGCGCGACTTCGTCGATCCCGATACCGGGGTCGAGATCCTGGCGCTGTTCGCCTTCATCCCCGCGCGCTTCGATCCTTCCGTGCTGGCGGAGGGCGTGCTGCCCGGCGGCGTGGCGGCGGACATATGGACCTTCGTCACCTATGCCTTCCTGCATGGCGGCTGGAGCCATGTCGGGCTGAACCTCCTGTGGATGCTCGCCTTCGGCACGCCGGTGGCGCGGCGCTTCGGCACGGTCCGCTTCCTCATGTTCTTCGCCGTTACCGCGGCGGCGGGGGCGGGGCTGCACCTTCTCACTCATGAGGGCGAGCTGGTGCCGATGATCGGCGCCTCGGCGGCGGTGTCCGGCTTCATGGCGGCGGCGCTGCGCTTCATGTTCGCCCATGAGGGCTACGCCGCCTGGAGGCCGGACATGGTGGAGCAGGCGGTGCATTATCCGGCTCAGCCGCTCGCGGTCGTGCTGCGCGACCGGCGGGTGATCGGCTTCGTGGCGGTGTGGTTCGTTATCAACCTCGCCTTCGGCCTCGGCGCGCCGGCCGGACTGGTCGACGGCAGCGTCGCCTGGCAGGCGCATATTGGCGGCTTCGTCGTCGGCCTGCTGCTGTTCCCCCTCTTCGACCCCGTGGGGCGCTCGCCCGACGACCGGCTCTATTCGCGCCAGCGCAACGGCTGAAACATCCGTGGATTGAGCCCTGCCGCAAATAGGTCCGCTTCCGGGCCTATTGCTTGCCGCTGCGTTACAGCCGATCATTCACCCCATAGGCGCCTCCGCCGGCGGCGGGGAGCCGAGAAGAGCGGGCGGCGGATGCGCTCCGACCGGCCCGCCTGTGCTGGGAAGGAGGCATGGCATGACGGTTCGGAGCATTTTGGACGAGAAGGGCCACGAGGTTCAGACTATCGGGCCCCAGGCGACGCTGCGGGAGGCGGCCGCTCTGCTCGCCACCAAGCGCATCGGCGCCATCGTGGTGACCGACGCGGAGCGCCGGGTGGTCGGGATCATCTCCGAGCGCGACGTGGTGCGCGTGATCGGCAATGACGGGCCGGCCCGGCTCGACGATCCGGTGTCCTCGGTGATGACCTCGAAGGTCGTCACCTGCGACGGCAACGAGACCGTGCACCAGATCATGGAATCGATGACCGCGGGACGCTTCCGCCACCTTCCGGTGGTGCAGGACGGCAAGCTGGTCGGCATCATCTCGATCGGCGACGTGGTGAAGCATCGTGTCGCCGAGATGGAGCAGGAGAGCCATCATCTGCGCGAGTACATCATGACGGCGTGAGGGGCTTTGCGGAGGCGGGCATCCTTCGAGGCTCGCCTTCGGCTCGGGATTAGGTTGCTCTTTGCGTTCGGCAACGCATCTCACGCTGAGACGCTTGGGCAAAGCCCGAGGCTCGAAGTACGCAGGCGGCTCCTGACCCCCTCTCCCCGTAGGTGAGAGGGTTGGGGTGAGGGGGCTAAAAGCTCCGCAATGGTGTCGCCCCTCACTGACCCGCTTCGCGGGCCACCTCTTCCCAACGGGGAGAGGAAAGAGCCATGCGGCGTGCCCCTCAGAATCGCGGCGTGTCGGTCTTCTTCGGCGCGCCGTAGACCTCGGCCGGGTCGAAGCGGCGGACATTGTCGTTGAAGGTCAGCTTCAGCTCCGGCGAGGGCGCCGTGCCGAGCGGCACCGAGCGGTAGAAGCAGGAGCGCCGGCCGGTGTGGCAGGCCGCGCCCGGTCCTTCGAGGCGCACCCGCAGCACCACCGCGTCCTGGTCGCAGTCGATGCGCAGCTCGACCAGCTTCTGCACGTGGCCGCTTTCCTCGCCCTTCTTCCACAGCCGACCGCGCGAGCGGCTGAAATAATGCGCCTCGCCGGTCTCGATGGTGAGCGCGAAGGCGGCGGCGTCCATGTGCGCGACCATCAGCACCGTGCCGTCGTCGGCGTCCACGGTGACGGCGGTCAGCAGCCCGTCGGCGTTGAACTTCGGGGAGAGGCGGTCGCCTTCCTCGTTCTCGGCCTTCGAGCCGCGCGGGGCAAAGGGGGCGTCGGTCACGATGATCAGCGCGCGCTCAAGGACGCATGCCGCGCAGCAGGCTCATGAAGCGCACCTGCTCCTGCGGGTCGTCGCGGAACACGCCGGTGAACTGCGAGGTCACGGTGGAGGCGCCCTGCTTGCGCACGCCGCGCATGGCCATGCACATGTGCTCGGCCTCCAGCAGCACGGCGACGCCGCGGGGCTTCAGAATCTCGTCCATCGCCATGACGATCTGCGAGGTGAGGTGCTCCTGCGTCTGCAGGCGCCGGGCGAACAGGTCGACGATGCGGGCAATCTTCGACAGGCCGACCACGCGCTCGACCGGGAAATAGGCGACATGCGCCTTGCCGACGAAGGGCACCATGTGGTGCTCGCAATGCGAATAGAATTCGATGTCGCGCACCAGCACCATGTCGTCGAAATTGCCGATCTCGCCGAAGGTGCGGTCGAGAATCTTCTCGGGATTGGCGCGGTAGCCGCTGTAGAGCTCCTCATAGGCGCGCACCACGCGCTGGGGCGTGTCGAGCAGGCCCTCGCGGGCGGGATCGTCGCCGGCCC
The DNA here is from genome assembly GCA_029239875.1 of Xanthobacteraceae bacterium. Classification (GTDB taxonomy): domain Bacteria; phylum Pseudomonadota; class Alphaproteobacteria; order Rhizobiales; family Xanthobacteraceae; genus Ancylobacter. The sequence goes on along the minus strand of JARBUD010000058.1, from coordinate 6,861 downwards.
AGGCGATCAACGTGCGCACGGCCGCCTCGGCCTCCTCGCGGGAGGGGCGGCGGGCAGCGGAGGCTTCGACTTCATTCTGGGCACTACGCATCAGCGACTTAAGCACGGCATCCATGACGAACTCCGTTCGACGGCGCATTCTCGACCGGGCGCCGAAGTGTCGCCGGTTCAACTCGCCATGCGCCAATGCCCGTCACGGATCACGACGCACTTCGATCCTGACCGTCACGCGAAAGTGCCGCAAGCCATGCTGCGTTGCTTTCGCCTACCGGCCACCATTCCTATATAAGCCAGCGGGGGCGGGCTGCAATCGGGGCGCCGGGCGCCTTTGCGCGGACGAACGCTCGACGGACTTGTGACGGACGATCTGGCATGCTGAACGAGGTCTATAATCGCCGCATACTTGAACTCGCCGCCGATATACCACGGCTCGGGCGCCTTGCCTCGCCCGATGCGTCGGCAACCGCGCATTCCAAACTTTGCGGCTCCACTGTCACCATCGACCTCGTGCTGAAGGACGGCGTGGTCGCCGACTTCGCCCATGAGGTGCGCGCCTGCGCGCTCGGGCAGGCGTCGTCCTCGGTGATGGGGGCGCTGGTGGTCGGCTCGACGCCGGCGGAGCTGCGCCAGGTGCGCGAGGCCATGCGCAGGATGCTCAAGGAGAACGGCCCGCCGCCCGGCGGTCGCTGGGCCGAGCTCGCGGTGCTGGAGCCCGTGCGCGACTACAAGGCGCGCCACGCCTCGACACTGCTGACCTTCGACGCGGTGGTCGACGCGGTGGACCAGATCGAGGTGAGGGCTGCCGCGACGCAGGCGGCGGAGTAGGCCGTGTTCGAGGACTCCACCTTTGGTGCAACCTCATCCTGAGGTGCCCGGCCAGCGGCCGGGCCTCGAAGGATGCTTATGCCGGCGTGCTCGACGACCATCCTTCGAGGCTCGCTGCGCGAGCACCTCAGGATGAGGTGGTTTTGTGAGGGGTGGAAAGCTCACCGCTCGGTGAAGAAGGTGAACAGCACCTCGCCCTTGGCGCCGGTGAGGCAGAGGAAGCGGTTGGCGGAATCGGAGCGGTCGCGTTGGATATAGGCCTCGCCCATGATCACGCCCTTGACCGGCGTATCGCCGAGCTTGGCGTCAGCCTGCGCGATGGTGAGGCCGTCTATGTCGATATAGATGTCCTCGACCGAGGGCGAACGCTGCTTCAGCTTCTTCAGCGCCTCGGCCTTGCAGGCGGCGACGCGCTGCATGTCGGGATCGACCTCGGGAGAATCGGCGGCGGAAGCGTCCGGCTGGGTGCCTCCGGGCGGGCCGGGCGGCGCCTTCTGCTCGACGGGCGCGGGCTGGGGCGCGGGCTGCTGCGCCGGCGGGGCCTGCTGGGCGAGAAGCGGACCCGTACCGAGCAGGCCGAGGAGAGCCGCGCATCCAAGCGTGAAGTGCCGGCAGGCCGTCATCGTCATCCCCTCCATTGCGTCCGCAAGAGCAACGCGCCCGACTCCCGGTGGTTCCCGGTTAGGGGATGCCGGCCATGAGCGTCGCCGATGTGATCGCCCGTCTGCCGCGCCTCGCGCTGCGGGCGCCGATCCTCGTCTATCGCTACAGCCTCTCCGCCTTCATGGGCCGGCAATGCCGCTATCTACCTACCTGCTCGGAGTTCGCCGACCAGGCGATCGACCGGCACGGCGCCTGGGCCGGCGGCTGGATGGCGGCCGGGCGCATCTGCCGCTGCCATCCCTGGGGCGGCTCGGGCTACGAGGCGGTGCCGATCGACGTGCCGCCGCGCGCCCGCTGGTACGCGCCGTGGCGCTATGCGCGGTGGCGCTCCGGGAGCTAGTGAAGGTCTGGCTCGGCGACCTCGTTCGAGATGACGCGGAGCGAGGGCGTCGAACAGACGCCGCCGAGCGCCTGCCAGACCGCGGCGACGGCGCAGTCATTGGTCGGCGCGTCGCCGTTCGACAGCTCGGTGCAGGCGGGCTTCACCTGGACGGTGCTGGATTTCTCAAGCTGCTGGCGCAGATGCATCTGCACCGGCTTGGACAGCCACCAGCTCATCGACACCTCGCGTGCGGTCTCCGACCGGCTGGTGCCGGGCTGCGGCAGCACCTGGATATGGGCGGAATTCGCCCCGCATTCGCGTCCCTGCGTGGCGTCGAGCCAGGTGCGCAGCTCGGCGACGGCGAGCCGGCCGCGCCCGCTGCGCACCTGCATCACCGCGCCCAGCGGGCCGTTGGCGTCGGGGAACCAGGAAACGTCCTCGATGTTCGGCTCGATGGCTCCGTTCTGCGCCTTTACGTCTATGCGCGCGGTCTCGGGGTCGTTGGAGATCACCAGCACGAAGGGCCGCAGCTTCGGCGCCACCGCCACCATCGCCTTGGCGAGCTCAAGTGCGGAATCCGCGCCGTAATTCTCGAAATAGCCGCCGTCGACGATGCGGTCGACCACCTGACCGCTGGTGTCGCGGATGTTGCCCGGCGGCGAGATGACGGGGAAGCGCGCCGAGTTCAGCGCCGCCGTGCTGGCGGGGATGTCGCTCGCGGCTGGCGTGCCGAACAAGCGGGCCTGCAGCCGGGCGAAGAAGCCACCCGTTTCGCTGCGGCCGTTGAGAAGCTCGTGGAAGTCGAGCGCATGGGTGAACAGCACGCATTCGCCCGAGGGCAGCCGGGACCCGCTCGGACAGCCGTCCGGCGGGCGGTAGCGCGGCTTCAGCGTCGAGGTGATGATCCGCTGGCCGGTGGCCACCGAGGTGCCGTTGAGCACCAGATAGGGCACCCAGGTCGCGTCGGCGGGTGCATCGGCGCGGGGTTGCATGGCGAGGAAGGCCGTGCCGAGGCCGGGCAGCTTCGGTGGCGACGACATCTCCGGCGGGGCCATGGTCTCCGAGAACCAGTTCTCCCACGACTCCTCCAGCATGACCGCGCGGTCCGGGACACCGAGCGGCACCTGGTCGCGGAAGGCGAGGCCGAAGAAGGTGGCCGAGAGGAAATCGCCGCTCATCAGCACTTCCAGGCAGTCGCGCCAGGTGTTGACGCCGCCGCCGAACCATAGCTTCGCCGCCGGCTGGTGGCAGGGCGGCGGCTTGCTGTCGCCCGGCGAATTGCGCATCGCCGCCGCCACCATCAGCGCGCCGACCGATCCGCCGGAGACGCCGGATATGGCGAAGAAGCGTTCGGCGACCTTGTCGCCGGTGAGCGCCGGCCCCTGCCGCGGCCGCAGCGCGACGTTCATGCGGCCGTCGTCGTTCGCCTGCTTGACATAGCTGCTGTTGTTGTCGCGCCCGACCGTAAAGGACACCTTGTGCCGCTCGAAGTCGAGGAAGTGGCCGACGACGCTGGCGGTGAAGAAGCCGGCGCGGCTGGCGCCGCCGGCGGCGGCGACGATGACCGGCCGCGGGCAGGGGGCGTTGCGCCCGGCGCAGCCGTTCTTCACCATCCACAGGTCAACCGCCTCCTCGAGGCTGGTCTGCCCGGCCGGTTCGCTGCCGGCGAGCCGGCGCACCGTGTGGTTGTCGCCCAACAGCGCATAGAGGCCGGCGACGAGCAGGAGGGTTGCCACGATCAGGGGGGCGTGCAGCCGCCGGCTCCAGCCGCCGACCAGCGAGAGCACCGGCACCCAGCCGCCGAGGATGACCGGCAGGGCCATGGCGCGCGGGAACAGCTTGCTCTCCGCCAGCCAGTGCGGCTCGATCGCCAGCAGCAGGCCGGCGCCGATCCCGACCAGCAGTAGAGCGAGGCGGCCGGTGGCCTGCACGCGGTTCGCCGCCTGTCCCGCCACCATACCGAAGCGGCGGAAGATCCCGCCGAGGTGGCGCTCGATGAGACGGTCGAGGGCGGCGAAGAAGGGCAGGGCGGCGATGCGCCGGCGCAGCCCGGTATAGAACAGGAAGACGATGGCGCCCATGAACATGAGCGCCGCGATCCAGCGCAGCTGGACGACGACGCCAGCGCTCATCGCCACGCTGTCGACGGTGGGCAGGAACCTCTCGGCGGCAAGCGCGGCGAGCGCGAAGGTGAGGAAGGTGGCGGCGCCGAGCAGGCGCGGCACATAGGTATCCACGCAGCCGAAGGCCGGCGAGCAGGCGAAGCATTCGCGCAGCAGAGCGCAGATGCCGCATGCGGTGGCGGGCGGGTCGGGACGCGGGCCGACGCCGCGCTCGAGTGCCTTCATGCGGTAGTGCTTGTCGCTCTCCAGCAGCAGCCGCGCCGAATAGTGCACCGGCATCGCCCAGAGCAGGAAGATGAGGATGAGGAGCCGCACGCTCGGCGGCACGCCCTTCCAGCCGATGTCGTTGTCGCCGATGGCGACGTCGACCAGCGCATCGGCCGCCTGCGGCGCGACCCCCAGGATCAGGAAGCCGAGCGCGATGCTGACGAGCGGGACCCGCACGACCCATAGCGACAGCGCGACGTCGAGGATGAACTTCCAGACGCGCTCCGCCCGCGCTGGCACGCGCCACGCCACCCGGGCCAGAAAATCCCGAACCGCAACGCCCCAAGCCACCACGCCGCCCCCGGCCATGACGCGCTCCCCACAAAAGCAGTGGACGCACGCTAAGGTAGTGGAAATGTGGCCCGCTGGGAAGGCTGGACGTTGCCGCCAGACCGTTCTAGTTGAAGCGCGTCCGCAACCGACATGCCTACTGCAACAAGCCTACCTGCGTGGTTCGCAGGAGTGGGCAGGAGAAAAGCCGATGTCCGACATCAATCTCACCTTCCCCGATGGCGCCGTGCGAGCCTATGCCTCCGGCACCACGGGCGCCGAGGTCGCCGCCTCCATCGCCAAGTCGCTCGCCAAGAAGTCGCTGGCGATGAAGCTCGACGGCACGCTGAGCGATCTGTCCGATCCCATCACCAGGGACGCGAAGTTCGAGCTCGTCACCCGCGAGAGCCCGGAGGCGCTGGAGCTGATCCGGCACGATGCCGCGCATGTGCTCGCCGAGGCCGTGCAGGAGCTGTGGCCGGGCACGCAGGTGACCATCGGCCCGGTGATCGAGAACGGCTTCTATTACGACTTCTTCCGCAACGAGCCGTTTAGCCTCGAGGATTTCCCCGCCATCGAGAAGAAGATGCGCGAGATCGTCGCCCGCGACGCGCCCTTCACCAAGGAGGTGTGGGACCGCGAGGAGACCAAGCGCGTCTTCGCCGAGAAGGGCGAGGCGTTCAAGGTCGAGCTGGTGGACGCCATCCCGGCCGACCAGCAGATCAAGATCTACAGGCAGGGCAACTGGTTCGACCTCTGCCGCGGCCCGCACATGCCGTCCGTCGGCAAGGTGGGCGACGCCTTCAAGCTGATGAAGGTGGCCGGCGCCTATTGGCGCGGCGACGCCAAGAACCCGATGCTGACCCGCATCTACGGCACGGCGTGGCGCACCAAAGAGGAGCTCGACGCCTACATCCTCCAGCTCGAGGAAGCGGAGAAGCGCGACCATCGCCGGCTCGGCCGGGAGATGGACCTTTTCCACTTCCAGGAGGAGGGGCCGGGCGTCGTGTTCTGGCACCCGAAGGGCTGGAACCTGTTCCAGAACCTCGTCTCCTACATGCGCCGGCGCCTCGCCGCCGATTACAGCGAGGTCAACGCTCCGCAGGTGCTCGACAAGTCGCTGTGGGAGACCTCCGGCCATTGGGGCTGGTACAAGGAGAACATGTTCAAGGTGCAGCCCGCGGGCGATGCCGAGGACAATGACCGGGTATATGCGCTCAAGCCCATGAACTGCCCGGGGCACGTGCAGATCTTCAAGCACGGCTTGAAGTCCTACCGCGATCTGCCTATGCGGCTTGCAGAATTCGGCGCGGTGCACCGCTACGAACCCTCCGGCGCGCTGCACGGGCTGATGCGCGTGCGCGGCTTCACCCAGGACGACGCCCACATCTTCTGCACCGAGGAGCAGATGGCGGCGGAGTGCCTGAAGATCAACGAACTGATCCTCTCCACCTATGCCGATTTCGGCTTCGAGGAGATCGTGGTGAAGCTCTCCACCCGTCCCGACAAGCGCGTCGGCTCCGACGCGGTGTGGGACCATGCCGAGGACGTCATGGGCCGGGTGCTGACCCAGATCGAGGCGGAATCGGGCGGCAAGATCAAGACCGGCATCCTGCCGGGCGAGGGCGCGTTCTACGGGCCGAAGTTCGAGTACACGCTGCGCGACGCCATCGGCCGCGAATGGCAGTGCGGCACCACGCAGGTCGACTTCAACCTGCCGGAGCGCTTCGGCGCCTTCTATGTCGACGCCGACGGGCAGAAGAAGACGCCGGTGATGATCCACCGCGCCATCTGCGGCTCGATGGAGCGCTTCACAGGCATCCTGATCGAGCACCATGCCGGGCATTTCCCGCTCTGGCTGGCGCCGGTGCAGGCGGTGGTGGCGACCATCACTTCCGATGGCGATGGTTACGCCGAGGAGATCGCCGCGGCGGCGCGCAAGATGGGCCTGCGCGTCGAGCTCGACCTGCGCAACGAGAAGATCAACTACAAGGTGCGCGAGCACTCGCTGGCCAAGGTGCCGGCGCTGCTGGTGGTCGGCCGCAAGGAAGCGGCCGAGCGGACGGTGTCGATCCGCCGGCTCGGCTCGCAGAATCAGACCACGCTCACCCTCGACGAGGCGCTGGCCTCTCTGGTGGCGGAAGCCAGCCCGCCGGACCTGCAGCGGGACTGAGGGGCGCGTTTCCCTGAAGGCGTCATCCCGGACGGCCGAAAGGCCGATCCGGGATCGTCGTCGGGATGGTCTGCGTTCAGAAGCTTACCTTCAGCGTAGCGTTGAAGCCGTTCTGGGTAACGCCGTCGCCGAACTGGCCGGTATAGGCGACGCCCAGCGTGGTGGAGGCGCCGACCAGGACGTCGAGCCCCGCCTCCAGCACCGCCGCGTCCTCGGCG
>JARBUD010000057.1 GCA_029239875.1 Xanthobacteraceae bacterium | reverse complement strand
GCCGCAGGGCGAGACCATCGACTACGACACGCTGATCAAGAGCTGGCCCGCCACCCCGCCGAAGAAAAGCACCAACTGAGCCAAAGGCCGGCCGCCTTCGCTTGAGGCGGCCGGTGCCGGCGACTATCGGGCGCGAGACCGGGTAACCGGTCCTGCGCCCTTTGTCCTTTACAGCCCGAGCTTGTCGAGCTGCCCCTTGGGATAGCGCCCGCCGGCCGCAGCATGCAGCGGGAAGCCGGCGTCGAGCGCGGCGATGTCCTCGGCGTCCAGCTTCACCGCGCGTGCGCCCCAGTTCTCCTCGAGGTAGCTGCGGCGCTTGGTGCCGGGGATCGGCACGATGTCGTCGCCGCGCGATAGCAGCCAGGCCAGCGCCACCTGCGACAGCGCCGCGCCGTGCTTTTTCGCAATGCGCTCGATGGTGGCGAGCAGCCCGACATTCTGCTCGAAATTGCCTTCCTTGAAGCGCGGATGGTCGTGCCGGCGGTCCGCCTCGATGAGGTCGGTGCGGGCGCGGAAGGCGCCGGTGAGGAAGCCGCGTCCGAGCGGGGAATAGGCGACGAAGCCGATGCCGAGCTCGCGCACGGTCGGCAGGATCTCCGCCTCGACGTCGCGGCTCCAGAGCGAGTATTCGGTCTGCAACGTGGCGAGGGGATGGGTGGCGTGGGCGCGACGTATGGTGTTCGCGCCCGCTTCGCATATGCCGAGATGGCGCACCTTGCCGGCCTCGACCAGCTGCGCCATGGCGCCGACCGTCTCCTCGATCGGCACGTCCGGGTCGATGCGGTGGAGATAGTAGAGGTCGATCACCTCGACTCCGAGCCGCTTCAGGCTGGCTTCGCAGGCGATGGGGACATAGTCCGGTCGGCCATTGGTGAAGCCACGCTCGCCATTCGGCCCGCGCACATTGCCGAACTTGGTGGCGAGGATCGCCTTGTCGCGCCGGCCCTTCAGCGCCTCGCCGACGAGCTGTTCGTTCCTGCCGGCGGAATAGGCGTCCGACGTGTCGATGAAGTCGAGCCCGAGCTCCAGCGCGCGATGGATGGTGGCGATGGATTCAGGGTCATTCGGCGTGCCGTACTCGCCCGACATGCCGTAGCAGCCGAGCCCGATATCCGACACGCGCAGCCCGTCGGCGCCCAATGACCGCATCTCAATCCTCCCAGATGGTGGCGGCCGTTCTTCGACGGCCTGTTTGCCGAAGCCTCGCGCCCATACTAGGCGGCACGTCGAAAAAAATATATATTTTCTCCGACCGGGGCCGGGCTGGATTTCGAATGGGCAGGACATGGTGGACGATGCGGCCGGCGCAGGGGCGTCCCGCTCCATGAGCGTGAACCCGCTTGAGGAGATGGGCGGCGAGGCGGAGGCGCGCAGCCTCACCAGCGCGACCTATCGCCGGTTGAAGAAGGACATCCTCGCCTGCACGCTGCAGCCGGGCCAGCGACTGAAGATCTCCGACCTCGCGGCGCAGTATGGATGCAGCCCCGGCGCGGTGCGCGAGGCGCTGACGCGGCTCGTAGCGGAGGAACTCGTCGTCTCGGAGGACCAGCGCGGCTTCCGCGTCGCGCCGGTGTCGCGCAGCGACCTGCTCGACCTCACGCAAACCCGCATCGACATTGAGAGCGTGGCGCTTCGGCACGCCATCGCCAGGGGAGGGCTCGACTGGCAGGCCGGCATCGTCTCGACCATCTTCCGGCTGTCGAACGAGCCGGTGCTGGACGAGGCCGGCATGCTCAATCCGCGCTGGTCGAAGCTGCACCAGGATTTCCACATGGCGCTGGTCGCAGGGTGCAACTCGCCGCGCCTGATGCGCCTGTGCCTCGCCTATTCCCACCAGTCGCAGCGCTTCCGCATGCTGACCATCCGCTACCACGAGCGCGGCCGCTCGGCGGATGCCGAGCACCGCGAGCTCGCCGACGCCGTGATCGGGCGGGACGCGGAGCGCGCCGTGCGCCTGCTGGCCGAACACTACAACCGCACGACGAATCTCATCATCGATCTGGACCGCGACGGCGACCTGTCGATGCTGACCCAGACATGAAAATATAATATCGGAAGAAATATATATTTTTTGTTGACAGGTCGGGATGCGGTTGAGACCTTTCCCGTCCGGAAAGTCTCGACCGCGACCGAAAAGGGCGCAGCATGGACAGTGCCTTCATCGAGCCCACCCTCGACGCCGGCGGCGCCGTCGGCCAGCTGGTGCTCGTGCCCGGCCTCGGCTGCACCGAGCAGCTCTTCGCCGGCCAGGTGCGCCGGCTCGCCCGGCATTCGCGGGTGCGCTTCGCGGATACGCGGCGGGACGATTCCATCGCCGGCATGGCGCGCCGGCTGCTCGACGAGGTCGACGGTCCCTTCGCGGTGGCCGGGCTTTCCATGGGCGGCTACGTCGCCATGGAGATCGTGCGGCAGGCGCCCGCCCGCGTCACCCGGCTGGCGCTCCTCGACACCACCGCGGCGCCCGATGCCGAGAGCGCCCGCGACTTCCGCCTGAAGCTCAGCGATCTCGCTTTGCGCGGGCGGCTCGACGAGGTGCATGAGGCGCTGTGGCCGCGGCTGGTGGCGCCTCACCGCCGGACCGACGGCGTCCTCGAAGGGCAGGTCTATTCGATGCTGGTCGCCACCGGCGGCGGCGCCTTCGCCCGCCAGCAGAACGCCATTATCGGCCGCGCCGATTCCCGTCCGCTGCTGAAGAGCGTCGCCGTGCCCACCCTGGTGGTGGTCGGCGAGGAGGATGTCGTCACCCCCGTTGCCACCGCCGCCGAGATGGCCGGTCTCGTGCCCGGCGCGCTGCTGACCGTGGCGAAGAACTCCGGCCATCTGAGCTCGATGGAAGCCGCCGAGGAGGTCGCGACCGCCATGGAGGAGTGGCTGACGCGCTGACGATGCCGTGCCTGCCGCCGACGCCATGGCGGATCACAGAAGAATAAACCGGCACGCATCGCAAAGATGGGCCGGGCCAGGAGGAGCCCATGAGTTCGATCGCCGCCGCGAGCGGCGTGGCGCGCCCGAGTGCAGCATCGCGCTGGTTAAGCCTGGAGACCTTCGTGCTGGGAGGCGCGATCGTCTCGCTCGTCATCCTCGTCGTCCTGCCCGTCGCCTCGCTGGTGATCGCCAGCCTCTGGTCGGAGGACGGCGTCACGCTGGCCTACTACGAGCGGGCGCTGACCGGCGGCTCCTATCTGCGCGCGCTGGGCAATTCGCTCACGCTGGGTGCCTGGGTGGGGCTGATCAGCGTCGTGGTCGGCGTGCCGCTCGCCTGGGCGGTGAGCCGCACCAACGTGCCGGGCAAGCCGCTGATCCAGGCGACGGCGACGCTCTCCTATCTCGCTCCGCCCTTCCTCACCTCCATCGCCTTCGTGAACCTGTTCAGCCCCAATGCCGGGATCATCAACGTCTTCCTGCGCGACGTGCTGGGGCTGGGGATCGGCTTCAACATCTTCACCATGAGCGGCCTCGTCTTCGTCACGGCGCTGCACACCTTCCCCTTCGTGTACCTGCTGGCCTCGAGCGCCTTGCAGTCGGTCGACGCGTCCTACGAGGAGGCGGCGCAGATCCTCGGCGCCAGCAAAATCCGTACGGCGCTCACCATCACCGCGCCGCTGGTGGCGCCGGCGATCCTGTCCGGCACTCTGCTCGCCTTCGTGAACGCCATCGCGCTGTTCGGCTCGCAGGCGATCATCGGCCTGCCCGGACGCATCGTGACCCTGCCGACGCGCATCTACGCGCTGTTCGACTATCCCCCGCAATACGGGCTGGCGGCGGCGCTGTCGCTGCTCTTCGTCGCCATCACCGTGATCGCGCTCTATCTCCAGCGCCTGTTCCTCGCCCGCCGCTCCTATGTGACGCTGGGCGGCAAGGGCGCGCGCAGCCAATTGGTCGATCTCGGGCCTTGGCGCTGGGTGCTGTTCGGCGTGTGCGTGTTGGTGTGCCTGTTCGCGGTGGTCATGCCCTTCGCCTCGCTCATCGCCGTGTCGCTGAGCAAGTCCTGGGGGTTGAACTTCTGGCAGAGCCTGACGCTCGACAACTACAAATTCATCCTGTTCGAGTACGACGTCACCCGCCGCGCCATCCTCAACAGCCTCGTACTGGCGACCATCGCGGCCACCGTCTGTGTGGCGCTCGGCGCGATCATCGGCTGGATCGACGTGCGCACGAAGATGCCGGGGCGGCGCCTGCTGGACTACGCCTCGCTGGTGCCGCTCGGCCTGCCGGGCATCGTCATGGCGGTGGCGCTGCTGCAGTTCTGGCTGTCGGTGCCCTACATCGTGCTCTACGGCACCTTCGCCATCCTGCTGCTGGCCTATATCGGCCGCTACGTGCCGCTCGGCGTGCGCGCGGCGAACTCCTCGCTGCGGCAGGTCGATCCCTCGCTGGAAGAGGCGGCGCACATACTCGGCGCCTCCTGGGGCCACACAATGCGGGAGATCACCCTGCCGCTGATCCGGCCGGGCCTGCTCGCCGGCTGGCTGTTGGTGTTCGTGCCGGTGGTGCAGGAGCTCTCGGCGTCGATCCTGCTGTTCTCGTCCGGCACCATCACCCTCGCGGTGGCAGTCTACAATCTCTACGAGACCGGCTACATCGAGCCGGTCTCTGCCCTCGCCATGGTCAACATGACCATCATCGTCGTCGCCATGCTGATCGCGCACCGCCTCGGTGCCGGCCGCAAGACGGTGAGCGACGACAGCAGCACGTCGTTCGGAGGCGCACGCTAATGGCCAGGATCCTCATCTCCGGGCTGACCAAGTCCTATACCGGCAACGGCGCCGCGCTGAGCGCGCTCGACCTCGACATCCAGGACAACCAGTTCGTCACACTGCTGGGCCCGTCCGGCTGCGGCAAGACGACGACGCTGCGCCTGATCGCCGGCTACATGACGCCGGATGCCGGCACCATCCGGGTCGGCGACCGGGTCATCTCGTCGGCCGAGGGCGTCGCCCCGCCGGACAAGCGCGGCATGGGCATGGTGTTCCAGAACTATGCCGTCTGGCCGCACAAGACGGTCTACGAGAACGTCGTGTTCGGCCTGAAGCTGCGCCGCATCCCCTCGGAGGAGGCCAGGCGGCGCGTGCTGGAGACGCTGGCGCTGGTGAAACTCACGGGTCTGGAGAACCGCTTCCCGGCGGAACTCTCCGGCGGCCAGCAGCAGCGCGTGGCGCTCGCCCGCAGCCTTGTGGTGGAGCCGGAGATCCTGTTGCTCGACGAGCCGTTGTCCAATCTCGATGCCAAGCTGCGCGAGCGCATGCGCCTCGAATTGAAGCAGCTCCAGCGCCGCACCGGCATCACCTTCGTCTATGTGACGCACGATCAGGCCGAGGCGCTGGCGCTCTCCGACCAGATCGCCGTCATGCATGGCGGCAAGCTCCAGCAATACGGCACGCCGGACGACGTCTACCGGCGCCCCGCCAACAAAATCGTCGCCGACTTCATGGGGATCGTGAATTTCGTGCCGGGCACCGCGTGCGGCGGCGAGACGATCGAGATCGACGGCGTCGAGATGCGCTCGCCGCATGCGGGCGGGCTCGTCCCCGGCGAGCCGATCGACGTCGCGGTGCGGCCGGAGAATGTGCGCCTCTCCCGCGAGGTGGCGGATGGGAAGCGGCTCACCGGGACGATCACCGAGAAGACCTATCTCGGCAATCTCATCGAATACTGGGTGCAACTTGCCTCCGGCGCGGTGCTGCGGGCGCAGACGCATCCGCTCGAGCAGTTCGATCCGGGCGAGAGCGTGGGCCTCGTCATCGATGCGCAGGAGAGCAGCGTCTTCCCGCGCGGCGAGGCGTCACCCTCGACCCGACACTAGGCACGCATTCGAGAACGGAGAACATCATGCAGAGCGCGATCGCGCCGAAGCCCGTCGTCACCGGGCGCGAGCACTGGACCAGGAACGGCGATGCCGAGCTGTTCCTCTGGCAGAAGGCGCCGGCCGACGGGCACGCGCCAGCGGGCACCATCCTGTTCGTCCACGGCTCGTCCATGGCCTCGCAGCCGACCTTCGACCTGCAGGTGCCGGGCCGGCCGTGGTCCTCGGCGATGGACTATTTCGTCGACAAGGGTTTCGAGACCTGGTGCGTCGACATGCGCGGCTATGGCCGCTCCGACAAGCGGCCGGGCACGCGCGCGACCATCGCCGAGGGCGCCGAGGATCTGGTGGCGGCGACCGACTACATCATCCGCGAGACCGGGGCGACATCGTTCCACACCTACGGCATCTCCTCCGGTGCGCTGCGTGCCGCCGCCTTCACCGAGCTGAAGCCCGAGCGCGTCAAACGCCTCGCGCTCGACGCCTTCGTGTGGACCGGGGAGGGCAGCCACACGCTGGAGAACCGGCGCAAGAAGCTGCCCGACTTCCGCGAGGGCGAGAGGAGGCCGATCGACAAGACCTTCGTCTATTCGATCTTCAACCGGGACCATCCCGGCGCGGCCGAGGACAAGGTGATCGAGGCCTTCGCCGACGCCATCACCGCGCTCGACGATTCCATGCCGAACGGCACCTATGTCGACATGTGCACGCGGCTGCCGCTCATCGATCCGGCGAAGATCACCGTGCCGACCATCATCATGCGCGGCGAGTGGGACGGCATCGCCGGCTTCGACGATTTGGCCGCCTTCTTCAAGCTTCTGCCCAATCCCGACAAGCAGTTCGCGGTGATGCCGGGGATCTCGCACGCCTCGATCCAGCAGAAGAACTACATGATCGTCTACCACATACTGCACGCCTTCTTCACCCAGCCCGATCCTGTCTACCGGGGCTGAGGAACCGTCGCGCACAGAACAAAAGAACCGGAGGAAACCATGCTGAAGAACGCCACCGTGCATAAATCCGCGTCTTCCTGGCTCGCCGCCGGCGCGGGCCTCCTGATCGGCAGCTTCGCCTTCGCCGCCTCCGCGCAGGAGGTCGACATGGCCAAGGCGAAGGCCGAGGGAAAGGTGGTCTGGTACACCTCGACCGCCATCGAGCAGGCCAACAACCTCGCGCTGATGTTCGAGAAGCAGACCGGCATCAAGGTCGAGCTGTTCCGCTCGGGCGGCTCAGCCATCCTGCGCCGCTTCATGCAGGAGGCCTCCGCCGGCAAGATCGCCGCCGACGTGATGACGATGTCGGACCCCGCCGCGGCCGACCAGCTCTCGGAGAAGGGGACCTTCGTCGCCTTCAAGCCGAAGGACTTCGACAAGATCGCGGAGAGCGCGAAGAACAAGGACGGCTACTGGGTCGCCCAGCGCCTCAATGCCATCACCCTCTACATGCGCGGCGACAAGGTGCCTCCGGCCGACCGGCCCAAGAAGTGGACCGACCTCACCGACAAGAAATATGACGGCAAGCTGGTGATGACCGACCCGAGCTTCACCTCGGTCCAGCTCACCACGGTCGGCGTGCTCGCCGGTAAATATGGCTGGGACTACTACGAGAAGCTGAACGAGGGCGACATCATGGTCGTCCAGGGCAACCAGCAGGTCGCCGACAACATCAAGCGCGGCGAGCGGCTGATCGCGGTGGGTGCGCTGGACGTCTACATCGCCGAAGACCGGCGCAACGGCCACGACTTCGTGTCGATCTATCCGGAGGACGGCACGCTGCTGATCCCCTCGCCGACGGCGATCATCAAGGGCGGCCCGAACCCGAACGCGGCCAAGGCCTTCGCCGAGTTCATGATCAGCCCGGAGGCGCAGAAGACCTTCCCGGAGACCGGCGAGTATTCGGCGCGCGTCGACATGGCGCCGCCCGCGGGTAATCCCAAGGTCGACGAGATCAAGCTGATGCCGGTGGACTATGAAAAGCTGGAAACCCAGGCCGCCGAGATCAAGGAAAAGTTCAACGACATCTTTCGCTGACATGCGGCGCGGGCCCGGGCGCCTTCAGGCACTGGCCCCCGTCCGCCAGACCGACATGCGTCCGGCCCTTCCGGGCGCCTGCGGCGGGTCCGCTTGATCGGGCCGGCCATCCCCCCGCTCGACTTCCTAACCAAGACGGAACGACACATGAAACTCTGCCGCGTAGGTGAACTGGGCAAGGAAAAGCCGGCCCTCGTCGATAGCAATGGGCGGCTGCGCGACATCTCGCACATCGTCAGCGAGATCGACGGCGGCGTACTGGAGCGCGGTGAGCTCGGCAAGCTGGCCGGCCTCGACATCGAGGCGCTGCCGCTCATCGCCGGCACGCCGCGCTACGGCGTTCCGCTCGCCAATGTCTCGAAGATGGTGTGCATCGGCCTCAACTATTCCGACCATGCCAAGGAGGCGGGCCTCGCCATCCCCTCCGAGCCGATCATCTTCCTCAAGGCGCAGAGCGCCTTCTGCGGTCCGAACGATCCGACCATCATTCCGGTCGGCTCCAGCAAGCTCGACTGGGAGGTCGAGCTCGGCGTCGTCATCGGCAAGACGACCCGCAACATCAGCGAGGCCGACGCCTTCTCGGCGGTGGCGGGCTATTGCGTGGTGAACGACGTCTCCGAGCGCGCCTTCCAGATGCAGAGCTCGCAATGGGACAAGGGCAAGAACTGCGACAGCTTCGGCCCGATCGGGCCGTGGTTCGTGACCAAGGACGAGGTGCCGGACCCGCAGGCGCTGGCGATGAAGGCGAGCGTGAACGGCACCGTCATGCAGGACGGCAGCACGTCGACCATGATCTTCAACGTGCGCACGCTGGTGTCCTATGTCAGCCGCTACATCACGCTGGCACCCGGCGACATCATCGCCACCGGCACGCCTCCGGGTGTCGGCATGGGGCATAAGCCCGAGCCGATCTGGCTGAAGGCGGGCGACGTGGTGGAGATCGAGATCGCCGGTCTCGGGCACCAGTGCCAGCGGGTGACCGCGCGGGGCTGATCCGCCTCTCTCACATCAGGCCGAGGGTGCGCGCTGGGACTAGCCCATGCACGCATCCTCGGCCTTGCTGTATCCGGCCGGCTTCGGAGCGCTCTTCTGCGGCTGCCCCCTGTCGAGGGCGCCGTCGGAGCGGGCGCGCAGATAGATGAAGATGGCATCGAGGTAGCACATCACGTTCGGGTTGGTGCCGAAGGCGGGCATGACGAGGTCCTGGCTGGCGCTGACGTTCTGCTTGCCGTTGGTCACCGTGTCGGTGAACTGGCTGTAGCTCAGCGTCTGCAGCGCATCGACCAGCGAGGGGCCGAAGCTCGATCCCAGCCCGTCCGGGCCGTGGCACTGCATGCAGTTGGCCGTGTAGCGGACGTAGCCGACCGAGGTGTACCAGTCGACGGTGCCGTCCTTGTCGATCTTGAAAGTCGGGTTGCCGTCCTTGTCGGCGTACTGCCCGTCATCGGAGCTGACGGCGGCCGGGTCACCGGAGCCGTCGGCTTCCACCTGCGACGGGACGAGGAGAAGGAGGGCGGCCATGACCGCCCAGATCCGTACCTGCATGTTGTCCTCCCATGCCGTCCGACTTCTCTGCGGGTCGGATCGTGACATGCCGTGCCGGACTGTCTTGCCGCCGCGCACGGCGGTCAAGCCTGACGGTCAGTGGCCGCGCTTGTGCGGGTCCGCCGCGACGCCGCCGCGGATCGGTGTCTGCCGCTCGACCCGGCGCAGCGTTTCGCGCAGCTGCCGGTCGATCGCGCGCAGCCGCACCTCGTCGGAGGCCAGCGCCGCCAGCGCCATCAGCGTCTGCGCCTCGCGCTCGTCGAGCTTGCGCGGCTTGTAGTCGATGACGCAGAGCGAGCCGACGGTGAAGCCCTCATTGTCGATGACCGGCGCCCCCGCGTAGAAGCGGAACAGCGGCTGGCCCTTCACCGCGGGATTTGCCGCGAAGCGGGGATCGCGCGCCAGGTTCTCCACCGAGAAGACGCCCTTTTGCAGGATCGTGTGATTGCAGAAGGCCCAGCTGCGCGGGGTCTCGGGAAGGTCGAGGCCGAAGCGCGACTTGAACCATTGCCGGGTTGGCGTGAGCAGGGTGAGCAGCGCGATCGGCGCATCGAGGTTGCGCGCGGCGAGCCAGGTCAGACGGTCGAACGCTTCCTCCGGCGCGGTGTCCAGCAGGCCCGAGCGTTCGAGGGCCACCAGCCGCTGGCTCTCGTTGAGCGCGATGGGGAAGGGCAGATCGTCCGACGCCACGACGACTTCCCCCGCATCCGCCAGCGAGGCGCGGATCGCCGCCGGTGCCTGGTCGGGCGCGTCGAGGCGGAGCACCCGGTCGGGGAGGGCAAGGGTCCGCGCGGTGACCGCCAGCAGGCGAGTGTGGCCGAGGGACGGGTTCGAGGCCACGCTGTTCAGCAGCGCCCGCCGCTCGGGATCGGTCTCGTCGAGGTCGACGACGATGGCGTAGGGACGCGCCGAGCCGATGGCGAAGAGTGCGTCGTGCACGTCGTCGAACATCTCCGCGGTGCACTCGGCGACGTCGGCGAAGAGGCGCTCATAGAGGGAAAGACGTTCGGTCGGGGCCACGACGACCACGGTGGCCGAGGGCATAGTCTCGTCCTGCGCACGCCGTTCGATCAGCGCCATGATGTCGGCGCGATAGACCCGCCGGTGCCCGCCCGGCGTCTTCCACGACGGCACCGAACCGCCCTCGATCAGCAACTGCGCCGTGCGGATCGAGACGCCGAGCAGCCTGGCGGTGTCGGCTGTAGTCAGAATGTCCTTGTCGGTCTTTTCCATCGCTTTCCTGCGGCTCACGCCCTTCGTGCACCAAGACGTTCAGATCTCAGGTGCTGCGCTGACTCACTCCCTAGCAAGCTGGCGATTGTCGCGCAAAATTATAAGAGTTGCTAAATTTGATAAATTTGATACTCCTCCTGCCCCATCGGTAGCGGGCCTGCCCGCCGCCGTGAGGAGCGGTTCCTCCCACGCCGTGCCCTGCCGCACGCGCAGGCGGGCGGGAGGCTTTTCGGCGGATCGTGTGTCCCGCCCCCGTTCCCGAACGATGCGAGTTCCCTTCAACAAGGAAGTCCAAGATGATTACCCAAGCCGCGCATGCCGAGGATCGGGATTCCTCCCGGCGAGCGCATGAGAACCAGGCCCGGCTGACCGCCGGGCTGAAGCCGAGCTACGACTTCATCGTCTGCGGCGCCGGAGCCTCGGGTTCCGTGGTCGCCCGGCGCCTGGCGGAGAACCCCGATGTTCATGTCCTGCTGATCGAAGCGGGCGGCAGCGACGACGCCGAGACTGTGCTGGATCCCGCCCAGTGGCCTGCCAACCTGGGCAGCGAGCGCGACTGGGGGTTCCAGGCGCAGCCGAACCCGCATCTGAACGGCCGCGTCCTGCCGATGTCGATGGGCAAGGGGCTGGGCGGTGGCTCCAGCATCAACGTCATGGTATGGGCGCGCGGGCATCGCAGCGACTGGGAGCATTTCGCCGCCGAGGCCGACGATCCGGCATGGGGCTACGACGCCGTGCTCGACATCTATCGCCGGATCGAGAACTGGCAGGGCGTGCCCGATCCCGACTATCGCGGCACGGCGGGGCCGGTATGGGTGCAGCCGGCGCCCGATCCCAGCCCAATCGCCGGCGCCATGGTCGACGCGGCGCGCGAGCTCGGTATTCCCGCCTATGACCATCCCAACGGCCGGATGATGGAAGGGACGGGCGGCGCCGCCGTCAGCGACGTGCTGATCCGCGACGGGCGGCGGCATTCGCTCTACCGCGCCTATCTCCGCCCCGTGCTCGACCGTCCCAATCTGACGGTGCTGACCGAGACGCTGGTGCGGCGCGTGCTGTTCACCGGCCGGCGCGCCACCAGCGTCGAGGTGGTCCGTGACGGCGAGGTGCTGACCATCGGCGTCGAGAAGGAGATCGTGCTGTCGCTCGGCGCGATCCATACGCCCAAGGTGTTGATGCATTCGGGCATCGGCGACCGCGCCGAGCTCGACCGCTTCGCCATCCCCGTGGTGCAGCATCTGCCAGGCGTCGGCCAGAACCTGCAGGACCACGTCTCCTTCGGCTGCATCTGGGACTATGAGGCACCGCTCGCCCCGCGCAACAGCGGCAGCGAGGCCACGCTCTACTGGAAGAGCCGGCCGGACCTCGACGCGCCGGACCTGCTGTTCTGCCAGGTCGAGTTTCCCGTACCGAGCGAGCGCACGGCAGCGCGCGGGGTGCCGGCGCATGGATGGACCATGTTCGCCGGGCTGGCGCATCCCGCCAGCCGCGGCCGGGTGCGCCTGCAAGACAGCGATCCGCTGGCGCCCGTCGCCATCGACGCGAACATGCTGTCCGATCCCGCGGACATGGACACTGCCGTCGCCTGCGTCGAGCTGTGCCGCGAGCTCGGCAATGCGCAGGCCTTCCGGCCCTTCGTGCGCGGCGAGGCCATGCCGGGCAACCTCAAGGGCGAGGCGCTCAGGCAGTTCATCCGCGAGGCCGCCGTCACCTACTGGCACCAGAGCTGCACCGCCAAGATGGGGCGCGACCCGATGTCGGTCGTCGACGCTTCGCTCAGGGTCTATGGCGTCGACGGCCTGCGCGTCGCGGACGGTTCGATCATGCCGCGCGTCGCCACCGGCAACACACAGGCGCCCTGCGCCATCATCGGCGAACGCGCCGCCGGGATGCTGCGCGCCGCGCACGACCTGTGATCATCGCCCCCGGCTGATGCCGCGCCGGCCTGGACGCGGGAGGGTGCCGCCGACGGCAGCCCTCTTCCTGCCATTGCCGTCGCGGGTCGCGGCCGGGGAGCGCTCCCCTTTTCACGGAACTGGAAGGTTCTGGCCCAATGCATCAACTCGTAGGTGTCAGCCGGCACGAAGTCCCGGCAAATCCGCTTGATCGACCCTCCCATCTCGGCAGGGTGCTCGTGGTCGACGACGACCGCGACATGCGCCACGCGATCATCGCCTATCTCAACGACCGGCAATGCGCCGCCATCGGCTGCGGCGTCGGCGACGTGCCGCATCATCTGCGGCACAACCAGTTCAGCCTCGTCGTGCTGG
Organism: Xanthobacteraceae bacterium; assembly: GCA_029239875.1. Lineage (GTDB taxonomy): Bacteria > Pseudomonadota > Alphaproteobacteria > Rhizobiales > Xanthobacteraceae > Ancylobacter. Next base: position 18,124 of record JARBUD010000057.1, on the reverse strand, counting down.
ACGTCCAGGCGGGGCCGTCCGGCCGCCTCGCGGTGCTGCGGCAGATCCGCGACCGGTCGCCCGTGCCGGTGATCCTCGTCGCCGGACAGCGCTGCGACGAGGCCGACCGCATCGCCGCCCTGGAGCTCGGCGCCGACGATTGCCTGATCAAGCCGTTCGATCCGCGCGAATTGCTGGCACGGGCAGGGGCCATCCTCCGCCGCGGCAGGGCGGTCGATCTGACCAAGGGCGCCTATGCGCTGCTCGTGGCGTTCCTGGAGGCGCCGTGCCGGCCGCTGTCGCGCGAGCAGCTGCTGAGCGCCACGCGCACGCATCCGGACGTATTCGACCGCAGCATCGACGTCCAGGTGCTGCGGCTGCGGCGCAAGCTGGAGCCGGACCCCGCCCAGCCGCGGCTGATCCGGACCGAGCGGGGCATCGGCTACGTCTTCGATGCGCCGGTGGAGACCGTGTTCTGAGGCCGGTCCGACGATCAGGCCGCCGCCCGCGCCGCGGCGCGCATGAAGCGGCCCGGCGGCTGGCCGACATGACGGCTGAAGGCGGTGCTGAAGGTGCTTGCCGAGCCATAGCCGACACGTCGTGCCACCTCGTCCAGCGCGATGTGGCCGCCGCGCAGGAGGTCCTTGGCGACGGCCATGCGCCAGGAGAGCAGATATTCCATCGGGCGTATGCCGACGATGCGTGCGAAGCGGTCGAAGAAGGCCGATCGGGACATCCCGGTCTCCTGCGCCAGCTCGGCGACGGTCCAGGGCCGCTCGGCGTCGTCGTGCATCCGCCTGAGCGCCAGTGCGATGCGCGGATCCGCCAGCCCGCGCAGCAGGCTGGGCGAAGCGTCGTCGCGCGGCGCCACCCGCAGCGCCTCGATCAGCAGGATTTCGACGAGGCGTGCCAGCACGAGGTCGCGACCGATGGTGTCGTCGCCCGCCTCCTCTCCAACGAGGCGCACCAGCAGCGAGAGCCGCGGGACGCCGCGGACATGGATCATCGCGGGCAGCAGTGCCACGAGAAGCGCGGCATCGGGAGAGCCGAAAGTGAAATGACCGCCGAACAGCCGGACGTCCGGCGGACCCTCGGCACGCCCGTGCCGCACTTCCTGCGTCGGCGTCGGCACAGCCCTCGGGTCGAGCGGTGCCAGCGCGATCGGCTCGAAGCCGGACATGGTGAAGGCGGGCGTCACCGGCAGCAGCACGAAGTCGCCTTCTTCGAGCGTCACCGGCGCCTCGCCGTCGAGCGTGAGGCGGCAGCGCCCCTCGATCACGGCGCAGAAGCCCGGCTGCCCGAACTCGGAATAGCGCACGCCCCAGCGCCCCGCGCCGCTCATCGCCTTGGAGAAGACGGCGCGTGGACGCAGGAGCTGGACGACTTGGGACAGAGGGTCGGTCATTCTCGGACTATCTCAAACGAAATACAGACTTCGGATTGATGATGGTCCCGAGTGTGGCGGTTATTTCAACCACGTCAACGTCGCACAGGAGCTAGATGTGAAGACTGTACTCATTACCGGCTGTTCGTCCGGCTACGGGCTGGAGACGGCCCGTTACTTCCATTGCCGCGGCTGGACCGTGGTCGCCACCATGCGGAACCCGCGCGAGGATCTCCTGCCGACCTCGGAGCGGATCCGCGTGCTGCCGCTCGACGTCACCAAGCCCGAGAGCATCGCCGCCGCCTTCGAGAACAGCGGGCCGATCGATGTCCTGGTCAACAATGCCGGCATCGGTGTGGTCGGCGCCTTCGAGGCGACCCCCATGGCGCATGTGCGCAAGGTGTTTGAGACCAACACATTCGGCGTGATGGCGATGACCCAGGCGGCGATCAAGCAATTCCGCGCGCGCCGGTCCGGCGTGATCGTGAACGTAACCTCCAGCGTGACGCTGGCGGCCATGCCGCTGGCCGCGGCCTACACCGCCAGCAAGATGGCCATCGAGGGCTTCACCGCATCGCTCGCCTTCGAACTCGCCGCCTTCGGTGTGCGGGTCAAGCTGGTCGAGCCCGGCTATGCGCCCACCACCCGCTTCGCCCAGAACGCCGACATCGATATCGCCGACCTCATCCCCCCGGACTACGCGTCCTTCGCCGAGCCGATCTTTGCCGAATACGCCCAGCCTGCCATGGTGACGCGGGAGATCGACGTCGCCGAGGCCATCTGGCAGGCCGCGACCGACATAGAGGGCCGGCTGCGCTTTCCTGCCGGCGCGGACGCCGTGGCGCTGGCGCAACTGGGCTGAGGCGGCGTTACGACGCTCGCCGCGGCCTGTCGCGCTCGCGCTGGGCCGCGCCCGCCCAGACGTCCTCGCCGATGCGCCAGAGCGGCGGCATGCGGGCGAAGGGCGGGATGGTGTGGGCGATGACCGCGATGGCGAGGCGCCCGTCGGCGCCGACCTTGGCGTGGATCGCCTTGACGTGCGCCTTCACCGTGTCGACGCCGACGTCGAGGATGGTGGCGATGTCCTCGTTCGACTTGCCGCGGGCGATCCACGAGCCGACCTCGAGCTGGCGCGGGGTGAGCTCGGGGAAGGCGATGCGCAGCCGGTCGGTGGGCGTCAGCGTGGCGAGGGTGCGCTGGAAGGCTTGCCGGTAGCTGCGCACGATATGCGGCCGAAAGGCTTCCAGCCGGTCGCGCGCCGCGTCGCCGAAGGCTGGGCGCCCGATGGTCCGGAAGCCGTTGATGGTCAGCACATAGGCCTCGTGCTGCATGACGATCGACATGATGTGCCGGGCGTTGGACGGCAGGAACACCTCCCGCGCGATCGGCAGGGCGAGGAATTCCTCGTCGCCGAAGAAGTCGGATTCGCGCAGCGCTCGCTCGCCGAAGAAGGTGGGGTCGTAGCTCCAGAAGGCGTGGCTGTGCATGTGGCGGGCATAGGCCGCGATGCCTTCCGCGCGCCGCGCCGGATCGTCCTCCACCGACAGGAGCGAGCGGAACTCGCCGCTGGTGTGATGGAACTCGGAATAGGTCACGACGTCGGCGTCGATCAGGCGCCCGATGCCGGCGAACAAAGCTGCCGGCAGGGTGGTGAGGTCAGGTTCGGCCTCGTAGAGGGCTATGATCGCCTGTGCCAGCTCGGCGTCGTGGGGTGTACCCTTCGGAGTAATGGCGCGTTCCGCCGCCTGCATTGCATCATACCTGTCGCGAAGTGTAGGCACGCCCCCCGGCCATGCTAGCGCAGGGCCGGGGGGCGTGCGATGGCTTTTGCGCTGGCCATCGGCGGCGCGCTTCGCCTCCAGCGAACCGCCATTCCGCTAGGAGACATTGGAAATAAGAGTATTCCGGATGTATTTCCGTGCCCGCCGGATTGCTGGTCGTACCGAAACGCTGCCGGCAAAGTAGATACCCTCAATCGGGGCAGCCGCAGTCGTCTCGTGGAGGCGAATAGTTGCCTGCCGACAGCATCTTCCGGCGTTTCACCCTTACGGGTAATGGTGAAGCTAGATCCGCTCATCTTAGATCGCGCCGCCGGCAAGCGAGATGGAGGCACCCATGTGGAAGGATCCCGTCGGCAACACGCCGTCGATCGTCCAGACCAATTTCGGCCCGTGGGGCACCTCGCTTCCCGCCGACGGGGAGAGCTACTGCGCCCCGACCTCGGTGGTGATGGGTCTCTATTATCTCGGCGGCAACGGCTTCACCCAGCTCGCCCCGGCGAGCTATGCCGGCCCGGACGCCCGTGAGAGCATCCTGTTCGAGCGGCTGATCGCCGGCATGCTCGGCACCTCGCCGACGCAGGGCACCGGCTCGCTGACCGGCCTTGCCGATTATTTCGCCGCCCGCGGCCTCGGCGGCGACCAGTACAGCTACATCAGCACGGGCGTGCCCGATCTCGAATGGCTCGATACCCAGCTGGCGCCGAACTACGCCGAGGATCCGCAATGGATCTCGCTCACCGTCTTCTCGGTCGGCTGGTTCTACAGGCCGAAGGACGACGAGCCCGGCTGCGGCTGCACCCTCTGCAATGACGGCGGGCACACGCTCGCGCCGCTCAAGGTCGACCTCGCCAACGGGACGGTGACGCTCAACAACGCCTATCCGATGTCGTTCCTGAACGTGCCCAACGAGCCGTCGAGCAACCCGCAGACCGTGGCGCTCCAGCTCGTGCCGGAAGGCATGACGGTGGAGGGCCTCGACGACCCGCAGCAATACAGCGAGGTCATGACCGACATCCTCGGCAGCGGCGACGACTTCGCCATCCTGTGGCTCGCCGCGAGCTGGACGATCTCGGCCTCCGCACTGCCGACGACGCCGGGCTACGCGCCGGCGACCTGGCAGATCGACGGCCCCAAGAGCCTCAACACCAACGAGGCGACCCTGACTGTCCTGGCACCGCTCGCCGGCCATGGCGGCTTCGTGAAGTATGGCGAGGGGACCCTCCTGCTCACTAATTCCAATCGCCTGATGGGCCGCAACGAGGTCTGCAACGGCACGCTGGCGAGCACGCTCACGACCGACACGCCCTTCGGCACCTGGACCATCGTCCTGCGCAACGGCGGCACGCTGGCGCTCGCGCCCGACACCTCCGACGCTGTCAGCGTCGAGATTGCGTCGGGCCATCTCGCACGCTTCATGATCGATGCCGGCGGCGGCACGTTCCGGCTGGACGGCACCAACGACTGCGCCGTCACCCTCGGCGGCTGCGACGACGGCGAGCTGCCGAATATCGTGCTGGCCAATGACGGCACGCTGGCGATCGTCCCCGGCGGCGGGATCGCCGCGCTCGGGTCGAGCCAGAAGGTACTGGTCGCCGGCACGGACGGCAATCTGCCGAATGTCACCGATGGCATCGTCACCCCTGCCATTCTCGGCATCGACACCGACCTGTCGGGCAAGTTTGTCACCTATGACGCCACCAGTGGCTTCATCGCTGCCGCGCCGACTCTCTCGACCAGCCTCGGCATCAACAGCGTCACGGCGAGCACCGTCTACGAGGTGGTGGACGAGCAGGTCATCGACAGCGGCGCCGCCCCGCAGCTGGCGGCGCTGGAGCTGAATGGCGGCAGCGTCTCCGGCAGCGGCGCGCAGCTTCTGGTCGGCAACCAGGCCGCGGACGGCGTGGCGGGCATCGTGATGAATGCCGGCAGCATCAGCGTCGACACGCTCACCTTCGGCGCCGCTGCGGCCATCGTCTATGCCTCCGCGTCGGACGGGCTGGAGGTCGCCTCGACCCTGAGCGGCAGCGGCGGGCTCAGCCTGTTCGGCCCCGGCACGCTCACGCTGTCGGCGGACAATGGCGGCAGCCTTTCCGGCACGGTGAACGTAAATACCGGCACGCTGATAGCCGCCGGCACGTCGGCGACCGGTTCCGGCACCGTGCAGGTGCATTCGGCGGGCAGGCTGGAGGTCACCGGCAGCGTCGCGGGCCCGATCGACGTGGCCCAGGGCGCGACGCTGCATCTGGAGAACGGGACCATTGAGGGCGCGGTCTCGATCGCCGCCGTCGGCGACAGCCCGATGCCGGGCGGAACCCTCGAAGGCGCCGGCATCGTCACCGGTAATGCCACTATCGGCGGCACCGTCCGCCCCGGAGAACGGGCCGGCATATTGGAGTTCCAGGCGCAGGCCACGATCGCCGGCACCGCCATGATCTACTGGCGGCTGGAGAAGCTGGTGGCGGACGTGGATTCGAAGCCGGGCGAGGGGTGGAACGGCTATCTGTTCAACGACGCGAGCAGCGGCGTGGGCCTCTCGGGGGACGCACCCATGTACCTGCTCGAATTCGCCGGTCTCGGCGTCCATCCCGATGCCGGCGATCCGTTCTGGAAGCAGCCGCGCCGCTGGCAGTTCATGATGTTCCCGAACGGCTACTCCAATATCTGGTTCGGCGACGGCAATCTCTATTACGGCGCCGGTAATTTCGGCTTGGTCCTGGAGGCGGACAACTCGGTCTATCTTACATGGACGCCGATCGATCCTCAGGGCCTGGCGCAACGCCGGCGCGCCCAGATCGCCGCACGGAACAGGTCGCTTTCGCCAAAATAGGACCGCCCCCGGTGTTCCGGGGGCGGCAACACTCCACTTCACGCCGTTCACTTTGCAGGCGTTCACTTCGCGGGGGCCTTGGCGGCTTTCTCGATCAGTGCCGCCACCGCTTCCGGCTGCGACATGAACACGGCGTGGCTGCCCTTCACCTCGACGGGCGTGCTGCCGGCGCGCTTGGCCATGAAGCGCATGAGATCGGGATGGATCGCCCGGTCCTCGGTGGCGATCAGCGCCCAACTCTTCCTGCCCTTCCAGGCAGGCTGCTTGATCTTGGTCTCGAAGGCCACCTTCGATGGGAAGACCTGCGAATTGGCCATGAACTTCGCTTCCGCTGGCGACACGTCGGCGGCGAAGTCGGCGGCGTAGACCTTCGGGTCGAGATAGAGGAACCCGTCCTCCGTCGCCTTGATGCCGGTCGTCGCGGGCGGCGTGCGGCCAGCGAGGTCGAGCAGGTTCTCGCCCGCATCGGGCTGGAAGGCCGCGATGTAGACAAGGCTGGCGACGTTGTCGGCGTTGCCCGCCTCGGTGATGATCATGCCGCCATAGCTGTGGCCGACCAGCACGGACGGGCCGTCCTGCAGGTCGAGAATGCGCTTCGCCGCGGCGACGTCGGCCTCCAGCGTGGTCATTGGCGGCTGCACGACGGTGACGTTGTAGCCCTTGGCGACGAGCAGGTCATGGACCTTGCGCCAGCCCGAGCCGTCGGCCAGCGCCCCGTGGACGATGACGACGTTGCGGACCGGATCGGCCGCATGGGCCGGCACGCCGGCGGCGAGGGCGAGGAGCATGCTGCCGGCGAGCGACAGCGAGAAGAGCGAGTTCAGTCCCATGATTGAATTCCTTCCATGTGAGTGAGGGGGAGGTTCGGTTCGTTCGATTGCGTGGCGTCTTGTCCGGGTCGGAGCGACGCTTCTCGTGTTCGGTGGGCGGCGCCCGAAGGGGCGCGGCACGTTGGGCGCACCTCCCCGTCGCCGGGCTGTCGCCAGCCGGCGGAACACGTCGGGAAGGTGGTTCGGGAGAGGGGAGGCGGAGGGGGCTCAGCCGTCCTTGTAGTAGTAGCTGTAGCCGTTGATCGCGGGCGCGCCGCCGAGATGGGCGTAGAGGACCTTCGAGCCTTCGGGGAAGAAGCCCTTGCGCGCGAGGTCGATCAGGCCCTGCATGGATTTGCCCTCATAGACCGGGTCGGTGATCATCGCCTCGGTACGGGCGGCGAGGCGGATCGCCTCGTTGGTCTCCTCCGAGGGCACGCCATAGGCGGGATAGGCGTAGTCGGGATTGATGACGATCTCCTCCTCGCGCACCGCGCGGCCGAGGCCGACCAGCGCGGCGGTGTCGTCGACGATCCGGCGCACCTGCGCACGCGTCTGCTCGAGCGTGCCGGAGGCGTCGATGCCGATGACCCGTTCCGCCCGGCCTTGATGGGCGAAGCCGACGATCATGCCGGCCTGGGTCGAGCCGGTGACGACGCAGACGATGACGTAGTCGAAGCGGAAGCCGAGCTCTTCCTCCTGCCGGGCGACCTCCTCGGCAAAGCCGACATAGCCGAGCCCGCCGAACTTGTGCACCGAGGCGCCGGCAGGGATCGGGTAGGGCTTACCGCCCGCCTGTTCGACCGAGCGGATAGCGTCGGCCCAGCTCCTGCGGATGCCGATGTCGAAGCCGGCGTCGACCAGCCGGCTGTCGGCGCCCATCAGCCGGGTCATCAATATGTTGCCGACCCGATCATAGACGGCGTCGTAATGCGGGACCCATTTCTCCTGGATCACCACGCAGTTCATGCCGATCTTCGCCGCGGTGGCCGCGACCATGCGGGTGTGGTTCGACTGCACGCCGCCGATCGAGACCAGTGTGTCGGCGCCCGAGGCGATGGCGTCGGGCACGATGTATTCGAGCTTGCGCAGCTTGTTGCCGCCCGAGGCGAGGCCGGAATTGCAGTCGTCGCGCTTGGCGTAGATCTCGACCCTGCCGCCCAGCGCCGCCGACAGCCGCGGCAGCGGCTCGATCGCCGTCGGGCCGAAGGTGAGGGGATAGCGTTCGAACTTGTCCAGAAGTGACACGAAATCGGCCTCCATCAGCGGTTTTCATCAGCGGCATGACGGAAGGGAAGATAGGTGGTTTCGGTCGAAAGGTGCTCTCTAAGTGAAGTTGGGGATTTTCTTATTTTACAAGGCATAAGTATAGTTCAAGAGATTTTGTGTCATGAAGGTCCATAAAATGGAAGATCCTTCCACACCCTCTCTCGACCGCACGGACATGCGCATTCTGCGTGCCCTGCAAGCCGAAGGACGGCTGACAAATGCCGAGCTCGCCCTGCGCGTGAACGTCAGTCCCGCCACCTGCCACCGGCGGACGCAGCGCCTGTTCGACGAGGGCTACATCACCGGCGTTCGGGCGCAGGTCGCGCCGGCCGCGGTGGGGCTCGGGGCGCTCGTGATGGTGGGGGTGGTGCTCGACCGCTCGACGCCCGAGAGCTTCGCGGCGTTCGAGGAGGCGGTGCTGAAGCTGAAGGAAGTGCTCGACTGCAATCTCGTCGCCGGCGACTTCGACTACCTGCTGAAGATCCGGGTGCGCGACATGGCCGACTTCAACAAGCTGCACGGCCAAAAGCTGATCGCGCTGCCCGGCGTCCGGCAGACCCGGACTTTCTTCGTCATGAAGGAAGTGAAGGAGGATGCGCGCCTGCCGTTCTGAGGATGGCGGCCATGCTGTGCCGGCGGGCTTCGGAGCGCCATCCTCGGATGGTCCGCCTGCGCGGCACCCTTCAGCGATGATACTGGTCCGGGCCCTGCTGATCGTCGACCAGCCGCCAAATGCGCTTGGCGCAGACGATGATGTGCTCGGACGAGGCGATCACCTCGGCTGTGCCCGCCGGAAGCTTGAGGGCATTGCGGCGGGTTGCCTCGGCCTGGGCGATGATGGCCGTGAGCGCTTCGGCGACCTGGCGGCGCATGTCGACGTCGACGATCGGCAGGGCGAACGAGGCGAGCTCGCCATATGTTTCAGGATCAGGCCGAGCCAGGCAGATCGACATCGCCGCTTCGGCCGTGTCGATCACGCAGGACAAGCTCGGATGCTCCAGCGGAACCGGGGGCAGGCGATGTTGCGGTTTCACGGCGGTGGGCTCCCAAGACTGAGCTACGAGTAGCAATGTAGCGGGTCCACGGGAACGCGGGTGTAAAAGGTTGCAAATTGTCGGGGGCGGGTCGCGTATACGCGATCATACAGCCTGGGCGAGCGTTGATCCGGCAGGCCTCGGCCCGCTTCCCGCGGGACTACTGAAGCGTCCGCGTCGCCGAGCCGTCAATCGGCTTCGCGTATCTGGATTTGCCGGCGGGACTTGTCGCGGCCTTCAGCGCGGCCAGCAGCCCGGCCGCCTCCTTCAGCAGCGGCTGGTCGAGGTTGCCGGCGAGCCCGCCAACCAGCGGCGCCAGGAGCGCTGCGGCTTCGCAGGCGCGATCCTGCTTCTGCCAGAGACGCGCGAGGCTGACCGCCGCCTTGATTTCCCAGAACAGCGCCTCCTGCTCGCGCGCGATCGTCAGGGCGGTCGTCAGCCGCTGCTCCGCTTCGCCCGTGGCATCGGGGGCTGCCTTGAGCAGGGCGAATTCTCCGGCCAGCCGCCAGAGCTCGGGGGCGAACCAGCCCTCCTCGTTCTGCTCCGAGCGTGTCAGCGCCTCTTCCAGGCACGAGAAGGCGCGCTCGAACTCGCCCACCTCGGCCAAGGCGGCAGCATATTCGGCGAGGAAGACGATGTAGTAGACGCCATAGGCGATGTTCCTCAGCCGGCCCAGCGCCTCGCCGAGGCTCTTGATGCCGTTGGAGAGGTCGCCTTCGCGGATCATGAGGACGCCGGCGAAGCACTGCCCCCAGACCTGCCAGAACTCGATGCCATCCCGCGCCGACTCCTCCACGAGCATGCCGACGAAGCGGCGCGCGCGGACGAGGTCGTTGGCGAAGAACGCGACCGGGCACGCCGCCTGCACCAGCACCTGACAGAGCGTCAGCCGGTCGTCGCCCGCCTCGGCGGAGGCGACGATGTCGTCGATCTCGGCGATGGCGGCGTCGAACGAGCCCTGCAGCCAGAGGATGCGGGCGAGGAAGCAGCGGCCGGTCACCTTCTGCTCGAAGACGAAGCGGATGATCTGCGAGCCGGTGACCGGAACGACGTAGCCCTTCACCATCGATTCGAGATAGCGGTGGGCCTCCGTCTGCCGGCCGAGCAGATGCAGGATGTAGCCGATCATGCGGTAGCCGACATAGCTGTCGTTCAGGTCGCTGCCGCGGGCGGCGACCTCCGCGAAGCGATGCGCCAGTGCGAGGGCTTCCCTGAACCGGCTCTGGTTGAGCAGGCCCGACCAGAGGCCCCACAGGGCGCGCAGCTGGTAGTCGGTGTCGTCGAGCGCCTCGGCGAGCTCGAGCGTGCGTTCCCAGGCGGCGCGGGTCTCCTCCACCTGTCCGCGGATCTGCATCAGCGACCAGGCGAGCACGGCCTGCAGGCGCATCTGGACGTGCGGGTCCCGGTCGAGATTGGCGCTGGCGAGCGCCAGCCGCACCTGCTGGTGGGATTCGGCGATGAGCTGGAGCTGGAACCAGAGCGGCACCGCGCCGAGGGTGAGCGCGACGCCGATCTCGCTATCGCCCTTCGGGGAGAACGCCCAGTCCAGGGCGGCGCGCACATTGTCGATCAGATGGCGGTGGTCCTCGGTCCATGCCGGCGCGGGCTGGATCTCCCAGGCCAGGTTGGCGCGATGGAGGGCGTCGCGGAAGATCGCCGCGTGCCGGCGCCGCAGCAGCTCGACCTTGCCGCTCTCCGCCAGCTTCACCGCCGCATAGGCCCGCGTCGTGTCGAGCAGGCGATAATGCGCCTGCAGGCCATGCACATCCGCGGTGATCAGCGACTTCTCGACGAGGTTGGCGACGGCGTTGACGATCTCCGAATCCGTGGCCTCGTCGTCGGCGATGATCGCCACCGCGTCGTCCATGGTGAAGTTGCCGGCGAGGATGGCGAGCTGCCGGAGTACGAGCTGCTCGAAGGGCGGCAGCAGCGCATAGCTCCAGTCGAGCAGGGTGCTGAGCGTCTGGTGGCGGCGAAGCGCGGTCCGGCGCCCCTGGAGCTGGAGGCGGAAGCGGTCGTCGAGCCGGCTCGCCAGGCCTGCGACGCCAAGGCTTTCCACCCGGCCCGCCGCGATCTCGATGGCCAGCGCGATGCCGTCCAGCCGGCGGCAGAGATCGGCGACGAGGGGAGCTTCGGAGTCCGTGAGCTGGAAGCCGCCGAGATTTGCCGCCGCGCGCTCGACGAAGAGCTGCACCGCCGGGTAGGCGAGGGCCTCGGCGCTGGAGAGACTGGCGCACGCGGGCGGCACGTCGAGCGACGATAGCCGATGGATGCGCTCGCCCTCGACACGCAGCGGCTCCCGGCTGGTGGCGAGGATGTGCAGCTCCTCGCCACCATTGCCGAAGAGCTGCTCGGCCAGATGCGAGACGGTCTCGATGACGTGCTCGCAGCTGTCGAGGAGCAGGAGCAGCCGCTTTGCCCGCGTCGCGGCGATCAGGCTCTGCATCGGCGTTTCCGAGCGCAGGCCCACGCCCAGCGCGGCCGCGAGCGCCGCCGGCACGAGTTGCGGGTCGCCGAGCGCGGACAGGTCGACGAAGCAGATGCCGTCGCTGAAGCGGGCCCGCATCTCGTGCGCGACGGCGATTGCCACCGTCGACTTGCCGATGCCGCCCGGCCCGACGATGGAGACGAAGCGCTGCTCCGCCAGCAGGGCCTTCACCTGCTGGACGGCCTCGCTACGGCCGACGATGCGGGCGAGAGCTGGCGGCAGGCTCGGGCTGTCCGCGACCGGGGCCGGCGGCATCTCCCGCGCGCCGACCGCCTCCGAGCGCTCCACCGGAAAGACGAAGGAGTAGCCGCGCCCTGGGATGTTGACGATGTAGCGGCGCCCCGCCTGCCCGTCCCCGAGCGCGCGCCTGAGCGCGCCGATATGCACCCGGAGATTGGCCTCCTCCACGAACGTATCCGGCCAGGCGCGCTGGATGAGCTGTGCCTTGCTGACAACCTCGCCCTGATGCTCGAGAAGGGCGAGCAGGATCGCCCGCGCTCGGCTGCCGAGATTGACCGGGACCTCGTCCTCCAACAGGAGCTGCTGCCCCGGGAAGAAGGTGAAAGGCCCGAAGGACAGCTGCCCGGCCGAAGCTGCGTCCCGCTCAATCACCGTGATTCCGTCAATGCTGTCGATGTGCTGGAGCCTATGGTGGGCGTTATACCACCCCAATCGGCCGTGCGCGACAGGATCGCGACCCGAGCCTGTGGGATCACGTCGCGCCCAGGCTCAGCCGAAGGCCGCGCAGCATGTATCGCTGTAGCCCGACGAACATGATCAGCACGGGCAGGCTGGCGATGAGAACCGCGCCCATCACGTCGGGCCAGTCGACCGCGTAGCGTCCGGCGGTCAGCGCGTTGACCCGCAGCGGGAGGGTGAAGTTCGACGAGCTTCGCAGCAGCGTCAGCGCCAGCACGAATTCGTTGAAGGCGGTGATGAAGGCGAAGGTCGCCGTCACCAGGAGGGCCGGCACCGAGAGCGGCAGGATGATCGACCCGAGGATCTGCCGGCGCGAGGCGCCGTCCAGCAGTGCCGCCTCTTCGAGCTCGATCGGGATCGCGTCGATATAACCGCGCAGCATCCACACCGCGAAGGGCACCTGGAACGCCGAATAGAGCAGCACCAGCGCGGCCCTGGTATCGGTCAGGCCCATTCCCGAGACCATCTGCGAAAGCCCCAGCACGAGCATGATCGGCGTCAGCATCTGCGTGCCGAGCAGGGTCTCGGAGATTGCTTGCCTGCCACGGAAACGGAAGCGGGAGAGCGCATAGGCCGCGGGAAGGGCGACGAGGGTCGAGGCGATGGCGGTCGCCAGCGCAATGACGAGGCTGTTGACGAGGGAGATGCCGAGCTCGGTGCGCACCCACATCCCGGCCCAGAAGGCGCTCATGTCGCCGCTTTTGGCGCGATAGATCGTGTCGATTGCGACCGCGAAGGGAAACAGGTTCAACGCGAGCAGGGGGAGTAGCGCGCCCCAGTAAAGCAGGCTGCGCCTAAGCATGGGCTGGGTGTTCCAGCGTGCGGAGCATCAGGACCGTCAGCGCGGCCAGCCCGCACAGCAGGAGGATGGAAAGCGCCGCGGCCTCATCCAGGCGGCCGAAGGTGAAGGCCAGCTTGTAGAGATAGGTCACGAGGATATCCGTGCCGTTCGCCGGACCGCCTTGGGTGAGAATCCAGATGATTGGAAACGAGTTGGTGACATAGGCGATGTTGAAGATCAGCACGATCCAGATGAAGGGCCGCAGCAGCGGCAGGGTGAGGAACTTCAGCCGGTCGACGGCACGGGCGCCATCGAGCCGCGCCGCATCGTAGATGTCCGCCGGGATCGACGACAGTCCGGCGAGAAGGATCACCGTGCTGAAGGGGACGGACACCAGGATCGCGATCAGAATCTCGAAGCCGAAGCTGAGCGGCACGGAGCCGAGCCATGGGATCGGGCGGTCGAGCAGGCCGGCCGCCACCGCCAGCCTATTCAGCAGCCCGCCCTCGTCGGTGAGCGCATGACGCCAGACCACTGCCATGGAGGCGACGGAGATCGCCCATGGAGCCAGCACCAGGAATTGGGCGAGCCCCCGGCCGAGGAAGCGCTCATTGAGGATCAGCGCCGTCGGCAGCGCGATGAGCATGGTGCCCGCCACGACCGAGCCGGTCCAGATGCCTGTCCGCAAGAGGATCGCCGGCAGCAGCGGATCCTCGGCGAGGCGGGCGAAGTTCTCCCATCCGACATAGGCGCCGATCCGCCCGAAGCGGGACACCTCGGACAGTGACATCCGCACGAGCAGCAGCACCGGCACGAGAGCGATGAGCGCCGTCGCCACGGCACTCGGTGCGAGGAGCAGAAGCAGCAGGGCCCGGTTCTGAAGAAGCCGGTTCTGCACGGGCCGGCTCTGCGCGGGCTCTACGTCAGCGGCGGGCAAGGACTTCGTCGATCTGCCGCGCGGCATCCGTCATCGCTTCCGTCGGCGTCTTCTGGCCGAGATACATGGTCTGTAGGGCCCGCACGGTGATGTCCGAGATTTCCGGCCAGCCCTTGATGGTCGGGAAGAAGCGGGCATAGGCGAGCCCGGCGGCGAAGGCGGCGATGTCCGGATTGTCCTTGTAGTAGCTGCTGGCGGCTTCCGAGGCCGTGACGGGCAGCAGCCCCTCGGCGCGGTCGAATTCGGCGCGGTACTTGTCGCTGTAGAGGAACTGCAGGAAGTCCCAGGCCGCCTGCTTGTTCTTCGACGAGCTCGACATGGCCAGCACGTCGGTCACCCCCAGCGTGACCGGCCTGGTCTCGACCGGGAAGGGCATGACGGCGTATTTGAGGTTGGGCGCCTCGGTCTTCAGCTGCGGCACCAGCATCGGGTAGGTGAAGATGATGCCGATGCGCCCTTCCTTGAACAGCCGGAAGATGTCCTCGCGGCTATGCGCGGTGGGCGCCGGTTCGGTCGCCTTGTCGTTGATCAGCGACATGTAGAAGGTCGCGGCGCGGATGGCTTCCGGCGAGGCGAGGCCGCTCTTGCCGTCCTTGATGATCTCGCCGCCGAAGCCCCAGAGCGCATAGTAGAAATAGGTGTCGACCTCGACTTCCTTGCCGGGCAGTCCGAAGCCGTAGGTGTTGGGCAGGGCGGCGACGGCCTTGGCCGCGGTCGCGAGATCGGCCCACGTCTTAGGCGCCGGCGCGCCGGCCTTCTGCAGCAGTTCGGTGTTCACCACCATCGCGCGCGCCGAGGCTGCGGCCGGGAAGCCGAGGAGCTGGCCCTTGACGGTGGCGGGCACCAGGAAGGCCGGGATGAACTTCGCCTTGAACTCAGCCGTCGCCAACCCGTCGAGCGGTTCGAGAAGCCCGTCCGCGGCGAGGTCGGAGATCCACATGGTAGGCACGATCGAGAGATCGGGCTGGTCGCCGCTGCTGATGTCGGTGGTCAGCTTCTGCAGGTAGCTGTCCCACGGAATGACCTCGATCTGGATACGGGTGCCGGGATGCAGCGCCTCGTAATCGCGGGCGACGCGCTCAAGAAACGGCCGCGTAAATCCCGAGTATTCTCCCGCGGTGAACCGCAGATCTGCTGCCCACGCGCCGACCGACCCCAGCGGAAGCAGCCCAAAAGACAATATGAGAAAGATTTTAGCGAGGCGCGTCATCGCCGTCCCCCCAGACAGATGAAGCTGAAATGCAACGTTAGCGAGTTGAGGTGGCCGAGGAAAGACGTACGCTTCCCATGCGGCAAGCAACAAGTCGTGACGATTTCCGCGGCGTCAGCTCGAAACGTAGGGGTCGAAGCATAATGGAGCGCCTGGGCATTCGATGTCTTGCCGCTTGAAGGATTCGCCGGGACGATCCCTCCATAGCTGCGAAGCCCGCCCGCCATCAAGCCGGGGGGCGCATCGTTACCGCGCTGCCGGGCAGACCGCCGAGGGGCGGTGGTCTCCTACGGGACCCGAATGTGCTGCTGCCCTTCCGGGGCCGCTCAGGCTGAGCAGCAGCCTGGCCGCGTCGACGCTGCGCGCCAGCCGGTCGAGCACGCGCCAGTCGAGCGCGCCGCTCGCCTCGCCGAAATAGACCGCCCAGGCCTCGTCCGGCGCCGTCTCGCCGGCGATGTCGCGCTCGATCATCCGCGCGGCGCGGGCGATGTCTTCGAGCGGGAAATCGGCCGGCGCGGCGTCCTCGTCGTCGAAGCAGTCGTCGCACATCCCCTCAGCCCTCGAACTGGAGGATGTCGAGGCCGCAATCGCGGTCGAGCAGGCAGACGATGCCGTCCGCGTTCACGTCGATATCGTTGCTCTGCGGCGCCGCATGGCCCGTAGCGGGGGCGGGGATGAAATGGCCGATCTCCTTCGGCACGCTCGGGTCGGCGAGGTCGATGACGCGCAGCCCGCCGGCGAACCACGTCGCGAAGACGAGGCTGCCGACCTGCCGCTCCTGGAACTGGTGTGCGCCGAAGCGCCCGCCGGCCGTCGCATAGGGCGAGGCGGATTCGCCGACATGGAAGGTGGAAATCGGCGCGATCCTCGTCAGGTCCTCTACGTCCAGCACCCACAAGAAGGCGTGCGGCTGGCCGGGAATGTGATCGTGCTCCTCGTCGATGGCGAGGGCGACCTTGCGCCCGCCGAGCGGCTGCGCCAACGGGAAGAAGGTGTGCGTCGGCTCGGGGCAGGGCGGGTGATAGTTGAACGAACCGATGGTGCGCGGCCGGGCGATGTCCGACACGTCGATCGCATAGGCGCCGGCGTACCAGCAGGCGGCCCACATCACGTCGCCGACGCGCAGCGCATGGTGCAGGCGGTGGCGCTGGCCGGACCATGTCGGCGTCTCGCCGGCGCCCATATGCTGGCCCGGCAGGTGCCAGCGGGAGACTTCGCGCGGCCGGGTCGGGTCAGCGAGGTCGTAGATGACGAGGATGTTGCCGACATAGCCCTCCATCTCGGTGGAGATGTAGGCATAGCGCTCGTCCATGTCGAAGCGGTGGACACCGATGCCGCCGGTCTTCACATAGGCGAGCTCGCGCGGATGGGCCGGATCGGCGATGTCCCAGACGCGGAAGCCGCCGTCGGCATAGCCGCGCGCGAGCCCGGCGCGCAGGTCGGCGACGTCGCCTTCCTTCACGCCGAGCGCGGCGGCGATTTCGGCGTCGACGGGCGGGCGCCCGAGGCGCCCGGCAAGCTCGGCCGTCACCGCCGCGATGCGCTCGCCCTTGCGGTAGAAATGCCGGCGGTGCCGCTCGACATTGGTGATCATCAGCTCGCCGGCGACCTTCACCTTGTGGGTGTGGGAATAGCCGTCCTTCGGCGCAATCTGCGCGACGAGGCGCGGCTTTCGCGGATCCGCCAGGTCATAAATGCTCGTGCCAAGCGGCGGCGACATGTGGCCGATAAAGGCGTGGCCGCGATGCAGCACCACCTCGCCGCCGCCCGGTATGTCGAGCCGGGCGAGCGGGGTGATGTTGGCGCTGCGCAGGGCGGCAGCGGGCGGATGCGCGTTCATGCGGCGGCCATCCGGGCGGAACGGTTGCGCCGCCATTGCACGATGGAAGGAATGGCCAGCGAGACCGCCAGCGCCGCCCACAATATGTTGCCGACCGGCGAGGAGAAGAACACCCACGGGTCGTTGCCGCTGATGCGCAGCGCCCGCATCACGTTCGCCTCCAGCATCGGCCCGAGGATGACGCCGATCAGCAGCGCCACCACGTTGAAGCTGGTGCGGCGGCAGACATAGCCGATGGCGCCGAACAGCAGCGTCAGCCAGAGGTCGAACATGTAGCCGCGCGGGGCGAAGGCGCCGACGAGGGTGAAGGCGATGATGATCGGCGCCAGCACTGGAGTCGGGATCAGCACCAGCTTCGACACCCAGCGGGTCAGCGGCAGGGTGGTGAACAGCATCACCGCATAGGCGATCAGCATGGTGATGAACACGCCATAGCCGATGCCGGGATTCTGGATGAACAGGCGCGGGCCGAGCTGGACGCCGTGATAGGTCATCACGATCAGCATCACGGCGGCGGTGGTGCCGCCCGGCACGCCGATGACCAGCAGGGGGATGAGGTCGCCGGAGGCGCAGCCATTGTTCGCCGATTCCGGCGCGATGACGCCCTCGGGAATGCCGGTGCCGTATTTCTCCGGCGTCTTCGAATAGAGCCGCGACTGCTGGTAGGCGACGAAGGCGGCGATGGAGGCGCCGGCGCCCGGCACGATGCCGATGATGAGGCCGATGATGCCGGTCCAGATCATGTGCCAGGTGCGCTGGAACGACCAGACCACGCCTTCCCAGGTTTCCTTCCAGCCCGACTGCTGCATCATCTGCCGGCCGGTGTCGGAAAGCACCGAGATGCTCTCCATCATGATCAGCGCCTCGGAGATGGCGAAGACGCCGATCAGCACCGCGATCAGCGGCACGCCGTCATAGAGCTCGATGAAGCCAAAGGTGCCGCGCGGGGTGGAATAGATGTGGTCGGCGCCGATGGCGCCGATCAGCAGGCCGAGGAAGCCGGCGATCAGCCCTTTGAGCATGTTGTCGGAGGCGACCGAGGCGATCAGCGTGATGCCGAACAGGAGGATCACCACCATCTCGACG
>JARBUD010000056.1 GCA_029239875.1 Xanthobacteraceae bacterium | reverse complement strand
TTCAACAACCGTGACAGCCAGCTGATCGAGGTCCGGAAGGAACAGGCCGTAGCCTGTTGCACCATGTTCGGCGTGCCCCCGCACAAGGTCGGCATTCTCGATCGGGCGACCTTCTCCAACATCGAACAGCAGGGAATCGACTACGTCACCGGTCCGATCTCCTCGCTCGCAAAGGCCGTCGAGAGCGCAGTGCGCATCTCCTGCCTGACGGCGGACGAGGATGAAGAATACGAGCCCGAGCTCGACCTCGATGATCTCCAGCGTGGCGACATCCTGTCCCGCTATCGATCCTATGCGATCGGACGCCAATGGGGCTGGCTCAACGCCGATGAGATCCGCGAATGGGAGAGCCTGAACCCGCTCCCTGATGGCGCGGGCACGACCTATCTGACGCCGCTGAACATGGTCCCCGCTGGCGAGGACCCGATGAAGGATGATCAGAAGCAGGATCGTCCGGATGACAAGCGCTCAACGGGAGACGACGAATGATCCGAGCTCTGCACGCGCTCACGGCGGAGCCGTGGGCCATCCGTCCCGACTATCTCCATCTCATGGCGAGCATCGCCGGCATGGACCGCGAGGCACGTGCCGCCAATGCCGAAAGCGAAGGCGAGACCTGGCGAAAGCGGGATCTGGCCGCGATCATCGGCGCGTTCGCTGGTCCCACGGTCCGCCGGATGGACGGCGCCCGCTACGCGATGGTGACGGACGCCGGCGTGGCGATCATCCCGGTGTTCGGGCCGATTTTCCCGCGGGCGAACGTTATGACGGAGTACTCCGGCGGATCGTCGGTCGCCATGCTGCAGAACGATTACCGGCTCGCGCAAGCCAATGGCGACATCCACGCCATCATGCTGCTGCTCGACAGTCCCGGCGGCGCTGTTTCCGGCATCAACTCCTTTGCCGACCAAGTCTACAAGGGGCGCGGCAGCAAGTTCACTCTCGCCCATGTTTCCGGAACGGCGGCTTCTGCCGCCTACTGGATCGGATCGGCGGCCAACGAGATGGCAACCGAGAAGACGGGCATCCTTGGCTCCATCGGCGTTGTCGCGGCCATCCCCAAGCAGGTCGAGCCGGATGGCCATGGCGAGGTCACCATCGAGGTCGTCTCCACCAATGCGCCGAACAAGCGACCGGATCCGACGACCGACGAAGGTCTTGCTGAAATCCGCACCATGCTCGACGCGCTGGAGACGCAGTTCATCGCCGACGTGGCCCGTGCTCGCGGCACCACGGCGGCGAGGGTCAAGGAAGAGTTCGGCGCGGGCGGCGTGAAGATCGGCCCGATGGCCGTTGCCGCCGGCATGGCGGACAAGGTTCAGAGCTACGACCAGAGCTACAGCCAACTCGCGCGGATGGCTTCCAACCGCAAGCGGGCGGCCGCTCTGAAATAGGGATTCCCGGCCGAAGGTTCGGGTTTGTTGGGCGCCGCGAGGCGCCTTTTTCTTTGGGCGAAAGGAGAAACCATGCGCCCCGATATCGCTGGCCTTCGGCAGGAACGCGCGAAGGCGATGGAGAAGTTCGATGGTCTCGCCGCGCAGGCGGGCCTCCGGACGCTGACCGACGAAGAGCAGGCCGAATTCGACCAGCTCGAAACCGACATCAAGGGGTTCGACGGCCGCATCCGCGCCGCCGAGCGCGCGCAGGCCCTTCGCGCGTCGACCGCCATTCCGGCGCCGGCCGCCCAGGAACCTGCCCCTGCTGCTGTTCCGCCGACCGTGCCGGCCCAGGCGCGTGCGCAGGAAGAGCCGGGAGTCGACCTCGCCCGCTATACTCGCGCGATCGTCGCGGCTCGCGGCAATCTCACCTCTGCTCGCGAGTGGGCGGTGGCGCAGTTCGGCGAGGGGCACCCCGTCGTCGCGGATATCGGCGCCGCTATGCAGACCAACGACATGTCGAGTGGCGGCGTATTCGTGCCGGAGCGCCTGTCGACGCAGCTGATCCAACTACTCTATCCGCGCACGGTCATCCGCCGCATCTCGCGTGTCGTTCCGCTCGTCGGCGGCACGGATACGATCCCGACCGTCGAGAAGGGCGTCAACGCCTACTACATTGGCGAAGGCGACGACATCACCACGGACGAGCCGAGCTTCGGTGCTCTCTCGTTCAAGGAGCGCGAGATCGCTTCGCTGGTGCCGCTGTCCAACAAGCTGATCCGCCTCGCCAGTGTCGGCATCGATATGTACGTGCGCGACATGCTGGTGCAGGGCTTCGCCCAGGCGGAAGATGGGGCGTTCCTGCGCGGCACGGGCGTCGGTGCAGGGCCGAAGGGGCTGCGCTACTACGTTCCGGCGGCCAACATCTACGACGCCACCGGCGGCAACGCTCCCACGGCGGTACAGATCGACAGCGACAGCCGCAAGCTGCTGCTGGCGCTCTCAACGGCCGAAATCCCGATGATCAATCCGCGCTGGCTGATGCATGACCGCGTGTTCCTGTACCTGCAGGATCTCCGCGACCCCAACGGCAACATCGTTTACCCCGGCCTGCAGGCGGCTCAGCCGACGTTCCGCGGCTATGCCGTGGAGCGTTTCAACCGCATCCCGGTGAACCTCGACGCCGGCAGCGGCAATCTCGACGGGTCGGAGATCTACTTCGGCGATTTCACCTTCTCCATGGTCGCCGACAGCTATGCCATCCGCATCGATGCCAACGAGGCGGCTGCCTACAAGGTCGGGAACGAGATGGTCTCGGCCTACAGCCGCAATCAGACGCTCATCCGCGGCCTCGCCGGCCACGACTACGGCGTCTCGCGCAGCAAGGCCTTCGCCATGCTCAACAAGGTTCGCTGGGGCGCCTGATCGGCGCCCTTGCTGCTTCTAGGCACGCCACGGGGCGTCTGCCGTTTATTCCCACATCCAAGAGGTTCATCATGAACTCGCTTCAGCGCGATATCGCCGCGCAGCTTGCGATCGTCTTCGCCCACGATGGCGTGGCGGCGACGGCCGGGGGCACCGGCGACAATACCGAGGCGGCCGGCGTGGTCATCGACCTGCTGGCGCTGCCGTCGCGGCCGGAATCGGTCGTCTTCGCGATCGCGGCTAGGGCCGTGCTCGCGGCCACCAAGAAGCTCGATGTCGTGGCCAAGATCGAGCATTCAGACATCAGTGGATCGGGCTTCACCGACCTGGTGCCGGCGGCCTCGGTGCTGACGCTGACTGGCGGCAGCGGCGGCACGACCGAGCGTGGCGTCGGCAAGGTCGGTACGCCGCTCGAGTATTCGAAGCGGTACATCCGGGTCAGCGCCAAGCCGGACCTCGACGCCACCAGCACCGACACGGCGACGCTCGACGCCGTCGCGATCTTCGGTGGCTCCGCCCGGCTGCCGGTCTGATGAAGGTCCGGGTGGTCTTCCTGCGCGACGCCTCCCCCTATGCAGCGGGGGAGGCAGCAGGGTTCGACGAGACGGAGGCCAACCGTCTCAAGACGGCGGGGATTGTCGCGATCTCCGACGAAACCCCTCTTGCGGCCGGTGGTGAGGGTGACGGGCACGATCCGTCTTCGGACGGTTCCGAGGGTGATGCAGGCGGTGCAGATACCGCCGGTAATGGTGACGACCAGTCGGCCGGTCAGCCGGGCACGACCGCTCTGACGGTCGAAATTCCGACCAACTGGCAGACCCTGCACCACGCCACCAAGAAGAAGCTCGCCCGCGAGATCAGCGGTGCCGAGCCGGCTGACACCGGTTCGGCGGAAGCTGTCATTGAAGCCGAGCTCGCCCGACGCGCGGCCGAACAGACGGGTGAGTGATGCTCGCTCTCGTAATGCCGGCGGCTGATCGCAATCTCCTCGCCATCGAGGACCTGCGATCGGCCGCCGGTCTCGACGCCGACGATAGTTCGCAGGATCCTGCGCTCTCCAAGCTGGGTCTTCGAGTTTCCGATCTCATCGCCCAAGAATGCTCCGTCGCGCCGGCCGGCATCGCACCGCCGACGCTGAAACAGGAGACCGTTGCGCAGACCTTCCGGCTGTCCTGCGCCGTCTCCATGCTGATCCTGGCTCGACGGTTCGTCGCCAGCGTCACCAGCGTGGTAGTGAATGGCGAGGCGGTCGACGCCTCCGCATTTGAACTCGATGCCGGCGCCGGGCTGCTGCGGCGCGTCTGCAACGGCCGGTTTGGTCTTTGGCAGCCGTCGACCATCGTCGTCACCTATGTGGCGGGGTTCCAGGCTGTTCCGAATGATCTTGCCCTTGCCGCGGCAACCGCGGTTCAGGAGCAGTGGTCGGCGGTCAATCGTGACCCGCTGCTCAAGCGGGACCGGGTCGAAGGCGTCGGCGAACAGGAATTCTGGGTCGGTGGGATCGGCGCGTCGGAAAGCACTTTTTCTTCGACCGTCCAGGCGATGCTCGATCCTTACCGGACGGTGTGGGTGTCATGACGCCTCAAGCCGCCATAGCGGCCCTGGATCGGCAGTTGCGTCTGCACGGCCACGACGCCGTTCTGCGTCGCGCCACCTGGTCCGGAACGACCAAGACCACTGCCGACGTCACCGTCCGGATCAAGCTCCGCGGCTATGCGCCGGATGAGCTTGTTGGGGGCATCACTCAGGGCGACAGCGCGGTTGTGATGTCGCCGACCCAGATAATTGCGGCGGGCTGGCCGTCGGGCGCTCCGGAGCCCCCGAAAGCCGGAGACACGCTAGTGTCGGCCGGCCGGGCGCGCGCTGTGATCGCTGCCGAGCCGATCTATCTCGGCGGCGAGCTGGTCCGCATCAACCTGCAGGTCCGCGGCTAGTGGCGAAGGTCACCACGCGGATCGAGCCGATCGAGCGCAGCATCGTGCTCGCGATCCGCGACGGCGAGCCGCCAGCTGAGCGTGGCAAGCGGCTGGCCGGTTATGCCCGCCAGGCGCTCGCAGAGGCGCAGGAGATCAACCGCCGCGCCACCGGCGTGGTGCCACCGCATGAGACCTATGTCGACGGCCGCCTCGGCGCTCCGCTGGAGAGCGTGAAGCCCGATGGCGTCATCGTCTTCGAGTTCGACCTGCTGAACGACCTGTTCGAATGGGTCGGCGATATGCTGGTGAAGCACTCGCCGGTGCTCACCGGCCGATATCAGGACAGTCACGCCTTCTATGCCGACGGCGTCGAGATCGCCCCGGGCGCAGAGGTGCCGCCGGCGGAGGAGTACGTCTTCCTCAACCTGCAACCCTATGCCCGAAAGATCGAACGTGGGCAGTCGAAGCAGGCGCCGGATGGCGTCTATGAAGCGGTCACCGTGCTGGCGCGCCGGCGCTTCAACAATGTCGCCAGCATCCGATTTACCTATCGCTCGCCGCTGCTCGACTATGTGCCCGGTGCCGCCAACCGCGCCGAGCGCCGAGCGATGCGAAATCAGCCCGCTCGGCAGTCAGCCATTCGGATGGAGCGCGAAAGCCGCCAGCCCGCAATCGTGATCAGGGTGAGGTAGCTATGGCCTCGGCAGCGGTGATGATCGCGGTGAAGGAGCGGGTAGACGCCTTCTGGACGCGGACCCCGATCGAATATCCAAACGAGACCTTCCAGCCGCCGGACGACGGCGATCCCTTCCTCGCCGTGCAGTACCCGCTGGCTGAGGAGAGCGCCGCCAGCATCGGGGCTCCCGGTGAAAACCTGCAGCGCGAGGAAGGTGCAATCCGCTTCGTGCTGATGATCCCGCGCGGCGGCGGCGTCATCGCCTGGACCGCCTGGCTCGACGAACTCCGCGCTCATTTCCGGCATCAGGGTTTCGGCCCGGTTCGCACCGCGGGTGCCTCGCCCGCCGTCCTCGATGACCGCAACGACGACGGCAACTACTGGGCGCTGAGCTGCGCCGTCGCCTACGACGCCGATTTCCTCGGCTGACTTCCCTCACATCGGAGAACTGCCATGCCTGCCAATTCGAGCGAGGCGCGGATCGCCTATGTCGCCGAGGCGACGTATGGCACCACGCCGGCCACCCCGACGTTCAAGACCTTCCGCACGACCGGCGGTGGGCCGCGCACCAACAAGACGACGCAAACCAGTGACGAACTCCGCGCCGATCGCAATGTGCCCGACGAGGGCCTGCTGGGCCTCGGCGTCAGCGGCGCCTATCCGTTCGAATTCTCCTACAGCACTTTCGACGACATGCTCGAGGCGGCGCTGCGCGGCACCTGGGCCACCAACGTCCTGAAGAACGGTATCACGCCGAAATACTTCACCGTGGAGGAGACGCTGGAGCTCGGCGCCACCGACAGCTTTCATCGCTATTTGGGCTGCACCGTCAACACGTTCTCCCTCGCCATCGCGGCGCGCGCGAAGGTGACCGGCTCGGTCGGCCTCATCGGCCAGAAGGAGACGCTCGCCTCGGCGATCGTCACCGGCGCCACCTATACGGCGGCGACGACCGAGCCGATCCTGACTTCTTCCGCGCATGTCGCGGCGCTGGCCGTCGCCGGTCTCAATCCGGTGCCGAAGGTGCGGAGCCTCAACCTCGAATTCAACAACAACCTCCGCGAACGCCCGGTGGTCGGCTCGCTCTTCACGGAGGAGTTCGGCGCCGGCCGTTTCGACAGCACCGGCACCCTCGAGGCCTATTTCGAGAGCCAGGCGCTCTACCAGGCGGTGCTCGACCACGGCGGCGGCGCTCTGAGCTTCAACATCGGCAAGGACACGACCAAGAAATACACGGTCCTGCTGCCCAAGATCATCTTCCTAGACGGCGCCAAGCAGATCGGCGGCAACAACGACGACGTGATGGTCTCCATCCCGTTCCGAGCCGTCTACGACGCCACCGAGGCCTGCTCGGTAAAGATCACGCGCGCCGTCGCCTGATCGACCGCTCCCAACAGGACATCCCCATGAAGACGGTCGAGATCGTGGAGCCCTTCACGGGCTATCCCGAGGGGCGTCGGCGCGCGTTCGCCGCCGGCGAAACCCTCTCCGTTCCCGACGATGTGCCGGCGGATTACGCCCAGCTCATCGTCGACAAGAAACACGCGCGCTGGGGCAAGCCCGCCGCCAAGCAGGAGAAGGCCTCGTGAAACTGAAGGTCGGTGATCTCAGGGCGGCAAAGGCCAAGGCCGCCGGTGGCGCGTGGGTGAAGGGCATCGTTCTCGACGAGCTCGGCATCAGCCTCGACGTCAAGGCCCGCAGCCTGCGCAATACCGAGGCGGCGAAGCTTCGTGGCGATCTCGTTCGGGAACTCCCGGACGAGCAGAAGGAGAAGATGCCGCCGGACGTCTCGGCACGGATCCTCGCGGAGGTGCTCGTCCGCACCATCGTCGTCGACTGGAGCCTGGACGAACCCTGCACCGTCGAGCTGCTGACCGATCCGGAGATCGGCGAGTATCTGGCCGGCGCCTGCGTCGCCGCCGGCGGGATCGTCGCCGATCGAGGCGTTGCCTCGCTCGAAGCCGACGCGAGCAACCTGACCGCCATAATCCGATGGATGGTGGCCTGGGGCGATCATCTGCAGTGGCTGGAAGACGTCGCCCGTGAGGAGGGCATAACCCTCAAGGCGCTTGCCGAGCGGCCGGCGCTGGCGGATCACCTCGATCTCGAATGGAAGGCGTTCTGGACGCTGCTGTCGGACCGGACCCCCGGCCCGCACGGCGGCATCCCGTTCACGGCGATCGACCGCTATGCGGAGCGGCTCGGGATCGCGGGGCCGGACGCCTTCGAGCGCTTCCACACGCTGATCTCGAAGATGTCGGCGGCCCTCAGCGAGGCCGTCGCCGGCACCGCTTCCGGCCAGACAGACCCCGCCTAGTTAGGCGCCGCGACGCCAAGGTGTCATGAGCTGCGCACGGCTTCATTGGCCTCGACAAGTGCATCCAATAGCGCTCGATGCGCCGGGTCCGTCAGGTCCCCATTTTTCGCGATGATGCAAACGCCTACGAAGCCCTCGATGGCTTCGAAGTGCGGGGCGAGGGCAAGCGCGAAGGCGGTTAGTCGGCGCATTGCTTCTGGACGAGAGGGAAGATCATCCTGCTGACGCCGCCAGTCATCGAGGGCGTTGAGATCTTCAGCCTGAAGCCGGACTCCAACAAGCGTTCCAGTCTCGGGTGCGCGCATTTGGTGTTTTCGTGATAACATGAGTTGACATTCGATGTGATCGTGTTATCACGAATGCAGGCCGGCAGGAAGCGGCAACTTCCTCCCGGCCCTAACCCCAACCACGGAGTTCAGTCCGATGGTCGAAGCTATCGAGCAGACTACCACATCCCGTCGCCGGTTCCTCGCCGGCATCGGCGCCGGGGCGGCGGCTGGATTGACGATCCCGCTGCCCGCGATGGCCAGCAGCGACCTCGCGCTGATGAAGCCGCAGTTCGATGCGGCGCTGGCCGCTTACGAGAGCGCGAGCGACGAGGCGGAAGGGGCAGGGCGGCTCTACGCTGACCGGAAGCCCATGAGGCCGACAGAAGCGTACGTGCCGAACGGCTTCATGTTTTCTGCCCGCTGGTCGGAAGAGCGTCAGCCTGATGGCCGGTATCGCACCGTGGGCACCATCGCCCAATGGGAAAGCGTGGCCGCCAAGTACCGAAAGAGGAACTGGCACGAGCTTGCTGATAAGGCACAGGCAAGGGCAGATGCCGTTCGTCGGTGGGAGAGCGACCTCAAGCGGCTGCGCGACGAGATCGGTCTCGACGCCGCGGAGGAAGCTTCGATCACAGCCTACGAGGCGCTCTGCGCGATCGAGGATGAAATCCTCACCACGCCGGCGACCTCTCTCTCCGATCTCGCGGTGAAGGTCGCCGTCGTCCGCCGGCAAGACGCCAGCAACTGGACCGACGACGACTACAACGCGACCATCGCCCTGATCAACGACATCGAGCGGCTCGCCCCGGCGAGCTGAGAACACCCGACATCACGAATTCCCCGCCGCCATGGGGATTTGATGCGACCGCGAGCTTCATGGGCTCCGGCGGTCGTAAGCGACCACCTGTACGCATCCAGGTCTTGGCGGGCCGGATGCCCATGGAGACTGATCATGGCCAACGCCAAGAAGGAAACGACGTCAATCGAGCTGCCGAAACTCGATATTCAGATGATGGAAGCCACTCTGATCGGCGACACGCCGCTCATCGTTCACGCCTGGTCGCAGAAGGCCAAGCGCGAGATGCTGCAGAAGCAGATGAAGGCGGCGAAGGGCGCCAAGGAGGCGAAGAACCCCGTCGACGACTTCGAGCAGTCCATGTACCGCTTCGAGGACGGCGGCTACGGCTTCCCTTCGGTGGCGTTCAAAGCCGCCGCCGTGACCGCGGTGACGAGCGTGTCGGGAATCACGAAGGTGGCCGCCCGGCAGGCGTTCCACATCGTCGGCGACGGCGTCGACGTGAAAGGCGCCTTCGACGGCACCTCGGCGCGCATGAACCTCGTTCGGATCGAGGGTGGCAAGCCCCGGATGCGTGAGGACATGGTGCGCATCGGCATGGGCACTGCCGACCTCCGCTACCGGGCCGAGTTCTGGCCTTGGCATGCGACGGTGTTGGTCCGCTTCAATGCGAACGTGCTCTCGCCTGCGCAGATCCTGAACATGCTGAACGTCGCCGGCTTCGCCTGCGGCATCGGGGAGTGGCGGCCGGAGAAGGACGGCGAGAGCGGCATGTTTCATGTCGCGACCGAAGCCGATCTCGGCAAGCTGGCGGAGGCGGCCTGATGAAGATAGCCGGTTTCGAATTCAGCCAAGGCACCCGATTCCAGGCCGGCGCCGCGCTCGACGCCAAATCCGTTGGCGAACATCTCGAACTCCTGCGGCAGCAGCAGCATGGCGAGCTGACGCCGGAAGACGTGCTCAAGGACGCCGAAAACCCGAATAGCCCCCTTCATTCCTTCTTCGAATGGAGCGACACGGAAGCGGCACGGCAGTATCGGCTGCATCAGGCTCGCGGGCTTATCCGCGCTGTGGTGGCGATCTATACGTCCGATGACCGTCCGGCGGTGCGGACGAAGGCCTATGTCCATATCCCTGAGCCCGGCGCGCCGCACTACCGAGAGGCCGGGCACGCCATGAGCCAAACGAAAACCCGGCAGATGGTTCTGCAGCGTGCTTGGCGCGAGCTTCAGCAGTGGCGTGCACGCTACAAGGATCTGAAGGAGTTCTCTGAACTCTTCGAGGTGATCGACGACGTCGAAAAGCATCTTCCGGGAAAGAAGACGAACTGATCTTTGCGTTACGCCGAGAGTTAGCGGTTCTCAACCTCGGGCGCCGAAAGGCGGGCAGGGCAGGCAAGGTGAGTTGCGGCAAGGCAAGGTAAGTCTAGATACGGCTTGTTGTGGTGGGCAGGCACGTCAAGGCAAGTCCTGTCGAGCCTTGGAAAGGTGCGGTCCGGCAGGCTAGGCGAGGTGGGGCTTGGAGTGGCGAGGCGCGGCACGGAAAGGTCGAGCTAGCCATGACACGTGTGGAGGAGGGCGGTTCACATAGGACTGCCCTCCTCTGCTTAGAGTGGCTACTCTCCAAATTCGCGCCCATCCGTCGAAATCAGATACAGCCATCGTTGATAAGGTAATCGCAGCAATATTGGTGACGAGGACACGCGGCCCAGTACGGCTCCGCGACATAGTAGTGTCACGCTTCCCGTAGTTCTCATGCATATCGCATCGGCGCTGTCGATGAATTCCATCGGGCCGTTTCGTAACAACAAAACTGTTCTGCCTTCCGGAACGGCGCCAATAGGTTGAACAGAGAAGATAGATAGCTGTGTATAGGCAATTGTGCCTGTAGCAATCAAGACGATCAACAAGACGACGAGAAAGATCCGCATCGCTGCTCCCCAGGGTCGACGATGACGAGACTAGCTGTCCCGCTTTCGTCGCGGCAAGGATCCTCCATGGCCACCACCGTCGAACAGATCCGGCGTGTCGTCACGCAATATGAGAGCCGCGGCGCCGATAAGGCGGCCGCGGACCTCAATGCGGTGGCGGCGGCGCAGGGCAACGTCGCCCGCACCGGCGAGACCATGGCGACCGTCACCGACACAGTGACGAAGCGTCAGCTCTCCGCCTCGAATGCGGCCGATGGCGTCCGCCGGAAGTACGACGAAGAATTCCGCACGATCCAGATCCTCGCGCGCGAGCACCAGCGGTTGGATCGCGCTCTTCAGCAGGGCGCAATCACTGCGGAGGAATACGCCCGGACGCTCGACCTGATGCATGCGAAGCATCGGATCGTTTCGGCCGCGCAGCAGGAGATGACGCGCCGCGTCGAGCAGGAAACGCGAGCGATCGCCGAGGCCGCGGCTGGTCAGCAGCGCTACAACGCGCTCCTCGGGGTGCGAACCGACTTCGGCACGGATTCCCGTGCGGCGGACATCGCAGCATGGGCGGCCGAGCTCGATCGCTATTATGCCGGGCTGGTGAAGGCACGGCAGGCGGAGGCGGACCTTGCGCGCTCCCGCGCGGCGGCTGCCCAGGCCACGGTCAATCAGCGCCTCGGCGTTCGCAATGACTTCGGCACCGATGCGCGCGCAGCCGACATCGCCGCCGTCGGCAATGAAATCCAGCGTCTGCGCGAGAAATACCTACCGCTCGCACAGGTGCAGCGCGTCTACAAGGAGACCCTCGACGAGATCAATCAGGCCGCCAAACTCGGCATCCTGACGGAAACCGAGCGTGCCGCTTCCATCCAGCGGACGAAGGACGCCTTCGCTCAGCAGGTCGTCATGCTGCGCGGCTTTGAGCAAACGCGCCGCACGCTGAGCACCTTCGACCTGTCGAACTTGTCGTTTCAAATCAACGACATCGTTACGATGCTGGCGATGGGGGCCAACCCCATGCAGGTCTTCGCGTCGCAGGCAGGCCAAATCTACCAGATCCTCTCCACCCGCGAGGGCGGTGTGGTCGCTGGCGTGCGCGCGCTGGGAAATTCGATGGCCGGTCTAGTCACGCCAATGGGCGCGGCGGTCACGGCTATCGCGGCGGTAGGGGTGACGGCAACCGCCGCCTATGCCAGCTGGATCTTGGCGGAAAAGGAACTGCAAGCCGCACTAGCCGGCCGAGGGCGTGAAACTGGCGCGTCGGTGCAAGATATTATGGCTATTGCATCCGCGGCCGCTGATGCCGCCGACATCTCCCAAGGGGCGGCGCGCGATATTGCTGGCGCGTTCGCGGCGACCGGTCGTATCGGGACGCAGTTCTTTATCGGACTAACCGAAGCTGCTGCGAACTATGCAAGCATCACGACGGGCGACGTCGTGCAGGCCGGGCAAGAATTGGCAGAAGCATTCGCAGATCCGGCAAAGGGTGCCGATGATCTGAACCTCAAGCTGAATTTTCTCGACGATACAACGCTTCAATACGTAAAGGGGCTTGAGGCGGCGAACCGTACCACCGAAGCACAGGCAGTGCTGCTCGACCGCTTGGTTCGCGTGCTGCCTCAGGCGGAAAGCCGGTTGACCGCCCTCGGGCGCGCGTGGAAGTCCGTCTCGAATTCGATCTCCGAAGGCTTTGCTAATACTGGCAAAATCATTAGTGAGAGCTTCGAGATTCCGCTGACGCAGCAGCGCTTGGCGGACTTGCAGCGCAATCTCGAGGAAACTCCGTCGTGGGCGGGATGGAGGAAGTCCGCGATCGAGGCCGAGATGGCCGTGGTCGAGGATTACATGGAGCAGCAGCGGCGACTATCCGCGCTGCGCGCCAACGAAGCTCAGCTCAACCGATACTCGACAGCGGGCGGCGACGCGCTTCGTTCTTGGGACAGCCGCTACGGGGATCTGCTCCGTCTTCAGGAGCAGCAGGCTGATTTGCAGCGCGCCCTCGATCACGGTCTTGGTGATACGACTGGGCAGCAGAGCGCCCTCGAAGGCGTCACGAACCAAATCCGCTCCATGACCGATGCCTATGGGAACCTTGTTCCCCAGGCCGAGGTCGTGCGCCGTGAGCAGGAACTTGAGATCGCCCTGCTGAAGGCGATCACGCCGGAACAGCGGGCGGCGGCGTCGGCGGCGCTGGAGCGCTACCGCGCGGAGGCCGAAGGGGCCGACGGCAAGACCGCGGCGGCCCGCGCCGAGGCGGCGGCTACGCGCGAACTGACGCAGGCGACGGTGGCACTTGACCAGGCCGGTCGGGATCGTCTGCTCGGCGCGCAGCAGAGCGTCGCAGCGCAGGAACTTGAAGCCGAGCTCATCGGGAAGACGGCTGGCGAGGTCGCCGAGCTCCGGGCCAACTTCCAGAGTTATTGGGAGTTGAAGCGCGAGGCCGACGCCAACGGCACCGCCGTCGACGAGCGCCAGCTTGAACTGCTGAAACAGCAGAACGCCGAGCTAGGCCGCAAGGCGGAGCTGACGGCGCGGCTCAACCTGATGGCAGATGTCCAGTTCGAACGTGATCAACTCGGCCGTGGGCCCATCGATCAGCAGATCGCCTCGACTTTGCGTTCCGCCGGGCTCGCCGTCGACCTCGATTCCTTTGAGGCGCAGGCGCTCCGGCTGAATGCCATCCTCAGCACCACCCGGGACATAGCCGGCGATTTCCTCTCCGGCTTCGTCAGCGACATCCTCGACGGCGCGGACGCCATGGAGGCGCTGGAGAATGCCGCCAAGCGCGCACTGAACGTGGTGCTCGACATCGCGATGCAGAACCTGGCCGCGAGCCTCTTCGGGCCGGGCACGGGCGGAAGCAACACGCTGGGCAGCATCATTTCGGGCTTTTTCAACTTCGGGGTGCCTTCCAGTTCCGGAGCCCACCTGACGGGCTATGCACCGGCCACCGGTCAAGGCGTCTACGACGTCGGCGGGTACACCGGCGCCGGCGGCAAGTACGACGCCGCCGGTCTCGTGCATCGCGGCGAGTTCGTTTTCTCGCAGGAGGCGGTCCGGAGCGCAGGCGTCGGCAACCTCGACGCGCTGCATCGCGGCCTCAGGGGCTATGCCGATGGTGGCGCGGTCGGCGCGATCCGCCAATTCAAGCAGACCGCGAACGACAATCGCGCAGCCGGCGCGGCTCCGCAGATCAACGTCAATGTTCGCACGCTGCCCGGCGAGACCGCGGAGGTCACTCAGCGCCAGCGGCCGGATGGCGGCGTCGACCTCGATGTCGTGATCAGGCGCGCTGTTGAATCCGTCGTCGACGAGCAAATCGCGGGGCGCGGCCGCATCGCCCGCTCGCTTGAGCGGGCCTACGGTGTTCGGAGGCAGACTTCCTGATGGCTTATCTGGATTGGCCGAGCGCCGTTCCGTTCCGCCCCGAGCGCTCGGCGTGGAACTATGTCCCCGGTCGCGAGGCGCTCGCTACGGAAATGGATGGTGGCGACGTTCGTCAACGGCGCCGCGCTGGCGACGATCTCGGTACGATGCAGTGGGGACGGAGCCTCACCACGACCCAGATGGCGTCCTTCAAAGCCTTCCTGCCTACAATCGCAAATGGCGCAGCTCGTTTTCTGATGCCGGTTTCCGTCGACGGGCAGACGTATGAAACCCGCGTGGTGCAGATCGTCCGCGGCGCCGGTGGCATCCAATACAGTTCCCTCGGCGTCGAGACGATGGTGCAGTTCACCGCTCTCGTCTTTCCCGCGTCGATGACGCCGCCGGAAGTCTGATCGATGGCGAACCCCTGGACGGCTGCCATCGAAGAGGCCGTGGCGTCCTGCCCGACCGACGTCATCACCTATGACACGCTGGAACTTCAGCACCCGGCCCTGCAGGACGGGGAGGGCAACGCGACCCCCGCGCGCATCGTCAATGCCGTGATGGAGATGGTGTTCGGGATCGAGGCCGGCGCGCTGTTCACGCCGGGTGCGACCGACACCTTCGCGCCGTCCGCCTTCGGCGCGGCGTTCCCGGCCTATGCCGAAGGCCAAGTCCCTCGCTGTGATATCTCGATCGACAACGTCGCCCGCGAGTTCACGGCCGCTCTGGAAGAGGCGGTCGGGTACAGCGCCGACCTCAAGGCGATCTTCCGCCAGTACAGCAGCGAGGATCTCTCCGAGCCCTGCTATGGCCCGGTGGAGTTCATCATCAGCACCGTGAAGGTGAACGCCACGAGGATCACCGGCTCGGCGCGGGTGTCCAATCTGTCCGACAAGAAGTTCCCGACACGGGTCTACACCCGGTCGAAGTTCCCGGGGTTGGTGCGCTGATGCCCTTCGACATCCTCGTCTATGGCGATCGGGTCCGCACGCGGGATACCCGCGAGGAGTGCGAGGCGATCGCCATCAAGCAGGGCTGGGGTCGCATCGACGACGAGGGCAACTTCGTCCTCTACCCCGGCAATGAGATTGTCGAGATCGAAGGCCCTCGCGCGCCGCCGTCGCTTCCGCAAGAGGTGCCTTCTGAATGATCGACCGCACGGCCTACCTCACCTCATTGATCGGCCGGCCGTGGTCGCGGGAGCGGTCCTGCTGGGCGCTGGCGCAGGAGATCGAGCTCGACCTTTTCGGCCGCATCCTGCCCGACATCACCCTGCCGGATGCGCTGGGCTGGCGTTGGATGATGGACACGATCGCCAGCCATCCCGAGCGCGAGCGCTGGTGTGAGGTCCCACCGCCGCCTGTGCCGGGGCTTATCGCCGCGCCGGATGGCGCCCTGGTCGCCATGGCGCGCGCCGATCGCGCCGCGCACATCGGCGTCTGGCTCGCTCCGGAGCGCCGCGTGATCCACTGCGACGAAGCCTTCGGCGTGCAGATCGAAGCGGCGCCAGCCCTGCGTGCCGCCGGCTGGAACCGCCTGCGCTTCTACGAGCCTGTGACGGACTGATCTTCATGACCGCTGTGACCATGCTGCCGGTTCTGCATATCGCAGCGCCGGGGATCGAACTCGCCCGCGCCATGCCGCGCGCCCGCGAGACGATCGCCGGATTCCTGCGCCGCGCCGGCTGGAGCACGACACGGCTGCCGACCATTTGCGTTGTCGACGGCGAGCCGGTGCTCCGCGCCGCCTGGCGCAAAACCCGCATTAAGATCGGCATGGCCGTCGAGTTCCGCTCGCTGCCGTTCGGCGGCTCGCTGGGCGGCAGTTCGGTCGCCGGACTGCTGGGCGTGATCGCGCTCACCGCGCTGGCACCGTGGGCCGGCGGCGCGCTTGCTGGGGCGCTTTTCACCGGCGGGGCCGCCACGATCGCCAGCAGCGTGTTCACCGGCGCCATCATGCTCGGCGGCGGCTTCCTGATATCGACGCTGGCGTCGGTGCAGCCCGGCGGCTCCCAGACGCCGGAGACGGCGATCTATTCGTGGGCGCGGCAGACCAACTCGGCAAAGCCGCTGCAGCCCGTGCCGAGTGCCTATGGGCGCACCAAGCGGATGCTCGATTACGCGGCGGTGCCGTGGTCGAGCTTCGAGGGCAACGACCAGTACGTCCACATCCTGTTATCGGAAGGAGAGGGGAAGTTCTCTCGCGAACAGATCCTCACTGGCGACACCTCGCTGTGGACCTCCGGCGGCGGGGTGAATCCGCAGTTCGAAGGCGTCACCGTCAGTTTCTACAACCCCGGCCAGACCATCACGGCGTTTCCGATCAACGTCGAAACCTCGACCGAGGTAGACGGGCAGGAACTCGCCTATCCGACGTGGACCGGCGGCTTCGCCGCGAACGCGCCGGGCACGACGGCAACCCGCCTGGTGGTCGATATCGTGATGCCGCAGGGCTGCGGCACGGTGAACGATGAAGGCGTGCTGACACCCACCTTCGTGCCGGTCCTCGCCCAGTATCAGCCGATCAATGCCGCCGGCGCGCCGACCGGCGATTGGCAGACCCTCGGCTTCGGTCCCAGCGTGCCGTTCTGCTCGAAGAGCCCGATCCGCTTCAGCCTGGCAGCCGACGTCCCGGCCGGCCGCTATGCGGTCCGCGTCCAGCGCACCACGGTGAAGTCCACCGACAGCAAGGTCTCCGACACCATCACCTGGGCCGGCCTGCGCGCCTTCATCACCGGGCCGAAGAGCTTCCCGGTCTCGACGATCGCCATCCGGGCGAAGGCTACCGACCAATTCAGCGGCGACGCCGCCAGCCAGCTTTCCGTCGTCGAGACGCGGATCCTGCCGGTGTGGAACGGCTCGGCATGGGTGGAGCAGGCGACGCGCTCGCCGGCCTGGGCGGCGCTCGATATCGCGACCAATGCCGACTATGGCGGGCGATTCCCGCTGGCCCGCACCGACTTTCAGGCGTTCGTCGACCTCGCCGTGAAGTGCGCGGCGCGCGGCGACACCTTCGACTACGACTTCACCTCGACCCAACCGGTCACCGATGCGCTCGACATCGCGCTCGCGGTCTGCCGCACCAAGCACAAATGGCTCGGCGGCACGCTCTCGCTGGTGCGCGACGAGTGGGCCTCGCTGCCGTCGATGATGCTGACCGACAGCGAGATCGTCCGCGGCTCGCTCGAGGTCGAATACCTGCTGAAGCCGACCGAGGCGTCACAGTGCGTCGTGCTCGAATACATCGACGAGAGCACCTGGACGCCGCAGGAGGCCGTGGCACCGCGCAGCGCCACCGAGGAACAGATAGCCGATGCTACCCGGCTGCAGATCCCGGGCATCGTGAAGCGGGCGCAGGCGCAACGCGAGGCGGAATTCCTGCTGCGCCAGAACCTCTATCGTCGCCGGCGGGTCTCCCATGAAACCGAGCATGACGGCCGGCTCCTGTCCATCGGCACGCCGATCCTGCTGCAGTCGAGCCTGCCGCAGGAGTGGGGGCAGGCCGGCAAGGTTGTTCGCGCCGTAGGCACCGGGCTGATCCTCGACCGGCCGATTGAGTGGCAAGCCGGGCAGTTCTACATCGTGCTGCGGACGGCGCGCGGGAAGGCGTTCGGCCCGATCAAATGCGCCCGCGGCGCCAATGACAGCATCGCCGTCCTCGACAATGCGGACCTCACCGCCGTGGAGACGGTGCAGGGCTTGGACCTCGAGGATGTGCTGGCGCGTAGCGACGGCGGCGAGCTCCCGAGCTTCTCGCTCGGGCTCGGCACGACATGGATGCGGCGCTGCGTCGTCACCTCCGGCTCGCCTTCCGGGGATCGCGTCGGCATCGAACTCTTCGTCGACGACGAGCGCGTCCACGACGAAGACCTGACCGAACCGCCGCCGCTTCCCGACGGCTCCCCTCTCAGCAACCAGCAGCAGCTCGTCGTCGCTGGGCTGACGGCCCGCTTCATCGCCAACGAGGTCCCGCGGCGCGTCGAGGCCAGCTGGTTCCCGGCCGCCGGCGCCGTCATCTACACCGCCCGGGTCTCCTATGATGGCGGCGAGAGCTGGACGCCGCTGCCGGAAACGCGACTGCCGAAAATTTCCGCGGTGGTCGATCCGCTGGCGCTGCGGCTGGCGGTCGCCGCCATCGGGACCAGCGGCAAGCAGGGCCAATGGTCCTATGTGGACCTAGAGGCTCCCTCGGTGCGGGCCGACAACGTGCAGGTCTCGCTGGAGAATTTCGAAAAGGGCGTGCGGGACTATG
>JARBUD010000070.1 GCA_029239875.1 Xanthobacteraceae bacterium | reverse complement strand
ACGTCGCCTTCGTCATCGGCGCCAACGACGTGACCAACCCGGCGGCCAAGACCGATCCGCAGAGCCCGATCTTCGGCATGCCGATCCTCGACGTCGAGAAGGCCAAGACCGTGCTGTTCATCAAGCGCGGCATGGCCGCCGGTTACGCCGGCGTCGAGAACGAGCTGTTCTTCCGCGACAACACCATGATGCTCTTCGCCGACGCAAAGAAAATGGTCGAGGACATCGTCAAGAACCTCGCTCACTGAAAAGCGCTACTTGGACGACGAAAGGCCGGGCGAAAGCCCGGCCTTTTTGCTTTCAGGGCGGCCGCCCTGCACCCGCGCGGGCATGCTGCAGCGCCGCGACTCTTTTCGTTGACGCCAGGTGTATTGCATACCAGACTTGAAACACGACTAAAGAACAAGACGACGTGACGGCCAAGGCCCGCAACCAGAGGGATACGCCAATGCTTGTCGCCGATCTCATGAAGCTGAAGAACGCCCGCGTGCCGACCATCCGCATGTCGGAGACGGTCGAGATGGCCGCGACCCTGCTCAACCGCGAGCGCATCGGCGCCGTGGTGGTGAAGGACGCCTGCGGCTCCGAGGGCGACACCGTCGTCGGCATCTTCTCCGAGCGCGACGTGGTGCGCGCGGTCGCCGAGCGCGGCGCGCTCGCGCTACGCCTCACCGTCGGCGATCTGATGTCGCGCAACATGATCTCCTGCACTATGGACGACAGCGTCGATCATGTGCGGGCGCTGATGGACCAGCACCATGTGCGGCATCTGCCGGTGCTGGAGGATCATCAGCTGGTCGGGGTGCTGAGCATCCGCGACGTGCTCTCGCACGATGTGCGCGCCGCCGCTTCGCTCGCCGCCTCGGCGCGGCCGGCGGCGGCTACCGGCGTGCCGCTTTCGGCCTAGGAAGAGCCGAGGCAACCACCAAACCGGCCCTCATCCCCGGGCTTGACCCGGGGACCTAGCCTTCGCGCGGCGTGCGACGGCACCGTCTCTGGGTGGCCGGGTCAAGCCCGGCCATGAGGGGAGTTGGTGGAGGGTACGATCCCGCCCGGATCGTCTCCGGGCGGGTGAAGGCGTCAGAGCGCCGGCGAGGCCTCGCGGCGCATCGGCGCGGTTTCCATCGCGTGCACGCGGTCGATCACCGCCTTCTGCACCTTCTCGAAGGCCCGCACCTCGATCTGCCGCACACGCTCGCGCGACACGCCGAACTCGGCGGCGAGGTCCTCCAGCGTCATCGGGTCGTCCGACAGGCGCCGCGCCTCGAAGATGCGGCGCTCGCGCTCGTTGAGCACCGACAGCGCCCCGGCCAGCGCGCTGCGCCGGTTGTCGGTCTCCTCGATGTCGGCGAGCGTCGTCTCCTGGTTGTCGCGGTCGTCGGCGAGCCAGTCTTGCCACTCGCCGCCACCCTCGGCATCGCCGCGCAGCGGCGCGTTGAGCGAGGCGTCGCCCGACAGGCGACGGTTCATGTCGATGACTTCCTGCTCGGTGACGCCGAGCTTGGTGGCGATCTGCTGCACCTGGTCGGGGCGCAGGTCGCCGTCCTCCAGCGCCGAGATCTGGCTCTTGGCCTTGCGCAGGTTGAAGAACAGCTTCTTCTGCGCCGCCGTGGTGCCCATCTTCACCAGACTCCACGAACGCAGGATGTACTCCTGGATCGAGGCCTTGATCCACCACATGGCATAGGTGGCCAGACGGAATCCCTTGTCCGGCTCGAAGCGCTTCACCGCCTGCATCAGGCCGACATTGCCCTCCGAGATCACCTCGGAGATCGGCAGGCCGTAGCCACGATAGCCCATGGCGATCTTGGCCACGAGACGCAGATGGCTGGTGACGAGCTTGTGCGCGGCTTCCGGGTCCTCATGCTCGCGCCAGCGCTTGGCGAGCATATATTCTTCCTGCGGCTCCAGCATCGGGAACCGGCGGATTTCCGCGAGGTAGCGGCTCAGGCCGCCCTCGGCGGACGGTAGGCTCATAGCGGAACGGGCCATGAATGCACCCTCCTTGACTTACGCGGTCCCCTTGATTGGGCGACCGGCGTGCGGCCGCTTGTCGCCGGCCGCAACACTATAATAGCAGGAGCGGCGTCTTTTTGCGAAAGCGCAAGCCAACGACCGGTCACGAAGCGTTGACCGGGCGATGGTGCGGTTCAGTCGCGTTGTTCAGGACGCCTCACCTTCGCGTGGGCGACCCTGGAGCGCCTCTTGCAAACGCATGAGATCGGCGGTGAGTTCGCTTTCGAACGACATGAATTCGCCGCTCGCCGGATGCTCGAAGCCGAGCCGGGCGGCGTGCAGCGCCTGCCTGCCCAGCGCCTCGAGCATGGCGCGCGCCTCCTCGCCGAGCCGGTTCGCCTTGGTCCGCTGGCCACCGCCATAAAGCGCGTCGCCCAGCAGCGGATGACCGATATGGGCCATGTGCACGCGGATCTGGTGGGTGCGGCCGGTTTCCAGCCGGCACTCGACCAGCGAAGCGACCGGGCGGCCCTGCACGTCCTCATAGGCCTCGATGCGCTGCCAATGGGTGATGGCGAAGCGCCCGCCGGCGCGCACCGCGATGCGCTCGCGCGACACCGGATGGCGGGCGAGGGGGGCATCCACCGTGCCGCTCGGCAGCTCCGGCACGCCCCAGACGAAGGCGAGATAGGCGCGCTCCAGCGGGCCGGTGCGACCATGGTCGGCGAACTGCGCCGCGAGCTTCTGATGCGCGCGGTCGTTCTTGGCGACGACCATGAGGCCGGAGGTGTCCTTGTCGAGCCGGTGGACGATGCCCGGCCGGCGCACCCCGCCGATGCCCGACAGGCTCGCCCCGCAATGGAACAGCAGCGCATTGACCAGCGTGCCGTCGGGATTGCCGGGGGCGGGATGCACCACGAGGCCGGCGGGCTTGTCGATGACGATGAGGTCGTCGTCCTCGAAGACGATGTCGAGCGGGATGTCCTGCGGCTCCGGCTCGGCGGGTTCGGGCGGCGGCACCTCGACGGTGAAGACCTCGCCCGGGGCGACCTTGGCCGAGCCCCCGGTGACCGGGCGGCCGCCACGCAGCACCCGGCCGTCGGCGATCAGCGCCTGCAGCCGCGTGCGGCTGAGTTCGGGCAGATGGTTTGCCAGCACGCGGTCGAGCCGCAGCCCTTCATCCTGCGGCCCGGCGGTGATATCGACGCGCGTCGCGGCCGCCTCGGACGCGACGTCATCGATATCCTCGTTCATTTCGTCCGGTGCCGGCATGACCTCTCCCGATTCAGACGACGACAAGCTCGACCCGGCAGCCGAACGGGTGCTGCGCAAGCTGCGCGGCTTCGCCGCCTTCTCCGGCCTGCTCATGGGCTTCGGCTTCCTCGCCCTGTTCGGTGCCATCGGATACAGGGTCGTGGTCGGCTGGAAAAGCGCGCCGGTGGAAATCACCGGCACCATTCAGCTTCCCAAGGGAGCGAATGTACGCTCGGCCACGGTGTCCGGCGACATGATCGCGGTGACGCTGGAGCGCGGCGGCATCGTCGAGACGCGCTTCTTCGACGCGGCCACGCACGCGCCGCGCGGATCGCTCACCTTCGCCAGCGAGCCGTGAGGCGGGGAGGGCGGCCGGGTTTGGGATGCGCGCCGCATCGGCCGTGAATTTCGCGGGGAATGCGCACGGCACGGCCTTGATCCGGCTGCCGATTGGCTTTATGAGACCCGCCTGCCTAGATGCGCCCATCGTCTAGCGGTCAGGACGTCGCCCTCTCACGGCGAAAACCGGGGTTCGATTCCCCGTGGGCGCGCCACTCCGTACAGGATCGCGAACACCCGGATGGGTGGCCTGGTCGGCGGGTATGGACCTCTTCCGCATCACGCTTGATCTGTGCTGCACGCGACGGGCTGGTCGACTTCGACCGCATCGATCAGCGAGCGCCGATAGGCTTTTGCGGGGCGGCACTTCGCCATTTGTAATTTTGAGCGCATGAGCAGCCCGGAGGGCAAGCCTGTCGGATCGAGCCGACTTGCGGCTGCACCTTGCCCCGCGTTCATTCAAGCGCCGACCTGGCAAGTCGTCCTCTCGGTGCAAAGCCAGGTTCGCGTCGCCGTAAGCTTCGCTCTTACGTAAGAGAGTGCCTCCATTGCACATCTTAAACTACAGTACAGATATGTATCTGTAAGTTATATTGAAATATGTGGCGGTTTTATCGGATAAAACAGTGCTTTGACGAATAGTGTCAAAGTATCGCCGATAGCATAGTGCGATCGCCACGCGGCGATCATGCCTCAACCATCATGGTCGAAGCGTGCTCAGCCAGCCATGTCGATGGCTGCAGAGGAGAACGTCATGCCGAAAACCCAATCAGCCCTCACGCGGCGCGATGTGCTCGCCGCCGCCGCAGCAGCCGGAGTCGCCACCATGATGCCAACGCCGCTCTCAGCCCAGTCCGACGCCATCCAGCCGTTCAAGGTGCATTTCCCC
>JARBUD010000055.1 GCA_029239875.1 Xanthobacteraceae bacterium | reverse complement strand
GCCGGATCAGTCGATGTCGAAGGACACGCCCTGAGCCAGCGGCAGCTGGCGCGAATAGTTGATGGTGTTGGTGGCGCGCCGCATATAGGCCTTCCAGGCATCCGAGCCGGATTCGCGCCCGCCGCCGGTCTCCTTCTCGCCGCCGAAGGCGCCGCCGATCTCCGCCCCCGACGGGCCGATGTTCACATTGGCGATGCCGCAATCCGATCCTTCCGCCGACATGAAGGTCTCCGCCTCGCGCATGTCGTTGGTGAAGATCGAGGACGAGAGGCCCTGCGGCACGGCGTTGTGCAGCTTGATCGCCTCCGGCAGGCCCGAGCAGCGCAGCACGTAGAGGATCGGCGCGAAGGTCTCGTGCTTCACGAGGTCGATCTGCTCGTCGAGCTCGACCAGCGCCGGACGGACATAATAGGCGTCCGGCCATTCCTTGGCGTGCACCCGCTCGCCGCCGTGCACGCGCGCGCCGGCCTTCTCCGCCGTCTCCAGCGCGCTCTGCATGGCCTCGAAGGCTGCCTGATCGATCAGCGGACCGATCAGTGTGCCGGCCTCGCGCGGGTCGCCGATGCCGACCGTGCCGTACGCCTTGGCGAGGCGCGGCAGCAGCGTGTCATAGACGCCCTCATTGACGATCAGGCGCCGCAGCGTGGTACAGCGCTGGCCGGCCGTGCCCATGGCGGCGAAGGCGATGCCGCGCAGGGCGAGGTCAAGATCGGCCGAGGGACAGACGATGGCGGCGTTGTTGCCGCCGAGCTCGAGGATGGAGCGGCCGAAGCGGCGCGCCACTCGTTCGCTGACGATGCGACCCATCCGGGTCGAGCCGGTGGCCGAGACGACCGGCACGCGGGCGTCGTCGGTCAGCGCCGCGCCAACCTCGGCGCCGCCGATCAGCACCTGCGACAGGCCCTCGGGCGCGCCGCCGAAGGCGACCGCCGCGCGCTCGAACAGTGCCTGCACCGCGAGCGCGGTGAGCGGGGTCTTCTCGGAGGGCTTCCACAGCAGGCTGTTGCCGCAGACGAGCGCCAGCGCCGCGTTCCACGACCACACGGCGACGGGGAAGTTGAAGGCGCTGATGATGCCGACCGGCCCGACCGGGTGCCAGGTCTCCATCATCCGGTGGCCGGGCCGCTCGGAGGCGATAGTGAGGCCATAGAGCTGGCGCGACAGGCCGACGGCGAAGTCGCAGATGTCGATCATCTCCTGCACCTCGCCGAGGCCCTCGGAGACGATCTTGCCGGCTTCCAGCGTCACCAGCCGGCCGAGCTCGGTCTTGTGGGCGCGCAGCTCCTCGCCGAGCAGGCGAACCAGCTCGCCGCGGCGCGGCGCGGGAACTGCCCGCCACGCCTCGAAGGCTGCGACCGAGCGGGACACCGCATGGGCGACGTCCTCGGCGCCGGCCTCGGCGATGCGCGCGACCTCTTCGCCGGTGATCGGCGAGCGCACCGGCCGCGTGCCGCTGCGCCAGCTGGAATCCGGCACGCCGAGGGCGCGCAGGAGCTGCGTGACTTCTTCCGCGACCGGCCTCGGCGCCCCGCGCGTCTCTTTCGTCGCCATGCTCATGCTCCTCGCATCCCACCTCGTCCGCCGCGCTCATAGCACCGGCGACGGGGCGAAATCCATCGCGGCTTTTGACGGAGGCGGCGAGGCAGGAGGGCTCGACAGCAATCCGAATTACCTCCCGCAGAGATGTCCAATTCGTTTAAAATCAAACCTTTACGTCCATGGCTAGAGGTCGGGCGCGCAAGATGAAATCGTGCGGATCAACTTGCGCTGCAGAGCAAGATTAGGCGATCTATGCTGCGGATATTTCTTATCT
Source organism: Xanthobacteraceae bacterium (assembly GCA_029239875.1). Taxonomy (GTDB): domain Bacteria; phylum Pseudomonadota; class Alphaproteobacteria; order Rhizobiales; family Xanthobacteraceae; genus Ancylobacter. The sequence goes on along the minus strand of JARBUD010000055.1, from coordinate 16,985 downwards.
TGCATGCCACGAGACATTCCGCCGCTCCCACTTATAGCCACATTGTCGTGATGACCTCGCCCCATTTCCTTTCCATCACGAACGCGCGATGCAACAGGAGAAGGACGAAGGTATTGACGGCTTGGGGAGTGGGAAGGGTCGCCGGCGCGGCATTCGCGGCGGGGATTATCTTTATCACCGGCGGCAATGCTGCTTTCGCTGACACCAAGAAAAGCAATTACGCGACGACCGGCATGGCGTCGTATTACGGCTATAGCGGCCGCACCGCCAATGGCGAGCGGCACACCGGGCAGGCGATGACCGCCGCGCATCGCAACCTGCCCTTCAACACGCGGGTTCGCGTCACCAACAAGGCCAATGGCCGCTCGGTGGTGGTGCGGATCAACGATCGCGGGCCTTTCATAAGGGGCAGGATCATCGACGTGTCGACCGCCGCAGCGGACCAGCTCGGTTTCCGCAAGCGCGGCGTCGCCAAGGTCGAGATCGCGGTGGTCGACTAAGCGCCTTCAGCGCCGACACGCCATCCGCCAACATGCGTGGACCGGGAAGCGCGCTCAGCCTTCCCGGTCGCGCGCCGCATCCAGGATGCGCTGGCAGTCCTGCAGTTCCTGCAGCGCCGCTTGCAGCCGATGGCGGTCGTCACGGCTGAGCAGCGGCTCATCCGGCAGATCATCATCCACGGGACGGAACGGCATCGCCGGGCGCGCGCGCTCGGGGACGTAAGCCGCGTCGTCCGTGTCTTCGTCCTCCACAGGCTCCGGCGCCACGGCGCGGAACGGGAAGGCTTGCCGCGGCTCGTGAATCTCGGGCGCGCTCTCCGGCTCGGCGCGCAGCGTCGGCTCCTGACGGGGCGTCTTTTCCTGCGGACCCATCTCCGGCAGCAGCGGCAGTTCCAGATAATCCGGCTCCGCCTCGCGCGGCCGGTTCGGCAGCAGATTCAGTATGCCACTCAGCCCACCCCGCCGCCCAGCGTCGGCTGTCTCATGGCGTAGCGCCTCCCCGGCCTCGATCTGCTCGGCCTCGCGGGCGTCCGCCTCGGCCTCGCGCCAGATCGCCTGCACGTAGCGCGGCCCCTCCTCCTTGAGGATGCGCTGCACGCCGCGGATGGTGTAGCCCTCCCCGTAGAGCAGGTGGCGGATGCCGCGCAGCAGCTCGACGTCGTCGGGGCGATAGTAGCGCCGTCCGCCGCCGCGCTTCAGCGGGCGGATCTGCGGGAACCGCGTCTCCCAGAACCGCAACACATGCTGCGGCAGGTCGAGATCGTCGGCGACCTCGCTGATCGTGCGGAAGGCATCGGGGCCCTTCTCCACGCTCGGCTGCTCCAGGTTTCGCTGCTCTCGGCGCCCGCTCAGGTCTCGGGCGTTTCGCCGTTGATCTGCTGCTTGAGGATGTTGGACGGCTTGAACACCATGACGCGGCGCGGCGCGATCGGCACTTCTTCGCCGGTCTTCGGATTGCGGCCGATGCGCTCGCCCTTCTGGCGCACCACGAAGGAGCCGAAGGAGGACAGCTTCACCGTCTCGCCGCGGGCGACGCAGTCGGCGATCTCCGACAGCACCGTTTCGACGAGAGCCGCCGATTCGGTGCGTGACAGACCTACCCGCTGATAAACCGCTTCGCACAGATCGGCGCGCGTGATGGTGCGACCCGTCATTGCCGTCTCCCCGTTCCGTCCCGCCTATTGTCCCCACGTCAAACTAGGCGCCGTCGCCGCCGCCGGTCAACGGCTCGTCGCGCGCGATGCGTGCATTACCAGCGGATCAGTGCCGATCCCCAGGTGAAGCCGCCGCCCATGGCCTCCAGAAGTACCAGATCGCCCTTCTTGATGCGCCCGTCGGCATGGGCTGCCGCGAGCGCCAGGGGGATGGAGGCAGCCGAGGTGTTGCCGTGCTGGTCGACGGTGATCACCACCTTCTCAGGAGCGATGCCGAGCTTCACCGCGCTGGCGTCGATGATGCGGCGGTTGGCCTGATGCGGCACGAACCAGTCGATCGTCTGCGCGCTCTCGCCGGTGGCGTCGAAAGCATCGGTGATCACGTCGGCGATCATGCCGACCGCGTGGCGAAAAACTTCCCGGCCTTCCATGCGCAGGAAGCCGACGCTGCGGGTCGAGGAGACGCCGCCGTCGACATAGAGCTTGTTCTTGTGCCGCCCGTCGGAACGCAGGTGGGTGGTGAGCACGCCGCGCCCATCGGCGCCGTCCATCGCCTCCAGCACCATCGCGCCGGCGCCGTCGCCGAACAGCACGCAGGTGGTGCGGTCCGACCAGTCGAGGATGCGCGAGAAGGTCTCTGCGCCGATGACGAGGCAGCGCTTATAGGCGCCGGACTTCAGGAAGTTGTCGGCGGTCGCCAGCGCATAGACGAAGCCCGAGCATACCGCCTGCAGGTCGAAGGCGGCCCCATGGGTGATGCCGAGGCCCGCCTGCACGCTCACGGCGGTCGCCGGGAAGGTGTTGTCCGGCGTCGAGGTCGCCAGCACGATCAAGTCGATGTCGCCCGGCCCCAGCCCGGCATCGGCCAGCGCCGCGCGGGCGGCGGCGAGCGCGAGGTCCGAGGTGACCTCGTTGTCGGCGGCGATATGGCGCGTACGGATGCCCGTGCGCTGGACGATCCATTCGTCGGAAGTATCGACCATCAAGGCGAGGTCGGCATTGGTCAGCATGCGGGCGGGCAGATAGGCGCCGACGCCCCGCACTACGGAACGGATAGCATTCACGATGAAACCTGCAACTCGTCGGAAACCGCATCCGCGGCGGCGCTGGCGCCAACCTTCGGACGATCATTCATGCCCGCCTCGATGCGGGACAGCAGCCGGTAGCGGACCATGTCGTAGCCGATGTCGACTGCCGAGGCGAAGCCTTCGGCATCGGTGCCGCCATGGCTCTTGATGACGACGCCATTGAGGCCGAGGAACACGCCGCCATTGGACTTGCGGGGGTCGAGCTTCTCGCGCAGCGCCTGGAACGCGCCGCGGGCGAGCAGATAGCCGAGCTTCGCCATCCAGCTGCGGTTGATGGCGGCGCGCAGATAGTCCGCCACCTGCTTGGCTGTGCCCTCAGCGGTCTTGAGCGCGATGTTGCCGGAAAAGCCCTCGGTTACCACCACGTCGACGGTGCCACGGCCGATGTCGTCGCCCTCGACGAAACCCTTGTAGTACAGGCCGGCGTGCTCCGCCTCGCGCAGCGCCGCCGCGGCGTCCTTCACTTCCTCGACGCCCTTGATTTCCTCGACGCCGACGTTGAGCAGGCCGACGGTCGGGCGCTCGATGTCGAAGACGATGCGCGCCATGGCCGCGCCCATTACCGCCATGTCGACGAGATGCTGGGCGGTGGCGCCGATGGAGGCACCGACGTCGAGCACCACGCTCTCGCCCTTGGCCGTCGGCCACAGGCAGGCAATCGCCGGGCGGCTGATCCCCGCCATGGTCTTGAGGTTCACCTTGGCCATGGCCATCAGCGCGCCGGTATTGCCGGCGGAGACGGCGCAGTCGGCCTCGCCGACATGCACCGCGTCGATCGCCTTCCACATGGAGGACACGCGCCGGCCGCGCCGCAGCGCCTGGCTCGGCTTGTCGTCCATCTGCACGACTACGTCGGTATGCACCACCCGGCTGGCGGCGGCGAGACGCGGGTGGCGGGCGAGGATCTCGTTGATCCGCGTGGCGTCGCCGAACAGGAGGTAGCTGATGTCCGGGTGCCGCGTCAGTGCCATCTCTGCGCCCGGCAAGACGACGTCCGGGCCGTGATCACCGCCCATGACGTCGAGCGCTATTCGGACGGTCGAGGACATTGAGCGGCGGGTCTCACAGACGTGGGGACGGCGACGGGGACGCCGCGGCGGCGCAGAGGGCATGCCCCAGATGAGCGGTCATGACAATAGCGTCCTGCGTATTAGCAGGCGAGCGCGGCTATGTCGCGCCCCCGCCATCGCCTCCGCGCAGCCGCGACAGGGCGGCGAAGGGCGAGGTCTGCTCCGGCCCGGGCTCATCCGGTCCCTCGAAAGCGACGCCCGGTTTGCGTGGATAGGGGTCGAGGCCGAGAGCGAGGAACTCCGCCACCACCGCGCCGACGTCAACGGTCCCGTCGACCAGCGGATCGGGGATATCGAGCTCGGTGACGTCGATCTCGGCGCCGGGGCGGACTTCCGGCAACTGGTCCTCAGGCGCGAAGGTGAGGTCGATGTCCTCCGACACCGGCGCGTCGAAGTCCTCCAGCGTCACCACGCAGGTCTGCGTCACCACGGCGTCGATATGGCCGGTGACGTGCACCGCGCCCTTACGCCCCGGCACCAGCGTCACCTGAGCGGTGAGCGCGGGAATGCCGGAAATGCCGAAATCCTCGGCCAACGCCGCGCGGACGCCGGCATCGGGGGCGATCTTCAAGGTCAGCCCCTCATCGGGGAGGCTGGCCACGAGGACGGGCTTGGACAGGGGCGAGGTGTCCGGCGTGGCATCCGTCATGGCGTGGTCTCCGTTGAATTCGTCGTCGCGGCGGCGGGCGAAGGCAGCGGGAACTCGCCACCTGCGAAGGTCGCGAAGGGCACCGCCTTCAGCGCACGGGCCGCCTCCATCATATAGGTCGCCAAGGCCTCGGCTTGAAGCGCAGCACCCGCGTTCGAGGCATGGACGTTGCGCAGCACCGCGTCGGCGAGCGCATCCAAATCGCCCGCATCCACCGGCGGCTCATAAGCGCCGATACGGCCATAGAAGGCTTCCGCCACCTTCTTCATCTTCTTCGGCACGGTGAGGTCGCCCACGCCCATCTCGCGCAGATTGGCATCCATGTCCGCGCAGAAGGCGTCGAATACGCCCTGCCCGAGAATGCGGCGCCCCTCGTCCTCGTCCTTCAGGCGGTGGAACAGCAGGAAGGCATGGACGAGGATCATCTCGAACCGGCCCTCGATGCTGTCGGGCACTTTGTAATCCGTATAGAATGCGGGATCGCGCGATCGCGCCACGATCGCGCCATAGAGCCGCTGAATGGTCTCGTTTCCGTCGTTCCGACGGAAAAAGCGCAGAATCATGGACGGCTCCTGCCTTCGTGGCCGCTGCCGCGCCGCCTCGGCGACGCCCGGCATTGGCGGGGTAGCGCGGGCTGGCGGCGGTGGCAACCCCACGGGTCGCGCCGATCCGGCAGGACCGGCGGAGCAACCGCAGGGCGGCCGCAAGGTTGCCTCTCTCCCTGCCCTGTGCTTTCTGCCATGTCGCGCGCCATGTCGCGCCCGCAAGGGCCGGCCGGCCGAAGAAAGAGTTTGGAGTTTTAGGGGATGGCACCGATCCGCGTGACGCTAAAGGGAACGCCCCGCGCCCGCCGCGCCGCCCTGCCCGCGCTTATGGCCGCAGGAGTGACGGCGGTCGGCCTTTCCGCCTGCTCGGGCGACATGCCGATGGCGACGGCGAGCATGGGCCTGGCGCGGCAGCCCACGAGCTTCGTCTCTGAGCAGCAGCGTGGCTATGTGATCTCGCCGGGCTCGCTCGACCAGATTCCCATCGGTTCCAGCCAGGAACAGGTGCTGCTGGTGCTGGGGACGCCCTCGACGATCGCGACCGTGGACGGCGAGGTGTTTTATTACATCTCGCAGAAGACCAAGAAGGTCATGTTCCTGCGGCCGGAGATCATCGACCAGCGGGTCATCGCGGTCTATTTCGACCCCAAGGACAAGCGCGTCACCCGCATCGCCGATTATGGCCTGAAGGACGGCAAGATCTTCGACTTCGTCAGCCGCTCGACGCCGACCGGCGGGCAGGAAGTCTCGCTCATCGGCCAGATCTTCAACGCCACCAACTTCCGGCCGGGGATGTGATCCGGGCGCCTCGAGCCTGACCGAGACTTCAAACTTCCCTCATCCCCGGGCTTGACCCGGGGACCCAGCCTTTCCACTGGCCACGCGCTGCATCTTGGATGGCGGGGTCGAGCTCGGCCATGAGGGGGCAATGCAGCTCCGCGAGGCAGACGCCTTAGCCGAACCGGTCCGGCGAGAACGGCGCCGGGTCGGCGCAGGGCTCCTCCCCGCTCATCATCTCGGCCAGCAGCCGTCCGGTGACCGGGCCGAGGGTGAAGCCGAGATGCTGGTGGCCGATGGCGAGCCACATGCCCTTCTGCCCCGACGCCTGGCCGATGGCTGGCAGCATGTCGGGAAAGGCCGGGCGCGAACCCATCCACGGCTCGGCCTCGGCGCGTGCGCCGAGCGGGAAAAGCCCGCGCGCCAGCACCTCGGTCTTCTCCAGCTGCACCGGTGACTTCGGCGCGTCGCGCCGGGCGAACTCGACGCCGGTGGTCAGACGAATACCACCGACCATCGGCGTGATGACGTAGCCGCCCTCCTCGTCGAGCACCGGGCGCGAGAGTGCCGCATTGCCCTCGGCGCGGTAATGCATGTGGTAGCCGCGCTTGACCTGCAGCGGCAGGCGGATGCCGAAGGGGCGCAGCACGTCCATCGCCCACGGCCCGAGCGCCACGACCACCTCGGGCGCCTCGACGCTGCCCTCCTCGGTCGTCACCAGCCAGCCGGAGCCGAGCTTTGTGAGCGTACGCGCGTCGCCTTTAAGGACAAGGCCGCCGAGCGCGGCGAAATGGGCGGCGTAGGCCTGCGTCACCCCGCCAGGGCTGGAGACCGAATGCGGGTCGGACCACAGCACCGCGCCGGTGAACACCGGACGTAGGAACGGCTCCAGCTCCAGCGCCTCATCGACGGGGATTTCGCGGGCGGTGAGGCCGTAGTGGCGGGCAAGCGGGAACTCGCTGCGCTCATTGTCGAGCCCGGCCGCGGTCCGATAGAGCTTGAGCCAGCCGCCCTCGCGGAAAAAGTGCTCCGCATCGCTCGCCTGCGCGAGCCGCTCATGCTCGTAGAGGCTGCGTGAGAGCAGCGTCTCGATATGGCGGGCATAGTCGAGCAGGCGCGCCGGCGCCGAGGCGCGCCAATAGGCGAACATCCACGGCACAAGTCCCGGCAGCGCGTTCCAGTGGTAGTGCGCGCCCGGATTGCGCCCCAGCGCGACGTCGACCAGCGCGGAGATCTTGCGCGGGAAGGCGACCGGGTAGATCGAGGCCCGCTCCACCAGCCCGGCATTGCCGTAGGAGGTCTCCTCGCCCGGCCCGCGCCGGTCGACGAGTGCGACGGAGCGGCCGCGCTGGGCGAGGTGGAGAGCGATCGACGTGCCGACGATGCCGGCGCCGAGCACGATCGTGTCGGTCTTCATGGGGCGGTCTTTTTGCGGGCTGGGGCTGAGGAGGGAGCGGCGGGCGACGAGGCCCGCCGCCGCTTTTTTCGTTCAGTTGATGGGGAACGGGAAGTACTTCGCGTTGATCTTCTTATAGGTCCCGTCGGCCTGGATCTCCTTGATCGCCTTGTTCAGCATCTCGCGCAGCTCGGTGTCCTCCTTGCGCACGGCGATGCCGGTGCCGTCGGGGTTCACGTCGGCAAGGTCAGCGCCGACGAACTTGCAGCACTTGCCGGCGTCAGTCTTCTCCAGCCACTCATAGCCCACGAACTTGTCGACCAGGATGGCGTCGAGACGGCCGGCGGCGAGGTCGGCATTGGCCTCGTCCTGGGTCGGGTAGAGCTTGGCCTCGCTCCCCTTGTACTTGTCTTCGAGATAGGAGGCGCTCGTGGTGGACGACTGGGCGCCGATCACCTTGCCCTTCAGGCCCTCGGGCGTGATGTCGGTGATCTTGGTGTCCTTCGGCGCCATGAAGTTGCCGGGCGTCAGGTAGTAGGGGATGGTGAAATCCACCTGCTTCTTGCGCTCGTCGGTGATCGACATGGAGGCGACGATGGCGTCGTACTTCTTGGCCAGCAGCGCCGGGATGATGCCGTCCCAATCCTGCGCCACGAAGGTGCACTCGACCTTCATCTTCTCGCAGAGCGCCTTGGCGATATCGATGTCGAAGCCGACCAGCTGGCCGCTGGTGTCGACCGAGTTGAAGGGCGGATAGGCGCCCTCGGTGCCAATGCGCACCTTCTTGATCTCGGCATGCGCGGCGCCGGCGCCGATGGCAAGAGCCGCGGCCGCGAGCAGAATCCTGGAGATTTTCATCTTGGCTGTTCCCGATACGAGGCGCCGCATGCTCGGCGCCGTACCGGCAAGCTAGGTCCGCCGCCGGGCGCAGGCAATCGGGGAATACCTAGCCTTTGGTGGGGGCTGTTCAGAAATGGCTGAAACTCGGCCGGGTGAAGCTCATCGCCCCGCCATCATGCGCGCGCACTGTGAGCCCCTGCCCTTCATGGGTGCGGCCAATGACGGCGACGCCGATGCCGGCGGCAGTGGCGAGATTGTTGAATGCATCGAGCTCGTGGTCGGGCATGACGGCGAGGATCTCGTAGTCGTCGCCGCCGGTCAGCGCCGTTTCCATTAGGGCCGGCTCCGCCTCTATCGCCGCACGCGCGGCGGGACTCAGCGGCACGCGATCCGCCTCGATCTCGCCGGCTATCCCCGAGGCGAGGAGCATCTTGGCGAGGTCGCCGATCAGCCCGTCGGAGACGTCCATCGCCGCGCTCGCACGTCCGCGCAAGGCCCGGGCGAGCGCCACGCGGGGCCGCGGGTGCAGGTACCGGTCCTTGAGATAGGCGGACGCCTTCTCGTCGAGCGCCTTGAAACCCGGACGATCCGGACGGAGGCGCAGTTCGAGCCCTAGCGCGCCGTCGCCGATGGTGCCGCTGACGACGATGGCCTCGCCCGGTCGCGCACTCGCCCGCCGCACCATCTGGCCGGCCGGCACGGTGCCGAGCGCGGTGATGGAGACGGTGAACGGCCCCGGCGTCTTCACCGTGTCGCCGCCGAGCAGCGGCGCGCCATAGAGCCGCGCATCCTCGCCGATGCCGCGGGCGAAGGCGTCGAGCGCCTCCGGCGTCATGTCGGCGGGAATGGCGAAGGCCAGCAGCACGCCGAGCGGGTCGGCGCCCTTGGCGGCGAGGTCGGAGAGATTCACCCGCATCGCCTTGCGGGCGATGGATTCAGGCGGATCACCGGCGAAGAAGTGCTCGCCGGCGACGAGCGCATCCTTGGTCAGGATCAGGTCATGGCCCGGCGGCGGGGCGATGACCGCCGCGTCGTCCTTCAGGCCCAGTGCGCCGGGATGGGTGGTGATCGGCGCGAACAGCCGGGCGATCAGCTTGTCCTCGCCGGAGCCCTCCGCGCTCATCGCCTTCTCCTAGCCGGTGAATTCGGCCGGCCGCCTCTCGCGCGCCAGCCCGTCAAGCACCGCATTGACCATGCCGGTCTCCTCGCGGTCGAGGAAGGCGGCGGCGACGTTCACATATTCCGCCACCACCACCCGTGCAGGAACGTCCGGGCGTTCGATAAGTTCATAGGCGCCGGCGCGCAGTACGGCGCGCAGCACCGCCTCGATGCGCTTCAGCGGCCAGCCCTTCACGAGGGCCGCGTCGAGCACCGGATCGATGGCAAGCTGCTCGCGCAGCACCCCGCCGACGATGTCGCGGAAGAGATTCACGTCGGCGCTGGCGATCTCGTCGCCTTCGATCTCCTGGCCGATCCAATGGCTCTCGAACTGGGCGAGGATGTCCGCCAGCGGCGTCGCCGCCACGTCCATCTGGTAGAGCGCCTGCACGGCATTGAGCCGCGCCGCGCTCTTGCGCAGGGGCTTGTGGTTGGCAGGTTTGGAACCGGCGGTCATCACGCTTCCACCCGGCGCTTGAGACGAAGCAAGGCAAGCGCCGCCTCGGCCGCGTCGCCGCCCTTGTTACCCTCGGAGACGCGGGCGCGCACCCAGGCCTGCTCGTCGGTCTCCACCGTGAGGATGCCGTTGCCGAGCGGCACCTTGCGGGCGACTGCGAGGTCCATCAGCGCGCGCGAAGACTCCCCCGCCACGATCTCGAAATGGTAGGTCTCGCCGCGCACCACGCAGCCCAGCGCCACCACGGCGTCATAGGGAGCACCCGCCGCCGCAGCGGCGTCGAGGGCGATGGCCACAGCAGTCGGTATCTCCAGTGCGCCGGGCATCGAGATCACCTCGGCGCTGGCGCCGGAGGCGGCGATGGCGGCGGTAGCGCCGTTCAGCAGCTCATCGGCGATGTCGTCATAGAAGCGCGCCTCGACGATGAGAACGCGGGCGCCGTCGAGCGGCGTCGCGTGCGTCTCGGATGCGCGCGGCGGGCGGGGGCTCGCCATTGGGGAAACCTCATGAAACTGGTCGGGCCGACGACGTAGCCCCGTCAGCGAAACTCCGCAAGGCGCGCAGCATAGCGGGCCATCATGTCGACTTCGATATTGACATGGTCGCCGGCCTGCACATCGCCCCATGTGGTGTGAGCGAGGGTGTGCGGGATGAGCAGGCAGGAGAAGCGCGTGCCCTCCACCTCGTTGACGGTGAGTGAGGTGCCGTCGAGCGTCACCGAGCCTTTCACCGCGATAAAGGGCGCCAAGGTATCCGGCACATCGAAGACGAAGCGCGTGGTCTCGCCAATGTCCTCGCGGGCGATGACGGTGGCGACGCCGTCGACATGGCCCTGCACGACATGGCCGCCGAGCTCGTCGCCGATCTTCAGCGCCCGCTCCAGATTGAGGCGGCTGCCTTCGGCCCAGTCGCGCGCGGTGGTCACCGCCAGCGTCTCCGGCGCCGCCTCGACCTCGAAGGCATCGGGCTGCGTCGCTACGACCGTCAGGCAGACGCCCGAGCAGGCGATCGAGGCGCCGAGCTCGATGGTCGAGGTGTCGTAGCGGCTGGCGATGGTCAGCCGCCGCACGTCGTTGCGCGGCTCGACCCTGCGGAGCGTGCCGATATCGGTGACAATGCCGGTGAACATTAGCGGCGCCTCATGATGCGCAGGCGGTACTCGCCGTGCCATTCGATTTCTGCGTCGCTCAGATAGTCATCGAGGGCGGAGAGCGGCAATCCCTCCAGCGCATCGAGCGCGCCCTCGCCCAGTTGCACCGGTGCAAGGAAAACGTTCGCCTCGTCGACCAGCCGCTCGCGCAGGAAGGCGGTCGAGATACGGGGGCCGGCCTCCACCATCACGCGGGTGATGCCGCGCAGCGCCAGGAGCTTCAGCGTCTCGTTGAGGTCGATTCCGCCATCGGGGCGGCGGCGCACGCGCATCACCTCGACGCCCATGGCGGTCAGCATCTCCTCGGGAGCGGCCGGCGCGTCCTCGGCGGCGATCACCCACAGCGGCGCGGTGCCGAGGCTGCGGGCGAGCGCGCTGGTCGGCAGCAGGCGAAGATTAGCGTCGAGCACGATGCGCAATGGCGAGCGGTCTTCCATGCCCGGCAGGCGGCAGGTCAGCAGCGGATCATCCGCCAGCACGGTGCCGATGCCAGTGAGCACGGCGTCGTAGATCGAGCGCATCAGGTGCACTCGTCCCCGTGCGATCTCGCCGGTGATCGCCGCCGGACGGCGACCGGCGAGCCCGACCTTGCCGTCGGCCGAGACCGCGAGCTTCAGCATCACATGCGGCCGGCCCTCGGTGACGCGGCGGATATGGCCGGCATGGGCGAGCCGGGCCTCCGCGGCGCCGGCGCCGACCTCGACCGTGATGCCGGCCTCGCGCAGGATGGAGAAGCCGCGCCCGGCGACGCGGAAATCCGGATCCTCGATGGCCGCCACCACGCGGGCGATGCCGGAAGCGCGCACGGCGTCGACACAGGGCGGCGTCACGCCGTGATGCGAGCAGGGCTCCAGCGTGACGTAGAGGGTCGCGCCGCGCGCGCCCTCCCCGGCCTGTGCAATGGCCTGCGGCTCGGCATGCGGACGCCCGCCCTTCGAGGTCCAGCCGCGGCCGAGGATGACCGGCGCGCCCTCGGTCTCGCGCACCACCAGGGCGCCGACGGCCGGGTTCGGCCAGGTGTGGCCAAGTTCGCGACGCCCGACGCTGAGCGCGGCCGCCATCAGGGCTTCATCGTGAATGTTCTTCGTCATGGGCATAGGCCGCCGCGGCGAGGCGGCATCAATCTTCCACCTCGGCACTGCCGACGCGGCGGACGGCCTTCGGTTCGTCTTCATCGACGCCGGTGGGCCGGGCATCCAACTCGCCCAGCAGCTGCTCGAAATCCTTGGCCTCGCGGAAATTGCGGTAGACCGAAGCGAAGCGGACATAGGCGACGTCGTCGAGCTGCTTGAGGCTCTCCATCACCCGCTCGCCGATCATCTCGGAGGAGATCTCGCTCTCGCCCATGCTCTCCAGCCGGCGCACCAGACCGGAGACGAGGCGCTCGACCCGCTCGGGATCGACCGGGCGCTTCCTCAGCGCCACCTCGATGGAACGGGCGAGCTTGTCGCGGTCGAACGGCACGCGGCGGCCCGAGCGCTTGAGCACGGTCAGCTCGCGCAATTGCACGCGCTCGAAGGTGGTGAAGCGGCCGCCGCAATCCGGGCAGATGCGGCGGCGGCGAATGGCGGCGCTGTCCTCGGTGGGACGGGAATCCTTGACCTGGGTGTCGAGGCTTCCGCAATAGGGACAGCGCATGGTTCAGCCTCAGCCGTAGATCGGGAATCGGGCGAGCAGATCAGCCACCTTACCCCGTACCGCTCCCTCCACCAGGCTGTCCTCTTCCGTGGCCTTCTGCGAGAGCACATCGAGCACCTCGGCGATCATGTCGCCGATCTGCTGGAACTCGGCGACGCCGAAGCCCCGCGTGGTGCCGGCGGGGGTGCCGAGCCGAATGCCCGAGGTCACGAACGGCTTCTCCGGATCGAAGGGGATGCCGTTCTTGTTGGTGGTGATGTGGGCGCGGCCGAGCGCGATCTCCGACACCTTGCCGGTCAGCTTCTTGGGCCGCAGGTCGACCAGCATCAGATGCGTGTCGGTGCCACCGGAGACGATCTCGAAGCCGTGGCCCTTCAGGTTCTCGGCGAGCGCCTTGGCGTTCTCCACCACGTTCCTGGCATAGACCTTGAAGTCCGGCTGCAGCGCCTCGCCGAAGGCGACCGCCTTGGCGGCGATGACGTGCATCAGCGGGCCGCCCTGGATGCCAGGGAAGATGGCGGAGTTGAACTTCTTCGCCAGATCCTCGTCGTTGGTCAGGATCATGCCGCCCCGCGGGCCGCGCAGGGTCTTGTGGGTGGTCGTCGTGGTCACATGCGCATGCGGCACCGGGTTCGGGTGCACGCCGCCCGCCACCAGGCCGGCGAAATGGGCCATGTCGACCATGAGATAGGCGCCGACCGAATCGGCGATGGCGCGCATCTTCGCGAAGTCGATATGGCGCGGATAGGCCGAGCCGCCGGCGACGATCACCTTCGGCTTGTGCTCGTCGGCGAGCTTGGCAACTTCCTCATAGTCGATGCGCTGGTTGTCGCGGCGCACATTGTACGGCACCGGCTTGAACCACTTGCCGGACAGGCTCACCGGCGCGCCGTGGGTCAGGTGACCGCCGGCGGCGAGGTTGAGGCCGAGGAAGGTGTCGCCCGGCTGCATCAGCGCGAAGAACACGGCGGTGTTCGCCTGCGCGCCCGAATGGGGCTGGACGTTCGCAAAGCCGGCGCCGAACAGCTTCTTGGCTCGGTCGATTGCGAGCTGTTCGGCCACGTCGACGAACTGGCAGCCGCCATAATAGCGACGGCCCGGATAGCCCTCGGCGTATTTGTTGGTCAGCACCGAACCCTGGGCTTCCAGCACGGCGCGCGAGACGATGTTCTCCGAGGCGATCAGCTCGATCTCGTCGCGCTGGCGGCCGAGCTCGGCATCGACGGCGCCGGCGAGCTCGGGATCGACCTCGGCAAGGCTCGCCGAGAAGAATCGGCTGGTGGAGTTGCTGGAAGAAGCGTGAGCTTCGGACGACATAGACCGGCCTCCCTGGGCGGTGGCGATGCCTCCCGGCCGACCTCGTGCCGACCGCGAAATCAAGGCGGGTCGCTTAGCACAGCACCCGGGCCGTTTCAAAGCACGCCTGCCGCACGGGTGCCTTGCATCGACGCGGCAGCTGGCGCGGAAAGGAGCGACACCGCCGCGTTGCGGACGACGCAGGGAGTTCCGGTTTTCAGGCACCTCGCCTAGTCTTCGCCCTGCCCTTCCCGCGAATCCGGACTCTCCCCATGAAGATCATCCACACGGACCGCCATTTCGGCCATTCCGGCCATGTCGAGCTCATGAACGGTCGGGTAGTGCCCGCCTTCGAGAAGCCGGAGCGGGTGGCGATGATCCTCAAGGCCATCGGCGAGCGCCATCTTGGCCCGCTCATCGAGCCGACCGCGCATGGGCTCGACCCGGTGCTGAAGGTGCACGACGCGGATTATATCCGCTTCCTCTCCACCGCCTGGCAGCTATGGACCGAGGACGGACGCGATTTCCCGGCCCTGCCGAGCTTCTGGCGCGCGCCGGGCATGCGCTACATCGAGCCGGAGACGGTCGACGGCAAGTTCGCGCATTTCTCCTTCGACGCCGGCTGCTGCATCGTAGCTGGAACATGGGACGCGGTGCAGGCAGCGGCCGACACGGCGCTGACCGGGGTCGACCTCGTCGCTGACGGCGAAAAGACCGCCTTCGCACTGTGCCGCCCGCCGGGCCACCACGCGCATCAGGCGACCATGGGCGGCTACTGCTTCGTCAACAACGCCGCCGTCGCCGCGCAGAGCTTCCGCGACCGCGGGGCGGCGCGCGTCGCCGTATTGGACGTCGACTACCACCATGGCAACGGGACGCAGGCGATCTTCTACGAGCGTCCGGACGTGCTGGTCTGCAACATCCATGGCGACCCGCGGCAGGAATTCCCCTATTTCCTCGGCTATGCCGACGAGACCGGCGCCGGGGCGGGTGAAGGCTTCAATGCCAACTTCCCGCTGCGCTGGGGCACCGACTTCTCCGGCTGGAGCGCGGCGCTGGAGGCCGCCTGTGCCCGCGTCGAGGCCTATGCGCCGGATGTGGTTGTGGTTTCGCTCGGCGTCGACACCTACAAGGAAGACCCGATCTCGCAGTTCAAGCTCGACAGCCCGGACTATCTGAAGATCGGCGCCCGCATCGCCAAGCTTGCCAAGCCGACGCTTTTCGTGATGGAGGGTGGCTATGCGGTCGAAGCGATCGGTATCAACGTTGCCAATACGTTGGAAGGATACCTTCAGGGCTGACGTTCAACCCTGCACCTGGTTCCGGCCGCCACGCTTGGCGCGGTAGAGCATCTCGTCGGCGCGCTCCATCACCTCGTCGAGCGGCTCGTCGGGTCCCGCCTCGGCGATGCCGAAGCTGGCGGCGAGTGCGCCGGCCGCGAGCGGCGGGACCTCCAGCATCCCGATGCGCGCCCGCAGCCGCTCGGCCAGCACGCGGGCGTCCTCGAGCTTGCCGCGGGCGAGCAGGATGACGAACTCCTCGCCGCCGATGCGCCCGGCGCAGTCCTCGCGCCGCAATTCGTCGGCGACCAGCTCGCCGACCGCGCGGATGACCGCGTCGCCGGCGGCGTGGCCGTAGCCGTCATTGATCGCCTTGAAGCGGTCGATGTCGCAGAAGATCAGGCCCGCTGGTGCCCCGTGCAGCCCCACAAGGCGGCGGTTCGCCTCCTCCTCGAAACCGCGCCGGTTGAGCAGCGGCGTCAGGTGGTCGCGATTCCGCTCGCCGCGCAGGTCCTCGAAGACGTCGAGCGCGACCGCCAGCAGGAAGGTGAGGCACAGCAGCAGCGCCAGGATGATCAGCGCGAAACTGAGCATGGAGAAGAAAAGGGAGCGGGGGAAATTCTCCGGCGTGATCATTCCGGCCGGCACGTCGACCAGCATGGTCAGCACCGTGCGCGGCAGGAAATGCAGCCCGGTGAGCAGCACCAGCCAGAACAGCACGCGGTCGATCGGCTTGGGGTTGGTCGCGGTCCGCAAGCGTAGCGCGGCGAAACAGAGCATCGCACCGGCGCCGAGGTTCTGCACATAGATGCGCGCGCTCAGGCTCTCCTGGACATAGAAGAAATAGGCGATCCCGCCGAGGATGGCCGCCGAGATGGCGAGGATCCATCGGCGGTTGCCGACGATGCCAACGCGGGTCAGCATCGCCTCGACGAACAGCCCTATGGCCGTCTGGTACAGCACCGCCGAGACCATGGTGTTCAGCCCGATCTTCGGCATGGCTGGGATGAGGATCTGCGCCAGGACTCCGAGGGCAAAGGCGGCCGACGCCCCCGACATCAGCAGGATGTGGGGTCGGTTGCGCTGGTTGAGCCACAGCAGCAGGAACACCATCGCGAAGACGATGCCTATGGCCGGGTTCAAGAGGATGAAGAGGCGCAGCGGAGTCACGAGCGGCCCTGATCGGCGGCGAGGCGCCCTCGCCTTCCTGCCGCTGTATCAGATTGCCGCCCGCAGACGAACCCTCGGTTGCTGCCGGATCGGGAAAGACCCTACAGCCGATAGAGAATCTGGTCGGTCCAGAAGCGCTCCAGCCGATTCAGCGCCTTGTTGAGCTGCTGGAACTCGTGCGGGCCGATGCCGCCGATCTGCTCGATGGTGGCGATGTGCTTGGCGTGCAGCGCCTCGACGATAGCCCGCACCTCCTCGCCCTTGTCGGTCAGCTTGATGCGAACCGCACGGCGGTCGATGCGCGAGCGCCGATGGTCGAGATAGCCCATCTCGACGAGCTTCTTGAGGTTGTAGGAGACGTTGGCGCCGAGATAGTGCCCGCGCGTGCGCAACTCGCCCGTGGTCAGCTCGCTGTCGCCGATGTTGAACAGCAGCAGCGCCTGCACGGCGTTGACGTCGTCGCGGCCGCGACGGTCGAACTCGTCCTTCACCACGTCGAGCAGGCGCCGGTGCAGCCGCTCCACCAAGGTCACCGCCTCGCGATAGAGCGGGCGAATATCCTCGCGCCGTCCTGTCTCGCCTTCATCGAAGGGAATAACGTTGGCCGCCTGTCCAGCTCGCATCGCCGCATCCTGTCTCGAAGCCGGGGATTTGCTCCCTCTCGTCGGGACGGAGTGTGGGAGCGCGCTGCTAAGAACGGTTTAAGCGGAAGGCTGAATCCTTCGTCACCGGGATGCGTTAACGAGGGGTTACTCCTCGCTCTCGCGCGTCGCCTTGTAGGTGAGGAAGGCATAGACCGCGACCAGCACCGTCTCGA
>JARBUD010000054.1 GCA_029239875.1 Xanthobacteraceae bacterium | reverse complement strand
CGGGTGATCTGGCGCTGCTGGTTCTTGGTGTCGGAATTGACCCGGGCCAGCGCCTCGCCGACATAGCTGTCCTCGCGGTCGCCATGGGCGAACAGCTTCACCGTCATCATGTTGGTGTAGCTGTCGACCACGCGGCCGGAGAGCAGCGAGTTGCTCTCGGAGGTCTTCTTGGAGAGCTGGCGCACGGTCGGCACGAAGCGGCTCAGCGCCAGGATGTAGAGCGCGATCCACGCCACGATCGGCACGGCGAGCCGCCAGTCGGCCTCGGCGAACAGGATCACCGCGCTCACCGCATAGACGGTGACGTACCAGAGCGCGTCGATCACCTCGACCACCGAGCCGCGCAGGGCCGGGCCCGCCTGCAGCACGCGGGTGGCGATGCGGCCGGCGAAGTCGCTCTGGAAATAGCCCAGCGACTGGCGCACCACCCAGCGATAGGACTGCCAGCGGATCAGGCTGCCGACATTGGCGGTGATGGACTGGCGCACGAGGAGGTCGTGCAACGCGTTGCAGAAGGGTCGCGCGATCACCACCACGAAGGCCATCCACAGCATCAGCATGCCGTGCTCGGCGAAGATCGTGGTGGGGCTGGAGGATTGCAGCAGATCGACGATCTGGCCGATATAGCGGAACAGCGACACCTCGACGATGGCGACGAGGAAGGCGGCGCAGAGCGCGGCGACGAATATCCAGCCGGTCTGGCGCACGAAGTGCCAGTAGAACGCGATCAGCCCTTCCGGCGGCCGCACGACGGGCGCGGGGCGGAAGGGATCGACCAGATTTTCGAACCAGGCGAAGATGCGCGTGAACATGGGCGCCCTTCTGCGCCGCCGTTGCGGCACCAGTGTGTCAGATCGGGTGAAGACGCGAACCAATCGTGAACAGACACGAGTCGCATGAGGTTCGCCACCACCGGCCGGTTGTCCTGTCCCGGCTCGCAGCGCTAGATGCGGGCATGTGTTCCAGGGAAGTGCCATGACCGACGCCGTCCCCGCCGACATCGAGGCCCGCAAGCAGGCTGCCCGCGCCTGGTTCGAGGAGCTGCGCAACCGCATCTGCGCCTGCTTCGAGAAGCTGGAGGACGAGGCGTCCGACGCGCTCTATCCCGGTCAGCCCGGCCGCTTCGAGCGCACGCCGTGGCAGCGCACCGACCATGGCGGCGGGCCGGGCGGCGGCGGGGTGATGGCGCTCATGCGCGGGCGGCTGTTCGAGAAGGTCGGCGTGCACTGTTCGACCGTGCATGGCGAGTTCGCGCCGGAGTTCCGCAAGCAGATTCCCGGCGCCGAGGAGGATCCGCGGTTCCACGCCACGGGCATCTCGCTCATCGCCCACATGACCAATCCGCATGTGCCGGCGGTGCACATGAACACGCGCTTCGTGGTGACCTCGAAGGCGTGGTTCGGCGGCGGGGCGGACCTCACCCCGGTGCTGGCCGCCCGCCGCACCCAGGAGGATGCGGATTCGGTCGCCTTCCATGCGGCGATGCGCGGCGCCTGCGAGGGGCGGCTGAATGTCGACTATGACCGCTACAAGGCGTGGTGCGACGAGTATTTCTTCCTGCCGCACCGGGGCGAGGCGCGCGGCATCGGCGGCATCTTCTACGACTGGCTGGATTCCGGCGACTGGGAGGCCGACTTCCACTTCACCAAGGCGGTGGGGCTCGCCTTCCTCGACGTCTATCCGCGGCTCGTGCGGGCCAATTTCAGCACGCCGTGGAGCACGGCCGAGCGCGAGGAGCAGCTGGTGCAGCGCGGGCGCTACGTCGAGTTCAACCTGCTCTACGACCGCGGCACGCTGTTCGGGCTGAAGACGGGGGGGAACGTCGATTCCATCCTCTCCTCCATGCCGCCAGTGGTGAAGTGGCCGTGAGACTCTGTCCTACCGCGAAAACCCACCTGTCTGCCTGAGCGCCTCGCCGATTATCATCGCGCCGGCGAGCGCCACGTTGAGCGAGCGGGTGCCCTCTGCCAGCGGAATCACGATCCGCGCATCCGCGGCTTCGTGCACCGCGTCCGGCGCGCCGGCGCTCTCGCGGCCGAGCAGGATCACGTCGGTCTCGGTGAAGGCGAAATCGGCATAGGCGATCGCCCCGCGCGTGGTGGCGAGCACGAGGCGCCGGCCTTCCACCCGCCGCCACGCCTCGAAAGCTTTGAAGCTGGCATGGCGGCGGATGACTGCGCGGTCGAGATAGTCCATGCCGGCCCGGCGGAAGCCGGCATCGCCGACCGGGAAGCCTGCCGGCTCGACGATGTGCAGCTCGATGGCGAGGCAGGCGCAGGCGCGCGCCAGCGTGCCGGCGTTCTGGGCGATGTCGGGCTCGTAGAGCGCCAGTGCCAGCGTCATCGGAAATCCTTGTCCCTGCGCCCGTCGGTGCGTCCGTAGCGTAAGCCGCTGCCACTCGCCACCGTCCCCGCCGGAGGCAGGCGTGGAAGGGCGGGGGGCAGGACGGACTGCCGCACTGCCTTCATCTGGACAAGGGGCGGTTCGGATGCAATTAGAGGCACTCGAAGGTAGGGTCGACCGCGGGCCACGCGGCCGCACGCCCGTTTCGCGCGAGCGCCCGTCCGTCGGGCCGGGCGGGCGTGTGGGGCCACCGGTCACGGGCATGAGGGGAAAGGAAACCATCGTGGCAGCAACCGAGACGGCGGGTACCACGCGCCGTGACTTCCTCTACATAGCGACCGGCGCCATGGGCGCGGTCGGCGCCGCCGCCGCGGTGTGGCCCTTCGTTTCCCAGCTTCAGCCGGACGCCTCGGTCCTCGCGCTGTCCTCCACCGAGGTGGACCTGGGACAGATCCAGGAAGGCCAGATCGTCACCGTGAAGTGGCGCGGCAAGCCGGTCTTCGTGTGGAACCGCACCGCCGCCGACATCGAGAAGGCGAAGGCGACCGAGATTTCCGCTCTGATCGACCCGGTGGCGCGCAACGCCAACCTGCCGGCCGACGCCCCCGCCACCGACCAGAACCGCGCCGCCGAAGGCGAGGGCCGCGAGAAGTGGCTCGTCGTGATCGGCATCTGCACGCATCTCGGCTGCGTGCCGATCGGCCATATGGGCGAATTCGACGGCTGGTTCTGCCCCTGCCACGGCTCCGAATATGATTCGGCCGGCCGCGTCCGCCGCGGCCCGGCGCCCGAGAACCTCGCCGTCCCGCCCTACAAATTCGTGTCCGACACGAAGATCTCCATCGGCTGAACCGGCGTCCAGGGATACTGACAGATGAGCGGACACTCCACGTTCGAGCCGAAGCACCCGGCGCTCAAGTGGTTCGAGAGCCGGCTGCCGCTGGTCGGCCTGATCCATTCCTCCTTCGTCGCCTACCCGACGCCCCGCAACCTGAACTACTGGTGGACCTTCGGCGGCATCCTGTCGCTGATGCTGGTCGTCCAGATCCTGTCGGGCGTGGTGCTGGTGATGCACTACACGCCGCATGCGTCGATGGCGTTCGACTCGGTCGAGCACATCATGCGCGACGTCAGCTATGGCTGGCTGCTCCGCTACATGCATGCCAACGGCGCCTCGATGTTCTTCATCGCGGTGTACATCCACATGTTCCGCGGCCTCTATTACGGGTCCTACAAGGCTCCGCGCGAGGTGCTGTGGATCCTCGGCTGCATCATCTACCTGCTGATGATGGCGACCGGCTTCATGGGCTACGTGCTCCCCTGGGGGCAGATGAGCTTCTGGGGCGCCACCGTCATCACCAACCTGTTCTCCGCCTTCCCGGTGGTCGGCCCGACCATCGTCGAGTGGCTGTGGGGCGGCTTCTCGGTCGACAACGCGACGCTGAACCGCTTCTTCTCGCTGCACTACCTGCTGCCGTTCATGATCGCCGGCGTCGTCGTCCTGCACGTCTGGGCGCTGCACGTGGTCGGCCAGAACAACCCGACCGGCGTCGAGCCGAAGAGCGAGAAGGACACCGTGCCCTTCACGCCCTACGCGACGATCAAGGACGGGTTCGGGATGGTGTGCTTCCTGATCTTCTTCGCCTGGTTCCTGTTCTACATCCCGAACTATCTCGGCCACGCCGACAACTACATCCCGGCGAACCCGCTGGTGACGCCCGCGCACATCGTGCCGGAATGGTACTACCTGCCGTTCTACGCCATGCTGCGCTCGGTGCCGGACAAGCTCGGCGGCGTGCTCACCATGTTCGGCGCGATCATCGTGCTGTTCTTCGTGCCGTGGCTCGACACCTCCAAGGTGCGCTCCGCCCGCTACCGCCCGCTGTTCAAGCAGTTCTTCTGGATCTGGGTGGTGGTGTGCATCGGGCTCGGCTGGCTCGGCTCCAAGCCGGCCGAGGGCGGCTACGTCATCGCCGGCCGCATCCTGACGATCTGGTACTTCGCGCACTTCCTGATCATCCTGCCGCTGCTCGGCCTGTTCGAGAAGCCTAAGGCGGTTCCGGCCTCGATCACCGAGGCGGTGCTCGGAAAGTCCAAGGGCGGGGCTCCCGCCTCGGCCGGCGTCGCAGCGCCGCAGACCAAGGGTTGAGCGGAACACCATGAAAACCACCATGACCTTCCGTTCCACCCTTCTCCGTCCGCTGGTGGCGGCCGCGCTCATCCTCGGCCTCGCCGCCCCGGCGCTCGCCGCCGAGGGGGCGCCCAAGCCCCACCGCGAGGACTGGAGCTTCGCCGGCCCGTTCGGTCATTTCGACCGGGCGCAGGTGCAGCGCGGCTTCCAGGTGTTCAAGGAGGTCTGCGCCTCCTGCCACTCCGCGCATCTGTTCGCCTTCCGCAACCTCGCCCAGCCGGGCGGCCCGCAGTTCAGCGAGGCGCAGGCCAAGGCGGTAGCGGAGAGCTACCAGATCCAGGACGGGCCGAACGACGCCGGCGACATGTTCGAGCGTCCTGGCCGCCTGTCCGACCGCTGGCCCTCGCCGTTCCCGAACGAGCAGGCGGCGCGCGCCTCCAATGGCGGCGCCTTCCCGCCGGACTTCTCGACGCTGGCCAAGGCGCGCACCTACGAGGTGGGCTTCCCGGGCTTCCTGATCGACATCTTCACCCAGTATCAGGAGCAGGGGCCGGACTACATCCACGCCCTGCTGAACGGCTACAAGGAGACGCCGCCGGAAGGCGTGACCGTGCCGGAAGGCGCTCATTACAACGAGTACTTCCCCGGCCACGCCATCAAGATGCCGCCGCCGCTGTCGGCCGACCAGGTGACCTACACCGACGGCACGCCGCAGACGGTCGACCAGTACTCGCGCGACGTCACCGCCTTCATGATGTGGCTGGCCGAGCCGCACCTCGAGGCGCGCAAGCGCCTCGGCTTCCAGGTGATGATCTTCCTGATCGTCTTCGCCGGGTTGCTCTACTTCACCAAGAAGAAGGTGTGGAAGAGCGTCGAGCACTGAGCGGCGCGCTTTCGACGGACGACATGCGAAGGGCCCCGGAAGGGGCCCTTTCTGTTTGTGGGGCGCAGGCGGGCTGCCTGCCGGCTGAAGAGGAGAGACGGAATGGACGAGGTGGACATGTCCGGTCGGCTACGGGTCGCGTTCCTGATCGAGCCGCCCTTCGGTTTCCGTGCGGCGGACGGCGCGGCCGCCGGCTGCGACATCGAGCTGGCGGGCCGCATCGCGCGCGACCTCGGGCTCGCGGGCATCGCGCCGGTGGAAGCCACCTTCGAGGAGCTTCTGCCGGGGCTGGCGGAGTCCCGCTGGGACATGACGGTCGGCTTGTTCGTCACGCCCGAGCGCGCGCGGATCGTCGATTTCTGCCGACCGGTCTGGGCGCTTGGAGACGGCCTGCTGGTGGCGCAGGGCAATCCTCGCAATATTGCCGGCTACGGTTCGCTGGCGGCGGACGCGGGCGCACGGCTCGCCGCCATCCACGGGCAGGTCCAGCATCGCACGGCATTGGATCGCGGCGTGCCGGCCGAGCGCATCGTGCTGTTCGACACCTACGCCGCCGCGGCCGCTGCCGTGGCTCGGGGGGATGTCGACGCCTATGCGAGCGTGGCGATGGCGCATCGCGGCCATCTCGCCCGTGATCCGTCGCTGCCCTGCATGGTGGTGGATGTCCCCTCGGCGGAGAGGCCGCCATCGCAGGGCGCCTTTGCAGTGGCTAAGGGGCGCGAGGAGCTTCGCGCTCGCATCGATGCCGCGCTGCTCGGCTTCCTCGGCACGCCCGAGCACGCCGCGCTGATGGCGCGCTTCGGCTTCGCGCCGCCGGAAATCGGGCCGTTCGCCTGAACCTCACGCCTCCAGCCGCTCCACGAAGACGCAGTTGATGAACTCGAAGGCGAGGCGGCCGAGCTGGTCGGTGCCGGTCTCGCGGGTGAAGACGAGGCCCCATTCCGGGCGCGTGGCGCTCGCCTTCTTCGCCGTCACCTCGCTCTCGAAGGTCACGGTGTCGCCTGGGCGGATCGGCAGCAGCCAGCGCAAATCCTTGAAGCCGGGCGAGGGGCCGATGCGCGGCACCTTGCGGCCCTCGCGCCTGAGCGTCTCGTGCAGCCGCGCGCAGGCCTCGGCGCGCAGCTTCGAGGAGATGGCGGCAGTCTGCCAGCCCGAGGCGACGAGGCCGCCGAAATGCGTGCGCGCGCCGGCCGCCGCGTCGAGATGGAAGGGCTGCGGGTCCCAGGCGCGGGCGAAGGCGACGATCTCGCCTTCCGTGAAGGTGTAGGTCCCAAGGCGCGTGGTCTCGCCGATCTCGATGTCTTCGAAGAACAGCATGGCGCCCTCAGATCAGCCGGAAGCCGGGATTGCGCCGGCCGAACATCACCGTGCCGACGAGGTCGACCATGACGTTGGCGCCGGCGTCGATCAGCTCGAAGCGGAACTTGACGAGCCCCATCTCCGGCTTGCTCTTGGAGGAGCGTGTCTCCAGCACCTCGCGGCGCAGGCTGAGCACGGTGCCCGGATGCACCGGTTTGAGGAAGCGCACCTCGTCGATGCCGGGTGAGCCGAGGCAGTCGCTGTTGTTGAGCATGCCGTCGGCGGTCAGCCGCATGAAGATGCAGCACAGGTGCCAGCCCGAGGCCGAGAGCCCGCCGAGCCGCGTCGCCTCGGCGGCGGCATCGTCGAGATGGATCGGCGAGGGATCGTATTCCCGCGCGAAGGCGATGATCTCCTCGCGCCCGACCACGTAGCGCCCGCAGGTGGCGACATGGCCTTCGTGGAAGTCTTCCCAGTACAGCATGCGTCAACGCCCCGTCCTGCGACGGCCTCCTGCCGCCAGGCCCGCCCGGCCACGGCAACAGATCACAGGCGACGATGTTCCGGCGGTCAAGAGACCGCCGGTTGCCCGCTCAGTTGGCGAAGCGGAAGTGCAGCACGTCGCCGTCGGCGACGACATAGTCCTTGCCTTCCAGCCGCAGCCTTCCGGCGTCGCGCGCGCCAGCCTCGCCATTGCCCTTGACGTAGTCGTCATAGGCGATGGTCTCGGCGCGGATGAAGCCCTTCTCGAAGTCGGAATGGATGACGCCCGCCGCCGCCGGGGCCTTGGTGCCGGCGGTGATGGTCCACGCGCGGGCTTCCTTGGGGCCGACCGTGAAATAGGTCACCAGCTTCAGCAGCTCGTAGCCGGTGCGGATGATGCGGTTCAGGCCGGGCTCCTCGAGCTCGATGGCCTCGAGATAGTCCTTCTGCTCCTCGGCCGGCAGCACCGCGATCTCGCTCTCGATCTTGGCCGAGACTACGACCGCCTTGGCGCCCTCTTCCTTCGCCCGGCCGAAGACCTCGGCGGACAGCGAATTGCCGTCCTTGGCCGAGGCTTCCTCGACGTTGCAGACATAGAGCACGGGCTTGGAGGAGAGCAGGCCGAGCATGCGGAAGGCCTTCTCCTCCTCCGGCTTCACCTCGACGAGGCGGGCCGGCTTGCCCTCGCGCAGCAGGACGAGGGCGCGGTTGATGAGGTCGAGCGCCTCCTTGGAATCCTTGTCGCCGCCCTTGGCCTTCTTCTCCAGCGCGCCGACGCGCTTCTCCAGGCTTTCGAGGTCGGCGAGCATCAGCTCGGTCTCGATGGTCTCGATGTCGCTGATCGGGGCGAGCTTGCCCTCGACATGGGTGACGTCCGGGTCCTCGAAGCAGCGCACCACATGGGCGATGGCGTCGCATTCGCGGATATTGGCGAGGAACTGATTGCCGAGGCCCTCGCCCTTGGAGGCGCCGCGCACCAGGCCGGCGATGTCGACGAAGGTGAGGCGGGTGGGGATGATCTGCGCAGAGCCGGCGATCTTCGCCAGCGTCTCGAGGCGCGCATCAGGCACTGCCACGTCGCCGACATTGGGCTCGATGGTGCAGAACGGGTAGTTCGCCGCCTGCGCCGCCGCGGTCTGCGTCAGCGCGTTGAAGAGGGTCGACTTGCCGACGTTCGGCAGGCCGACGATGCCGCATTTGAAGCCCATGGTGAGAAGCTCGGTCTTCCTGAGAAATTGTTGCCGCCGTGGTTAGGCAAGACGGCGGGTGAGTGCAAGCGGTCAGCCCGGCTTCGCGCCGGCCTTGGCGGGGGTGCCGAAGCCCTGCGCCTCCAGGAACAGGTGCATGCGGTTCTGGAACTCGTCCAGCCGGTGGGTGGCGAGCAGGCCGGCATTGTCGGCGCAGCCGTCGCACACGGCGTCCACCCAGCCGCGCTCGGCCTTGGCGAAATCGCTGAGCACATAGTTGTGCACCAGCGCCTTGTCGCCGGGATGGCCGATGCCGAGGCGGATGCGCGGATAGTCGTTGCCGCAATGCGCGGTGATCGAGCGCAGGCCGTTATGGCCGGCATTGCCGCCGCCCGTCTTCACCCGCACCTTGGCCGGCGGCAGGTCGAGCTCGTCGTGGAAGACGATGATGTCCTTGAGCTCGATCTTGTAGAAGCGCTGCGCCTCGGCGACGGCGCGGCCGCTCTCGTTCATGTAGGTCTCGGGCAGCAGGCAGAGCACCTTCACGCCGTCGATCTCGCCCTCGCAGGCCGCGCCCTGGAAGCGGCGGCGCCAGGGCGAGAAGCGCTGCCGGCGGGCGATCGCGTCCACCGCCATGAAGCCGATGTTGTGCCGGTTGCCGGCATATTTCGACCCGGGATTGCCGAGCCCGACGAAGAGCAGCACCGCAATTCTCCGTGGGAGAAAGCCCCGGTGGAGGGCTGAAACGATGAGAGCCGGAAGCGGGCTTCCGGCTCTCGAAAATCGCAGGATCGGCCGGCAGCCCGGCGACCGCGTCAGGCCTTCGGCGCTTCCGGCGCCGCAGCGGCGGCGGCCGCAGCCGCGGCTTCCTCGGCCTCGGCCTCCTTCAGGCCCGACGGGGCGGTGATGGTGGCCAGCGTGTCGTCGCCATGGCCGGCCCAGGTCACGCCCGTCGGCAGCTTGATCGCCGAGAGGTGGATCGAGTCGCCGAAGCCGTACTTGGTCAGGTCCACGTCGATCGATTCCGGGATCGCGTCGGCCGGCACGTTCAGCGAGACGGCGTGGCTGACGATGTTCAGCGTGCCGCCCTGCTTGAGCGCGGGCGCGGTCTCCTGGTTGAGGAAGTGCACGGGCACGTCGACCGTGAGGGTGGCGCCGACCGCCACGCGCAGGAAGTCGACATGCAGCGGGAAGTCCTTCACCGGGTCCAGCTGGTAGTCGCGCGGGATCACGCGATGCTTCTGGCCTTCCACCTCGATGTTGAACAGCGTGGTCAGGAAGTGGCCGGCATAGATGATCTTGTTGATCTCGACATGGTCGAGCGTGATGCCGACGGGGGCTTTGCCGTCGCCGTAGATCACGGCGGGTACGCGACCGGCGCGGCGTTCTGCACGAGCGGCCCCCTTGCCGACCTTCGCGCGCGCCGTCGCCTTCAGTTCCTTGATGGCGGTCATGGCTTGTCCTCAATTGTTGCAAATGGAGAAGGCCGCTCGCGCGGCCCGTTTCTCCAGGCTGGTCTGGTTTCGGCTGCGGCACGCCTCCAGGGGTGCGGAAAGGCCGCGGCCGGGCGCGCTAATAGCAGCAAAACCCTTGAAGGGCAACGGTGGACGTGTCCCGGCTCGAATTCCGCCGAGCGCGGGAGCGGGCTTCAGAGGATGCCGTGCTTCCTCAGCAGCGCCTGCTCGTCGCCCGATACCCAGCCGAAGACCTTCGGCTCGCCGTCCAGCGCCTGGACGAGATAGTGGACATCGAAATCTATCGCCACGTCCGGCCGGTCCTTGCGGGCATAGGTCGCCGTCCAGGCGACATGGGCGACGCAATGGTGATCGTCCATGGGCGACACGCGGACATGGCGCATCCGCATTTCCTTCGTCCCCATCGCCCGATAGCGCTCATAGCCCTGCGCCATGGCCTGCTTGAGGTGCTCGTCGTTCCTGCCGGTCGTCACCCCGGCCGGCGAAGCCGCAATGAACGCGGACGCGTACAGGGCCGCGACCTCATCCATGTCCATGTCGCCGCCCAGCGCCCGGTTGAAGGAGCTTTCGTACCGCTCGAAGAACTTCCTTACGGTGGCTTCCATCATGTGTTGTCCGGCGTGCAGCGATGGCTTGCGATCCGCGCTCGGAACGTGCCGAGCACCCTGGCCTTGACGACGCCGCTCGGGCCGGAAGCCGGGCTCACCTGACGCTGCACAGAGAAGAAGGCGGAGCGCAAGCCCATCCTATGGCGGCGGCACCCGGGCACGGCGAAGGCTCTCTCAAAAATCCGACCAATAAATGCCATCGCCATCCTTCCCGGCGAACGATAAGTTCGGCAAATTCGGGGTCGGGGCTGCAGCGTTTCATGAAGGTTCGGTCGTTCTCACACGGCGCGTCGCGGACGCGCGCGTATCGCTTCGTCGCGGTCGGTCTCGGGGTCGGCGGCTTTGCGCAAATGGCGCAGGCGACGCCCCTGCCGCCGTCGCCGCCCACCCCGACCACCTACCAGACGCTGAATTTCGGTGACCACGACACGTTCCTCACCGGCATTCGCGGCGACAACATCGTCGGCAACTACACCATACCGGGCAGCACCGACACCGGCGGCCTCTACTACAACATGACCACCCAGACCTGGCTGCCGATGCCGGAAGCCACGGACAACGGCGCGAACTTCCCCGGCGCCATCGGCTCCTCGCCCTATGGGCCGGGCTTCGGCAATCCCGGCGGCATCCTGCGCGTGGTCGGCAGCTACCAGACCCCGACCTCGTCGCCCTACGATCTCAGCTATCTCTATGACGGCGCCGCCGCGCCGGGGCAGCAGATCAAGACCCTGATCTATCCGGGCGCCGACACGCTCTTCACCATCGCGCACAGCACCTTCGGCAATCAGGTGGTCGGCGACTACGACACACGGCTCGCGACCGGCAATGCCTTCATCTACAACATCGACACCGGCACCTTCACGACCAACAACATCCCCGGCGCCGTCAGCACCACGGCCTACGGCATCTATGGCGACAAGATCGCCGGCGGCTACGGCGAGGTGATGGTCGGCGGCGGCATCCATGCCGAGCACGGCTATATCTACGACCAGACCACCGGTACCTACGAGACCTACGACCACCCCGGCGCCGTCGCGACGCATTTCGAGGGCATCACCGGAGCCGGCCGGTCCGGCGAGTACAACCTCGTCGCCAACTGGGTGACGGCGGACGGCGTGGTGCACCCGGCGGTGATGCATGTCGATGCCCTCGGCATCGCGACCTGGTACGAGATCGACATCCCCGGCGCCGTCGTGTCGTCCAACTCGGCCTATGGCGACAACGTCGTTGGCATCTATGTCGACGCCAACGGCATCAACGGCTTCCTCGCCACCATACCCGGCATCTACAACCCGATCCGCAACACCGGCACGCTGACCTTCGCCGACAACAACGCCGCGGCCCTTTCCGGCCGCAAGGGCGACGACATCATCAACAGCGGCACCGTGCAGGTCAGCGGCAATGGCGGCATCGGCATGCGCGGCGAGACCTATGGCGTGCTGACCAACAGCGGCATCGTCACCGCCACCGGCATCGCCGGCGCGGCCGTGGAGCTGCATGGCCTCTACGGCACCTTCCTGAACTACGGCACCCTGCAGACCACGGTGGAGGCCGACGCCCTGCGTACCGGGCCCGACAGCTACGGCACCACGATCGTGAACATGGGCGTCATCGACGGCCGGCTGGCCGCGACGGCGGGGCCGGGCAAGCGCTTCGAGAACAGCGGCTGGCTCGGCGTCTCCGGCACCGGGCCGTCGATCACCAGCCTGATCAGCGCCACCTTCGTGCAGACGGCGGCCGGCACCTACGCCCCGCGCGTGACCGATACCGGCCCCGACGTGCTTGAGGTGACCGGCACGATGCGGCTCGCTGGCACGCTGCAGACCACCTTCCAGACCACAAGCTTCGCCCCGAGCACCACGCTGATCGCGGCGACGCAGGGCATCACCGGCACGTTCGATAATTTCGTCACGCCGGGGCTGCCCGCGCTGTTCGACGCGAGCCTCGACTACAACCCGACCACGGTGACGCTGAACGTTTCCTCCGACGTCGCCGGCATGGCCGGCACCACGCCGAACCAGCGCGCGGTCGGCGCGGCCATCGACGGCATCATCAACACCACGACCAACGGCCTGCTGACGAGCCTGCCCGGCGCGCTGGCGCCGCTCTACGGCCTGACCGCGGCCGAACTGCCCGGCGCGCTCGATGCCTTGTCGGGCGCGGCCTATGCCAGCGAGCAGACGGTGCTGATCGGCGACAGCCTGTACGGCCGGCAGGCGGTGCTGGGGCGCCTGCGCCAGGGCGCCTATGCCGGCCAGCCCGGCCCGATGGCGGGTCTCGCCTATGGCGGCCCGGCGCTCGCCTATGCGGCGCCGACCGCTTCCGGCGTGCCGTTCCCGACCAAGGCGCCGCCCGCCGCCGAGCCGACCTTCGACGGCACCGTCTGGGCGCAGGCCTTCGGCGGCTGGAGCAATTATGACGGCGGCGCCAACGCGGCCGACGTCGACGCGGACATTGGCGGCATCATCTCCGGTGCCGATGTGAAGCTCGACAACTGGCTGCTCGGCGCGGCGGTCGGCTATTCCTATTCCAGCACCGATGTCGACGATCTCGCGAGCTCGTCCGAGGTGAACAGCCTGCTGCTGGCGCTCTATGCGGGCACCAGCGCCGGACCGTGGAACCTGCGCCTCGGCGCCACCTACGCCTTCAACTGGATCGATGCCTCGCGCTCCATCGCCTATCCCGGCTATGCCGAGCAGGCCAACGCCGATTATGACGGCGGCACCGCACAGGTCTTCGCCGAGGTCGGCTACGGATTCGCGCTCCGGCAGGTCGCGTTCGAGCCCTTCGCCGGCATCGCCTATGTCCATGTCGATACGGACGGCTTCACCGAGACCGGCGCCTCCGCCGGCCTCGCCGGCGCGTCCGACTCGATGGGCGTCGGCTATTCCACGCTCGGCCTGCGGGTGGCGACTGTGATGGAGCTCTCAAGCGGCATGGCGCTGGAGCCGCACGCCTCGGTCGCCTGGCAATATGCCTTCGGCGACATCACGCCGGAGGCGCGGATGTCCTTCCTCAGCGTTCCCGGCGCGAATTTCACCGTGGCCGGCGTGCCGCTCGCCGAGAACACCGCGCTCGTCGAGGTCGGCGCAGACCTGCGCATCAGCGAGCAGGCGCGGATCGGGCTGTCCTATGTCGGACAGCTCGCCGACGAGGTGACGGTGAACGCCGTGCAGGCGAATCTGAGGTGGCGCTTCTGAGATATCCGCTCAGAACTTGCCGAGCACCCCGGCCTTGACGACGCCGCTCGGGTCGGAATCCGGGCTGACCTGGCGCTGCACCGAGATGAAGCGCTCATAGGACCCCGAGGGCGCGCGCAGCTCGACGCCGGTGGTGAGCTGCTGGCTGTTGTTGACCTCGACACTGGCGCCGAACTTCTCGTCGCCCATGCCGAGCGGGGCCAGCGGCACGGAATAGGTGCTGCCCACCGCCATGCTGTCATAGACCGAGGGCGTGGTGCCGCTTGCCGAGGCGCCGACCGTGCCGGTGCCGTAGAGCGTCAGATTGTCCTGCCCGACGCCGACGCGGCCCTTGAGCTCGCCCGATCCGCTGCCGGGATTGCGCTCGAGCGCGCTGGAGACCGGCGCGCTGGCGCTGGCGTTGGAGGTGACCGACAGGCTGGTATAGCCCTGCTTCAGTTCGAGCTCGGTCGGCAGCTTGCCCTGCTTCACCTTCGGCGCCGGGCCGGGGAGGAGCCAGGCCGGCGGCGTCTCCTTCGCTTCGGATTCCGGTTCGGGCGTCGCGCCGCCAAGGCCGAGGTCTAGCGATGACCACAGCGAGGGCTGGAAGCTGTCGTCCGCTTCGACGTCGGTCGACGCGGCCGGCGCTTCCGCCGGTGCGCCCGCAGCCGCCTGCTGGCCATCGTCATAGGCCGGATCGTCGCCGGGCGGCGTCACCAGCACCTTGATGCCCTGCCAGGGATCGGCCGACTGGGCGGCGGCGGGTGCGGCCGCGGCGAGGCTGGCGAGAAGGGCGGTGCCGGCAAGGAGCGGCGCGAGGCGCAGGGGCGTGCGCGTGGCAAGGGTGCGCGTCGACTTCATGCGCATCGTGGGGGCGTCCCATCAGTTGAGCGAGCCGGCAGGATGCGGCCGAACTGTGGAACGATCATGGCGCAGCGCACAATGAGCGCGGCCGACGGCCATTTAGGTATTGCGGTGCCGGGGAGGCGCTGGCGTTCGGGAAAGCAGACCTCATCCTGAGGTGCCGCTGCAGGCGGCCTCGAAGGATGGTCGCTTAAGTTCGCCCGGACGAGCATCCTTCGAGGCCCGGCTTACGCCGGGCACCTCAGGATGAGGGTCATCTCAGGGGTAGTGGAAATCTCGCCCCTCAATCGAACAGGCTGGAGACGCTTTCCTCATGCGCGGTGCGGCCGATGGCCTCCGCCAGCAGGCTGGCGATGGAGATGACGCGGATGTTGCGCGCGACGCGCACCGCCTCGGTCGGCTGGATGGAATCGGTGATCACCAATTCCTTCAGGTTGGAGGCGGTGACGCGCGCCACCGCACCGCCGGAAAGCACGCCATGGGTGATGTAGGCGTGCACCTCGGTAGCGCCGCGCGCCAGCAGTGCATCCGCCGCGTTCACCAGCGTGCCGCCGGAATCGATGATGTCGTCGACGAGAATGCAGCGCCGGCCCTCGACGTCGCCGATGACGTTCATCACCTCGCTCTCGCCCGGCCGCTCGCGGCGCTTGTCGACGATGGCGAGCTGGGCGTCGATGCGCTTGGCCAGCGCGCGGGCGCGCACCACGCCGCCGACGTCGGGCGACACCACGGTGATGTTGGAAAGGTCGAAGCGCGCCTTGACGTCCTGCACCATCACCGGGGCGGAGAACAGGTTGTCGGTCGGGATGTCGAAGAAGCCCTGGATCTGCCCGGCATGCAGGTCGACGGTGAGCACGCGGTCGGCGCCGGCATGGGTGATGAGGTTGGCGACCAGCTTGGCGGAGATCGGCGTGCGGCCGGAGGAGCGGCGGTCCTGCCTGGCATAGCCGAAATAGGGGATGACGGCGGTGATGCGGCGGGCGGAGGAGCGGCGCAGCGCATCGGTGATGATGAGCAGCTCCATCAGGTGGTCGTTGGTCGGGAAGGAGGTCGACTGCAGCACGAACACATCGGTGCCGCGCACATTCTCCTGGATCTCGACGAAGATCTCCATGTCCGCGAAGCGGCGGACCACCGCGCGGGTCAGCGGGGTGGCGAGATACGCCCCGATCGCCTCCGCCAGCGGCCGATTGGCATTGCCGGCGACGAGTTTGATCGAACCGTTATTGTGAGACATTCCGGCGCGCTCCCAGCCGTCATCCTTGCCGCCGGCCGTCTTACAGCCGTCGCGCAGACCTGATAGGCGGGCAGGCCCGGCCTGTAAAGCCGCGAGGACCGCCGTGCGGCCGCTTGTCCCTAGGACTCCGGGCAGCGTGGCGCGCCGGCCTCACGGATGGGCGGCGAAGGTGAGCGCGTTCGCCGGCTTGCCGGGCGCGGGGGCTTCCGCAACGGCATCGCCCGGCTCCGCGGTGCCGGCATCGGCGACCGCCGGACCGTCATCGTCGCGCACAGGCGGGGCGTCGGCCGGATCGGGCTGCCGCGCCGCGGCCGGGGTGGCGGCGGACGTGCCGCCGGCGAGGCGGGCGGTGATCTCGTCGAGGCTCTGGGCGGCGATGCGCTGCACCATCTGGTCGTCGAGCTTGTTCCAGACGTCCTTGCCCGGACCGACCTTCTCGACGCCGGCGACGCGCAGCACGCGGGTCTCGTCGGCGTCGAACACGTCCCAGGCCCAGTCGACCTCGCCCTTGCCGTTCTCGACGCTGGCGGCGAGATAGCCGCGTACGCGGTAGGCGGCCTTGGACTGGCGCGAGACCACGGGGACCTGGCGGGCGCTGGCTTCGGAGGTGAGGCTGGCGACCAGCTTGTCGAACACCGGCTGGGGCGGACCGTCGATGGATTCGAAGGCGATGGCCTTGCCCGGGGCGGACGAGATCGAGGTCGCCGCGACCGGCCGGTTGGCGTCGGTCTGGCAGGCCCCGAGGGCAAGAGCGGCGAAGAGCACCGCGGTCGTCGGCAGGCACCGGCGAAGCCGCCGGCGGAGTCGATCGATCATGAACCCATCCCCGAGGAGCCCGGACGGGCTCCCATCGCTTCGTCCGGAGACGGATTCACCGATCAGCCTGCTGATCGGATCCGGCTCCGTGTCGGTCGCGCCGCGTGTCTCCGCGAGGAAGCCGCGGGCGTCGCCGACAGTCGGGGAAATGGTTAAAACTAATTAACGATCAGGTCCAGAGGCGCCTCGGTTAAGCACTCGTTACCGTTAACGCCAATTAGGAAAGTGCGCCCGAGGCACATGGCGGTCTCGGTCTCGCTGTCCGCGAGAATCATGTGCGCGAACAGCACCATGCCGGGTTCCAGCACCCACGGATTGGCCTCGTAGAACATCGGAGGGTCCATCCAGGAGGGGGTGAATTTCGCCCCGAGCGAATAGCCGCAGGCGGCGAGGCGATGGGCGCTAAGGCCGTGCCCGTCCATCACATGGGCGTGGGCGGCGAAGACGTCGCCGGCGGTCTTGCCGGGAATCATGGCGTGGGCGCAGGCCTCCAGCGCCTGCTTCGCGGCGGCGAAGAGCTCGAGATGCCGGTCGCGCGGCGGGCCGATGACGACGGTCTCCATCATCGCCGCGTGGTAGTGGCGGTAGGCGCCGGCCCATTCCAGCGTGATCTGGTCCTCGCCGTCGAGCTTGCGGCGGCCGGACTTGTAGCGGCAGAGCAGGGCGTCGGCGCCGGAGCCGATGATGAACTCGTTTGCGGGATAGTCGCCGCCGCCCTTGAAGATCGCGCCCTGCATGGCGGCGAGCACCTCGCCCTCGTCGACATCCGGCCCGACGGTGGCGATGGCGGCCTCGCGGGCGGCAAGCGCCAGCTTGCCGGCCTGCCGGACATAGATGATCTCGGCCGGCGACTTGACCGCGCGCAGCCGGTCGACGAGGCGGGAGGCGTCCTCCAGCGTGGCGAAGCCGTCGAAGGCGGCGTCGAGCTTCCTGCCCGCCGCGGCGGTGAGGCCGTAGCTGTCGTATTCGACGCCGATACGGGCATTGGCTCCGCCAAGGCTCGCCACCATGTCGCGCAACTGCTGCTGCGGGGTGGCGTCCGCCCGGTCGGTCCAGATGCGGATGTCCTCGATCAGCGAGGTGTGCTGCGCCTGCCGCAGGTCCGCCGAGCGGGTGAGTAGCGCCAGCCGCCCGTCGGCGCCGAGCCAGAGCGACTGGAAGAAGCAGAAGCCGAACGTGTCGTAGCCGGTCAGCCAGTACATGGATTCCTGCTGGAACATCAGCAGCCCGTCGAGCCGGCGCTCGGCCATTTCGGCGAGCAGCCGGTCCTTG
Source organism: Xanthobacteraceae bacterium (assembly GCA_029239875.1). Classification (GTDB taxonomy): domain Bacteria; phylum Pseudomonadota; class Alphaproteobacteria; order Rhizobiales; family Xanthobacteraceae; genus Ancylobacter. The sequence continues at coordinate 1,080 of JARBUD010000054.1, read as the reverse complement.
CGGCGCTCGAATTCCGGCCGGGTGAAGTGGAGGGTCACGGGCGGCTCCTAACTGTCTCCAGCTTAGACAACCTCATCCTGAGGTGCCCGGCGTTTCGCCGGGCCTCGAAGGATGCTCGTCCGGGTGCACGGTGCCGACCATCCTTCGAGGCTCGCGGAGCCTGTCCTCGGGCTTGCCAAAGGCAAGACCCGTGGGCTCGCACCTCAGGATGAGGGGCATTGAACGGCAGATTTTCAGACCAAAGTGATGGCGGCGATCAGCCGGCCGTAATCGGGTTCCTGGCGATGGGTCGAGCGCCGGTAGCTGTAGAAGCGCGCCTCGTCGGCATAGGTGTCGAGGCCGAGGTCGTCGACGGTGCCGACGCCGAGCTCCCTGAGCCGCGCGGCGATGTAGCCGGGCAGGTCGAACATGGCGTGGCCGGGGCGGGCGGAGGGCGCCAGGAAGCGCTTGTTGGCAGGGTCGAGCCCGGTGAGGTTCTCGACGAATTCCGGCCCGACCTCGTAGCTCGGCTGGCGGATCAGCGGGCCGATGGCGGCGATGACGCGGGCGCGGCTGGCGCCGAGTTCCTCCATCCGGGCGAGGGTCGCGTCGAGCACGCCGCCGACCGCGCCCTTCCAGCCGGCATGGGCGGCAGCGACGACGCGCGCCGCGGGGTCCGCGAACAGCACCGGGCCGCAATCGGCGATGGAGACGGCGGCTGCGATGCCGGGCGTTGCGGTGGCCACCGCATCGGCGTGGGGCCGCTCGTCCCAGGGCCGGTCGACCACGACGCAATCGGGCGAATGCACCTGCCAGGCGGTGAGCAGATGGCCCTCGGGCACGCCGAGCGCGGCTTCCATGCGGGAGCGGTTCTGCGCGACCAGCGCCTGGTCGTCGCGCGAGCCGGTGCCGCCGTTGAGCCCGGCATAGATGCCCTGCGAGACGCCGCCCTCGCGGGTGAAGAAGGCATGGCGGATGCCGGGCAGGGCCTTGAGGGCGGGAGATTCGACCTTCATGCGGGCGTGTTCCTGAATTCTTCGTCGGGGGCGAATCCGGCGACCGGGCCGAGCGCAGGATGCACCAGAGCGAGCGCCTTGAAGA
>JARBUD010000053.1 GCA_029239875.1 Xanthobacteraceae bacterium | reverse complement strand
TTCGAGGCTCGCTTCGCTCGCACCTCAGGATGACGGTGTTCTAGGAAGGGTGGCTCACTGCGCCGGGATATCCCCGCGCGCCCAGCCCTCCTTCACCTCGGCCTTGAACGCCTCGAACCGGCCCTCGGCGATGGCGGCGCGGATGCCGGCCATCAGGTGCTGGTAATAGGCGAGGTTGACCCAGGTCAGCAGCATAGAGCCCAGCATCTCGTCGCAGCGGACGAGGTGGTGGAGATAGGCGCGGGAATAGTCCCGCGCCGCCGGGCAGTCGCTCTCCTCGTCCAGCGGGCGCGGATCGTCGGCGTGGCGGGCGTTCTTCAGGTTGATGCGGCCGAAGCGGGTGAAGGCCAGAGCGTGCCGGCCCGAGCGCGTCGGCATCACGCAGTCGAACATGTCGACGCCGCGCGCCACGCTCTCGATGATATCGTCCGGCGTGCCGACGCCCATCAGGTAGCGCGGGCGGTCCGTGGGCAGGATCGGGTTCACCACCTCCAACATGCGCAGCATCACCTCCTGCGGCTCGCCGACCGCGAGGCCGCCGATGGAGTAGCCGGGGAAGCCGATGTCGGTGAGACCGCGCGCGGATTCCTCGCGCAGCTCCGGGTCGTCGCCGCCCTGCACGATGCCGAACAGCGCCCTGCCCTTCGGCTGGCTCTCGAACGCCTTCTTCGAGCGCTCGGCCCAGCGCAGCGAGAGGCGCAGCGCGCGGGCGATCTCCTCCCGGCTCGCCGGCAGCCGCACGCATTCGTCGAGCTGCATCTGGATGTCCGAGCCGAGCAGGCCCTGTATCTCCACCGAGCGCTCGGGGGTGAGCTCGTAATAGGTGCCGTCGATATGCGAGCGGAAGGTGACGCCCTTCTCGGTCATCTTGCGTAGCGCCGCCAGCGACATGACCTGGAAGCCGCCGGAATCGGTGAGGATCGGGTGCGGCCAGCGCATGAATTCGTGCAGCCCGCCCAACGCCGCGACGCGCTCCGCGCCCGGGCGCAGCATCAGGTGGTAGGTGTTGCCGAGCAGGATGTCGGCGCCGAGTTCGCGCACCTGTTCCGGGTACATCCCCTTCACCGTCGCGGCGGTGCCCACCGGCATGAAGGCCGGCGTGCGGATCACGCCGCGCGGGGTGACGACCTCGCCGAGGCGGGCGGCGCCGTCGGTGGCGTGCAGGCGGTAGCGGAATTCGTCGGTGAGCGGCTGGTGCATCATGCGCTGGCTTTTGGCAGCAAAAGGCAGGCGTCGCCATAGGAATAGAAGCGGTAGCCACTCGCGATCGCGTGGGCATAGGCGCGCTTCTGCACCTCATGGCCGATGAAGGCCGCCACCAGCATCACCAGCGTCGAGCGCGGCAGATGGAAATTGGTGAGCATGCCGTCGATGAAGCGGAAGCGGTAGCCGGGCGTGATGAAGATGTCGGTCTCGCCGCGCCAGGCGTCGAGCCGGCTGTCTTCCGAGGCGGCGCTCTCGATGAGGCGCGTCGCCGTGGTGCCGATGGTGACAACGCGCCCGCCGCGCGCCTTCACCGCGTTCAGCGCGGCTGCGGTCTCGGCGGAGACCTCGCCCCATTCCGCATGCATGCGGTGGCCGGTGGTGTCGTCCGCCTTCACCGGCAGGAAGGTGCCGGCGCCGACGTGCAGGGTGACGCGATGGGTCTCGACGCCGCGCTCTTCCAGCCGGGCGATCAGCTCCGGCGTAAAGTGCAGCCCGGCGGTCGGCGCTGCGACCGAGCCCTCATGGGCGGCGAACATGGTCTGGTAATCGCTGCGATCCTGCGCATCGTCCGGCCGCTTGGCGGCGATGTAGGGCGGCAGCGGGATATGGCCGACCGCGGCGATCGCCTCGTCCAGCACGGCGCCGGAAAGATCGAAGCGCAGCTCGATCTCGCCGCCCTCGCCCTTGCCTTCCACCGTGGCGTCGAGCGTGCCGAGCAGGCAGGCATTGCCTTCCCCGCCGAAAGCGATGCGGTCGCCCGGCGCGAGGCGCTTGGCCGGGCGCGCCAGCGCCAGCCAGCGGTCGGGCGCGACGCGCTTGTGCAGCATCGCCTCCACCCGCACGCCCTCGCCCTGCGAAGCTTCGCGGCGGCGGATGCCGTCGAGCCGCGCCGGCACGACGCGGGTGTCGTTCACCACCAGCGCGTCGCCGGGCTGGAGAATATCTGGAAGGTCATGGACGTGTGCGTCCGTCAGCTCGGGCCCCGCGCCGGGGCGCACGACGAGCATGCGCGCGGCGTCGCGCGGCGAGACGGGACGCAGCGCGATCCGCTCCGGCGGCAGATCGAAATCGAACAAGTCGACACGCATTATTTCATGCCGCCTCCCGGACACCGCATGGCGCGATCCGGGATGGGGCTCCCCTCATATGACGATCCCGGATACGGCCTCGCGGCCGTTCCGGGATCACACCTTAGTCTTTACAGGCGCGCTCAGGCGGAGACGGACGCCTTGACGATCTTGTCCGGGTTCATCACCGGCTCGCCGCGCTTGATCTTGTCGACGTTTTCCATCCCCTCGATGACCTCGCCCCACACGGTGTACTGGCCGTCGAGGAAGGAGGCGTCGGAGAAGCAGATGAAGAACTGGCTGTCGCCCGAATCCGGGTGCTGCGCGCGGGCCATGGAGACCGTGCCGCGCACGTGCCGGCCCTTGTTGAACTCGGCCTTCAGCTTCTGGCCCGAGCCGCCGCGGCCGGTGCCGGTCGGATCGCCGGTCTGGGCCATGAAGCCCTCGATGACGCGATGGAAAGGCACGCCGTCATAAAAGCCTTCCTTGGCGAGCTCGCTGATGCGGGCGACATGGCCCGGCGCGAGGTCGGGACGCAGGCGGATCTTGACCGGCCCCTGGGTGGTCTCGAGCAGCAGCGTGGTCTCGGCGGTGTCGGTCATTTCATTCTCCTTGAAAAATGCTTCTGGCGCGCCGCGCCGTCACTTCACGTCGGCGGCGACCTTCATCGAAACGATCTTGTCCGGGTTCGCCACCGGCTCGCCGCGCTTGATCTTGTCGACGTTCTCCATGCCGGAGACGACCTGGCCGATCACCGTGTACTGGCCATTGAGGAACGAGGCGTCGCCGAAGGTGATGAAGAACTGCGAATTGGCGCTGTTCGGGCTGGAGGCGCGGGCCATGCCCACGGTGCCGCGCGTGAAGGGCACGGCGGAAAACTCGGCCGGCACGTTGGGATAGCGCGAGCCGCCGGTGCCATTGCCGTACTGGCCGTCGCCGGTCTGCGCCATGAAGCCCTCGATCACCCGGTGGAACGGCACGTTGTCGTAATAGCCCTCGCGCGCCAGCGTCTTGATACGCTCGGCATGCTGGGGAGCGATGTCGGGGCGCAGCACGAACACCACCGGACCCTTGGTGGTCTGCATGATGATGGCGTTCTGCCGGTCGACATTCGGCGGCAGCTTGACGCTCTGCGCCGCGGCAGGCAGCACGAGCGCGCAGACGATGGCGAAGGCGGCGGTTAGGCTGCGGATCATGGATAGGAACTCCGTTGAGCGAGGCGGAACGGGCGCGAATTTAGCCGGTGCGGCCGAAGCGGGCCTTGAGCCGGGCCAGTACGGCGGGCGGCACAAAGGCGGATACGTCGCCGCCCATGGCGGCGATTTGCCTGACCAGAGTGGCGGTGATGGGGCGGGCGATGGGGGAAGCCGGCAGGAAGACGGTCTGCACGCGCGGCTTCAGCACTGCGTTCATGCCGGCCATCTGCATCTCGTAGTCGAGATCGGTGCCGTCGCGCAGGCCGCGGATAAGAAGCTGCGCGCCCTCCGCCTCGGCGGCATCGACCACGAGATTGTCGAAGGTGACGCAGTCGAGGCCCGCGCCCTCGGCGGCGACGATCGGCTCGAACACCTCACGCAGCATCTCCAGCCGCTCGCCCGCCGTGAACAGCGGCGACTTGCCAGGATGGATGCCGACGCCGACGATCAGCTTGTCCGCCAGCCGCGCCGCCGCGCGGGCGACCTCGGCATGGCCGTTGGTCGGCGGATCGAACGAGCCGGGATAGAAGGCGATGCGCTTGGCGCTCATTCAGGGCCTCTCGGTGCGGGGCAAGCGTTAGCTGTCTCCCGCCCGTGACGCAAGCGACACGGGCGGCCGCCCGGCTCACCGCTCGCCGCGGCCGATCCATTTGGTGACGGAAGGCGGCCGGTAGCCGCGCAGCAGCGCCAGCAGCTTCGAAGGATCGTCGGCGACGAGGAGCATGTCGCGATGCGCCGGGCGCATGAAGCCCTCTTCGACCACATGGTCGACGAAGGCGAGGAGGCGCTCGTAATAGCCGTCGATGTTGAAGAGCGCGCAGGGCTTCTCATGGCTGCCGAGCTGCGCCCAGGTCCACACCTCGAACAGCTCCTCCAGCGTGCCGATGCCGCCCGGCAGCGCGACGAAGCCGTCGGCGAGCTCGGCCATCAGCGCCTTGCGCTCATGCATGGAGCCGACGATGCGCAGGTCCGCCAGCCCCTTATGCGCCACCTCGCGCTCCAATATGCCGCGCGGGATGACGCCGATGACCTCGCCGCCGCCGGCGAGCGCCGCATCGGCCAGCGCCCCCATCAGCCCGACCGAGGCGCCGCCATAGACGAGGCCGATCCCCTCGCGCGCCAGCTGGGTGCCGAAGGCGACCGCCGCCTCCTTATATTCGGGACGGCGGCCGGCATTGGAGCCGAGAAACACGCAGATGCGGCGCATGGCTTTCCTCCATGGCGGGTCTTAGAGACGGAAACGGCGCCATGCCGGCGCCGCTCCCTCGATGATGGACGTACCGGAGATGGCGGCGGCTCAGTCCGCCGCCTCCTCGCCGAGGCCCTCTTCGCCCTCTTCCTCGGTGACGCGCTCGACCGAGACCACCTTCTCGTCCTCGGCGGTGTCGAAGACGATGACGCCCTGGCTGCCGCGCCCGACGATGCGGATGCCGTTGACCGGGCAGCGGATCAGCTGCCCGCCATCGGTCACCAGCATGATCTGGTCGGCCTCCTCCACCGGGAAGGAGGCGATCAGCGGGCCGTTGCGACCGTTCACCGCCATGGCGACGATGCCCTTACCGCCGCGCCGCGTGGTGCGGTACTCGAAGGACGAGGTGCGCTTGCCGTAGCCGTTCTCGGAGACGGTGAGGATGAACTGCTCGTTGGCACTCATCTCGACATAGCGGGCCTGGTCGATGTCGGCCGGCGCGGCGAGCGTCTCCTCGGCATCGGCGTCGGCCACCGTCTCCGGCTCCTCGCCGTTCTCCGTCCCGTTCTGCGAGCGGCGCACCGCGTTGGCGAGCTTGATGTAGGCGGCGCGCTCCTCGGCGGTGGCGTCTACATGGCGGATGATCGCCATGGAGATGAGCCGGTCGCCCTCCTCCAGCTGGATGCCGCGCACGCCCATGGAATCGCGGCCCTTGAACACCCGCACCTCGGGAACCGGGAAGCGGATGCACTGGCCCTTGGCGCTGGTGAGCAGCACGTCGTCCTGCTCGGTGCAGAGGTCGACGTCGGCGATCGACTCGCCCTCCTCCAGCTTCATGGCGATCTTGCCGTTGCGGTTCACATTGGTGAAATCCGACAGCTCATTGCGCCGCACCGTACCGGAGGTGGTGGCGAACATGATCTGTAGCCGGCTCCAGGCATCCTCCTCCGGCAGCGCCATGATCGAGGTGATGCGCTCACCTTCGGTCAGGGGGAGGATGTTGACCAGTGCCTTGCCGCGCGCCTGGGGCGCCGAGAGCGGCAGGCGCCAGACCTTCAGCTTGTAGACCTGTCCCTTGGAGGAGAAGAACAGCACCGGCGCATGGGTCGAGGCGACGAAAATGCGGGTGACGAAATCCTCGTCGCGCGTCTGCATCGCCGAACGGCCCTTGCCGCCGCGCCGCTGCGAGCGGTAGGTCGACAGTGGCACGCGCTTGACGTAGCCGGCATGCGAGACGGTGACCACCATGTCCTCGCGGGCGATGAGGTCCTCGTCCTCGAAATCGCCCTCCGCCTCGGTGATCTCGGTCTTCCGCGGCGTGCCGAATTCCGCTTTCACGCCAAGGAGTTCGTCCTTGACGATGGTGCGGATGCGGGCGCGGCTGGCGAGGATGTCGAGATATTCGCGGATCTCGACGGCGATCTTGTCGAGTTCGTCGGCAACCTCGTCGCGGCCCAGCGCGGTGAGGCGCTGCAGGCGCAGATCGAGGATGGCGCGGGCCTGCTCGGCGGAGAGCCGGTAGGTGCCGTCCTCGGCCAGCTTGTGGCGGGGATCGTCAATCAGTGCGATCAGCGGCGCGACGTCCATCGCCGGCCAGTTGCGGGTCATCAGCGCCTCGCGCGCGGTCGCCGGATCAGGCGACCGGCGGATGGTGGCGATCACCTCGTCGATATTGGCGACGGCGATGGCGAGGCCGACCAACACATGGGCGCGATCGCGCGCCTTGCGCAGCAGGAATTTGGTGCGCCGGCTAACCACGTCCTCGCGGAAAGCGACGAAGGCGGTGAGCAGGTCGTGCAGCGTCATCAGCGCCGGCTTGCCGCCGTTCAGCGCCACCATGTTGGCGCCGAAGGAGGTCTGCAGCGCGCTCATGCGGTAGAGATTGTTCAGCACGACGTCGGCCTGGGCGTCGCGCTTGATCTCGAAGACCACGCGCAGGCCCTCGCGCGAGGACTCGTCGCGGATCTCGGCGATGCCTTCCAGCCGCTTGTCGCGCACCAGCTCGGCGATGCGCTCGATCATCGTCGCCTTGTTCACCTGATAGGGGATCTCGGTGACGATGATGGCGTCGCGGTCCTTGCGCAGCTCCTCGATGGTGGCGCGGGCGCGCATGACGATGGAGCCGCGCCCGGTCAGATAGGCCTGGCGGATGCCGCTGCGCCCGAGGATGAGCGCACCGGTCGGGAAGTCCGGACCGTGGATGAATTCGAGCAGCTTCTCGACGTCTAGGTCCGGCTCGTCGATCAGCGCGACGCAGGCGTCCACCACCTCGCCGAGATTATGCGGCGGGATGTTGGTCGCCATGCCGACGGCGATGCCGCCGGCGCCGTTGACCAGCAGGTTCGGGAAGCGCGCGGGGAGCACGGTGGGCTCCTGCTCGCGGCCGTCGTAATTGTCCTGGAAGTCGACCGTGTCCTTGTCGAGATCGTCCAGCAGGTTCATCGCCGGCTTGGCGAGGCGCACCTCGGTGTAGCGCTCGGCCGCGGGCGGGTCGCCGTCGACGGAGCCGAAATTGCCCTGCCCGTCGATCAGCGGCAGGCGCATGGAGAATTCCTGCGCCAGGCGCACCAGCGCGTCGTAGATCGCCTGGTTGCCGTGCGGATGGTACTTGCCCATCGTGTCGCCGGTGACGCGGGCGGACTTGTTGTAGGGGCGCTCGGGGACGTAGTTGTTCTCGCGCATCGAGAACAGGATGCGGCGATGCACGGGCTTGAGGCCGTCGCGCACGTCGGGCAGCGCGCGCGAGACGATCACGCTCATCGCGTAATCGAGATAGGAACGCGACAATTCGTCGGTGATCGAGACGGGCCGGATGTCCGAAGGGCCACCGCCCTCCGGCTTGAACGTATCGGAATCGGACAAGGAAGCGTCTTCCGTGGTTGCGGAACAGGTGCCCTTGTGTAGCCGATTCCGACTGCGGACGCCAGCCGAGAGCCGTTTTGAGGGTCGCCAAAACGCTTTTGAAATCAATATGTTATCAGGCGATTTCCACAGCGTCGCCGGAACATGGCGGAAGCATGGCGACGGAGCGTGCCGTGACGGCCGAAATGGCCTCGCCAAGCGGTGTCATGAAGCGCCCAGGCGATGCCGACGAGCGGCCGCCGCGCGTGCTAGGGTTGGCATCTGAAGGCAGCGGCGGCGCAGGGAGGCGGAGGTGCTGGACTACGTCTTCTCTGCCGTGGTCACCATGGGCGTGGTGATCGACCCGATCGGCCTCGCGCCGCTCTTCCTCGCCGTCACCTCCGACCTCAGCGCGGCGGAGCGGCGGCTGGTGGCTTGGCGCTCCTGCGCCATCGCCCTCGCCATCCTCGTCGTGTTCGGCGTCGTCGGCGCGCCGCTGCTGCACGCGCTCGGCATCACCCTGCCCGCCTTCCGCATCGCCGGCGGGCTGCTCCTGTTCACCATCTCCTTTGAGATGGTGTTCGGCCGCCGCACCGAGCGCAAGTTCGATGCTTCCGAAGTGGCGCAGCGCGACCATCTGCTGCGCACACTGGCGGTGTTCCCACTCGCCATCCCGCTCATGGCTGGTCCCGGCGCCATCACCGCCATGCTGCTGCTGGCCGGCGAGGCCAAGGGCGATCCGGCGCGGCTTGCGGCTCTGTTCGCCATCACCGTGCTGGTTGTCGCCAGCTGCCTCGTGGTCTTCCTCGCCGCCCGGCGCATGGACAAGCTGCTGGGCGTAACCGGCAACGCTATCCTCTCGCGCCTGCTCGGCGTGGTGCTGGCGGCGCTGGCGGTGCAGTTCGTCATAGACGGCGTGCGCGCCTCGTTCCTCGCCTGACCGGCGAGGCGGATGGCGCAGCCACCAGCCCGAAACGATCCGAGCCCAGCCTCCGGCTAGCCGCCCCTAGCCAGCCGCGCTCAGAACGGAATCTCGTCGTCGAGATCGCCCCCACCACCGCCGCCGAACTTGCCGCCGCCGCCACCGCCGACCGCAGCCGGCTTGCGGTCGCCGCCACCAAAGGAGCGGCCGCCGCCCGAACCACCACCAAAGCCACCGCCCGAACCGAAATCGCTGCTGCCGGAGCTATATTCCTCGCCGCCTTCGGAGGAACCACCGCCGCGGCTGTCGAGGATGGTCAGCTCGCCGCGGAACGGGCGCAGCACGACCTCGGTGAAATAGCGTTCGCCGCCGGACTGGTCGGTCGCCTTGCGGGTCTCCAGCTGGCCCTCGATATAGACCTTGGTGCCCTTGCGCAGATACTGCTCGGCAACGCGCAGCAGGTTCTCGTTGAAGATCACCACGCTGTGCCACTCGGTGCGCTCCTTGCGCTCGCCGGTGGCCTTGTCGCGCCAAGTCTCCGAAGTGGCGATGCGCAGATTGCACACCCGCCCGCCGTTCTGGAACGTGCGCACCTCCGGATCGCGGCCGAGATTGCCGATCAGGATCACCTTGTTGACGCTGCCCGCCATCTTGTCCTCCGAAAAAGCCGGACGCCCGCCGCGGCGGCGCGCTCGCCAAAGAAACGCATCCTAGACCAGCCGAGGCGACGACGCGCCCCTCGCCGGCCCCCTGTCCACATCTTGCCGGTACAGCCGGGTGCGCGGGCCGCTCCCGCAGCGCCCAACATTAACCATAAATATGTTCTTGTTATGTTCCTAGCATTGCGGCTAGTCTTGCGCAAGAGCGGCGTTGAGTGCGAGTCGCTCATTGCACCGCGGCGGAGCGCGACTATGTTAACCATGCGATTATCAGGGAGCTTCGTCCCACCATGACCCATATGCGCAACCGCCCGCGCGCCCGCGCCATCGCCCTGCGTGCCGAGGATGCCCGCCAGGCATTCCTCCGCCGCGCGTTTCTCGCCGTCACCGGCGGGATCATCGCGGCGGCCGGCCTTGCGGTAGCGCTTCACGGCGTCGGGATGTAATCCCCTCGCCGGGCGGGCCTTGCCTCAGGATTGTGCCGCCCCGGAACTGAAGCATCTGGCGTAGCCGCCCGCAGACGAGAGACCGGCGAGAAGAGACGGAATGAAGGACCGCGTGGATCTGCCGCGCCGCGATGCCCGTTCGATCACGATACGGGGCGCGCGCGAGCACAATCTGAAGAACATCGACCTCGAGATCCCGCGCGACAGCCTCGTCGTGTTCACCGGGCTTTCCGGCTCGGGCAAGTCGTCGCTCGCCTTCGACACCATCTATGCCGAGGGCCAGCGGCGCTATGTCGAGAGCCTCTCGGCCTATGCCCGCCAGTTCCTGGAGATGATGCAGAAGCCGGACGTGGACCAGATCGACGGCCTGTCGCCGGCCATCTCCATCGAGCAGAAGACCACCTCGAAGAACCCGCGCTCGACGGTCGGCACCGTCACCGAGATCTACGACTATATGCGCCTGCTCTGGGCGCGCGTCGGCATCCCCTACTCGCCGGCCACCGGCTTGCCGATCGAGAGCCAGACGGTCAGCCAGATGGTCGACCGCGTGCTCGCGCTGCCGGAGAAGACGCGCCTCTACCTGCTCGCCCCTGTGGTGCGCGGGCGCAAGGGCGAGTACCGCAAGGAGCTCGCCGACTTCCAGAAGAAGGGCTTCCAGCGGGTCAAGGTGAATGGCGAGTTCTACGAGATCGCCGACGCGCCCGCGCTCGACAAGAAGTTCAAGCACGACATCGACGTAGTGGTGGACCGTCTCGTGGTTCGCCCGGACATCGCCAGCCGGCTGGCGGACAGTTTCGAGACCGCGCTGGGCCTTGCCGACGGCATCGCGGTGATCGAGTTCGCCGACGAGAAGGAAGAAAACGGCGAGCCGCGCCGCATCGTCTTCTCGGAAAAGTTCGCCTGCCCGGTCTCCGGCTTCACCATCCCCGAGATCGAGCCGCGGCTGTTCTCCTTCAACAACCCGTTCGGCGCCTGCCCGGTCTGCGACGGGCTCGGCCATGAGAGCAAGATAGATCCGGACCTCGTGGTGCCGGAGAAGTCGCGCACGCTGAAGCAGGGCGCCATCGCCCCGTGGGCCAAGTCGACCTCGCCCTATTACGGCCAGACGCTGGACGCGCTTGCCCGACATTACGGCTTCAAGCTCACCGTGCCGTGGTCCGACCTGCCGGAAAAGGTGCAGGACGTGATCCTGAACGGTTCGGGGGCTGAGACCATCCGCTTCGTCTATGACGACGGCATGCGCGCCTACGAGACCTCGAAGACCTTCGAGGGCATCGTTACCAATCTGGAGCGGCGCTGGCGCGAGACCGAAAGCGACTGGGCGCGCGAGGAGATCGGCAAGTATTTCTCCGCCGTGCCCTGCGCCGCCTGCCACGGCTACCGCCTCAAGCCCGAGGCGCTCGCGGTGAAGATCGCCGGTCGCCACATCGGCGAGGCCGCGCAGCTCTCCGTGCGCGGCGCGCTGGACTGGTTCGCCGACCTGCCGGGCCAGCTCACCGACAAGCAGAACGAGATCGCGATCCGCATCCTTAAGGAGATTCGCGAGCGCCTCGCCTTCCTGCTCGACGTCGGCCTCGACTATCTCACTTTGGCGCGCGCCTCCGGCACGCTGTCGGGCGGCGAGAGCCAGCGCATCCGCCTCGCCTCGCAGATCGGCTCCGGCCTGACCGGCGTGCTCTATGTGCTGGACGAACCTTCCATCGGCCTGCACCAGCGCGACAATGAGCGGCTGCTCGGCACGCTCCGGCGGCTGCGCGACCTCGGCAACACCGTGATCGTCGTCGAGCATGACGAGGACGCCATCCTCTCCGCCGATTACGTGGTCGATGTCGGCCCCGGCGCCGGCGTGCATGGCGGACGCATTGTCGCCCAGGGCACGCCGCAGGACATCCTCGCCAATCCGAACTCGATGACTGGCAAGTATCTCACCGGCGAGCTCACCGTGCCGGTGCCCAGGCGCCGGAAGCCGGACCGCAAGCGGCTGCTGCGCGTGGTCAATGCGCGCGCCAACAATCTGAAGAACGTGACGGCGGAGATTCCGCTCGGCCTGTTCACCGCAGTCACCGGCGTGTCCGGCGGCGGCAAGTCGACCCTGCTGGTCGACACGCTCTACAAGGCGGTGGCGCGCCGGCTCAACGGCGCTTCCGAGCCGCCGCTGGCGCATGACGGACTGGAGGGGCTGGAGCATCTGGACAAGGTCATCGACATCGACCAGTCGCCGATCGGCCGCACGCCGCGCTCGAACCCGGCGACCTATACTGGCGCCTTCACGCCGATCCGCGAATGGTTCTCCGGCCTGCCGGAGGCGAAGGCGCGCGGCTACGGGCCGGGGCGCTTCTCGTTCAACGTCAAGGGCGGGCGCTGCGAGGCGTGCCAGGGCGACGGCGTCATCAAGATCGAGATGCACTTCCTGCCCGACGTCTACGTCACCTGCGACGTCTGCAAGGGCAAGCGCTACAACCGCGAGACGCTGGAGGTCACCTTCAAGAACAAGTCCATCGCCGACGTGCTCGACATGACGGTCGACGAGGGCAAGGACTTCTTCAAGGCGGTGCCGGCGGTGCGCGAGAAGCTGGAGACGCTCTCGCGCGTCGGTCTCGGCTACATCCATGTCGGCCAGCAGGCCAACACCCTGTCGGGCGGCGAGGCGCAGCGGGTGAAGCTCTCCAAGGAGCTGTCGCGCCGCGCCACCGGCCGCACGCTCTACATCCTCGACGAGCCGACCACGGGTCTCCACTTCCACGACGTCGCCAAGCTGCTGGAAGTGCTGCACGAACTGGTCGAGCAGGGCAACACGGTGGTGGTGATCGAGCACAATCTCGAGGTCATCAAGACCGCCGACTGGGTGATCGACCTCGGCCCGGAAGGCGGCGATGGCGGCGGCGAGATCGTAGCATTCGGCCCGCCGGAGGCGATCGCCAAGGAGAAGCGCAGCCACACCGGCCGCTTCCTCGCCGAGGTGCTGGCCCGCCGCCCGCTGAAGCCGCGCAGCGCGGCGGAGTAAGGTGGGGCGGAGGCGCGTCTCTGCGTCTCCATTCCCTGAACTCGTCATCCCGGAACGGCCGTGAGGCCGTATCCGGGATCGCGAGCCGATCGGAGAGCGATCCCGGCTCTTCGCTTCGCTCCGGCCGGGATGACGCCGCGAGTATTCAATGCAACCTCATCCTGAGGTGCGAGCGCAGCGAGTCTCGAAGGATGGCCGTTTAAGCACACCCGGACGAACATCCTTCGAGGCGCGGCCTTCGGCCGGGCACCTCAGGATGAGGTTGATCTGGACGTAGCCGGGCCTCGCGGACCCTTCACGCTCCCTGCCGCAGCCGCACCAGATGCACCGTCGCGGCGATCAGCACGAGGGTCGCGCCGAACTGGTGGGCCAGCGCGATGTCGATCGGCACCTGGTGGATCAGCGTCATGACACCGAGGAAAGCCTGCGCCATCACCAAGCCGAGGATCAGCAGCGCCCGCCGTCTCGCCGCCCCGCCGACGTGCCGCGCGCTCAGATAGTGCCCGAGCGCGAGCGCCAGCAGCACATAGGCGACGATGCGGTGGTTGAACTGTACGGTGAGAACGTTCTCGAAGAAATTCCGCCAAGCCGGCTGCTGGACAAGAAGATTTTCCACCGGCGGCACCAGGTGCCCGTCCATCAGCGGCCACGTCGTGTAGGTCAGGCCGGCATCGAGCCCGGCCACCAGGCCGCCGAGGAAGATCTGGATCAGCACGACGGCGAACAGCAGCCTTGCATAGCCGCGCAGCCAGTCGGGCGCCGGGCGCGCGGCCGGCACGGGCTTCAGGGACGCGGCGACCGCCATCGTCGCCGCAAGGATGATGCAGGCGAGCGTGAGATGGGTGGCCAGCCGGTACTGGCTGACATCCACCCGGTTGACGAGGCCGGACGCGACCATCCACCAGCCGACCGCCCCTTGCATGCCGCCGAGTACGAACAGCCCGCCGAGCTTCCAGCCGAGCGCGCGGTCGACCAGGCCGCGCCAGAGGAAGAACAGGAAGGGCAGCAGGAACACGAAGCCGATCAGGCGTCCGAGCAGCCGGTGGCCCCACTCCCACCAGAAGATGTACTTGAACTCGGCGAGGCTCATGCCCCGGTTGATCTGCTGGTATTGCGGGATCTGCCGGTACTTATCGAATTCGGCCTGCCAGGCCTGTTCGCTCAGGGGCGGAAGCGTGCCGGTCACCGGCTTCCACTCGGTGATGGAAAGACCGGATTCGGTCAGCCGCGTCGCGCCGCCGACCACCACCATCAGGACGATCAGCGCCGCGACGGCGTAGAGCCAGATCCGCACCGGCTTCAGCCGGTCGGCGCTCTTCTGTGCGACGCCCGCGCCGGCTGCCGGCACGGCGAGATGATCGAGGGCCATTCACGCGCTCCCTGCACCGACGGATGCCAGCCCCTCAGCATCCGTCCCGCGCCGGCGGCTTCCGCCCCGGCGCCGCGAGCGATATAGAGGCGGGCGCCGGCGCGCAACGGGACTCTTTGTCCCGCGCGCCGCACCTGTCCAGTGGACTGTCCCAGCGGAGCTTGCCCATGACCGCCCCACGCCCCGGCCTCTCCCCGCGCGTGCGGAAATTCGTCGGCACGGTACTGATGGTGGCGCTGGTGGTGGTGTGGGCGCTCGGTGCCATGGCGCTGGCGCAGGGGCGCGTCACCACCCTGCCCGCCGTGTGGCAGTTCTTCGCCTATGTGGTGCTGGGCATCGGCTGGGTCTTTCCGGCCGGCATCGTCATCCGCTGGATGCAGAAGCACGACCGGCGGACCGATACGCTCTGAGGCTTCAGGCCGCGTGCGGCAGGGCGCCGGCGGCTTCCGGCGCGAAGGTCACCATGGCGATGTCGCCGAAGCCCTGCGCCGCCAGTGCGTCGAAGGCCTGCACCGCGTCGGTGGCGAGGCCGCCCGGCTGGGTGACGAGGATCGTCGTCGGGCCGAGCGCGGCGATGCGGCCGGCGCCTTCCGTCCCGCCCAGCGGCGGCGCGGCGACGACCACATGGTCATAGGTCTGCTTCAGCGCGGTGAGGATCAGCGGCAGCCGGTCGGCGGCAACGAGCCCATCCGCCTCGCGCGCGCCGCGGCCGGGCGGGATGACGTGGCAGCGCGAGGAGCTCTCACGATGGATCGCATCGGAGAAGCTGGCGACGCCGAACAGCAGGTCGGTCAGGCCCGGCGCGCGCGGATCGGCGGTCAGCCCGTCGAGCGCCGGCGTGGCGACGTCGAGGCAGACGATCACCGCCCGGCGTTCGGCATGAGCCGCCAGCGAGCGGCCGAGCGCGACGGCGCAGCGGCCGATGCCCTCATCCGCCGAAGGGCCGGTGACCACGACCAGCCGCGCATCGGTGCCGCGCAATTCGATCAGCCGCGACAGGTCGGCGAGGTCGCGCTCGCGTGACGCGCGGCGGAACAGCGCCACGCCCTGCTCGTCGACATGTTCCTCGCTGGTGGCGCCGATCCAGGGCAGATGCTGGGCGCCCGCGCGCGCCATCTCCGGCAGCGGCACGGCGCCGCTCTCGCTACCGGCCGCGCGGGCCCGGCGGCGGGCCAGCGTCTGGAAGCCCAACGCGAGCAGGAAGGTGCCGATGCCGGCGGCGAGGGAGGAGATGATCGGGGTCGGCCAGCGCGGCGCGGGGGCCGGCGCGGCGGAGGCGACGATGCGCGCGGTCGGCTCGTTCGCCGGCGGCGCCTTCGGCTCCATGCTGAAGGGGCGGCTCTGGCGCAGCTCCAGATAGGTCTGCGCAAAGGCGTTGGCGACGTCGGCCGAAAGCTTGGGGTCCGGCGAGACGAAGTCGATGGCGATCTGCCCGCCGCCCGCCTCGCGCACCGACAGGCCGCGCTCGACGCTGCGCAAGGCGAGCGTGTCGCGTGAACCGAGTGAGGGCTCGGGCGCCGGAATGGCGAAGCCGGCGACGCGCAGGGCCGCGCCCGACACGGCATTGGCGAATCCGCCGAGCGGCGCGGACAGCCGGACGGCGAGCTTGCGCGTCTCTATGACCTGGCGGGCGAAGTCGCGGGAGGTGAGCACCTGCACGCTGTCGCGACCGCCGAAGGACCGGCTGTCGGCCCACAGCCGCGCCTGCGCCGGATAGCGCGGCTCGGCGAGCTGCCCCATCACACCGCCGGCGACGAGCCCGGCAAGGGCCGGCACCAGCAGATGCCGGCGCAGCGCGAGGGTCAGCGGGCGCACGCCGCCTGCCGCCGCCTCTGGCGCCACATCATGCTCGGGAGTGCCGCTCGCTTCCGTCATGGTGCCCATTAGGCACCTTCATGGTTTCCACGGTGTTAAGACGCATATCGTCGCCGTCCCGCGTGGAAGACCTTTTGTTCACTCACCCGCCGATGGCCAGGGGTTTATGAGGCGCGGCGGAGGGATGTGCCGGCTCCACCGACAGAGCGATGACATTGCCGGCGTCGTCATCGTGGACCGGGAGTGATGGTGCCGAAGGCTGTTCGGCACCCGATGAGTGCAGAAAGCGCTCGCGGATCCTCTTGTTCAGCGGTTCCGAGAAGGTACGGCTGAGCAGAAGCGCGAAGCCGCCAAGCAGCGCGACCGTGATGAGGGAAGATGCGATCGGAGCCTTGGGCCAAAAGACATGCGGCAGGACAAGCTGCGCATAGACCCAATGAAAGAGGTACAGCTCGTAGCTGAGCGCCCCCATCGCCGCGAGAGGAACGAGCGGGAGATGAACCGGGCGAACTTGGGGAAGCGTCACCTTCGGAAAATCCCAGCCAGGCTCCTCCGCAGCGAAATAGGCGCCAATGAGGAATATCGCCGCTCCAAAGGCCACCACGGAGGGCGCGAGATACATGGCGGTCTGGATGCGGACCGTGGTCATCACCCCGAGGATCACCGCCAAGCCGGCCAGCATGGCGCTGTAGGCCGCCCAAGCTGTCCAGGCCGGCCGTTCCTGCCTGTCGTAGAAGTTGACAAGCATGCCGGCGCCGCACCCCAGCGCCAGCGCATCCGCACATCCCCAGAAGCCGTAGAACGTACCCGTTTCGCGCGCAGCCGGTCCCTGGACGATGAGGATGATCAGGGCGATGGCAATAAGGGAGCGCCATTTCAGTGCCAGCATGGCGAGCGGAAAGACGAGGTAGAACATCTCCTCGATGGCGAGAGACCATAGCGGCGTCATGGGATAAAGGCCTGGGACGTTGCCAGCGGTGAGGTAGAAATTATTGTACTGGAAGGTCAGCGCGGCAGACACCGCGCGGTAGAATAGGCCTTCGTCCTCGGGGACAAATCCGGGCACGCGCAAAAAGAACAAGACGCTACATATGCCCAGGAACAGCAGGAGCAACGGGAATATCCGCGCCACGCGCAGGACGTAGAAATCCGCCGGCGATATCGCCATCGGCTCCTCCCAGCGGCTCAACGAATGGGACGTAATGAGGAAGCCGGACACCACGAAGAAGATAGTGACGCCGAACCCCCCGTTAACCGCAAAGGTTATCGCGACGTCCTGCGGAAGGAAGAAGAGCAAATTGGGGGACACAACGGCGTGGGTCAGCAGAACGACAAAAATCGATAACCCCCGCAAGGCGTCGATGTATATGTTTCTGCGCCTGACCCGCTCGCGCGCTACCGCCCGCCACGTCATTCTGAATGCCCCCCGCCGGAGCAGCATGGTGGCGCGGCCATAACGGCGTCAATGCCTTCCGCCATATTTCCGATTCACGCCATCGCACGGACAGCCCGGCTGGATTTCTCTCGTGTCCATCGAGCGGATTTCCGTGAACGTCATCAGGCACGGCCCTCGGCCCGCAGCCTAGCTCCGCGACTTGTCCGGCCGATCCTCGCTTTGTTGAAGGCTTTTCCGCACGTGTAGGACGACGCGGTCGCTTTCCGCTCTGCCACCCGGCCTCTACGGCGAACAATTCGAGATGTTTTGTAGCCGTTCCGGAGATTCAGGTACGAAATGTCCGGTAGGCTGAACCAGCCACCTCAGTGGTGTCTCGAGGCCCACGGTTCAGTGAGATGATGGTCGGAGCGGCGGGATTCGAACCCACGACCCCTAGTCCCCCAGACTAGTGCGCTAACCGGACTGCGCTACGCTCCGACGCCGCGAGGCGCCGACTGTCTAGCCATTTGCCGGGCGCGATGCAAGGCCACGCGCGCCCTCCGCCTCACCCTTCCCGTGTTCCCTGGCTTCCGGCTCCGGTCCGACCGTCTGCTCGACCGAGGCGCTGAGCCGCTGGAACAGGCCGAGCGAGACCAGTGTGAGGCAGCCGGCAACCAGCAGCAGCGCGGCATAGATGACGTCGGATATCTGATTGCGCGCGGTCTCGAACACCAGCACCAGCGATTCCAGGAAGATGGCGATGATGATGGTGGAGATGAACTTGGTGAGGCCGCGCCGCGCGTCGGCGGCGGTGCGCTTCTCGCGGCCGGCCGGCACCTCTTCCTCGAAGAAGTATTTGGCCACGTCGAACAGCGCGATGGCGACGATGAGATAGCCGACCACGCCGAGCAGCGATTCGAGCAACGCCTGCCCCGCCAGGCTGTCGCGGATCACCACATAGGGCGCGTAGACCAGGAGGATCGCCGCTACGCCCATCAGGGCGCAGGCGGCGACGGCGAAGACGACGCGGATGAAGAAGCTCATGTAGCGCTCCACAACGGGCGCGGCGGTAACTAGCGCGGGCGGTTGCGGCGGCAAGGTTCGGCATCCGCGCCTTCTGCCAGCCAGATGAACCTCATCCTGAGGCGCCCGGCGTCAGCCGGGCCTCGAAGGATGCTCGTCCAGGTGCACTCACGCGACCATCCTTCGAGGCTCGCTGCGCTCGCACCTCAGGATGAGGGCCGCAGAAGGGGTGCCGGACGGCGCCGATTGCGTCCTATGATGGATCAGCCCCCGGATCGACGCGGAACGCCGCCATGAACCACCATGCCCATAGCCACCCGCCGCCGCCCGACCTCGAAGACGCCGCCCCGCTCGACATCGCACCGGCCGACGAAATGCTGGCGCGGCTGGAGGCGCGGCGCTCGGCGCCGCTGCGCGGGCTGGTCGAGCCCGGCCCGACGCCGGACGAGATGGAGCGAATGCTGCGCCTCGCCGCCCGCGTGCCGGACCATGGAAGGCTGGTGCCGTGGCGCTTCATCGTCGTGGAGGGCGAAGCGCGCCGCGCGCTGGGCGAGAGGCTCGACGCGCTTTATGCACGGCAGAATCCCGGCCTGCCGGCCGCCAAGGCCGACATGTGGACGCTCTATCTGCTGCGCGCGCCGGTGACGGTTGTGCTGGTCAGCCGGCCCGATCCCGCGGCCAAGGTGCCGGAGTGGAACCAGGTGCTCTCGGCCGGCGCTGCCGGCATGGGGCTGACCGTCGCGGCGTCGGCGCTTGGCTTCGCCACGCAATGGCTGCTGAAATGGCCGGGGCGGGATGCGGAGGCAACCGCCCTCATCGGCCTGACGCTGGCGGAGAAGGTCGCCGGCTTCATCCATATCGGCCGGCCGGTGCGGGAGAGCGAGGACCGCCCGCGGCCGGCGCTCGACGAGGTGGTGACCTATTGGTCGCCGGATCAGTCGATGTCGAAGGACACGCCCTGAGCCAGCGGCAGCTGGCGCGAATAGTTGATGGTGTTGGTGGCGCGCCGCATATAGGCCTTCCAGGC
>JARBUD010000018.1 GCA_029239875.1 Xanthobacteraceae bacterium | reverse complement strand
TCCGCCAGACGAACGGAGTTGCGACATTGCGCGCAGACGGCCTCACCGGCACCGCCATCCGGCTTCTGCGGCCATTCTGGCCGGTGGCCGCCTTCGCGAAGGCGGCGGATCGCGCAGCTCTCGGTCGATTTCGCCAATCCCGAGCCGCATCTCGCCGATCCTCCACCAGGGAACCGGACGGTCCGTCGCCGTGGCGTGCTGAAGGGGCGACCGCCAGTGGTGCCGAGCCGACCACCGCGGTCGATTCGCAGCGCTCGCCGCTCGTCAGCCCTTGACGCCGCTGTAGCAGCCGCGTCCCACCGCGCAGAGCCTGCCGGCCGCATCGTAGACGTCGACATCGGCGAGGCCGACCGTGCGGCCCGCCTTGCGTACCTTCGCCACCGCCTTCAGCTCGGTGCCGCGTGCGGGGCGCAGATAGTCGACGCGGAAGTTGATGGTCGGCACTACGCCGCCGACGCCGATCGCGATGGCGAAGTCGCCGGCCGTATCGATCAGCGAGGCGATGGGGCCGCCATGGAACATGTCGTCGTCGCCCGCCCGCAGGAATTCGGGGCGGGAGGGCATGGTGACGACGACCTCGCCGGCCTCCACGTCGATGGAGACGACCTTGAGGCCGGAGAAGGTGATGAAGGGGGAGCTGTCGATCGCGTCGTTCAGCAGCTTTTCGGGAGAGGGAGCAGAGCTCATCGGGGATTTTCCGTCGAATGGGATGTGAAGGCGCGTCAGGCGACGCGCAGGACCGCCTTGCCGAAGACCTTGCGGTCGATCAGCTCCTGCAGCGAGACCGGCAGTTCCTCCAGCGGACGGACGGAGGAAATCTGCGGCTTCAGCCGGCCCTGCGCCACCAGGTCCAGCAGATCGACGAGATCGCCGCGCGACCAGCAGTTGGAGCCGACGATGCTGATCTCGAACGACCAGATGAAGCGGATGTCGGTCTTGGGGTCATAGCCGTTGGTGGCGCCGCAGGTTAGCACGCGCCCGCCGCGGCGAATGCAGCGCAGGGCGCGCGGCCAGTCGTCGCCGCCGACGAAGTTCACCACCACATCCGCGCCGCCGCCCTCGTCGAAGACGCGCGGCTTGCCCCAGAGCGCCTGTGTCGCCTTCACGAAGTCGGCTTCCGAAGTGTTGATGA
This sequence comes from Xanthobacteraceae bacterium, assembly GCA_029239875.1. GTDB lineage: Bacteria > Pseudomonadota > Alphaproteobacteria > Rhizobiales > Xanthobacteraceae > Ancylobacter. The sequence goes on along the minus strand of JARBUD010000018.1, from coordinate 81,542 downwards.
CGTGATCGACGCCGATGGCGCGCAACTGCTCGGCCTTGGCTGCGGAGGAGGTGGCGGCGGCGACCTCCGCTCCCGCCAGCTTGGCGAGCTGCACGCTGCACACGCCGACGCCGCCGGTGGCGCCGAGCACCAGCACCTTCTCGCCCGCCGCGATCTTCCCGCGCTCGCAGATCATCCGGTAGGCGGTGCCGTAGGCGATGGGCAGGGCGGCGGCATGCTCGAAGGACACCGCGTCCGGCAGCGGCACCAGATTGACGGCGGGCACGGCGACGAACTCGCAGGCGCCGCCCCGCACCGTCTCGCCGAAGACGCCGGTATTGCCGACCAGCGGATCGACCAGCACGCGGGTGCCGACCGGAATGCCCGCGATGGCGGTGTCCGGCCCGTAGGCGACGACCTCGCCGGCGATGTCGCCGCCCGGGATCATCGGCAGCGGGGTGTTGATGCCCGGAATCCGGGCGAGGATCATCGGGTCGAAGCCGTTGAGCGCCACGGCGCGCACGCGCACGAGCGCCTGCCCCTGGGCGGGCTCGGGGCGCGGCAGGTCGGCGACCTTCAGGTTCGAGACGGGACCGTGTTCTTCGAAGATGACGGCTTTCATGCGTCGTGTTTCCCAAGCTCGGGCTCTGTTCATCGGCCCTTCAATGGCAGGAGGACCGGCCGGAGCGCGCGACGGCACCGGCCGGCGGTCGTGGAGCGGCGCTCAGGCGGCGCCGAGATAGGCCTTGCGGACCTGCGGGTCGGAGGCGAGGTCGGAGGCGGTGCCGGAAACCGCCACCCGTCCGTGCTGGAGCACATAGGCGCGGTCGGCGAGCTCCAGCGCCATGCGCGCGTTCTGCTCCACCAGCAGGATGGTGATGCCCTGCGCCTTCCAGCCCTGAAGCACCTCGTATACCTGGTCGACGAAGCGCGGCGACAGGCCCATGGAGGGCTCGTCGATGCACACGAGGGTCGGACGGCGCAGCCAGGCGCGGGCCAGCGCCAGCATCTGCTGCTCGCCGCCGGACATGGTGCCGGCGAGCTGCGAGCGGCGCTCCTTGAGGCGCGGGAACGCCTCGTAGACCCGTTCGAGGTCGCCGGCGATCTCGCGCGCCTCGTGCCGGCGCGGATAGGCGCCGAGCAGCAGGTTCTCGTAGACCGACATTTCCGGGAAGGCGCGCCGGCCCTCCGGGACGCTGGCGACGCCACGGGCGATGATGGCGTCGGGACGCTGCCCGTTCACGGGGGCGCCGTCGAGCGTGATCGTACCCCTGGAGGGGCGGACCAGCCCGAGCACCGACTTGATCGTGGTGGACTTGCCCGAAGCGTTGCCGCCGAGCACCGCCACCACTTCCCGCGCGCCGACCGTCAGGCTGACGCCGAACAGGGCCTGCGCCGCGCCGTAATGGACGTCGATGCCGTCGACGACGATGCGGGGATCGGTTTCAGCCATGATGCGCATCCTGGAAATTGGCGCCCGACCGGGCGCGGCCGAGATAGGCCTCGACGACTTCCGGGTGGTCGAGGGCGTGGTCGGGCCTGTCCTCGATCAGCACGCGGCCCTGATTGAGCACCACCACCCGGTCGGCGATCCGCCGGACCATGGAGAGTTTGTGCTCGATCACCAGGATGCCCATGTCCGGGTGAGTGCGGCGCAGGTCGAGGATGAGGTGGGTGAGTTCCTCGGTCTCGGTCGGGTTCATGCCCGCGCTTGGCTCGTCGAGCAGCAGGTAGCGCGGCTCGGCCGCCAGCAGGCGGGCGATCTCGAGCCGGCGGCGATTGGCGTAGGAGAGGCCGAGGGCGGGCTGGTCCCGGCGCGGCCAGAGCCGGTCGCCGAACAGCTTCAGCGCGGCTTCCGCCGCCGCTTCCTGCGCCGCCACGCGCCGCTGCCAGAAAGGCAGGCCGAGCAGGGCGCCGGCGCTTTCCGTCACCGGATCGATCAGCCGGCCGGAGCGGGTCTCGATGAGCCCCGCCTGCACCCCGACGAGCACGCTGTCCCAGACCGTGAGCGCCGGGAAGACGCGCGAGGTCTGGAAGCTGCGCCCGACGCCGAGCCGCGCGATGCGGTCCGGCGGCAGATGGTCGGTGCGCACCTCGTCGACATGGATCGTGCCGCTGTCGGCCCGCTCCACGCCGCTGATGAGCTGGATCAGCGTCGACTTGCCGGCGCCGTTGGGGCCGACGATGGCCACGGTCTCGCCGCGGGCCAGCTTCAGGCTCGCGCCGTCGACGGCCTTGAGGCCGCCGAACACACGCGAGACGTTATCGACGACAATGGCTTCGCCGGTCATCAGCGTGCTCCCAGCAGGCCCTGCGGCCGCACGCGCAGCGCGACGAGCAGCAGCAGGCCGTAGACGATCATCCGCCACTCCGCGAAGCCGCGCAGGAACTCCGGCAGGATGGCGAGGGCGAAGCCGGCCAGGGCGGCGCCAGTGAGATTGCCGAGCCCGCCCAGCACCGCCATGGTGAGGACGAGGATCGAGGTCTCGACCGTGAAGCTCTCCGGGCTGACGACCTGCTGGACATAGGCGAACAGCCCGCCGGCGAGGCCCGCCAGGGCGCCGGAGACAGCGAAGGCCAGCAGGATGTAGCGCCGCACCGGCAGGCCGGCCGCCAGCGCCGCCAGCCGGTCCTCGCGGATCGCCCGCCAGACCCGCCCGATGGGCGAGGAGACGTAGCGCTCGGCGATCACCAGGGCGACGGCGACGAAGCCGAGCACCAGCCAGTATTTCTGTTCCGTCGTGGCGAAGCGCAGGCCGCCGAGCAGTTCCAGCACGGGGTGCGGGATGTTGAGGATGCCCATCGGGCCGCGCGTCACCGACACCCAGTTGAGGAAGACGAGGAAGCCGATCTGGCCGATGGCGAGCGTGCCCAGCGCCGCCGTGTGGCCGGTGAGCTTGAGCAGCGGTATGGCGGCGCCGACCGCGACGAGGGCGGTGAGGCCGATGGCGATGACGAGCGTCGCATCCGCCGGGAGCCCGTAAGGCCGGGCGAACACGCCGACCGCATAGGCACCGACGCCGAAGAAGGCGGCCTGCCCGATGGACAGGATGCCGACCGAGCCGGATACGAGGCTGGTGCTCGCCGAAAGCAGGGCGAAGATGAAGCCGTAGATCAGCGCCTGCAGCACATAGGTGCTGGAGACGACGAGCGGGACCAGCGTGAAGGCCGCGCCGACCGCGAGGAAGCCCCAGGGCGGCAGGTAGTAGGCCCGCAGCGCCGATTGCTGGCTGGAGGAGGAGGCGAGCAGGCTCGTCGTCGGCATGGCGCCGGCCGCCGCGGCTGCGCCGCCGAGCGCGTCCAGCCGCCCGCCGCCGAGCAGGCCGTTCGGGCGCACCAGCAGCATCAGCAGGAGCAGGGTGAAGGCGATGGCGTCGCGGTAGCTGTCCCCGACATAGGCGCTCGCCAGCGTCTCGCCGATGCCGAGCAGCAGGCCGCCGACCACCGCGCCGGGAATGCTGGCGAGGCCGCCGAGCAGGGCGGCGGCGAAGCCCTTCAGCCCGAAGGGGATGCCCATCTGCGGGAAGACGCTCTGGAAATACAGCGCGACGAGGATGCCGCTGAGCGCCCCGAGCGCGCCGGCGAGGCCGAAGGCGATCTGGCGCATCACGTCGGTGCGGATGCCGAGCTGCGCGGCGGCGGAGGCGTCCTGTGCCGTGGCGCGCAGGGCCCGGCCCGTCCAGGTGAAGGAGACGAACAGCGTCAGCGCCACTGTGGCCGCCGCGCCGAAGCCGAAGATCACGAGATCGGTGACGGTGATGTAGGCGTTGCCGATGAAGAAGGTCGTGCTGGAAATCGAGGCTGGGAAGGGTTGGCTCTCCGGCGACCAGACGATCTCCGCCGACTGGTCGATGATGGTGCTGATCGCCAGCGTCGAGAGGAACGGCGCCACATAGGGCGCGCCGATCAGCGGACGCAGGGCGATGCGCTCCAGCAGCAGGCCGAGGATCGCGACGATGACGACCGAGACGGCGGCCGCCGGCACCAGGGGCAGCCCGAACCACGCAATGGCGGAATAGGCGATGAAGGCGCCCAGCATGAACAGCGCGCCCTGCGCGAAGTTGATGATGTTGGCGACGCCGAAGACCAGGCTGAAGCCGAGCGCGATCAGCGCATAGACTTGGCCGATGGCCAGACCGTTGAGGATCTGGCTGAGAAACAGCTCCATGGGAGAGGCAGCCTTGAATGGGCACGAATGGCGCGAAAGGAAAGGACGTCGCCCTCCATGTTCCGGAGGGCGACGTCCGCATCAGGTTGGGCGTCAGTAGAGGACGTAGGCGCCGTTCTTGATGATGATGAAGGTGCTCTTCTTGTTCACCTCGCGCTCGTCATCGTACTTGGTGGTGCCGGTCAGGCCCTCATAGGCGGGCGCCGTGGCGATGGCGTCGCGCACGTTCTCGCCGGTCAGCGGCTTTTCGGACTGCAGTACCGTGCGGATGGCGTTCACGCCGACGGCGATGGAGTCGTAGGCGAGCGCGGAATACTGGTCGGGAAGGCGGTTGTACTTCGCCTTGTAGGCGTCGACATAGGGCTTCACCTTGGGATCGTCGGCGAAGAACGAGGTGTAGAGCAGGATGCCCTCGGCGTCCTTGCCGGCCAGCTCGACGAACTTGGGGTTGCTCAGCGGATCGGGCGAGCCGATGGGCGTGGTCACGCCCGCCTGGCGCAGCTGCTGCACGAAGGCGGACGCCTCCTGATAGTGCACCGGCAGGAAGATGACGTCGGGGTTGAGCGACTTGATCTTGCTCACCAGCGGGCGGAAGTCGCGGGCGTTGGGCGCGATCGGTTCGATCAGCACGACCTCGCCGCCGCGCTGCTCGATGGCGGCCTTGGTGAGGTTGGCGGTGGTCTGGCCCCAGTCGTCCTGGAAGAACGGAATGGCGATCTTCTTGCCCTTCAGCTTGTCCACCACCAACTCGGCGTGGAGCGGGGCGAGCTTGTCCTGCCGGGTGTTCTGGCGGAACTGGTAGGGGCTGAACTTCGGGAAGTCCGGGTGCGAGGATGAGGGGCTGACCTGCGGGATCTTCGCCTCGGTCAGGATCGGGGCTGCCGCCAGCGACGCGGTGGTGCTGAAGGAGCCGACCACGAAGACGAGGCCCGGCGTATTGGCGAACTTCTGGGCGATGCTCGCCGCCTCCTTCGGGGAGTTACGGTCATCCTCGTAGATGATCTCGACCTTGCGGCCATCGATGCCGCCTGCCGCGTTCAGCTGCTCCTCATAGAGCTGCACCGACTCGCGGAAGCGTTCGCCGAAATTGGCGAGATTTCCGGTCAATGGCGCGAAGAAGCCGATCTTGATCGGCTCGGCCGCATGCGCGGAAGCGCCGGTCACGATCAGGCCCAGCGCCAGGGCGATGCCGGCTGCGGCGCGGCGGAACGTCATTTTCAACTCCATAATCTAGTAAATATATAGACATTATTTTGATGTCCCGTATCCTGTCAATCGATCTCGTTGTGCGGCGCAGCATCCATCCCCAGCCGCGCCGGCGCAGCGGACGGCAACGGGAAAAATCGGGAAAAATCTTGATGGCGAACAATCTCTCCGATGTCCTTTTCGGCGGGAAAGCCGGCGATCTCGCACTCATCGAGTCGATGGATGCCGGGGTGCGGACCTTCACCTATGGCGAGCTCAATGCCCGGGTGAATGCGCTCGGCCGCAGCCTGAAGGCCCGCTTCGGCGGAGCGCCGTTCCGCGTGGCGGTGCTGGCGCGCAACAGCGCCGACTATGTGGCGATCTATTTCGCGGCCATGCGCGCGGGCGGCACCGTCGTTCCCTTCAACTGGCGAGCCAGCGATGCGGCGATCGACTTCCTGCTGCGCGACGCCGCCATCGACCTCGTGCTGACCGACGATGCGGAACGCCACGGCCGGCGCGACAACGTCGTTGTGATCGGCAGCGCGGCATGGCAGTCCCTGCAGGACGAGGGGCCGCTCGATCCGGTATCGGTCGGCGAGGACGACATCGCGCAGATCCTCTACACCTCAGGTTCTACCGGTACTCCCAAGGGGGTCCCGCTCTCGCATGCGGGCCAGTACTGGGCTGTCGAGGAAGGCGCGAAGCTCGTCGCCGATCCCGCGTCCTACCGGGTGCTCGTCGCTGCGCCCCTGTTCCACATGAACGCGCTCTTCAACATCAAGCGCACCTTCCACACCGGCGGCAGCGTGGTCGTGCTGCCCGGCTTCACTCCCGCCGGCTTCGCCCGCGCCATCGACACGTTCCGCTGCGACTGGGTTTCCGGCGTGCCGACCATGATCGCCATGCTCGCCCGCCATCTCGGCGACGACGTGCCGAGCGCGTTCGCCCGCGTGCGCTTCCTCTTCATCGGCTCGGCGCCCTATGGCGACAATCTGGTCGCGGAGGCGCGGCGCCTGTTCCCCAATGCCGAGATCGCCAATTTCTACGGCACGACCGAAGCCGGCCCTACCGTCTATGGCCGCCATCCCGACGGCCGGTCGACACCGCCCCTGTCCTGCGGCTATCCCCTCATCCCGGAGAATGTGCGCCTTGTCGCGGCGGACGGCTCGCCGGTGACCGGGGAGGGCGAGGGGACGCTGCATATGCGTACGCCCGCGACCATGACGGGCTATCTCAACCGCCCGGAGACGAGCGCCGCCGTTCTCAAGGACGGCTGGTACGACAGCCGGGACATCATCCGGCAGGACGCCGACGGCTTCCATTATTTCATCGGCCGCGCCGACGACATGTTCATCTCCGGCGGCCACAACATCTACCCGGCCGAGGTGGAACGCGTGCTCGAGCAGCACCCGGCAATCGAGCAGGCGATCGTCGTACCGGTGCCGGACGATCTGAAGCACGAGGTGCCGGCGGCCTTCGTCGTGGCGCGCGGCGGCGCTCCGCTCGACGAGGAGGCGGTGAAGGCGTGGTTCGTCACGCAGGCGGATCCCTATCTCCACCCGCGCCACGTCTTCGCTGTCCCGGAGATTCCGCTCGCCCAGACCAACAAGGTTGACCGTACGCGGTTGAAGGCTGAGGCTGCCGCCCTCTCCGGCCGCGACCGGGTGACGAGCGCGGCGTGAGGCGAGAGATGACGACACTGTCCATTCTGGAGCGCCGCCGCATCGAGGCGGAGATCATCAAGCCGATCTATGACGAACTGGTCGCGCGCTTCGGCCCGGAGGAGGCGAAGTCGGTGATCGGCAAGGCGGTGCGGGAGAACTCCATCCGGCAGGCTTCCTCGTTCCGCGCCGAGCTCGGCGAACATTCCGGTCTCGAAGGCTTCTACTCGACCCTGCATCTGTGGACGATGAACGGGGCGCTGGAGATCGAAGTGACCGAGCAGTCCGCGACGGCGCTCGACTACAACGTCCATCGCTGCCAGTACGCCGAGATGTATCGCGACATGGGGCTGGCCGAGATCGGCCATCTGCTCTCCTGCCAACGCGATGCGGTGTTCTGCAAGGGCATCGACCCGCGCATCGAGCTGGAGCGGAGTCAGACCATCATGGGCGGCGCCAGCCATTGCGACTTCCGCTACAGGCTGGTGGGTCCGGACGATACCGCCGGCGCCGACTGACCCGCCATCCTCGTCGGCGGCACGAGGCGGGTCCGCCGCTCATCCCGTTCGCACCGCCTCTGCCAGCCGCCCCTCGCATAACCTAGGCCGGAGCCCGGTCACGGGCGGCATCGATGCTGAACGGTCCGGCGCCGGCGGCGGACAAATAGAGGAAGACGAAGCAGAACAGGATGGCCGCCACGCCGCCATTCTGCGCGGGGTAGAAGCCCTGCGGCGCATGCCGGAGGAAATAGGCGAAGGCCATCACGCCGGACAGCACGAAGGCGGCGATGCGCGTCTGGAAGCCGATCAGGACCAGGAAGCCCAGGATCAGCTCGAACAGGCCGGCGATCCAGGCGAGCGAGCCGACCGGCGGAACGCCGTCGACATAGGGAAAGCGCAGGATCTTCTGCGTCCCGTAGCTGAAGAGGACGAGCGCGGATACGACGCGCAGCAGGCTGAGCAGATAGGGCTGCAGCGATTTCATCGTCGAGATCATGGGCGGCACCTTTTGTTCGGGAGGTGATCGATCCTCCGACTCAGAGCGGTCTGAGCAGGTGTCGCACGACTGGCGGCCGGTCGCCCACATGAAAGGCGTGGAGCATCTTCTGGTCGATCGCATCGGCATGGGTCACGCGGGCGTGCTGACGCTGATGCTCGACCCAGCTCTCGACGATGAAGTACTCGACGACCCGGCCGGGTTCGGCGATGTCCTCCCATACGTCCCAGCGGATGGCGCCGTCGCGCTGCCGCACGGAGCTGAAACGCCTCAGGGCCGCGATGAACTCCTCCGCCTTCTCGGGAGGGACCCGGTATTCGATCTCGATCAGCACCGGGCCGCGATCGTCGGCCGGCTGGACCGACACCACCGGCTCGGCCCAATGGTGCGAGGGCGCCAGATCGGTCGTGGAATCCTTGGGGAGGCGCCAGAGGACGGCGAGGATCAGAGCCGCCGCCTGCCCGACGGCCGCGACGGCAAGGGCGGTGCCGACGCTGGTGCGTGCGGCGAGCGAGCCCCACAGGATGCTGCCGCCGGTCATCGCGCCCTGGAACACCAGCAGATAGACGGCGAGCGCGCGCGCCTTCACCCAGCCGGGCGAAGCCATCTGGGCGGCGACGTTGAGGGAGGTCAGCATGCCGATCCAGGCGAGGCCCGCGGCAAACATGACAGCGCCTGCGAGCCAGGCGTTCGGCACCAGCGTGAGGGCGAGCGTGGCCAGCGCGAACAGCAGCGTCGCGGCGATCGAGAGCGTGTTGGCGGCGATCCGCTTACGCAGCTTCTTCAGCAGGATCGCGCCGAGGACCGCGCCGGCACCCATGCAGCCGAGCAGCGCGCCATATCCTGCCGCGTCGAGGCCCAGTCCTCGGCGGCCGACCAGCGGCAGCATCGCCCACAGGGCGCTGCTGAACAGGAAGAAGCCCGCCGCGCGGATGAGCACGAGACGCAGCGCCGGGGAGTGACGCGCATAGCGACAGCCGGCCCTCATCGCGCCGAAGAAGTGCTCCGGCGGCAGGCTGTGGACGTTCGCCGGACGCTTCCACGCGAACAGGACCCCGAGCACGGCGACGACGGAGAGGGCGTTGAGGGCGAAGACGGCGGGCGAACCCGCGATCGCGACGATGACCCCGCCGAGCGCCGGCCCGATGGCGCGGGAGATGTTGATCCCGAGGCTGTTGAGCGCGACCGCGTCCGGCAGGGCCGGCTGACTGACGAGTTCCGGCACGATCGCCTGGAAGACGGGCGCGCTGAGGGCGGCGGACACGCCGAGTACGAAGGTTGCCGCCAGCAGCACATGGGGAGTCGTCAGGCCCTGCCAGGTCAGCACCGCCAGTATCGCGGCCGCGACGAGACCCAAGATCTGGGCTGCCAGCAGCAGCCGGCGCCGGTCGACGATATCGGCCAGCGCGCCCGCCGGAAGGGCGAGCAGGAACATCGGCAGGGTGGTCGCCGCCTGCACCAGCGCGACGAGCAATGGGCTCGGCGACAGCGACGTCATCAGCCACCCCGCACCGACGTCGTGCATCCATGTGCCGATGTTGGAGACGATGGTCGCGATCCAGAGCGCCCGGAAGACCGGGAAGCTCAGCGGTCCGGCCGAACTGTCCGGCGCGGGATGGGAGGACGTCATGTTCGCCTCTTCCGGTGGCTGAGGATTGCGGCCAGCATGAAGCCGCCGATCAATCCGACATGTTCGAGGAAGGTGTTGCGCTCATGGAAGCGCTGCATCGGGTCCGCCACCTGCCAGAAGGGGTGGGCAATGAGCGTCGCCACTGCCGTGAAGACGCCGAGCGCCCCGGCGCCGAGCCAGGAAAGCCGGCCGAGGATCACCAACACCGAGCCGCCGATCTGGACGAGAATGGTTGCGACGACCACCAGCCAAGCCGGGTTCAGCCCGAAATTCGCGGCCTCGGCGAAGGCGCCGTCGAGGTCGAACAGCTTGGCGAGGCCGCTGGTCCAGTAGGGCAGCGTCAGCAGGACCGCGGCGAGGCGCGCGAACCAGCGCGCCTCGAGCAGGGACGAGATGGGCTGGGGCGTCATGGTCACACCGCCCAGCAGCCGCAGCCGAGCGCGCCCCAGAAGGTGCGGGCGTCGGCGGTCGGGACATTGGCGCCGAGCGCCGCGGCGTGGTCGTGACCGTGCACGGCGCAGTCATTGGCGCAGCCGCAATGAAGGGTCAGCTTGGCGCGCGCCTCCTTGGTCTTGTAGTAGCCGCCGAAAGTGGCGACGGGCGACCAGTCGGGCATCGGCGCCGGCAGCGCCGGGGCGAGCGGGGCATAGTCGCCGTCACCATGCATCACCTTGCCGCCGAGCACGGTCAGCACCGAGCGCAGATGCACGATGTCGGCCTCGGGCACCGAGAAATAGTCGTCGGACAGCACGGCGAGATCGGCGAGCTGGCCGGCCTTGATCTGTCCCTTCCTGCCCTGCTCGTTTGAGAACCAGGTGTTGGCCTCGGTCCAGAGCCGGAGCGCCGTCTCGCGGTCGAGGCGGTTGTGCTGCGGGTAAAGGCGCAGCCCGCCCACGGTGGAGGAGGTCACCAGCCAGGAGAGCGACACCCACGGATTGTAGGAGGCGACGCGGGTCGCATCGGTGCCGGCGCCGACCGGCAGGCCCGCTTCCATCATCCGCTTGATCGGCGGCGTGCGCTCGGCCGCCTTGGCGCCGTAGCGCTCGATGAAATACTCGCCCTGATAGGCCATGCGGTGCTGCACGGCGATGCCGCCGCCCAGCGCCGCGATGCGGTCGATATTGCGGTCGCTGATGGTCTCGGCATGGTCAAAGAACCAGTTGATGCCGGACAGCGGCACATCGCGATTGACCTTCTCGAAGACGTTCAGCGCGCGTTCGATGGTCTCGTCATAGGTGGCGTGCAGCCGCCACGGCCAGCGGTTCTCGGCGAGCAGGCGGACGACGGGTTCCAGATCGGCCTCCATGTTCGCCGGCATGTCCGGCCGCTCGACGCGGAAATCCTCGAAGTCGGCGGCGGAATAGACCAGCATCTCGCCGGCGCCATTGTGGCGATAGGTGTCGTCGCCCTGTCCGGGCGAGATCTGCTTCACCCAGGAGGAGAAGTCGGCCAGTTCCTCCTTCGGCTTCTGGGTGAAGAGGTTGTAACTGATACGGACGGTCAGCTGGCCTTCGGCATGCAGTTTCTCGACGACCGCGTAGTCGTCGGGATAGTTCTGGAAGCCGCCGCCGGCGTCGATCACGCTGGTCACGCCGAGTGCGTTGATCTCGCGCATGAAGTGGCGGGTCGAGTTGACCTGGTAGTCGGCCGGCAGCTTCGGCCCCTTCGCCAGCGTCGAATAGAGGATGGTGGCGTTGGGCTGGGCGAGCAGAAGCCCGGTGGGATTGCCCGCCGCATCGCGTACGATCTCGCCGCCGGGCGGGTTGGGCGTGTCCTTGGTGTAGCCGACTACCCGCAGCGCGGCGGCGTTGAGCAGCGCGCGGTCATAGAGATGCAGGATGAAGACCGGGGTATCGGGCGCCACGGCGTTTAGCTCGTCGAGGGTCGGCAGGCGCTTCTCGGCGAACTGGTGCTCGGTGAAGCCGCCGACCACGCGCACCCATTGCGGGGCCGGGGTACGGTCGACCTGGACTTTGAGCATCGCCATCGCCTCGGACAGGCTCGGCACGCCGTCCCAGCGCAGCTCCATATTGTAGTTGAGACCCCCGCGGATGACGTGGGTATGGCTGTCGATCAGCCCGGGAATGACGCGGCGTCCCTTGACGTCGATGATGTCGGCTTGCGGCGCGGCGGCCCGCGCTTCCGCCTCCGAGCCTACCGCGAGGAACTTGCCGTCGCGGATCGCAATGGCCTCGGCGACGGGGTTCTGCCGGTCGAGCGTCGTCACTCGGGCATTGACGATGATCAGGTCCTTAGGCGGCATAGGGTTTTCCTGTGCGCGGGCACGAAACGAAGGCAGCAGCGTCGCGGCCGCGGCTCCAGCGATGGTTTGACGACGGGTCAGTCGAGACATGTCCCTGTCCTTTCTTCGTCCCCCGGAGGGCCGGGAGAACCGGGGGATCAGCCTTGGGCTTTCTCTGGCAGCGGCAGGAACACGCCGCCGGCGGCAAGGACGGCCGGCAGGGCGAAGCACCACATGCCCAGAAGGACGAAAAGCAGAGCGGCAAGCCCGCAGCCGAGCGCGAAGGCCAGGACCGGCACGCTCAGCCGGATCAGGCGTGCCTTGATCGCTTCGGGCTTGTCCGGGGTCTTGCCGTAGAGGAGGCCGGCAAGGTCGAGCATGATCTGCGTCGTGGTGCCGGTCATCAGCGTCGAGGGCGGGGCGGAAGCCAGGTGCAGGCGATGCGCGGCGTTCTGGATGGCCATGGCGATGACGAGCAGCATCCCGGTCAGCACCAGCGGCAGGCCGTCGGGATCGGCGAAGTCGCCGTAGTAGATGGCGCAGCCTGCCGCAGCGGTCAGGAACAGGAACTTCGCGAGCAGCATGACTCGCAATGCGCGCGCGGGTGGCGCGGCGATGCGCAGGGAGAGATATTGCAGCACCACCACCGCGAGGCAGAAGGTCGGCAATGCCAGGAGCTTGGCGACAAGGCTCTCGCTGCCATGCGCCAGCGCCTGGCCGATCATCACGAAGTTGCCGGTCACATGCGCGGTGAAGAGCCCGTGCAGCGCGAGGAAGCCCGCCGTATCGACATAGCCGGCGTTGAAACTAAGGACGGTAGGTAGATTCGGCTTCATGACGTGCCGCTCTTTTCCGGCCCCGCGATGACGCGGTGCGATGGTGGGAACCGTCCGGCAACGGATGGCAGGCCGCGGACTGTCGAGATCGAAGGTGAAAGAGTGCCGAGGGCGCTTCGAGCACCGGTCTCCTCGACCGGATGCGGAAAAGGGGGCCGCGAACACCGGCCCCCGCTGTCGTTCACGCCGCCGGCTTCGGCGCGAGGCGCGTCCCGTGGGCCACGCGCTCGGGGGCCTTGTGGACCATGGTGTAGGCGTAATCGACGCCCATCCCGTAGGCGCCGGAATGGTCCCTGACGATGGCGGTGACGGCGTCATAGGTGCCGCGGCGGGCCCAGTCGCGCTGCCATTCCAGCAGCACCTGCTGCCAGGTTACGGGCACGATGCCGACCTGAATCATCCGGTCCATGGCGTATTTGTGCGCGTCGGCCGACGTGCCGCCGGAAGCGTCGGAGACCATGTAGATCTCATAGTCGGTGTCGTTGAGGCAGGAGAGCGCGAAGGTGGTGTTGCACACTTCGGTCCACAGGCCGGAGACGACGATCTTCTTGCGGCCCTGCGCGGCATTGGCGGCGAGCGCCTCGCGCACCTTGAGGTCGTCCCAGGAGTTCATCGAGGTGCGCTCGAGGAGCGGCGCCTCGGGAAACACCGCGAGCAGCTCGGGATAGGTGTGTCCGGAGAAGCTCTCGGTCTCCACCGTAGTGATCACGGTCGGGATGTTGAAGATTTTGGCCGCCTTGGCGAGCCCGACGACATTGTTCTTCAGCACCTGGCGGTCGATCGACTGGACGCCGAAAGCCATCTGCGGCTGCTGATCGATGAAGATGAGCTGGCTGTTTTGGGGCGTGAGCACTTCGAGCTTGCTGGACATGGGCGTTTCCTGTTGAGGGATGGCAAGACGAGCCGGGCGCGTCAGGCGGCGTCGGCATCCTTCGCCGCCCCGTCGGGGCGATGAAGCGCGAAGGATTTCTCGTGCAGGCAGGACTGCACGACGTGGGTATGTCCCCTCAGCCATTGCACGGCAGCCTCTCCCGCCAGCATGCCGAGCAGTCCGATGAGGGCGATGATCGGCGGCGCCGGCGAGCGCACCGCGAGAAGGCCGTAGACCGCGCCGATCCCGAGACCGGCGGCGAGGGAGATGAGATAGGGCTGAAGCTGACTCATCGCGGAAGCTCCCGATTGCGCGCAGAGGGCGGCGGGAAAGACGGGGGGCTCAGCCGGCAAACGGCGCGGGCGGCCCTTCGATCCGGGCGCGATGGGGCGCGTAGCGGGCCGGCAGCTTCAGCGCCTCGTCGAGAGGGGCAGTGTCCTCGTCGCGACCCTTGATCTCGTTGAGCACGCGTCCGCCTCCCTCGCGGCGGCGCCGCGCTCCAAGAATGCCGCGGAACCTAGCGAAGTCTGCCGTTGCCGAGAATTGATGAAGATATTGATATGTCGTTGCGGTTTTCGTAATAATCAAACATGAACGAGCTCAAGGCCCTCCGCACCTTTCTCCTCGCCGCCGAAAAGCGGAATTTCGCTCAGGTCGCCCGCGAGATCGACACGACGCCCGCTTCGGTCACACGGACCATCGCCGCGCTCGAAGCCGAACTCGGCGTGCAGCTTTTCGTCCGCACCACGCGGCAGGTCGCACTGACGGGAGACGGCGCCATATTCGCCGCGCGGATCGCTCCCGTCGTGCAGGCGCTGGATGCGGCGCGCACCGAGCTGATCAACGCGCACAAGGCGGACGAAGGCAGGCTGCGGATCAATGCGCCCATGTCGTTCGGCCAGCGCCTGCTGCCGCGTATCCTGTGCGGGTTCCGTGAGCTCTATCCCAGGATCGACATCGAGATCACGCTCACCGACAAACTGATCGACGTGGTCGATGAAGGGTTCGATCTGGCCATCCGCATCTCGGGCACGCCATCCGAGAAGTTCACCATCTGGCGCAAGATCTGCGCGATCAAGCGCATGCTCGTGGCCGCACCCGGCACGCCTCCCACCACTGCCCGTCATCCCAACGAGCTGTCTCCCGATGCGTGCCTCGCCTACGATGCCGGCAGCCACCGCGAGACATGGGAACTGACGGATGGGAGCTCCAGCGCGACGATCTCGGCGGGGCGAGCGGTCAGTTCCAACAATGGAGAGGTATTGGCGAGCCTTGCCGCGAACGGGGCGGGCGTCGCCCTGCTTCCGGTCTTCATCGTCGCCGAGCATTTGCGGGCGGGACGCCTGGTTCCGGTTCTGCCGGAATGGTCGCCCCCGGAGTTCTGGCTCACCCTCTACTATCCGCCCTATCAGAAGCTGCCGCCGCGCATTGCCGCCTTCTCCGACTTCTTCGAGCGGGAGATTCCCCCTCTCGTCACGGCGATCGAATAGATCGGCCGGAGCAGTTCGCGATGTTGCGCTGAAGGCAAACCATTCCGCTATGAAAAGGGCCGCTTAGCCGCGCGTCGAGGCGAGTTCTTCGTCCAGCGTCAAGTGAATGGACGTCGTGAACTCGTTCACGGCCTTGCGGGCCACGCGTTTCGCGTCCAGCGCCATGACGAGCGAAACCTTGAGCTCCGGCTCGAAGGGGCGCATCACGACGCCCTCCGCATCCGCATCGATGATCGTGAACTCGTCGACCAACGTGACCCCCATCCCCTGGCGCACCAGACGCACCGCGATCGAATAGCGGTTGGTCTCGGTCGCCGACGGCCGGCGGTCGAGAAAGCCGGGTATGCCCGCCGACAGCAGCATGACGAGGCGTGTGTCCGTGGTGATGTAGATCAACTCGGCGGGGTCGATGTCTTCCCAATGGATGGTCCGGGACGTCGCCAACGGATGCGTCTGCGGCAGTACGGAGACGATCCGGCCCCGACGCAGCACCGTCAGATCCTCTCGCTCATCCGCGGAGGGGATGACGGCGAGGCCGATGTCATACTGGCCGCGCTCCACCAGACCTGCGATCTCATGGTTCAAGTGCATATCGAGGGCGAGGCCGTAATTAGGCAGTTGCCGACGAAATTTCCGTGCGACCAAAGGCAGGAAGTTGAGGGCCAGAGCGGGGGTCGCGGCCACCCTGAGCTGCCCTGCCCGAAGGTGGCGTACGTCGTCGAGATAGCGGTCGAAGCGGGAGAGTTCCTCCTCGACACGCAGGGCTTCGCCGAGGATCAGCCCGGCTTCCGCCGTGGGCACGAGGCGGCCGCGTACACGCTCGAAGAGGCGAAGGCCGAGTCGGTGCTCCATCAGCGCGATCGACTTGCTCACCGAAGGCTGTGCGATTCCAAGCGACGTCGCCGCCGCCGTGACCGAGCCCAGCCGCATGACGGTAGCGAATATCGTCATCTCTCGCCGGTCCAAGGCATTCTCTCAGGCTATGGGAAACGCAAAAATCGATATTGGACAGAATATGAGGCGCTCGTCACCGTGGTGTTCAATGCCAAAAGGCGACGCCCCCGCGGACACGTCATCCGCCGGCGAATTCAACCAGAGGACGAACGAAGATGTTGCCGAAGCGAGAGTTGGTTCGCCGTTTCCTGCCCGCCGCGTTTCTCTTCGTGGCTTCCCTCGGCATGGCTGTGCAGGGCGCGCGGGCGCAGGGGGTCAATGAGTACCAGAAGATCGTCGACGCCAAGGTCGTGCGGGTCGGGGCTGTGCAGGCGCCGCCATGGTACGACAAGGATCTGGCGAGCGGCGCGTGGAAGGGGCTGGTGCCGGACGTCATGGAGGCGATGTTCGCCAAGCTCGGCGTCAAGGTCGAGTATGTGGAAACCCAGTGGGGAACCGCCGTTGCGGGTCTCCAGTCCAACCGCTTCGACCTGCTCGGCGCGTATAACGCCACCCCGGAGCGCGAGAAGGCAATCGACTTCAGCAAGCCCATGGGTGAGCTGAAATTCGCCATCCTCACGCTGAAGGGGCCGGCGGACGTCTATGCCACGTGGGAGAAGATCGACACTCCCTCGATCCGCCTCGCGGCCGTCGACGGCGCGGGGGCGACGCGCGCCCTGCAGCCGCTGATGCCGAAGACCAACTGGTCGATCGTGCAGTCCAGCGACAACATGTATCTCGAACTGCAGAGCGGACGCGCCGATGCGCTCGTCACGAGCGACGTTCAGATCGGCCAGTACCTCAAGGTTCGCAAGACCGGCACCATGGTCATCCCGATGCCGGTGCGCGCTCAGCCGACGAATATCGGCCTGCGCAAGAACGAGGACAAGACGCTCGTCAACTGGCTCGACAGCCAGCTGGAACAGCTGCGCGCCGATGGCACGCTCGGCAAGATCTGGGCGACATACGTCCCGACGTCGAACTGACCGTCGTGTTGGTGGAAGGTCGACGGCGATGAATGCTGGTCCCACGGTGTCTGCGGACGCTCCCCTGCTCGTCGTGGAGAATCTGCGCAAATCCTTCGGCGCCCACGAGGTGCTGAAAGGCGTGTCCCTCGCGGTGAAGCCATCCCAGGTGATCGGCCTCCTGGGCCGCAGCGGTTCGGGAAAGTCGACCCTTTTGCGCTGCCTGAACATGCTGGAGGTGCCCTCCGCGGGGCGAATCCTTCTCGAGGGTGAAGAGATCGGCTTCGAGACCACGGCGGGCGGCCGTCGCCGGCCGCTTTCCGCGAGCCGGCTCGCCCGGCAGCGTGCCTCCATGTCGATGGTGTTCCAGCACTTCAATCTCTGGCCACACCGGACAGTCCTCGGTAACGTCATCGAAGGGCCCGTGCAGGTTCTCGGCATGGCGAAGGACGAGGCCGAAGCCCTCGGCCTCGATCTGCTCGCGCGTGTCGGTCTGCGGGAGAAGGCGGAGAGCTATCCGATCCGGCTTTCCGGCGGGCAGCAGCAGCGCGTGGCGATCGCTCGCGCGCTCGCCACGCGGCCGAAGATCATGCTGTTCGACGAGCCGACGTCCGCCCTCGATCCGGAACTCGTCGGCGAAGTGCTCCAGGTCATGCTCGATCTGGCGAAGAGCGGCACCACCATGGTGGTCGTCACCCACGAGATGAGCTTCGCGCGAAACGCGTGCGAGGAGGTGGTTCTTCTGGAAGGCGGCCAGATCGTCGAGCGCGGCGCGCCCGATTACGTGATGACGCAATCCGAGAACCCACGTGCCCGGCAGTTCTTCGCCAGCCAGCGGCAGGAAAATGCGGGAGGTCCGGCGTGAACTACGAATGGGACTTCTCGATCCTGACCGAGTATCGGGGCCTCATGCTGGGGGCGGCCGCCGTTACTTTCCAGCTCGTCCTCTTCTCGGTCGGATTGGGAATCGTGGTCGGCCTGATCCTCGCGCCGTTCCGCATGGCCGAGCGCCGGCTGCTGCGTTACCCAGCGACCGCGATCATCGAAGTCGTGCGCTCGATCCCGCCGCTGGTGCTGGTGGTGTGGTGCTATTACTGCCTGCCGATCCTGACCGGGCTCGCGCTTCCCGCCTTCTGGACCTGCGTCTTCGCCGTCGCGCTCTATTCGGGTGTGTTCTTCGCGGAGATCTTCCGTGCCGGCGTGCAGGCGGTCGATCGTGGGCTGGTGGAAGCGGGCATGTCGGTGGGCATGAAGCCGATGACCGTGATGCTGCGCGTTACCGGGCCGCTGGCCTTCCTGCGCGTGCTGCCGCCCTTCACCAGCCAGTGCGTGATGGCGATCAAGAACTCGGTGCTCGGCAGCTACATCGCGGTCGGCGAGATCCTCTATGAGGGGCAGCGCCTGTCGATCCACACCTTCCGTCCGCTCGAAGTGCTCACGCTGGTCGCGGCCTTCTTCGTGGTGGTCATCCTCCCGCTGACCCTGACGGCGGGAGCCATCGAGCGGCACGTCTTCCTCAAGTACTTCCGTCGCTGAACCGCGCTGTCACTGCTTCGAAGCTCAACATGACCATGACGAGAGACGTGGCGTCGCGCGATGCCTCCCCCGACGCGTTTGCCGACATGGCGGTCGGCAGCGACGATGTGACCGGCAGGGTCGCGACCTTCGCCGCCGAGTTGCGCTACGAGAAAGTGGCGGATGCCGTTCTCCATCGCCTCAAGCTGCATCTGCTCGACACCATCGGCTGCGCTGTCGCCGGCCGCGATCTCGACATTTCGCGCAGTGCCCGTGCCGTCGCTTCGCGGATGGGACAGGGCGGAGTCTGCCGCGTCTTCGGGGCGGAGGAGCGCTTCACGCCCATCGCGGCGGCCTTAGCCAACAGCGTCATCGCCAACGCCCTCGACTATGACGATGGCTTCGAGGTGAACGGCAAGGGCATGGGGCATCCCAGCTCCAGCATCGTTCCGGCCGCTCTTGCCGCCTTGGGGCATCGGCCGATTTCGGGGCGCGAATTACTCGCCGCGCTCGCCGCCGCTTATGAGATCAACAACCGCCTCATACTTGCGATGCAGCCCACGGCCGCGCGCTTCAGGCAGGTCTATGGCGTCGGCCAGCATCAGGCGATCGGCGCGGCGCTGGTCTTCGCCAAGCTGTCCGGCGGCGACGCCACGGGCATACGGAACGCGATCGGCCTCGCCGGCGCGCTGAGCCCGCTGCCGAGCCTGCACAAGTACAACTGGCAAACCCGGCCCATCATCTCGCTCAAGGACGGCGTGGCACCGGCGGCGCAGGCCGGCGTTCAGGCGGCGATCATGAGCGAGGAGGGATTCGTCGGCAGCGCGGACCTGCTCGACGGGCCGCAGGGCTACTGGCGGATGATCGGCTCGGACAGGTTCGATGCGTCGCTCGTCACCGACGATCTCGGAACGCTCTGGCTGGCGGGCAAGGGCAGCTTCAAGACCTATCCGGCCTGCCGCTGGCTTGCCCCGGCGCTGGAGGCGTTCGAGAACGCTTATGTCGACGCGGGCCTGACGCCGGCGGCGATCGCCGAGATCCGGATCAGCACCTTCGGAGTCATCGCCGAGAAGCTGATGGATCGGAGGCCGGTGAATCCGATCGATGCGCAGTTCAGCCTGCCCTATGCCATCGGTGCGATCGCGACGGGTCGCTCGCCCGGGCCGGACTGGTTCGCGGCGGACGCCTTCACCGATGCGGCGCTGCGCGAGGTGGCCGACAAGGTGGAGGTTTCCGTCGACCCGGTCATGGATCGCCTAATGAACGGCAAGATGCGCCGGCCTTCGGCCGCTGCGTCGATCGTCACGACGGATGGTCGACGGTTCGCAAGCCATGTCGAGGCGCCGTTGGGCGGCGAGCGCAGACCGGTCGACGATAATGTGGTTTTTGACAAGGCCGCCAGAAATCTGAGCGGTCGAGGCGACACCGCCGGTCTGATCTCAGCCATGCTCGCCATCGAACAGTGCGATGACGTTGCCGGATTGCTCGACGACTGGTTCTAGGCGCATCCCGTGGTTCGCCGTCGCGACGTGCCGCCTGTGCTGCGGCTCTAGGCCGGTCGCGGCGCGATGCGGTGCAGGGCGCGACCGCCCGTCGCGAGGGCAAGGATCACCACCACCTCGTCCGGACGAGGCGCGTCGGCGATGCTGATCTCGGTGGCGTCCATATGATCGAAGCTCCAGATGGAAGTCTTGCCGGTCAGCGGCAGGGTGATCGCAGCGCCGGCCGCACCGATCTTCTTGGTCGAGGGAATGATGTCGCTGCCGCCGGTCCGCGAGCGTACCGGCGCGCCAAACTCCGGGTGCAGCAGCGCGGCGGCGTGTTCGAGCTCGCCGTCGAGGCCGACGATCGCGGCCTTGCCATAGGCCTCGATGTCATCGGCCTCGGCGCCGAGCGCCAGCATGGCCCGCTCGGTCAGCGTCGCCGCGATCTGCCGTCCGATATCGTAGAGCGGCGTCAGGTCTTCTTCGTAGCGGCCCGCGACAGGGTTGGCGATGACGGCCGCGACGGTCGCCTTGCGGACCGGCGGTTCGACCGTATGCCCGGCGGCGCTGAGCGTCTCTTCGATCTGGATGACGAATTTGCGGATGGTCGGATGCGTCATGGCAGGAACTCGGATCGGTTGGCTAGGACAGGGCGATGAGCGAGGCGGGAGGCTGCCACGTCAGTGTGCGGCGAGGCGGGTGAAGCGCCGGTCGGCGTGGATCAGCGGATCGCCGAAATCATCGATGCGGATATCGAGCACCGTGCCGATCAGGATGGCGTGGGTCGCGTGCTCCACCACTCGTTCGAGCCGGCAGTCGAAGGCGGCCAAGGCATCGGCCAGCACCGGGGCGCCGGTCGCCAGCGTGGCCCAGCCTGCCGTCTCGAAGCGTCGGTCGCGGCGGTCCGGATCGCTGAACAGCAGCGCCAGCTCCTCGTGCCGCGTGCCGAGCAGGTTGACGCAGAAGGCGCCGGCCTGGCGGATCGGGCCATGTGCGGATGCAGACCGGTGGACGCAGGCGATCAGGCTCGGCGGCTCCGCGGCGAGCGAGGAGATCGACGTCGCTACGAGGCCATGGCGGCGATCGGCGTGATGCGCGGTGATCAGGCAGACGCTTGATGCGAGCCGCCGCATGCCGGCGCGGAACAGGGCGCCGTCGACCGAGGCGTCCATCGCCGCCGGGGAGGAGGGAAGGGGATGCACGGCGTTACCCTCAGGCCGAGCGGCGCTCGGCGGCACCCGACGCCTCCTGCCGCAGGAACGGCAGGACGGCGGCGTGAAACGCCTCGGGTTCGCAATAGGATACGGCGTGCCCGCCATAGGTCATGGTCTGGAGCCGGGCATGGGCGATCCCCGCCTGCAGTTCGTCGGCGGCGAGGCGCGGCGTCAATATGTCGTCGTCGGCGACGAGGACCAGCGTCGGCACGTGTATCGAGGGGAGATAGGGCCGGCCGTCGAAGTCCATGACAGCGCGGACCCGCGCCGCCAAGATTGCCGGCGTCGTCGACTGCGCGACGCCGGCGTCGAGCTCGGCGGCGATCCGCGGCCAGGATTCGCACACGAAGCGCGGCGGATAGAGGAAGAGCGGCGAGGCCCGGTGATAGGCCGCCGGGCCGGCCGCGGCGAGCAGCTGCTGCCTGATCTCCATGCACATCCGCATCTGCGGGCAGAGGCTCGCCCAGCTCGCATAGAGCACGAGGCGCTCGACGAGCTCGGGATGCCGCGCCGCCAGAACCTGGCCGATCGCGCCGCCGGTCGAATGGCCGAGGATGCGGGCGTGCGACAGCCCGAGATGGCGCATCAGCCGGACGAGATCGTCGGTGAGCAGTTCGACCGAATAGGTGCCCTCGGGGCGGCTGCTGCGCCCGGTGCCGCGCTGGTCGTAGCGCAGCACGGTGAAATGCTGCGCGAGGGCCTCGATGTTCGGCCGCCAATAGGACGCCACGCCGGCCAGCCCGGTGACCAGGACCAGGAGGGGACCTTCCCCGCTGATCTCGTGGAACAGATCGATATCGTCGAGCGATGCGATGGGCATCGGTGAACTCCTGACTGAGCTGCCATGCCCGCAGACGGGGCGCAGTCGGCCTGCCTCGGCGTGTGGGACGCCGGGGAGGCAGCGAGTGGCGGGTGTCGCGGACGAGGCAGCTGGCGGCGCGAACCGGGCTTGAGGGTCGGCCGATATTACGTAGGGATTGCGCTATCTATTCTTCGGTGAGTTCGGAAATTCATGAAAATGTCTCGGCCGGTCGAAGGATTGCTTTGTGTCGAGACGACGCAACCTAACAAGTCCGGACGGCGGCGCGTATACCAGAATGGTGTTGGCCGTGTTGCCTAATGATGAACGCCATCCGGCGCCGGTGGCACATGGCTTGCTTCACGTGACGACCATCCGGCCGGAAGCGTGAGCCATGAACTTCAACACATACCGCTACTTCAACGAGGTTGCCGAGACGCGGTCGATCCGCCGTGCCGCCGATCGCCTGCATGTGGCGCCCTCGGCGATCAGCCGGCAGCTGGCTCTGCTCGAACATCAACTCGGCACGCTGCTGCTGGAGCGTTCCAATACCGGAATACAATTGACTCCCGCCGGGCTGCTGCTGGAGCGTTATACGCGCACCATGTTCCGCGATCTGGAGCGCGTGCAGGATTCCATTCGCACGCTGAAAGGATTGCGGCAGGGCGAGGTCAAGCTGTGGGCGATCGAGGGCCTTATCTTCAGCTTCCTTCCCCGTGCGATCAACAAGTTCAACGACGTCTATCCGGCCATCCGTTTCTCCGTCTTCACCGAATCGACCGATCGCATCATCGAGGCGATGATCAAGGACGAGGCGGATATCGGCATCGTCTTCAATGCCAGGCCGCGGCCGAATATAGAGATCGTCGCCAGCCATACCGAGCCGGTCATGTGCCTGGTGGCGAGCGATCATCCCTTCGTCGACCGCAAGAGCTTGTCGCTTTCCGAGATCTGCACGCAGCAGATCGCGCTCCCGGTGCCCAGCTTCGGATTGCGACAACTCTTCGACAAGGCGGTCTCCCGCCGCAATCTGTCGGCCAATACCATCGTCTCGGCCAATAATCTTGAACTGACGCGCGCTATGGCGATCACCGGCCGCGCCATTACCGTCGGGCCCGCCCTTGCCGCCAGCAAGGAGATCGACGAGGGCACGCTGAAGGCGATCCCCATCGACGAAGAAGAGTTCGCCGCGGCCACCTCGGCCATCTGCGTCCATCGCGACCGGCGGCTGAGCTACGCGGCGCATGAATTCCTGAAGATGCTGGTCAAGGAATTCCCCAGCGCCGGTCGCGCCGCCGCATGACCGGCGCATGGCCGCGGCGGTCCCTTGACGCATCTCGGTGTTGCCCTTTGCGCAACACGACATCGCAACATCTCTGTTATCGCCGCCTCGTGATGGCTGGTAGCGTGACCATCAGTTTCCAGTTCTCGTTTGCGAGAAACTTGAGGAATTAAGTAAAATGCAGGTTTCCGAGCGTCATGTTGAACTCGGCGTGTTCCTTCCCGTAGGCAATGGCGGCTGGATTACGTCGACCACCAGCCCGCAGCTGCCGGCCACCTACGACTACAACAAGCAGGTGGCGGTGCTGGCGGAGGAGCTCGGCTTCGACTTCGCGCTCAGCATGGCGAAGTGGAGGGGTTATGGCGGCCCGAGCCGCCATTGGGATTTCACCCTCGAATCGATGACCACCATGGCCGGCCTCGCCGAGGCGACCAGCCGCATCGGCGTGTGGGGCACTGTCCACACCATGATCTTCCATCCGGCCGTGGTCGCGAAGATGGCCGCGGTGATCGACCAGATCTCCAAGGGCCGCTTCGGCCTCAACCTGGTCGCCGGCTCCAATCCGGTGGATCAGGGACAGATGGGGCTGTGGCGCGACCTCGACCATGGGGGGCGCTACCGGCTGGCCGAGGAGTGGCTCACCGTCATCCGGCGCCTGTGGAGCGAGGAGCGGGTCGATCACGCCGGCGAGTTCTTCCGGTTGGAGGACTGCATGTCCAACCCCAAGCCGGAGCACGCCCCGCCGGTCATCTGCGCCGGCGCCTCCGACACCGGCTTCCGCTTCACCGCGCAGCACTGCACCGGGAGCTTCCTGCTCGGCAGCAACCGCGACGACTTCGTGAAGACCGGGCGCCGCGCCAAGGAGGTCGCCGCGGAGCTCGGCCGCACCGACTTCAAGACCTATGGCCTGTTCACCATCGTTCCCGGTGCTACCGACAAGGAGGCCCAGGAGCGGGTCGCCTACTACAATGCGGGTGTGGACACGGTCGCGCTCGACAACCAGACCCGCGAATACGCCTCCGATCCGAGCCTGAAGCAGAACACGATGGCCAATCGGTTCATCGCCCAGGGCGAGCAGCGCAACTCCATGAGCCCGGCGGCGATCGTCGGCTCGCCGGAGACCATCGCCCGCAAGCTCGCCGACATCATCCACGGCGCGGAGCTCGACGGCATCACCGTCATCGTTCCCGACTTCATCGACGACCTTCGCACCATCGGCACCGCCGTGGTGGACGGTCTGCATGACGGGGGCGTCATGTGCAACGCCTATGCGCATTAGCACGGCAGCGACCGGGGGGGCGACGCATGGCGGCGATCAATCCGCGCGGGCTGAAGCCGCAGGCCTATTACAACCACGCCAAGATCCGGCCGGGGCGCCCGGTGTTCCCGACCGGGCAGGTGGCCTGGGACGAGAACGGCGAGGTCGTCGGCGTCGGCGACATCGATGCCCAGGTGGCGCAGGTTTACCGGAATATCGGGCTGCTCCTCGAAGGGCTCGGAGCGGTGCCGGACGACATCGTCAAGACCGTCACCTATGTCACCGACACCCGCTTCGCCGCCGCCATCCACCGTGGCCGGCTCGCCTTCTTCGC
Source organism: Xanthobacteraceae bacterium (assembly GCA_029239875.1). Classification (GTDB taxonomy): domain Bacteria; phylum Pseudomonadota; class Alphaproteobacteria; order Rhizobiales; family Xanthobacteraceae; genus Ancylobacter. The sequence goes on along the minus strand of JARBUD010000018.1, from coordinate 56,697 downwards.
CGGCTGCGACCTGCCGGCCAGCACACTGGTCGAGGTCGCCGCGCTGGCCGACCCGCGCCTGCTCATCGAGATCGACCTCGTTGTGATGGTCGCCGACTGAACCGACAAGCCGAGGCGAACACCCGGCGCTCACACCTTCCAGCCACCAGGGAAACACGATGGATCAGCCGTTCCGCTTCCTATCGCGTCGCATCGTTCTTGGTCTCGTCGCCGGCGCGCTTCTGTCGCCCGGCCCGTCGCCGCTCTCCGCGCGGGCGGAGAACGCCATCGAGGTGGCCGGCCTGTTCACCGGGGCCGTCACCCAAGGCAATTGGGACCCGCCCGGCTTCGCCGCCTTCCAGAAGATGGCGAAGACCTACGGCTTCAAATCCTCCTATGTCGAGCACGCCACCTATGAGAAGGCGCCGGCGATCCTGCGGCAGCTTGCGGCGCGCGGCGTCAAGATGATCATCTGCCAGAGCTCCGGCTACTCGGCAGCCATACTGGAGGTCGCCAAGGAATTCCCCCAGACGCAATTCGTGCTCTACAGCTACGCGGCCAGCACCGGCGGGCTGAAGAACTACACTGCCTGGTCGGTGAACTGGGACGAATACGGCTACGTGACCGGCGCCCTCGCCGCCGCGTCGAGCGCCAACAAGCACATCGCCATCATCTCCGGCGAGGAAATCCCCTCCGCCAAGCGCACGCACGAGTTCACCACCCGCGGCGCCAAGGCGGTGGTCCCGGACATCCAGGTCGACAAGGTGTTCACCGGTTCCTTTACCGACATCGCCAAGGCGAAGGAGATCGCCACCGGCGTCATCCTGCGCGGCGCCGACGTGCTGCTGCCTTCCGCCGATCTCGCCGACGCCGGCATCCAGCAGGCGGCGGAAGAGGAGAAGAAGCTGACGATCGGGGCCTACATGGACCAGAGCAAGCAGTTTCCAGGCGCGATCATCACCAGCACGGTGCTGAACTTCGACAAGGCCTATGACCAGATGGGCCAGATGATGAAGGCCGGCACGCTCGGCGGCCAGATCTTCCAGATGGACCTCGCCAATGACGGCTGGACGCTGGCGCGGCCGTTCCAGCACGTGGCTCCGGAAGTGGAGACACAGGTCTTCGGCGTGATCGGGAAGCTCGCCAAGGGCGAGATCAAGCTCGAGAACTGAGCATGGATCCGGATGCGTTGCTGCGGCTGACCGGTGTCTCGAAGAGCTTCGTGCCCGGCCATCCCGTGCTGGAGAATGTCTCGATGTCGTTCCGCCGCGGCGAGCTGCATGCGGTGCTCGGCGAGAACGGCGCGGGCAAGAGCACGATGCTCAACATCGTGTTCGGCCTGCATCAGCCGGACGAGGGCGGGCTGCTGCTCGACGGGCGGCAGGTGATCCACCGTTCCCCGTCCGACGCCATCGCTAACGGCATCGGCATGGTGCATCAGCACTTCAAGCTGGTGCCGAGCTTCACCGCCGGCGAGAATCTGCGCCTCGCCGCCACGCCGGCGGCGCGCCGTCGCCTTTCCAGAGACGCCGACATCGGGCGGCTGGCCGAAAGTTTCGGCCTGCCGATCCCGATCGACATACCCGTCGCGCAGTTGCCGCTCGCCCTGCAGCAGCGCGTGGAGATCGTGAAGGCGCTGGTCAACGAAGCCGCGCTCATCCTGTTCGACGAGCCGACCACCATCCTCGGCCCGGAGGAGATCGCCGGGTTCTACGCGGTGCTGCGCCGGCTGGCGGCCGATGGCCGGGGGATCGTCGTGGTGACGCATCATCTCGCCGAAGTCCTCGACCATGCCGACCGCGTCACCGTCATCCGCCACGGGCGCCTCGTGAGCTCCGGCCCCGTCGCCGGTCGCAGCCGCGCCGATCTGGTGCGCGACATCGTCGGCCGCAGCCTGGAGCTGGAGCCGCTCGCGGCCGGGCAGGGACGGGCCGATGGAGACGTCGTCGCCCGATTGGAGAAGGTCAGCCTCGCCCCGCGTCCCTCCTCGGCCGGCCTGCGCGACGTGTCGCTGGAGCTACGGCGCGGCGAAGTGGTCGGCGTCGCCGGCGTTGAGGGCAACGGCCAGCGCGAGCTGTTCGACGTCGTTGCCGGCCTCGTGTCGCCCGAGCGTGGCACGGTGACGTGGATGTCAGGCGCAGCTGATCCGTCGGCGCCCGAGCGCGTGGCCGCTCCGGGGCTGGTGCCGGAAGATCGCCACCGGGAAGGCCTGGTGCTCGATCTGCCGGTCTCGCTGAACCTGCTGCTCGACCGGATCGGCGAGCCGGCCTTCTCTACGCCGGCGGGCCGGCTGCGGCATGCGGACATCGCCAGCCACGCCCGGTCGATGTGCGCCGAGGCCGACGTGCGCACGCACTCGGTCGAGCAGACCCCGCGCACGCTGTCGGGCGGCAACCAGCAGAAGATCGTACTGGCCCGGGCTCTGGCCGGGGATTCCCTGATGGTAGTGGTACACCAGCCGACCCGCGGCCTCGACTTCGCGGCCAGCGAGGAGGTGCTCCGCCGGCTGCGCGCGGCGGCCGGGGAGGGGCGCGCCGTGCTGGTCATCTCCAGCCATCTCGACGAACTGCTGAGGATCAGCGACCGCATCGTGGTTATCTATGGCGGGCGGATCGTCGGCCAGCTGTCGGCGCCGGTCGACCGCGAGCGGCTCGGCGTCCTGATGACCGGCGACGAGCGCGAGGCCGTGCCGGCATGAAGAGCCTCTCGACCCCACAGGAGGCCGGCATGGCCTCTCCCGGTCTGCGTGCCATGGTGGCGCGGATCGCGCGCTCGCCGGCGCTCGCGACGCTGGCCGCCTTCGCGCTCAGCATCGGCTTCAGCCTCGGGCTTCTCGCGTTGCTCGGCCGGGATCCGGTCGAGGCGCTGGCGGTCATGCTGGACGGCGCCCTGGGCTCGCCCCGCGCGGTGGCGGACACGCTGGTCTTCATGGCCCCGCGGCTGCTTACTGCGCTCGCCGCCCTGGTGGCGCTGCGCTGCGGCTTCTTCAATCTCGGTGGCGAAGGCCAGCTCCAGCTCGGCGCGGTCGGTGCGATCCTGCCGTCGACCTTCCTGCCGGCCGAGCTCGGCCCGCTGCTGCTGCCGCTGTCGGTGCTCAGCGCGGCGCTGCTCGGGGGGCTCTGGGGGCTGATCCCCGCCGTGCTGAAGCTCTGGCGCGGCGCCAACGAGATCATCGTCACGCTGATGATGAACTTCATCGCCATCTATCTGGTGAAGTATCTCGTGCAGGGGCCGCTGCAGCCGCCGGGGTCGGACTTCAACATGTCCGCCAAGGTGCCCGATGGCGCCATGCTGCCGGTGATCCTGCCCGGCAGCCGGCTGCATGCGGGCGTGCTGCTCGCACTTGCCGCCGCTGCCATGGTGTGGGCGCTGCTCTACCACACGGCCTATGGCGCCCGGCTGCAGGCCGCCGGCCTCGCCCCCGGTACCGCGCGGCTGCTCCAGCTGCCCATGCGCCGGCTGGTGCTCTCCTCCATGCTGCTGTCGGGCGCCCTCGCCGGTATCGGTGGCGCGGTCGAGGTGCTGGGCGTGCAGTACCGGCTGATCGACGGCTTCAGTACCGATATCGGCTTCGACGGGCTCGCCATCGCCCTCCTGGGCGGCCTCGATCCGCTCGGCTCGGTCGTCGTCGCCCTCTATTTCGGCGCCATCGACAGCGGCACGCTGGCCCTGCAGAGCGCCCTCAGCGTGCCGGCGGCGCTGGCGCAGGTCATGGCCAGCCTGCCGATCATCGCGCTCGCCTGCCTCAACGGCTACAGATTGCTGAAAGGACGCCCGCTATGGTCTTCGACGCGGTGACGTTCGGCCTCCTTCTCGCCTCGGCGGTGCGGCTGTCGGCGCCGATCCTGCTGGCCTCGCTCGGCGAGCTCGTCTGCGAGCGGGGGGGAGTGCTCAATATCGGCCTCGAAGGGCTGATGCTGTTCGGCGCGTTCGGTGCCGTGCTTGGCCTGCAATGGACCGGCGAGCCGGTGCTCGGCGTCCTCTGCGGCGTGGCGGCCGGCGCGGGGGCCGCCATCGTCCTTGCCGTGGCGGTCGCGGTGCTGCGCGCCGACAGCGTGGTGGCGGGCATCGGCTTCAACATACTGGCGCTCGGCGGCACCTCGCTCGGCCGGGAACTGCTGCTGTCGCCGTCCTTCACGGCGCCCTCGCTGCGCGCCCTCGCCAGCTGGCGCATTCCCGGCCTGTGGGAGGTGCCGGTGGTGGGGCGGGCCTTCTTCGGCCAGAGCCCGCTGCTCTATGGCGGGATCGTGCTCGCCATCGTCCTGTGGGCGGTGATCCGCCATAGCCGCCCCGGCCTGGTGCTGCGCGCGGTCGGCGAGGGCGCCAGTGCGGCCGACGCCGCCGGCATCCCGGTCACCGCCGTGCGCTTCGCCGCCATGGTCTTCTGCGGGCTCCTGGCGGGCATCGCCGGCGCCTACCTCACCCTGGTCGCCTCGGGCGGCGTCTTCACCGACAACGTTACCGCCGGACGCGGCTATCTCGCCGTTGCGGTGGTGATCTTCGGCCGGTGGAAGCCGCTCTGGATCGTGCTGGCCTCCCTGCTGTTCGGCTGCGCCGATGCGCTGCAGTACCAGGGACAGGCGATCGGTCTGGCGCTGCCGGCGCCGCTGCTCCTCATGTTCCCGTTCCTGCTCGCCCTCCTCGCCTGGATCGTCATGGGGCGCAGCGACGCCGCGCCCGGCGACCTCGGCGTTCCCTTCATCCGGGGAGCCCGCTAGGCGGCACTTCCACCCGGCGCCTTCCGCTGCCGGCGGTCGCGACCGCCGCGGCCGGCCCATCGTCCTCGTCACAATCGGAGAACCATCATGAACATCGCGGTCAATCCCAATGGCTGGCTTCCCGGCCGCACCTCGGCCGGCACCCATCATCTCAATTGGGGGATCCGGGCCGGCAACCACATCTATGTCGCGGGGATGCTCGCCACCGATCCCTATGACGGCCACATCGTCGGCATCGGCGACGTCGAGGTACAGACCCGCCGCGTGCTGGACAGCATCAAGGAGGTGATCGAAGCCGCCGGGGGCACGATGGATGACGTCGTCTTCAACCAGATCTTCCTGCGCGATCTTGCCGATTACGACCGGATGAACGCCGTCTACGTGCAGTATTTCCCCAACATCCTTCCGGCCCGGTTCTGCGTGAAGCTGGACATGGTGAAGCCGGAATTCCTCGTCGAGATCGCCGCCACGGCCCTCGTCGCCTGAAGCTGTCGAGGCACGGGCTTGACCCGGGGGCGATGTCTTTGCCGCCGGCACCACGGGACCCAGAACACACATGGCCGGGACAAGCCCGGCCATGACGGCGTCCTGGATGGAGAAGTCGCTCAGAACCGGTAGGTGACGCCGACGCCGACGAGCCACGGGTTGAGCTTGGCCGTGCCGCTGACCGGCGCGCCGCCGACGACGGCGTCGAAGTCCGGCTCCAGGAAGAGCTTCTTGACGTCGACGTTGATGCCCCAGTGCTGGTCGAACATGTAGTCGAAGCCGGCCTGCAGCGCCCAGCCGAAGGTGTCCTTCACGTCGAGCGAATCCGCGGCGGAAGCGTTCTGGTCGAAGAAGAAGGTATAGTTGATGCCGGCGCCGACGTAGGGCTTGAAGGCGCCGAAATTGGTGAAGTGATACTGCAGGGTCAGCGTCGGTGGCAGCGCCCAGACGTCGCCGAGCTTGTTGAGGCTGGCGATGGTGCCGGAGCCGTCGATGTCGTGCGGGGTGACGCCGAGGATGAGTTCGGCGGCGAAGTTCTCGGTGAAGTAGTAGGTGATGTCGAGCTCGGGGACGATCGAATCCGAGTAGCTGAGGCCGGAGCCCGGCACCTGGCTCACATAGCCGCTGTCGTCGGTGATCACGCCGAGGGCGCGTACGCGAATCTGCCACGGGCTCGGCAACTCGACCACCGGTGCCTTGTAGACCGGCACCGCCGCGGTGGCGACGTCCGCGGCCATGGCGGGAGCGGCCGGCAAGGCCAGCGCGAGCAGCGCCGCCATGGGCGCGAGAACCGAAAGCTTCAGAGAGCCGGCTTGCGTGTTGGAAAGACCGGTGCGGCGCGTCGACATCGTGCAAAACCCCTTATTGCCCCAGCCCGGATCATCGTCCGGTTGCTGCATCGCAACGTGCGGCGGAAGGGGGAGGCGCCGCTTGATCCAAGTCAAAGGCGGGATTTACGCGCGCCCTTGTGTAACCGTATTGCCACATGATGCTGGGCTGTCATCCGCCGGCAAGGTAGAGGATGCAGAAAAGGCCCCGACCGGCCGCCATGAGCGGCGGCGCATGAAATCGGACGGGCAAGCGGGAGGACGATCATGGGCGTTGAAGGGTTTCTCTCCACCGAGGACGAACGCGCGGCGCGGCAGCTGGTCGAGCAGGCCGACCTGATCCTGCAGGCGACCGACGGCAGCGTGCCGGCGCAGTTCGCCAGCCGGCTGTTCGGCCGGGCGGTGGCGGAGGATGTGCGGCTCTACACGGCGCACGAGCTCGCCAGCCTGGCGCTGGGCGCCTACGGGCATCTCGCCGCGCGCCGGCCGGGGGCGCCCGACATCCGCGTCGAACTGCCGCGCCTGCCGGACGGAGAGGGCGAGCGGCTCGGCAAGGTCACGCTGATCGAGATCGTCAACGACGACATGCCGTTCCTGCTCGATTCGGTGATGGCGGCGCTCAATGCGCGCGGGCTGACCGCGTCCTTCGTTGTGCATCCCATCTTCGGCGTCGAGCGCGACGCGGCTGGCGCGCTCGACGGGCTGACGCCCACTGACACGCCCGCCAGCGCGCGGGCCCGCCGGGAGAGCCTGATCCAGATCCACATCCCGCGCATCGAGGACGAGGCGCAGCGCGCCGCGCTGGCCGAGGAGATCGGCGTGGTGCTGGGGCAGGTGCGCCGGGCGGTGGCGGACTGGAAGCCGATGATGGAACAGGTCCACGGCGCGCTGGCGGACCTCGCCAACGCGCCCGCCAAGGTGCCGGCCGAGGAGGTCGAGGAGGCGGTCGCCCTGCTCGAATGGCTGCTGGACGGCAATTTCACCTTCCTCGGTAGCCGCAACTACGACGCGCGCGAAGGCGCCGGCGGCCGGATCGCCTTCGACCGTCGCATGGAGGACGCGCTCGGCGTGCTGGCGGACGAGGAGTTTCGCCTGTTCCGCCGCGCCAGCGATCCGCGCGCGGTGAGTATGGACCTCAGCGAGGTGCTCGCCGAGCCGACGCCACTCATCGTCGTCAAGTCGCGCACCGTCTCATATGTCCACCGGCGCGCCTGGATCGACGTGGTGGTGGTCAAGCGCTACGACACCGAAGGGCGCATCGTCGGCGGGCTCTGCGTCGCCGGCCTGTTCACCAACACCGCCTATGCCGAATCCGTCCGCTCCATCCCGCTGGTGCGGCACAAGGTGGCCGGCGTGCTGGCTCGCGCCGGCTTCGTGCCGGAGAGCCATTCCGGCCGCGCGCTGGTGAAGGTGCTGGAGCTGTTCCCGCGCGACGACCTGTTCCAGATCGACCCGGCGACGCTGTTCCAGTTCTCCATGGCGATCCTCCAGCTCGACGAGCATCCGCGCGCGCGCGTGCTCGCCTGGCGCGAGCGCTTCGAGCGCTTCGTCTCGGTGCTGGTCTTCGTGCCGCGCGACCGCTACGGCTCGGAGGTGCGCGAGCGCATCGGCCAATTGCTGGCGACGAGCTTCGGCGGGCAGGTGGCGGCGTTCCGGCCGCTCTTCGTGGAAGGGCCGCTGACCCGCGTCCACTTCATTGTCGAGCAGACCGGCGCGCCGGTGCGCGAGGTCGGCCGCATCGAACTCGAGGATGCCGTCGCCGGCATCATCCGCACCTGGGGCGACGCCTTCGGCGCGGCGCTCGGCCTGGTCTTCCCGCCGGCGCAGGCGACGGCGCTGGCCAAGCGTTACGGCGGGGCCTTCCCCGTCGGCTACCAGAGCAGCTACACGCCTGAGGAGGCGCTGGCCGACCTCAGGCTCATCGAGCGGCTGAGCGCCCAGCATCCCGTCGCCGCCGACTTCGCCCGCGCGCCGTCCGTGCCGGGCCGCGAGCGCATCGCACTGAAGGTGCTGAGCTACGAGGTGCCGCGCCTGCTCTCCGAGCGGGTGCCGATGCTGGAAGCCATGGGCTTCGTCGTGGTGGACGAGCGCACCTTCACCGTGCAGCCCGAGGGCACGCCGCCGGTCTATGTCCACGACATGGTGCTCGGCCGGCGCGGCGGCGGCGAGATCGCGCTCGACCTGCTGGAAGGGCGCCTGCATTCGACGCTGATGGCGGTACTGCGCGGGACGGCGGAGAGCGACGGTTTCAACGCGCTGGCGCTGAATGCGCGGCTCGGCTGGCGCGACATCGCGCTGCTGCGCACGCTGGCGCGCTATCTGCGCCAGATCGGCGTTCCGTTCAGCCAGGACTATCTGTGGGCGACGCTCAACGCGCATCCTGCCATCGTCGACCGGCTGGTGGCGCTGTTCCACGCCCGCTTCGACGTCGACCAGCCCGAGCGGCGGGAGGAGCGGCAGGCGGCGATCCGCGAGGAGATCGAGGCGGCGCTCGCCGAGGTGCAGAGCCTCGACGAGGACCGCATCCTGCGGCGCTTCGCCAATCTCATCGAGGCGGCAGTGCGCACCAACTTCCATCAGCGCGGCGAGGATGGCGGCTTCCGTCCGACCATCGCCATCAAGTTCCTCAGCCACAAGGTGGAGGGGCTGCCGCTGCCGCGCCCGCTGTTCGAGATCTTCGTGCATTCCCCGCGCGTGGAGGGCATCCATCTGCGCTTCGGCCGGGTGGCGCGCGGCGGCCTGCGCTGGTCCGACCGGCCGCAGGACTTTCGCACCGAGGTGCTGGGTCTCGTCAAGGCGCAGCAGGTTAAAAACGCGGTCATCGTGCCGGTCGGCGCCAAGGGCGGCTTTGTGCCGGCGCAGCTACCCTCCGGCCCGCGCGAGGCGATCCAGGCCGAGGGCGTCGAGGCCTACAAGCTGTTCATCTCCAGCCTGCTCGACGTTACCGACAACATCGACGGCGGCGCCATCGTGCCGCCGCCGCAGACGGTGCGCCATGACGAGGACGACCCCTATCTGGTGGTCGCCGCCGACAAGGGCACGGCGACCTTCTCCGACACCGCCAATGCGCTTTCGCAAGCGCGCGGCTTCTGGCTCGGCGACGCCTTCGCCTCGGGCGGCTCGGTCGGCTATGACCACAAGGCGATGGGCATCACCGCGCGCGGCGCCTGGGAGGCGGTGCGCCGGCATTTCCGCGAGATGGACGTCGACATCCGCGTGACGCCCTTCACCGTGGTCGGCGTCGGCGACATGTCGGGCGACGTGTTCGGCAACGGCATGATGCTGGAGAACACCATCAAGCTGGTGGCCGCCTTCGACCACCGCGACATCTTCCTCGATCCGAACCCCGACCCGCTCGTCTCGCTGGCGGAGCGCCAGCGGCTGTTCGCCCTGCCGCGCTCCTCGTGGCAGGACTACGACAAGTCGCTGATCTCGGCGGGCGGCGGCGTGTTCCCGCGCACGGCCAAGAGCATCGCGCTGAGCCCGGCGATCCGCGAGGCGCTCGGCTTCGACCGGAGCTCGGCCTCACCCGCCGAGGTGATCAGCGCCATCCTGCGCGCGCCGGTCGACCTGCTCTGGTTCGGCGGCATCGGCACCTATGTCCGCGCGTCTAACGAGGCCGATGCGCAGGTCGGCGACCGCGCCAACGACGCGATCCGCATCGCCGGCGCTGAGGTGCGCGCCAAGGTGATCGGCGAGGGCGCCAATCTCGGCGTCACCCAGCGCGGGCGCATCGAGGCGGCGCGGCGCGGCGTGCGGCTCAACACCGATGCCATCGACAACTCGGCCGGCGTGAACACTTCCGACGTCGAGGTGAACATCAAGATCGCCCTCGGGCCGGTAGTGCGCGAAGGGCGGCTCGACGCCGAGCGCCGCGCCGACCTGCTCGCCAGCATGACCGACGAGGTCGCCGAACTGGTGCTGGGCAACAACTATCTGCAGACGCTGGCGCTCTCGCTGGCCGAGCGGCGCAACCTCGACGAGGCCGGCTTCCTGCAGCGGCTGATGCAGCGGCTGGAAGCGCGCGACCTGCTCGACCGGGCGGTGGAGTTCCTGCCCTCCGATGCCGAGCTCAACGAACGCCGCGGGCGCGGCGAGGGGCTGACGCGGCCAGAGCTCGCGGTGCTGCTCGCCTATGCCAAGCTCACCGCGCATTCCGACCTGCTCGACACCGACGTGCCGGACGACCCCTATCTCGCCCGCGAGCTCGCCGCCTATTTCCCGCCGGAGCTGCGCGAGCGCTTCCCCGAGGGGATCGAGCAGCACCGGCTGCGGCGCGACATCATCGCCACGCGCCTGTCCAACGCCATGATCAACCATGGCGGGCCGACCTTCGTCGCGCGCCTTGCCGACGAGACCGGCGCCACGGTGGGAGCCATCGCCAAGGCCTTCGCCGCCGTGCGCGACGGCTTCGGCCTGAACGGGCTGAACGAGGAGATTGATGCGCTGGACGGCGTCGTGCCGGGCGCGGTGCAGCTCGACCTCTACGGCGTCGTGCAGGACATGCTGCTCGACCGCTCCGTGTGGTTCCTGCGCAATGTCGACCTGCGCTCCAGCCTCGACGAACTGGTCGCGCACTATGCCGCCGGCATCGCGCCGGTGGAGACGGTGCTCTCCGGCCCGGTGCGCGAATTGCTGCCCGAGGAGGCGCGCTCGCTGCACGATGCGCGCGTGGCGCAATGGACACAGGCCGGCGTACCGGAAGGGCTGGCGCGCCGCATCGCCCGGCTGCCGGCGGTGGAGAACGCCACCGACATCGTGCTGATCGCCGACCGCACCAAGGCGTCGATCAGCGACGTCGCCGTGACCTTCTTCGCGGTCGGGCTGCTGTTCCGGCTCGACCGCATCTTTGGCGCGGCGCGCACGCTGTCGGTGACGGACTATTACGACCGGCTCGCCCTGGAGCGGGCGCTCACCGCCTTCGAGATCGCGGTGCGGCGCCTCACCGCCGAGGTGATCGAGGCGCACGGGCCGGGCGTCGCCGGCGTCACCGCCTGGGCCGAGGCGCGCGGCGAGGTGGTCGAGCGCGCGCGCACCGGCGTGCACGAGATCGCTGCCTCCGGGCTCAGCGTGTCGAAGCTGTCGGTGGCGGCGAGCCTGATCGGCGACCTGGTGCGGGGGTAGGCCGTTTCTTGCCAATTGGCGTCATCCCGGACGGCCGCAGGCCGATCCGGGATGACGGTTAGCCCGCAGGGTTACGCTGCGGCGTGCTTCTTGTTCTGCCGTTGCGAGATCAAATCCTGCACCACGGTGGGGTCGGCGAGCGTCGAGGTGTCGCCGAGATTGCCGAACTCGTCCTCGGCGATCTTGCGCAGGATGCGGCGCATGATCTTGCCCGAGCGCGTCTTCGGCAGGCTGGGGGCGAACTGGATGAGGTCGGGCGAGGCGATCGGGCCGATCTCCCGGCGCACCCAGGCGACCAGCTCCTTGCGCAGTTCCTCGGTCGGCTCGGCGCCCGCCATCAGCGTCACATAGGCGTAGATGCCCTGGCCCTTGATGTCGTGCGGATAGCCGACGACCGCCGCCTCGGACACCTTCGGATGGGCGACGAGGGCGCTCTCCACCTCCGCCGTGCCCATGCGGTGGCCGGAGACGTTGATCACGTCGTCGACGCGGCCGGTGATCCAGTAATAGCCGTCGGTGTCGCGGCGGCAGCCGTCGCCGGTGAAATATTTGCCGGGGTAGGTGGCGAAGTAGGTCTGCATGAAGCGCTCATGGTCGCCATAGACTGTGCGCATTTGCCCGGGCCAGCTATCGGCGATGACGAGGTTGCCCTCGCAGGCGCCCTCCAGCACCTTGCCCTCGGCGTCCACCACCTGCGGGATCACGCCGAAGAAGGGTTGCGTCGCCGAGCCGGGCTTCAGCCGGGTGGCGCCGGGCAGCGGGGTGATGAGGATGCCGCCGGTCTCGGTCTGCCACCAGGTGTCGACGATCGGGCAGCGCTCCTCGCCGACGACGCGGTGATACCACTCCCACGCCTCCGGATTGATCGGCTCGCCGACCGAGCCGAGCAGGCGGAGGGACGCGCGGGACGTCTTGCGCACCGGCTCGTCGCCCGCCTGCATCAGCGCGCGGATGGCGGTCGGGGCGGTGTAGAAGATGTTGACCTTGTGCTTGTCGATCACCTCCCAGAAGCGGGAGTTCGACGGGTAGTTCGGCACGCCCTCGAACATCAGCGTCGTCGCGCCGTTGGCGAGCGGGCCGTAGACGATGTAGCTGTGCCCGGTCACCCAGCCGATGTCGGCGGTGCACCAGTAGACGTCGCCGTCATGGTAGTCGAACACGTATTGGTGCGTCATCGCGGCATAGACGAGATAGCCGCCCGTGGTGTGCAGCACGCCCTTGGGCAGGCCCGTCGAGCCCGAGGTGTAGAGGATGAACAGCGGGTCCTCGGCGTTCACCGGCACGGCCGGGCACTCGCTGGTCACGAGGTCGGCCGCCTGGTGGTACCAGACGTCGCGGCCGGGCTTCATGTCGACCTCGCCGCCGGTGCGCTTGACCACGATGACGTGCTCGATCTCGACGTCGCTCACCTTGGCGATGGCGGCGTCTACATTGGCCTTGAGCGGCACCTTGCGCCCGCCGCGCAGGCCCTCGTCGGCGGTGATGATCACCTTGGAGCCGCAGTCGCGGATGCGCCCGGCCAGGCTGTCGGGGGAAAACCCACCGAAAACAACGGAGTGGATGGCACCTAACCGCGCGCAGGCCAGCATCGCATAGGCCGCCTCGGGGATCATCGGCATGTAGATCGTGACGCGGTCGCCCTTTTCCACATTGCGGTTGCGCAGCACGTTGGCGAAGCGGCAGACCTCGTCATGCAGCTCCTGATAGGTGATGTGCTTGGACTGCGAGGGATCGTCGCCTTCCCAGATGATGGCGGTCTGGTCGGCACGGCGCGGCAGATGGCGGTCGATGCAGTTCCAGGCGACGTTGGTCACGCCGTCCTCGAACCATTTGATCGAGACGTTGCCCGGCGCATAGGAGGTGTTCTTGACGATGGTGTAGGGCTCGAACCACTCGATGCGCTTGCCTTCCTCGGCCCAGAAACCCTCCGGGTCGCGCACGGACGCTTCGTACTTCGCGCGATAGGCATGCTCGTTCAGGAAAGCGCGCTTGGCCCATTCTGCTGGAACGTCGTAGATCTTGTCGGACATGGCGTTTCTTCCCCTGCGGCAGGCGCTGGCGCGCCTCTCTTGGTTCGGGCGGATTATGGGGACGTGGCCCCGGCGGGACAAGGACGCCAGCGCGCGACTTTGGTCGGTATGTAGTTGCCCGGAGGAGCCAGCAGGCCGGCTCTCTACGACTGGTATGCGAAATGTGTGATCGGCCTGTTGGAGGCAAGGGTCGGTCATCGGCGCGGCCGCCAGACCGCTGTGCGCTTGATCTCGGCGTCCTCCAGCTCGCGCGTCACCGGCACGCTGTAGTCGGCGACCTTTTCCAGCCGCTCGCGCGGCAGGTAGGAGCGGCCGGGGTCGCCGATCCACACCTGCGCGCCCCGCGCCGCAAGCGCCTCCAGCCAGGCGAAGACGCGCTGGCTTAGGTCGCGCTCATAGGCGATGTCGCCGGCGAGCACGACGTCCCACATTGCATCTTTGCCTATGATGTCGGCGGCGAGGATGGTGGCAGAAAAGGTGACATCCGGCGCCGAAGCGGTGGCATCCGCGGTGTCATCGGTGGCGACGTCCGAAGTGACTTGCGCCGCGACGTTGAGCGCGATCGCCGCCTGGGCGAAGGGATCGATCTCGGCCGCCTCGACCGAGGCCGCCCCCGCCTTGAGCGCGGCGATGGCCACGAGGCCGGAGCCGCTGGCGAAATCCAGCACGCGTCTGCCGCGCACGATCTCGGGATTGTCGAGCACATGCCGGGCGAGCGCCTGCCCGCCGGCCCAGGCGAAGGCCCAGAAGGGCGGCGGCAGGCCGATCTCGCCGAGCTCCTCCTCCGTGCGCTGCCAGATTGGCAGCGATTCCTCGGCGAGGTGCAGGCTGATTTCCGGCACCAGCGGGACCGGGAGAAGCCGCGTCTCGGCGCGGATGAAGGCGGTGGGGTCGGCGACCGGCCACCGGCTCACGCGCCGCCCGCCATCTCCAGCACGATGGCCCATTCCGCGGCGGTGACCGGCTGCACGGAGAGGCGGGAATATTTGAGCAGCGCCATATCGGCGAGGCGCGGTTCGTTCTTGATGTCGGCCAGCGAAACCGGCTTCTTCACCGGCTCGACCGCCTTGATGTCGACCATGAAGAACTTGCCGGTGGGATCGGAGGGATCGGGATAGGCCTCCTTGATCACCTCGACGATGCCGACGATCTCCTTGCCTTCGTTGGAGTGGTAGAAGAAGCCGCGGTCGCCCTTCTTCATCGCCAGCAGGTTCAGCTTGGCGGCATGGTTGCGCACGCCGTCCCAATGCGTGCCCTTCGCCCCGGCGGCGACCTGGTTGTCCCAGGACCATTTGAAGGGTTCGGACTTGTAGAGCCAGTGCGCCATTTCCAATCCTCGTGAACCTCATCCTGAGGTGCTCGGGCATAGCCCGAGCCTCGAAGGATGCTCAAGCAGAAGGTCCACTGCTTCAACATCCTTCGAGGCTCACTGCGTTCGCACCTCAGGATGAGGGTGAACTTTCAACTCACGCTTCCGCTTTCTGGGGACGGGCCAGCAGCGACCCGATCGCCTGTTCGATATCGCTGCGCCCGGCCAGCACCGCCTCGACGGCGGCGGCGATCGGCATGTCGATGTCGCGCTCCTGCGCCATCGCCACCAGCACACTGGCGGTGAGGGCGCCTTCCGCGAGCTGGCCGGAGGGGTGCAGGCCCTCGCCGCGCCCGAGGGCGAAGCCGAGCGAATAGTTGCGCGACTGGGGGGTGGAGCAGGTGAGGATGAGGTCGCCGAGGCCGGAGAGGCCGGTCAGCGTCTCGGCGCGGGCGCCGAAGGCCCGGCCGAAGCGCATAAGCTCGGCGAAGCCGCGCGCCACCAGCGCCGCGCCGGCGCTCGCCCCGAGCCTGCGCCCGCCGACGATGCCCGCGGCGATGGCGAGCACGTTCTTGGCGGCGCCGCCGATCTCGACGCCGCGCACGTCGTCGCTGTGATAGAGCCGGAAGGAGGAGGAGCCCAGCGCGGCCGCCAGCGCCTCGGCGAGGGCGGGATCGCGGGCGGCGAGCGTCACCGCGGTCGGCAGGCCGGCGGCCACATCCGCGGCGAAGCTGGGGCCGGAGAGGATCGCCGGCACGGCGTGCGGGCAGGCCTGCGCCAGCACCTGCGTCATGAACAGTTCGGTGCCGCGCTCGATGCCCTTGGCGCAGGTGACGAGCGGCGTGCCTTCCCGCAGATGATGGGTCAGCGCGCCGGCCACCTCGCGGCTCGCCTGCGCCGGCACCACCAGCAGAACCGCGTCGCAATCGCCGAGGTCGGCAAGCGCGGCGGTGGGGGCCACGGCGGCGGCGAGCTCGACGCCGGGCAGATGCGCCTCGTTGGCGCGGCCGCGGCGCATCGCCTCGATGGCCTGCGGATCGCGGCCCCACAGCACGACGGAGCGCCCGGCGCGGGCCGCGGCATTGGCCAGTGCCGTGCCCCAGGCGCCGGCGCCGGCGACGCCGATGGTGGCGAAGCGTGCCGGCATCAGCGGCTCGTCCCAGGGGCGCCCGGCGCTGCGCCTTCGACTTCCGCCAGCGGCCAGCGGGCGCGGGGCGAGGTGTCGAGCCCATCGGTGAGGCCGCGGGCCATGCGCTCGGCGCCGGCCCAGGCGATCATCGCGCCATTGTCGGTGCAGAGCTCCGGCGGCGGCACGGCGAGGCGGGTGCCGCCATCGGCCGCCACCTTGTGCAGCACGCGGCGCACCGCCTGGTTGGCGCCGACGCCGCCGGCGAGCACGAGGGCGTGCGGCTTCACCCCGCGCTCGCGCATCACGCGCAGGGCGCAGCGCACGCGGTCGGCGAGGATGTCGACGATGGCGGCCTGGAAGGAGGCGCAGAGGTCGTTGATGTCCTCATCGGACAGGGGGGCGATCTTCAGCGCCTCCAGCCGCACCGCGGTCTTGAGCCCGGAGAGCGAGAAGTCCGGCGTCGGCTTGCCGTGCAGCGGGCGGGGCAGGGCGAAGCGCGAGGCGTCGCCCTTCAGCGCCGCCCGCTCCACCGCCGGGCCGCCGGGATAGGGCAGGCCGAGCATCTTGGCGGTCTTGTCGAAGGCCTCGCCGATGGCGTCGTCGATGGTGCCGCCGAGCTTCTCGTACTCGCCGATGCCGGTGACGGCGACGAGCTGGGTATGCCCGCCCGAGACCAGCAGCAAAAGGAAGGGGAAGGGCACCTTGTCGGTAAGCCGGGCGGTCAGCGCATGGGCTTCGAGATGGTTCACCGCGACCAGCGGCTTGCGGGCGGCGAGCGCCAGCGCCTTGGCGGTGGTGAGCCCGACGATGACGCCGCCGATCAGCCCCGGCCCGGCGGCGGCGGCGATGCCGTCGAGCTCCGACAGGCCGACGCCGGCGGCGCGCAGCGCCCGCTCGATCACCCCGTCCAGCACCTCGACATGGGCGCGGGCGGCGATCTCCGGCACCACGCCGCCGAACTCGGCATGGTCCTCGGTCTGCGAGAGCACCACATTGGAGAGGATGGTTCCCGTACCGTCCGCGCGGCGGCGCACCACCGCGGCGGCGGTCTCGTCGCAGGTGGTCTCGATGCCGAGCAGGAGAAGATCACGCATTGACTTATGGCCGCCGGACGTTGTTCTGAACCCTGTCTCGAACCGCTAGCATCGCAGGACGGCATGACGCAATCGCTTCCCAGACTCCGGCTCGGCACGCGCGGCAGCCCGCTGGCGCTGTGGCAGGCGCATGCGGTGCGCGACGCGCTGGTGAAGGCGCATGGCTGGGCGCCCGAGGCGGTGGAGGTGCAGGTGATCCGCACCACCGGCGACGCCATCACCGACCGCGCGCTGTCGGAGGCGGGCGGCAAGGGGCTTTTCACCAAGGAGCTGGAGGAGGCGCTGCTCGACCGGCGCATCGACCTCGCCGTGCATTCGGCCAAGGACATGGCGACCAAGCTGCCTGATGGCTTGCATCTGGTGGGCTATCTTCCCCGCGCGGATGTCCGCGACGCGCTGATCCTGCGCGAGGGCTCCTCGCTCGCCGACCTCAAGCCGGGTGCGAAGGTGGGCACCGCCTCGCTGCGGCGCGAGGCGCAGCTTCGCCGGCTGCGGCCGGACCTTCAGGTGTCGCTGCTGCGCGGCAACGTCCACACGCGGCTTTCCAAGGTCGAGAGCGGCGAATTCGACGCCACGCTGCTGGCGCTGGCCGGGCTGACCCGGCTCGGCATGGCGGACAGGGCGAGCGCGCTGCTCGACGTGGCGGATTTCCTGCCCGCGGTGGGGCAGGGGGCGGTCGCCATCGAATCGCGCTTCGGCGACATCGCGGTGGACGCGCTGCTGGTGCCGGTGACCTGCCCGGCGACCGGCCTCGCGCTGCGCGTCGAGCGGGCCTATCTCGGCGAGCTCGACGGCTCCTGCCGCACGCCCATAGGCGGGCTGGCGGAGGTGCAGGGCGACGAGATCCGCTTCCGCGGCGTGGTGCTCTCGCCCGACGGCAGCCGCTATTATGAGATCGTGCGCTACGGGCCGGCCGGCCGCGCGCTGGAGCTCGGCCTCGCCGCCGGGCAGGAGATGCGCGCCATGGTGCCGGCCGACCTGCTGCCGCACTGATGCGGGTACTCGTCACACGCCCCCGGCCCGACGCCGAGGCGACGGCCGAGCGGCTCGCCGCCGCGGGGTTTGACGCCATCGTCGATCCGCTCTTGAGCGTGGAGCCGGTGCCGGACGCCCGCCTGCCGGACGGGCGGTTCGACGCGGTGGCGCTGACCAGCGTGAACGGCGCGCGGACGCTGGCCGCGCGTGCCGAGCTGGCGGAATTGGCCGGCCTGCCGCTCTATGCGGTGGGCAAGCGCACGGCGGCGGCGGCGCCTCCCGGATTCTCCGCGGTCCATGTCGCCGGCGGCGACGGGGCGGCGCTGGTCGAACTGCTGCGCGAGAAGCTGCCGCGCGGGGCGCGGGTGCTGCATGTGGCCGGCGAGGAGCGGGCGGTGGAACTGCCCGAGGCGCTGGCGCCGGCGGGCATCGCGGCCGAACTTTTCGTTATCTATCGGGCGGTCGCGGCCACGGCGCTGGCGGCGGCAACCGTCGACGCCGCACAGGCGAGGCGGATCGACGCGGCCTTCCATTTCTCTCCCCGCACCGCCGCGACCCTGGCGACGCTGGCGCAGGCCGCGGGCTCCGCGGCGCATTTCCGCCACATCACGCATCTGTGCTTCTCGGCCAATGTGGCGGCGCCATTGGCGGCCGCCGGCTGGCCGACCCGCATCGCCGCAGAGCCGACCGAGGACGGCTTGTTCGCGCTGCTCGGGCGGTAAATCATGGGGGCTCCCCCGAGGTTGCGGCGGAGACTCCGCACGGTTATCCCGGGGAACAAGCGCCGGTCCGGCGCTTTGTCAGGGTAGAGGTAGGGACGTGGCGAAAGACGATCCGAAAAGCGGCACGACCGACAAGAGCGGTGCGGGCAAGCCTTCGCGGCGCCCGCCGCCGACCCTCGACCTTTCCGCCAAGGATGTGACGAAGCCGACCGACCCGGCGCCGGTCACGCCGGTCTCCGACGAGGCGGCGACCACCGAGCCCCTGGCCTCCGCCGAAGCAACCTCCGAGACTCCCAAGACGCCTACCCCCAACACCTCTGGCGAGGTGCCGGTGCTCGACGCCGAAGCGCCGGCCACCGCCGGTGCCGGCGGATCGGACGAGCCGCCGATGGACCCCGCGCAGGCACCCGAGGTCGATCCGGTGCCGCCGGCGGCCAAGCGGCCCGCGCGGCAGCTCGGTCTCATCGGCGGGCTCGCCGTGGCGCTGGTTTCCGGCGTGCTCGGCGCGGCCGTGGCCTTTGCCATCGTCGGCACCTTCACCAGCGCCGAGGAGAACGCCGACGCCATCACCGAATTGGAGGCGCGCGCGCTCGATCTGCGCCAGCGGGTCGAGACGCTGGAGGCTGCCGGCGGCCAGCCGGCGCCCGGCCTCGATACCGCCCCGGCGGAACTGGCGGCACGGCTCGACGCGCTGGAGAGCGGGCTGGATGCGCTGGGCAAGAAGGTGGACACCCAGCCGGCGCCCGTCGCCCCCACCGAGGCTGCGCCCGCGACGCCGGGCGCCTCGGCCGAAGCCGTCGCCGCGCTCGGCAGCCGGGTCGGCGCGGTGGAGGACAAGCTGAGCTCGCTGCCGGCGCCCGCCGCCACGCCGGACGACGTCGCCGCCGCCAATGCGCGGATCGGCGCGCTGGAGAGCAAGGTCGCGGCGTTGCCCGCGCCGTCCCCGGCCGCGTCGCCCGACGACCTCGCCGCCGCCACCAGCCGCATCGCCGCGCTGGAGCAGAAGCTTTCCGCCGTCGCCAGCACGCAGCAGGCGAGCGGGCAGGGCGCCGCCCAGCTGGTCGCACTGTCGGCGCTGCGCGAGGCGGTGCTGGGCTCGAAGCCGTTCACCACGGAATTGAAGGCCGCGCGGGCGCTGCTCGGCGCGGAAGCCGCGCCGCTCGCCGCGCTGGAGCCGGTGGCGGCCGGGGGCTTCCCCACCGGGCCGGCGCTCGCCGCCGAGCTGAAGCGCGCCGTCGCGCCCCCGCCGGCACCGCCGACCCAGGCCGGCGTGCCGACCGACGAGGGCGTGCTCGACCGGCTGATGCGCGGCGCGCAGGGCCTCGTCACCGTCCGCCGCCTCGACGCCACGGGCACGCCGCCCGGCATTACCGAGGCGCAGGCGGCGCTGGAGCGGGGCGACTTCGCCGCCGCGCGCGCAGCGCTGGCCACGCTGCCGGAAGCCGACCGTGCCAAGGTGCAGCCGGTCGCGCAGACGCTGGAGGCGCGGCAGGCGGCGCTCGACGCCATCGCCGGCCTCAACCAACATGTCCTCGCCAGCCTCGCGGGAGGAGCCCAGTGATCAGGCTCGTCGTCTATCTGCTCGTCCTCGCGCTCATCGCCTTCGGCGTCGCCTGGCTCGCCGACCGGCCGGGGTCGATCGCCATCGACTGGCAGGGCTGGCAGATCGAGACCAGCATATTGGTGGCGGCGAGCGCGCTGCTGGCGCTGCTGGCGGCGACGATCCTCGTCTGGACGCTTCTGCGGCTGATCTTCCGCTCGCCCGACCTCATCGCCTTCTCCTGGCGCGCGCGCCGGCGCAACCGCGGCTGGGCGGCGGTGACGCGCGGGCTGGTGGCGGTCGGCTCCGGCGATGCGCTGGGCGCCCGCCGCGCCGCCAACGACGCCGAGCGCCTGCTCGGGCATGAGCCGCTGGCCCGGCTGCTCGCTGCGCAGGCGGCGCAGCTCGCCGGCGACCGCGACGGCGCCGAGGCGGCGTTCCGCGCCATGACCGAGACGCCCTCGACGCGTCTGCTCGGCCTGCGCGGCCTGCACATCGAGGCGCGCCGGCGCGGCGATGCCGCCGCGGCGCTGCTGTCGGCGGAAGAGGCCGCGCGTCACGAGCCGGGCCTTGCCTGGGCGGCGGATGCGGTGATCGAGGCGCGCTGCCTCAATGGCGACTTCGCCGGCGCGCTGGCGACATTGGAGCGCGAGGCCGCGCATGGCGGGCTCGAGCGCGCCGCCCATCGCCGCCGCCGCGCCGTGCTGCTGGCGGCGCAGGCGCAGGCGCTCGAACTCTCCGACCCGTCGACCGCGCGCGAGAAGGCGGTGGAGGCGACCCGCCTCGCGCCGACTTTGGTGCCGGCGGCCGAGGTGGCCGGGCGGCTGCTCGGCGCCGCGGGCGACGCGCGCAAGGCGGCGAAGATCATCGAGGCCGCCTATGCGGCGACGCCGCATCCCGACCTCGCCGATGCCTTCCTGCATCTGCGGCCGGGCGATTCCTCGCGCGAGCGGCTGAAGCGCATCCGGACGCTGACCGCGCGCATGCCGGCGCATCCCGAGAGCGCCATGGTGCTCGCCCGCGCCGCGCTGGACGCGCAGGATTTCGACGTCGCCCGCACCTCGCTGGCGCCGCTGCTGGGCGAGCCGACGCAGCGCGCCTGCCTCTTGATGGCGGAGCTGGAAGCGGCCGAGCATGGCGATGTCGGCAAGGCCCGCGAATGGACGGCCCGCGCCGTGCGCGCGGCGCGCGATCCCGCCTGGGTGGCGGATGGCATCGTCGCGGAGCGCTGGGCGCCGGTCTCGCCGGTGACCGGCAAGCTCGACGCCTTCGAGTGGAAGCTGCCCCCCGGCGTCGCCACCACGCCGATGCTGGAGAACGAGGCCGAGCGGGTGAAGGCGGCGATCGCCGCCGCTATCGAGGCGCGGCCGGCGGCCGAGGTCGAGGTGGCGTCCGAGAGGACGCCGGAGCCGCCGGTGGTCGACCTCACGCCGGAGGAGCCGGCGCCGAGCCTCGCCCCCGAGGCCGAGGTGAAGGAGCCGGCGAAGGCCGAGGCCGCGCCCGCGGCCCGGGTTTCGCCCGGTCCGTCGCCGGTGGTGGCCATGCCGCATCTGCCTGATGATCCCGGCCCGGAGCCGTTCCCGGACGAGCCGGCCGGCCGCACCCGCCCGCCCTTCGCGGTGTGACGCGCACAAAGAAAAAGCGCGCCTTTCGGCGCGCTGTCCAAGTCTAGGGAGGAAACACCCGCCAGAGCCCGGCCGCTCGTCAGGCGGCCGGAGGGGATGAGCGCGGCCGGAGTACATCCGTCCTGACCGCGATCCAACCGGCGAGGCGCTGACGAAGCGCCAACATGCCGGAAGCCCTGTTCTGGCTGGGATGACACCTATTTGGGTGGTGCCGGCGGGAATTCAAGGGGGCGGGCGATGACGTAGCGGAAATCGCCCGCGTGCTTCGAGGCCGGCCTGTCGGCCGGCACCTCAGCATGAGGATGGTCGTTCATTCGGGCCGGCAGAACGACCTCATCCCGAGGTGCGAGCGCAGCGAGCCTCGAAGGATGGCCTGCCGGGTCGATCCTTGGAAGGCGTGGATGGCCGGGCCAAGCCCGGCCATGACGGCGTTCCCATTCAAGCCGTCATCCCGGACGGCCATCAGGCCGATCCGGGATCGCATGCAGGATGGAGAGCGATCCCGGCTCTCGCCCCGCTCCGGCCGGGATGACGAGGGCGGGGGGAGCCCTCAATGCACCCGGCGGGTCGACAGCGGGGTCGGCGCCGAGCGCGCTCCGGCGGGGGCGGGCCTTGCGGACGCGGCGCGGCAGGCGGGCGTCAGGATCGGCGCGCCCTTGCGCGGGGCCTTCTCGCGCTCGTCGAACAGCTCGGCCAGCTTCTCGGTCATGGCGCCGCCCAGCTCCTCGGCGTCGACAATGGTCACGGCGCGCTTGTAGTAGCGCGTCACGTCATGGCCGATGCCGATGGCGATGAGCTCGACCGGGGACTTGTCCTCGATCTGCTGGATGATCCAGCGCAAATGCCGCTCCAGATAGTTGCCGGGGTTCACCGATAGGGTGGAATCGTCGACCGGCGCGCCGTCGGAGATCATCATCAGGATGCGGCGCGACTCGTTGCGCGCCAGCAGGCGGTTATGCGCCCATTCCAGCGCCTCGCCGTCGATGTTCTCCTTGAGCAGGCCCTCGCGCATCATCAGGCCGAGATTGCGCCGGGCGCGCCGCCACGGCGCATCCGCCGACTTGTAGATGATGTGGCGCAGATCGTTCAGCCGGCCGGGCGAGCCGGGCTTGCCGGCCGAGAGCCACGCTTCGCGCGCCTGCCCGCCCTTCCACGCCTTGGTGGTGAAGCCGAGGATCTCGACCTTCACGCCGCAGCGCTCGAGCGTCCGGGCCAGAATATCCGCGCACGCCGCCGCCACCGTGATCGGGCGCCCGCGCATGGAGCCGGAATTGTCGAGCAGCAGCGTCACCACCGTGTCGCGGAAGTCGGTGTCGCGCTCGCGCTTGAACGACAGCGCCTGCATCGGATCGATGATGACGCGATGCAGGCGGGCCGGGTCGAGCAGGCCCTCTTCGAGGTCGAACTCCCAGCCGCGGTTCTGCTGCGCCATCAGCTTGCGCTGCAGCCGGTTGGCGAGGCGGGCGACGACGCCGGACAGGTGCACGAGCTGCTTGTCGAGATAGGCGCGCAGCCGCGCCAGCTCCTCCGGGTCGCACAATTCGTCGGCGTTCACCGTCTCGTCGAAGCGCGGGGTGAAGGGGTGGTACTCCGGCGGGCGCGGCTCGGCCGGCACCGCGTTCTGCGGCTGCCAGGGCTCGGACGAATCGTCGGATTCGCCCAGCTCCGCATCGTCGGAGAGCTCGGAATTGGGCTGCTCCTGCTGGTCCTCGGATTCCTCGGGGTTCTGGTCGGAGGAAAGGTCGGTGTCGACCTCGGTCTGGCCCTCGGTGTTCTCGTCCTCCTCGGAATCCGCGCCCTTGCCGGAATCGTCGTCGCGGGTGTCGTCGGCGTCGGTGGAGGGGTCGTTGTTCTCGTCGAAGGGGGCGATGTCCTCGCCCATGCCGAGCGAGGACAGCAGGTCGCGCATCGCCTCGGCGAAGCGCGTCTGGTTGTCGGCGGAGTGCTCGAGCTCGTCGAGCGCCCGCGCACCGTGCTCCTCGATGAAGCCGCGCCAGAGATTGACCATCTCGCGCGCCGCGGCGGGTGGGGCCATGCCGGTCATGCGCTCGCGCAGGATGAGCGAGAGCGCATGCTCGATCGGCGCGTCCGAGCGGTCGGCGAGATTGGCGAAATTGGCCCGCTGGTAGCGGTCCTCCAGCATGGCCGAGAGGTTGAGAGCCACCCCGTCCATGCGCAGTGCGCCGAGCGACTCGCAGCGGGTCTGCTCGGCCGCCTCGAAGGCGGCGCGCGCCTGCTGGCCGACCGGCGAGAGGCGCTGATGCACCTTGGGGTCGTGGCAGGCCATGCGCAGCGCCATGGAATCGGCGTGGCCGCGCATGATCGCCGCGTCCTGCTTCGACATGCGGCGCGAGGGCTCGGGCAGGCGGGCGCGCCCGTCGGCATAGCCCGGCTTCTCCGAGCCGAAGCTCACCTCGATCTCGCGATTGCCCGCGATGGCGCGCAGGCAGCCGGTGACGGCGCGCTTGAGCGGCTCGGTCGGGGCTTCCTTGGGCGCGGTGCGGTTGGGGCGGTTCGAGGTGGTGGACATGATGATGCCTTGGCGCCCTCTCCCCGGCGGGGAGAGGGGACTCGCGTCAGGAAAGGACGACGTTGACGGCCGACTCGGTCAGTTCCTTGCCGAAGCAGCGCTGGTAGAACTCGGCCACCAGCGGGCGCTCCAGCTCGTCGCACTTGTTGAGGAAGGTCACGCGGAAGGAGAAGGCGAGATCCTGGAAGATCTCGGCGTTCTCCGCCCAGGTGATCACCGTGCGCGGGCTCATGACGGTCGACAGGTCGCCATTGATGAAGGCCTGCCGGGTGAGGTCGGCGAGGCGCACCATGCGGGCGACGCTGTCGCGGCCTTCCGGGGTCTGCATCTGCTTGGCCTTGGAGAGGACGATGTCCACCTCCTTGTCGTGCGCCAGGTAGTTCAGCGTGGTGACGATGGACCAGCGGTCCATCTGCGCCTGGTTGATCTGCTGCGTGCCGTGATAAAGGCCCGTCGTGTCGCCGAGGCCGATGGTGTTGGCCGTCGAGAACAGGCGGAAGGCGCCGTGCGGGCGGATGACGCGGTTCTGGTCGAGCAGCGTCAGTCGGCCGGAGCTCTCCAGCACGCGCTGGATCACGAACATCACGTCCGGGCGGCCGGCGTCGTACTCGTCGAACACCAGCGCGACGTTGTTCTGGTAGGCCCAGGGCAGGATGCCGTCGCGGAACTCCGTGACCTGCAGCCCGTCCTTGACCACGATGGCGTCCTTGCCGATCAGGTCGATACGGCTGATGTGGCTGTCGAGGTTGACGCGCACGCAGGGCCAGTTGAGGCGGGCCGCGACCTGCTCGATATGGCTCGACTTGCCGGTGCCGTGATAGCCGGTGACCATCACGCGGCGGTTATGGGCGAAGCCGGCGAGGATGGCGAGGGTGGTCGGACGGTCGAACAGATAGTCCGGATCGACCTCCGGCACATACTCGTCCGGCTCGGCATAGGCCGGCACATCCAGATCGACGTCGATGCCGAACACCTGACGGACGGAGACCTTCATGTCCGGCAGGGCGGGCGCTTGCGTGGGGGCAGTCATTCTTCCTCCGTTGCCGCGCAAACCGACGCGGGCTGGTCTGTCACGCGGGCCTAGCAGAAGCCCGCGCTCTTGAGGTGATTATAGGCCTGGATGACGTCGCGGAGACGGTCCTCGGTCGAAATGTCGCCGCCATTGGCGTCCGGGTGGTACTTCTTCACCAGAACCTTGAAGCGGGCCTTGATCTCCTCGGGCGTCGAGGAGACCTCCACCCCGAGGGATTCGAAGGCGCGGCGCTCCGCATTGCGGATCATCCGGCTCTCGCGTGTCGGCTCCGGCTCGGGTCGGGCGCGACCGCCCACCTCGCCGAACATGCCGAACGGGTCGGCGAAGCCCTCCGTCGAATGATGGCGGGCATGGTCGGAAGCGGCGCGGCCGCCGCCGCGCGAACCCATCTTCCAGGTCGGCCGGTGGCCGGTGAGCGCGTCCTTCTGGTAGGCCGCGACGGCGTCGTCGCCCATGCCCGAGAAGTAGTTGTAGGACTGGTTGTACTCGCGCACGTGATCGAAGCAGAAGCGCCAGAACTGCCCTTCCGCCTGCCGTCCCTTGGGGGCGCGATGGGTCGCACAGTTGACGCACCCCTGCCATTCGCAGACGGGGCCTTCCGCCTTCACGCGGCGATCGCGGTCCGGCTTGACGCGGATGCGGTCGAATATCGGGGAGTCGAGCTTCATGGTCGGTCGATTATGCTGATGCTGGCGCAGGTATACAAGAAACCGCCGCACCGTCACGGTGCGATTGGACGATATTGACGCCGGTCTGAGGCGCGCGTACCGCATCGGTCATGAACGCGAACATTCCCGACGATGCCGTGGCACAGGCGCTTTCGCGCGTGCGCGCCGCGCTGGCCGAACTCTCCCCCACCGTGCTGGAGCTGGAGGATGAAAGCCATCGGCATGAGGGTCATGGCGGATACCGTGCGGGTGAGCTCACGCACTTACGCGTGCGCATCGTGGCGGAAGCCTTCCGGGGACAGAGCCGCATCGCCCGTCACCGCGTGGTGAACGGGCTGCTCGCGGGCGAGATCGCACGCGGGCTGCACGCGCTCGCCATCGAGGCCAAGGCGCCGGGGGAATAACCGTCCGGGGAAGCCTCCCCAATATGGGGGCGGGCGGCGGGAATTCCAGAGCGCCTTCTCCGCCCCTCATGGCCGGGCTTGACCCGGCCACCCAGACTTGGGACCAGGCGTCGGCGGTAAGGACTGGGTCCCCGGGTCAAGCCCGGGGATGAGGGCAATTCAATCGATCACGCCCCGCGGCGCAGCGGCGCGACGCGCAGAAGGGTGATGCGGTTGCGCTGTTTGCGCATCACCTGGAAGCGGAAGCCGTGGAACAGGAAGGCCTGTCCGGGCTCGGGGATGATGCGCGCCTCGTGGATGACGAGGCCGGCGATGGTGGTCGCCTCCTCGTCCGGCAGGTCCCAGCCCATGGCGCGGTTGAGGTCGCGGATCGGCACCGAGCCCTCGACGCTCACCGAGCCGTCGACGTTGCGGCGGGCGCCGGTGAAGGCGCGGTCGTGCTCGTCGGAGATGTCGCCGACGATCTCCTCGAGGATGTCCTCCAGCGTCACCAGACCCATCACCTCGCCATACTCGTCGACGACGAGGGCGAAGTGCTGCTTGCGGCGGCGGAAGGCCTTGAGCTGGTCGGTCAGCAGGGTGACGTCGGGCACGAACCAGGGCGGGCGGGCGATCTTATCGACGTCGAGTTTCGAGATGTCGTCGCCGAGCGCCTGGAGCTCGCGCAGCAGGTCCTTGGCGTGCAGCACGCCGACGATGTTGTCCGGCGTGTCGCGCCACAGCGGCAGGCGGGTATGGGGCGAGGCCAACACCTGCCGCACGAGGTCGGCTGGCGCGGCGCCGGCGTCGAGTGTCGCCATCTTGGTGCGGTGGACCATGATGTCGGAGACTTCGAGCTCGCGCAGGTTCAGGAGCCCCTCGACCATGGCGAGGTCGTCGCCGACGATGCCGGCGGCGCGCTGGAGCGCGTCCAGCGCCTGGCGCAGCTCATCCCGCGGCGTGAGCTCCGGCGCGCTCTGGGGCTGCGGCGTACGGGCCGGCGGGCGACCCTTCAGCCAGCGCCTGAGGCCATAGAACGCCGGCCCCCGGCTCATCGGCGGGGGATCCCCGCGCGCTCGGCATCGAGGAAGGCGCGCACCTTGTCCGGGTCGACGTCGCGGGCGATGAAGCTCTGGCCGATGCCGCGCGCGAGGATGAAGGTGAGCGCGCCGCGCGAGACCTTCTTGTCCTGGGCGATAAGGTCCATCAGCCCGTCCGTGCCGGGCAGCTCGCCGGGGATGTCGGCGATGCGGGTGGGCAGGCCCACCTTCCGCAGATGCGCCTCGACCCGCGCGGCGTCGGCCGGTGCGCACAGGTCTTCGCTGGCCGAGAAGCGGAAGGCCTGCGCCATGCCCACCGCCACCGCCTCGCCGTGCAGCAGGCGCTGGGAGAAGCCGGCACCCGCCTCCAGCGCATGGCCGAAGGTGTGGCCGAGATTGAGCAAGGCGCGGTCGCCGGTCTCCTTCTCGTCGCGGGCGACGACGGCGGCCTTGGCGGCGCAGCTGGTGGCGATGGCCTCGATGCGGGCGGGGCCGCCGGCGAACACCTCTTCCCACTTGCGCTCCAGCCAGGCGAAGAAGGGGGCGTTGTCGATGAGGCCGTACTTCGCCACCTCGGCATAGCCGGCGCGGAATTCGCGCAAGGGCAGGGTGTCGAGCGCGCCGGTGTCGGCCAGCACCAAGATGGGCTGGTGGAAGGCGCCGACGAGGTTCTTGCCGTGGCGCGAATTGATGCCGGTCTTGCCGCCGACGGAGGAATCGACCTGCGCCAGCAGGCTGGTCGGCGCCTGCACGAAGTCGACGCCGCGCCGGAGCGCCGCCGCGGCGAAGCCGGCGAGGTCGCCGACCACGCCGCCGCCCAGCGCCAGCACGAGGTCGCGGCGCTCGATGCGGGCGGCGATGAGCGCGTCCACCACGGTCTCGAAGGTGGCGTAGCTCTTCGACTTCTCGCCGGGCTCGACGAGGATGGCGGTGGAGGTGAGCCCGGCCCCGGCGAGCGCCGCCTCGACCGTCGGCAGATGGCGTTCGGCGACGTTGCGGTCGGTGACGATGCCGACGCGGGCGCCGGGCCGCAGCGCCGCGATGCGCGCGCCCGCCTCGGCGAGCAGGCCGGGGCCGATGGCGATGTCGTAGGAACGCTCGCCGAGGCCGACGCGAAGCTGCGTCACGTCGGGGCGCGGGGAAAGGGCAGGCTTGTTCACGTCTCGTCTCCCGATCGCGCGGATCCTGCATCGGCGCCGAGGTGGCGCATCAGCGCGTCGATCACCTCGTCGACCATGACCTCCTGCGGCACGTCGTGCGACACCACCGTGACGTCCGCCTGCGCGTAGACCGGATAGCGCTGCTCGATCAGCCGCGCCAGCGTGGCCTCCGGGTTCTCCGTCTTCAGGAGCGGGCGGTCGTCGCGCCGGCGCACGCGGCGCAGCAGCACGTCGAGCTCGGCCTTGAGCCAGACGGCGATGCCGTGGTTGGCGATGGCGGCACGGGTGTCGGCGTTCATGAAGGCGCCGCCGCCGGTGGCGAGCACCATCGGGCCGTGCTCCAGCAGGCGGGCGATGACCTTCTTCTCGCCGTCGCGGAAGGCGGGCTCGCCGTGATGGGCGAAGATCTCCGGGATCGCCATCCCCGCCGCCTGCTCGATCTCGGTGTCGGCGTCGGCGAAAGAGAGGTTGAGGCGGCGGGCGAGGCGCTTGCCGACCGAGGACTTGCCGGCGCCCATCATGCCGACCAGCACGATGGAGCGCGTGCCGAGCCGCTCGTGCAGCGCCGCCGCCCTGGCGTCCTGGTCGATGCTCGCCGTCATTGCCCGTGCCCGCTCATGCGAATGGCGGACTATCATCCGCCGTGCGGGGATGCAATGTAACGCGGCCTTCAGACGGAGGCGTCCAGGATGGAACCGGGTCGCTTCCGTCCGCCCGGCCGAAGGCCTTAGGATCGGGCTGCCGGGACCGTTTCGAATCGCAGGGCCACGTCCTTCCATGCCGAGCCTCATCCGCCTCCTCGTCGTCCTCGGCCTGATCGGAGGCATCGTCTACGGCACGCTCTGGGCCTTCGCCAATCTGGTGGAGCCGCACACGCGCGAGATGAGCGTGAACGTGCCCGCCGACCGCTTCGCCAAATGAGCGGGCGCGAGACCCGGCTCTTCCTCGACATGATGGCCGCCGAGCGCGGCGCCAGCGCCAACACGCTCGCCGCCTATGGCCGCGACCTTGACGATTACGAGGCCTTCCTCGTCGGTGAGGGCGTCGGGCCGCTGGAGGCGGGGACCGAGCATATCCGCGCCTATCTGGCCGAGCTGTCGGGGAGGGGGCTCGCCGGCGCCAGCGTGGCGCGCAAGCTCTCGGCGGTGCGCCAGTTCCACCGCTTCCTCTATGTCGAGACCTACCGCGCCGACGATCCCGCCGCCGTGCTGGAAGGCCCGCGCCGCAGCCGGCCGCTGCCGAAGGTGCTGACCCTCGACGAGGTGACCAAGCTGATCGAGACGGCGCATGCCCGTGCGGCCGCGCCCTGCGCCGCGCCGGCCGCCGGCGCCCTGCCGGACCGGGCCGGCGATGCGGCGGTAAGGGCGGGCGAGGCGGCGCGGCGGGCCCGCGTGGCCTGCTTCGTCGAGCTGCTCTACGCCACCGGCCTGCGCGTCTCCGAGCTGGCGGCGCTGCCGGCCTCGGCGGCGAACGCCAAGGGCGATGCCATCATCGTGCGCGGCAAGGGCAACAAGGAACGGCTCATCCCGCTCGGCGAGGCGGCGAAAAGCGCCATGCGCGCGTATCGCGCCGCGCTGGAGCAGGCCGCGGCGGCGAAGCCGGCGAAGGCCGGGGTGGAGGCGGGTCGCTGGCTCTTTCCTTCCGCTGCGGCAAGCGGCCACATCACCCGCCAGCAGGTGGCGCTGGACCTGAAGGACCTCGCGCTCGCCGCCGGGCTGGATCCCGGCAAGCTCTCGCCGCATGTGCTGCGGCACGCCTTCGCCAGCCATCTGCTGGCGCATGGGGCGGATCTGCGCATCGTGCAGACGCTGCTCGGCCACAGCGACATCTCGACCACGCAGATCTACACCCATGTGCTCGACGAGCGGCTGAAGAGCCTCGTGCGCGACCTGCATCCGCTAGGTGATGCGGCGGACGATCCGGCCGGGAGCTGAGCGTCCCGGCCTCCGGGGTCAGGTCAGCTCCCTCATCCCGGCCGGGGTCTCGATAAGCGCCCGGTAGCGCGGCTTCGGTCCCTCGATCACCGTCGGCGGGCGGTCGATGCCGAGCGCGCGGAACAGCGCCTCGATGAAGGCCGGGTCCGGGTACTCCAGCGTGAAGGACACGAGCCGCGCGCCGAGATCGGGAAGCGTAGCGATGTAGCTGGCATTGCCGCGATGATCGATGAGCGAGGGCGCCGCGCCGTCCAGCGGCAAGGAGCCATCCTTCGGGATGCTGAAGCTGAAGCTCGGGTTTTCCGGTGGCAGCTCGACTTTCTCGCCGAACATCGCGGCATGTGTGGAAAGCGCGTGGTCCATCGCCTCGGTACCGGCGACCCAGCCGCGCAGGCGGCGGCCTTCCTGCCAATCGGCGCGCACCCGTGCGGCATCGCCGAGGCCGAACCAGCGTGGGCGGCCGGGATCGATGCCCTCGGGATCGAGCGCGACGATTTCGAGGTATACCGAGTTTCCGAGCTGAAGCCGGTGATTATGCGTGCCCATGTAGAGGTGGCGTGTGCCGAACGGCACGTCGAAGCCCAGGCAGTCGCGCACATGGGAAACGCCCTCGGTAAGGGTCGGGGCTATGACGGTGAGGTGGTCGAGCTTGAGCATGGCGGCGGGTTCCCGGATCGGCGGACAAGCCTGCGATCCAGCATAGCGGCAAAGCCGGGCCGCAGCCGGGGCTGAAATTCGTGCTGCGACATTGCCCGCGCACGGCTTGCCTTGACGCCGCCACCCTCTCGGGGCAGCTTCCGCGCGACTTTTTACTGGCCGCCCGCCCGAGGCGGCCCTCCTCATGAGCCGGGTTTGCCGTCCTCCAATGCGCAGCTACCTCGATTTTGAAAAGCCCGTGGCCGAACTCGAGGCCAAGCTGGAAGAATTGCGCGCCATGGCGGCGCAGGGCGACGCCGTCTCCATCGGCGATGACATCGTCCGCCTGGAAGGCAAGGCCAAGGACGCCCTCGTCCAGCTCTATGCCAACCTCTCGCCCTGGCAGAAGACTCAAGTTGCGCGCCACCCGCTGCGCCCGCACTTCACCGACTATGCCAACGGGCTGTTCGAGGAGTTCGACCCGCTCGCCGGCGACCGCAAGTTCGGCGACGACCACGCCATCCTCGGCGGCTTTGCGCGCTTCCGCGGCCGGCCGGTCTGCATCATCGGGCAGGAGAAGGGCTCGACCACCGAGACCCGCATCAAGCACAATTTCGGCATGGCGCGGCCCGAGGGCTACCGCAAGGCGGCGCGGCTGATGGAGCTGGCCGACCGCTTCTCGCTGCCGGTGATCTCGCTGGTCGACACCGCCGGCGCCTTCCCCGGCCTCGACGCCGAGGAGCGCGGCCAGGCCGAGGCGATCGCCCGCTCCACCGATGCCTGCCTCTCGCTCGGCGTCCCCAATGTCGCCGTTATCATCGGCGAAGGTGGATCGGGTGGCGCGATCGCCATCGCGACGGCGAACCGGGTGCTCATGCTGGAACATTCCATCTACAGCGTCATCTCGCCGGAGGGCGCGGCCTCGATCCTGTGGCGCGACACCGCCAAGGCGCAGGAAGCCGCGGTGAACATGAAGATCACCGCCCAGGACCTGCTCCGCTTCAACGTCATCGACACCGTCATCGCCGAGCCGACCGGGGGCGCGCACCGCGACCCGCAGGCGGCGATCACCGCCGCCGGCGACGCCATCGAGGCGGCGCTGGGCGAGCTGGAGGGGCTCGATTCGGCTGCACTGCGCAAGGCGCGCCGGGAGAAGTTCCTTTCCATCGGCCGGAACCTCTAAGTCCCGGCCGCGACGACCGCCTTCGCCGCTGCGCGCGGGCGCTGGGACGTGCCGGTAATCCGAGGCGGGATTGCGATGATGCCCGCACGCGTATAACGCTTTGCAGCATGCCCGCGTGGGGCGGGCCTGTCGGGGAGCTTCAGTGGGGAGTCTTGGGGTGAGGGTTCCAAGCTTTTCGCGCCTCCTGCACAAGGGGCCTGCGCGCTGGCGCGCCGCGCTGCTCGCCGGCGCCGCCGCGCTGGCGCTCGCCGGCTGCACCGGCGACGACGGTCCCTCGCCCATGTCGGCCAAGGGCACCAAGTCGCTGTCGCCGCAGACCGTGGCGCTGATCGGCGAGAAGGGCATGTCGCGCACCAGCCCGATCGTCGTGCGCATCTTCAAGGAAGAATCGGAGCTGGAAGTCTGGAAGCAGACCACCAGCGGCGACTATGCGCTCTTGAAGACCTATCCGATCTGCCGCTGGTCCGGCGAGCTCGGGCCGAAGGTGAAGGAAGGCGACCGGCAGGCGCCGGAGGGCTTCTACACCGTCACGCCCGGGCAGATGAACCCGAACTCCCAGTACTACCTGTCCTTCGATCTCGGCTATCCCAACGCCTTCGACCGCTCGCTCGGCCGCACCGGCGCCAACCTGATGGTGCATGGCGACTGCACCTCGCGCGGCTGCTACGCCATGACCGACGAGCAGGTGCAGGAAGTGTTCGCGCTCGGCCGCGAGAGCTTCATGGGCGGCCAGCGCTCCTTCCAGGTGCAGGCCTATCCGTTCCGCATGACCGCGGACAACATGGTGCGCCACCGCAACAACCCGAACCTCGCCTTCTGGAAGATGATCAAGGAAGGCAGCGACACGTTCGAGGTCACCAAGGCGCCGCCGAAGGTCGATTTCTGCGCCAAGCGCTACGTGTTCAACGCCACGCCCGTGGATCCGAGCGCGCGCTTCGACGCGTCGGCGCCGTGCCCGCAATACACCCAGCCGGAGGGGCTGCAGCAGGCGCTCGCCGCCCGCCAGCAGGCCGTCAATTCTCGCATCGCCAGCGCCGGCACGCTGCAGCCGACCGCCCCGGTGAAGACCGGCAAGGACGGCGGCATGCACAAGGTCTTCCTCGCCAAGCTGGAGAATCCGGAGCTGAACGCGCCGGGCTCGCTGCCGGCGATCGTGAAGCCGCCGGGCAGCGAGTGGGGCGTCGAGACCAACGCGCCGGCCCCGGCCGAGAGCATCGCGCTGGCCAAGGCCGACATGGTCGAGCAGGCCGCCAACGTGCCGCTGCCGGCGCCGCGCCCGACCGACGCGCCGGGTGGCCTGCGCACGCAGGTGGCGGCGGCGCCGCAGGCGCCGAGCCTGTTCGGCGCCTTCGCACCGGCCCCGGCGCCGAGCGTGCAGAGCACTCCGGCCGGCACCCAGGTCGCCGCGCTCGATGCCGGCGGCGGCTTCTTCGCCGGGCTGAAGAGCTGGTTCGGCGGCGGCTCGCCGCCCCCGAACGTGCCGGCGGCGACCGCCAGCACCGGTACGCCGTCTGATGTGCCGCTGCCGCCCGAGCGGCCGACGGCGCGACCGCAGACCACGTCTACCCGCCCGGCCACCCCGGCGAAGCCGGCACCGCAGGGGCAGAGCTCCGCCGCGCCGCGTCCGGCGGCCGCGACCTCCGCCAGCGCGCCGCAGGTGGTGCCGCGGCCGACCCATCCCGGCTATGGCGCGACCACCAGCACCGTCGCGGCGCCGCAGGCGACGCCCGCCGCGGCCTCCGCCGCCGATTCCGGCGAGGCGCCGGTGCTGCGCCCCTCGGTGGCCTCCTCGCAGCAGCCGCTCTTCGGCACTCCCGGCGCGCTGCCCGGCGCCTCGATCCTGGCGCCCGGCGGCTTCTCCTCCTCGGTGCAGTAGGCGCCTTCACGCGCCCGATTTCCCACACGATCGACCTCATCCTGAGGTGCCCGGCATTTCGCTGGGCCTCGAAGGATGCTCGTCTGGGTGCGCTGAGCTGACCATCCTTCGAGGCCGCCTGCGGCGGCACCTCAGGATGGGGGCGTGCGGGGAAGGGGAGGGATGGGGGCGATCCCGGCTCTCCGCCCTTCGGGCTGCGGCCGGGATGACGACTTCGATTCTCTTAGGCGATGAAGGTCGAATGGGCGCTGGCGACGCGCCAGCGGCCGGATTCGCGCCGCCAGACGCGGGAGAAGCGCAGCGCGGCGTCGAAGGGCTCGCCGGCGGCGCGGCCGGACGCGTCGGCGCGCAGCACCACCAGCACCACGCCGGGCGCCAGGAGGCGTAGCCGGTAGTCGGAGAACCGCAGGGCGCCGAGCTTGAGCGCGCCGGTGCGGTGCATGGCGAGGTCGTCTTCCTTGGAGAGGAACTGGCCGGTCTGGTCGACGAAGATCAGGTCGTCGGCGAGCAACTCGTCGAGCGCTGCCACGTCGCCGTGCAGCGCGGCGTCGCGCAGGCGGCGCTCGGCCGTCTCGACGCCGGCGAGGTCGTCAGCCGCCGGCGCCGCCTCGTTCATACGAACTTGCCGTGGCAGTGCTTGTATTTGAGGCCGGAGCCGCAGGGACAGGCCTCGTTGCGCCCGACCCGGCCCCAGGTCGACGGGTCGTCGGGATCGCGGCGCGGGGAGCCGGCGTCGGCGGCGGGCGCCAGCGTCGCCTCGGCGCTCATCTCGGCATCGGCGAGCGCGAACTCGTCGTCGCCGGTGCCGGCGTCGAGATGGTGCGCCTGCATGACCGGCAGCGGCTCGGGCGGCGGCGTGGTGACCACCTCGACGCGCATGAGCTGGGCGGTCACCGCCTCGCGCAGGTTGGAGAGCATGGCCTCGAACAGCTGGAAGGCCTCGGACTTGTACTCGTTCAGCGGATCGCGCTGGGCATAGCCGCGCAGGCCGATGACCTGGCGCAGATGGTCGAGCGTGACCAGGTGCTCGCGCCAGAGATGGTCGAGCGTCTGCAGCAGGATCGACTTCTCGACATAGCGCATGACGTCGGGGCCGTACTTGGCGACCTTGGACGCCATGGCCTCGTCGGCGCGGCTCTGCACGCGCTCGCGCATCTCCTCGTCGGCGATGCCTTCCTCGGCCGCCCATTCCTTGACCGGCAATTCGAGGCCGAGGACGCGGGTGAGCTCCTCGGAAAGCCCGTCCGTGTCCCACTGCTCGGGATAGGCGTTCGGCGGCACATGCTTGACGACGATGTCCTCGATGACGCCGTGGCGCATCTCGACCACGGTGTCGGCGACGTCCTCGTCCTGCATCAGCTCGACGCGCTGCTCGAACACCACCTTGCGCTGGTCGTTCATCACGTCGTCGTATTTCAGCAGGTTCTTGCGGATGTCGTAGTTGCGCGCCTCGACCTTCTGCTGCGCCTTCTCCAGCGCCCGGTTGATCCAGGGGTGGACGATGGCCTCGCCCTCCTTGAGGCCGAGCTTCTGCAGCATGCCGTCCAGCCGGTCCGACCCGAAGATGCGCATCAGGTCGTCTTCCAGCGACAGGAAGAAGTGCGAATGGCCGGGGTCGCCCTGGCGGCCGGAGCGGCCGCGCAGCTGGTTGTCGATGCGCCGGCTCTCGTGGCGCTCGGTGCCGATGACGTAGAGGCCGCCGGCGGCGAGCGCCTTGGCCTTGAGCGCCACCACCTCGTCGCGGATGCGCTGCTCGGCGCCCGCGCGCTGCTCGCCCTCGGGCATGTCGGCGATCTCGTGGGCGATGCGCATGTCGGCATTGCCGCCGAGCTGGATGTCGGTGCCGCGGCCGGCCATGTTGGTGGCGATGGTGATGGCGCCGGGCACGCCGGCCTGCGCGACGATGTAGGATTCCTGCTCGTGGTGGCGGGCGTTGAGCACCGCGAACACCTTCTCGGAGGCCTTGCCCTGGTCGCCGTCATAGAGGCTGCGGAAGGCGTCGGCGTCGGAGAAGTCCTTCTGCTTGAAGCCGCGCTTCTTCAGGAGCTCGGCGAGCAGCTCGGACTTCTCGATCGAGGTGGTGCCGACGAGGACCGGCTGGCCGCGCGTCTTGCAGTCCTCGATCAGCGTGATGATGGCGTCGTACTTCTCGCCGGCCGTGCGGTAGACCTCGTCGTCGTCGTCGACGCGCTGGACGGGCAGGTTGGTCGGGATCTCCACCACTTCGAGGTTGTAGATGTCCCCGAACTCAGCCGCCTCGGTGTTCGCCGTGCCGGTCATGCCGGCCAGCTTCTCGTACATGCGGAAGTAGTTCTGGAAGGTGATGGAGGCGAGCGTCTGGTTTTCCGGCTGGACCTGCACGCGCTCCTTGGCCTCGAGTGCCTGGTGCAGGCCTTCCGAATAGCGGCGGCCCGGCATCATGCGGCCGGTGAACTCGTCGATGATGACGACCTCGCCGTTGCGCACGATGTAGTCCTTGTCGCGCTGGAACAGCGTGTGGGCGCGCAGGGCCTGGTTGACGTGGTGGACGACCGAGACGTTCTCGATGTCGTAGAGGCTGTCGCCCTTCAGCAGGCCGGCGTCGCGCAGCAGGGTCTCGATCTTCTCCATGCCGGCTTCGGTCATGGCGACGGAGCGCTGCTTCTCGTCGACCTCGTAGTCGCTCTTGTCGAGCTTGGGGATGTAGGTGTCGATGGTGTTGTAGAAGTCCGAGCGGTCGTCGAGCGGGCCGGAGATGATCAGCGGCGTGCGCGCCTCGTCGACCAGGATCGAATCGACCTCGTCGACCACGGCGAAGTAGTGCGGGCGCTGGACCATCTGGTTCAGCTCGTACTTCATGTTGTCGCGCAGATAGTCGAAGCCGAGCTCGTTGTTGGTCGCGTAGGTGACGTCGCAGGCATAGGCCTCGCGGCGCTCATTGTCGTCGAGCCCGTGATGGATGACGCCGACGGTGAGACCGAGGAAGCGGTAGACCCGGCCCATCCATTCGGCGTC
This sequence comes from Xanthobacteraceae bacterium, assembly GCA_029239875.1. Classification (GTDB taxonomy): domain Bacteria; phylum Pseudomonadota; class Alphaproteobacteria; order Rhizobiales; family Xanthobacteraceae; genus Ancylobacter. The sequence continues at coordinate 19,702 of JARBUD010000018.1, read as the reverse complement.
GCGCTTGGCGAGGTAGTCGTTGACGGTGACGACGTGCACGCCCTTGCCGGTGATGGCGTTGAGATAGACCGGGGCAGTGGCCACCAGCGTCTTGCCTTCACCGGTGCGCATCTCGGCGATGCCGCGCTCGTGCAGCACCATGCCGCCGATCAGCTGGACGTCGAAATGGCGCTGGCCGAGCGCGCGCCTTGCGGCCTCGCGCACCGTGGCGAAGGCGGGGACCAGGAGGTCGTCGAGGCTGGTGCCGTTGGCATATTGCTCGCGGAAGGTCGCCGTGCGGGCGCGCAGCTCCTCGTCGGAGAGCGCCCTGACCTCCGGTTCGAGCGCATTGATGGCCGCCACCTTGGGCTGGTAGCCGCGCACGCGGCGGTCATTGGCCGATCCGAACAGCTTTCGCGCGAGAGCGCCGAACATGAGACTTCCAATCCGTGTCCGCCAGGATCAGGTGTCAGACGGGCGGTGACGGGCCGCCGCGTCCTTAGTGCAAGCTGCCGGCGCGAACGCCGGGGCTCCTCCGCGGGGCCAGGGCTCAACGAGACGCCATTTGCGGCCGAAATGGGTCTTGCACGCCAGGCCACCGCGAACGGCTTGCGGGTTCTTGCGTCACATAAATGCGAGCGCGCGGGAGGCCCCGCACCGCCTGCCACACTTATGAACGGGTTTGGGGGTTGTCAATCGCGGGCCGGACGACAGTTTCCCTTCCCGTAGGGAGGCCCGAGGCCGGCCTGCCGTCAACCCGGCGCCGCGGCGCCAAATAAGTTCCGCCGTCCATTCTACCCGCTTGCAACATGGACCCGACTGGGCCAGCTTTCGCGGCCCAACCGCGGACAACCGCAATCCTGAGGAACGTCCCAATGACCCGTCATCGCCCGCATGCCGTGCTCCAGGCATCTTCCCGCCCCGCCGGCCTGCTGCGCGCCGGCCTGACGGCCGCCCTGCTCGGCGCTGCAAGTCTTGCCGCGCTGCCGGCTCTCGCCCAGACGCCGGCACCGGCCGCGGCTCCCGCGGCGAGCACGCCGGCGCAGCCCGACGACACGGTGCTGGCGACCGTCAACGGCAAGCCGATTACCCGCGGCGACGTGAACGCCGCCGCCGAGGAGCTGGCGCAGAACCTGCCGCCGCAGCTTCAGGGCCCGGCCCGCGACGAATATGTGCTCGGCTTCCTGATCGACCTCACCGCCATGGCGCAGGCCGCCGAGGCCGACAAGCTTGACCAGACCCCGGCCTTCAAGCAGCAGCTCGACTTCATCCGCAAGCGCGTGCTGATGCAGGCCGCGCTGGAGAAGGCGACCAAGGCGGCGCTGACCGACGAGGCGATGCAGAAGACCTATCAGGAGGCGGTGAAGCAGCAGAAGCCGGAGGAGGAGGTGCACGCCCGCCACATCCTGTTCCGCGCCTCTCCGGACGACAAGGACGCCTCCGCCGCCGCCGAGAAGAAGGCGCAGGACGTCGAGGCCCGGCTGAAGAAGGGCGAGGACTTCGCCACGCTGGCCAAGGAGCTGACCGAGGACCCCTCGGGCAAGCAGGACGGCGGCGACCTCGGCTTCTTCGCCAAGGAGCAGATGGTGCCGGAATTCGCCGAGGTCGCCTTCGGCATGAAGCCGGGCGAGGTGTCGAAGCCGGTGAAGACGCAGTTCGGCTGGCACGTCATCAAGGTCGAGGAGAAGCGCGAGAAGCCGACGCCGACCTTCGACGAGGTGAAGCCGCAGATCGAGCAGTTCCTTGCCCAGAAGGCGCAGGCCGAGGCGGTGCAGAAGACCCGCGAGGCTGCCAAGGTCGAGAAGACCGACGCCGCGCCGAAGGCCCCCGCCGCCGACGCACCCGCCACTCCGGACGCCGCCAAGCCGGCGCAGTGAGGGGCACCTGATCTGAAACAACGAGGCCCCGGACGTCGCGTCCGGGGCCTTTTCATTGTCGGGTGACGGGGGGCGGGACGGCTAGCGGCGATCCGTCTTGCGGATGTTGCGCTTCTCGGGCACATCGGTGCGGCCCTTCCCGCCGCAGAGACCCTCCCGATGGCCCACGCTTCCCCCGTCTCCCCGCTCGCGCCCAAGACGACGCCCGAGGTCGGTCCCGTCGCCGGCGTGCGCTTCGCCACCGCCGAGGCGGGCATACGCTATCGCGGCCGCACCGACGTGCTGCTGCTGGCGCTCGACAAGGGGACGAGCGTCGCCGGCGTGTTCACCAAATCGAAGTGCCCGTCGGCGCCGGTCGAGTGGTGCCGCGACATCCTCGCCAAGGGCGCGGCGCGCGGGCTGGTGGTGAATTCCGGCAATGCCAACGCCTTCACCGGCAGGAAGGGCCGCGAGGCGACCGCGCTGACCGCGAAGATCGCCGCCAAGGCGCTGGGCTGCCGCGAGGACGAGATCTATCTCGCCTCGACCGGCGTCATCGGCGAGCCGCTGGACGCCACCAAATATGAGGGCGTGCTGGACGAGACCGCCAAGCGCCTCGCGCCGCTGCCCTGGATCGACCCGGCCAGGGCGATCATGACCACCGACACCTTCCCCAAGCTCGCCACCGCCAAGGTGAAGATCGAGGGCGTCGAGGTGACCATCGCCGGCATGGCCAAGGGCGCCGGCATGATCGCGCCGGACATGGCGACCATGCTCTCCTTCGTCTTCACCGATGCCGCCATCGACGCGCCCGCCCTGCAGGCGCTGCTCTCCAAGGGCGTGACCGACTCGTTCAACGCCGTCACCATCGACGGCGACACCTCGACCTCCGACACGCTCTTGCTGTTCGCCACCGGCGCCTCCGGCGCGCCGCGCATCTCGGATGCGAAGGACCCGCGCCTCGCCCGCTTCCGCCGGGCGCTGACCGGCGTGCTGGAGGATCTGGCCGAGCAGGTGGCGCGGGATGGCGAAGGCGCGCGCAAGCTGGTGCGCATCCATGTCACCGGCGCTACCTCCAAGCGCTCGGCCCGGCGCATCGCCATGTCGATCGCCAACTCGCCGCTGGTGAAGACGGCGGTAGCCGGCGAGGACGCCAATTGGGGCCGCGTCGTGATGGCGGTGGGCAAGGCCGGCGAGCCCGCCGAGCGCGACCGGCTTTCCATCTCCTTCGGGCCGATCCGCGTGGCGCATGAGGGCGCGCGCGACCCGTCCTATGACGAGGCCGAGGTCTCCGCCTACATGAAGAGCGATGTCATCGACCTCACCGTCGATCTCGGCCTCGGGCGCGGTTCGGACCGGGTGATGACCTGCGACCTCACCAAGGAATATGTCGCCATCAACGGCGACTACCGGTCCTGACCATGGCGCCGATGAAGCTCGTCCTCGTCGCCGCCTGCGCCCTTATCGACGCCGACGGGCGCGTGCTGCTGACCGAGCGCCCGGCGGGCAAGTCGCTGGCGGGGCTGTGGGAGTTTCCCGGCGGCAAGGTCGAGCCCGGCGAGCGGCCGGAGGACTGCCTGATCCGCGAGCTCGCCGAGGAGCTCGGCATCGTGGTGAAGGAGCCGTGCCTGGCGCCGCTGAGCTTCGCCAGCCACACCTACGAGACCTTCCAGCTCTTGATGCCCTTGTGGATCTGCCGGCGCTGGGAAGGGCTGGCGCAGGGCAAGGAAGGCCAGCGCCTCGCCTGGGTGAAGCCGGGCACGCTGCGCGACTACCCCATGCCGCCGGCCGACGAGCCGCTGATCCCGGTGCTGCTCGACCTGCTCGGGCCGGGGCGGTAGAGAGAAGAAGGACGTCATGGCCGGGCTTGGCCCGGCCATCCACGCCTTTCCGCCGGGCTCTGCTGGACAAAGTCGTGGATGCCCGGGCCAAGCCCGGGCATGACGGTGCGAGTGAGGCTACCCCCCGCCCGGCAGCCGTCCCTCGGGAACCTTCAGCGCATCCGCCAGCCGGGCCTTGGCCGAGCCGGGGCGGAGCGGCTTCTGCTGGCTCTCATGCGGCGCCCAGCCGGAAATCCAGGCGATCTCGAAAGTGGCGCGCAGGCGCCCGTCCGGGTCGGAGAAGCGCTCGGCATAGACCTCGAACAGCCGCGCCAGCGTCTTGCGCAGCAGGGGCGTGCGGCGGCGGTCGGCGAGCGGGTTGGCGGCGCCCATGCGGCGCAGGTCGTTCAGCAGCGCCAGCGGGTCGCCATAGCGCACGACGACGCGGTCGACATCGGTGACCGGCAGGGCGAAGCCGGCGCGCTGGAGCAGGCCGCCGAGGTCGCGCAGATCGGCGAAGGGGGCGACGCGCGGGGAGATGCCGCCCAGCGTGTCGCTCTCGGCGATGGCGAAGGCCTCGCGCAGCTCGCTGAGGGTGCCGGCGCCGAGGAAGCCGGCGATGAGCAGCCCGTCCGGTCGCAGCGCGCGGCGGATCTGCGAGAGGACGCCGGGCAGGTCGTTGACCGTCTGGAGCGCCAGCGCCGAGACCACGAGGTCGAGCTTTTCCGGCGCGAAGGGCAGGGCCTCGGGATCGGTGACGATTTCGACATCCCCCCGCTCGGCCGGGCCGAAGGCGTGGAGCGTGCCGACCATGCCGGAGCCGGCGAGCGCGGCGCGCAGGACCGGCGTCGGCGTGCCGAGGTCGGCGGCCACCTCGAAGCGGCGCTTCACCGCGCCGAGCCGGTCGGCGAGGTCCTCGGCGACGCGGTCGAGCAGGAAGGTCTCCGGGCCGAGGGCGAGAGCGCGGCGGCGGCGAGCGGCGAGCGCGCGCGGGTCGAAGACGTTCATCGGGCCGGACATGGGATGCTCCTCGGCCAGAGCCATAGGACGGCCGTCGCGGCGGGTCAAAGGCGCCGGCAGTGCCGTCCGGCTTCAGCGCTCGACGATGCGCCGCCCGGTTGGCCGCAGCGTGGCGCAGGCGGGCATGCCGTCCTTGCCGGTGCCGTCGACGGTGGTTTCGATGACCGCTCCGCTCATCGCCGCACGCTCCAGCAGGTCGCCTGCGATGTCGTGGATGTCGATCTTCATCCGGCGCGACCAGGGAGAGGACGCTTCGCCGGCGAGCTGGCCGATGCGGATATAGACGAAGCGCCGCTCGGGCCCTTCGCGGCGCACCTGATCGCCGAAGAATTTCGGCCCCGGCCCCACGCGGATCTGGAAATCGAAGCGGAGCGCCTCGCCCTCGCGCGAGGATTTCGGATCGAGAGGCGATTCGTCCTTGGCCTGAAGGCTGTGGAGTACGCCGACGACCGGCTGCTCGATGACGATCCGCATATTGATCACGCTCTGATCGGTCGTCGCCATGCGGGCTCGCAGCTCAGCGGAAGGGAGGCGAATTCAAGCCGAGACATGACCGGGGCGCAAGCCGAGGCGGCCGTTCCGCGCACATGCTAGGCTCGCCGCCATGGACAAGCCTCTGGAAGCGGAAAGCGCCCTTCCATTCGCCGCCCGCCTCGCTGGCGCGGCGCGGGTGGCCGCGCGCGGGCTGGTCGACTTCGCCCTGCCGCCGGTCTGCATGGCCTGCCGGGCGGCCGTGGACCAGCCGGGCTGCCTGTGCGCCTCCTGCTGGCGGGGGATGGAATTCATCGAGCGGCCCTATTGCGACCGGCTCGGCACGCCGCTGCCCTATGACAGCGATCCGCTGGACGGGCCCGCGGTCTCATCGGCCGCGCTCGCCGACCCTCCGGCCTATGCGAGGGCGCGGGCGGTGGCGGCCTTCGGCGAGGTGGCGCGCGACCTCGTCCACGCGCTGAAATATGCCGACCGGCTCGACGTCGCCCCGCCCATGGCGCGGATGATGGCGCGGGCGGGGGCGGACATCCTCGATGACGCCGACGCGCTGATCCCCGTGCCGCTGCACGGGTTGCGGCTGTGGCGGCGGCGCTTCAACCAGTCGGCGGCGCTGGCCAAGGTCGTGGGACGCGAGGCGAAGATTCCGGTGCGCACCTCCTGGCTCACGCGCGCACGGGCGACGGTGCCGCAGGTCGGGCTGGACCGGGCGGCGCGGGCGCAGAACGTCGCCGGCGCCTTCGTCGTGCCCGCGGCGGCCCGCGCCGAGCTGCGGGGACGGCGCGTCGTCATCGTCGACGACGTGCTCACCACCGGCGCGACCATCGACGCCTGCGCCAAGGCGCTGACGCGCGCCGGGGCGGGCAGGGTGGACGTGCTGGTGTTCGCGCGGGTTGTTGACGGGCGGGGCGGCGCCATATCATAGGGAGGACCCGCGCCGTGGCCCCGGTAGTCGGCTCCAAAGGTCGGAAACGATGTCGCAGATCGAGATCTACACCACCTATACCTGCCCCTATTGCCATGCCGCCAAGGATCTCCTGAAGCGCAAGGGCGTCGGCTTCTCCGAGATCAACGTGACCGGCGATCCGGTGATGCGCTCGACCATGTCGAGCCGCGCCAACGGGCGTACCAGCGTGCCGCAGATCTTCATCGACGGCCGCCATGTCGGTGGCTGCGACGACCTCTATGCGCTGGAGGAGGCCGGCGAGCTCGACGCTCTGCTGGCGAGCTGAACGGACCTTATTCAGATGACAGCCTCGACCGATTCGACCGCTCCCCGCCCGCCGCATCTGGGCGCGCCCTTCCGCGCCGCGCTGGTGCAGCTGCGCACCGCCAAGAGCGTGGAGGCGAATGTCGAGACCGCCTCGGCCTTGATCCGCGAGGCGGCGGCGGGCGGCGCCAGCTACATCCAGACGCCGGAGATGACCGGCACGATGGAGGAGAACCGGCAGGCGCTGTTCGCCGTGCTGCATGACGAGGAGAGCGACCCGGCGCTGAAGGCGTTTTCCGCGCTCGCGGCGGAGCTGAAGGTGCACCTGCACATCGGCTCGCTGGCGGTGAAGGCGAGCGAGCACCGCGCCGCCAACCGCTCCTTCCTCATCGGGCCGGACGGGGCGATCCTCGCCCGCTACGACAAGATCCACATGTTCGACGTCGACCTGCCGAATGGCGACGTCTACCGCGAATCCGAAGCCTACCGGCCGGGGGAACTCGCGGTCGCCGCCGACCTGCCGGGCATCCGGCTGGGCTTCACCATCTGCTACGATTTGCGCTTTCCGGCGCTGTTCCGTGCGCTGGCCGAGGCGGGGGCGGGGATGATCGCGGTGCCCGCCGCCTTCACCCAGTCCACCGGCGAGGCGCACTGGCACATCCTCCTGCGCGCCCGCGCCATCGAGACCGGCTGCTTCGTGCTGGCGGCGGCGCAGGGCGGCACGCATGAGAACGGCCGCAAGACCTTCGGCCACAGCCTGATCATCGACCCGTGGGGCAAAGTGCTGGCTGAGGCCGGCACCGAGCCGGGCGTGATCAGCGCCGAGATCGATCCGGCGCAGGTGGCGGCGGTGCGCGGGCGAATCCCCTCGCTGGCCAATGGCCGGCGCTTCGAGATGGTGGCGCCGGGCGATTTCGGCCGGCTGCATCTCGCTTCCCCGGGTGACGCGGCATGATCCTCTACAGCCTGTGCTGCGCCAAGGACCACGAGTTCGAAAGCTGGTTCCGCGATTCCGCCGCCTACGACGCCCAGAAGGCGCAGGGCCTCGTGACCTGCCCGGTCTGCGATTCGCCGGATGTCTCCAAGGCGATCATGGCGCCGGCGCTGGGCCGCGGCACGCGCAAGTTCGAGGCGGAAGCCCCGGCCGAGGCGTCGGCTCCCGCCGCCGCGCCTGCGCCCGCTCCCACCCAGCCGGTGGCGATGATGTCGGAGAAGGAGCAGCAGCTCCGGTCGATGCTGCGCGCGGTTCGCGCGCATGTGGAGGCCAATACCGACGATGTCGGCGACGACTTCGCCCGGCTCGCCCGCCGCATGCACGAGGGCGAGGAGGAGAAGCGCGCCATCCGCGGCGAGGCGACCTCCGAGGAGGTGCGGGCGCTGATCGAGGACGAGATCGAGGTGCTGCCGCTGCCGGTGCTGCCGGACGAGCGGAACTAGCTTGCCGGCGCGGCCTTCGCCTTCTCGATCTCCGGCAGCAGGCGTTCCTTCAGCCCCTGCGCATCGATGGGCCCGATGAACTTGTAGGCGATGCGCCCGTCCCTGCCGACGACGAAGGTCTCCGGCACGCCATAGACACCCCAGTCGATGGCGGCGCGCCCGCCGGCATCGACGCCGACCGCCGCATAGGGATTGCCGAAGCGGCCGAGGAAGCGGCGGGCGTTCTCCGCCTCGTCCTTGTAGTTGAGGCCGACGAGGCGGAAGCCCTGCATCCTCGACAGTTCGACCAGGAAGGGGTGCTCGTCGCGGCAGGGCACGCACCAGGAGGCGAAGACGTTGAGTACCGTCACCTCGCCCTTGAGCCCGGCCGAGGTGAGGCCCGGCACCGGCTGGCCGTCGCGGGCGAGGCCCTCGAGCGGCGGCAGGTCGAGCGCGGGGGCGGGGCGGCCGATCAGCGCCGAGGGGATGCGCGAGGGATCGCCGGAGAACAGCCTTCCATAGAACAGCGCGGCGAGCGCGACGAAGGCGATCAGCGGCAGCAGGACGAGCAGGCGCCGGCGCCCAGTGCCGGAGGGGGTGGAGGTATCGCTCATCTCGCGTCGCTCATTCGCGGCCCGCCGAGCGGCGCCTGACCCCGCGCGAGTCGAGCTCGTCGAGCCGGCGGCGCACGCTGCGCCCGTCGAGCACGGTCCACAGCGCCAGCGCGCCGAGCGCCAGCGCGCTCACCCCGTAGGAGGCGATGATGAACAGGCCGTGCTCGCCGAACATCGCGGGCTCCCTCAGGCGAAGGCGGCTTCGGCCGCGGCGCGCGCTTCCATCACGCGCAGGCGGCGGCGGTAGATCTCGGTGCGCATCGCCGCCATGTGCAGCGCCAGCATCAGCAAGGTGAAGCCGAAGGCGCAGATCATCAGCGGCCAGAGCATGCTGGCGTCGATGGTGGAGCCGCCCATGCGGAAGACCGAGGCCGGCTGGTGCAGCGTGTTCCACCAGTCGACCGAGAACTTGACGATCGGCACGTTGACGAAGCCGACCAGCGAGAGCACCGCGGCGGCGCGCCCGGCCTGGTTCGGATCCTCGATCGCCGAGCGCAAAGCGAGCAGGCCGAGATAGAGCAGCAGCAGCACCAGCATGGAGGTGAGCCGCGCGTCCCACACCCAGTAGGTGCCCCACATCGGCCGGCCCCAGAGCGAGCCGGTGACGAGGCAGAGGAAGGCGAACACGGCCCCGATGGGCGCCATCGCCTTGTGCGCGACGTCGGCCAGCGGGTGGCGCCAGACCAGGATGCCGAGCGCGGAGAGCGCCAGCAGCGAATAGCCGAACATGGCGAGCCAGGCGAAGGGCACGTGGATGTACATGATCTTCACCGTCTCGCCCTGCTGGTAGTCGGCCGGGGCGCGGAAGGCGAGGAAGAAGCCGACGGCGAGGGTCGCCAGAGCGAGGCCCGTCAGCCATGGCAGGACGCGCCCGGAAAGGGCGAGGAAGCGGGTGGGGTTGGCAAGGTCCATCAGCGCCATGGGGCGGTTCTAATCCGCCCCGCGTGCCCCGGCAACACGAGCGGCATGCGTCACAACGCGGATGTGAAGCCACAGGATGGACATAAGTCGAATATTGAACTGAATTGGTATGACGAGGGGATTCGCCTGCCCATGCCGCGTTCGATCGTTCCCAGCTTCGCCGTTCTCGCCTGCGGCGGCGTCCTCCTGCTCGCCGACCTCAGCGCGGCGCACGCCCGCTCGCCCGACGAGCAGATGCTGCTGCTCGATCCCTCCGAGCGCATCGAGCAGCGCTGCAACGCCCGCGCCATGGGCGAGGTGCAGCGCAATGTGAAGGGCATGAAGCCGGACGAACTGGTCGCCTATGCCTATCGCGATCCCGTCATCAAGGGCGCGCGCATCAAGGCGCCGGGCGCGGCCATCCGTTCCGGCGGCACCTGGTACCACATCTCCTATGACTGCGAGACGCAGAACGAGGGGCTGGAGGTGAAGAGCTTCGACTACAAGCTCGGCGCCGCGATCCCGAACTCGGAATGGGGCGCGCATTACCTGGTGGCGCCGTAGGGCGGCTGCCTCCCTCTCATCCAAGAAGAACCTCATCCTGAGGTGCCCGGCGCAAGCCGGGCCTCGAAGGATGCTCATCCGGGCGCTCTTGAGCGACCATCCTTCGAGGCTCGCTGCGCTCGCACCTCAGGATGAGGGTGCACCTGTTGTTTCCGCGCTTTCCGCAGACCGTTCCGCGCAGGCGCGGTTATGGGCGGGCCTGACCGACCACCCACGACTTCCTGCCGCGTCGCCAAGGTCGAGGGTCCCCGGGTCAGGCCCGTGCTTCCGGTTCCCGGGCGAGGGCATCGGTCACGGCAGATGCGGGCCGGATCTCGTCAGTGCCGCCATGGTGAGGTCCATCGGCCGTCGCACCCCAACCAGCGCCATGTCGCGGTCGATCTCGTCAGCCAGAATGGAGATCGCATGGCTGATCGCCTCGGTGCCGCCGATCGCCGCCGCATAGAGGAACGGCCGGCCGAGAAACACGAAGTCCGCCCCGAGCGCGAAGGCTTTCAACACGTCGGTGCCGCGACGGATGCCGCTGTCGATGATCACCTTCATGTCGGCCTTTTGGGCGGCGACCAGCGGCAGCGTATCCAGCGGCGCGACGGTACAGTCGAGTTGACGCCCGCCATGGTTGGACAGGATGACGCCGTTGGCGCCGCTCTCGCGGGCAATGCGCACGTCCTCAGGCGACATGATGCCCTTGATGACCAGGTTGCCCTTCCAGCGGCGCCGGATCGCTTCGACATGCTCCCAGGCGAGCTTGTCGCGGGCAATGGTGTTGCGAACGAGCTTCGACATCATCGGCGGGCCGCGCTCGGCGTCGGTGTTCTCGAAATGCGGCGTGCCGTGGAACGCGAAGGTGCGCGCCGCCACGCCGAGCAGCCAGCGCGGGGAGAGCGCGCATTGCAGCGCCACGTTCCGGGTGATCTTGATCGGCATGGAGAAGCCGCTGCGGATGTTGTGCTCGCGATTTCCGAGCATCGGCGTGTCGCCGGTGACGACGAGGGTGCGGAACCCCGCCCGCTCCACCCGGTCGAGCAACCGGTCGATGCGCGGCTGGTCGCCGGCGAGATAGGCCTGGTACCAGGCGTCCGGGTTCTGCGCGATCACCTCCTCCATGCGGATCAGCGAGGAGGCGCTGAGGATCATCGGGACCTGCGCCTGCTTGGCCGCCTCGGCGAGACGCAGGTCCGCGCGGTAGGCGGCGAAGGCGGCTCCCCCGAGCGGCGCGATGCCGAAGGGCGATCTGTAGCGGGTGCCGAACAGCTCGACGCCCTGGTCGCGGCCGGACACGTCGACGAACATGCGCGGCATGAAGCGCCACTGCTTGTACGCATCGGACGCGGCGCTCAGCGAGGAGCCGGTCTCCACCGCACCAGCCACATATTGGAAGATCATGTTCGGCAACCGCCGGCGCGCGTGCCGCTCGAAATCGTCGAGGGCGAGCAGGTCGCGGAACTTGCGGGGAACGACGGGGCCGGTGCGCTTGAGCGCGGTCTGCAGGGCGGGTACCGCATCTGCCGGCGCCGCCGGCGTCGGGGAGGACGCCGCGTCGCGAAGCGCGGGCGCAGTGTCGGCGGAAGTAAGGGGGCGAGTGTCCATAACGACCGGTGTTTTTTGCTTCTGTCGACCGCTTTGGTATTTGAAAGCGCTTTCATTAATGCGCATCCTTTGCGATGCACGTCAACTCGGTAAACGGCCGCAGCGGTGGTACAGATGCCCGTGAGGGAGCGGAGAGATTTGGCAATGAATGGCGATACGCCGGGCGAGGACGAGCCGACGGGGGATGACAAGACCTCGCGGCGCAAGAGCTTTGCCGTGGCTGCGGACGTCGCCAAGCGTGCCGGAGTGTCCACCGCGACGGTCTCGCGGGTGCTGAACGGCTCGGCCGGCGTCAGCGCGAAGAAGCGGGCGGCGGTGCTGAAAGCCGCCGAAGATCTCGATTTCGTGGCCAATGGCGCGGCGCGCGCCCTGTCGACCAAGCGCTTCATGACCATAGGCGCCGTGGTGCCGAACATCGAAAACGAAGGCTTTCTCAAGGCCTTGTCGGCATTCCAGGCGCGGCTACGCCACATCGGCTACACGCTGGTGCTCACCAATTCCGGCTACGATCTCGATGTCGAGCTTCGCGAGGCGACGGCACTTCTGTCACGCGGTGTGGACGGCCTGTTGCTGGTCGGCGACATCCACCGCGCGGAGTTGTTCGCGATGAGCGAACGGATGGGCGTGCCGCTGGTTCAGACCTTCACCTTGTCGGCGGCACGGCCTTGCGTCGGCTTCGACAACGTGGCGGCGACCCGGCGGGCGGCGCAGTTTCTGCTCGACCTCGGCCATCGCCGCATCGCCGTCGTCACCGGCAGTCGCCGCGACAATGATCGCGCGCAAAGCCGCGTCGAGGGCGTGCGCAGCGCGCTCGCCGCGCGCGGCCTGTCGATCCATCCGGCGCACGACGTCATCGTGTCCTACGGCATCGGCGCCGGGCGCGACGCCATGCGTCATATCCTTGGCGCGGAAGGCGTTCCACGCCCGACCGCCATCGTCTGCGGCACCGACCAGCTCGCCTTCGGCGTGATGATCGAGGCGCAGTCGCGCGGGCTCGACGTGCCGCGCGACCTGTCGATCACCGGCTTCAACGACGCCGACTACACGGCCTTCCTCTCGCCTCCGCTCACCACGCTGCGCATCCGCGCCACCGAGATCGGCCAGGCGGCGGCCGACTATCTCGCGGCCTGCCTGCGCGGCGAAACGGCGGTGCGCGTGACCGAGATCGCCGCCGAACTGATCGTGCGCGAAAGCACCGCTCCGCCACCCGACCGCGAGCGGCCGGTCTGACCCCGGCGCGGGACGACGCCAGCGCTTCAAGATTCGTATGTGCGTGGGTTGACGACCCGACAGCTTGGTGACAACAATGTAAGCGCTTACATAAAAGCAGGCTGTAGGCTGGCCCTAAGAAGACTTGTGCCTGGCGAACCGGCGAGGTGATGGCGCCGGGTTGAAGCCTCGCCCGACACTGCGCACGCGCACGGAGGAAACAGGAATGAACGTCACTTCGCTTGTACTGGCGGCCGCGTTGGCGGCGGGATTGGCCGCCGGGCCCGTCGCGGCCCAGGATGCATGGCCGACCAAGCCGATCACCTATGTCGCGGCATTCGGCGCCGGTTCCAACACTGATACGCTCGGCCGTATCGTCGGCCAGAAGCTGTCGGAATCGCTGGGCGTACCGGTGGTCATCGAGAACAAGCCGGGTGCTACCGGGATGATCGCCTCGTCCTATGTGGCGCGCGCCAAGCCGGACGGGTACACGCTGCTCGGCGGCAGCATCGCCACCCACTCGATCAACCAGAGCCTGTTCCCGAACATCGACTACGATTCGGCGAAGGGCTTCGAGCCGATCACCGTGCTCGGCACCAATCCGAACGTGCTCGTGGTTCCCGCGAACAGCCCGTACAAGACGCTGGCCGACATCATCGCCGATGCCAAGGCCAATCCGGGCAAGCTGTCCTATGCCTCGACCGGCACCGGCACCACCCAACACCTCTCGGGCGAGCTGCTGCAACAGCTCGCGGGCATCAAGCTGACCCATGTCCCCTATGGCCGCAGCCCGGCGATCACCGACGTCATGAGCGGCGAAGTGCCGATGATGTTCGAAGGCCCCTCGGTGATGCAGTACATTCAGAGCGGCAAGGTGCGCCCGATCGCCGTCACCTCGAAGGAGCGCGTGGCGAGCCTGCCCGACGTGCCGACCGTTGCCGAGACGGTGCCGGGCTACGAGATGGTGGCCTGGCAGGCGGTGTTCGCTCCCGCCGGTACGCCCCAGCCGATCATCGACCGCATCTATGCCGACATGGCCAAGGCGCTGAAGTCGCCGGACGTCGCGGACAAGTACCGCAAGATCAACGTCGAGCCCTCTGGCATGAGCCCGGCGGAATTCAAGGAATACCAGAAGGCCGAGATCGCCAAATGGGCCGATCTCATCAAGAAGAACAACATCAAGGTCGACTGACTCCCAGCGACCGTGACTGGCGGCGCCGCGTCCATGCGGCGCCGTTCTTCCCGCGGGTTCTCCCGCATGTGCCTTTTCGTCGCCCGGTAACGGCCGCCGCGCCGTCGTGCAGGCCGGGCCGCGATGAACCGCCGGATTTCGTCATGAGCTCTTCCTCCGCCCGTTCCGGGGCCGCTCCGCTGCGCGTCATGAGCGCGCTGGCCGTCGAGCTTGCCTTCAAGCGCTCGCTGGTGCCGGCCTTCGAGGCCGCGACCGGCCGCCCCGTCGAGATCGTCTGGGATCCGACCACCGTGCTGATGCGCCGGATCGGCGAGGGCGAGCGCGCCGATGCCGTGGTGCTGATCGACAGCTCCATGGACAAGCTGGTCGCCGAGGGCCTGGTGCGGCCGCAGACGCGGGTGTCGCTCGCCGACGCCGTGCTCGGGCTCGCGGTGCGCCAAGGCGCGCCGAAGCCGGACATCTCCACCCTCGCCGCCTTCAAGACCGCGCTCACGGATGCGCGTTCCATCGCCTATTCGCGCGGCGGGGCGAGCGGCATCTATTTCGGCGGCCTGATCGAACGGCTGGGACTGGCGGAAACGGTCAACGCCCGCGCCACCACCATTGCCGCCGGCTTCACCGCCGAGAAGCTGGTGACCGGCGAGGCCGACCTCGCCGTACAGCAGATCAGCGAGCTGATGTCGGTCGACGGCGTCGACATCGTTGGCCCGTTCCCCGACGAGGTGCAGGTCGCGACGCCGTTCTCGGCGGCGATCTTCACTGATGCTGCCAGTCCCGAGGACGCCGCGGCCTTCCTTGCCACGCTCGTAAGCCGCGACGCCGACGACGCCTATCGCCGCGGCGGTCTGGTGTCGCGTCTTGCCTTTCCGGGCACAGACTGAGGTTCCTGCCATGGCATCCCCCCGCATCGTCCTTCTTCATGCGACACCCGTCGCGGTCGAGCCGATCCGCGCAGCCTTCGCGGCCTCGTGGCCCGAGGCGGAAACGGTGAACCTGCTGGACGATTCGCTGTCGCCCGACCGCGCGAAAAGCCCCGACATCACCGAGGAGATGACCCAGCGCTTCCTCGCGCTCGGCCGCTATGCCGCCCGCGTCGGCGCCGACGGCATCCTCGTCACCTGCTCGGCCTTCGGCCCCGCCATCGAGCGCCTGGCGGCGGAGATGCACATCCCGGTGCTGAAGCCGAACGAGGCGATGTTCCGCGCCGCCATCGCCCGCGGCGAGAAGATCGGCATGCTCGCGACCTTCGCTCCCTCGATCTCCACCATGACCGACGAGTTCGACGAGTTCGTCGGGCAGGCGAAGTCGTCCGCCACCCTCGACACCGTGTTGGTCGAGCGCGCCATCGACCTGCTCAAGGCCGGCGACGCGGCGAGCCACAACAGCCTGGTCGCCGAGCGGGCGCCCGAGTTCGCCGGTCACGACGCCATCATGCTCGCGCATTTCTCCACCTCGCGGGCCGCCGAGATGGTGCGCGCCAAGATCGGCGTGCCGGTGCTCACCGCCCCGGACGCGGCGGTGGCGCGCATGCGCGAGCTGGTCGAGGCGGCCTGAGGTCGGAATCGCCTCGGGCAAGACAGGGACGGACGCATGCTTCTCGGAGTCATCGCCGACGACTTCACCGGCGCAGGGGACATCGCGAACACGCTGGCCAAGGGGCTGCCGGCCGGCATTCCGGGCCCGCATGGCGGCCTCGCGGTGACGCAATATCTCGGCGTGCCCGCCCGTTCTGCCGCGCCCGAGGTGGAAGCCGGCGTCATCGCGCTGAAGACCCGCTCGGTCCCGGCGGCGGAGGCGGTCTCCCAGTCGCTGGCGGCGCTCGACTGGCTGAAGGCACAGGGCTGCCGGCAGATCGTCTTCAAGTACTGCTCGACCTTCGATTCGACGCCGGAGGGCAATATCGGCCCGGTCGGCGAGGCGCTGGCCGACGCATTGGGGGCGAAGGGCGTCATCGCCTGCCCAGCCTTCCCGACGCTCGGACGCAGCGTGCATCAGGGCCATCTCTTCGTGCAGGATCGGCTGCTCAGCGAGAGCGGCATGCAGAACCATCCGCTCACGCCGATGACCGATCCCGACATCCGCCGCTGGCTCGGCAGGCAGACGCAGAGCCCGGTCGGGCTGGTGGCTACCTCCACGGTGCGCTCCGGCCCTGGCGCCGTGCGGCAGGCCCTCGACGCCGCCATGGCGCGCGGCGAGACGCTGGTGATCTGCGACGCAGCCACCGATGCCGATCTCGCGGTGCTCGGCGCGGCGGCCGCCGATGCGGCTCTCCTGACCGGCGGCTCGGGCATCGCCATCGGCCTTCCCGCCAATTTCATCGCCCGCGGCGAAGCGACAGGCGAGACGGGCGCCTTCGCCGGCATCGACGGCCCGGAGGCGATCCTCGCCGGCAGTTGCTCGGGCACTACGCGCGGGCAGATCGCCCTGCACGCCAAGTCCCATCCCGTGCTGGCGCTCGATGTCGACGCGGTGATGGCCGGGACCCTGGGCGTCGAGGAGGTCGCCGGCTTCCTCGCGGCGCATCGGGGCGAGGCGCCGCTGGTCTATTCCTCCGACGACCCGGAGCAGGTGAAGGCCATGCAGGCGCGCTACGGCCGCGAGGCGGTCGCCGCCCGGCTCGACGCGCTGTTCGCCGATACCGCCCGCGCGCTGGTGGAGAGCGGCGTGCGCCGCCTCGTGGTCGCCGGCGGCGAGACCTCCGGCGCGGTGGTGCAGGCACTCGGGCTCGAAGCGCTGGCCATTGGCCCGGAGATCGATCCCGGCGTGCCGATCCTCGCCGATCCGCAGGGTAGCGTCGCGCTGGCGCTGAAGTCGGGCAATTTCGGCGCTCCGGACTTCTTCGACAAGGCGCTCACCGCGCTGAAGGGCGAGCCCCCGGGCGGGGCGGCGTCATGAGCGACGCCAACAGGAGCCAGGCGGCGGCGCGTGCGGCCGATCCGGCCGAGACCCGGCTGCGCGACGAGATCGTGCGCACCGGCGCCCTGCTCTATGCCCGCGGCCTCGCCCATGGCAGCGCCGGCAATCTCTCGGTGCGGCTCGACGACGGCTCGATCCTCGTCACCCCCACCAACTCCTCGCTGGGCGGCCTCGACCCCGGACGCATCTCGAAAGTGACACTGGACGGCACGCTTCTCTCCGGCGACCCGCCTTCCAAGGAGGCGTTCTTCCACCTCGCGGTCTATGAGGAGCGTCCTGCGGCCTGCGCCATCGTGCACCTGCATTCCACCGGCGCGGTGGCGGTGTCCTGCCTGTGCCACGCCGACACCTCGAACGTGCTGCCGCCACTCACCGCCTACCAGATGATGCGGGTCGGCAAGCTGCCGCTGGTGCCCTACTTCCGGCCCGGCGACCGCAAGCTCGCCGACGCCGTGCGCGCCGCCGCGCGCGATCACAAGGCGATGCTGCTCGCCAATCACGGACCGATCGTCGCCGGCAGGACCCTGCAGGACGCAGTGCATGCCTATGAGGAGCTCGAGGAAACCGCCAAGGTCTTCTTCCTCATCGGCAACCGTCCCAGCTCGCCGCTCACATGCGAGCAGATCGACGATCTCCAACGGCACGTTCCAAGCTGAACGCACCGAAGGGCGCGACGGCATCACACGACACAGAACCGATACAAGAACACGGATGGGGAGCATGAGCACACCGATCAAAGGCCAGCAGGATTTCGGTGCCGGCCTCATCTATGTCGCCCTCGGCGGCATCGCCGCCTATATCGGCTCGGGCTACCGCATGGGAACCGGCTCGAACATGGGTGCCGGCTATTTCCCCATGGTGCTCAGCGTGCTGTTGATCGCGCTCGGCGTCGCCTGCGTGGTGCGCTCCTTCCTGCGCAAGGGCGAGCCGATCGGCGCGGTGGCGTGGAAGCCGCTCATCCTCATCCTCCTCGCCACCGTGCTGTTCGGTGCGCTGCTGGAGCCGCTCGGGCTCAGCCTCGCCCTCGTCGTGCTGATGCTGGTCAGCGCCGCCGCCAGCCACAAGTTCCGCCTCGAATGGAAGGCGATGGTCGGCATGGTGGTCATCGCGCTGGCCTGCTTCCTGGTCTTCGTGCAGCTGCTCGGCGTCCCGCTCCCGCGCAATCCCTGGTTCGGCCTCTGAGGACGCGATCCCCATGGACATTCTTTCCAATCTCGCCCTCGGCCTCGACACGGCGCTGACGTGGTCGAACCTGCTCTACTGCCTGATCGGCGTGTTCCTCGGCACCGCCATCGGCGTTCTGCCCGGCCTTGGCGCGGTGGCCACCATCGCCATCCTGCTGCCGATCACCTTCGGCCTGCCGCCGGTCTCGGCGCTGATCATGCTCGCCGGCATCTATTACGGCGCGCAATATGGCGGCTCGACCACCGCGATCCTCGTCAATCTGCCGGGCGAATCCTCCAGCGTCGTCACCGCGCTCGACGGCCACCAGATGGCACGCAACGGCCGGGCCGGCGTGGCGCTGGCCACCGCCGCCATCGGCTCGTTCTTCGCCGGAACGGTGTCGACGCTGCTGCTCGCCCTGTTCGCGCCACCTCTTGCCGACCTCGCCTTGCAGTTCGGTCCGGTGGAATATTTTTCCCTGATGGTGCTCGGCCTCGTCGCCTCCATCGTGCTGGCGAAAGGCTCGTTGCTGCATGCCCTCGCCATGATCGCGCTCGGCCTGCTGCTCGGCATGATCGGCACCGACGTCAACTCTGGCGCCCAGCGCTACACCTTCGGCATGCCGGAACTTGCCGACGGCATCGGCTTCGTCGCGGTCGCCATGGGCATTTTCGGCCTCGGCGAGGTGGTCGGCAATCTCGAGGACGAGAAGTCGCGCACGGTGATGATGAAGCGCGTCACCGGACTGATGCCCTCGCGCGAGGACTGGAAGCGGATCCTCGGCCCGATCTTCCGCGGCACGGCGCTCGGCTCGATCCTCGGCATCCTGCCGGGCGGCGGCGCGCTGCTCGCCTCCTTCGCCTCCTATGCGCTGGAGAAGAAGGTCTCCCGCAGGCCGCAGGAGTTCGGCAAGGGTGCCATCGAGGGCGTCGCGGGGCCGGAGAGCGCCAACAATGCCGGCGCGCAGACCTCCTTCATCCCGATGCTGACGCTCGGCATTCCGTCCAACCCGGTGATGGCGCTGATGATCGGCGCGCTGATCATTCAGGGCATCCAGCCCGGCCCGGCGATCATGACGCAGCAGCCGGACCTGTTCTGGGGCATCATCGTCTCGATGTGGGTCGGCAACGTGATGCTGCTGTTCCTCAACCTGCCGCTGATCGGGCTGTGGGTGCGGATGATCTCGGTGCCGTACCACTTCCTGTTCCCGGCCATCCTCGTCTTCTGCGCCATCGGCGTGTTCAGCCTCAACAACTCGACCTTCGACGTCTATGTAATGGCGGTGTTCGGGCTGCTCGGCTACCTGTTCCGCAAGGTCGGCTGCGAGCCGGCGCCGATGCTGCTGGGCTTCATCCTCGGCCCGATGATGGAGGAGTTCCTCCGCCGTGCGCTGCTGCTGTCGCACGGCGACGCCGCCGTCTTCGTCACCCGGCCGCTGAGCGCCGCGCTGTTGGCGATCTCTGCCCTGCTGCTGGCCGCCGTGGTGCTGCCAGCGGTGCGCAACACCCGCGAGGTTGCCTTCCAGGAAGAAGGCTGACGCCCCGGACCGACCGCCACGCCAGCACGGCTGCCTCAGAATCCGACTCGGAGTTGCCGGGAGAGCGGCAAAGCTCCCTCTCCCCGACGGGGAGAGGGAAGTGCGAGCCGGCCGCCCTGTGATCTGGGAAGGCGGCCGGCCTTTGGCTCAGTTGGTGCTTTTCTTCGGCGGGGTGGCGGGCCAGCTCTTGATCAGCGTGTCGTAGTCGATGGTCTCGCCCTGCGGC
>JARBUD010000017.1 GCA_029239875.1 Xanthobacteraceae bacterium | reverse complement strand
GACGCGTAGACAGGCACGACGTCCAAGAGGCCGAAGTTCAGCCGTTCTGGTTGCCGCGGCTGCTGTCCCGGCGCATCGTCGGACTCGACGTCGATGACGATGCCCACGTCTTGTCGTGTACCTTGGACGACGGACCAATCCTCCGCATTCTCAGCGAAGAAGGGCCATACGAGTGCGGACAGATCCATGCTGACGGTGATGTGATCATCTTCTAAGTGCGAGCGAAGATTTGGAACAATCGCGACTTCCCTGATCATTCGCCACTTCCGCCGCTCTGTGCTATGAGGCCCGCAAACACTGACTTTTCGATAAAGCGATGAACCTGATCGATACCACTGCGGCTGCCGCCGCCGGGGCGCGGCCCGCCGTCGAGGCGCGCCCGGATACGCGCCGCTCGCTTGCCGGCCTCGACCGCGCCGGCCTCGCCGAGGCGCTGGCCGAGATCGGCGTGAGCGAGCGCGAGCAGCGCATGCGCGTCGCCCAGCTCTGGCACTGGATCTATCTGCGCGGCGTCACCTCCTTCGACGAGATGACCAATGTCGGCAAGGGGCTGCGCGCGAAGCTCGAGGAAGCCTTCACGCTGGCGCGGCCCGAGGTGGTGGTCGAGCAGGTCTCGAGCGACGGCACCCGCAAATGGCTGCTGCGCCTGCCGCCCGACATCGCAGGCGACAAGCCGCACGACGTCGAGATGGTCTACATCCCCGAAAGCGACCGCGGCACGCTGTGCGTCTCCTCCCAGGTCGGCTGCACGCTCAACTGCTCCTTCTGCCACACCGGCACGCAGCGTCTCGTGCGCAACCTCACGAGCGCCGAGATCGTGGCGCAGGTGATGGTCGCCCGCGACCGGCTCGGCGACTATCCCGGGCAGGAGCGTGCGGTCGGGCCGGGCCTGCCGACCGAGGGCGACCGGCTGGTCACCAACATCGTCTTCATGGGCATGGGCGAGCCGCTCTACGCCTATGATTCGGTGGCCAAGGCGATCGAGGTGCTGGCGGATGGCGAGGGTCTCGGCATCGGCAAGCGCCGCATCACCGTCTCCACCTCCGGCGTGGTGCCGGAGATCGAGAAGCTCGGCCGCGAGGTCGGGCCGATGCTCGCCATCTCGCTGCACGCGGTGCGCGACGAGCTGCGCGACGTGCTGGTGCCGATCAACAAGAAATACCCGCTGAAGGACCTGCTCGACGCCTGCCGCACCTATCCGGCGGCCTCGAACGCCAAGCGCATCACCTTCGAGTACGTCATGCTCAAGGGCGTGAACGACAGCCCGGCCGACGCCAAGGCGCTGGTGCGGCTGCTCGCCGGCATTCCGGCGAAGATCAACCTGATCCCGTTCAACCCGTGGCCGGGCACGAAATATGAGTGCTCGGACTGGGAGACCATCGAGAATTTCTCCGACATCGTGTTCCGCGCCGGCTATTCCAGCCCGGTCCGGACGCCCCGCGGGCGCGACATCCTCGCCGCCTGCGGGCAGCTGAAGAGCGAGACCGAGAAGCTCTCCGCCCGCGAGCGGCTCGCGCTGCGGGCCATGGCCGCGGCGGCGGAATAGGCGGCGGGCATGGATTGGCTGCTGCGCCTCCTGCTGCGGCTGATCGTGGTGCCGCTCGGCATGGTCGCCGGCTTCATCGCCACCATGCTGGTGGTGCTGATCGGCTATTGGCGGCTCGGCGATGTGCTCGCCGACATCTCGCCGGACCAGGCGGCGGCGACCTTCGACACGCTGGCGGTCGCGAGCTATCTGCTCATGATCGTTTCGCTTTCCATGTGGGCGGTGGCGACCATCGGCATCCTGTTCGCCGAGGCCTTCGCCATACGCAGCTGGATATTCCACGTGGCGAACGGCGCGGTCTCGGCCTGGCTCGCCACCACGGTCTTCGCGCCCTATGATCGGGCGCCGTCCGACTTCAACGGCGACCTCTACATCGTCGCGGCGGGTCTTGCCGGCGGGCTGGCCTATTGGCTGATCGCCGGCTGGAGCTCCGGCTTCTGGAAGCCGGTCGGGCGCGCGACATCGCTGCCGCCATCAGCGGCGACCACACCCGTGCCGCCGGCCGGCACCGCCGGGTCGCCGCCGCCGGCGGGTCCGCCCGCGCCCTGAGAACGCTGCGGCGCAGGCGCGGCTTGCACATATGTCGGCCATGCCTATAGTCCGCGCGCTTTTACCAAGCTCGGCTTCTCTCCCTGGAACGTGACATGGCGAACGACGTGAAGAAGGTGGTGCTCGCCTATTCGGGCGGTCTCGACACCTCGGTCATCCTCAAATGGCTGCAGACCACCTATGGCTGCGAGGTGGTGACCTTCACCGCCGATCTCGGCCAGGGCGAGGAACTGGAGCCGGCGCGCCGCAAGGCCGAGCTGCTCGGCATCAAGCCCGAGAACATCTTCATCGAGGATGTGCGCGAGGAATTCGTCTCCGAATACGTCTTCCCGATGTTCCGGGCCAACGCGCTCTATGAAGGGCTGTATCTGCTCGGCACCTCCATCGCCCGGCCGCTGATCTCGAAGAAGCAGATCGAGATCGCCCGCAAGGTCGGCGCCGACGCGGTCGCGCATGGCGCCACCGGCAAGGGCAACGACCAGGTGCGCTTCGAGCTGAGCTATTATGCGCTGGAGCCGGAGATCAAGGTGATCGCTCCCTGGCGCGAATGGGAGCTGACCTCGCGCACGCGCCTGCTGGAGTTCGCCGAGACCCACCAGATCCCGATCGCCAAGGACAAGCGCGGCGAGGCGCCGTTCTCCGTCGACGCCAACCTCCTGCACTCCTCCTCCGAGGGCAAGGTGCTGGAGGACCCGAGCGAGGAGGCGCCGGAATACGTCTACCAGCGCACGATCTCGCCGGAAGCCGCGCCCGACAAGGCGACCTACATCACCGTCACCTTCGAGAAGGGCGACGCCATTGCCATCGACGGCGTGCGGCTATCGCCGGCGAACCTGCTGACCAGGCTGAACGAACTCGGCAAGGAGAACGGCATCGGCCGGCTCGACCTGGTCGAGAACCGCTTCGTCGGCATGAAGTCGCGCGGCGTCTACGAGACCCCCGGCGGCACGATCCTCCTGCAGGCGCATCGCGGCATCGAGAGCATCACGCTCGACCGCGGCGCGGCGCATCTGAAGGACGAGATCATGCCGCGCTATGCGGAGCTGATCTATTACGGCTTCTGGTTCTCGCCCGAGCGCGAGATGCTGCAGGCGCTGATCGACAAGAGCCAGGAATTCGTCACCGGCTCGGTGCGGATCAAGCTCTACAAGGGCAATGTCGAGGTCGTCGGCCGCGAGAGCCCGTATTCGCTCTACAACCAGGACCTGGTGACCTTCGAGGAAGGCGCGGTCGCCTATGACCACCGCGATGCGGCGGGTTTCATCAAGCTGAACGCCCTGCGCCTGCGCACGCTGGCGAGCCGCCACCGGAAGATGGGCTGATCGCCGAAGCCACGGCATGCTAGGCATTATGCCGGGCATCCACGGACGTGATTTCAGAAGAGATGGCCCGGCCGAGCCCGGCCGTGACACATTCACGACCTTCCCCAAAGCGGGTGAGGGGGCATCACGATGTGTGGCCTCTGACCCCTCACCCTCGACCCTCTCGCCCGGCGTGCGGGGAGAGGGAAGCGATGCCGGATCGGCCGCGCCGCCGTCCGGATGACATCGTTTGGTCGCCCGCCGTGCTCAAGGCGGTGCTGGTCCCAGCGCCGCGGCCAGCAGGTCGGCCAGGGCTCGCCCGGCGCTGCCGTCCTCATCGAGGCGCGGATTGTAGATGGTGATCTCGATGCCGACGGCCTTGCCGCTCGCCAGGGCAATCCGGAGCGCGACCGCGAGTTCGTCCCACGACAACCCGCCGGGCACGCGGAAATCGACGGCCGGCATGATGGCGTCGTCGAGGCAGTCGGCGTCGAGATGGATGAAGAAGCCGTCCAGCCCTGGACGCGTCAGGTGATCGACCGCTTCGCGCGCGGCGGCCTCGATGCCCGCGGCGCGCACGGCGGGGAGGTCGAGCACCTTGAGCTCCTCGGGGAGCGGCTGGCTTCCGAACTCCTGCTGGTCCTTGTGATCGCGATACGCGAAGGCGACTGCGTCCTCGGGGCGGACCAGAGGACCGCGACCTTCGATGTCGCTCAGCAGCGGCGGACCGTGGCCGGTGACGAAGGCGAGGTCCATCGAGGCGCCCTCGCCATTGGGCTCCGCCTCGGGCTGGAAGAAGTCGGCATTGCCGTCGACGAAGAACAGGCCGTAGCGGCCGCGCCGACGAAACGCGAGCATCGAGCCCAGAAGGATCGTGCAATCGCCGCCCAGCACCACCGGGAATTCGCCGGTGTCCAGCACCGCTTCCACCGCGTCGGCGAGCTCGGGCGACCAGGCCGCAATCGCCTTGGCGTTGAGGGTGCCCGTCTCGGGATCGGGCGTCGGGTCCTTCGCAGGCACCGTCAGCCGTCCGGCGCGGCGCGCATGGATGCGTTCGGCAAGGTCGAGGTCCAGAAGCTCTCGGGACAAGCGCTCCACTCCGTCGGTCGCCAGACCCAGCGTGGAAGGGGCTTCGACAATCGCGTAGCGAGGGCTCGGCATGGGCGCCTCCGTCAGGGGCTACTTTGCGGAGTAGGTCACCGCTTCGATCTTGTGGCCGTCCGGATCGCGGACAAACGCGCCGTAATAGTTGGCGTCGTACTCCGGCCGCAGCCCCGGAGCGCCGTCGTCGCTGCCGCCATGCTTCAACGCGGCGGCGTAGAAGCGATCGACCATCGAACGGTCCTCGGCGGCAAAGGCGATATGGGTGCCATTGCCCACGGTCGCAGGCTTCCCATCGATGGGAACCTGAACGCTGAAGTGGAACGTGCCGCTGCCGTAGCCTAGGCCGCTCTCGTCTTCTGCCATAGGCAATATGCCGACGATGGGCAGGACGGCATCGTAGAAGCGCTTCGAGCGCTCGACATCGTTCGTCCCTACCGAGACATGGTGGATCACGCCTGCCTCCGTTCCGATCCTGTTCCGCGACGGGAGATACTGTCTACTCCAGCGGCACCTTGCGGTTGTCGCCGAGGTCGGCGCGCTCGCCCTTCAGGCGGGCGGCGGCCATCTTCAGTGTGATCATGATCGAGCTTGCCGTGCCGTCCCAATATTCCGCGTCGCTCGGCAGGAAACGCAGCACGCGGATGTTGGGATCGCCCCTGCCCTCCGGCCAGTAGGCGCGGGCGGCGTCGTTCCACAATTCGTCGACCTTGGCGCGGTCGTCGCTCACCTCGCACTCGCCCGACACCGACAGGAAGTCGTTCTTCGAGGCGTTGGCGAAGGTGAGCGCGCCCTGCGGGTCGCGGGCGAGCTCGTCGTCGGCATGGCCGCGCCGGTCGGTGAGGAACCACACGCAGCCCTCCTCGCGCGAGGGGAAGGCGTGCATCGGCCGGCCGCGCAAGGTGAGCCCCTGCTTGGTCACCAGCATGCAGGTGCGGATGTCCTCCATCATCTCCCAGACATGATCGATGGCCTGTTCCGTCGTCTTGTGGTCCATGGGATGCCTCCTGGTTACAGGGGCAACACGGCGGCGGAAGGCGGGTTCCCTGTGAGGCGGCGCGGGAATGCGGGCAAATCCGCTGTCCTGTCACGGCGGTGCGGTTATGCTGTGTGCCGCCCGCCCTAGGAGATTCCCATGCCCTGGTCGCTCACCGTCGCCCATGTCTACGGCACCGCGGTCCGCATCCACGTCACCTTCCTTCTGTTCCTGATCTGGATCTGGGCCGCCTATTACCAGCAGGGCGGCGCCGGGGCGGCCTGGGAGGGCGTCGCCTTCGTGGCGCTCTTGTTCCTCTGCGTGCTGCTGCACGAGTTCGGGCACATCTTCGCGGCGCGGCGCTACGGCGTGAACACGCCGGAGGTGACGCTCTGGCCGTTCGGCGGCATCGCCCGGCTGGAACGCATCCCGGAGAAGCCGTCCGAGGAGCTGATCGTGGCGCTGGCCGGGCCGGCGGTGAACGTGGTCATCGCGCTCGTGCTGCTGATCTTCCTCGGCGGCCATGTCGGCATGGAGCACATCGAGAGCATCGAGAACCCCAACACCAGCCTGCTGGCGAAGCTCGCGGCGGCCAACATCTTCCTCGTCGTGTTCAATCTCATCCCCGCCTTCCCGATGGACGGCGGGCGGGTGCTGCGGGCGATCCTCGCCATGAACATGAGCCACGCTCAGGCCACACAGACCGCCGCCTCCATCGGTCAGGCGCTGGCCATCGGCCTCGGCCTCCTCGGCATCTTCGGCAACCCGATGCTGATCATCATCGCCGTCTTCGTTTTCCTTGCCGCCTCCAGCGAGGCCGGCGCGGTGCAGATGAAGCAGGCGGCGCAGGGGCTGCTGGTCGAGGACGCGATGATCACCCAGTTCGAGACGCTGGGGCCGCAGGCGAGCGTGGGCGACGCCGCCGAGGCGCTGATCCGCACCACGCAGAAGGAATTCCCCATCGTCGACGGCGCGACGCATCTGCGCGGCGTGCTCACCCGCGATGCCATGATCCACGCGCTGCAGGCGAAGGGGCCGACCGCCTCGGTACTGGAGGCGATGGCGGAGGTGCCGACGGTGCCGGTGCGCTCGCCGCTCGACCGCGCGCTCAAGCTCATCACCGAGAGCGGCGCGCCGGTGGTCGGCGTGACCGATGCGGGCGGGCGGCTGGTCGGGCTGCTTTCCCCGGAGAATGTCGGCGAGATGATGATGCTGCGCGCCGCCCAGCCGGAGGGGCGCTTCGGCCCCTGGGCGAAGAAGCCGGCGGGGTAGGGGCCTAATTCAGGCGGGCGCGGACGGCCTGGTATGCCGTCATCCCCGGGCTTGGCCCGGGGATCCACGACATAGTCTTCCACGTCGCGCGGTCCAAGGCGCGTATGCCCGGACCAAGTCCGGGCATGACATTGTCTGGAACCCGTTCTCAGCCCACCCCGGTCACGCCGGTGAAGGCGGGCGGGTCGCTGGCCGGAAAAGTGTCCTCCAGCGCCTCGTCGATCTCCTCCTCGGTCGGCTGGCGCTTCTTCTCGGCGGGCGGCGGCTCGTCGCCGGTTATGCCGCTATGCGCCGGCGGGTCGCTCGCGGGAAAGCTCTCCTCGACCGATTCGTCGACCTCGCGCTCGGTGTATTCCTTCGGGTCGCCGGGCTTGCCGTTGGTCTCGATCATCGCGGTCGCTCCCTGCTGCCTCATCTGAAAGCTGGGCCGGCGGCGAGGCGGCTTCAAGGGCCGGGCTCCTCCGTGGGGCGGTATTTTCGCAAGAGCGGAACTTTTCGCGCCGTCGCGCGTTTCACCCATCCGCCGCGTCCTCGCGCGGGCGCGGCGCTTGTCGCTCGTCTTCGAGGAGGAAAGGTTCATGATGCCCGATCAGGAACCCGTCCGGCTGCAGTACTGGCCGCCGTCCCATGCCGTCGATGCGCCGGACCATTGGCCCGATTCCTACGAATTCAACTCGGTGGAGGACGCCGTCGCCTTCGCCATGACCCAGTCGCCGTCGAACCGAGAGGTCGCCTGGCTGCGCACGCCGGAAGGCGAGGTCCTCAAGCCGCCGCAGATCAGGCGGTTGTGGGAGCTGCGGCAGGATCACTGAACCCTCCGACAGGCCGTGCGGCGCCGTCGTTGCCTTCACAGGCTTTCTGAGTATAGTGCGCCGCAAAATTCACGCGGGTCCGGGTCCGTCTCGGGCCCGCTTTTTGGTGTTTCCATATGAAGCTGCGCAATATCGCCATCATCGCCCACGTCGACCACGGCAAGACCACGCTGGTCGACGAGCTGCTCAAGCAGTCCGGCTCCTACCGCGAGAACCAGCGGGTCGCCGAGCGCGTGATGGATTCGAACGACCTCGAAAAGGAGCGTGGCATCACCATCCTTGCCAAGGCCACCTCGGTGGTCTGGAAGGACACCCGGATCAACATCGTCGACACTCCCGGCCACGCCGATTTCGGCGGCGAGGTGGAGCGCATCCTCAACATGGTGGACGGCGCCATCGTGCTGGTCGACGCCGCCGAGGGGCCGATGCCGCAGACCAAGTTCGTGGTCGGCAAGGCGCTGAAGGTCGGCCTCAAGCCGATCGTCGCCATCAACAAGGTCGACCGCTCCGACGCCCGCGCGCAGGAAGTCATCAACGAGGTGTTCGACCTGTTCGCGGCGCTCGACGCCAATGACGAGCAGCTCGACTTCCCCATCCTCTACGGGTCTGGCCGCAATGGCTGGATGGCCTATTCGCCGGAAGGCCCGAGCGACGAGGGCATGGCGCCGCTGTTCGACCTCGTGCTCAAGCACGTGCCCGAGCCCACCGTCGAGGAGGACGCACCGTTCAAGATGATCGGCACGCTGCTGGAGGCCAACCCCTTCCTCGGCCGCATGATCACCGGGCGCATCACCTCCGGCTCGATCAAGCCGAACCAGGCGGTGAAGGTGCTGGCGCAGGACGGCTCGCTGGTCGAGCAGGGCCGCATCTCCAAGATCCTCGCCTTCCGCGGCATCGAGCGCCAGCCAATCGAGGAGGGCGTCGCCGGCGACATCGTCGCCATTGCCGGCCTGTCCAAGGGCACGGTGGCCGACACCTTCTGCGACCTCTCGGTGGACACGCCGCTGAAGGCGCAGCCGATCGATCCGCCGACCGTCACCATGACCTTCATCGTCAACGATTCGCCGCTGGCCGGCACCGAGGGCGACAAGGTGACCAGCCGCGTCATCCGCGACCGCCTGCTGCGCGAGGCCGAGGGCAATGTCGCGCTGAAGATCGAGGAATCGACCGAGAAGGACTCGTTCTACGTCTCCGGCCGCGGCGAATTGCAGCTCGCGGTGCTGATCGAGACCATGCGCCGCGAGGGCTTCGAGATCGCCGTGTCGCGCCCGCGCGTCGTCTTCTCCAAGAACGAGGCCGGCGAGGTTCTGGAGCCGATCGAGGAAGTGCTGATCGACGTCGACGAGGAGTTCTCCGGCGTCGTCGTGCAGAAGATGAGCGAGCGCCGGGCGGAGATGGTGGAGATGCGCCCCTCCGGCGGCAACCGCGTCCGCCTCGTCTTCTACGCCCCGACCCGCGGCCTGATCGGCTACCAGTCGGAGCTGCTCACCGACACCCGCGGCACCGCCATCATGAACCGGCTGTTCCACGAATACGCCCCCCACAAGGGCGAGATCGCCGGCCGCACCAATGGCGTGCTGATCGCCAACGAGGCGGGCGAAGCGGTGGCCTATGCGCTGTGGAACCTCGAGGATCGCGGCCCGATGATGATCGAGCCGGGCTGGAAGGTCTATCAGGGCATGCTGATCGGCATCCACACCCGCGACAACGACCTCGAGGTCAACGTCCTCAAGGGCAAGAAGCTCACCAACATCCGCACGACGTCCAAGGACGAGGCGGTGCGCCTGACCCCGCCGATCCGCATGACGCTGGAGCGCGCGCTGGCCTGGATCCAGGACGACGAGCTGGTCGAGGTGACGCCGAAGTCGATTCGTCTGCGCAAGCGCCTGCTCGATCCGAACGACCGCAAGCGCGAGGAGCGGCGCAAGGAAGCCGAGGGCGTCTGAGCCTTCGGCACCTGTCTGTCCGGCCCACCGGCGTGGCGTCCGCGCAACGCCCTGGTGGATCGAACGTGCTTTTGACGATGAAAGCCCTTGATCGAAGGGAGCACATTTGCTCCCATTAGATCGATGAGCACGCTTCTTATCGAGACGCGCCGGGCTCGCCCGGCCGATGCCGCCGACATCGCCGAGATCCATGACTCGGCGTGGCGCACGGCCTATCGCGGCCTCATCCCCGGCGCCGAGCTGGAGAAGATGATCCAGCGCCGCGGTCCCGCCTGGTGGGAGACGGCGCTGCGGCGCGGCTCCCGGGTGGTGGTGCTCACCTTCGGCGACGCCATTGCCGGCTATGCCAATGTCGGGCGCAACCGCGCCCGCGGCCTGCCCTATGAGGGCGAGATCTACGAGCTCTATCTGCGGCCGGAATATCAGGGGCTCGGCTTCGGCCGCCGCCTGTTCACCGATGCGCGCAAGGAGCTTGTCACCGCCGGCTTCGAGGGTCTGGCGGTGTGGGCGCTGGCGGCCAACGAGCCGGCGCTGGGCTTCTACCGTGCCATGGGCGGAACCGGCGTCGCCCGCTCGACCGAGACCTTCGGCAGCCGCACGCTGGAGAAGCTGGCCTTCGGCTGGAACGGCTGAGGCTTCGGCCGGCCCGCTGTCTTCGCTCCCCCACAATAGAACCTCATCCTGAGGTGCCGCCGCAGGCGGCCTCGAAGGATGCTCGTTTCAGTGCACCCGGACGCCCACCCTTCGAGGCCCGGCTGGCGCCGGGCACCTCAGGGTGAGGTCGATCCAGGTGAAAGAGGAAGTGCAGGGGCGCCCCGCGCCTCATTCGCCGATCAGCGCCTGCAGCCGCGCAGCGATGTCCGCGGCGTCGCCGTTCAGCTTGAAGCTCTTGGTGCGGCCGGTGGCGCCGGAGACGAGTTCCACCCGCGAGGGCGCGATGCCGGCGGCCTTGGCGAGGAGCTTGCCCAGTGCCGCGTTCGCCTTGCCGTCCTCCGCCGCGACGGAGACGCGCGCCTTCAGCGCCGTCCGCCCGTCACCGAGCTCCACAAGCCCGT
Organism: Xanthobacteraceae bacterium; assembly: GCA_029239875.1. Classification (GTDB taxonomy): domain Bacteria; phylum Pseudomonadota; class Alphaproteobacteria; order Rhizobiales; family Xanthobacteraceae; genus Ancylobacter. Next base: position 73,194 of record JARBUD010000017.1, on the reverse strand, counting down.
CTATGGCGTCGCGGCCCCCACGCGGCGTCGCCCGCACGGTCACCACGAGCCCGTCGGGCGCGAGCGTCCAGGGAAGCGGCGCGCTCACGCGCCGGCCACGACCTCGAAGACGAGGTTGCGGATGAAGTAGAGCAGGATGATCAGGATGACCGGCGAGATGTCGATGCCACCGAGATTGGGCAGGATGCGGCGGATCGGCGCCAGCACCGGCTCGGTCACCCGCCAGAGGAACTCGCCGACGTTGCGGACGAACGGGTTGTGCGGATTGACGACATTGAACGCCACCAGCCACGACAGGATGGCCGAGCCGATGAGAATCCAGACGTAGAGCGTGATGATCGTGTCGAACAGCCAGAGAAGCGAATACATCGCGAGCCTCGGAACGGGGGCGTCGGCGCGCAACGGAAGGGTGCGCCGCCAAGATGCTTAAAGGCGCTGCCGCATTGCGGCAACCCTCATTCACATGGTCCTTGCCCGAGGGCACGAACTCGCCTTGACAGCGGGCGGGCCGCGACCGTACAAGGCGCGGCCTGACAGCCTGGGGCCGTAGCTCAGTTGGGAGAGCGCTGCAATCGCACTGCAGAGGTCAGGGGTTCAAATCCCCTCGGCTCCACCAGGCCCTCACCGAAAATTCAAAAATCTTCCCCCTCCGGCATACCCCGCGAACCGCCTGGATTCTCGCGCACGCTGACGGTCTAGCGGTGCCCCGCTGGAGACCGACCTTAACCCTTTCTTAAATCGCGCTGGCAAGGTTGCCCTGTCCCAGTACCAACGACAGGAGCTTCGAGCCCGATGATCGGAAGAACTGCCCTCGCTTTCGGCCTGCTGACCTTCGCCGCTGCCGACGCCATGGCTGCCCAGGTGACCGAGATGGGACAGTTCAAGGACTGGAGCGCCTACACCTACAAGGTTGACGGCAAGCCGGAGTGCTACGCCATCAGCTGGCCGAGCGCGAAGCGGCCGGCCAATCTCAACCATGGCGACGTCGCCTTCTTCGTCACCGCCACCGAGCGCAGCCCGTCGCGCACCGAGGTCAGCTTCCAGACCGGCTACGACTTCGCCGAGGGTTCGCAGGTGATCGCCAGCATCGGCGAGGACAGCTTCACCATGTTCACCGACGGCAAGGGCGCCTGGCTGCGCCGCGCCGAGCGCGAGCCGGCCTTCCTGGAGGCGCTGCGGAGCGGCTCGCAGATGGCGATCAGCGCCACCTCGGCGCGCGGCAACGACACCAGCTACGTGTTCTCGCTCGACGGCGTGACCGCGGCGACGCGGCGCATCCTGTCGCGCTGCCCCTGACGGCGGCGCTCACTGCGCCGCGCCGAGCGTGTCCGCCATCTCCGCCCCGCGCACGCCCATCGGCAGGGGCGGGCCGGTGGTGGTGTCGAGCGCCGTCTGGTGCTCGATCTCGGCGTTCAGCTCGGCGCCCAGCAGGACCACCGTCACCGAGAGCCAGATCCACACCATGAAGCCGACGACGGCGCCGAGCGAGCCGTAGGTCTGCTCATAGGAGGCGAAGCGGCTCACATACCAGGAGAAGGCGACGGACGCCGCCAGCCAGAGCACGGCGGCGACCGCGCTGCCCATGCTGACCCAGCGCCATTGCGGCCGCTGGCGGCAGGGGCCGAAGCGGTAGACGACGGTGATGACCAGCGCCACCACCACGGCGAGGGCCGGCCAGCGCAGCAGCGAGATCAGCCACTCCGTGCCGCTCGGCAGGTAGAGCACCTTCAGCACCAGCGGCAGCGCCACCACCGCCGCCAGCGCCACCACCGCGAAGAGGATGGCGGCGAGGGTGAAGCCGAGGGTGACGAGGGTGAGCCTGACGAAGGAGCGCCGCTCCTCTTCCTCATAGGCGACGTTGAGCGCCTCGATCACCGCCTTGGTGCCGGCATTGGCGCTCCACAGCGCCAGAGCGAGGCTGAAGAAGAACCGCACGCCGAGGCCGGACGGGCCGTTCGCCAGCAGGCGCGCGATCTGATCATGCATCACCTCGATAGCGCCTGCCGGCAGGAACCAGGAGGCCGCCTCGAGCTGACCCTGGATGCTCGCCGGATCGAGAAAGAGGCCATAGAGCGAGATGAAGGCCGCCAGCGCCGGGAAGACGGCGAGCAGCGCGTAGAAGGTGACGCCGGCCGAGAGGCTCAGCACGCGGTCGGCGAAGAATTCGTTGAAGGTGCGCACGAGGATGTCACGCCAGCCGCGATAGGGGATCCGCGTCGGCGCGTCGGCGACGCGCCCGCGGCCGGCATCGAGCGCGGCGCTGCCGGCGGCACGCAGGTCCGCGGGCGGATACGGGCCATCAAGGGCGCTGCGCGCCTCGGGATCCTGACGACGCGATGGGCGGAAGACGGCGCTGGCATAGGCGCCGATCAGCGCGCCGCAGAGGGCCGCGCTCCATATGGCCCGCTTCTCGCGCATGTCCGCCGCGGCCATGGCCCGCCCCGTACGTGCGCTCAGTAGGCGGGCGGGTCGCTGGCCGGGAAGGACTCGTCGAGCGCCTGATCGACCTTGTCCCAGTCCTTCGGCGGGTGCTCCATCTCCTCCGGCCCGGCATTGCGGGTGGAGCCGACGGCGACGAAGTCCGACACCGCCTGTTCGCGCGACCTTTGGATGGCCAGCAGGGCGGCGGCGGTGGCGGCGAGGGTCATGATGGGAAACAGACGCAGCGACATGATCGGGGTCTCCTGAAAGGTGACAGGAGAACGCGGCTGCCGAAGCGGTGTTCCGGCCGGCGGAAGGAAGACGTGATCATCAGCGCCGCCGCACGCATAAGCCGCCGGCGAGCCTGCCGCCGTCCGGCGGCGCGCGGGCTCAGCGCGGCCTGACGATCGGCAGGGTGTTGCAGGGCGTGGTGATGCAGCCGGGCGTGTTCGGGCGCATGGCGGGCGGCACGACGACCCCGGGGCTCCAGGTGGCCGGCGGCGGACCGGCGCGGCGCGGCGTCGGCGTGTAGGCGCCGGGATCCCGGAGCACGGGGTTGCCGGTGTTGCCGCGCTGCCCGAGACCCAGCGGGGCCCTGTTCTGCGAGAAGGCCTCTCCCGCGCTGAGCGCGAGGAGAAGGCAGCTTGCGCAGAGCGCGACGCTGGCAGTGACGGCACGTGACGGCATTCGGGACTTCTCCGTTGCCCCCGATCCTATGATCAAGGGTATGAGCCCGTCGGGTCAACCCCGCCGGTGTTCGGCATGGGCGTTTCGAGCTCAGTCGCCGTTGCCGCGGCCGACGCCGACATATTTGAAGCCACGCTCGATGAGGTCTTCCGGCGGGTAGATGTTGCGCAGGTCGACCACGATGGGGCTCTTCAGCAGGGTCTTCAGCCGGTCGAGGTCGAGGGCGCGGAAGGCGTCCCATTCGGTGACGATGACCAGGCAGTCCGCCCCTTCGGCGCAGTCATAGGAGCTCGAGGCATAGTCGATGCCGTCTGGCAGCACCTTCCGCGCCTCCGCCATGCCGGCCGGGTCATAGGCGCGCACGCGCACGCCGCGGTCGAGCAGCGACTGCACGATATGGATCGCCGGGCTATCGCGCATGTCGTCGGTGTTCGGCTTGAAGGTGAGGCCGAGCACGCCGACCGTGGCGCCGCGCGCCGGCACCTCCAGCGCGTCGAGCACGCGCCGGCCCATGGCGGCCTTGCGGCTGTCGTTGACGGTGGTAACGGTCTCGATCAGCCGCAGCGGCGTGCCGGCCTCCTGCGCCGTACGCATCAGCGCCAGCGTGTCCTTGGGGAAGCAGGAGCCGCCATAGCCCGGGCCGGCATGCAGGAATTTCGGGCCGATGCGCCGGTCGAGGCCGATGCCGCGTGCCACTTCCTGCACGTCGCCGCCGACCTTCTCGCAGAGGTCGGCGATCTCGTTGATGAAGGTGATCTTCATCGCGAGGAAGGCGTTGCTGGCGTATTTGATCAGCTCGGCGGTGTTGCGCTCGGTGAACATGAGCGGCGCGGCGTTGAGCGAGAGCGGGCGGTAGAGCGCCGCCATCACGTGCTGGGCCCGCTCGTCGCTCGTGCCGATGACGATGCGGTCCGGCCGCTTGAAGTCCTCGATCGCCGCGCCCTCGCGGAGGAATTCCGGGTTGGAGACGACCGCGATGTCGGCGTCGGGCGCCTCCTCGCGGATGATGTGCTCGAGGTCGGCGCCGGTGCCGACCGGCACGGTCGACTTGGTGACGACCACCGTAAAGCCGTCCGCCGCGCGGGCGATCTCGCGCGCCGCCGCGTGGACATAGGAGAGGTCGGCATGGCCGTCGCCGCGGCGCGAGGGCGTGCCCACCGCGATGAAGACGACCTCGGCCTCACGCACCGCATGGGTGAGGTCGGTGTCGAATTGCAGCCGGCCCGCAGTGACGTTGCGGCGTACCAGGTCGTCGAGGCCCGGCTCGAAGATCGGCATCTCGCCGGCCTTGAGGCGCTCGATCTTGGCGGCGTCCTTGTCGATGCAGGTGACCTCGTGGCCGAAGTCGGAGAAGCAGGTGCCGGAGACCAGGCCGACATAGCCCGTACCGATCATCGCAACGCGCATGGAGCACTCTCAATCCAGGCTCCCGGCTGCGATCGGCGCGACCGCGCTCGGGCTTCACCGCCCCTTTAGCCAATCGCGCGGCCCATTTCGAGGGGGAAGGCGCGAGGGAAGGCCGCGCGACCTCGGGCGCACGGGCGCGCGAACCCGACCCATTGCAGAGTTCTGTATCGGTTTCGCGACAGGTGGCCCGGAAGGCGGGCTGCCTCGCGCGGCGGCGCGCGCAGCTCACACGGCGAATTGATGACGCGACGTCAGGTCGTATCAGTTAATCTTAAGTAAAGTGGATTTCTATCAAACAATAGTTCTACATTAGACTAATTAAAAACAAGCAATTACAAAATGTTTAGTTGACATGATCGGCGCCGAAGGGGGATTACGCCGCAGCAAGACGTTCCCTCGTCCGGTGTTTTTCGCTCATGCGCCTCGGCTCCCGTCCCCCTGTTCGCCGGCCTGTCACCGCCTGGAGCGGCTTGATGCTGGCGCTGGCGCTGGTCCTTCTCGCCGTGCGGCCGGCGAGCGCCGACATCGCGCTGAAGGATGTCACCGGCCGCGAGGTGAAGCTTGCCGCCCCGGCCAAGCGGCTGCTGATCGATGACGGGCGTTTCCTCATCGCGCTCTCGCTCATCCATCCCGACCCGGTGAGCGTGCTCGCGGCCTGGCCGCGCGACATCAACCGCATCGGCAAGCGCACCTACGAGGGCTACAAGGCCAGGTTCCCCGCCATCGACGGCCTCGCCAAGGTGGCGAGCTCGGCCGGTTCTCTGTCGGTCGAGCAGGTGGTGGCGGCAAAGCCCGACCTCGCCGTGTTCTCGCTCGGCTCGCAGCCCTCCGACGAGGAGCGCGCGCGCATCGAGGCGGCCGGCATCCCGGTGGTGGTGATCGACTTCTTCACCCATCCGCTGACCAATCTGGAGCCGAGCCTCACTCTGCTCGGCGCGGCCACGGGACGCAGCGAGCAGGCGCAGGCCTTCCTCGCCTTCCGCCGAAGCCATCTCGACGCCGTGCAGGACAAGCTGGCTGGCCTGAAGGATGGCGAGCGGCCACGCGTCTTCCTCGAACCCCACGCCGCCATGACCGCCGATTGCTGCAATTCTCCCGGACGCGGCAATGTCGGCGACATCATCGAGGCGGTGGGCGGGACCAATATCGGCGCGGCGGTGATCCCGCGCGCCTTCGGCAAGCTGAATCTCGAATACGTCATCTCGCAGGATCCGCAGGTCTACATCGCCACCGGCGGCAGCCACATGGAAGGTACGGCCGGGCTGCTGATCGGGCCGGAATACAGCCCCGAGCGGGCGCGCGAGACGCTGGCGCGCGTCATCGCGCGGCCAGGCTTCGCCGGGTTGGCGGCGGTGCGCGACAAGCGCGTCCACGGCCTGTCGCACCAGATGCTGAATTCGCCGCTGGATCTCTTCACCGTCGAGATCCTGGCGAAGTGGATCCATCCCGAACGCCTCAAGGACCTCGACGTGGAGAAGACCGTCGACGAGGTGAATTCGCGCTTCCTCGCCGTGCCGGTCGAGGGGCCGAACTGGATCGATCTCGACTGATGCGCGCCGGTCGCCGGGGCCGGCTCGCATTCCTCCCGCCGCTGTCATCAATGGAGACGACCATGCCGATCGAAGCGCCCCTTGCCCGGCCCTGCCTGCCGCTCTTGCGTTCTGCCGCTCTTGTCGCCCTTGCCTGGGCGGCGCTCGCCGGCGCTGCCGCCGCCGAGCCGCAATTCGTGAAGTCGGCGAAGCCGGGCGCCGGGCTCTACGAGCTCGTCTTCAGCCCCGCGATGAACCGGCTCTATGTCGCGGCCGCCGGCACGCGCGGGGCGAGCGAGACCTTCGTCTACGCGCTCGATCCGGCGACGCTGGAGACCAAGGAGACGATCGCGCTCGGCGACGATCCGGTGTTCGGCCTCGGCATCAACAACAAGACCAAGATGCTCTACGGCACCCAGACCCGCGACGGCTCGCTCGCCGTGATCGACCTGACCACCGGCAAGCCGGTGGCCAAGCTCGCCAAGGGCGAGAAGGCGCATGTGCGCGAGGTGGCAGTCGACGAGGCCAACGACCGCGCCTATGTGACGGTGCTCGGTATGCGCGACAAGCCGAGCGCGGTCTGGATCGTCGACGGCGCCAAGAAGGAGATCGTCGACAGCATCGACGACCTCGCGGGCGGCATCGCCGGCATCTCGCTCGACGCCAAGAACAACCGCCTCTTCCTCTCGGCGCTGCAGTCCAACGAGGTCGTCGTGGTCGACCTCGCCACCAAGAAGGTGACGAACCGCTTCCCATCGGGCGGCGAGGGCTCCATCAACCTCGTCTACGACGCCTCCGGCGACCAGGTGTTCGTCGCCAACCAGGGCTCCGGCGAAGTCACCGTGCTCGACGCCAAGGACGGTAAGCTGATCAAGACGCTCGCCACCGGCGCGGGCGCTCTCAGCCTCGCCATCGATCCCGAGCGCAGCCTGCTCTATGTCGCCAACCGCCAGGCCGGCTTCACCTCGCTGATCGACACCAAGACGCTGGAGCCGATCGCCAATGTGGTGACGGGTTCGATGCCGCAGACCGTCGCGGTCGATGCCGCCACCGGCAACGCCTATGTCACCAACAAGCTGAAGACCGCCGGCCGCCCGCGCCCGCCGGCGCCGCCCGCAGGTGCTGCCGCTTCTGGCGCCGCTGCTCCCGGCGCGACGTCCGCCGCTTCGGCGTCCGCTGCGGCCCCCGCCGCCACGCCCGCTGCGGCTCCGTCGGCGCCGCCGGCCGGCGAGGGCGCGCGCCCGCGGCCGGTGCCGATGGTCGACCCCTTCGGCGACACCGTCACGCTGATCAAGCCGTGACCGTGTGACCCCGGAGCCGGATTCCCGATGACAGTGCCGAGCGGAGCGATGCGCATGCGTAATGCCGCGAATGAGGCGGCCGAGGCGGCGTTCGTCCCCGCCTTGCCCTTCGCGCTGGTGTCGAACCGCGAGACGCTGGTCGGCCGCGGCTGCCTGCGCCTCGTCGGCGATGCCGGCGAGCCCTCGGGCGCGCGGGCGCGGGCCTTCTTCGCGGAACAGGCGTCCGGTCCCCGCATCATCGTCGGCGCGCTGCCCTTCGCGGCGGGCGCGCCGGCGCATCTCTACCAGCCGGCAGAGATCGCCCGCAGCGCCGGGCGTTCCCGCCTCGCCGCGGCCTTCCCGCCGGCGTTGGTGCGCGCGGCGGCGCCGGTCTGGCGCGTCGAGGCCGAGCCGCCGCTCGCGGACTATCGCGCTGCGGTGGCCGAGGTGCTGGCGCGCATGGCGCACGGCGAGGAGGGCCTGCGCAAGGTCGTGCTCTCGCGCAGCCTGCGCCTCCTCTCCGACCGTCCTATCGAGGCGAGCGCGCTGCTGCGCGCGCTGGCGCAGGACGAGCACGTCACCGCCTTCTGCGCGCCGCTGGCCGGCAGTTCGGCCGGGCGCGCGCTGGTCGGCGCCACGCCGGAACTGCTGGTCGCCCGGCAGGGGCTGGACGTCGTCTCGCACCCACTCGCCGGCTCCGCCCGCCGTCTTGCGGATGCAAGTGCCGACCGTGCGGCGGCCGACGCGCTGATGGCCTCGGACAAGGACCGCCGCGAGCATGCGGAGGTCGTCACCGCCATTCTCGACCTGCTGGCGCCCCATTGCGCCGAGCTCGCCCATCCCGGCGATCCGCAACTCACCGCCACCGACACGATGTGGCACCTCGGCACCCGCATCGAGGGCCGGCTGCGCGACGAAACCATGTCCGCGCTCGACCTCGCCGCGCTGCTGCACCCGACCCCGGCCGTCTGTGGCACGCCGCGCGAGGCGGCCGCCCGCACCATCGCCGAGCTCGAAGGCTATGAGCGCGGCTTCTATGCCGGCGCGGCGGGCTGGGTCGACGAGGCCGGCGACGGCGCCTGGCACGTGGCGATCCGCTGCGCCGAGGTCGCCGGCAACGAGGCCCGGCTTTACGCGGGCGCGGGCATCGTGCCGGGTTCCGATCCGGTCGCCGAGGGCGAGGAGACCTCCGCCAAGTTCGCCGCGCTGCTCGGCGCCTTCGGCATCGACGAGGACGGCCGCGCGGCCGGGGAGCCTCGAGCATGAAGCCGCTATCGCAGGTCTGGCCGGACGAATTCGCTGCCCGCTACCGCGAAAAAGGCTATTGGCGCAGTGAGACCTTTTCTTCCTTCCTGCGCGCCCGCGCGGCCGAGCTGCCGGAGCATGTCGCCGTGGTCGGCGGCGAGCACCGCTGGACCTTCGCCGAGCTCGAAGCCCGCGCGGAAAACATCGCCCGCGGCCTGCTGGCGCTGGGGCTGAAGCCCGGCGACCGGGTGGTGGTACAGCTTCCCAACATCGCGGAATTCCTCGCCGTGGTGTTCGGCCTGTTCCGCGCCCGGCTCATCCCGGTCTATGCGCTCCCCGCGCACCGCATCGTCGAGATCACCCACTTCGCCCGCACCGCCGAGGCGCGCGGCTACATCGTCGCCGCCAGCCATGACGGCTTCGACTACCGCACGCTCGCCGGCGAGGTGCAGCGCGAGGTGCCCGAGGTCACGCATATCGTGGTGGTCGGCGAAGGCGGGCCGTTCACGTCGCTCGACGCGCTGCCGACGGGCGATGTCGACTTGCCGCCGGATGCCGACCCGTCCGAGGTCGCCTTCCTGCAAATCTCTGGCGGCTCGACGGGGCTCTCCAAGCTCATCCCGCGCACGCATGACGACTACATCTATTCGTTCCGCGCCAGCGCCGAGATCTGCAAGCTGACGTCCGAGAGCGTCTATCTCGCCGCGCTGCCCGTCGCGCACAACTTCCCCATGTCGTCGCCCGGCGTGTTCGGCGCGCTTCATGCCGGCTCGCGCGTGGTGCTCTCGCCTTCGCCGAGCCCGGAGGTCGCCTTCCCGCTGATCGCCCGCGAAGGCGTGACCATCACCGGCCTCGTGCCGCCGCTCGCGCTGCTCTGGCTGCAGGCGGCGCCGGCCACCACGCACGACCTCTCGTCCTTGCAGGTCCTTCAGGTCGGCGGCGCAAAATTCCTCACCGAATCCGCCCGCCGGGTGAAGCCGGTGCTCGGCTGCACGCTGCAGCAGGTGTTCGGCATGGCCGAGGGGCTGGTGAACTACACCCGCCTCGACGATGAGGAGGAGATCATCGTCTCCACGCAGGGCCGCCCGATCAGCGAGGGCGACGAGGTGCTGATCCTCGACGATTCCGGTCATCCTGTGCCCGAGGGCGAGGCCGGCAACCTTTTGACGCGCGGGCCCTACACGATCCGCGCCTACCATAATAATGATGGGGCGAATGCCCGCTCCTTCACGCCCGACGGCTTCTACCGCACCGGCGACGTGGTGAAGCGCACGCAAGACGGCTATCTCGTCGTGCAGGGGCGGGCGACCGATCACATCAACCGCGCCGGCGAGAAGATCTCGGCCGAGGAGATCGAGGACCATCTCCTCGCCCATCCCGGCGTGTTCGATGCGGCGGTGGTCTCGCTGCCGGACGAGTTCCTCGGCGAGCGCTCTTGCGCCTTCGTCATCCCGCAGGGCGAGAAGCCCAAGGCGGCGGCGCTGAAGGCGTGGATGCGCACGCGCGGCCTTGCCGACTTCAAGGTGCCGGACCAGGTCGTCTTCGTCGACGCCTTCGAGACCACGGCGGTCGGCAAAGTCTCGCGCAAGGAGTTGCGCGCGAGCCTGCGCCGCCGTTTCCTCGAAGCCGCCGAGGCGGAGAAGTGAGCATGACTGTCAAACTGGGCGGAAAACCCGGGCTGCCGACCGTCGCGCCCTACGATCTGCCCCGCGCCGACGAGCTGCCGAAGCCGCGCGCGCCGTGGAAGCTGGAGCGCGAGCGCGCGGCGCTGCTGATCCACGACATGCAGAACTATTTCCTGCGCATCTTCGACGCCGACGCGGCGCCGATCGCGCCGGCGATCGCCAATATCGCGGCGCTGGCCAGGGCGGCGCGGGCGGCCGGCGTGCCGGTGTTCTACACCGCGCAGGAAGGCAATCAGGACCGCCGCGACCGCGGGCTTCAGGCCGACCTCTGGGGGCCGGGCATGAGCGCGGCGCCGGAGCACCAGCCCGTCGTCACGGCGCTGGCACCGGAGCCGGGCGACGTCGTGCTGGTGAAGCACCGCTACAGCGCGTTTGCGCGCTCCAACCTCGAGACGCTGATGCGCGCGCGCGGCCGCGACCAGCTCGTCATCTGCGGCGTCTATGCGCATATCGGTTGCACGCTGACCGCGGCCGACGCCTTCATGCGCGACATCGAGCCCTTCATGGCGGCGGATGCGCTGGCGGATTTCTCCCGCGCCAAGCACGACCTCGCGCTTTCCTATGCCGCCGATGTCTGCGCCGTGCCGCTGATGACGGCGCAGATCATGGAGGTGCTGTGATGGCCATCGAGCCCGGCGACATCAAGCGCATCGTCACGCCCGCCGCGCCGGTGACGCGCGAGAAGATGCGCGCGGACATTGCGAAGATGCTGCACGAGGACCCGGAAGAGATCGGCGGGGAGGACAGCCTGATTGATCTCGGCCTCGATTCCATGCGGGCGATGAACCTCGTGCTGATGTGGAGCGAGGGCGGGCTGGAGCTCGAATTCTCCGAGTTCGCCGAGAACCCGACGCTGGACGGCTGGTGGGAGCTGGTCAGCGCCAAGCAGGTTGCAAGAAACACGGAAAATCGGGCGGGCTGAGGCGCATGGCGGTTCCGGGGGAGGCGCATCCGCTCACCGAGGCGCAGTCGGGCCTGTGGTATGCGCAGCGGCTCGACCCGGCGAACCCGCTGTTCAACACCGGGCAATATATCGAGTTGACCGGCCCGCTGGACCGCGCCGCCTTCGAGGCCGCGCTGGCGCAGGCGGTGGAAGAGGCGGATGCGCTGGCGCTGCGCATGGTCGACGGTCCGGTGGGGCCGCGGCAGGTCGTCGATCCGGTGAACCGGCCGGCGCTGCAGATTATCGACGTCTCTAACGCGCCCGATCCGCTCGCGGCGGCGGAAGCCGACATCGCCCGCGACATGGCGACCGCCATCGACCCGACGCGCGAGAAGCTGGCCGCCGAGCGGCTCTTCGTGCTGGGGCCGGAGCGCCATGTCTGGCAGCAGCGCATCCATCACCTCGCCATCGACGGTTATGGGATGATCCTCATCACCCAGCGCGTGGCCGAGCTCTACAATTCCCGCCTGCGCGGCACCGAGGCTGGCGCGCCGGCGCCGGGCTTTGCCGTGGCGCTGACGGAGGATGCCGCCTATCGCGCTTCCGACAAGCGCGTGAAGGACGGCGATTACTGGCGCGAACTCTTCGCCGACAGGCCGGAAGTGGCAAACCTCGCGCCGGGCAATCCGGTCAGCGCGCCGGGCTTCCACCGCCGCGCGGTGGAGATCGATACGGCCGCCTTCGCCCGGCTGAAGGCGAGGGGCGAGCGGACGAACATCCCCTGGCCGGATGTCGTCACCGCGCTGTCCGCCGCCTATGTGCAGCGCCACACCGGAACGCCCGAGGTGATACTCGGCGTGCCCTTCATGGCGCGGCTCGGCAGCGCGGCAGCGCGGGTGCCGGCCATGCTGATGAACGTGCTGCCGCTGCGGGTGGCGGCCCCTGATGGGCCGCTGGATGATTTTCTCGGTGCGGTGGCGAAGAACCTGACGCGCGCCCGCCGGCACGGGCGCTACCGCTCCGAGCAGCTGCGCCGCGACCTCAAGCTGATCGGCGGCCAGCGCCGGCTGCACGGGCCGCTGGTCAATTTGCTGCCCTTCGACGAGACGCCGCGATTCCACGGGCTGGAAAGCCGGCTTGAGGTGCTCTCCACCGGGCCGGTGGAGGACATCACCTTCACCTTCCGCCTGCACGGCGCGGACGGGCTGCGGCTGGAGGTCGACGCCAACCCGGACCTCTACGACATCGGCGCGGTCGAGGCGCATGCCGCGCGGCTGAAGCATTTCATCGAGGCGGCGAGCGTGGCGGAGACGCTCGACGAGGTGCCGACCGCGACGCCCGAGGAGGCGGAACGCCATCTGTTCGCGCTGAACGCCACCGACCATCCGCTGCCGGACACCACGCTCGCCGCGCTGATCGAGGAGATGTTCCGCGCGACGCCGGACGCGCCGGCGCTGCGCTTTAACGGCGCGACCATGGACTATGCGACGCTCGATTCGCGCAGCCGGGCGCTGGCCGAGCACCTTCGCGCGGTCGGGGCCGGCCCGGACCGGATCGTCGCCGTCGCCCTGCCGCGTTCCTTCGAGCTGGTGGTCGCTCTGATCGCCATATTGCGCGCCGGCGCCGCCTATCTGCCGCTCGACCTCGCGCAGCCCGACGCGCGGATCGCGCGCATCCTCGCTTCGGCGAAACCAATCCTAGTGCTGGCGCAGGAGGAAGACGCACATCGCTTTGCCGGCAAAGCGGAGGTGCTTGGCCCGCATCACTGGCGTGCCGAACCTATAGGGGAGACGCTTCCCCCGCCCAAGCCGGGAGACGCGGCCTATGTCATCTACACCTCTGGCTCGACCGGCGAGCCGAAGGGCGTGGTCATCGAGCACCGGGCCATCGTCAACCGGCTCGTCTGGATGCGCGACCACTACGGCTTCTCGTCCGCCGACCGCATCCTCCAGAAGACGCCCGCCACCTTCGACGTCTCGGTGTGGGAGTTCTTCCTACCCTTCATCTCCGGCGCCTGCCTTGTCGTCGCCCCGCCCGAGGCGCATCGCGATCCGGTGGCGCTGGCGCGGATCATCCGCGAGGAGGGCGTCACCACCGCGCATTTCGTGCCCTCCATGCTCGCCGCCTTCCTCGCCGAGCCGAGCGTGAAGGGGCTCGCGCTGGCCCGAATCTTCTGTTCCGGCGAGGAGCTGCCGGCCGACCTGCGCGACCGCTTCCACCGCACGGTCTCGGCCGAGCTGCACAATCTCTACGGACCGACCGAAGCGGCGGTGGATGTCAGCTTCTGGCCGGCGGGGCCGGACGATGATTCGCTGCCCGTGCCCATCGGCTTGCCCGTGTGGAACACCCGGCTCTATGTGCTGGACGGGAAGGGCCGGCCGCAGCCGCCGAATGTGCCGGGTCATCTCTATCTCGGTGGCGTGCAGCTGGCGCGGGGCTATCTGGGCCGGCCGGACCTGACGCAGGAGCGTTTCCTGCCCGACCCGTTCCGGCCGGGGGAGCGCATCTACGCCACCGGTGACCTCGCGCTGTGGCGACCGGACGGGGCGGTGGTGTTCCTCGGCCGCTCCGACCATCAGGTGAAGATCCGTGGCCTGCGCATCGAACTCGGCGAGATCGAGGCGGCGGTGATGGCCTCCGGTCTCGTGCGCCAGGCCGGAATCATCGCCCGCGAGGATGCGGGAACGAAGCGCGTCGTCGCCTATGTCGTGCCCGAGCCGGGCGCCGACCTTTCCGCGCTGAAGGCCCACGTGGCCGCCCGCGTTCCCGACTATATGGCGCCGGCCGCCTTCGTCGCGCTGGATGCGCTCCCCGTTAACGCCAATGGCAAGCTCGACCGTGCCGCGCTGCCGGCCCCGGATTTCGCCGGCACCGGCTCGCGCCCGCCGGAGACGGCGACCGAGCGACGCCTCGCCGAACTCTTCGCCGAGCAGCTCGGCCTGACGTCGCCGGTCCATGCCGAGGACGATTTCTTCTCGCTCGGCGGGGATTCGCTCGCCGCCGTCGCGCTGCTTTTGCGCGTGCGCGAGGAGTGGAGCCGCGATCCCGGCCTCGGGGCGCTGTTCGCCCAGCCGACGCTTGCCGGCTTCGCCCGGCTGATCGACGCCGAGGAACCGGACCGCGACACCGGCCTCGGGCCGATCATCGCGCTGGTGGAAGGCGATCCGACCCTTCCCCCACTCTTCGCCATCCATCCGGCCGGCGGCATCTCCTGGTGTTACGGGCGGTTGGCGCGCGCGCTCTCGCCCCGTCGCACCGTCTATGGCGTCCAGGCCCCCGCGCTGTCACCCGACGTGCCGACGCCGCAAAGCATGGAAGCGCTCGCCGCCGACTATGTCGCGCGCATCCGCGCCATCCGCTCGGAAGGGCCGTACCATCTCGTCGGCTGGTCGGTGGGCGGCATCATCGCCCAGGCGATGGCGGTGCGGCTGAAGGAGATTGGCGCCGAGGTCGGCGTGGTGGCGATGCTCGATTCCTACCCCGCCGATTGCTGGCGCGCCGAGCCGGAGCCGGACGAGGGCGCCGCGCTGAAGGCGCTGATCGCCATTGCCGGCCACGATCCCGACCGCCTGCCGGCCCTCGCCTTGAACCGCAAGTCGGTGCTGGCTTTCCTGCGCGCCTCCGACAGCCCGCTCGGCCTTCTGCCCGATGCCGCACTCGATGGCGTGGTACGCGTCGTCTCCGGCAACAGCGCGCTGGTGCGCGGGCATTTCCACCGTTTCTATGACGGCGCGGTCACCTATTTCCGCGCCGCGCTCGACCATCAGGGTCGCGACCTGCACCCCGGCCAGTGGCGACCCTATGTTGCGGATATCGAGGTGACCGACATCGCCTCGCTGCACGCCTTCCTCACCGGGCCGGAGGCGTCGCAGGCTATCGCCCCGGTGCTGGCGCGGGCGCTGGCGGCACATGAAAAGGAGAGCGCCTCATGCGCGACAGCGGTCTGAGCGGCAAGGTCGCGCTGGTGACGGGAGCCGCGGGCGGCATCGGCGCCGCGGTGGTGCGCCAGCTTCACCTCGAAGGCGCGACGGTGTTGGCGACCGATATCGAGGAGGCGGCGGTGACGCGGCTTGCCGGAGAGCTCGGCGGCAAGGTCCATGCGGCGCTGCTCGACGTGCGCTCGACCGAGGCGGTGGATACGCTGGTCGCGCGCGTGGAGCGGGACATCGGCCCCATCGACCTGCTGGCCAATGTCGCGGGCGTATTGTCCTACGAGCCGGTCGTCAGCCTCTCCGACCATGAATGGGAGCGCGTACTCGACATCAATGCCGCGGGCGTGTTCCGCGTCTCGCGGGCGGTGGCGCGGGCGATGCAGGAGCGGGCGCGCGGGGCCATCGTCACGGTGTCGTCGAATGCCGCCGGCATTCCGCGCCAAGCCATGGCGGCCTATGCGGCGTCCAAGGCGGCGGCGACCATGTTCACCCGCTGCCTCGGGCTGGAGCTGGCGCCGCACGGCATTCGCTGCAACATCGTGGCCCCCGGCTCGACGCTCACCCCGATGCAGACCGGTATGTGGGCGGATGCAGGCGGCGCGGCGCGCGTGATCGCCGGCTCGCTCGAGACCTTCAAGACCGGCATCCCGCTCGCCAAGCTGGCGACGCCGGACGACGTGGCGGATGCGGTGGTGTTCCTGCTGTCGGAGCGCGCCGGGCATATCACCATGGCCGACCTCTATGTCGACGGCGGTGCCACGATGCGGGGTTGATCCCGCGCCTACTTGGGGGAATATCGTCATCCTGAGGTGCCCGGCGTTTCGCCGGGCCTCGAAGGATGCTCATCCGGGTGCGCCAAGGCGAGCATCCTTCGAGGCTCGCTGCGCTCGCACCTCAGGATGAGGTTGTTTTGGTGGAAGGACGGGAAATCTACACAGCCCGATCCACGATCACCTGCAAGGTCCCGTGCGAGCAGCGCTCCACGCGCGCCTCGACCTTGTAGACCCGCGCCAGCGTCGCCGGGGTGATCGCCGCGTCCGGCGAGCCGTCGGCGGCGATGGTGCCCTGTTCCAGCAGCACGATGCGCTGGGCGTAGCGGGCGGCCTGGGCGATGTCGTGCAGCACGATGACGACGATGATGCCGCGCTCGCGCGCCAGCTCGGCCACGAGCTGCATGACGCGCAGCTGGTGGTGGATGTCCAGCGCGCTGGTCGGCTCGTCGAGCAGCAGCACGGTCGGCTCGCGCACGATGGACTGGGCGAGGCTGGCGAGCTGGCGCTGGCCGCCGGACAGCTCATCCAGCCCGCGCAAGGCGAGGTCGGCGATGCCGAGCCGGTCCAGCGCATGCAGCGCGCGCTCGTGGGCTTCGGCGGTGGAGATGGCGTCGGCGCGCGCCGACATCAGCGCCGAGAGCGTCGCCTCGAACACGGTGAGCGCCACGCGCTGCGGCAGCGCCTGCGGCATGTAGGTGACGTGGCGAGCATGGCCGGCGACGGAGAGCGCGGTGAGCTCGGTGTCGTCGAGGCGGATCGATCCCTTGGCCGGCACGAGGCCGGCGAGGGCACGCAAGAGCGTGGTCTTGCCGGCGGCGTTGGGGCCGATCAGCGCCGTCACCGCGCCGCCGGAAATGGCGGGAAGCGAGAGATTCTCGATGATCTTCCGCCGGCCGTAGCCGACCGACAGCCCGTCGATGGAGAGCTGGGGCGTGCCCATCACAGCCGCTCGCGCCGGGAGAAGATGAGGGCGATGAAGAAGGGCACGCCGATCAGTGAGGTGACGATGCCCACGGGCAACAGCGCGCCGGGCACGATGGTCTTCGAGGCGACCGAGGCGAGTGACATGATCACCGCCCCCGCCAGCATGCTGCCCGGCAGGAAGAAGCGGTGGTCCTCGCCGACCAGCAGCCGGGCGATGTGCGGCGCCACCAGCCCGATGAAGCCGATGGTACCGACGAAGGCGACCGAGGTGGCGGCGAGCAGGCTGACCCGCAGCAGCGAGAAGAAGCGCAGCCGTGCCACCGAGATGCCGAAGGAGCGCGCGCGGTCCTCGCCGAGCCGCAGCGCCGTCATCCGCCAGGAGGCTTTGAGCGAGAACGGCACGACGATGAGTGTCACTAGGCCGAGCACGCCGAGCTTGGCCCAGGTCGAGCGGGCGAGGCTGCCCATGCTCCAGAAGACGAGCTGCTGCAAGGCTTCCTGGCTGGCGACATACTGCACCAGCGCCACCAGCGCGTTGAAGGTGAAGACCAGCGCGATGCCGAACAGCACCAGCGTCTCTACCCCCGTGCCGCGCAGCCGCGCCATGGCCTGGAGCAGCAGCACCGAGGCGAAGGCGAAGAGGAAGGCGAAGGCCGGCAGGTTCCAGTCGGTGGGGATGAAGGGCAGGCTCATCCCGAGCACCAGTGCGAGCGCCGCGCCGAAGGCGGCGGCGGAGGAGACGCCGAGCGTGAAGGGGCTCGCCAGGGGATTGTTGAGGATGGTCTGCATCTCCGCCCCGGCCAGCGCCAGCGCGGCGCCGACCAGCACCGCCATAAGCGCATAGGGCAGGCGCACCTCCCAGATGATCACCCGCGCGGGCGCGTCGAGCGAGGAGGGCGAGAGGATGCCGGAGATCACGTCGGCGAGCGGCAGGTTCGACGGCCCGGTGGCGATGTCGAACAGCATCGCCACCAGCATCAGCGCGCCGAGCCCGGCGACGATGAGCACGCGCCGGCGCACCAGCCTCGCATAGGCCGAGAGTTGCTGCGTGTGGGGGGAAAGCTCGCTCACGGCAAGGGTTCTGCATGAGCCCGGAGGAGGGGTCAAGCGCCTGTCGGCGTGAGGAAATTCCTTAGAGTCTTTCCATTTTTCGTGGCGCGCATCGTCGGGCCGCGGCCGTCCGCTGGCCTGTACCGCATCAACACCGTCATGCCCGGGCTTGGCCCGGGCATCCACGCCTTGGCGGCGGCACTTTATTGGGGCAAAGACGTGGATGGCCGGGCCAAGCCCGGCCATGACGTGCATCTGCCTGCCTGTCGATCCGCCCGAAGCTTTCGTTTCCCGCCGCGACCCGAGCCGATGAACCCCGTCACGAACCCCGTTACCCTGGCCGACGCCGAATGGTTCGACCTCGCGCCCGAAGACGGCGGGCGCCCGTGGCGCATCTTCCTCGCGCGGCCGCAGGGCGAGCCGCCGCCGGGCGGGTTTCCGGTGGTCACCATGCTGGATGCGAATGCGGGCTTCGCCACCTTCGTCGAGGTGATGCGCCGCGGCGCGGTGCGGCCGCAGGCGACCGGCATCGCGCCGGCGGTGATCGTCGGCATCGGCTATCCCGAGGGCGAGGACCAGCGGGTGCGGCGGACCTTCGACTACACCGCCGGGCCGGGGACGGAAGAGGCGGAGCGGGACGCGCGCGCTATCGGTGGGCGCGACGCCTTCCTCGCCTTCATCGAGCACACGCTGAAGCCCCGTATCGCGCGGGAGGTGCCGGTCGATGCCGCCAACCAGACCCTGTTCGGCCATTCGCTGGCGGGCTGGTTCGTGCTCGACGTGCTGGCGCGCGATCCCGGCAGCTTCCGTACCCATGTCGCCGTCAGCCCCTCCATCTGGTGGGACGAGACACGGCTGGTCGAGGGGCTGGCGCGGGCGGACGGTGCCGGGCGACGGCTGGCGATCATGGTCGGGGAGTGGGAGCAGGCGCTCTCGCCTTGGCAGGCGGCGCGGCCGGAGGCGGCGGAGATGGCGGCCCGCCGCGCCCGCCGGGCGATGGTCGACCGGGCGCGCGGCTTCTCCGACCGGGTGCGGACGGCCTGGCCGGGCGCGCGGGTGCAGTTCGAGATCATGCCGGGCGAGGAACACGCCTCCATCCTCCCGGCGGCGATGGCGCGGGCTCTGCGCTTCGCGCTGGCGGAGTGAGCGGCGTCGAGGAGATGAGCATCCTTCGAGGCTCGCTACGCTCGCGCCTCAGGATGAGATGGTCCCGGGAGATTCAACCAAGGTTCCTCATGCTGAGGTGCTCGGGCATAGCCCGAGCCTCAAAGCACGCTGACGCTTCAATCTCGCGAAATCGCATGAGCGTGATTGAGACGTGATGTTCGGCCCCATTTGCGCCGGGCGGGCAACGGGCTAGTTGTTGGTGCGAAGCCAACCGTTCTGGTGCCCGCATGACCGACACGCCCTCCGCCTCCCGCGCGACCTCGAGCGCCGCCGTGCGCACGCGCCAGATCATCAGCGCGCTCATCGTCGCCGTCGGTGCTGCCGGGGCGCTGGCCGGTGCGTGGTACTTCCAGCTGGTGGTCGGCCTCGCGCCGTGCCCGCTCTGCCTGGAGCAGCGCGTCCCCTATTACATCGGCGTGCCGATCGCGCTCATCGCCATGGTCTGCGTGGTGGGCGGCAAGGCCGGGCTGGCGCGCGTGGCGCTCGGGCTCGCCGGGGCGCTGATGGCGCTCAGCGCCTTCCTCGCCGTCTATCACGCGGGCATCGAATGGGGCTTCTGGGTCGGGCCGACCGCCTGCTCGGGCACCGGGCCGGCGGTGGGCGGCGGCAATCTGCTGGAAGGATTGCAGCAGGCGCGGGTAGTGCGCTGCGACGAGGCGCCGTGGCGGCTCTTCGGCCTGTCGCTCGCCGGCTACAACGCCTTCATCGGCAGCGCGCTGACGGTGGTGGCGATGTGGGGCGCGGTCGCGCGAGACTAAGCAGAGGCGTCATCCCGGCCGAAGCAAAGCGGAGAGCCGGGATCGGGTGCCGATCTATTCCTGAGAGCGATCCCGGATATTGCCTGCGGCAATTCCGGGATGACGGCTGAAGCAACGAGCGTCGCCAAGCCCGGCCATGACGTTGTTTTTGGCGGCGAGCCTACGGATCCAGCTCGGTGTCCCAGTAGAGATAGTCGACCCAGCTGTCGTGCAAATAGTTCGGCGGGAAGTGGCGGCCGTTCTGGTGCAGGTCGAACACGGTGGGCTGGAACGGGCGCTGGCGCGGGATCATGTGCGCCTCAGCCGGCATCAGCCCGCCCTTGCGCAGGTTGCAGGGCGAGCAGGCGGCGACGACGTTCTCCCAGGTGGTCTGGCCGCCGCGCGAGCGCGGGATGACGTGGTCGAAGGTCAGCTCCTCGCGCGTGTCGCAATACTGGCAGGTGAAGCGGTCGCGCAGGAAGACGTTGAAGCGGGTGAAGGCCGGCTGGCGCGCGGGGCGGATGAAGGTCTTGAGCGAGACGACGCTCGGCAGGCGCATCTGGAAGGTCGCGCTGGAGACCTGGCGCTCGTAATATTCGACGATGTTCACCCGGTCGAGGAACACCGCCTTGATCGCGTCCTGCCAGGACCAGACCGACAAGGGGTAGTAGCTCAGCGGCCTGAAGTCGGCGTTGAGCACGAGAGCAGGCCAGGCACCCGGAGACAATGTCGCCGTCAACACTCGCTCCCTGCCGGAGCCATTTCCCGGCGGAAACGGCTCCCGTTGCAAAGTCGAGCATGTTATCGCCGCAGCAGCCGTCCGACTTCTGCGGAACATGCTCAGGGCGTCGACCCGGCGACTCGGCGCCGCGCGACGCACGGCGATAGTCTATATTTAGCGTGTCAATCTTGTGAAGCGCCCTGTATGCATCCGGGCCTGCGCGAAAGCGTCCCGGAGGGCTCAGGCGAGCACTTCCTGCAGGAAGGTGCCGGCGAGCGTGAGCCCGGTGCGGTCGATGCCGTGGCCGAGGCCGCGGGTCATGTGGGCGCGCACATCGATGCCACGCGCCTGCAGGCTCTCCACCGCGCGGGGCAGATAGTCCGGCGCCACGACGGCGTCCGCGTCGCCATGGATCAGCAGGATCGGCGGGCGGCTGACGATCTCGGCGTCGAAGGCGGGGAGGCCGGCCGCGGGCGGCAGCACATGGATGCCGGAGAAGCCGACGATGCCGGCGGGAGCCACCTTGCGGCGCAGCCCGGTGTGCAGCGCCATCATCGTGCCCTGGCTGAAGCCGACGAGAGCGAGCCGTCCGCCGGGCAGGTTCAATCGCGTCAGCTCGGCGTCGAGGAAGGCGTCGAGCGCCGCGTGGGCGCTCTGCACGCCGGTCCAGCGCTCGCGGTCGTCGCGCTCGGTGTAGCCGAACCATTGCCGGCCGATGGGCGCGATGGCCAGCGGCTCGGGCGCGTGCGGGGAGACGAAGGCGGCGTCGGGCAGCAGCGGCGCCCAATACTCGCCGAGGTCGATCAGGTCGCGACCGTCGGCGCCGTAGCCGTGCAGCAGCACGACGAGCGAGGTCGCCTTGTTGCCCGAGCGCGGGGCGAGGCGGGGGCCGTCGAGCATGGTCAGGCCCGCATCAATTGGTGTCGTCGTCGCGCCGTGAGGCGCCGGTGGCGACCTTAGCGGGCGCGTTGTGGTTCAGGAGCAGGTCGATGCGCTCGCGCTCGTCCTCGAAGCCGGCGAGGATGCGCCCGTCGAGCGCCCGGCCGCGCGGCAGGCGGATGCGCATGGGATCGACGAAGCGCCCGTTCACCAGCACCTCGTAGTGCAGATGCGCCCCGGTGGAGAGGCCGGTCGAGCCGATATAGCCGATCAGCTGGCCCTGCCGCACCCGCATGCCTTCGCGGATGCCCTTGGCGAAGCCGGACTGGTGCGAATAGGTGGTGACGTAGCCGTTGGCGTGCTGGATCTCGATGCGGCGGCCATAGCCGGAGGTCCAGGCGGCCTTCTTGATGGTGCCGTTGCCGGCAGCATAGATCGGCGTGCCCGTGCGGTCGGCCCAGTCGACGCCGGAATGCAGGCGCGAATAGCCGAGGATCGGGTGGCGGCGCATGCCGAAGCCCGAGCGCAGCTGGCCGGCGGAGATCGGCTTGCGCACCAGGAACTTCTTCGCGCTCTTGCCGTCGTCGTCATAGAAGTCGATCAGCCCGTCATCGGGCGTCTGGTAGCGGTAATAGCGCCGCTCCTCGCCGCCGACGGTCAGCCCGGCATAGATCACGCCGCCGGCGCCGCCCGCCTCGTCGGGCTCGTAGACCACCTCGAACGCATCGCCCGCGCGCACCCGGCGCTGGAAATCGACGTCGAAGGAATAGACCCGGATCATGTTCTCGATCACGGGGCGCGGCACCTCGTGGCGCAGCGCGGTCTCCCAGATGCTGTCATAGAGGGTGATGCGTCCGCCGCCCTCCTCGTCGCCGTCTTCCGGCGCCAGGTCGGCGACCTGCATGTCGGCGGGCTCCTGCACGGGGAGGAACTTGCCGATGTCGGACAGCGCCACCGTGCCCTGGTTGCCGCTGTCGCCGAACACCGCCACGCGCAGCGGCACCACGCCGCCGCCGGCATTGTCGAGCAGCACCTTCAGCCGCAGGCCGGGCGCGAGCGCGCCCTGCAACTCGCGCGAGGCGAAGGCGGTCGAGGCGGCGCGGGCGGAGACCTCGGCGACGCCGAGATCCATGAGCATGGAAGCGATGGTGTCGCCGGACTTGGCGACGACGGTGCGCTCGGACCAGTCATTGCCGCCGGAGGCGTCCTCGGCCGACTTGTCGATGGAGGACACGTTCTCGGGCTGCTGCAGCGCGCCGTTCAGCGGGTCGGCGGCGCCGGCCGGAGCATAGGCCATCACGCCGCCGATGCCGGCGAAGGCGGGCGCGCGGGCATCGGCCGTCGGCATGCTGAACTCGGCGGTCTCGCGCACCTTCATCAGCACGTCCTCCATCGGCAGCTCGGCCGCGAACTTGGTGCTCGGCGGCAGGCTGGCGATGTCGCGCATGACGATGGTGAGTTCGCCCGTAGGCTCGGCCTGGGCGGCGTCGGCGTCCTGGTCGTTGGAGGATTCGGCGATCAGCTTGGCCGGGTTGAAGCGCGGCACGTCGACCGAGGCGGAGGTGACCGACTGGGCGAGGTTGGTGGCGACCTTGGTGACGGCGCGCACGCGGATGACCTCGCGGTCGCCCTCCTTCGCCGTGGTGGAGAGGCGCAGCGTCTGCTTGGCGCTGAAGCTCTCGGAGAGGATCGACATGCGGTCGCCCTTGCGGGCGACGTTGGAGGGGCGCTCGCCGGCGGCCAGCGCGCCGCGCAGGGCCGAGCGCACCGTCTCCGGGGTCTGGGCGAAACGGTACTCGCCGTCGAGCGCGGCATAGACCGCGCCGCCCATCAGCGCGGCGCCGCAAATGCCGGTGAGCAGCGTGGCCATCAGCCAGCGGATCGAGATACGGCGCCGGTTGATCGGCTCCTCGGCATCGCCGTCGACGCCGAGCGGGGGCTCGTCGCCGAGGTCGAACGCCGCGACATGGGAGCGCCTCATGCCGGCAGGTCCGCGCCTTGTCTCCAAAAAGCGTTCCCCACGTTCCCCCACGTCCGGAAGCGGCCGACATTCGGCCCCGGGCGCACTGTACGGCTTGGCGCCCGCCGGGGCGGACGCAACGACACGATGGTTCGGCAATACCCCCGGAAGGGCGAGGCCGCGACGATGCCGTCCCGGACCCATGCCGTCAACCCGCGGGGAAAACCGAATCGCTCGATCCTCACGGGACCGCGATGTAAAGCCCGACGTGACGGCGAAAGCATGGCGGCGCGGTTTTTTCGCCGTCGCCGGGGAGGCCTATTGCACGCTGGCGGCGTGCTGGCGCACCGGCGCGCGGGGCGGCCGCGGCGCCGACGCCAGCTGGGTCGCAGCCGAGGCTGCGCCGTCCGCCGGTACGAAGGAGCCGGTCTGCAGCGGCATGGTCGCGCCGGCGACCATCGGCCGGTGCAGGGCGGGAATCTGCGCCTCGGGAAGCGGCTCCCGAGCCACCGCGACCGTGGTGGCCGCCGGCTGCGCCTGGGCCGGGGCGATGCCCTGCCAGGCGGTGGCGGCCGAATCCGGGCGGGCCAGGATCGGCTTGGCGGCGAGTGGTTGAGCCGCGGCGGACTGAGCCACAATCGGCCTGGCCTCGATGACCGGGCGCGGCGGCGGTAGCGGCGCCATGGCGAGCGCGGGCGCCTCGGCGAGAGCTGCGGAGGCGGCGGGCGAGCCGGCAGGGGCTGCGGCGCCAGCGGCCGCGATCTGCGGCTCTGCTTCCGCAGGCTGGCCGGGGCGCGGCCCGCCATAGCGCTTGAAGAAGGACCAGATCTCCTCGGGTGCGTCGAGCCCGCTGCGCCGCGGGCCGAGCAGTACGCTGGCGAGCGCGTCGGTCACGCCGGTGGAGCTGGAGGGCGGCTGGTGGCCGCCGGCGATCTCGTAATAGGCGACCTCGCCGCCGGGCGCGCAGCGCTTCCAGCGCCAGATGCGGGCGTTCGGCGCGCTGACCTGCTCCGGCGCCTTGCAGCCGTCGAGGCGGGCGAACAGGCTGGCGGTGGAGCCGGCCGACATCAACTGCGCGCCGGGGGTGGGGCGGCCGAACATCGGAACGATGGGATCGTAGGTGCCGTTCATCAGCAGGATCGGCACGGGCTTGGAGGGCTTGCAGGACTGCTGGTAGCCGACCGGCACCGTCATCATCATGGTGGCGAAGGCGGCGAAGCGGTCGGCATAGCGGCAGGCGACGAAGGCGGTGAGAAAGCCGCCATTGGAGAAGCCCATCAGATAGGAGCGGGAGCGGTCGGCGATGCCGTCGGCGACCAGCTTGTCCATCACGTCGATGACGAAGCGGGCGTCGTCGCGCCGGTGCAGCAGCGGGATGAAGCCGGCGATGGAACTGCGCCCGTCGTTCCACAGAAGGTTCATGCCCTTGGGATAGGCGACGACGAAGCCCTCGCGGTCGGCGACCTGGTCGAGGTCGAGATAGCGCTGCATCATCCCGGCCGGCTGCAGCGCGCCGTGCAGCGCGATCACCAGCGGCTTCGGCCCGGGCGGGGCGTTGCGCGGCACGTGCAGGATATACTCGCGCCGGAGCCCGCCGGACACGATGGCCCGCTCGGTGTTGACCGCCTGGGCGGCCGCCGGGGTGGCGAGGAACGGGAGAGCCGGCGGCAGCACGGCGGCGGCCAGCAACATTGCGCCAAGCAGGACGCTGGGTTTCGCGAAACGCATAAGCTACGCAACCTCAACTCGGCGGGTTTGCGCGGAAACCCGTACAGAACGCGGATTTCCGTCAATTAAAAGGCAGAGATGGTTAACAGCTGGTGAGCGCCCGGCAGCATTGGGATCGAAGGGCGCGCCGGGATACCGCCGGAGGGGGGTGCGCCGGGCGCCGGGGGGCGCTAGATAAGGGTTGCTGCGGCGCAACCGGAAGAGTGCGCGCCGCGGGAGGAATCGATAGACGCCGCCTTTGGAATGATTGCGAACTGCAATCGTTTCCGCTACGCACACAGATATAAGCACTGAGAAAAGCCCGGGACACGGACATGGCAGGAGCGGCCGAGCGGCCCCTTTCCCCGCATCTGCAAATCTACCGCCCGATGCTCACGATGATGATGTCCATCGTGCACCGCATCACCGGCGTGGCGCTTTATTTCGGCACGCTTCTGCTCGTCATCTGGCTGGTCGCCGCGGCGAGTTCGCCCGCCGCCTTCGACA
This sequence comes from Xanthobacteraceae bacterium, assembly GCA_029239875.1. Taxonomy (GTDB): domain Bacteria; phylum Pseudomonadota; class Alphaproteobacteria; order Rhizobiales; family Xanthobacteraceae; genus Ancylobacter. The sequence goes on along the minus strand of JARBUD010000017.1, from coordinate 47,700 downwards.
CGGTGAACGGGCTCTATGGCAGCTGGATCGGCCTTCTCGTGCTGGTCGGCTACTCATGGGCGCTGATCCACCACGCGCTGGGCGGCATACGCCACTTCATCTGGGACACCGGCGCCGGCTTCGGCCCCGAGGCGCGCGAATGGATGGCCAGGGCCACCATCGGCGGCTCGATCGGCTTGACCATCCTCCTGTGGATCATCATCTGGCTGGTGAAGGGCTGAACGATGAGCACTTCTTCCGGCTCCACTTCCATGCGCACCCCGCGCCGGCGCGTCGCCGGCCTCGGCTCGGCGCGCTCGGGCACCGGCCATTTCTGGCTGCAGCGCGTCACCGCGCTGTCCAACCTCATCCTCGTCGTCATCTGCCTGCCCATCGTCATCGGCATGGCGGGGCAGGGCCATGCGGGAGTGGTGGCGACGCTCGGCAACCCGCTGGTCGCCATCGCGCTGCTGCTGCTGCTGCTCTCCGTCTGCATGCACATGCGCATCGGCATGCAGGTGGTGATCGAGGACTACGTCCATGCCGAGGGCGCCAAGGTGCTCGCGCTGATCGCCAACAGCTTCTTCACGATCGCGGTCGGCTTCGCGGGGGCGTTCGCCATCCTCAAGATCAGTTTCGGAGGCTGAACCGATGGCCGAGACCATCTCCGCCAATGGCGCTTCCAACGGCCACGCGGCCCCCGGCTTCAACGGCGCGGCCTATCCGATCACCGATCATTCTTACGACGTCGTGGTGGTGGGCGCCGGCGGCGCGGGGCTTCGCGCCGTGGTCGGCTGCTCGGAGGCGGGCCTGCGCACCGCCTGCGTGACCAAGGTCTTCCCGACCCGCTCGCACACAGTGGCGGCGCAGGGCGGCATCGCCGCCTCGCTCGGCAATATGAGCCGGGACGACTGGCGCTTCCACATGTACGACACCGTCAAGGGCTCCGACTGGCTCGGCGACCAGGACGCCATCGAATATCTCGTGCGCCAGGCTCCGGCCGCAGTCTATGAGCTCGAGCACTGGGGCGTGCCGTTCTCCCGCACCGAGGAAGGCAAGATCTACCAGCGCCCCTTCGGCGGCATGACCACCGACTACGGCAAGGGCACCGCGCAGCGCACCTGCGCGGCCGCCGACCGCACCGGCCACGCCATCCTGCACACGCTCTACGGCGCGGCGCTGAAGCACTCGGCCGAGTTCTTCGTCGAGTATTTCGCCCTCGACCTGATCATGGACGAGGACGGGCGCTGCCGCGGCATCGTCGCGCTGAAGATGGACGACGGCACGCTGCACCGCTTCAGCGCGCAGACGGTGATCCTCGCCACCGGCGGCTATGGCCGGGCCTATTTCTCCGCCACCTCCGCCCACACCTGCACCGGCGACGGCAACGCCATGGTGCTGCGCGCCGGCCTGCCGCTGCAGGACATGGAGTTCGTGCAGTTCCACCCCACCGGCATCTACGGCTCGGGCTGCCTGATCACCGAGGGTGCGCGCGGCGAGGGCGGCTACCTCACCAATTCCGAGGGCGAGCGCTTCATGGAGCGCTACGCCCCCTCGGCCAAGGACCTTGCCTCCCGCGACGTCGTCTCGCGCTCCATGACCATGGAGATCCGCGAGGGCCGGGGCGTCGGCAAGAACAAGGACCACATCTACCTGCACCTCGACCATCTGGACCCGGCGATCCTGCATGAGCGCCTGCCAGGCATCTCCGAGAGCGCGCGCATCTTCGCCGGCGTCGACCTCACCAAGGAGCCGATCCCGGTGCTGCCGACGGTGCACTACAACATGGGCGGCATCCCCACGAACTTCCACGGCGAGGTGCTGACCAAGAAGAACGGCAACGCCGACCATGTGGTGCCCGGCCTGATGGCGGTGGGCGAATGCGCCTGCGTCTCCGTGCACGGCGCCAACCGGCTCGGCTCCAACTCGCTGACCGACCTCGTGGTGTTCGGCCGCGCGGCGGCGCTGCGCTGCGCCGAGCTGCTGACCCCCGGCGAGAAGCAGCGCGAGCTGCCGGCCGATTCGGCGGACGCCGCCATCGCCCGGCTCGACCGCTTCCGCAATGCCGATGGCGGCACGCCGACCGCCGACCTGCGCCTGCAGATGCAGAAGGTGATGCAGAACAACTGCGCGGTCTACCGCACCGGCGAGGTGCTGGAGGAGGGCCGCAAGCTGATCGCCGAGGTGTTCGCCGGCACGGACGACATCGACGTCACCGACCGCTCGCTGGTGTGGAACTCCGACCTCATCGAGACGCTCGAATACGACAACCTCATCTGCCTCGCCACCGTCACCATGGAGGGCGCGGCCGCCCGCACCGAGAGCCGCGGCGCCCATGCGCGCGAGGACTATCCCGAGCGCGACGACGTCAACTGGATGAAGCACACCCTGGCCTTCGTCGACTTCGACAAGCGCGCCGTGCGCCTCGAAGACCGGCCGGTGCACACCTACACGCTGTCGAACGACATCCAGTACATCGAGCCGCGCAAGCGGGTTTACTGACCGCCCGCCTTTCCCGATCCGGCCGCCCGCGACCGCGCGGGCGGAACTGCCCCGAGGACGAGCCCCGACCATGGTCCAGCTGACCCTGCCGAAGAACTCGCAGATCACCGAAGGCAAGGTGTGGCCGAAGCCCACCGGCGCCAACCGGCTGACGGAGTACAAGATCTATCGCTGGAACCCGGACGACGGGAAGAACCCGAGCGTCGACACCTATTACGTCGATCGCGACGATTGCGGCCCGATGGTGCTGGACGGGCTTATCTGGATCAAGAACCAGATCGACCCGACGCTGACCTTCCGCCGTTCCTGCCGCGAGGGCATCTGCGGCTCCTGCGCCATGAACATCGACGGCACCAACACGCTCGCCTGCCTCAAGAGCATGGACGACGTCGATGCCTCGGCGGTGAAGATCTACCCGCTGCCGCACATGCCGGTGGTGAAGGACCTAGTGCCGGACCTCACCCAGTTCTACGCCCAGCACGCCTCGGTCGAGCCCTGGCTGCACACCGAGACGCCGGCCCCCGAGAAGGAATGGCGGCAGGCGCGCGGCGACCGCGAGAAGCTCGACGGGCTCTATGAGTGCATCCTGTGCGCCTGCTGCTCGACCTCCTGCCCGAGCTACTGGTGGAACGGCGACCGCTATCTCGGCCCGGCGGCGCTCTTGCAGGCCTATCGCTGGCTGATCGACAGCCGCGACGAGGCCACCGGCGACCGGCTCGACGACCTCGAAGACCCGTTCCGGCTCTATCGCTGCCACACCATCATGAACTGCGCCAAGGCCTGCCCGAAGGGCCTGAACCCGGCCAAGGCGATCGCCGAGATCAAGAAGATGATGGTGGCGCGGCAGTTCTGACGCGCTACACAGGCGGGCCATGGAACAGGCCCGCCCCGTCTTCCGCTTCGCACCCAGCCCGAACGGGCTGCTGCATCTCGGCCATGCGCGCTCGGCGCTGATCAATGCGGAGATGTCGGCGCGCGCCGGCGGGCGGCTGCTGCTGCGCATCGAGGACATCGATCCCGCGCGCTGCCGACCTGAATATGAGGCGGCTATCTATTCAGATCTCAGCTGGCTCGGAAACGCGTGGGAAGCGCCGGTGCGCCGGCAGTCCGAACATATGGCGGATTACCGGGTGGCACTGGAAAAGCTCGCCGCGCGTGGCGTGATCTATGCCAGCTTCGAAAGCCGGGCCGAGATCCGCCGCGCCGTCGAGGAGGCCCCCGACTGGCCGCGCGATCCCGACGGTGCGCCGCTCTTCCCCTTCTCCCGTACGGCGATGAGCGAGGAGGAGCGTGCCTGCCGCATGCAGGCAGGTGAGCCCTATGCGCTGCGGCTCGACATGGCGAAGGCGGCGGCGCTCGCCGGGCCTCTGACCTGGCGGGAGATCGGCTGGCCGGACGGTGCCGAGGAAATCCTCGCCGCCGATCCGCTCGCCTGGGGCGACGTAGTGATCGCCCGCAAGGAGGTGCCGACCAGCTACCATCTCGCCGTCGTGGTCGACGACGCGCTGCAGAGCGTGACCCATGTGGTGCGCGGCGCCGACCTGAAAGCCGCGACCTCGGTGCATCGCGTCCTCCAGGCGCTGCTCGGCCTGCCGATGCCGCTCTACACCCATCACGCGCTGCTCACTGACGCCGACGGTCGCAAGCTTTCCAAGTCGCTCGGCTCGGAAAGCTTGCAGAACCTGCGCGCGAACGGCGCGACGCCGGACGAGGTTCGCAAGCTGGCCGGGCTTTAGTCGTGCCGCTTGCCCGCCCCGGCGGCCGCGATCGGCCGGCCTAGGGCGCGCGCGTGCACGACGCCTCTTGTTCCAGCCCGGCGAACGGCGATACGAGTGACCGATGATTCCCTGGTCCCAGCTCGATACGGCGAAAGTGCCCGACGGCTTCGGCGAGCTGCGCCTGATGCGGCGCGGCGAGGAATTCTCCATCATGTCCGGCGCCATCGAGCTGATGAACAGCCGCCTCAGCGGCTCTGAGAAGGCGCTGGCCGCGCTGGCCTGCGCTCGGCTCGGGCCGGACGCGAAGCCGCGCCTGCTGATCGGCGGGCTCGGCATGGGCTTCACGCTGCGCGCGGCGCTGGCCGAGACCGGATCTCAGGCGGAGATCGTCGTGGCGGAACTGGTCCCGGCGGTCGTCGCCTGGGCGCGCGGGCCGATGGCGGGCATCTTCGGGACCAGCCTGAACGATCCGCGCGTCAGCCTGTTCGAGGGCGACGTCGGCGACCTGATCCGCGCCGGCGGAGCGGCCTATGATGCGATCCTGCTCGACGTCGACAACGGCCCGGGCGGGCTGATGCGCGCCGCCAACGATGGCCTCTACGACGCGAACGGCCTGCGCGCCGCCCGCGCGGCGCTGCGTCCCGGCGGCATTCTCGCCGTGTGGTCGTCGGGACCGGACCGCGATTTCACCGCCCGTCTTCGCCGGGCCGGGTTCAGTGTGGAGGAGGCGAGGGTCCGCGCCAATGGCAAGGGCGGCGGCGCGCGCCACGTGATCTGGATCGCCGCCAAGGCCGCCGGCGGCCGCGATCCCGCATCGGCGCGGCCGCGCAACTGACGCCATTCTTTCCGGCGCGCGCAAGGTGCATAGCCGACTACCTCCTCGTGCCGCGTAACATCCGTGTCACCGGGAGCGGCTAGCCATGGGGCACGCTTTCCCCGCCGCCGCAGGACGGAGCTCCCGATGAAGACCCCCGCCATCGCCCTTCTCATCGCTTCCTTTGCCGTCTCCTTGGCCTTTGCCGGCAGCGCCAGCGCGCAGGCGCCCGGCGGCCCGGCCGAGCTCGGCCCGCGCCCCTTCTACCTCGTCGAGCAGATGAAGGACGGCCCGCTCAAGGACGAGCTGGCCAAGTGCAAGGGCCCGTTCACGACGAAGAATTTCTCGATCTCGCATCGCGGCGCGCCGCTGCAGTTTCCCGAGCACACCCGCGAGGGCTATCTCGCCGCCGCGCGCATGGGCGCGGGCGTGATGGAATGCGACATCGCCTTCACCAAGGACCTCCAACTGGTGTGCCGCCACGCCCAGTGCGACCTGCACACCACCACCGACATCCTCGCCCGGCCCGAGCTGGCCTCGAAATGCTCCAGGGGCTTCGAGCCGGCCGATCCGGCGACCGGCCGCAAGGCGAGCGCCAAGTGCTGCACCAGCGACCTGACGCTGGCCGAGTTCAAGTCGCTGCGCCCGAAGATGGACGGCGCCGACACCAGCGCCACCACGGTCGAGGGCTACATGAACGGCACGCCGAGCTGGCGCACCGACCTCTATGTCGACCGCGCGACGCTGGTGACGCACAAGGAATATATCGAGCTGGTCAAGTCGCTGGGGCTGAAGTTCGCCCCCGAGCTGAAGGGACCGGAAGTGCCGATGCCCTTCGAGGGCCGCTACACGCAGCAAGACTACGCCCAGCAGGCGATCGATGAGTACAAGGAGGCGGGCGTCGACCCGTCGCGCGTCTACCCGCAGTCCTTCCACCTTGCGGACGTCCTCTATTGGCTGAAGGCCGAGCCCGCCTTCGGCGCGCAGGCGGTGTTCCTCGACGGGCGCGACGAGGAGGACAAGGCCTTCGACAACATGAAGCCGGAGACCTGGAAGCCCTCCATGCAGGAGCTGGCCGACAAGGGCGTGAAGATCCTCGCGCCGCCGCTGTGGATGCTGGTGACCGCGAAGGACGGCAAGATCGTCCCCTCCGCCTATGCCGAGGAGGCGAAGAAGGCCGGGCTCGGGCTCATCTCCTGGTCGTTGGAGCGCTCCGGTCCGCTAACCTCGGGCGGCGGCTATTACTACCAGTCGATCAAGTCGATCACCGATCGCGACGGCGACACGCTGGCCCTGCTCGACGTGCTGGCCAAGCAGATCGGCGTCATCGGCGTGTTCTCCGACTGGCCGGCGACCACGACCTTCTACGCGAACTGCATGAAGCTGGACTGAGGGGGGAGCGAGGGCCCGTCATGGCCGGGCTTGGCCCGGCCATCCACATCTTCTGCGTTCAGTTCACCCCAAGGATCAGGAACCACACGGTGATGGTGAACAGGCTGGCGGCGGTCGACAGCGACACGGCGCTGGCCGAAGCGGTGACGCCGGTCCGGTAGCGCTGGGCGAGCAGATAGGCGTTGATGCCGCAGGGCATAGCGGCGAACACCACGGCCACGTCCGCCCACACCGGCGGCATGGGGAGCACCCGCGTCAGGCCGTAGACGATGACCGGATGCACCACGAGCTTGAGCGTGGTGATGACGACGGCCGGGCCGATGTCGCCGCGGATCGGGTAACGGTGCAAAGCGAGGCCGAGCGAGACCAGCGCGCAGGGCACGCCCGAGGCGGCGAGCATGTCGACCGTCTGGTCCAGCACGCCGGTCGGCACATAGCCGACCACCTTGGCGATGGCACCGGCATAGATGCCGAGCAGGATCGGGTTGAAGGCCAGCATCCGCCCGAGCCGCTTGAAGGTGGCGAGCGAGACGCCGGCGGCGGCGCCCTCGGCCAGAACGGTCGCCACCACCATCATCACCGGCAGGTGGACGGCGATGAGCAGGAACAGCGGCACCGCGCCTTCCGGCCCGAAGGCCTGCAGGATCAGCGGCACGCCGACGAACACCGTATTGGCCTGGCCGGAGGCAAAGCCCTGGATCACCGCCTCGGCATGGTCGCGGCCGAAGACGCGCCGCGCCGTCACCATGCCGATGGCGAAGACGATGAAGGCGCCGGTGAAATAGGCGATCCAGTAGCCCCAGGGCTGGCCTTCCTGCGGCAGCGCCGCCTCGGCCAGCGTCTTGAAGATCAGCACCGGCACGGCCAGCCCGAAGACATATTCGGACAGGCCCTCGGCGGCGCGCTCGCGCAAATGGCCGGAGACCGAGGCGAGGAAGCCGATGCCGATCAGCCCGAAGACCGGCGCCACGACGAGGGCGATGGCGCCGAGCTGGGCCAGCATGGCGGCTTAGGCCGCCGCTTCTTCGGTCAGGGCGCTCGAGACGAGGTGGGAGGTGCGCACCGGCACCATCACGTCGATGCGCGCCCACAGGCGCTCGGCAAGCTCATGGGTAGCGAGGAAGGCGATCTCCGCCCGCATGTCGCCGGGATTGAGGATGTCCGCGCGCCCGTCCGCCGGGCCGTCGAGCCGGATGCGGGTCGGCTGGACGTCGTTGACGGCGAAGGGTTCGAGCAGGCGGAGCATGAGATTGGGATGGGCATCGGCCTCGACGACGAGGCGATGGCGGAAAAGGCCGGCGGTCATGGCTAGCGTCCGATGACGAGAGTTCTTGGGAAGGCGCGCGTCAGAAATCCCGGCCGAACCTGTCGGCCGGGCGACGAATTCGCCGTCCGGGGCGCGTAAACACGCTCTCTCTCGTGACCATCTTCATGGCCGGCAAGCTAGGCGCGGCGGGCGGCCGCGTCAATGGTCACCCGCCGCCCCTTTTCCGCTTCGCCGGTCGGGGCATCGACGGCCGGCGTGTCGGGCGCATCGCCGCCGTCGCAAAGCCATGACCGTTCGCGGCGGAGCTCGTGCGAGCCTTGTGATCCTGGGCGGCGCCGACCGTCGCGCGGGCGTCGTCCGGCGCAGGTATTTCGATTGACGCTGCGTGCGCCCGGCGTCAGGCTTCCCTCCGCCGGGCGGCCGAGGATCGGCCGGTGACCACGGCCAAGAAGATGCCGTCATCCAGTCTGGGGAAGAAACGATGAGATTGCTTTATGTGAGCCTCGCGCTCGCCTCCGCGCTGCTCGTCGCCTCCTGCGGCGAGCCGACTCCCGGCCCTGCGGGCCCGCCTGGCCCGAAGGGCGAAGCCGGCGCCGCCGGTCCTGCGGGTCCCGCTGGTCCTGCCGGCCCCGCTGGTCCTGCCGGTCCCGCCGGTGCCAAGGGCGAAGCCGGCCCTGCCGGTCCTGCGGGTCCCGCCGGCCCTGCCGGCCCGCCCGGACCTGCCGGTGCCGCCGGCGAGAAGGGAGCCGCCGGCGAAGCCAGCCGGGCGAGCGAGGCGCCGGGCGCCGTGCGCGTCTACACCCGTCGCGAGTGCTTCTCACCGGAAGGCTGCCGCCTGACCTGCGAGCCGGACGAAGCGGTGGTGAACGCTTATCTCGCGCCGCATGAGGGCGAGACCACCATCCTCAGCGAGCGCGAGGTGCGCTTCGCGCCCAAGCCCGCCGATGCCTCCCGCGCGCCGCTGATGGTGCTGATCTGCGCCAGGAAGTGAGCGGGCGCGACTGACGCCGACGCGATGGCCGGGGCGTGCGTCCCGGCCATTTCGTTTCCGACACCTTCCGAGGACTGTCCTCATCCCGAGGTGCCCGGGCGTTTCGCCGGGCCTCGAAGGATGCTCGTCCGGGTGCGCTCTCACGACCATCCTTCGAGGCTCGCTGCGCTCGCACCTCAGGATGAGGGTGTCCTGCAGGTGGGCGGCACTCCCCCGCCGCTACAGAAAGCTCTGCGGGTCGATGTCGATCTCGACCCGCAGATTGCCCGTCGCGCGCGGGGCGCCGGCCATCCAGGCGCGGACATAGTTGGAGAGGTCGAAGCCGCGGTCCGAGCGCGCCAGCAGGCGGTAGCGGTGGCGCCCGCGCACGAGAGCGAGCGGCGCCTCGGCCGGGCCGAGCACGCGCACCTCGTTCGACAGCGGCGAGCAGGCCGCCAGCGCGCGGGCGTGGGCCTGCGCCGCATGCGCATCCGTGCCGGAGACGATGAGCGCGCAGAAGCGGGCGAAGGGCGGCAGGTGCGCCTCCTCGCGCACGGCGATCTCGCGGTCATAGAAGGCGTCGCGATGGCCGGCGACCAGCGCCTGCATCACCGGATGCTCGGGCATGTAGGTCTGGAGGAAGGCGCGGCCCTCCTTCTCGTGCCGGCCGGCGCGGCCGGCGACCTGGTGCAGCAGCTGGAAGGTGCGCTCGGCCGCGCGGGGATCGCCATGGCCGAGCCCGACATCGGCATCGATGACGCCGACCAGGGCGAGGCCGGGGAAGTTGTGCCCCTTGGCGACGAGCTGGGTGCCGACGATGACGTCGACCTCGCCATCCTCGATCGCCTTGAGTTCGGCGCGCAGCCGCTCCACCCCGCCGGCGAGGTCGCTGGAGAGCACCTGCAGCCGCGCGTGCGGCATGAGCTTGGCCACCTCCTCGTGCAGCCGCTCGACGCCGGGGCCGCAGGGGATAAGCGAATTGGGCTCGTGGCAGTTCGGGCATTCGCTCGGCACCGGCGTGGCATAGCCGCATTGGTGGCATTCGAGCCGGCGGCGGAAGCGGTGCTCGACCAGCCAGCTCGAGCAGGACGGGCAGCGAATGCGGTGGCCGCAGGCGCGGCAGAGCGTGAGCGGGGCATAGCCGCGGCGGTTGAGGAACAGGAGCGCCTGCCCGCCGGCCTCGATGGTGCGCTCCATCTCCGCGGCGAGGCGCGGGGCGATCCACTGGCCGCGCGGCGGGCCTTCCTTGCGCAGGTCGATGGGCTCGAGGCGCGGCACCTTGGTGCCGGCGAAGCGCTCGGGCAGGTGCAGGCGGCTGTAGCGCCCGCGCCGCGCGTTCACCTCGGTCTCGATGGAGGGCGTCGCCGAGACCAGGACGACCGGCGCCTCCTCCAGCCGCGCGCGTACCACCGCCATGTCGCGGGCGTGGTAGTGGACGCCGTCCTCCTGCTTGTAGGCGCTGTCGTGCTCCTCGTCGACGATGACGAGGCCGAGGTCGCGGAACGGCAGGAACAGCGCCGAGCGGGCGCCGGCGACCACGCTCACCTCGCCGGAGGACACGCCCTTGAAAGTGCGCCCGCGCCGCTTGGTGCCCACGGCCGAATGCCATTCGGCCGGTTTGACGCCGAAGCGCCGGGCGAAGCGGTCGAGGAAGGCCTGGGTGAGGGCGATTTCCGGCATCAGGATCAGCACCTGCCGGCCCTGCCGGATCGTCTCCGCCACCGCCTCGAAATAGGCCTCGGTCTTGCCCGAGCCGGTGACGCCGTCGATGAGGTAGGGGCGGAATGCGCGGGCCTTCACCGCCTCGACAAGCCGGTCGGCGGCCTCCCGTTGCGCCGGCAGAAGCTCGGGCGCGGAATGGTCGGGGTCGGGCCTCTCGGCGGCCGGCTCGGGCGGCAGGACGACCGTCTCCAGCACGCCGTCATCGACGAGCCCGTCGACCACCGAGGGCGAGACGCCGGCCTCGCGTGCGGCCTCGCTCTTGGCGCGAACAAAGCCGTCCGCCAGCGCCTCGATCACCCGCTCGCGCGCGGCGGTGCGGCGTTCGGGGCGTTTTTCGGTGAGGCGCACGCCGGTGCGCTCGCGGGAGATGCCGGCGCTTTCGTCATGGCGCAGCGCGAGGCGCAGCACCATGCCGGGCGGCGTCACCGTGTAGTCGGCGATCCAGCGGATGAAGGCGAGCATCGCCGGCGAGAGCGGGGCGACGTCGTATCTGCGGTGGATCGGCTTGAGCTTGGCCGGATCGACGGGTTTGGGGCTCTCCGCCCGTGGCCAGACGCAGCCGAGCATCATACGAGGGCCGAGCGGCACGACGACGATGTCGCCGGGCGCCACCTCCATGCCCTCCGGCACGCGGTAGGAATAGGCCGATCCGACCGCCACGGGCAGTAGCACGTCGACGACACTCTCGTGCGGCGGGAAGAGGGACATGGAATCGGCTAGACTCGTTAAGGCTCGGGAAGGGCTAGGGCGGTCAATCTAGCAGGGCTGTCAAGACGAAGCCGAGGCAGGAACATGGCCAGCACCGATGCGCAGAAGGCGGCGCGGGCGGAGATCGCGCTGCTCGCGGGCGCGGCGCCGGACGTCGCCGCCGCGCTGAAGGGCTGGCTGGCCCGGCTCGGCCATGAGCGCCGGCTCTCGCCCAAGACCCGCGAGGCCTATGCCCGCGACATGTCGATCTTCCTCGGTCTGCTCGCCCGCCACATCGGCCGGCAGCCGGAAATCGCCGACTTTTGCGGCCTCACGCCGCGTGAGGTGCGTGCGGTGATCGCGGCGCGGCGCGCGGAGGGCATCGAGGCGCGCACGCAGATGCGCTTCCTCGCAGCCGCCCGCTCCTTCGGCCGCCACATGGAGCGCGAGGGGCTGGGCAAGGTGGGAGCGCTGACGGCGGTGCGCGCTCCCCGCATTGCCCGCACCTTGCCGCGCCCGCTGTCACCGGCGGATGCGCGCGCCATGGCGGACCCGGCGACCCGCGCCGGCGAGGAGCGCGAGCCCTGGGTGCTGATGCGCGACGCGGCGGTGATCGCGCTGCTCTATGGCTCGGGCCTGCGCATCTCCGAGGCGCTGGGGCTGATGCGCCGCGACATGCCCGAGCCGGGGCGTGGCGACCAGATCATCGTCCACGGCAAGGGCGGCAAAACCCGCATGGTGCCGGTGCTGCGGCAGGTCGCGGAGATGGTCGACGCCTATGCCCGCGCCTGCCCCTATGAGCTGGAACCTTCGAGCCCGCTGTTCCGCGGCGCCAAGGGCGGGCCGCTCTCGCCGCGCATCGTGCAGCTGGCGGTGGAGCGCATGCGCGGCGGGCTCGGCCTGCCGGACAGCGCCACGCCGCACGCGCTGCGCCATTCCTTCGCCACCCATTTGCTCGGGCGCGGCGGCGACCTGCGCTCGATCCAGGAACTTCTCGGCCACGCCTCGCTTTCCACCACGCAGATCTATGCGGCGGTGGATTCGGCGGCGCTGATGGCCGCTTGGCGCGCGGCGCATCCGCGCGCCCGCTAGGGACAGGCGCGGCGCATCCGCGGGCGCGGTGACAAGGGGGACATGATGAAGCCCATCCAGCCGATGATCGAGCACATGTCGATCGGCGTGTCCGACTACAGGCGCTCGCTCGCCTTCTACGATGCGGTGCTGGCTCCCCTCGGCTTTGTGCGGGTGTGGGCGCATCCCGAGCCGGAAGGGGAATCGGCCTGCTGGGGACCGCCGGGCGAGGCGCCCTCGCCGGAGGGCACGCCGGGCGCGGCGCCGTTCTGGATCCAGCACCGGGCCGACAGGATCGCGCCGGTGCCCGGCTTCCATCTCTGCTTCATGGCGCCCTCGCGCGCAGCGGTCGACGCTTTCCACGCCGCTGGCGTCGCCACGGGCGGGCGCGACGAGGGCCCGCCGGGGCTCCGGCCGCACTATGGCGAAGGGTATTATGCCGCTTTCCTGTTCGATCCGGACGGCTGGAAGATCGAGGCGCTCACCTACACGGATGCGTGAGACCGGCCGAAATGCCTACCATTGCGGCAATGGAGGACCGGCGGCGGGCTTTTCACGCTGCGTAAGCTGGGCAAGACTTGCCTCACCGAGACCACTCCAGAGGAGGCATTCGATGAAGCGTATCGTCCTCGTGTTCTGCGCGCTCGCATTCACCGGCGCGATCTCCGGCGCCGCCCTTGCCGACTGCTCGCAGGGCCACGCCGCGGCCAAGCCCGTACAGACCGACAGCAAGGGTTCCTGACGGCGGGTCCGCCAGCTTCTTCCCCCTGAATATGACCACGGCCCGGAGGCGACTCCGGGCCGTTTAGTTTTTGGCTATGGGATGCGTGCTTCGAGGCTCGCTGCGCTCGACCTCAGCATCACGTGAGGTGCTTCAAGGGGCAACGTCATCCTGAGGTGCCCGGCATCGCCGGGCCTCGAAGGATGGTTCGTGTCGGCACCCCCTCACATGTGGATGGCGCGCTTCTCCACCGCCATCGCCGCTTCCTTCACCGCCTCGGAGCGGGTGGGGTGGGCGTGGCAGGTGCGGGCGAGGTCCTCGGACGAACCGCCGAACTCCATCAGCACGGCGCATTCGTGGATCATCTCGCCGGCCTCGACGCCGATGATGTGGGCGCCGAGCACCTTGTCCGTCGTTGCGTCGGCGAGGATCTTCACGAAGCCGTCGGTCTCGTCGTTCGCCTTGGCGCGACCGTTGGCGAGGAAGGGGAACTTGCCGACCTTGTAGGCGACGCCGGCCTCCTTCAGCTCCTCCTCGGTCTTGCCGACCGAGGCGACTTCCGGCGAGGTGTACACGACCGCGGGGATCACGTCGTAGTTCACATGGCCGGCCTGGCCGGCGAGCAGCTCGGCCAGCGCCACGCCCTCGTCCTCCGCCTTGTGGGCGAGCATCGGGCCGGCGATGGCGTCGCCGATGGCGAAGATGCCCGGCACATTGGTGCGGTAATAATGGTCGGTGACGACGCGGCCGCGCTTGTCCTTCTCGACGCCGAGCGCCTCCAGCCCCAGCCCTTCCGTGTAGGGCACGCGACCGATGGCGACGAGCACCACGTCGGCCTCCAGCGACTCGGAAGCGCCGCCGGCGGCGGGCTCGACCGAGGCCTTGAGCGTCTTACCATTGGTGTCGACGCCGGTGACCTTCGAGCCGAGCTTGAAGGCGATGCCCTGCTTCTCGAGGATGCGCTGGAAGGACTTCGCCACGTCGAGGTCCATGCCCGGCAGGATGCGGTCGAGATATTCGACCACGGTGACCTCCGCGCCGAGGCGGCGCCACACGCTCCCTAACTCCAGCCCGATGACGCCGGCGCCGACCACGAGCAGCTTGCCCGGCACCTTCTCCAGCGCGATGGCTCCGGTGGAGGAGACGATACGCGTCTCATCGATCTCGATGCCCGGCAGCTTCGCCACATCCGAGCCGGTGGCGATGACGATGGCCTTGGTCTCCAGCGCCTTCTGCGAACCGTCCGCCATGGCGACATCGACCTTGCCGGGCGCCGGGATCGAGGCGGTACCCTGATAGGTGTCGATCTTGTTCTTCTTCATCAGGAAGGCGACGCCCTTGGTGTTGCCGTCCACCGCCTTGTCCTTGAAGCCGAGCAGCGCCGGCAGATCGAGTTTCGGCGTGCCCACCCCGATGCCCATCTCCGCGAAGCGGTGGCCGGCCTCGTCGAACAGATGCGAGGCGTGCAGCAGCGCCTTGGACGGGATGCAGCCGATGTTCAGGCAGGTGCCGCCGAAGGTGGCGCGCTTCTCGACCACCGCGACCTTGAGGCCGAGCTGGGAGGCGCGGATGGCGCACACATAGCCGCCGGGGCCGGTGCCGATGACGATCAGGTCGTAGGACATGCTCATCTTCTCGTGGATTGCTGCTGGGAAAGTGCCTGCGGGAGACGCGCGCGCGAGCGTTCCCAAGGCGCGGGTGCAGGCGGGTGAGCCGCTCGAACGGGCCGGAAACTACACACCCGATGACCGGAAGTCACGTGCGCTCAAGGCGCGCCTGCCGCGCGTTTTCGGCGGGACGTGACGATAGGTCAAGTAATCATTCAACTTTCGTCTAAGTTGCAAGTTTATTTCACCAGTGCACGCTTAGTCAGCAATAATAATTATATTACCTAGGGGAAGGTTTCGTCATGTGGAGTCAAGTCTACAATCCATTGAATATCATGGTATTGCACCACGGGTGCCGCGGCGATACCAGTCGTCCTGCTGTTGGTGATGATCGCGTCGGGCAAGATCAAGGCGCATCTGGCCGCCGTCATTGCCCTGATCGTTGCTATACTGATCTCGGTCGCCATCTTCACCATGCCGGCAGGCCTTGCCATACGCGCCGCCATTCTCGGCATCGTGACCGGCCTGTTCCCGATCGGCTGGATCGTCCTCAACGTCATCTTCCTCTACCGCCTCACCGTCGCCACCGGCCGCTTCAAGATTCTCGAACAGGCCATCGGCGGGGTAACGCCGGACCGGCGGCTGCAACTCCTCCTCATCGCCTTTTCCTTCGGCGCCTTCTTCGAGGGCGCCTCCGGCTTCGGCACGCCGGTGGCGGTGACCGGCGCCATATTGATGGGGCTCGGCTTCTCGCCGCTCGCCGCCTCCAGCCTGTCGCTGATCGCCAACACCGCGCCGGTCGCCTACGGAGCCTTGGGAACGCCCATCGTCGGCCTCGCCAGCGTGACCGGGCTGGACCCGTATCTGCTCGGCGCCATGGTCGGCCGGCAGCTGCCCTTCTTCTCGATGATCGTGCCGTTCTGGGTGGTGTGCGCCTTCGCCGGCTGGCGGGGCATGAAGGAGGTGTGGCCGGCGATCCTGGTCTGTGCGCTCTCCTTCGCCATTCCCCAGTTCGTCATCTCCAACTTCATCAATCCGTGGATCGTCGACATCGGCGCTTCGCTGATCTCGATGGCGGCGCTGATCCTGTTCCTCAAGGTGTGGCAGCCGAAGAAGCTGTGGCTGTCTCCGGCGCTGCGCACGCGCGACGAATCCGCCGGCACCATGCCGCCGGTCTCCGCCGAGCCGCTGGTGAAGCCGACGCGCGAGCAGGTGTGGAGCGCGCTGCTGCCCTGGATCATCGTCTGCGTGCTGCTGCTGGTCTGGGGCTCGGGCTGGTTCAAGAGCCTGGTGAACCCGATCTTCACCTGGAACTTCACCGTCGAGGGCCTGCACAACATGGTGCAGAAGGTGCCGCCGGTTGTGGCCAAGCCCGCGACCGAGAGCGCGATCTTCTCCTTCACCTATCTGTCCTACACCGGCACGGCGATGCTGATCGCGGCGCTGATCTATGGCGCGGTGATCCGCTTCTCGCCCTGGCGGCTGATCCAGGAATATGGCCGGACCATCTGGATCCTGCGCGCCTCGCTCGCCACCATCGCCTCGATGCTGGCCATCGGCACGCTGACCCGCTTCTCCGGCCTCGACGCCACGTTGGGCTTGGCTTTCGCGGCGACCGGGGTGCTCTACCCCTTCTTCGGCACGCTGCTCGGCTGGCTCGGCGTGGCGCTGACGGGTTCGGACACGGCGTCCAACGTGCTGTTCGGAGGCTTGCAGAAGATCACCTCCGAGCAGCTCGGCCTGTCGCCCATACTGATGGGCGCGGCGAACTCGTCGGGCGGCGTCATGGGCAAGATGATCGACGCGCAGTCGATCGTCGTCGCCTCCACCGCCACCAACTGGTTCGGCCACGAAGGCACCATCCTGCGCTTCGTGTTCTGGCACTCCATCGTGCTGGCCTGCCTCGTCGGCGGCCTGGTGATGCTGCAGGCCTATGTCCACCCCTTCACGCTGATGGTCATCCATCCGTGAGGGCATGAACGAGAAAGCCCCCGCGACCGGCCGGTCGCGGGGGCTTTTGTTCGTTTCCGGTCCTGCGTGCTTCGAGGCCGCCCTGCGGGCGGCACCTCAGCATGACGACCTCGTCCTCAGGCGAAGGACAACGTCATCCTGAGGTGCGAGCGCAGCGAGCCTCGAAGGATGCTCGTCAGTGCACGGCAGATCACAGATCCAGCACCAGCCGGGTCGGGTCTTCCAGCGCTTCCTTGACGCGGACGAGGAAGGTCACGGCGCCCTTGCCGTCGACGATGCGGTGGTCGTAGCTCAACGCCAGGTACATCATCGGGCGGGCGACGATCTGGCCCTTCACCACGACGGGACGCTCCTCTATGCGGTGCATGCCGAGGATGCCCGACTGCGGCGCGTTGAGGATCGGCGTCGACATCAGCGAGCCGTAGATGCCGCCATTGGTGATGGTGAAGGTGCCGCCCTGCATGTCCTCGATGCCGAGCTTGCCGTCGCGCGCCTTGCGGCCGAGGCCGGCGATGGTCTTCTCGATCTCGGCGATCGACATCTGGTCGGCATCGCGCACCACCGGGACGACGAGGCCCTTGTCAGTGCCGACGGCGATGCCGATGTGGTAGTAGTTCTTGTAGACGAGGTCCTGCCCGTCGATCTCGGCATTGACCTCCGGCACGTCCTTCAGGGCCTGGATCACCGCCTTGGTGAAGAAGCCCATGAAGCCCAGCTTCACGCCGTGCTTCTTCTCGAACACGTCCTTGTACTGCGCGCGCAGGTTCATCACCGCCGACATGTCGACGTCGTTGAACGTCGTGAGCATGGCAGCGGCGTTCTGGGCTTCCTTCAGGCGGCGCGCAATGGTGACGCGCAGCTTGGTCATCTTCACGCGCTCTTCGCGCGAGGCGTCGTCCGGCGCCGAGGGCGCGCGGGCGACGACCGGGGCGCTCGGCGCGGCCGCCGGGGCGGAAACGCCCTGGGCGATGGCGGCGAGCATGTCGCCCTTGGTCACGCGGGCATCCTTGCCGGTGCCGGCGAGCATGGCGGGGTTGAGGCCGGACTCATTGGCCAGCTTGGCGACCGCCGGGCCGTTGGAACCCGCCGGCGCGGCAGCGGGCGCCGCCGGGGCGGGCGCAGGAGCCGGCTTGGGAGCTTCGGCCTTGGGAGCCTCCGCCTTGGCGGGAGCGGGCGCCGCCGCCGGAGCCGCCTTGGCGGCGCCGCCGCCTTCACCGATCGAGCCGAGCAGGGCGCCGACGCCGACGGTCTCGCCGTCCTGGGCGACGATCTCGGAGAGCACGCCGGCCGCCGGCGCGGGTACCTCGATCGTCACCTTGTCGGTCTCCAGCTCGACGATCGGCTCGTCGGCCGCAACCGCCTCGCCGGCCTTCTTGAACCACTTGCCGATCGTCGCCTCGGTGACCGATTCGCCCAGCGTCGGAACGCGGATCTCGGTGGCCATGCTCTTTCTTCCTCACCGTTCGCCGGCCCGGTGGCCGGCTCTCCCTCGAGTTTCGTGAAATGTTCAGCTCAGGGCGTCCGCAAGGAACGCCTTGAGCTGCGCAAGATGCTTGGACATCAGGCCGGTCGCGGTGGCGGCGGAAGCCGGCCGGCCGGTGTAGCGCGGGCGGCTGGAGGCGGAGCCGGTCTGCTCCAGCACCCATTCCAGATAAGGCTGCACGAAGGCCCAGCCGCCCTGGTTCTTCGGCTCTTCCTGGCACCAGACGATCTCCGCCTGCTTGAAGCGCGAGAGCTCCTGCACCAGCGTCTTCAGCGGGAAGGGGAAGAGCTGCTCAAGGCGCAGGAGGTAGATGTCGTCGATGCCGCGGCGCTCGCGCTCCTCGTAGAGGTCGTAATAGACCTTGCCCGAGCACAGCACGACGCGGCGGATCTTGTCGTCGGTCTTGAGCTCGATGGCCTCAGGCAGGCGGTGGCCGGAGGCGCCGTCCGCGTCGTCCCACAGCACGCGGTGGAACGAGGTGCCCGGACCCATCTCGGCGAGCTTGGAGACGGCGCGCTTGTGGCGCAGCAGGCTCTTCGGCGTCATCAGGATGAGCGGCTTGCGGAAGTCGCGCTTCAGCTGGCGGCGCAGGGCGTGGAAATAGTTCGCCGGCGTCGTCAGGTTGGCGACCTGCATGTTGTCCTCGGCGCACATCTGCAGATAGCGCTCGAGGCGGGCCGAGGAGTGCTCGGGACCCTGTCCCTCATAGCCGTGCGGCAGCAGGCAGACGAGGCCGGACATGCGCAGCCACTTGCGCTCGCCGGACGACAGGAACTGGTCGAAGATGACCTGAGCGCCGTTGGCGAAGTCGCCGAACTGGGCTTCCCACAGGGTCAGCGCGTTCGGCTCGGAGAGCGAGTAGCCGTATTCGAAGCCGAGCACCGCCTCTTCCGAGAGCATCGAGTTGATGACCTCGTAGCGCGGCTGGCCCTCGCGCAGATGGTTGAACGGGGTGTAGCGGTCCTCGTTCTCCTGGTCGATCAGCACCGAATGGCGCGAGGAGAAGGTGCCGCGCTCGCTGTCCTGGCCGGACAGGCGCACGGGGTGGCCGTCCAGCAGCAGGGTGGTGAAGGCGAGCGCCTCGGCGGTCGACCAGTCGATGCCGGCGCCGTCCTCCAGGATCGCCTTGCGGCGGGCGTCGAGGAAGCGCTGGATGGTGCGGTGGGCGTGGAAGCCCTCCGGCACGGTGGTGATCTTCTCGCCGATGGCGCGCAACTCGTCGAGGTCGACGCCGGTGACGCCGCGGCGCGGATCGTCCTCGCTGGCGGCGGCCTTGAGGCCGGCCCAGCGGCCGTCCAGCCAGTCGGCCTTGTTGGGCTTGTAGGCCTGGCCCGCCTCGTATTCGGTGTCGAGCCGCGAGCGCCACTCGGCGCGCATGCGGTCGATCTCGCCCGGCTCCAGCACGCCCTCGGTTTCCAGCTTGCGGGAGTAGATCTCCAGCGTGGTCGGGTGCTGCTTGATGATCTTGTACATCAAGGGCTGGGTGAAGGCCGGCTCGTCGCCCTCGTTATGGCCGAAGCGGCGATAGCAGAACATGTCCACCACTACCGGCTTCTTGAAGCGCTGGCGGAACTCGGTGGCGATCTTCGCCGCGAAGGTCACCGCCTCCGGGTCGTCGCCGTTCACGTGGAAGATCGGCGCCTCGATGGTCTTCGCCACATCCGAGGGATAGGGCGAGGAGCGCGAGAAGCGCGGATAGGTGGTGAAGCCGATCTGGTTGTTGATGATGAAATGGATCGAGCCGCCGGTGCGGTGACCCTTGAGGCCGGACAGGCCTAGGCACTCGGCCACCACGCCCTGGCCGGCGAAGGCGGCGTCGCCGTGCAGCAGCAGCGGCATCACCTGCGTGCGCTCGGTGTCGCCGAGCAGGTCCTGCTTGGCGCGCGCCTTGCCCAGCACCACGGGATCGACGATCTCGAGATGGGACGGGTTGGCGGTGAGCGACAGGTGCACCTGGTTGCCGTCGAACTCGCGGTCCGACGAGGCACCGAGGTGGTACTTCACGTCGCCGGAGCCCTCGACCTCGTCGGGCGCCCAGGAGCCGCCCTTGAACTCGTGGAACAGTGCGCGGTGGGGCTTGCCCATCACCTGGGTGAGCACGTTGAGGCGGCCGCGATGGGCCATGCCCAGCACAATCTCCTTCACGCCGAGATTGCCGCCGCGCTTGATGATCTGTTCCAGCGCCGGGATCAGGCTCTCGCCGCCGTCGAGGCCGAAGCGCTTGGTGCCGGTGTAGCGCACGTCGAGGAACTTCTCGAAGCCCTCGGCTTCCACCAGCTTGTTGAGGATGGCGCGCTTGCCCTCGCGGGTGAAGCTGATCTCCTTGTCCGGACCCTCGATGCGCTCCTGGATCCATGCCTTCTCCTCGGGGGAGGAGATGTGCATGAACTCGACGCCGAGCGTCTGGCAGTAGGTGCGCTGGAGGATGGCCACCATCTGGCGGACGGTGGCGAACTCCATGCCGAGCACGTGGTCGATGAAGATGGGCCGGTCGAGATCGGCCTCGCGGAAGCCGTAGGAGGCCGGATCGAGCTCGGGAGCGGAGCGCTCCGGCTCCAGGCCCAGCGGGTCGAGCTTGGCGTGCAGGTGGCCGCGCATGCGGTAGGCGCGGATCATCATCAGCGCCTTGACCGAATCGCGGGTGGCCTGCTGCACGTCGGCGCTGGTCAGCTCGACGCCGGCCTTCTGCGCCTTCTCGGCGGCCTTGGTCTCGATCTTCCTGCCGACCGCCTTCTCGACCTCGATCCAGTTGCCGTCGAGGGCCGAGACCAGCTCGCCATTGGCGTGGATCGGCCAGCCCTCCTTCTTCCAGGAGGCGCCGCGGGCGCTCTTCTCGACATCGGCCGGGGCGTCCTTCAGCCCGGCGAAGAAGGCCTGCCACTCGGCGTCGACCGAGGAGGGGTCTGCCTCGTAGCGGGCATAGAGGTCTTCGATCCAGACCGCATTGGCGCCGTAGAGGAAGGAGGTGTTGAGGAAAGCTTCGTTCAAGTCCGCGCGCGACATCGTCGGCTCCTGGGGGACCGTTGCGGTCCGGTGGCGGGCTTTGCTGCCGAAGAACGGCCGGCCCGAGGGGCCTGATCGTCTGCGGTGCCTTGGTAGGCGGGGCGAAAGCCGGGTAGGCGTCTATATAGGTCTCGTGTTCACTTCATGAATGCCGCATGAATGCGGCGCCGGGATGCAAAAAGCGCACGCCGGTATTATCAGGCACTATCAGCCCCTTGCACCGGTTTGACCAGCCGCGGAGCCCTCTCCGCGGCCATCTTCCCGGCCCGGAAGCCGATCACGTCCTCGCGACATCGGGGCGTGCAAGGCGGGCACCCGGCCGGAGCGCCCGCCTGCGTCCCTCACTTGCCGAGGTCGGGCGCGATCTTCTGGCACTCGCCGACCAACTCCTTCACGGAGGCGATCGACTTGTCGAGCATGGCCTGCTCGGCCTGGTCGAGGCCGATCTCGACGATGCGCTCGACGCCGTCGGCGCCGATGATGACGGGCACGCCGAGATAGAGGTCGTCGACGCCGTACTGGCCGGTGAGATGGGCCGCGGCCGGCAGCAGGCGCTTCTTGTCGCGCAGATAGGAGGTCGCCATCTCGATGGCCGAGGCGGCGGGCGCGTAGAAGGCCGAGCCGGTCTTGAGCAGGTTGACGATCTCGCCGCCGCCCTTGCGGGTGCGCTCGACGATGGCGTCCACCTTCTCCTGCGTGGTCCAGCCCATCTTGACGAGGTCGGGCAGCGGGATGCCGGCGACGCCGGAATAGCGCACCAGCGGCACCATGTCGTCGCCGTGGCCGCCGAGCACGAAGGCGGTGACGTCCTCCACCGACACGTCGAACTCGTCGGCGAGGAAGTAGCGGAAGCGCGCGGAATCGAGCACGCCGGCCATGCCGACCACCTTGTTGGTGGGCAGGCCCGAGGCCTTCTGCAGCGCCCACACCATGGCGTCGAGCGGGTTGGTGATGCAGATGACGAAGGCGTTCGGGGCGTAGGTCTTGATGCCCTGGCCGACCTGCTCCATCACCTTCAGGTTGATCCCGAGAAGGTCGGAGCGGCTCATGCCGGGCTTGCGCGGCACGCCTGCGGTGACGATGACGACGTCGGCGTCCTTGATAGCCTCATAGCCGTTGGTGCCCGCCAGTTTGGCATCGAAGCCGAGAACCGGGGACGCTTCCGCGATGTCGAGAGCCTTGCCCTGCGGGATACCCTCCGCCACGTCGAAGAGGACGACGTCGCCGAGTTCCTTGAGGCCGGCGAGAAGGGCGAGCGTGCCGCCGATCTGACCAGCCCCGACCAGTGCAATCTTTGCTCGAGCCATGAGATATCCTGACTTTCCGAGGGAGGGTGCGGCGGTCCGCCGCGCGGGCTTCCGATAAACCTTATCGCCGTAGGGTTCAAGCGATGAAGGACGGCAGCGTAAATCCGTCCGACTACGACTTTCGACGCTACTTCTGGTATACGAAATACGAGATGCCTAGCGTCGCCGCTGCGCGAGATCTTCCATCAATTCGATTTGTATCGCCTGTATCTCGGCAAGACGTTCCCATTGCCGCGTGAGCAGGTGGTCGATCTTCTCGTGCAGGTGCCGGATCTCCAGCTCGGCCTTGAGATTGACCCGATAGTCGTTCTCCGAGCGTCGGCGATCCTTCGCCTCCTGGCGTTTCTGGCTCATCATGATGACGGGCGCTTGAAGGGCGGCGATGCAGGACAGCACGAGGTTCAGCAGGATGAAGGGGTAGGGGTCGAAGCCGCCGAGCGCGCCGACCACGTTCAGCCCCATCCAGATGCTGATGAACACCATGAACGAGATGATGAAGGTCCAGCTGCCGCCGAAGGAGGCGATGGTGTCGGCGGCGCGCTCGCCGAAGGTGCGGCCGCTGTCGATCTCCCGCTCGACGTTCTGGGTGATGAGATCGTCGTCGGCCAGACTCTGGATGACGTCGTGGTCGAGCTGGCTGAGGTCGCCGCGCTCGGCCTGCAGCGTGGCGGCGACATAGGCGGCGCGCTCCTTGGCCAGCGCGTCGCGGGAGATATAGGCGTCCGGCGGGATGTCCGGGTGCATCTGCCTGATGTGCTCGGCGAGCGCCGGGCGGATCATGTCGAGCCGGACGCCGGTGCGGTCCGACACGATGCGCCCGGTCAGGGCGCATGTGTGGGTCGGCAGGTCGCCCTTGTGATGCATGTGCTTGCTCATGCCGGAGCATCCGGGAGGAATGTCATTTCCAGATTGGCGGCCGGCGCCCGGTAATCAAGCCTTTCGGTCAGGTCTCGACCAGGCCCGTCGTGTTGCCGCTGGCCTCGGAATCGCCGCGGCCGTGCGGACGCGCAAGATATTCGTCCGAGCGCATCTCGTGCAGGCGCGAGATGGTGCGCGCCCATTCGAAGGCCTCCGCGCCCTCGGTGCCGAGATAGAGTTGCTCTGGCTCGGCCTGCGCCGAGGCGACCAGCTTGACGCCCTTGTCGTAGAGCTCGTCGATCAGGGTGATGAAGCGCTTGGCCTCGTTGCGCCGGTCCTGATCGAGCTGGGGAATGTGGTCGATGACGATCGTGTGGTAGGCGCGGGCGAGGCGCAGATAGTCGGAGGCGCCGAGCGGGGTTTCGCACAGCTCGGCGAAGGAGAAGCGGGCCGCGCCGCCGCCGGCGCGGGCGACCTGGATGATGCGCCCGCCCGAGGCGAGCTTGGCCGGCGCGCCGCCGTCGGCTCCGGCGATGCGATGCCAGATCTTCTCCATCTCGCGGTCGATGTCGGCGGTCGTCTCGTGCGCGGCCGGCACGTACCAGGTCCGGGCGCCGCCGAGCTTCTCCATGCGGTAGTCGGTGGGCGAGTCGATGCGCACCACCTCCATATGCTGCTCGATCAGCCCGATGAAGGGCAGGAACAGCGCGCGGTTGAGTCCGCCCTTGTAGAGATCCTGCGGCGCCACGTTCGAGGTGGCGACGATGACCACGCCGAGCTCGAACAGCTTCTCGAACAGCCGGCCGAGGATCATCGCGTCGGCGATGTCGGTGACGTGGAACTCGTCGAAGCACAGCAGCCACGCTTCCTCGTAGAGCGCCGCCGCGACCAGGGCGATGGGATCGCCGTCCTTGATCTTCCCGGCCTTCATGTCGGCGCGAACCTGGAAGATGCGCGCATGCACGTCGGCCATGAACTCGTGGAAATGAGCGCGGCGCTTGCGCTTCCTGACCGCGACGCTCTCGTAGAACAGGTCGACCAGCATGGTTTTGCCGCGGCCGACGGCGCCGTGGATGTAGAGGCCGCGTACCTTCGGGATGGTGTCCTCGCGGCGGGCGAACAGCCAGCCCAGCGCCGACGACTTGCGGGCGAGGCGGCGGGCGGCGATGCGCTGCTCCAGGGCGGCGAGCGCCGAGACCACCTTGGCCTGGCCGCTGTCGGGCTGGATGTCGCCGATCGCCATGCGGGCGACATACCGCGCCGCCAACACCGAGCCGCCGGCCTCCGCCGTCACCGTGTCCATGCGGACCTCACTCCCGCGCTATTGCAGCGCACGCTTAGCGGCAGCCGGCCCTTGCAGCAAGCGCCGGCCGCTTCACGACGGCGGTGACGCCGATGGCCGGCAGAGCGGCAAGGCGCGGCAGCCCAGTCGCCGTGCGGCCGGGCATCGCTGCAAGCGCAACGGTAAGGTTTCGCGTTTTGCATGGCAGATCTGCGGGAACCGAAGGCCTCGTCACCGCGTTGCTCGCCTCTTGCCTTGACGCTGTCACGGTCGTTCCCGCAATGTTCGAGCTCCAGAGTTCAGCGGGGGTCCCATGCAGCGGGAACGCGTTCTGAAGTCGGGCAGCGCCTTTTCGGCCCTTTGCCTGAGCGTGCTTGCCTTGTGCAACCTGCCCGGCACCGCGGCTGCGGTGGAAGCCAAGAATGCGGCGGGCAGTCTCGCCCCCTCCGCGATCGTGATCGACGAGGACAACCGTCTCTCCCGCGACCAGTTTGCCCGCGCCAACGGGATGTCGGCGGCTGCCATGGCCAGCCGTTTCGGCGCCACCGGCATCGTGCGCTGCGGAACCGCCGCCGGCACGGGCCAGCTGGTCGGCGCCAACAACGTGCTGGTGACCGCCGCCCATGTGCTGTTCGCCCCCGGCGGCGAGCCGCGGGGCAAGGGCGCGAGCTGCACCTTTCAGATCGACGCCGGCGGGCGCCGGCAGGTCATCCCGATCGTCGTCGACAAGGTGGTGTGCGGAGCGCGCGAGCCCTATGCCGAGCCCGCGGTGAAGGACTGGGCGGTGGTGCCGCTCGCCTCCGCCGTCACCGGCGCCAAGCCCTATATGCCCGCGAAGATGAGCGTGCCCGGCGACGTCGTGCTGGCGGCGGCGGCGCGCTCGGGCGGCGTCGAGAGCTATTCGCTGCAGCGCTGCCAGGCCCGCAAGGTGACGGCCACCACGTCGAGCGGCCTGCGCGAGGTGGCGATCGACTGCGACGCCGAGGGCGGCGTGTCCGGCGCGGCGATCCTCTCGCCCAGCGGCGGCCTGGTCGGCGTCTATGTCGGCTTCCGCTCCGCCCATCCGGGTGAGGCCGGCCCGTTCTCCATGAGCCACTACAATTTTGGCGTCACCGCCGAGGGCTCGCTGCGCCAGGCGATCAGCGAGGTGGTCAGCCGCAATACCCAGAGTGCCAGCGTCGCCCCCTGAGGCTGTTGCGGCGGCGCACGGCGTCGGCACTGCTACGCATTGGCCGCCGCCTGATTGAGGCGTAAAAAAGAGCCGGCTCGCCCCTTCCGCATGCGAGCCATGCAGTCGCGAGAGTTGTATTGTTGTGCACTGCGCATATTTCTGCTGCGCCGCACAACGACAAGGCGGCGCCAGACAGGCCGACGCTGATGACTACGCCCGCTAACGCACTCGCCTCCGCTCCGGAGGACCACGCGCTGCCCCACGCCGCACCGGAGCGGCTGGACGGCCATATCCGCAAGCTCGTGCCGGCGGAGCGCCAGGCGGTGCTCGATCATCTCCTGCGTCTCGATCCCCTCAGCCGTTTCATGCGTTTCGCCGGCGTCGTCTCGGACGCCGCGCTGGCGCGCCATGCCTCCCGCGTCGTTTCCAGCGAGGCGAGCGCCATCGGCTATTTCGTCGACGGCGAGCTGCGTGCCATCGCCGAGCTGCACCCGCTCGGCCGGCGCCCGGGTAAGCCTGCCGCCGCCGAGGCGGCCTTCAGCGTCGAGCGGCCCTGGCAGGGCAAGGGCGTCGGTTCCGCGCTGATGCGCCACCTCGTGCTGCTGGCGCAGAACCGCGGTATCGAGGAACTGCAGGTGATCTTCCTGCCCGCCAACGGGCCGATGAAGCACCTCGCCGCACACAACGCCGCCGAGCTCTCGCTCGACGACGAGGAGGTGATCGGCCGCATGCGTGCCCCGCGCGCCACCTTCTTCTCGCAGACGCGCGAGTTCCTCGGCGACATCTTCGCCATCTTCTCCTCGGCCTTCGACCTGCAGGAGCGCCTGCTGCCGCCCTCCATGCGCGGCAACTGACGCGCGGGCCGCGGCGCCGCGTTAGGGCGGTGCCTTGACTTGGCCTTCATCGGGCCTGAGACAGAGGGCTCCCAGGCTCGAATCCCTAACGATGTTTCATCGCCCCATCGTCACCGATATTGCCATCGGCGAACGGCTGAGCACGCGGCGCAAGCGCGGCGCGATCACCGCTTTCGTCCATCTCGTCCTCGCACAGTTCATCGTGCTCGCCGTCGCGGCGCTGCTGGCCTTCGCGCCGGCGGGCGCGGCATGGGCGCAGACCTCGCCCGAGCAGCAGGCGGTCCAGGAGAAGCTCGAAGGCCAGCGGGCCGTGGTCGACAGCGTCGAGGCCGGCCTCGGCCGCGAAGGGCTGCGCTCCGTTGATCTCGACGAACTGCGCAACCGTCTCGACCCGGTGCGCAGCACCCTGAGCGAGGGCATCGCCGCGCTCGACCCGCTGCTGGCGAACTTCAATCACCGCGTGAAGGAGATCGGCGCCAAGCCGGCCGCCGACGCCCCGCCCGAGGAAGCCTCGATCACCCGCGAACGCGAGGCGCTGACCGCCAAGGCGAGCGAGCTCGACGCCGTGCTGAAGCAGGCGCGGCTCCTCAAAGTTCGGGCCGACCAGCTCTCCGACGGCATCACCAGCCGTCGCCGCGCGCTGTTCACCGACACCCTGCTGGCGCGCTCCTACAGCGTGCTCGACCCGACGCTGTGGCTGCAGGCCACCGCCGCCCTGCCGGGGGAACTGCGCGGCATACGCTATCTGCTGAACGACTGGACCGCCTACGCCAATGCCCGCATGTCGGCATGGGCGCAGGCGGGCGTCGTACTGGGTGCGCTGGCGATCGCCATCCTCGTCATCATGGCGCAGAACATGTTCGCCCGGCCGCTGCACCGCACCGAGCTGAGCGAGGGCGAGCCGCTGCCGCGGCTCAAGGCCTGCGGGCTCTCGGCACTTGTGGCGCTGCTGCGCATGGTGGCCGCGCCGGCGGCGGGTTTCGCGGTCGTGGCGCTGTTCAACGCCTTCGACCTGCTGCCCGACCGGGTCAACGAGATCGCGCAGGGCGTGCTGCTGGCGATCGCCGTCGTCGCCGTAGGCCGGGGCCTGCTCGACGGCGCGCTGGCGCCCGGAGAGCCGCGGCGACGCGTGGTGCCGCTCTCCGAGGAGATGGCGGGCCTGATCTACGGCAACGCCGCGACCGGGCTGTGGATCATCGCCGCGGCGACGGTGCTCAGCACGCTGCACCGGGCGCTCGTGGTGCCGGTGCCCCTCACCGTCGCCACCAGCGCGGCGATGTCGCTCGGGCTGATGCTGGTCGCCTGGCGCGCCATGCGCGCGCTGAACGCCGAGATGGGCGACGGCGACGGCGAGGCCGGCGAGGACGGCAAGGCGGAAGCCAAGCCCTCCTCCTCGACGCTGCAATGGATCAAGCTGCCCTTCTGGGTGCTGAACGTGGTCATCGCGGCGGCGCTGATCGGCGGCTATGTCAGCTTTGCGGGATTCCTCTCCTCGCGCGCGCTGGTCGCGGTGGTGATGGCCGGGGCGCTCTACCTCGTCGTCGCGCTGATCAACGCCTTCTTCATCGACGCCGTCGCCAGCGGGCCGCGCGCGCGCCACCTCGCCAAGACCATCGGCGTGCGGCCGGCGAGCCTGGAATTGCTGGCGATCCTCGTCGCCGGCGTGCTGAAGGCGGTCGCGGTCGTCATCATGCTGGTGTTGGTGGTCGGCACCTTCGGCACCTCCACCGCCGACCTGCGCGACCTGGTCAGCCGCGTCACCTTCGGCTTCACCATCGGCACCTCGACCATCACGGTCGGCGACGTGCTGAGCGCGGTGCTGTTCCTCGCCGTCGGCATCGTCATCGCACGGGCGGTGCAGCGCTGGTTCGCGGTGGCGATCCTGCCCAAGACCGCGTTCGACCCGGGCCTGCAGAACTCCATCGCCACCATCATCGGCTATATCGGCTCCATTGCCGTCATCGCCATGGCGATGGGCCAGCTCGGGCTCAACCTCGAGAACATCGCACTGGTCGCCGGTGCGCTCTCGGTCGGTATCGGTTTCGGCTTGCAGTCGATCGTGTCGAACTTCGTCTCCGGCCTGATCCTGCTCGCCGAACGCCCGATCCGGGTGGGCGACACGATCTCGGTGAAGGGCGAGGAAGGCTATGTGCGCCGCATCAGCGTGCGCGCCACCGAGATCGAGACCTTCGACCGCGCGGCGGTGCTGATCCCCAATTCCGATCTGATCACCGGCATGGTGAAGAACTTCACCCACGCCAACACCACCGGCCGCGTTATCGTCGCGGTCAACGTCGCCTATGACGCGGATGCCGACGAGGTGCGCGACATCCTGATCGGCTGCGCCTGCGACCATCCGCAGGTGCTGCAGAGCCCGCCGCCGCGCGTGTTCCTGATGGCCTTCGGCGACAGCTACCTGAAGTTCGAGCTTCGCTGCGTGGTGGCGAATGTCGACTACGCGCTCACGGTGAAGAGCGACCTGCATTTCGCCGTCCTCGACCGGCTCAAGGCGTCGAAGATCGGCATCCCCTACACCACCTGGAGCGTCTATCGCGGCGGCGGCATCGGCCCGACGGGCGTGCCGGACGCCCGCGACGACGCGAAGGACGCGGACGACGCCAAGGAGGCGGACGACGCCTGAGCGTCCGCTGCCCCGTTTCCCATTCCTCCGAGCCGAGACGCGAGACCTGCTTATGTCCTCTCTCTTCCTCAAGCGCCTCGCCGGAGCGCTTCTCCTGCCCCTGCTGATAGCGGGCTGCGCCACCGAGCCGAGCTCGAGCCCGGTCGACGAGACCTTCTACGCCAACCTCGCCAAGGGCGGTGCGCTCGACCCGCAGGCGGCGGCGAACCTGATCAGCGACTACCGGCGCGGGCGCGGCCTGCCGGCGGTGACCATCGATCCCGGCCTGATGGCGGTGGCCGAGCGGCAGGCGAGGGCGATGGCGGCGGCGGACCAGCTCTCGCACAATATCGGCGGGCGCGGCCTGACCACGCGGCTGAAGGCGGCGGGCTTCACCGGGCTGCGGGCGGCGGAGAATGTCGGCGCCGGCTACCACACGCTGGCGGAGGCCTTCTCCGGCTGGCGCGATTCCCCCTCGCACAACAAGAACATGCTGCTGCCCGGCGCCACCCGGCTCGGCATCGCCGCGGTGCGTGCGCCGCGCAGCAAGTACAGCGTCTATTGGGCGATGGTGATCGCGGTGCCCGACCCCAAGGCGGAGGCGCCGGCTGCGGGCGGAACCGCGACTGCCGCGGCACCGGCCCCGAAGCCCGGCGAGACCCAGCTGCTCATAAATGGCGCCCCCGCGCCGGGGCAGTAGGCACGCCGATCAGCGCCGCCAATTCAGCGCCGCATCGTCGCTGGCGCCAGCGGGTTGTCGGCGAGCACCCGGCCGTCCGGCTGGTCCGGCATGGGCAGGCCCATGAAGGCGTCGAACAGCCGGCGGATCACCGCCGGCTCGACGTCGCGCACGATCATGACGAGACGGGTGCGTCGGTCCTCGTCCGGCCAGGCGGGAAGCTGGCTCGGGGGATGCAGCACATGCTGCACGCCATGCAGCACCAGCGGGTGCTCCGGGTCCTCGGCAAGCTTCACGATGCCCTTGAGGCGCAGCAGCTTGGCGCCGTGCGTGCCGCGCACCAGCTCCAGGAACATGTCGATGGCCGCCGCGGACACCGGCGCCTCGGTCGCCACGGTGAAGGCGCGGATGCGCTCGTCATGGCGGTTGAGGTCATGCGCATTCGCCCGCGATTCCGCCTCCGCCGCGGCGATCGCCTCGTCGGCCAGCCAGCGCGACACGTCGGGGATCTTGGCCGAGGGATCGTAGAGCCCGGCATCGAGCAGGGCTTCGGGCGTCGCCTCGCCATGCGCTGCGTCGAGCACCGGCGCGCCGGGAGCGAGACGCTTCAGGCGGGCGAGCAGCGCGTCGAGCGCGGCCCGGCGCTCCGGCGTGTCGACGAGGTCGGTCTTGGTCAGCACGATGCGGTCGGAGATCGCCGCCTGGCGCACCGACTCCGGGTGCTCGTCGAGCGTGGCATTGCCGTTCACCGCGTCGACCACGGTGACGACGCCGTCGAGCCGGAAGCGCAGCACCAGATAGGGGTGCATCATCAGCACGTGCAGGATCGGTGCGGGGTCGGCGAGGCCGGTGGTCTCGATGACGACGCGGTGGAAGGGCGGGATGGCGCCGTTGTCCATGCGCCGCAGCAACTGCTCCAGCCCCTCGACCAGATCGCCGCGCACGCTGCAGCACAGGCAGCCGGAGGCGAGCAGCACGGTGGAATCGTCGAAATGCTGCACCAGCAGATGGTCGAGGCCGATCTCGCCGAACTCGTTGATCAGCACGGCAGTGTCGGCGAGGCCCGGCTGCTGCAGCAATTGGTTGAGCAGCGTGGTCTTGCCGGCGCCGAGGAAGCCGGTGAGCAGCGTGACCGGAATCGGCTCAGGCGGGAGACGGGTCTCCTCGCTCATCATGGAAATCCTGTTGCGGGCGCCGCGCGCCCGAGGGCAGGCCGGCGCCGGATTATTGCGGCGGGGGCACGGTGGGATAGCTAGGCGCTGCCGCCGGCTTCGGCAACGGCTTGGCGGCCGGTTTAGCTGCCGAACTGGTGGCAGGCTTGGCATCCGCCTGCGCAGTGGCGGGCTTCTTCGCCGGTTTGGCCGACGGCTTTGCGGCCGGCTTGGCCGCGGGTTTGGCGTCGGGGGCGGCGGTCGGATCGCTGGTGTCGATCACCGCGGTCGTCGGGCCCTTCTTGGTCTTGTTCTTGGCGTTGGCGGCCGGCTTCTTCTTCTCCGGCGGGGGCGGATAGGCGGCGGCGAG
This sequence comes from Xanthobacteraceae bacterium, assembly GCA_029239875.1. Classification (GTDB taxonomy): domain Bacteria; phylum Pseudomonadota; class Alphaproteobacteria; order Rhizobiales; family Xanthobacteraceae; genus Ancylobacter. Next base: position 16,501 of record JARBUD010000017.1, on the reverse strand, counting down.
CGCCTCGGCGCTCGGCACCGGGCCGACCCAGACCTCGACCGGCGGCATGGAGGGCGGCAGGTTCTGCAGGAGGCTTGCGCCGGTCACCTTGTCGCCGAGACCGCCCATGCCGGCGGCGACATAGCCGGCGGCCGTCGCCGTTGCCACCGAGGGGCTGTCGTCGTCCTCGGAGGCGGTGTTCTTGCGCTTGCCGCCGCAGACCTGGGCGCGCATGTCGGCGGGCGCGCCGCCTTCGTTGCGCAGCGCCTCCACCGTCGGCGCCATGGCGCCGAAGATCTGCCAGGAATGCTGGAAGCCGCGCTCCAGCAGCAGCGCCGCCTGTTCGGTGCGGGCGCGGCCGGACTCGGTGCCGAGCACGACGACGAGCAGATGCCGGTTGCCGCGCGTGGCGCTCGCGACGAGGTTGAAGCCGGACGCGCAGATGAAGCCGGTCTTCATGCCGTCCGCGCCGGGATAGCGGTCGATCAGCTTGTTGTAGCTGCGGATGACGGCGTTGCCGATCTTCATCGCCGGGATGCGGAAGAGGTCCGCCTGCTCGGGAAAGTCGAGGAAGATGTGCCGGCCGAGCACGGCGAGATCGCGGGCGGTCGAGACGTTGTCCGGATCGGGCAGGCCGTTGGGGTTGGCGAAGTGCGAGCCAGTCATGCCGAGTTCGGCGGCGGTGGCGTTCATCTCCGCCACGAAGGCCGGCAGCGAGCCGCTCACGCCTTCGGCCAGCACCACGGCCATGTCGTTGGCCGACTTCACCAGCATCATCTTCAGAGCGTTGTCGACGGTCACCTGGGTGCCGACCTTGAAGCCCATCTTGGAGGGCTTCTGCGCCGCGGCGTTCGCCGAAACGGTGATCAGCGTCTGCGGCGTGAGCCGGCCCTCGCGGATCGCCTTGAAGGTGACATAGGCCGTCATCAGCTTGGTGATGGAGGCCGGATACCATGGCTTGGTGGCATCTTCGGCGAGCAGCACCTTGCCGCTCTCGACCTCGACCACCAGAGCGGGCGTGGCGCGGGCGACGGCGGGAACCGCTAGGACCGCCGCGACGAGGGCCGGAACCAGCCAGGCGAGGCGTTTGCGGGCGCGGAACAGGGGAAAGTTCGACACGCTTAGGGCATCCGTTTCCTGCATGGACCTGCGATGAGGCGCCTCATCGCCCTTCTGAATACCCCGATCCTTTCGGCGGCGCAAAAGGCAATGGCGTCGCTGTCCAATCACGCCGGCGCGAGGGAAGCTGCGTCACGTGCCGGCGGCCTGTGGTTTTCCCGCCATAACCTGTTCATGCGGTTGGATTTAGGATCGCCGTATGACTGATTCGATTCGCCGCCTGCATAGCGCCGTGGTTGCGACGAGGAAGGGAGACAATCCCTCGCCGCGCACCGAGCGGCTGTTCCGCAAGGGGCGCGCGGTCATCGCCAAGAAGGTTGCAGAGGAAGCGGTGGAAGTGGCCCTCGACGGCGTGGTCGGCGACGTGCCGGCGACGGTGCGCGAAAGCGCCGACTTGATCTACAACCTCGTCGTGCTGTGGGCCGAGCTCGGCATCGAGCCGGACGACGTCTGGGCCGAGATGCGCCGGCGCGAGCAACTGCTCGGCATGGCCGAGAAGATGCCCAAGCGTCGCGCGCCGCACGGCAAGGACAAATATGCCGACTCCCCGCTCCTGTGGGACATGGCCGAGCGTGCCGTCGAGGCGCCGCCGCGTCCCGGCCGGCGCCGGCGCCATTGACGGAAGCCCGCGCCGGCCCTAACGCCGCGGGTGCACGCCGCCCCTCCAGCCTCCCGCGGGTCTCCATGCTGCGCCGCCTCTATCAATGGGTCATCGATCTCGCCGAGCGGCCCTCGGCGCCGTGGGCGCTCGCCGGCGTCTCCTTCGCCGAGAGCTCGTTCTTCCCGGTGCCGCCGGATGTGATGCTGGTGCCGATGTGCCTCGCGCGGCCGAAGCTCGCCTGGTTCTACGCGGCCATCTGCACCCTCGCCTCGGTCGTCGGCGGGCTCGCCGGCTATGCCATCGGCGCGCTGCTCTATGAATCGCTCGGCCAGTTCCTGATCCATCTCTACGGCTATGGCGACAAGGTCGAGGCGTTCACCCAGGCCTATCAGCGCTACGGGCACTGGATCATCCTGATCAAGGGGCTGACCCCGATCCCCTACAAGGTGGTGACCATCACCTCGGGCTTCGCCCATTACAGCCTGTTCTGGTTCGTCGTGCTGTCGCTGGTCACCCGCGGCCTGCGCTTCTTCATGGTGGCCGGGCTGCTCTACTGGATCGGGCCGAGTGCGCGCGCCTTCATCGAGGAGCGGCTGGGGCTGGTGACCGCCGTCTTCGCCGTGGTGCTGGTCGGCGGCTTCGTCGCGGCGGTCTACCTGTTCTGAGGGCTCAATGCCCGCCGCGCGTGCGGCGGGCGTGGACGCGGCTCTCCAGGAAGGTCTTCGCCAGCAGCGTGACGATGGCGAGCAAGGCCAGCAGCGAGGCGACGGCGAAGGACGCCTGGAACTGGTACTCGTTGTAGAGGATCTCGACCTGCAGCGGGATGGTGTTGGTCTCGCCGCGCACATGGCCGGAGACCACCGACACCGCGCCGAACTCGCCCATGGCGCGGGCGTTGCAGAGCAGCACGCCGTAGAGCAGCGCCCATTTGATGTTGGGCAGGGTGACGCGGGAGAAGACGCGCCAGCCATGGGCGCCGAGCGTCACCGCGGCTTCCTCCTCGGTCGTGCCCTGCTCCTGCATCAGCGGGATGAGCTCGCGCGCCACGAAGGGGAAGGTGACGAAGATCGTCGCCAGCGTGATGCCCGGCCAGGCGAAGATGATCTTGATGTCGTGCTCGAACAGCCACGGCCCGAAATAGCCCTGCGCGCCGAACAGCAGCACGAAGACGAGGCCGGCCACGACCGGGGAGACCGAGAAGGGCAGGTCGATCAGGGTGATGAGGAAGCTCTTGCCCTTGAAGGAGAACCTCGTGATCGCCCAGGCCATGACGAGGCCCATCACCGTGTTGGCGGTCACCGAGATGGCGGTGACGATCAGGGTGAGCTCGATGGCGGCGAGCGCGTCCGGCTCGACGAGCGCCGCGGCGTAGGCCTCCCAGCCCTTCACCAGGGCCTGCGCGAAGACGTTGATCAGCGGCAGCACGATGAACAGGCCGATGAAGGCGCTCGCGAGCGCGATCACCGTCCATTTGACGGCCGGCGACTCCGAACGGACGGGCGAGGCGCTCATGCGAGCCTCCCGGTGCGGCTTTCCTGCCAGCGCTGCAGGCCGTTGATGACGAACAGGAGAATGAAGGCGGCGACCAACATGGTGGCGGCGATGGTGGTGGCGTCGGCGTAGCGGAACTCCTCCAGCCGGATCACGATCAGCAGCGGCGCGATCTCGGAGACGTTCGGCAGGTTGCCGGCGATGAAGATGACCGAGCCGTACTCCCCGACGGCGCGGGCGAAGGCCAGCGCGAAGCCGGTGAGGAAAGCCGGCAGCACCGCCGGCAGCACGACGCGGCGGATGGTGGTGAAGCGCCCGGCCCCCAGCGTGGCGGCGGCCTCCTCCAGCTCGTGGTCGAGGTCTTCCAGCACCGGCTGTACCGTGCGCACCACGAAGGGCAGGCCGATGAACACCAGCGCCACCCAGATGCCGAGCGGGGTGAACGCGACCTTGATGCCGAGCGGCGCCAGAAAGGAGCCGATCCAGCCGTTCTCGGCATAGAGGGTGGTCAGCGCGATGCCGGCCACCGCGGTCGGCAGGGCGAAGGGAATGTCGATCAGCGCGTCCAGCACGCGCCGGCCGGGGAATTCGTACCGCACCAGCGCCCAGACGATGGCGGCGCCGGCGACGAGGTTGAAGGCAGCGGCGGCGAGGGAGAGGCCGAAGGAGATCTTCAGCGCGTTGAGCGTGCGCGGCGCCGTGAGGATGGCGACGATGCGCTCCAGCGGCAGCTCGGCGGTCTTGAGGAACAGACCCGCCAGCGGGATCAGCACGACCAGCGAGAGCCAGAGCAGGGTCAGGCCGAGGGTGAGTCCGAAACCGGGAATGACGCTGTGGCTGCGGCGCGCGGCCGGAGGTGGCGGTGCGGCTTCGGCCACGGTTATCCGTTCCAGCGTCATGTCGCTCAAGGCTGTGCTCCCGGCGGCTCTGCGTCAAGGCGAACGCCGGACCTCGAAGGAGGCCCGGCGCGGGTCGATGAAATGTCGGAGGAAGGAGGCGTCAGTTCGAATAGATCTGGTCGAACACGCCGCCGTCTTCGAAGTGGGTCTTCTGTGCCTTGCGCCAGCCGCCGAAGGCCGGGTCGTCGATGGTGACGAGGTTCACCTTCGGGAAGACCTTCTCATACTGCTTGGCGATCTCCGCATCGCGGGGGCGGTAGAAGTTCTCGGCGGCGAGCTTCTGGCCTTCCTTGGTGTAGAGGTAGTTGAGATAGGCCTCGGCGACGGCGCGGGTGCCCTTCTTGTCGACCACCTTGTCGACCACGGTGACCGGCGGCTCGGCGAGGATGGAGAGCGAGGGCACGACGATGTCGAACTTGTCGTCGCCGAACTCCTTCTTCGACAGGAACGCCTCATTCTCCCAGGCGAGCAGCACGTCGCCGACGCCGCGCTCGGTGAAGGTCACGGTCGAGCCGCGCGCGCCGGTGTCGAGCACGGGCACGTTCTTGTAGAGGTTGGCGACGAAATCCTTGGCCTTGGCCTCGGAGCCATAGGTCTTCAGCGCATAGGCCCAGGCCGCGAGGTAGTTCCAGCGGGCGCCTCCCGAGGTCTTCGGGTTCGGGGTGATCACCTTGACGTCGGACTTCAGCAGGTCGTCCCAGTCCTTGATGCCCTTCGGGTTGCCCTTGCGCACCAGGAAGACGATGGTCGAAGTGTAGGGCGAGGAGTTTTCGGGCAGGCGCTTCTGCCAGTCCTTGGCGAGGATGCCCTTGTCGGCGATGGCGTCGATGTCATAGGCGAGCGCCAGGGTGACGACGTCGGCGTCGAGGCCGTCGATCACCGAGCGGGCCTGCTTGCCCGAGCCGCCATGCGAGGCCTTGATCTCGATGGTCTTGCCGGTGTCGGCCTTGTACTTCTCGGCGAAGGCCTTGTTGAACTGGGCGTAGAGCTCGCGGGTCGGGTCGTAGGACACGTTGAGCAGGCTGACGTCGGCCGCCCGCGCCGCAAGCGGGGCGGCGACGGGCGCCGCGAGGGCGGCAATGAGCGCGGCCGCGACCGCAGGCTTGAAATTGAACGACATGACGGCTTCTCCCCGGCGGCGCCGCAGCGCCGATGAATTCCATGAGGGGAGAGTTCCACGGGCGGGTGGCGTGGTCAACAGAACACTACATAGAAGATAGAAAATAGAGTTTCGATACATTATCGGCGTGTGGAATGGAGTAGGCCAAAGGACGGAGAGGCTCCCGGCGTCTTGGCGTGCCGAGGAGGCGCGCTCCTATCAAAGCGCCGTCATGCCCGGCCTTGGGCCGGGCATCCACGACTTCCTTCCCGGTCCAAAGGCGTGGATGGCCAGGACAAGCCCGGCCATGACGGTGATCTTTTCAAAGCCGTCGTCACGGAATTTGACGGCCGTCATCCCGGACGGCCGGAGGCCGATCCGGGATCGCGTGCAGGATGGAGAGCGATCCCCGGCTCTCCGCTGCGCTGCGGCCGGGATGACGGGCTATAGCCCAATCCTACCCTCATGCCCGGGCTTGACCCGGGCACCCAGTTTGCAGACGCGCACGGGAAAAAGTCTGGGTCCCCGGGTCAAGCCCGGGGATGAGGGAAGCGGCGTCGCGAAAAATACCCGCCTCAGCGCTCGACCGTGTTGAGCAGCGTGTGGATGCCGCACTCGGTCTTGGCCTTGCCGCGCCAGCGGCCGGCGCGGGCGTCCTCGTCCGGCGCGGCGCGGCTGGTGCAGGGCATGCAGCCCACCGAATTGAATCCGCTCGCCACCAGCGGGTGCTCCGGCAGGTTGAAGCGCAGTTTCGCCGCCTCGACCTCGGCACGGTCCAGATTGGCGAGCGGATTGAACTTGAGCCGCGCGCCGTCGCGCTCCACCACCGGGATGTTGGCCCGCAGGCCGCCTTGGTAGCGCTTGCGCCCGTTCAGCCAGCCGTCGAAGCCGGCGAGTGCGCGGGCGAGCGGCTCCACCTTGCGGATGCGGCAGCAGGCGTCGGGATCGGAGAACCAGAGGTCGCGCTCGGCATCGAGCGCGGCGAGCCGCTCCGGATCCGGCTGGATGCTGCGCACATCGGTCAGGCCGAGCTGGCGGATGAGGGTGTCGCGATAGGCCAGCGTCTCCTCGAACAGCCAGCCGGTGTCGAGGAAGACCACCGGGATCGAACGGTCGACCTCGGCCATATAGGCGAGCAGCACCGCCGATTCCGTGCCGAAGGAGGAGACGAGGCAGAGCCTGCCGGGGCCGACCGCACGGGCTGCGGCGTCGATGATCTCGGTCGGGCCGGCATCGGCCAGCGCACAGGCGAGCCCGCCCACCTCGTCCGTGCAGGGGACGGCCGAGACGAGATCGGCATCGGCGCGCCGGGCGAAGTTCATCAGCGTACTCCGGAGACGGTGCGGCCGAGGCGCTGGCGCAGCAGGCTCGGGCGCTCGTCGGTCGCGGGCTGGTAGAACACGGTGTAGCGGTGCACGGCCTCGTCGAAGGCTTCGGCGTCGGCTTCCTTCACCGCGTCGATCTGGTCGAAGCCGGAGCGCTCCATCAGCAGGAACTGGTCGCGCAGCACATTGCCGGTGGCGCGCAGCGGGCCGCGCCAGCCGAGCCGCTCGCGCAGCAGCCGCGCCTGGCTGTAGGCGCGCCCGTCGCGGAAGATCGGGAAGACCAGGGCGATGAGCGAGAGCTGGCCGAGATAAGGGGCGATCTCGGCGATCGGCCGGTTGTTCGGCCAGATCACCCCGACCGGCGCCTGCCGGCCCTTCAGCGCCTCCGCCTCCTTGAGGAAGCGGTCGATGCCGATCAGCACGGCAGCGCCTTCCGGCAGCGCCTCGTCGTCGGAGACGCGGACGAATTTGTCCTCGATGGGCTTTCCGTTCTCAATGAGCGGCATAGACGCGTTCCTTGAAGGGCTCGACGCCAAGCCGGGTGACCGTGTCGATGAAGAGTTCGTGCGGTCCGGCCCTCAGCTCCATGTAGGTGTCGACCACATCCTCGATAAGGCTCGGGACCTGCTCGTAGGACACGGCTGGTCCGAGCAGAGTGCCGAGCTGGGCCTGCTCGTCGGCCCGGCCGCCGAGGGTGATCTGGTAGAATTCCTGGCCGTTCTTCTCGACGCCGAGAATGCCGATATGGCCCACATGGTGGTGGCCGCAGGCATTGATGCAGCCGGAGATGTTGATGTGCAGCCGGCCGATGCCGCGCGAGCGGTCGAGGTCGGCGAAGCGCTTGGCGATCTCCTGCGCCACCGGTATCGCCCGGGCATTGGCCAGCGCGCAATAGTCGAGGCCGGGGCAGGCGATGATGTCGCTGATGTGGTTGACGTTCGGCGTCGCCAGCCCGGCTGCTTCCAGCCGGCGCCACAGCTCCGGCAGGTCCTTCTGCGCGACGTTGGGCAGGCAGAGATTCTGCTCGTGGCCGACGCGGATCTCGCGGAAGCCATAGGCTTCGGCGAGGTCGGCGACGAGGTCCATCTGGTCGGCCGTGGCGTCGCCGGGAGGGGCGCCGATCGGCTTCAGCGAGATGGTGACGATCGAATAGCCGGGCACCTTGTGCTTGTGCACGGAGTTGCGGTGCCAGGCGGCGAAGCGCTGGTCGGCCAGCGCCTCGACCAGCTCCGCCGGCTGGTCCGCGAGCGGCTCGAAGTCCGGATAGAGGAAGCGGGCGCGGATTTCCTCGATCATCTCGTCGGTAAGGCGTAGCGCGCCGTCGCGGGTGGCGGCGAACTCCGTCTCGACCGCCTTGGAGAATTCCTCGGCGCCGATCTCGTGGACGAGAATCTTGATGCGGGCCTTGTAGATGTTGTCGCGCCGTCCGTACTGGTTGTAGACGCGCATGATCGCTTCGATGTAGCTCAGGATGTCGCGCACCGGCAGGAACGGGCGGATGTGCTTGCCGACGAAGGGCGTGCGGCCGAGGCCGCCGCCGACCAGCACCTCGAAGCCGAGCTCGCCCTGATCGTTGCGGTGCAGCCGCAGGCCGACATCGTGCACCTTGATGGCGGCGCGGTCGTGCCCGGCGGCGGTGATGGCGATCTTGAACTTGCGCGGCAGGTAGGTGAATTCGGGGTGCAGCGTCGAGTACTGGCGCAGGATCTCCGCCCAGATGCGCGGGTCGTCGCATTCCTCGGGCGTGGCGCCGGCCCACTGGTCGGTGGTGACGTTGCGGATGCAGTTGCCCGAGGTCTGAATGCCGTGCACGCCGACCTCGGCGAGCGCCGCCATGGCCTCGGGAAGCTCCTCCAGCTTGATCCAGTTGAACTGGATGTTCTGACGGGTGGTGAAGTGTCCATAGCCGCGGTCGTAGCGGCGGGCGACATGGGCCATGCGGCGGAGCTGGTCGGAATTCAGCGTCCCGTAGGGGATGGCGACGCGCAGCATATAGGCGTGGAGCTGCAGATAGACGCCGTTCATCAGCCGCAGCGGCTTGAACTCGTCCTCGCTCAGCGCGCCGGACAGGCGCCGCCCGACCTGATCGCGGAACTCCGCGACACGCTCGGCCAGGAAGGCGCGGTCGAATTCGTCATACACATACATCGTCAGGCTTCGCCTTATGCGTCTTCACGTGAACTCAGTGCGGCAGCTCGAAGGTGGGCCCCGCGACGCGGATGCGCTCGCGCAGGTTCCCCGGCAGGATCGCGCCGTCCGCCTCCAGCACGACCGGCGCGACATAGGCGCCGACGGCATCGATGTCGCGCTTCTGCGCGTCCGCCAGCAGCGCGATCGCCTCGTCCGCCGTCGTCACGATGGCGGCATCGGCGAGGTCGATCGACCAGCCGTCGCCCTGCGTGCGCCACACCACGGCGCCGTCCGTCAGGCGGTTGGCGGTGACGGCGACCGGGCCGTGGACCTTCAGTTTCTGTTGTTGCGGGGCCGCCATGGCGTACCAAATTCCTGTTGACGGATGGGTTGAGCCTGCATAACACCAATTTAGAACGTGCAAAAGAAATAAATGCACGGATTTTACGTGTAATTAGTCCTCGGCTATGCTCCGTGGACAGTTCAACGGGTCTCTCACCAATGGCCACTGCCGACGATCGGCTCGACGAGCTCGAGGCCCAGAGCATCTACATCTTCCGCGAGGCTTTCGCGCGGATGAAGCGCATGGCGCTGCTCTGGTCGCTGGGCAAGGATTCCAACGTCATGATCTGGCTGGCGAGGAAGGCGTTCCTCGGCCATGTGCCGTTCCCCGTGCTTCACGTCGACACCGGCAAGAAGTTCAAGGAAATGTACGCTTTCCGCGATCATTACGGGAAGGAATGGAACCTCGATCTGCGGGTCGATCCATGCCCGCCGCTGGAGCAGATGGACCCCACCCTGCCGCCCGCCACCCGCTCGGCGGCGCGTAAGACCGAGGGGCTGAAGCTGGCGCTGGAGAAGTACGGCTTCGACGCGGTGGTCGCCGGCATCCGCCGCGACGAGGAGGCGACCCGCGCCAAGGAGCGCGTCTTCTCCCCGCGCGGCCTCGAAGGCGACTGGAACGTGCGCGAGCAGCCCCCGGAATTCTGGGATCACTTCAACGCGACCTTGCCCGCCGGCGCGCACTTGCGCGTCCACCCGATCCTGCATTGGACCGAATTGGACATCTGGGCCTACACCAAGCGCGAGGGAATTCCCGTCATCCCGCTGTACTTCTCGAAGGACGGCAAGCGCTACCGCTCGCTCGGCGACGAGGACATCACCTTCCCGGTGAAGTCGGAGGCGGCGACCATCGACGAGATCCTGCTGGAACTGGCGACGACCAAGGTGCCCGAGCGCTCGGGCCGCGCCATGGACCACGAGGCCGAGGACTCCTTCGAGCGGCTTCGCGTCGCCGGCTATCTGTGAGGCGGATGATGTCCGTGAACGTCATGACCCTTCCTCTTTCCGTCCCCGCCGCCGACCGCCCGCTGGTGCGCATCGTCATCGTCGGCCATGTCGACCACGGCAAGTCGACGCTGATCGGCCGGCTGCTGCACGAGACCGGCGGCATTCCCGCGCAGAAGATCGACCAGCTGAAGGCGATGTCGGCCCGTCGCGGCATGCCCTTCGAATGGTCGTTCCTGCTCGACAGCCTGCAGGCCGAGCGCGACCAGGGCATCACCATCGACACCAGCCAGATCCGCTTCCGCACCCCCTCGCGCGACATCATCCTGATCGACGCGCCGGGCCATGCGGAATTCCTGCGCAACATGATCACCGGCGCGGCGCAGGCCGACGCCGCGCTGCTGCTGATCGACGCCGCCGAGGGCGTGCGCGACCAGACCCGCCGGCATGGCTACCTGCTGCACCTGCTCGGGGTGAAGCAGGTGACGGTGGTGGTGAACAAGATGGACCGCGTCGATTTCGCGGAGCCTGCCTTCCGCGCCATCGAGAGCGAGATCACCGCCTACCTCGCCGATCTCGGCGTGCGGGCGAGCACGGTCATCCCGATCTCCGCCCGCGAGGGCGACGGCGTCTCCGAGCGCGGCGAACGCACGCCCTGGTACGCCGGGCCGACGGTGCTGGAAGCGCTCGACGGCTTCGAGCCGGCGCGCGCCCCGCAGGACCTCGCGCTGCGCCTGCCGGTGCAGGCGGTCTACAAGTTCGACGACCGCCGCATCGTCGCCGGGCGCATCGAGACCGGCAGCCTGAAGGTGGGCGAGGAGATCGTCTTCCAACCCTCCGGCAAGACCGCGGTGGTGAAGACCATCGAGAGCTGGCCGGTACCGGCTGCCGGCAAGGAGAAGACGCTGCTGAATGCCGGCGCGGCGGCTGCCATCACGCTCGACCGCGAGATCTTCGTCGAGCGCGGCGAGATCGTCTCGACGCCCGCCTCGCGCCCGCACGCGGCGCGGCGCCTGCGCGTGCGCCTGTTTTGGCTCGCCGACGAGCCGCTGGAGACCGGCACCGTGGTCATCGCCCGGCTCGCCACCTCGGAATCGCGCGCCACCGTCGCGGCGGTGCATGAGGTGGTCGATCCCGGGCACCTGTCGACCTTCGAATCCAAGAGCATCGGCCGCAATCAGGTCGGCGAGGTCGAGCTCGTGCTCTCCCGCCCCATCGCCGCCGATCCGCACGGGCTGAACCCGCGCACCGGCCGCGTGGCGCTGGAGCTCGGCGGGCGCATCGCCGGCGGCGGCCTCGTCATCTCCGTGCTCGACGGCGAGGCGACGCGGGCCGAGCCGCGCAACATCACGCCGGTCTCCTCCGCCATGACAGAGGAGGAGCGCGTCGGCCGCTTCGGCCATGAGGGCGCGGTGGTGTGGCTGACCGGCCTGTCGGGTTCGGGCAAGTCGACGCTGGCGCGCGCGCTGGAGCGGCGCCTGTTCCATCGCGGTGGCATGGCGACGCTGCTCGACGGCGACACGCTGCGCGCCGGGCTGAACAGCGACCTCGGCTTCTCCGACGCCGACCGGGCGGAGAACAACCGACGCCTCGCCGAGGTGGCGAACTTCCTCAAGAACCTCGGCCACCTCGTGCTGGTGGCGGCGGTGTCGCCCTCGGCGGCGGCGCGCGCCAAGGTGCGCGCCATCGTCGGCGACCGTTTCTTCGAGGTGCATGTCGCGACCCCGCTCGACGTGTGCGAGGCGCGCGACCCCAAGGGCCTCTACGCCAAGGCGCGCGCGGGCGAGATCCGCGGCTTCACCGGCATCGACGCGCCCTATGAGGCGCCTACCGCAGCCGAGCTGGTGATCGAGAACGACAAGCTCGACCCGTCCGCTGGCGTCGACCGGCTGGAGGCGATGCTGGCGCAGGCCGGCGTGTTCCGGCGGCCGTTCTCGGCGGGCGACGACGCGGGGCTGTAGCCTCAAGGCGTCATCCCGGCCGAAGGCGAAGCCGTAGAGCCGGGATTGCTCTCCAATTGGCATGCGATCCCGGATCGGCCTGCGGCCGTCCGGGATGACGATTTCCAGTTCTCCCTCATGCCCGGGCTTGACCCGGGCACCCAGCCTTCGGGCCGGGTGAGGCGGCGCGGTCTCTGGGTGGCCGGGTCAAGCCCGGCCATGAGGGCTGCTCTTGTGCAGGCGCCCCTTGGGCACGCGGCTCACGCCCAGATCGCGATCGGCAGGCCGTGGGCGTCGCGCTCGGGCGGGGAGGGGAAGCTGACCGCTTCGTGCCGGGCGATGCGTCCGGCGGTCCAGGCGGCGGCGCAGGCGTCGATCAAATCGTCCTCGCCGACCTTGAGCTCGCGCGCCTTGAACGGCGACATCAGCTCGGGCGGGAAGCCGGCCGCTTCCAGCAGCGAGCGCCGCAGGGCAAGGCCGGGCTTGTGCGGGGCGTTCTTCACCTTCTTCGGTTGGTCCAGGGCGGTCCTGCCGTTCATCGCCCAGAAGGCGACCTCGGGGTGGCATTCGAACAGGCGCGTTTGCAGCGCCGGCTGGGCACGCAGCATCAGGTCGATCTCGACGATCTTCGGGAAGATATGGAAGGCCTGCTTGGCGACCTCCTTGGGTGGGGTCGAGGTCTCGCGCGCGATGGCGCAAGCGTGGCGATAGCGCTCCTCTCCCGGCACGGAAGCGTCGACGCCCGCATGCACTGCTGCGCGCGAGGGGATGGAGAACACGCTCGACTGCCGTCCGCCAAGCAGCGGTCGCACCAGCCGCTCCGGCGCGCGCCCCTTCGCCTCGACGCGCTCCGGCAAGCCGATGGGCATGTCTATGGCGACGATGAGAGGGGCGAGCGGCCGTTCGAATAGCTCGGCGACGTGGGCGATGCGTTCGGCACGCGCCGAGCCGTCCGGATCGACGGTGACCGCCACCCAGCCGCCCTTGCAGCCGTCCAGGCCGGCGATCCTCATGCGTTCCCCCGGATGTCGTCATCCCGGCCGAGCGTAGCGAGAGCCGGGATCGCCTCCAATATTTGCGCGATCCCGGATCGACCTGCGACCGTCCGGGATGACGGCGGCGGCCTCAGATGATGTTCAGCTCCGCATGCGGGCGCCCGGCGGCGATGCGCTCATAGGAGAACACGCCCAGATCCAGCGAGACCGAGCGGCCATGGACGATCCATTCGGCGATGGCGCGACCGGCGGCGGGGGCCTGCTGCAGGCCGTGACCGGAGAAGCCGTTCATGAAGTAGAAATTCGCCACCTCCGGATGCGGGCCGATGACCGCGTTGTGGTCGAGCAAATTCATCTCGTAATGCCCGGCCCAGGCGCGGATGACCTTGAGCTCCTCCATCGCCGGGATGCGATGGGCGAGCGCCGGCCAGATGCCTTCCTCGAAGATCGACCAGTCGACCTCGAAGTCCCCATCGGCATCCGGGTCATTGTCTTCAGCCGGAGGCGCGCCGCAGATCTGGTAGGCGCCTTCCGGGCGGATGTAGAAGCCGGTCGGGTCGACCAGCAGCGGCAGCTTCGCGATCTCCGTGCGGCAATGCACGACGAAGACGCAGCGCTTCCGTCCTTCCACCGGCAGCTCGATCCCCGCCATGGCGGCGAGGCGGCCGCCGCGCGGACCGGCGGCGTTGACGAGGGCGCTGCAGCCGATGCGCCGCCCGTCGGCCAGCGTGGCGCCGGTGACGCGATCTCCCTCGCGGGTGAGCCCGACCACCTCGCCGGTGATGAAATGCGCGCCCTGCGCCTTCGCTGCCGCGCGCACGGCCTGCAGGAGCGCATGGGCGTCGAACCAGCCCTCGCCGGAGCGGCCATAGGCCCCGGCGGCCAAGTCCTCAACGTTGAGCCAGGGGAATTCGAGCTTCATCGCGGCGGGATCGAGCAGGGCGATGTCGGCGCCCTCCGCCTGCTGCACGCGGTGGTTGGCTGCAAGGATCGGCAGGCCGGCCTGTGAGGCGAGGATGAGATAGCCGCCCTCGTGCCAGGCGAGGTCTACGTCGCCGAAGCGCTCCCTGGCGCTCCGCAGGAACTCCAGCCCGAACAGCGACATGCGGATGTTCTCAGGGATAGAGAATTGCTGGCGCAGCGAGGCGGCCGAGAGGGTGGTCGAGGAGTAGGCGAAGGTCGGGTCGCGCTCAACGACGGCGACGCGGCCGCCGAAGGCCGGATCGAGGGTGAGGAAATAGGCGGCCGTCGCGCCCATGATCGCCCCGCCGACGATGAGCACATCGAAAGTCTCGTCCATGGTCTCTTCCACCCTGAAGCGCCGCCGGTTGGCGGCGCGTGACCGATTGGCAGCCTGTCCTTCAGCGGGATAGGCTCATCCTTCATTCCTGCCAATTAGCCGAGTGAATCATGCCCACAATCGTCCGACCGCGCCGCAGCGTGCTGTTCATGCCGGGCTCGAACGCCCGTGCCGCTTCGAAGGCGCGCAGCCTGCCGACCGACGCCCTCGTGCTCGACCTCGAGGATGCGGTGGCGCCGGAGGCGAAGGCGGACGCGCGCGAGCAGATTGCGGCGACGCTGAAGGAGGGCGGCTTCGGCCCGCGCGAAGTGGTGGTGCGCACGAACGCGCCCGACACGCCCTGGTTCGAGGCCGATCTCGCCTTCGTCGCGCGTGCCAGCGCGCAAGGGACAGGGCCGGACGCGGTGCTGGTGCCGAAGATCTCCGATCCGGAGACGCTGATCGCCATCGGCCATCGGCTGGATACGCTCGGCGCCGCCTCCGCGCTGAGGGTGTGGGCGATGATCGAGACGCCGATGGCCGTGCTCAAGGCACCCGACATAGCGCTCGCCTCGCGCAACCCGGTCACGCGGCTCGCCGTACTGGCGCTTGGCACCAACGACCTTTCCAAGGAGACCGGCACGCGCATCGTGCCCGGGCGAGCGCCCATGCTCTCCTGGCTGTCGCATTGCGTCCTGGCGGCGCGGGCGGGGGGCGTCGGCATCCTCGATGCCGTGTGGAACAATTTCCGCGACCTCGACGGCTTCGCGCGGGAATGCGCGCAGGCGGCCGAGCTCGGCTTCGACGGCAAGACGTTGATCCACCCCAGCCAGATCGAGGCCTGCAACGCCGCCTTCTCGCCCCCGGTGGCCGAGGTGGAGGAGGCGCGGGCGCTGATCGCGTTGTTCGACCGGCCGGAAAACGCCGGCAAGGGCGTCGTGCAGATCGAGGGGCGGATGGTCGAGCGCATGCATGCCGACATCGCCCGCAAGACCGTGGCGCTGGCCGACGCCATCGCCGCGCGCGGCTGAAGGAGGAAAGACCATGAAGCTCTACCGCTATCTGACCGGGCCGGACGACGTCTCCTTCTGCAAGCGCGTCTCCGCCGCGCTGAACAAGGGCTGGCAGCTGCACGGCGACCCGACGCTCACCTTCGACCCGCTGAAGGGGCGGGTGATCTGCGGCCAGGCGATCGTGAAGGAGGTCGAAGGCGAGTGGTCGGACGACGTCGTGCTGTCGGATCACTGAGGGCGAGGGGCCGAAAGAGGCCGGTCAAAGCCAGACGGCGCCTTGATCGGAGGCTCTTTTGGAGGGGTTTTCGGCCCCTTGGCAGGGCCTCCGGCGGAGCGGGAAGGGGGCGAAAAATTTCGCTGCCGAACGACGGATTCATTGGGCTCCCGCAGGCCCCAAAGAATGGGTCAGAAATACTAACCCATTGATAGGTCAGCATTTCTTCCTAGTTATCAACAGCGTCGTCGCCTTGTCATTTTTCTGAAAAAAGGCCGTTGACAGATCCGAGGGGCTCCCCCTATAAAGCGCCCATCGACGCGGCGCCACCGCAACGGCGGGTTCGGCGCTCCTCTGAAGCTCCTCTCGACGAGATGGTCGCTCAAACGACCGGCAGTCGCCGGACGAAGAGGTGTCGGTTGCTCTAAGGGTGTAACCCATAGGGTGAGGGATGAAAATCCCGACGGTGGCCTTCGGGTCAACGTAAGAGTATATAGAGAGGCTTCGGCCTTGAATGGGAGCTTCGGCTCCTTATATGGAACCATCCGGTTCCGTGGGGCGCTCGGCGCCTCGGCTGTTTGACAGGTTAATAGGAAGAAAGAGAAACGTGGACGGCGGAGTCCTTGCGGACTTTCCCGAGCCTTCGGGCAAAGGAAAGTCGGATGAGGTACGGTGTCATACGTTTCTACTCAAAGAGGCCCCGATCTCTGAGAAGAGAGCGGTGAGGTCTCGACCTCGTCAGAGGTTTTGAGTGCAAGCGACGATGATTGCCGGATTAATTCTCATTCAACTTGAGAGTTTGATCCTGGCTCAGAACGAACGCTGGCGGCAGGCTTAACACATGCAAGTCGAACGCACCGCAAGGTGAGTGGCAGACGGGTGAGTAACACGTGGGGATCTGCCCAATGGTACGGAATAGCTCCGGGAAACTGGAATTAATACCGTATGTGCCCGCAAGGGGAAAGATTTATCGCCATTGGATGAACCCGCGTCGGATTAGCTAGTTGGTGTGGTAAAGGCGCACCAAGGCGACGATCCGTAGCTGGTCTGAGAGGATGATCAGCCACACTGGGACTGAGACACGGCCCAGACTCCTACGGGAGGCAGCAGTGGGGAATATTGGACAATGG